>NZ_SEIZ01000004.1:0-188343 GCF_004634445.1 Bacillus sp. 005/A4HT-01/001
CTCCCTTCTGTCCGCTCGACTTGCATGTATTAGGCACGCCGCCAGCGTTCGTCCTGAGCCAGGATCAAACTCTCCGAAAAAGTACAAAACCGAAGTTTTGTTTTTCGTCAGCGTTTGACTGACTACCTATGAAGTATCATAGGATTTTTTTATAAAAACTCGAATTAACAGGTACGTTTTGTCTTGTTTAGTTTTCAAAGATCATTTTTTTTCAAAATGGAGCGGGTGATGAGAATCGAACTCACGACATCAGCTTGGAAGGCTGAGGTTTTACCACTAAACTACACCCGCGTGGTTAAATGTTATTGGCGCGCCCGAGAGGAGTCGAACCCCTAACCTTTTGATCCGTAGTCAAACGCTCTATCCAATTGAGCTACGGGCGCTTAATCAGGCGACTTAATTATCTTAACATATCGTTTTTATTAAGTCAACATCTTTTTGAAGTTTGTTTGTCTTATCTGTCTGAGCATCAGTGTTTCAGATGCGTCATCAGCGACGAATAAAAATATACCACGGATCATATAAAAGGGTCAATACATTTTTCTAAAAAAGTTTCATGTTTTTTAAGAAGCGCTCTTTTGTTAGATAAATAGAGTTTCAATCGCCCTAATTTCATTTCTTTCTTCATAATTCTAATGATTCTTAAATAAAATCTTTCTAAATCCAAAGGAGGACAAAACATGGTCACCTAGAATTTTTATTTATTGGAAAATTCTTAATTTTTTCCATGCATTTAAAGGAGGTAGGAGATGATGAAAAAGTTTGTCGCTTTTCAAATCATGATCGCTTTGGTGATAGGAGCTCTTATCGGCCACTTCTTCCCTGATTTCGGAATGGCACTGCGGCCCATTGGGGATGGCTTTATCCGATTGATTAAAATGATTGTAGTCCCTATTGTTTTCTCTACGATTGTCATCGGCGCAGCTGGCAGCGGTGGAATGAAGAAAATGGGCAGTCTCGGATTAAAGACAATCATTTGGTTTGAGGTCATTACGACCATCGTTCTTGGAATCGGACTTTTATTGGCCAACGTGTTAAAGCCAGGCGTTGGACTCGATTTCTCTCAATTAGCTAAGAAAGATATTGGGGAACTCGATGGTTATACTCAAAAGGTCGTCGATTTTAAACAGATGGTTTTAGACATCATTCCAACCAATATCATCGATGTCATGGCTCAGAATGATTTACTAGCAGTGATTTTCTTCGCTATTTTATTCGGTGTAGCCGCAAGCGGCATTGGGAAGGCTTCCGCTCCTGTCCTTACCTTCTTTGAATCAGTAGCACAAATTATGTTTAAGCTCACACAAATGGTCATGGTGACAGCTCCTATTGGAGTTTTAGCATTAATGGCAGCTTCTGTCGGACAATACGGCATTGTTTTACTCATTCCTATGATGAAACTTGTTGGCACTGTATTCTTAGGATTGTTTATTATTCTATTTGTTTTGTTCCCTCTTGTCGCACTGATCTTCCGTTTTAACTACTTCGAAGTGTTGAAAATGATTTGGGATTTGTTTTTGGTTGCCTTCTCTACTACAAGTACAGAAACTGTTCTTCCACAGCTCATGTCACGAATGGAGAAATACGGCTGCCCAAAAAGAATCGTTTCCTTCGTCATCCCGTCAGGTCTTTCTCTTAATTGCGATGGTTCAAGTTTATATTTATCGGTTTCCTGTGTGTTTCTTGCACAAGCGTTTGGTGTCGATATGAGTTTATCACAGCAGCTCCTCATGATGCTTGTCCTTGTTTTAACAAGTAAAGGCATTGCAGCTGTCCCGTCTGGCTCACTTGTTGTTCTTTTGGCAACAGCTCATGCAGTAGGTCTGCCAGCAGAAGGTGTCGCTATTATCGCCGGGGTTGACCGGATTATGGATATGGCTCGAACAGGCGTGAATGTTCCTGGACATGCGGTTGCCTGTATTGTCGTTTCTAAATGGGAAAAAGTATTCCGAGAGTCTGCATGGGAAGTTCCAAAAGCAGGTGAAGAAACAAAAGGAATGTAATGTTTTTTATGAAGGAAAGGGGTCGCCCTTTCCTTTTTTTATGGCAAAAATGTCTGCTTCAGCACGGCTTTACCTTCTTGTTGCAACTGCACCTCCGCATATGCTCCGTTAATGAGGGTCATTTGCGGAGGTACGTGTCCACAATCAATATCGTAAACAATCGGTATGTGTAATTCTTTATGCAATTCTTCATATAGATCCGTATATTCATATCCCTCCACAGGAGTGTCTACTGCACTCCTGCCAAACATGATGCCAGAGCAATGATCAAACCAGCCTGCTAGTTTTAATTGAACAAGAGACCTCTTCATGCTCGCAGCATTTAATTCACAGTTTTCAAAATACCATAGAATGGGTTCACCTTTCAGGTATGTTTCTTGAAAAGCTTTGACATCTCCAAAAGGCGTGCCAGCTAAGTGCCGAATCACATCAATACAGCCACCCATCAGTCTTCCCTTCATCGTCGTCTCTAAGTGATCAACAGTACGCCATGCGGTTGGTTCGGTTAAATGAAAGACATGAATGCTTGGATGGTCATACTGCCATTCCTTTTGATACATATCAGAAGAAAATTGAGTAACGTCCTTTTTCTCTGGAGTGGAAAGTATTTGTTCCCACATAGAAGTCACCTGATCAAGCTCTTCCCCCTGAAGATCCACCAGGTTCGGTCCATGCGCTGTCGCAATGCCTGTGTTTAATGTCAAAGCTAATAGAAGGAGACTTGTATCTGAGTAACCAAGAATCCACTTTTTTTGCATCACTGAGAAATCAAGATGCTCTAACACTTCAATAAGCAGCTGTCCGCCCCATGGCGGGATGATGTGGTCAATCTCATGACAAGTCATCATCCACTGTAACTCATTTGCTCGCTTGATTGCAGGGGCTGATTTCGCTTTTTCCTGCTGCCATACTGTCTCTCCACATATGACTTCATAGCCTCTTTTTTTCATCCGATCGCAAGACAGTTGAAACATCTCATGCAAAGAGGGTTGTACACCTGAGGACGGTGCTGTCACCCCAATCGTTTGTCCTTTTTGCAAAAATGGATACTGGATCATCCTGCTCACCTCCACCTTCTATGAATCTCTCATCTATTCATTGTAAAGAAAATTCCCCTTCTTCAAGGGGAATCTCGTCTTACTCTCTCTGACGCAGGACAGTATATACACCTGCGAAAATACACAAAATCCCAACAAACGAACGTAAGCCCATCTCTTCACCTAGAAGCAGCCATCCAAGGACCGTACCAACGATTGGTTGAAAGAAGAAAAACAGACCACCGCTTGAAGCGTCCATCAGTTGAAGCCCTCTATTCCACAAAAAGAAAGCAAGGGCCGTTGAGATGATACCTAGATACAGAATGCCGCCCCATATTTCCGGTCTTGCCATTTGATGCACATCCAGATGAGGCAAACGAAACAAGACAGGTGGTGTTAATACGATAAAGGCCACAATGATCGCATATGTTGTCGTCACTACTTGAGGATACTTTCCTGGAACTCGTTTCAAAAGAACAGACATGAGCGCCCATGTTAATGCAGCAATAACCAGTGAAAGACCGCCAACAAACTCATCCGTTTGAACAGCGACAGGCCCAATCATCGTCAGCACACCTACTGTAGCAAGCAGAATGGAGACACACTTTCTCATTGTGAAAGATTCTTTTAATAGAAAGAAAGCGAAAAGCACCATAAAAGCAGGTGTGGCCGATGTGATGACGGCACCCATTTGTGCAGACGTATACATTGTGCCAATTTCTTGGGTCACGATCGAAAGAAAGTTGCCAATCAATCCAATCGCCACAATCAGCGGGATATCCTTTTTGTCTAATCGAAAAGAGTAACCCAAACGCCAAATCGTGAACACAAGAACGACTCCAGCTATTGCATATCTCATCCAGACAAGCTCAAGTGGCGGGACCACCGCAACTGTTACTTTGACCACTACATACATACCGCCCCAAATACTAGCAGCTAACGCTAAGTAAAGGGCTCCTATATATTTTTCATTCATTTTTTCCCCTCCGTTACTGGATATATTCACTGCGATATCCACAAACGGAGATCACTCTCCGTTATGGACGGAGGTGATTTGGTACATCATGTTCAAATAAAGGCTTCCATTGCATATCAGTCACCCCAATTGTTTTTATTTTCTGATTACTTTATAACAAAATCTGGTTCACTTCAATCCTTTTTTATCGCCATGTTTCTTCATATAATAGAAGTTCAATAGGATTGACATGATGAATTCGTTTTCTTATAGTAAGTAAAACAATTGATGTTTACACAGAAAAGGAGTAGAGTTCTTTGGATGTTGAAGCTAGGAAACACATTCCCACTGCCGGAAACGAACCGTTTCTTGAGGGAATAAAAGATTGTGTGCCAACCTTGCTTGGTTATATGAGCATTGGGTTTGCCTTTGGAATTGTTGGCATTAGTTCGCAGTTAAGTATATGGGAAATCGCGCTGCTCTCTATCTTTATTTATGCTGGCGCTTCACAGTTTATCATCTGTGCATTACTTGTGACAGGAAGCCCCCTTTCCGCTATTATTTTCACCACGTTCATTGTCAATTTACGGCATTTGTTACTCAGCCTTACGCTTGCCCCCCATTTTACACGCTACTCTGTAAAGCAGAACATCGGGTTTGGTCTTCTGCTTACTGATGAATCCTTTGGCGTAGCGATGAATAAATTAGCACAGCAAGGAAAATTGAATAACAGATGGATGCATGGACTGAATATTACAGCTTATTTATGCTGGATTGCTGCATGTACACTTGGCGGAATATTCGGACACTGGATTTCAAATCCAGAGGCGCTTGGTCTTGATTTTGCCCTATCCGCGATGTTTGCTGCGCTGCTCATTCTTTCTTTACAGACGGTGCCAAAAAATAAGCTCACCCATCGCTTGTCACTTGTTTTATATATGTTTGTTGCGATGTTTGTGCTGCTTCATTTTGTTCCTTCACACGTGGCTGTTTTGTTGGCAACTGTGCTTGTTGCCACTATTGGGGTGGTGACAGATAAATGATTAGTGGTTTTATGTTATGGCTCATTCTTGGCTGTATGATTGTGACCATCATCCCAAGAGTCGTTCCATTTTTATTTGTAAGGAGTATCCAGATGCCAGAAGTGGTGCTCAAATGGTTATCGTTTATCCCCATTTGTATATTTACCGCTTTGATTGCAGAGCATCTTTTCATACATACTACAGCAGGCGTCACCATTCACTGGATGTACCTTGCTGTCTTGGTTCCAACTGTGTTAATCGCTATTTGGACAAAAAGCTTGTCCCTCACCGTTCTAGTAGGCGTCATGCTGATGGGCACAGCTAGATGGCTTTTCTAAAAGAAAAAGCTTAACCGGATGCGGTTAAGCTTTTTGTCATTTTACGATACCGTATATAAAGCCGTCATAGCCTTTTTCGCCAACAGTTTGAATAGCGGTTGCTTCAATTCTCGACTCTTGTTTGAGTAAATCGAAAAATTCACGCGTTCCCTTCACTCGCTCATCTTGATCAGAGGCATGAAGAACTGCTCCATTTCTGACCACATTGTCTGCAATAATGACTGTTCCCTTTTTTGAGAAATGTAACGCCCACTTCAAATATTTCGGGTTGTTTGGTTTGTCTGCATCAATGAAAATCAAATCGAACGGAAGCGTATCCTGCTCTTTTAACTGAGATAAAGTATCTAACGCTTTTCCTTGTAAAATGGTGACACGTTCTGCTAGGCCTGCTCTGTCTATGTTTTGCTGTGCGGTTTCTGCATGATGTCTGACAGCCTCTAATGTCATGAGTTCTCCATCCGCTTCAAGTGCACGGGCAAGCCAAATGGTACTATAACCGCCAAGTGTACCGATTTCTAAAATGCGCTTTGCACCCTTGGTTTTTGCTAACAAATAAAGTAGTTTTCCTTGGGCCGGCGACACATCTATTTCTGGTAACCCGGCTTGCTTATTCTTGATAAGAGTTTGCTCCAATACGTCATCTTTAGCCATCAATTTGTCTTTGATATACTCGTCAACTTTCCCCCATACTTGCTCCAAGTTATCCATCTCCCTTGTTCATGTCTTCTATTTAAATTCTACATGACGGAAGCGAGAATTTATAATCAATTCTTTTCACACACCTATTGATTTTATTGATGAAAGGAATGTGATGATGGATACATGGGGCGAGTGCAAGTATACGCAAACTACTGATTCAGCTTATTTTTCACGTCACCTTTTTTATCTTGAAGCTTTCCTTTTACTTGATCTTTCTTTCCTTCTGCTTTCAGGTTTTGACGATCTGTCGCTTCGCCAAGTTTTTCTTTCACTTGACCTTTGACTTGATTTGTTTTTCCTTTCGCTTTATCCATATGTCCATTTTGTTCACTCATTTGTTCCACCTCCACGTTTGATACTGTTTATTTAGCCTTTTTGCACATGACAAAACATCTGAGTGTGCTGTGTGCGCGTTTCAGGTATGATAGACATAATGGAATGAAAGGTTGGTGGTCTGTTCAATGATCATTTCTGAAAGTACGTTCACTGTACGTGGTGTGACCTATCGTATTCACTCTGCTGCATTAGCAGATGCCAAACAGTTATCAGCTCTCAGACTGAAAATCGATGGTGAAACCGAATATTTAGATCGCGAACCGGGTGAAGCTTTTATTGATGAGAAAGGGTTCGAGGCGTTGATTCAAGAGGATTCCAAGGAATGCCGTCATCTCTTTTTAGTTGCAGATATTGAAGGAGACATTGTCGGTTTTTCAAGATGCGAAGGGCATTCTCTTAAGCGCTCTGCTCACAAAGTAACGTTTGGCGTCGCCGTACAGAAGGCCGCTTGGGGCTATCACATCGGGAAAGAACTTTTAGCTGCATCGATCGACTGGGCAGATCAGCAAGGCATTCAAAAGATGTCACTTCAAGTAATGGAAACCAATCAAAAAGCCATTCGTTTATATGAACACTATGGCTTTGAGATTGAAGGCTTGCTAAAAAAAGATAAACGACTGGCGGACGGCATGTATTATGATACGGTTGTGATGGGCAGGCAGCGACCAGTCTCCTGACCGCTTACATGACATATCCCCAGATCATCGAAATCGCACTATAGATAAGCAGAAGCCCCATGACGAACTGGAACGGCCGCTGATAAAGAGTTAAAAACCGCTTGAATACAGAGCCAAATAAACTCCAGCTAAATGTGCCTAAAAAACCGATGATGGCAAGAATCAGTGTCAATAACATGTATTGCATATTGGACTGTCCATACGGCAGAACAAAAGTGGAAATGACGGTTAATCCATACAAGATGGCTTTCGGATTAATAAATTGCAGCAGCATCCCCGGGATAAAATGATTATAGCGGTCTAGTGTTTCGTCATCTCCGCCTTTACTTTTCATGATTTTGACAGCCAAATAGATCATGTAACTGGCTCCGATGAAAGCCATGACCCAGCCGATTTTCGGCATGACTTGATAAAGAATCATATTGAAGAAACCGCTCAAACACAAAATGACCAAAAATCCGCTCCCAACACCTAAACAAAATCGAAATGTTTGCTTGACCCCATATTTATTCGTAAAGACCATCGCCATGATATTATTCGGTCCAGGGGTAAAGCTGGTAACAAAAGCATAAATCAACATGGAAACAATCAAACTGTTACCTCCTTCTTCATACGTTATTTAGACTTAAAAGTCTTTATTGCGTATATATTACGTTTTATTGTACTATTCAGTCGTTATAAAGTAAATGCAGAAAGGAGTTTTTTTGATGGAGGATGTACAATCGATTATTGCTAGAAATGTAAAACTGCTAAGAGAGCAAAAGAAATTAAGCCTAGAAAAGATGGCTGAGGTAACAAATGTGAGTAAAACGATGATCGGACAAATCGAAAGAGGAGAATCCACACCGACCATCACCACTCTGTGGAAAATCGCCAATGGGTTGAAGGTGTCTTTTAGTGAACTTATTTACGCACCGCAGCCTGAGATTAAGTTTGTGCGAAAAGAAGAAGGACAAGTTTTAACAGAGGACGAGGGAAGGTATCGGGTATATACGACGTTCCCATTTGATGACCTGAGAAAATTTGAAGTCTATCAGGTAGAAATTGATCCTCATGGGTCGTTAAGTGCGGAAGAACATATCGGCGGTACAGAGGAATTGATTACCGTGTTTGAGGGAGCACTTGATTTATCGATCGGTGATGAGCAATACACATTACAAGCTGGCGACTCGATTCGGTTTAAAGCTGACCGTGCCCATGAGTATAAACAATCAGGAGAACAGATGGTACGGATGCAAATGATTCTTTATTATCCCCATTAAAAAAAGCTGACAGGCTTGTCCACCTGTCAGCTTTACATTTTATTTAATTAAATCCTGGATCGCGTACAACCGTTCCAGTAAAGGTAACTCTATATTTTCCTAAACCTAACTCTTCAATTGACGATTGATAGAGAATACCGACCCATCCATCCTTTGCATATGTAATACTTGATGGGATGTTTGAGGTCGTATATGTTCTCGTTTCCGAGACGGTTCGACTTGCTTGTACCGTTACTTCACTGTTTACTTTCCCCTTCGCTTCTACCGGGACAGCGGTGACACCCGCACCCGTTAAAACAATTGCTCCAACCAAAACAGAAGTTATGACCTTTTTCATACAAAAATCCCTCCCTTTTTTTGTTGAACATATTAACCATACCATAATTTAGAACTTTCGTAAGTTATTTTTTCATTTTTTTGAAAATTATGATATGATTGTCTTATGCTGGATAGAGGGTGTTACATACTTCTATGCTTTTATCCTCATCTCGTTTCTAGTGAAACAATTGATAACGGAGGTGATTTCATGAAAAAATGGCTTATCTGTTTTCAACTTGTTTTCCTCTTCACCTTGACGGCCACACCATTTGCTTCTGCTGCTTCATGCCCTACAGTGAAACCATGTGTTATTGATCCTTAAGCATAAGAAAAAGTCGATCAAGCCTATTCCCTTGATCGACTTTTTTGTTATGCTTGTTCGGCTTCCCAGCGGGCAACCTCTTCTCTTACTTTAGGAGCCACTTCTTTTCCAAATAACTCAATAGCTTTCAGCACTTGATCATGCGGCATCGAACCGACCGGTACGTGCAGCATGAAGCGCGTAATGCCTACATTTTTTCGCAGATGAATCACTTTCTCTGCCACGGCATCTGGATCTCCTACATACAATGCACCTTCTAATGTTCTTGCTGCATCGAATGTAGAACGGGTATAAGGTCCCCAGCCTCGTTCTCTTGCTAATGTATTCATGACATGCTGTGTAGAAGGGAAGAATTGATCTGCTGCCAATTCTGTTTCCTCTGCAACAAATCCATGTGAATGGGATGCCACCGTTAATTTCTCAGGGTCATGTCCAGCGTGAATCGCAGCTTGCTTGTAGAGCTGCACGAGCGGTGCGAACTGTCTAGGGCTGCCGCCAATAATGGCAAGGACAAGTGGTAATCCTAATAATCCAGCACGTACGACAGATTCTCTGTTTCCTCCACTGCCAATCCAGATGGGAAGCGGATCTTGAACAGGTCTTGGGTATACGCCGACATCCTGAATGGAAGGACGATGCTTACCGCTCCATGTCACACGCTCTGACTGCTGTAATTTCAATAGTAAATCTAGTTTTTCTTCAAATAATTCTTCATAATCATCTAAGTCATAGCCAAAAAGCGGGAACGATTCAATAAATGATCCACGGCCAGCCATGATCTCTGCACGCCCGTTAGAAAGGCCATCTAATGTCGCAAAATCTTGAAACACACGAACAGGATCTGCCGATGAAAGAACAGTTACGGCACTTGTCAGACGAATATTCTTTGTTTGCGTTGCCGCAGCTGCTAATACGACTGCTGGATTTGATGCGGCGAAATCTTCACGATGATGCTCCCCTACACCAAAAACGTCGAGACCCACTTGATCTGCTAATATAATTTCTTCTACTACTTCACGAATACGCTGTGCGTGGCTGACTGTTTTTCCTGTTTGAAAATCAGGTGTTGTTTCTACAAATGTACTAATTCCTAGTTCCATGAATGGAACCCCCTATCTTATAAATATGTCACAAATTCAGAGACCGGCTTGCGATAGCCTCTCGCTTGTCTGCTCTCTACTTTTTCTTTTCCGAGTGTAATCATTAATACAGGAACCAAATCTGATTCGATGTTTAACACCTTTTTCATTGCTTCGGGGTCAAAGCCGATCATCGGGCAAGTATCCCATCCCTTGTTTTTGGCGGCGAGCATAAATAGCATCGTAGATAATGAAGCATTGCGAATCGCCTCTTCTTTCTGAAAGTCTGATCCTCTCTGCTCATAAAAACTCATCGTCTCTCTGACCATTTCCTCATATTGTTGCGCATTTAAGATGCCGAGCATTTTTAGGCCTTCATAAATGTTTCCTGCTTGCTCATAAGCTTTCGGATCGCCGAGCACAATGATCGCTGCTGAAGCGGATTGCACCTTATATTGTCCAAATGCAGCATCTCTTACCTGCTCTTTAAGCGCTTCTGATTGAACGACGACATATTGCGTATGCTGTAAATTAAAGGCTGAAGGTGCCAGCTTCACTTCTTCAAAGATACTATTAAGCTCTTCTCTCGAAATCGAGATATTCGGCAAAAAATTTGATGCTGATCGTCTTTCACGTACCAATGTATCAAAGCTGTGTGTCATCTTGTTTCCCCTTTTCGTGAAGTTGTTTTGCACCTAAACCGATTTTTTTCAACCATTCAATGAGCTGCTCTTTTTCCTCTGTTTCGATAAAGGACAGATTTTGTGAAATGACATCTGTATGTTTTGGAAAAATATCGTCAAATAGCTGCTTCCCTTTATCTGTCAGTAATACATGGAATACACGTTTATCAGAAGGTGCACATTGTCTTTTGACTAATTCTTGTTTTTCTAATTTGTTGACCACATAGGTGATGCTCCCACTTGGAATGGATAAAATCTCACTAATTTTTTGAACGGGATGTGGTCCCTTACTATACAGTAATTCAAGAATTTGAAAGTTTTCAAATCCGATATCATAACGTTCAATGTCTTTTTGGATATTTGCAAAAAGGGCATGATAGGCTTTCATCCATACTCGGAAAAGCCTTAAGTCTAATTCCTGTTCTTGCTGCACCATGGCAACTACTCCTTTTTCAATAAATCCTAAAACTAGGATAAATTTATCCTAACACTAGGATATTTTCTTGTCAACGTGTTTGTTTGATTAAAAAAAAGACCCCTGTGATTCAGTGATCTTCTTTTAACACAAAGTGCATTTCAGCAATTTGCTTGTATTGATTCACTTGTTGTAATGAAAATCTAGATTCCTGTTCAGTTGGAGGGAAAAGAGGGATTCCTTTTCCAATCATGACAGGTGCGATTTGGAGATACAGCTCATCGACTAATCTTTCTTTTAATAATGCTTGAAGCAGTTCCCCGCCTCCTACTATCCAGATATGCTGCCCCTTTTCATTTTTTAAGTTGTGGATAAACGAGAGAACATCTTCACGAATGATACGGGTTCCTGTATGACTGTCTTGTAAAGTGCGAGAAACGATATAACATGTCTTGTCTTCATAAGGAAACTCATCAGGTGAAAGTTTGAGAACCTGCTCATATGTGTTCCGTCCCATGATCAGCGTATCGACTGATGCATAAAATTCCTCATATCTCGTATCCTCTTCGCCCTCTGTGCCTATGAGCCAATCTAAACGGTGATCATCCCTTGCTAAATATCCATCAATGCTCATTGCCCCATAAAATAGTAATTTCCTTTTCAATCTCACCACTCCCCGCCTGAAATAAGAACGTATATTCCCATTTTAACAGAAAGAATAGAAAAATGATATATGATCAATTCGTTTCTTACGATTCCTGTTCTACCTTCATAAGAAGCTTGTACAAGATGTGCGCAAGCTGCCCCGCTTCGACTGTCATCCCTTCATGAATCCATTCCTCCAGTACACCAACAACACCAGACACAACAAATGAAGCCTCAATCTGTTCACGTTCCGTAATTTGACGCTGATCAAGTTGCCACTCTTTCATGATTTTTTCTTTAAAAAACGCTTTAAATTGATTCGTCGTTGGGCTATTCGGTTTGACAAATAACGTCATCATGAATTGTTTTTCTTTTAAATACTCAGTTGTTTTGTTTAAAAAGGACAGCATATCAAGCGGGTCCTGGCTTGGAAACGATTCATCGTACAGTCCGCCAAGCTGATGAAATAGTTCCTTCTCAAGCTGTTCATGCAAATCAAATACATCTTGGTAGTGCAAATAAAAGGTCCCTCTACCTAAATCCGCTCTTCTAGATAGCTCTGATACTGTAATTTGCTGAACATCTTTTTCCTTTAAAAGCTCAAGAAAGCTTTCCCGTATCGCCTTTTTGGTTTTGATTGTTCGTCTGTCCTTCATCAAACACCCTCCATTTTTGAACAATCTGGCTATACCTGTCTATTTATGAACAAGAGATCATTCATTGCCGATGTTCGGTTTATTTTCCTCTTATTATAATGGACACATGTTCAATAATCTATATCTGTTCAAAAAAGGAGGACCATCATATGCTTCAATTCAGACTTGCTAGAGAGGATGAACTGCCTCAAGTGGCAGCGTTGTTAGATGATTCATTTCAGAACTATTCATTTTTTGATTTATTATGCGAAAAGGTGACCAAGCGTTCTGCTTTCGCCCGTCAGCTGCATTTGATCAATACAAAGGTATATTTTCAGCATCAAATCTGTTTGGTCGGGGTTGAGAACGAGAAAATTGTGTCTGCCGCCCTGTTAAAACATCCCCGTCTTCCTGAACCAGGACTCATGGATTATGTGTTATCTGGTGGGTTAAAGCTACTCTTTACTGGCGGCATATCGGCGATTCAGCATGTGTTCCGTATGTTAAAGGAGGCAAAAAAAGCGTGTTCTTCCTTAAAGAAACCTTACTGGTATTTAGAAGCTCTTGTCGTTGCAAAAGACCAACAAGGAAAAAAACTTGGAAGCCGTATGCTAAAGCAATGTCTTTTCCCCTTTATCGCCCGGCAAGGCGGCGGACTGTTCACACTGATTACACACAACGAGGCCAATCGTCATTTCTATCGAAAAAATGGGTGGACGGAGTTTGATGAGAGAGTACTGCACGGAGAAAACATGTCCCTAGAAAGCTGGAGTTATAAAACCGTGATCAAATAAGGTATCTTCTTCAAGGGATGATATAATAGAAACAGTTCAAACAATGATCATACTTGGAGGAGAGACTGATGATACGACGACTTGATCATATCGTGTTGACTGTACAACATATGGAGGAAACCATTCGCTTTTATACAAACGTATTAGGAATGAAGGAAGAAACTTTTGGAGAAGGCCGTAAAGCCCTTCGTTTTGGCTTACAAAAGATCAACCTTCATGAAGCGGGTCATGAATTTGAACCAAAAGCTGCTCATCCCAAGCCTGGATCTGCTGACTTGTGTTTTATCACCGATTTAGATATAGACAGTTTATTGCTTCATCTTCGAAAGCAGGTTGTTCCAATTGAAGAAGGTCCGGTCAGACGTTCTGGTGCATTAGGTCCGATTGAATCCATTTATATCCGTGATCCTGATATGAACTTAATTGAAATCTCCCGATATATAGAGGAGGCTGATCCATCATGACTCGATTATTCTTGAGACCGATTGAAGAAAAAGATTATCCTGGTATTCATAGAGGATGCCAGCATGCAGAAACACTTTATATGACTGGCACACGCAAAACGTTCACACTAGAAGAAATTCGTTCAGCCTATACCCGTTTTCTGCAGGATGACAGTAGACGAGACTTTGCTATTTGTCTGCTAGACACGAAAGAAATGATTGGGGATGCGGCGATTGTGGATATTGATCCGATAAACCATACGGCAAGTTTCCGCATTGCGCTGCATGGTCCAGAGCATTTTCACAAAGGGTATGGCACTGAGGCTGTTCGGATGGTTCAAACATTTGCCTTTGAGACGTTAGAACTCAATCGGCTTGAGCTTGAAGTTTTTTCCCATAACCCACGAGCCTTTCGAAGCTATGAGAAAGCCGGATTTCAATATGAAGGAAAAAGACGTCAAGCGCTCTATTTCAACGGTGCTTATTCGGATGTCATCATGATGGGCATCCTTCGTGAGGAATACGATAGAATCAAATCATAAAGATGTCCCAGCCTACGAAGGGTCATCTTTTTTAAACAGATGAACCCCTGTAACGATGATCAAACAAATGATAGAAGAGAGAACGATAGAGACGCTTGATATGCTGAGCGCCATCCCTTCCCATCTGCCAATGAAGAAACTGCCGATCAATAAGAGTAATCCAAACATAGTGATACATATCGGGACAATTAGCCTGGCATGGCGATGCCTGCGTCTTTTTCCTGCCCACCACGAGAGACAGAGCACAATGACAGTAAAAATAGCGGTTTGTAGCCAGAACATATCGCATCAACTCCTTTTCTTTTTTATCTTATGACAACGGAGGTTTTTACAATGAATATTAGACCGATTCAAAAGCAGGACAATCCTTTTATCGCGGCCATTATCCGCCAGTCATTAGAATCAGCGAATCTTGCGATTGAAGGTACAGCCTACACAGACCCACACCTTGATCAGCTTTTCGAATACTATCAATCATTGACTCATGCAGCCTATTGGATTGCCGAAGAACATGGTGAAATTGTTGGTGGCGTTGGCATTGCCCCTTTCACAGATGGCATTTGTGAGCTGCAAAAGCTTTATTTAAGCCCAAAAGCACAAGGCAAAGGTGCGGGCAAGAAACTGATGGATACGGCCCTCCAATATGCTGCTACATACTACGATGCTTGTTATTTAGAAACCCGCAGTGAATTAACAGCTGCTACTGGCCTTTATCAACGGTATGACTTTTCTCTTCTTCCTGCACCGATTGAAGGCTCAGAGCATTCTGCCATGGATGCTTGGTATCTCAAAACCTTTTCAGCGTGAGGCATAAAATAAGCGATACGTCTTTGTCCACTGAAAACCTAGCTTCTCTGCCAATTTGGCCGAGGTTGCGTGATGGACATCGCAATCCCAATGCGGTGTCTTCCCTTTTTCAACACAGATGCTGATCATTTGCTGAGCTGCTAACAAAGCCAACCCTTTTCCACGGCAGGCTTCATCTGTCCAAATATCGATTTCCACTCGTTTTTCACTTGAAAAAATAGAGATACATTCACTGACCACGTCTTCACCGTTTAAGATGGCAACTCCGACGCCATTAGATAAAAAGTGATCTACTCCTCCCCAATATGCTTCATAATAGCTGGATGGGAATACTTTGCTTGCGGCAATGACTTGTTCATTCGTGCGTTTGATCATTTCATCTTGATCAGGCACAATCAGATCAGGAGAGGTCAAGTCATAAGAATACGCATGTCTTTGCATTTCATTCAGTTGGGAACCGAAGCATTTTTTCATCATCTCATCTGATGCTGGATTTGCTGAAAACAAAGTGAACCGTCTGTTCTCTCTTTTCTGCTTTTTATAAACATCCACAATGAACGTTGAACATAATGAAAGTGCTGCTTCTGTCCTGCCTGCGACATAATAAATGCCGGTTGTTGTCCCTACAAAATAGACACACGGGTGATCTCGGTGATCCACATATAAATCTCCTTGTATCACCCCATCGAGTATCGCATCTACGAACACTGGATAGGCAGGATCAATCCGCCGAATTTCCTCTTTTACCGCTTCTGTCCTTTGTTGATCTACAAGATACAACATCATTCCTCCATTCACGAACGAGTATCTTTTCATTATAAAGGAAAGCCGCAGACACGCGGTGAATCTTTGCAACAAAAAGAATTCTTCTGCATCAAAGCAACATTCCATCGCATTCGCTTTCATCTATTGCTATGCTCATTGTGAGAGGAGGTTTATGAATGAAATTTCGTTTTTTCTGGAATCAAGAAAAGGATGTGACGGAAGTAGTCGTCATCAGCCATCCACATAATCAAGAGCGTTTACAAAAGATAACATCAATGCTGGAGACTAGTACATCTCTAACGGTCAAAGATCCAAAAAATGATCGGCAGTCTCTTTTACCATTAGAACAAATTGAAGCGATCTCTGCGCTTGGACATCTGTCAAAGGTGATCACGACTCAAGGTACGACGTATTTTCTCAGTAAACGGCTGAAGGATCTGAAGTCGTTAGAGCGTGAACATTTCTATCGTATCAACAATGCAGTCATTCTCAATTTAGCGCAAGTCGACAGCTTTGTCGCTGGTACGTACGCTCGCTTAGAGGTCGAAACCATCTCTAAAAACAGCTACACCGTCAGTCGTCATTACGCCAAATATATAAAGGAGCGATTCAAATGATCAAGGAACTAAAATATCAATTTATGCAAACAGCTTTTGTCTCTATCGTATGGCTGACACTCATACTGTCAATCACTCAATGGTCATCCTCTATCTCTTTTCATTACGTGTGGCACATCATTGCCATCGGGACTTTGGCAGGCATCGTCTTTGGGGTCATGTATCCTTTACTATGGAACTACTTTACCTTCCCAGCACCCATCAACATTCTCATCTCCACTGTCGTCAATTTAGGGTTTCAAGTAGGAGCCGTCGCTTTATATTCGACTACACTGCTCGAATGGATCATGCCTTATTTTATCGGTATAGCCTTTCTCACATTAGTAGGCCATATCATCGCCTTTCTATTTTACAAAAAGCAACAAAATCAAAAACTGGCGCAGGCACTGAATCACCTGAAGCCGCAGCCTTAAAAAAAGAGACCTTATTTGAAAGGTCTCTTTTCTATTATTCTGCTGATGCCTCTTCTGTCGCCTTCCCCTTCCAAATAAGGGTTAAGCCCAATCCAAGAAATAAGACAACACCTGCAAACAGGAATGGGAAATGAATATTTTGATCGAATAAAATGCCGCCAAGTGCCGGGCCAAAAATCGTACCAAGGCTTGTGTAGGTAGAGTTCATCCCTGCGACAAATCCTTGCTGATTGCCAGCGATTTTTGATAAGAAGGTCGTGAGGGCAGGGCGCAATAAATCGAACGCAAGGAAAATCACACACGTCACGATCAGCACAACCATAAAGCCTGACACGACTGTAGAAACAAAAGCGAGAACTGCTCCAACAATCAAGCATAGTTGAATAACTCGTTTCTCCCCAAGCGCATTCACCATTTTACCAAACACGAGGACTTGGATAATGACGGCTACAATTGAACTGACGGTAATGATAATCGCAATATCCTTCGGACCAAATCCAAACTTGTGATTTGTAAACAAGCTAAAGACCGTTTCATATGCAGATAGTCCAAACGCCAGCACAAAGACAATGATGAAGGCGATGAGATAGCTTGGATGAATCGATTTTTTCAAGTCTTTAAAGAAGGTCGATTCCTTCACTTGATCCATTTGTTTCTCTCGCTCTTCTTTTGTTAATGGTTCCTTCAGCATAAACATAGACGAAATCACAGCAATAAATGCAATCCCTGCTGCAAAGAAAAACGGCAGGCGAACGCCATATTCTGCAATAAATCCGCCAATTCCCGGGCCGATGATAAATCCGGTACTAATAGCAGCGGATACATACCCCATTGCCTTTGATCTTTCTTGAACAGTCGTGATATCGGCGACATAAGCGGTGACAGCCGGCATGATAAATGCAGCACTAATACCGCCAAGAACCCTTGCAAAATACAGAACATATACGTGTGTTCCTAAGCCAAAAACGAGTTCTGATAACGCAAATAGAAAAAGGCCTGACACAATCATGATCTTTCTTCCGTATCGGTCTACCCATCTTCCCGCAATAGGTGATGCGATAAGCTGTGCAACGGCAAACGCCGCCACAAGATATCCCATCGTACTGCCCGTTAAATGCATGACATTCATAAAGAGCGGCATGACAGGTATAATCAGACCGATACCTAAAAACGCAATAAATATATTACTTAATAAAATAACAAGTACGGCTTTTTGCTCACGAATCGGTTTTTGCATGATGTTTGTTTCCCCTTTACTGACTCACTTGTTACTCATGATGGTTGGTTCCGTGAATAAACAATGAGATCGCCTCTTTTTGTAATTCCTTTTTCTGCTGCATCGTGTCATTTTTATATAACACGTCTAATCCATAAAATACAGAAAGTAATATTTTCACTTTTGATTCAACATGCTGAATCGACCAGCTGCCATCTTCGTTTCCTTCAAGCAGGATGTCTCTCATCACATCATCAAAGTCTACATCAATCTTGTTCAGCCGCTCCATGACTTCATCTGATGTAAATGCACTGGCACAGAATTCTTCACTTGCTCTCATTAAAGGATAGTTAATCCCCATTTGACTAAGTAGCTCTGCAAACCCTGCGAGCTTATCAATGGCCCGGTGCAGCGTTTGTTTCTCTTCATGCCACGTCTCCATCATGAATCGATGATCCTCTTCCATAATATGAAGGAACAAAAACTCTTTTCCTTTAAAATGATGATAAAGGTTGCCTTTACTTATCTCAGCTGCCTCTAGAATATCTCGCACGGAAGTTTCCGAATATCCTTTTTTCGCAAATAAATCACGTGAAGCGGTGACAATTTTCTGCTTCGTCTTTTCACTTTTTCCAGCCCCGCTCTGTGCACTTGTCATCTATGAACAATCCCTTCTACCTTGCTTTTCTTCACATGGACAAATAAAACCGACCAGTTGGTTTATTTTTTTATTATAAATGGAGATCGCCCATAATACAATGAAAAAGTCATCGACTTCTTAAGGAGTGAATCTAAGTGAAAACAAACAAAACGATCATTTTTGCCCATCACCAAACAGGAAGTATTCTTTGTCCATTGTTGATGAAAAAAGTGGAGGTAGAGGTCATTTTCTCAGTAGTCTATCCTCCTTTTATTTAATTTTTCTTAACATTTAACTTCACTTAAATATTAAGATCGCATATAATATAGGAGAAAAGAGGTGATGTCATTGGATGAGGATATCATTCATTACAGCAAAAAAATCATTGAGTACTCAAATGCACTAGGTTCTATCTATGTAGAAGAGTATCAACGATTCTTAAAAAATGAGTATGCAGATTTAACAAGCAAACAAGAACTGACCCTTGAATTGCTGCGGTCGAAGACGAGAACAATCAATGAACTGGCTGATTATTTCTCCATTTCATCTAGTGCCGCTAGCCAGCTCATATCAAAGCTTGAGCAGCTTGGATATGTGAAAAGAGAGATTAATCCACATAACCGTAGAGAAATCATTGTTGATTTTGCTCAAAAGGGCCATGACTATCATAAAGATATTGAAAAAATTCAGCTGCATCTTATTCAAAAATACTATGCCCAGCTTTCAAAAGAAGATCTAAAAACATTATTATCGCTTTACGAAAAAATCTATCAAATTGCGAAAGAAACGCCTTAACCCGGCGTTTCATGCATGAATATGTAAGTTAGATAAACGATGAAAGGGATGATCAAATGGACAGGATTCATTTGCAAGATGGACGTCATATTGGTTTGTCTCAATACGGTGATCTTGAAGGATTCCCAGTATTCTTTTTTCATGGGACACCTGGATCGAGAGTGATGTTTTTAGATGATGATCCAATCTCAAAAGAGCTTGACATTCGTCTCATTTCTTTAGACAGACCTGGTTTTGGTTTATCTGATCCGCAACCGAACCGCACTATTTTAGACTGGGCAAAAGACGTACAGGAAGTGGCCGATCATCTTGATATCTCCCATTTTTCAGTGATTGGTGTCTCTGGAGGCGGGGCATTCGCTGCTGGTTGTGCCTATCAATTGCCAGACCGCATTCTTTCAGCTGCTCTCGTCTCAAGTACCACCCCATTTCAGGATGGTAAACCGCCTAAAAGTATGCTAAAGGAGAACAAGATTGCCTTTTTCCTCAGTAAAAGAATGCCTTGGCTCTTAAAGGCAAGTTATCGCGCTCAGAAAAAACTCATTGAAAAGAAACCAGAGAAATTCAAGAAACTAACGAAAAAAGGGAACAAACATTTACATCCATCGGATCGGCAATTTCTTCAAACCGATGAGCAACTGGAGCTGATGATGCGGCATTTATACGAAGCTACTCGTCAATCGGTTGATGAATGTATTCATGAACCAGATTTACTCTCACGGTCATGGGCATTCGATATGAAAGATATACAAATCCCTGTGGATGTCTGGCATGGAAAAGAGGATCAGATGGCCCCTTTTGCAGAGATAGAAAGCATTGCTCCCAACATTCCAAACGCCAAAACGCACTATATCGAGCAAGCAGGACATTTTCTTACTGATATAGATGATGTTTGGAGAGACATTTTACTCTCTTTAAAAAAACGGGCTGAACATCAGGTACACATATAAAAAAAGACCCAATGATACGTCGGGTCTTTTTCTTTTTAATACTGCTCGTAATAGGATTGAATTTTATCTGGATCTTTTGTTTTCGTCAGAGCCAGCATGAGTAGAATGCGTGCTTTTTGTGGATTTAATGAATCCGATGAGACAAAATGATGTTCATCATCCATTTTTTCATGTGTGACAATGCCATTTCCTGCACGGCTTGACCTCACAATCACCACGTCTTTTTTCACAGCATCTGTTGCCCCATTGATCGCTTCTGTTGACATCGTTCCATTTCCTGCGGCGGCAACGACAATGCCTTTCGCTCCTGCTTTAACCGCAGCATCATACACATACTTTTGATCATTTTGATAGCCGTATAAGATATCCACTTGCGGCAGTTCTTTTAGCTTTGAAATATCGAATTCACTGTCAGCTGTATGTTTTCTTGTCGGTTCGTTATAAAAAGAGACAACTTCACCCGCCACTTCTCCAATGTACCCTTGCTCAAGAGACTTGAACGAATCGGTTGTGGTGGTATTTGTCTTCGTAATAAAACGAGCAGAGGCAATTCGGTCATTTAATGTCACCATTACACCTTTGCCTTTGGCTTCTTTTGTCGAAGCAATTTTCACTGCATGATACAGGTTAAGCGGGCCATCCGCACTAATGGCAGATGCCGGCCTCATGGAACCCACAACCACCACTGGCTTATCACTTTTTACAACCAAATGTAAAAAATAGGCCGTTTCTTCTAATGTATCTGTACCATGTGTCACCACAATGCCATCCACTTGATCATCATTTAAAAGCTGATTGACTCGTTTCGCTAATTTTAAAAGCAGAGCGTTATCCACATTTTCACTGCCGACGTTCGCTACTTGCTCACCCGTGACATTTGCAATATCCTTCAGCTGTGGTACGGAAGCAATGACTTTATCGATTCCAAGTGCACCAGATTTATATCCAGTCGTATCTGTATTGCTGTCTGAACTACCGGCAATCGTTCCGCCTGTTGCCAGCACCTTAATATTGGATAAAGATTTATTCCCTGTCTCAACAGCCGTGTTTTTTTCTTTTGTTTCACTGGTAGTGCTTTCTTGATTACTTTGATTATTCTCTTGAGTGCTATCGTTCGCACAAGCTGCGGTCACCAATAGTGAAACAGAAAGAAGGGCAGCACCAAACCATTTTGTTACGTTCATAAGATCATCTCTTTTCTTAAATGTGATGAATAATTATCTGTCTATAGGGTTTACTTTATACCATTCCTTCATTCATCAGCATGAGGTGAAAGTCACAGAACCAAATAAAGGAAAAAGGACACTATTATCAAAATTTATTTATACCATAATACCTAAATTGACTTCAGAAATCGTTCTCAACCCATTTATGATAAAATATAGGAAATCTTACAAAAAAGGAGTACATACAGTGCGTTACGTTCAACCATTTTACAAAATTCTACTCACACTATTCTTCAGTTCCATTTTACTCAGCTTGTTCGTATGTTTGTATCCACCGATTCAGGGCGAGCCTGCGTTTATGATGCTTTACACTCCCATCTTTTTTGTTTATTATTTCATCTTTGCGGTACCTTTACAGTTGTTGTTTTCTTTACAGCCCAAGGCTTTTCATCCTCTTTATTTAGCGGCTTACTTACTGATAGCAATGATTGTCATGCTTTTTGTTATGGATGGAATTGAGAGCTCCACATCCCTTCCGATCATGATTGTCAGCAGTCTCATTTACTGGACCTGCGATTCTTTCATTCATCAAAGAAGCATAAAAAAAACACCTAATGTGTAGGTGTTTTTATCTATTCTAGTATGTGTTGACAGTGCTCCACATTATCCAAGACATCTTTCGGCTCGGTGACCTGCTGATCACTAAGAGAATCTATCCTCATTGATTGGAACTTTTTATTTCATGCTTGTGCCAGCGTGTGAAAAGATGGGGTCCTTCAATTCAAAATCAAATGTCTTCCCATCAACGATACCAACTGTTTTTGAACTGTCGTAAAGCTCAAGCAAGCACGCTGCCATTTCTTTTGATGTGTGATATTTCTTGATAGTGCCTTCATATTCGAATTGATCGACATCTAATGAACGCTTTGCAAATTCCGATTCTGTCGCAGCAGGCGCTAATACTTTTGCCTGTAATTTGGCTCCTTTTTCTTTCAATTCTAGGGCCAGTCCTTCAGTAAAGGCGCTCACATAAAATTTCGTGGCTGAATAAGTGACAGCATTTCCGACGACGGTATAACCCGCTCTTGAAGAGATATTGATTAGCTGCGTCCCCTCTTTTTGCTCATAATCACGGACAAACAGAGTGGATAAAATTGTTAACGCTTCAATATTGAGATGAAGCATGTCCCCGATTTTTTTCACATCCTGCTCTCCTATTGAACCAAAATGGCCAAACCCAGCATTATTAATGAACGTATCCAGCTCATCACCAGCTAATGACTCATAGAAAGAATACACTTGCTCTCTGTCTGTTAAATCAACAGACTGGATTTTCACTTGAATATCGGGATATGTTTCTAGAATCTTTTCTTTCAGTTCTTGGAGTTTATCAAGCCGGCGTGCAGCTAAGATCAGATTTTTTCCTCTTGCTGCAAAGGCCAAAGCCGTTTCATATCCAATACCTGAACTTGCTCCTGTAATGACTGTATAGCCCATTGTATATCCCCCTATTCGTATCTTCTAGCTGTTTAAAGTATAGCGAGAGCATGTGACTCTAGTCAATTTTGAAGAGATTCAAAGAGACATGAACAACTGAACGTTCAGCTTTTAATTGGTTTCTTTTGAATCATGTTGGAGAATAGCCTGCTGAGCTTTTTTTGTTAATTTGTGAAAAACCAGTTGATAGGAATGTTCAATTAGCTCTTCGACAAATGAAGATGGAATATCTGCATCAAGATAAATAGAATTCCAATGCGTCTTATTCATGTAATAGCCGGGAATAATTCCTTCATGCATTTCTCTTAATTCTTCAGCGCGTTGCGGATCACATTTTAAAGTGATGACTGGCTTGCGATCGACGTCTCCCCCCATCATGGCGAACATCTTTCCACCTATATGATAACGATCTGCCTGCCACTCAGGTTGATAGTCGTGGGTTGCTCCTTGTAAAGAAAGACAAAATGCCTGTAGTGTCTCTTTTTTCATTCTATTAGCTCCTTTTTAGATGTCTTCTATCTTTCTATTATATCGACTGCTGTGATTGTTGTATCTACACTTCTTTTCAAGACGTCAGCAAGAACAAAAAAAGCACAGAAAAAAAGTCTGTGCTTTTTACTTATATCCGAATATTTCTTATTCAAACGCCTTCTTAAGCTGATCGCTCATCAGATGCCAAGCCTCTTCAGCTATCTCTAAGTCTCCGGCATGAGTGAACGCATGAGGGACTCCTTTAAATTGTTTGTATGTGACATCTACCCCTGCTTCTTTTAACTTGTCCGCATAATGCTCAGCTTCTTCAGCTAGTGAATCCTTCTCAGCTGTGATAACAAGAGCTGGGGGCATTTGTGCTAACACTTCTCTCTCTGCAAAGACCGGAGAAACGAGCGGATTGTGCGGGTCTTGACCTTGCAGGTAGAAGGCATTAAACAGTCTCGCCAATTCAACTGGAATTGCTTCTTCAAACGCTGGCTTTTGTGCTGGATCAGTAGCTAAATCAAGCGGCGGATAGTCAAGCACTTGATAGACAATCGGAAGTTTGTTCCCTTTTTGGATATCAAGCAAACAAACCGCTGTTGCCAAATTCCCACCTGCACTATGTCCACCAATGGCTAATCGATTTGGGTCTATTTGTAGTTCTTCAGGATGTTCATATAACCATTTCATCACATCGTAGCATTCATGAAGAGCGGCCGGGAAAGGGTGCTCCGGTGCCAGCTGATACTCCACATTGACGACGATACACTCCGCACGATCTGCTATGACCGGACACCAGTGATTATCCATTTCAGCACTTCCAAGTATAAAACCGCCCCCATGCAAATTCACGAAAACAGGAAGGGGTTGTTTCAATGTTTTCACAGGTTTAAATACCCACACCTTTGTTTCACCAGCACCAGTTGGGATATCATATTCCATTTTGTTCACTTCAGGAGGGTGGACTGGCTTTAATTCTGATTGACCAGCTAATGAATCTTCAGCTGGTTGACGTAATGACTCAGCCATTTTGATTTGTTCGTCTAAGTTCATGATCTCAGCTCCTATCTTATTCTTTTATCTCTATCCATTCGTTACGAATTTCGTCTTTTCCTTCAATGTCGTCAGAGAGTCGTTGCTTTTTATCTATCTCCCCATTTTTAGCTCCTTTGAAACAAACATTCACCCCTATGAATAAATAAAAAAAGCACTGTGGCGCTAAGTCCTCAGTGCTTTTCATATATTATGATACTTGTTGTTCGACTTTCACTCGTTTAATAAAGAAAGCAATCACCAAGCCAATCACTGTCATAATGACAGCAAAGATAAAGGCATGCTGGACGCCATTTGTAAAGGCGAGTAGCTTATTGACTGGATTTGCGGGTTCAGCCACATTTTCCATAAAGCTGCGCGCTCCTGATGAAAGGATCGAGATACCAACCGCAGTCCCAATCGCTCCTGACACTTGCTGCAATGTATTCATAATCGCTGTACCATGAGGATATAGCTCTGGCGGCAGCTGATTCAAACCGTTTGTTTGGGCAGGCATCATGATCATCGCAATCCCAATCATTAACGTAATATGAAGCGTCACGATATAACCTATGGACGTATTCATACTTAAGTTCGTGAAGCCAAACATGGTCGCTGCAACGATGACAAGACCTGGGATGACAAGCCATTTCGGTCCAAATTTATCAAAAAGCCCACCCATGATTGGCGATAGCAGTCCATTGATAATTCCACCTGGTAATAGCATTAAACCAGCTGTAAATGTAGAAAGTGCCAAGGACGTTTGCAGATATAATGGCAAAATCATCATAGCAGACAGCATCACCATCATACACACTAAGATCAGAAGTAACCCGATCACAAACATTGGATATTTAAATGGGCTTAAATTCAACATCGGTTCTTTCATGTTTAACTGTCTTAGGGAGAACACAAGAATGCCAATGACACCTACAACAATCGCCACAATCACATGCATACTGCTCCAGCCGCCGCCTTCACCAGCACTGCTAAAGCCATACACAATTCCACCGAAACCGATTGTTGATAGCACAATCGATAAAATGTCGATTTTCGGTCTTGTGGGTTCCGTAATATTTTGCATAAAAATATACCCAAATACAAGTGCAGCAACCAATAACGGAAGCGAAATCCAAAAAATCCAATGCCATGTTAACGATTTAAGAATGAGACCAGAGACCGTTGGACCAACTGCTGGGGCAAACATAATAACAAGACCGATAATCCCCATTGATCTACCTCTTTTATGAGGCGGAATGATAACCAAAATCGTATTAAACATCAATGGAAGAAGCAAGGCTGTTCCTACTGCCTGCACCACACGTGCCACCATTAAGATACTGAAGACAGGTGCAACTGCGGCAATAAATGTACCGATGATCGAAAAGACCAGTGAGGTGATGAAAAGCTGTCTTGTTGTAAACCATTGAAGAATGAGGCCTGAAATTGGAACAAGAATCCCTAGTGTTAATAAATAGCCGGTTGTAAGCCACTGAGCAGTCGTTGCTTCAATACCAAAGTCTAATGTTAAACTTCTCAGCGCCATGTTGAGTGCCGTTTCACTAAACAGTCCAATAAACCCAGCTGTGATAAATGAAATAATAATGGGCAGCGTTCGAATGTCGGAAGCTGCTGTTTGCTGTTTGTTCATATTAAGTTGGCTCCTTTTCTTTTTCAATTTTGATGAACCATAAGTAGTTAGACTGGACAGAAATGAGCCACTTCAATGTCTAGGAAAAGACAGACAAAACCTGTCTTTCTGCAGCGAATTGTGCAATTTTTTCGATTGAGTAGCCGGATTCATGAATATAAAACATGAGTTCAGGCGTCATTGGAGAGGACATACATAATGTCGTCAACTCAATGTCTTGTATGTTCGCTTCTCCTTTTACTTTCGCTTCCTCGAGCAAATCACGAATGATTTGTTTGAGTGATTGACTGTAATGACAATCATATACTTTACTTGTCTGCTCTAAATTTCCAGAGATCGTCAGCATCCGGATCCAGTCTAAGTGATGACCAACGATGAGATGGATCTCCTCGAGAACATATTGCAAACGATCTTGAACCGGCTGATCACTGATTTTATTTAAGTAAAGATGCAAAGCAGGGATCAGCTGTTCAAATCTCTCACCAAGAATAGAGAGACACAAATCACTTTTATTTGCATAGCGGCGGTAAAGGGTTCCTTGACCAACACCAGCTGTTTTTGCGATTTTATGCATGCTGACATTCTCTACACCAAACTCTTGAAACAAAGAGAAAGCGACCTCTTCAATTTCCTTTCCAATATCCTTTTCCATGATGCTTCACCTTCATCCACCTTGCATATATCTCTATGTGTAAATCAAATTTCTTTCATTTTCATTAGGACAATTGTACCGGTATTATCTTACGGACAACTGTCCGCTTTGTCAATCATTATTTTTTACCTATCAATTTTCTTTTCATTCTATTAAAAAAACACACTGTTTATCATTATTTAGACCGATTTTCCATTTTGAGAGAATCATGTATGATCAAAAAGAAAACGCTTTCAAAAAAAGAGAGGGGAATGCCTACATGTCTTACCGTGTAAAACGAATGTTGATGCTGCTTGTCACTGGATTATTCTTAAGTTTGTCCACATTTGCTGCAAGTGCCTCGGCACAAACGGGCGGGTCGTTTTATGAACCGTTCAACAACTACAATACCGGGTTATGGCAAAAAGCCGATGGGTACTCGAACGGAAATATGTTTAACTGTACGTGGCGCGCAAACAATGTCTCCATGACGTCGTTAGGGGAAATACGATTATCGCTCACTAGTCCTTCGTATAATAAGTTTGACTGTGGAGAAAACCGCTCCGTTCAAACATATGGCTATGGACTTTATGAAGTCAACATGAAACCAGCCAAAAATGTTGGGATCGTGTCTTCGTTCTTTACTTATACGGGACCGACTGATGGTACGCCTTGGGATGAAATCGACATCGAATTTCTAGGAAAAGATACGACAAAGGTTCAGTTTAATTATTATACCAATGGTGTCGGAAATCATGAAAAAATCGTCAACCTTGGTTTTGATGCAGCAAACTCTTATCACACATATGCGTTCGACTGGCAGCCTAACTCGATTAAATGGTATGTGGACGGTCAATTAAAACATACGGCTACTACTCAAATCCCTCAAACACCTGGAAAGATTATGATGAACTTATGGAATGGTGCAGGTGTCGATGAATGGCTCGGCTCCTACAACGGTGTTACTCCACTTTACGCTCATTACAATTGGGTGCGTTACACAAAAAGATAACCACATCACAAAACCTGTGACAAGTCACAGGTTTTTCTTCATTTAAATAGAGTTCGTTTTTAATTGATGAACTAGTTTTTGTTCATAACTGTGGATAATATCTTCATAACTTTCAATCTTGTAATCTAACCGTTTAATCGTTTCTTCGATTTCCTTTTGTTTGTCTACAAGTCTTTCTCTCTCATTGACCAAAATACGCTTCCTTGAGGACAATGTACGATCCTCTCCCTCGATAAATAAAGCCGTATATTCTCTAAGAGCATCAATTGACAGACCCGCATTTCTCATACATTTAATAAATTCTATCCACTGAATATCTTCTTCTGTATAATCACGAACACCATTTTCATCACGCCTGATCGGTCTAATTAAACCTATATTCTCATAATACCTGAGCGTAGCAGTAGATAAATCGAGCTGCTTGGCGGCTTGTGCTATTTTCATTGTTTTCACCCTTCTCTTCTTTCTCTTACTTGACGATCTCCCTTTTCCCATCATCTCCATTTTTATCGAGAAGACAAGATACTTTTGGCTCAAATCTTGATTCAAGGTTGATGCTAAAGCCTGAATTGAGGCGATCACAGGGTTCTATGTTGACTTAAAGTTCACTTTAAGACGTACAGTATAGAGGAAGGACCGAATCTTACTTTTGAAAGGATGATCCAGAATGTGTCAGACGCACCAATCAAATGTTTTAAGTGTTTCCCATGCAAAAGCAAACTTTGAACGGACAACCATTGAACGAAGAGCACTTCGTCCACATGATATTTTAATTGATATTCAGTTTAGCGGGATCTGTCATTCAGATATCCACAGTGCCTTTGATGAATGGGGCGGCGGTATTTTCCCAATGGTTCCGGGTCATGAGATTACTGGAGTTGTTTCAGCTGTTGGGGATGCTGTCACGAAATTCAACATTGGTGATCGTGTAGGCGTCGGTTGTTTTGTCGATTCTTGCGGTACATGTGAATATTGCCAAAATGGAGATGAACAATATTGCAAGAAAGGAGTCGTTCAAACTTATAATAACCTGGATTATGATGGAGAACCAACTTACGGCGGCTACAGTCAGAAAATTGTTGTGACAGAACGATTTGTTGTCAATATTCCTGACCAGCTCTCCCTCGATGCCGCCAGCCCTCTTCTCTGTGCCGGTATCACAACGTATTCTCCGTTAAAACACTGGAAGGCTGGGCCTGGCAAAAAAGTGGCGATTGTCGGAATGGGCGGTCTAGGTCATGTCGCCATTCAATTTGCACGCGCACTTGGTGCAGAAGTGACTGTATTAAGCCGCTCTATGAATAAAAAAGAAGAGGCGCTGTCATTTGGTGCAAAAGACTATTTTGCTACAAGTGACCCTGATACGTTTAAGACACTAGCCGGTCAATATGATCTCATTCTCAATACCGTCTCTGCCAATATCAACGTGGATGCCTATTTGTCCTTACTTCGTGTTGACGGAACATTAGTAAACGTCGGTGCACCACCAAAGCCAGACAACTTCCATGTGTTTTCATTAATTACGGGGCGTCGCAGCATCGCCGGCTCACTCGTTGGCGGCATCCAAGAAACACAAGAAATGCTCGATTTCGCAGCTGCTCACAATATCGCACCACAGATTGAAGTGATCAACGCAAAACAAGTCGATGAAGCGTATGAACGTGTGCTCAATAGTGATGTGCGTTATCGGTTTGTGATTGATATTTCGACATTATGATCAAAAAATCATGTTCAAAGACTAGCCAGTTTGGCTGGTCTTTTGTTGTTTCAATCAAAATAAAAAAGGCTACTATATGAATAGTAGCTCAAAAGATCGGTTTATATTTTGCGAAAAAGCATATTATGAACGATTTGTACTCCTATTGGTTACTCGATGTATATGAATGATTAAATAGACAAGCTCTTCATCGGTAGGAGTGATCCTATCATTTTTCTCTAGGTATGTGACCATTTTTTGTGCACAGCTATATGCTTTTGGATAACGGTTTTTTATTTGTTCAAAAAGCGAATCATTTTCATCCGGTATTCCCTCTTTAGAGAGAATTCGATAGGCAAAATATCTTAAATGTGTCATAAACCTACTATAATTTATTGAATTTTCGTCTAGTTTAATGCCATAGTGGTATTTCACAATATTGATTAGATCATTCACAATCTTGGTCACTTCAATGGTTTGCTTCATATCACTCCCGCTCTGTTGAGCATTTACAAAATGAAGCGCAATGGACGCAGCTTCTTCAGTTGGCAGTGCAATTTGAAGCCGCTCTTCAACGATTTTTAGTGCCTCTAAAGCCACATGATATTCCTCTTTATGAAATTTTTGAATTTCCCATAAAAGCGGGTTTCTGATATCGATGCCTTCTTGATATCGTGTTATGGCAAAACTAATATGGTCCGTCAAGGTTAGGTAAATATTTTGGTTGAAACTTACGGCTAATTTATTTTCAGCATATTCAATCATGTCTTTTGTTAGTTCTAAATATTCGATGTTAATATGTTCAATGAGTTCAGTCAGCTTGTTGGTTTGACCTTTGTCAATGACAAACTTTTTATCCACTTTCGAAAAGTCTACCTCTTCACTGTTATGCTTATTAAAACCGATCCCTTTCCCCATCACAATCATTTCATGATCCATCTCATCACTTAATAAGATGACATTGTTATTAAAGATTTTTTTGATTTTCATTTAGATCACCCACTTTCCTACAATCCTAAAGAAGAAAATCCAGAGAAAATTTAACGTTCTCATTTTAATCTATCATACTTTATTAAAAAAATACTTTTATCATTTTAAAATGTTAAAGCTGACTAAATGAGATCAGTTCGATGCCTTGTTCTTTCATGTAACCTAACCACTCCTGCTTTAACAATAACTGTAGATCCTCTTCTCGCTCATCATTTAATGAAGAAATTGTTCGCAACTCATCATCAACAAATCCAGGATGGCACGGTATTTCAATCGTTGCGTTTGTCTGTTTATATTTTGCTATCGTATTGATGAGGACAGATTCCTGCATAATGGGAACTGAGAAATCTGCGCATAATACATCTGTCGTTTTCACACCCGATTCGGCTAATTGAGATTTAATGAAAGGATCATCCGTTAAAACATCATCTTTTCTCATAGGAACACGATATTCTTTGGCCAATTCAAGGATGATCTGAAACATCTCTGCATGCATAACACTAAAACCATGATGTGTGTCAATATGTGTCAGTGTTAATCCCGAAGAAAGGAACTTTTCTATTTGGGCTCTGAGCTCTGCACGGACTTCTCCTTTATGAAACGTACTTGGAATCAATGATGGCTTTCGATAGAAATTCCCTTTGCCATCTACAATCGACTGAACCTTCCCACTTTCAAGTATAGGTTTCAATAATGTAAGGTTTAAGTGGACTCCCATTGCTTCAATTCCTGCTTCTTTTGCTAATTCTATAGATCGATCAAAATGTCTTGTATTCGTCAACATCGTGGTATCTGTAATGATCCCTTCTTGCATCCCTTTCAAAATGCCTTTACTCACTGACTCTGTTAAACCAAAGTCATCTGCATTGATAATTAACCTCACGGAAGCACACTCCTTTTCCTGATATTTAGAGACAAACACCAGGTAAAGAATACCTGGTGTTCATATTAAGATTTTTTCTTTAGATTCAGTAAATCTTCGTTCTTTTGAATTTGCTCTTCAACTGGAACAACCGCATCTATGTGCTCATATTGGTCGGAATTTGTGATGACAATTGGTGTTGTCGTCTGAAAACCAGCTTCAATGATTTTATCTAATTCAAATTTGATGAGAGGCTGGCCTTGTTTCACATCATCCCCTTGATTCACCAAACAAGTGAAATACTTTCCATCCAGTTTCACCGTATCTATTCCTACATGGATTAATATTTCGGCTCCCTTTTTAGAAATCATGCCAACTGCATGTCCACTTTCCATTGTAACCGATATGACGCCATCTACCGGGGCAACGACTTCCCCTTGGCTCGGTTCTATCGCAATTCCTTTCCCCATCGCTTCTGAAGAAAAAACAACATCACCCACTTGTTGAAGTGCTTTCACTTGTCCAGAGAGAGGGCTCATGATTGACTCGTTTGTTTCAAGCTCTTTATTCGTAGCGTTGTCTTCTTTTTTCTGTTGATGCTTCAATTCATATCCAAATATGATGGGAAGAACTGCTGCAATAACAATCGTTATCACAATACCTAGGATATAGAGAATCATCGGACTTTGAGCCGGGAACGTAAATACGTTAAGGAAGAAATTAAAGACAACTAATTTTACGTTAAAGATCGCAATCAGCGCTCCTCCAATGGCTCCTGCTACAACCATATAGATCATTGTTTTTCTATGTCGAAGGATAATCCCATATAAAATGGGTTCCGTAATTCCAGATAAAATGGCTGATAGAAATGTCGAACCACTTAAGGCTTTCATATCTTTGTCTTTTGTTTTCAAGAAGACCCCTAAAGCAATCCCCATTTGTGCTGCAACAGATGCTGCTGCCAATGGCACAATTAAATCAGATCCACTTTTAAGATTTTCTAAAATGATAGGCACCATTGCCCAGTGCAGTCCAAACAAAACTAAGAAAGACCAAGACCCTCCAATGATAATACCCGATACAATATGACTGCTATTGATCAAATAATTGACCAAGTCGCCTAACCATGTCCCTAAATAAACACCAAATGGTCCAACGAGCATGGTTGTTAAAGGTACAGTGATCAAGATAGATAAAAACGGAACAGCAAATATTTGAATATTTTTGTGAATGACTTTCTTTAAATTTCTTTCAATGAATGCAAATAGACTGACGGCAATAAATATAGGAAATATTGATGATGCGTAATCTAATAAAGGAACTGGGATTCCTATAAAGGAGACAACGTTTCCTGCCTCACGCAGAGCAGTGAAGTTAGGCTCTAGCAGTGCTGCACCAATAGCACCTGCTACATATGGGTTTGCACCTAATACTCTAGCAATCGTGACTCCTAATAAAATGGGTAAGAAATAAAATACTGCATTACCAGCTGCCGCAAGAACGGCGTACGTACCACTTTCTGGCGTTAATATATGAAGATTTTCTAAAACGATTAACAGTGCTTTCATCAAACCTGCCCCTGCAAAAGCAGGAATTAATGGCGTTAAACTTCCTGAGATTAAAGCAAACACTTTTGATAAAATGGTTTGTTTTTGCTCTGATTTCCCGACGGAATGGTCATCATTAAATTGCCCTTGACGTTCAATTTCTTGATAGACATCAGATACATGACTTCCAATGACCACTTGCAATTGCCCGCTACTTTCAACTACCTTTAAAATGTCTGGATGTTGCTCCAGTTCACCTTTTTTCACTTTATCACTTTGGCTCACCCTAAAGCGCAGCCTTGTTGCACAATGAGTGACACCTTGAACATTCTCACTGCCACCCACCAATTTTAAAATATCTTTTGCTAACGTCACTTTATCCACTTTCATCGCCTCCAGAAAAATAGTTTAAACCAAACTTTTTTACGAGTTCCCCCCTTCAAAACAATAAACATGTTATCTTTCTATGTTGAAATAAAAAAACCTGAATTGAGGCCGGTTAATTGCATCGCAATGCAATTAACTCACATCAATTCAGGTTTCGCCTGCCGAACAGTCACAATCCCTTTTCATATATGTCATTGTCATGAAGATTTGCTGAAAAAAGGTATAAAAAAACCTAAACTGAAACCAATACAATAACAAACATTATTGTACACGTATCAATTTAGGTATCGCCCTTAACGGTCACAATCCTATTATGAAACTGCTTACACATTTAATATAGAGTATTTTTTTAAGAAATACAATATAAATTTTAACTAATTCAATTCTTGTTAAAGAACGTTTGAGTAAAAAAGAAAATAAAATAATTTATGGAAATTCCGCATTTTGTCAATCTAGTATGTTATACTATACACTAACCTTTGAAGCATGAAATTTTTTACGAATACCTTGCACCATCTCCCTACTTGTACGCTGAGTAGGGTTTTTTCATGCAAAAAAAACAGGCCCTCTGTAGAGAACCTGTTTTGAAAAAAGAAGATTAAGCAGTTTTTTGAACGTTAGCAGCTTGAGCTCCACGAGAACCTTGCTCTACGTCAAATGTTACTTTTTGACCTTCGTCTAAAGATTTGAATCCGTCACCTTGGATAGCTGAGAAATGTACGAATACATCGTCGCCTTCTTCACGTTCGATAAATCCAAAACCTTTTTCTGCGTTAAACCATTTTACTGTACCTTGTTCCATGATTGTTGCCTCCTCGTGCGTTTACCACACAATGTATTATACTATCCTTGCCCAAAGTACCCTCAAGACGAAAAGTCAATCTTCATACTATCCTTTACGCCGAACAAAAATAATTACTTTTTATTATAGCATGAATCGGAAATAATTGCAATTTGTTGATTTAAAAGCATATCACACATGACATAGTGACTCAAATAAGAGAGGTGAATTGATGGTAAAAAGAATAATCTAGTTCCGTCTCACTCCAGTAAACTCTTATTGATAAATACTACACATTTTCCGACTCCAGTCTATTTAACCAGTTATGGACTAATGAATGAAACACATCGGGTTGTTCAATCTGCAGGTTGTGACCAGCCATATCAAGCACTGCAAAAGTGGCCCTTGGATAGTCTTCGATCAGCCGCCACGCATCGTGATATCCGACGACATGGTCTTGACGTCCTGTGATCATGAGCGTAGGATACTGAAATTCAGAAGGAATATCGAAAGTAAAGCCATATCCATTTTGAAGAATATTGTTGATGAATTCATGATTTGTTTGTTTAGAAGGAAGGTAAATTTCATCGCGAAACCTCTCCCATTCCGTTTTTCCTTGCACAACCGCCATGGAGCAAAATTCATCCGCCTCTTCTGAAGACAGTTGTGAAATTAAGTGACTGTCACTTTTTAGAACGGTCTTCTCTGGCACGACTCTTTTATCGAATACAGGTATAGTCATTGGAGCCACAAGCAGTAATCCACGAACGGTTTCCCGGCGTGAATGAACAATACCTCTAGCTATGTACCCTCCATACGAATAACCACAAACAATGAACTGTTCATCAGGGATCATCTCGTCCAAAAGACGCAATACCGCTTCTAACATATCATCTGAGTTCTGAATAGATGGATGCGGCTTGGAACGTCCCATCCCCGGTAAGTCTATGTATATTCTTTTCCAACCGCTTTGTTTTTCAAATACCGGTTCCAATGCATGTAACATCACTTGATGGTCAAGTGTCCAACCATGCAATATCACGATCGGAAATCCCTCTCCAATGACTTTATGGTAAATTGACATGTATTTTCCTCCTTTCCTAACCTTCAACATTTTATCACAATTTGAGCAATATTCTTCGTTTCACAGAACTTGATATTATCGTAATGCCATAGATAATGGTTCTATCACTTCGAAAATATAAAAAACCAAAGGTCTATAACCTTTGGTTTCTTAGATGCGGCCGAGAGGACTTGAACCTCCACGGGTTATTCACCCACTAGGCCCTCAACCTAGCGCGTCTGCCATTCCGCCACGACCGCGTGTATGATGTGCTCATATATTCATAAGTGCACTGTTTGAAAAAACAATGCGGGTGAAGGGACTTGAACCCCCACGTCATAAAGACACTAGATCCTAAGTCTAGCGCGTCTGCCAATTCCGCCACACCCGCATGAAAATGGTGAGCCATGAAGGACTCGAACCTTCGACCCTCTGATTAAAAGTCAGATGCTCTACCAACTGAGCTAATGGCTCATCTGCTATGCAGAAAAACATATATAAAAAGTGGCTGGGCTAGCTGGATTCGAACCAACGCATGACGGAGTCAAAGTCCGTTGCCTTACCGCTTGGCTATAGCCCAACGAATCAACATAAAAAAGAAAACATGACCCGTACGGGATTCGAACCCGTGTTACCGCCGTGAAAGGGCGGTGTCTTAACCGCTTGACCAACGGGCCATATGATAATGGCGGAGAAGGAGGGATTTGAACCCTCGCGCCGCTCGCGCGACCTACACCCTTAGCAGGGGCGCCTCTTCAGCCACTTGAGTACTTCTCCATTATGGCTCCGCAGGTAGGACTCGAACCTACGACCGATCGGTTAACAGCCGATAGCTCTACCACTGAGCTACTGCGGAATAATAAGACATGTTTCATTATATCTATGCCAGAAAAATGTGTCAAGAATTTTTAAACGTTTCATTCCTGCTCCATTTGCGACGGCTTTTATAATTTAACATATACTAATATAACAGTCAAGCCTTTTCCCCTTCCTTTTTTAACTTCCCATGACAAATCCCGCAGACATATCGCGTGGTGTCAAATCGGCGCTTCCTCGTATAACGTCTTCCGCATCCTGTGCACACATAATAATGAAGCGTCACCGCTCTTTTTTTCTTTTGAACGGTCTTCAGCGGGGTACAAAAGCGCGGGGCTCCTACTTGCTGCAAGAGTTCACGAAAATCCCTGTCCCGATGCTGATAGCCCTTCCCTTCAAGGTGCAGGTGATAATGACATAGTTCATGCTTAATGATACCGATCAATTCGTCTCTGCCATGCTCCTCAAGATATCGGCGATTTAGCTCAATATGGTGTGTTGTAAGTAAATATCTCCCGCCTGTCGTTTTTAAACGGGGGTTGAAAACAGCTTGATGACGGAATGCCTTACCAAAGAACTGCTCTGAAATGTCTTCTGTTAACTGCTGTAACTCTCTTTCGTTCAATCAAGATCGTTCCTTTCTATAAAAACCTCGAACGGGACAATTTCCCCTTTGCATACATTGAAGGTACACCCACTGTTTTGATCAAAGGAGGAATGGGCGATGCCCAACTGGCTGAAAAATCAGATGCAGAAAGCATTTTATGAGAAAAATCATTATCAAATCAAATTGCTTAATCAATGCTGGTACTTCTATAGAAAAAAGCATTCAGTCACATCAAGGCACACCCCATCCTAAGGTGCGCCTCGTTTTTTGTTTACTCTGGTTTTAGCATCGATAGAGCTACCCGGCCTTTTGCCTGGTCAACGGAGTCTACCCATACGGTCACAATGTCACCAACTGATACCACGTCAAGCGGATGTTTCACAAAGCGGTTGCTTAGCTTTGAAATATGGACAAGCCCGTCCTGCTTGACACCAATATCAACGAATGCGCCGAAGTCTACGACGTTTCTTACCGTTCCTTGCAGCTCCATTCCTTGCTTTAAATCCTCTAATTTCAACACATCCGTTTTCAAAAGAGGTTTCGGTACTTCATCGCGCGGATCACGCTCAGGTCTTGTCAGCTGATCGATGATATCCTGGAGTGTAATTGGACCAATGTCAAGCTGCTGTGCGGCTTCGTCTAGCTTGACCTCTGCGATTTTCTCTTTTAACTGCTCTGTACCAAGATCGTCTGGCGTCATCTTAATCATGCGTAAAAACTGTTTTGTTTCTTTATAGCTTTCAGGGTGAATACCCGTGCGGTCAAGTGGATCTTGTCCATCTGTGATGCGCAGGAAGCCGATACACTGCTCATAAGTCTTTGCACCAAGCCTTGGGATATCCTTCAACTCTTTTCTGCTTGTGAATCTCCCAATCTCTTCGCGGCGCTTGACGATGTTCCCTGCGACGGCTTTTGAAAGACCTGACACATATTGCAGCAGTGCCTGTGAAGCTGTATTAACGTTCACACCGACCTGGTTAACAACCGTCTCTACCACAAAGGTTAACGAGCTGTTTAATTGCTTTTGACTCACATCGTGCTGGTATTGTCCCACACCGACAGATTTTGGATCTATTTTGACAAGCTCTGCTAATGGGTCCTGCAACCTTCTGGCGATGGAAATGGCACTTCTTTCTTCCACTTGCAAGTCTGGAAACTCTTCTCTTGCCAGCGCAGATGCAGAGTATACACTTGCCCCTGCTTCATTCACGATCAAATATGAAACTGGCTGGTCCAGCTCTTGAATCAAGTCTGCAATGAATTGTTCGGTCTCTCTTGAGGCTGTTCCGTTTCCGATCGCAATGACTTCAATGTTCGATGATTGAATGATTTCTTTCACTTTTTGTTTGGCTTCCGCTTTTTTCTGTACAGGCGGATGCGGATAAATGACGCCAATATGATGGACTTTTCCTGTATCATCCACGACGGCTAATTTACAGCCTGTACGAAACGCAGGGTCCACCCCAAGTACACGTTTCCCTTTCATCGGCGGTTGAAGTAGGAGCTTTCTTAAGTTTTCAGCGAAAATATGAATGGCTTGTTCCTCAGCTTTTTCTGTCAGCTCTTTTCGTATTTCCCGTTCAATTGATGGCTGAATCAGGCGTTTATATGCATCATCAATGGCCGCTTCAATGTAAGGTCTCGCCGTCGTTTGCTTGCCTTTTAAGACTTGTTTATCGAGGTAGAAACGAATATTTTCAGCAGGTGGTTCAATGGCTGCTTTCAAAACCCCTTCTTTCTCGCCTCGGTTGACCGCAAGTACACGATGGGGCACAATTTTTTTAATCGGCTCTTGATAGTCGTAATACATTTCATAGACGTTTTTCTCGTCGTTTTCAACGTCTTTTCCTGATGTGACAAGACTTCCCTTTTGGTACGTCTCACTGCGAATCCATTTCCGCATATCTGGATCATCAGCCAGCTGTTCAGCAATAATGTGCTGGGCACCCTCCAGTGCTTCTTCTGCAGTTGTGACTTCTTTTTCTTCATTGATAAAAGCCGATGCTTTCTTTTCAATCTCATCGTTTGGCAGCTGCAGTAAATACTCCGCCAGCGGCTCAAGTCCTTTTGCTTTGGCTACATTTGCCTTTGTTTTACGCTTTTGTTTAAATGGTCGATATAAATCTTCGACCTCTTGCAGCTTATGCGCCTGTTCGATCTTCTGTTTTAATTCATCTGTTAATTTGTCTTGTTCAGCGATTAAGCGAATCACTTCTTCTTTTCGATTCGTCACATTTTGGATATATGTATAGCGTTCAGAAATGGTTTGAATTTGCACCTCGTCTAGTGAGCCTGTCTGCTCTTTCCGGTATCGTGCAATAAACGGGACGGTGTTGCCATCCTCTAATAGCTGGATCACACTTCCAATTTGTTTTGTTGAAAGCTTTAATTCTGTCGCAATTTGTTTCAATAAAAAGTCAGATGTCTTCATACTTTGCATCCTCTCACTGTGTCTTCTCTTTTAGTGTATCAAAAAAACTGGCAAAACAGAAAAAAGGTCAGCTATTTCATGTAAGCTGACCAAGTACATAGGTGAGATCGTCTTTCTTGTCTTGTGTGTATGTTTCAAGTTGTTTGGCGATATCTGCAACTGATTGGCTATGCTTTAAACACATTCGCATGTTTGGCACATTCAGTCCGTCTGAATACATAATGAATGTCGATCCTTTTTCGTAGGAATAGGTGTATGTTTTGTATTTTCTAGGTTTACCTGATAGATATCCTGATGTCGGAAGTGGATAAATATAGTCGCCAGAAGGTGCATTCAAGATAAATCGAATATTGCCAACCGAACAATAGGTAAACTGCTGCTGGGAAAAATTCACCTTTAATATGGCTACAGTGGCCCCACGTTTATTTTTCATGGCCTGATTGCATCTATCAATGAGGGTTGTTACATCCTCATGTCCATATTCTTCGACAATTTCGCTGACTAAAGAAGATGATTCATTGGCGAACTGGCCGCTGCCTAATCCGTCTGCTACAGCACAAATTAGTTCTTCATCATCTGCTTTAATAAAAAAACTGTCCCCGCAGCATGATTTTCCTTCTTTGTTCGATTGATAGATAATGGCGTTTACATGCTCATGCTGTTCGATCTGCTTCATTACCCTAGCTCCATAGACGCATCTTCTGACAATGCATCTCGTAGCTTTTTAACTGCCTTCCGCTGCAGCCTTGATACATGCATTTGAGATATGCCGAGTAAATCGCCTGTTTCTTTCTGGCTTTTATTTTGCAAATACGTGAGATTGATAATTTCTTTTTCTCTATCTGTCAGAACGTGAAGCACACTTTCAAGCATCATTTTTTGGTTTACACGTTCGTACCCTTCTTCTTGTGAGCCGACGACGTCTAAAATCGTCACAGTGCTTCCTTCAGAATCTGCCTCTACGCCTTGGTCAACAGACAGCGCTTGATAGCTTTTGCCCATCTCCATTGTTTCAAGAACTTCTTCTTCTGTTACATCTAGATATTCTGCGATTTCTTGTACTTTAGGTGACTTTTGCGTTTCCGTTGTCAGGTGATCAACTGCCATCTTGATTCTTGGTCCAAGCTCTTTAATTCGTCTTGGTACATGGACACTCCATGTTTTATCACGTAAAAAGCGTTTGATTTCCCCGATAATGGTTGGAATGGCAAATGCCTCAAATGATTTACCGACAAGTGGATCATAACGCTTAATTGCGCCGAGTAGACCAATCATTCCAACTTGTCTTAAATCCTCATGAAAGCTTTTTCCTTTGGAGTATTTCTTCGCGAGCATATCCACAAGATTTGTATAACACTCAACTAGTGTCAGCTGCGCCTGCTCGTCTTGGTTGGATTGATAGCTTTGAATGAGGCGATCCACTTCATCTTTAGTTAGTTTCATAGTTTTGGATGGTTGTGTCATGGTCAACTCGCTCCCTGTTTAAAAACTTTGTCATCGCCACGGTAACTCCGGAGTTTGCTTGCACCTCGACTTCATCCATCAATGTTTGCATTAAGTATAAACCAAGACCTCCTTCTGCCAATTGATCCACCGTGTGAGCAGATGTGTACGGCCCTAGGTCTTCCTGCTTTTGCTTAAAGTCAAAGCTACCGCCTTTATCAGCGACAATGATCTCTAGACGATCTTCATAGACAAGAAAGCGAACCGCTACCTCTCCATCTTCGCCATCTGCACCTTTATAGGCATGCTGAACTGCATTTGTACATGCCTCACTGACGGCAATTTTCAAGTCCTCAATCTCTTCGTAGGCATAGCCCATCCGGCTTGCAACGCCTGAAAGAGTCAGACGAATGATGCCTACATATTCTGGTTTCGCCGGTATTTTCATCTCGATTAGATCTACTGATTCGTTCATTGTACCCCACCCTCTGACTTTGCAGAAATGTCAATGATGTCCTTTAGTCCAGTGATTTCAAACAATCTGATAAGCCGATCCGACAAGTTCTCAAGCTTTAATGATCCTCCTGCTTTTTGAGCCGCTTTGAACAGCCCAACAAACACACCTAAACCTGTACTATCCATGTAAGTAACATCTTTCAGACAAATGTCAAGATGCTCTCCTTTCTCTGCTTTGGGCATAAGGGTTTCTCTCAGCTCAGGAGCAGAGTACACATCGATTTCTCCGCTGACACTAATTTTCGTCTTATGATCTATTTGATGCTCTTTTACAGACATATTCATTATGCATTCACCTCGAAATTCTTGTTTCCTAAAGTTTTATATACCCGCATATTCACTTTCTAAACCTTTCTTTTAAGGACAAGTAAAGTAAAGTCATCGTGAAGCTGAAAATCTTGTAATTTGAGTAAGCTTGCATAGATAGCGTCGACCATTTCCTGCGCTGAATAGGAAAGATGCTCTGCTATGAGCGCTTTGATATCTTCGCGCTCTAAGAAGCCGTCCTCTGACTTGGATTCGGTGACCCCATCTGAAAATAAGATCACCATATCTCCTACGTCCAAATGTTGCTCATATTCCCTGTAATCAAAGTCTGGTGCGATTCCAAGAACAAGACCCTTTGCATCTAAATCGTAAAATTGATTCTCTTTTTTGCAATAGAAAAAGCCCGGCTCATGTCCAGCCGATGCGTACTTAAATTCATGTGTTTCTTTATTATAGCTGCCATAAAACATGGTGATAAACATGCTTGGGTCTACGTTTTGCTCGACCACACGATTAAGGGTTTTGAGCACTTTCGTTGGGCCGCTGCCTGACTCTGGCAAGGAATCCATCGCATACTTAATCATCGACATACAGAGCGCAGCTGGAATTCCTTTCCCAATGACGTCTGCAATCGCGATATTGATTGTATCGTGATCTGTTACGAAATGGTAATAATCCCCACTCATCTGTTTTGCCGGCACACTGATGGCTCCGATATCAAATGTGTCTCCTTCTGGAATTTTCGTTTCCAGAAGGGTTTGCTGAACATTTGCAGCAATTTCAATTTCCGACTTAATTTCTTGCTGGATGCCTCTTAGTGTTAAATGCTCCTGGTAGGCAAGGCCATATCCAATCATCACTTCAATTAAGAAGTCTAGTGAATGAAAGACATCTTCCGGCAAATCAGGGTAAAGCTCCTGAATCACTTTTCGGTGAACACTCACTATTTCTTCAGGAGGTATTTGATGCTCAATGGTTTTTCGGCTAAATTTTTGAGCTTGATAAAGCGATGTTTCAGTTAAATCACTGATATAACGACTGAGCAGCTGATGATACCGCTGCTCCATTACCTCCTTAAAATCCATGGTTTCCCTCCTAGCGAAGCCACTTGACAGCTTGTATCTCAGTTCCTTGTTCTGGTGCAGAATCTAATGTGAAATCATCCATCAGCCTTCTGACTCCCGGAAGACCTGCTCCGAGTCCGCCTGATGTTGAGAATCCATCTTCCATCACTTTGCGTATATCCGTAATACCAGGCCCCTCATCGGCTGCGATGACTTTGAGTCCACGCTTTCCGCGCTCCATTACTTCTTCTATACAAATCTGACCTTTACCAGCGTATAAATAGATGTTACGAGCTAATTCTGAAATGGCCGTCGTAATTCTTGCTTGGTCAACTGTTCCAAAACCAAGTTCTTTTGCAACATTGCGCCCCAATTGTCTTGCTGCGACTATGTCCCATTCCGTCAATATTTTTACACAGGATTGGTCTTTCATATCTATTCCCCCAATTCCCGCTTCAGTGTCTCAAGCCCTTGTTCAAGATCTAGTGCTGTCTGAATTTCTTCCAGCGAAATGCCAAGTTCAATGAGCGTCACAGCAACTGCCGGCTGTATTCCTGTTAATACAACTTTTGCCCCCATGAGCTTAGACATGGTAATGACATCACCTAATACCTTGGCGATAAATGAATCAATCATATCGACAGACGTTAGATCGATGACAACACCGTTTGCTCCTGTTTCATGAATTTTATTCAGCAAGTCTTCTTGAAAATGAAGAGCTGTTTGGTCATCAAGCTCCCACTGAATCGAAATCAGAAGACAGTTATATAGTTTTAAGATTGGAATCTTCGGGTGATTTCTCACTAGGTTATCCCTCCAATGAAACAATTTTTCGATTTGTCATTTCCAAAGCAGTTTGAATTCCTTTTTGAAGGGTATTCTTTGTTGTAACCTGAGATAAATCAATTCCGAGGTTAACGATCGTTTGAGCAATTTCGGGGCGAATACCGACCAGCAAACATTTCGCACCTACTAATCTCACAGCCTCGGACGCTTGAATGATGTGGTGCGCAACCATCGTATCAACAACAGGAACACCCGTGATATCGATCAAGACAACCTGTGAACGATGCTTTACGACACCATTCAGTAAATTCTCCATAATTTTTTTCGCACGTTCTGTATCAATTGTTCCAACAAGCGGCATGACGGTGATATGCTCAAATACTGGGATCAGCGGGGCAGACAGTTCCTGCAGCGCGATTTTTTGAAGGTTCACGGTTTTTTCCCATGAGATGGAATATTGATTCAAAATTTCATTATGAATCGGTGTGATGAATCGATCAATTTGCCAGATGAGGTCATTGCTCTCTTCTGCTGTATCTTTGTCGTTGTTCATTTTTTGATATAAATGAGTACGGATTTCTGTTAGACCATTTGCCAGTAACTTAAGTGATATACCCATTTGAACAATTTTTAAAGCAAAAGTTTGCATTTTTTCTTCAAAATCTTCGGCATATCCCTCAGAAAGAGAGGCAATAATGAGCTGAACATATTCCGAACAGATGGTTTCATACATTTTGTCGTTCAGCATCATGTCCGTTTCTTCTTCACCGAGTCGTTTAAAAATGTCCGTCCACTCTTTTTCTAATTCCTTTTGATGCTCTCTTGCGAATGCTAACACGATATGATTCGACATGTTTTACCCCCTGCGTACATAAAAAGCACTTCTTTTAGTCTTTCTTCATTATAACGTTAATAAAAATTGAACACAAAAAAAAGTTGCTCACAAGAGAGCAACCAAATCTCACCATATTAAAAATCAATAAGAGCCAAACTAACTTGTAAGGCTTCATCAACCTTCTCCATCATCTCATCATCAAGATGTGTGATTTTATCTGTCAATCTTTGTTTATCTATCGTACGAATCTGTTCCAAAAGAATGACAGAATCTCGTTCAAAGCCGTATCGCTTTGCATTAATTTCGACGTGAGTCGGTAATTTCGCTTTTTGTATTTGGGCTGTTATGGCTGCAACGATAGCAGTCGGGCTGAAGCGATTTCCAATGTCATTTTGAATCACCAATACCGGGCGAACCCCGCCCTGCTCGGAGCCAACAACAGGAGATAAATCAGCAAAGTAAACATCACCGCGTTTAACAATCAAATGTTTAACCCCCGCTGACTAATCGCTCAACTGTATTCTCAGCCTCAAATTCTGCGTATTGTGCCTCTGAAGAGATATTCAGATTAATTTTCGCCATCTCCATGTAGCCGCGTCTCATCGATTCACGATTTTGTCGAATATTACGTTCACGAATATACGTTTTTGTCGCTCGGTAGATCAATTCATTTCTTGTTACCTTATCCTGCTCTGCTACTCGTTCGATTTCAGACATCAAAGCCTCCGGCAGTCGAATCTTCATTTCGTTTGTTGCGCTGGATTCAGACAAAAAACATACACCTCCACAAAACTTACGGATACCGTTTCGATCCATTCCAAGACTAATCATACCATTATTCAATGCACAAGCAAAGCTGTTTTTTCATGATTTCTTATTAGAACATGAAGCGGCTCGCCACCCGTAAATCAAGATGATAATGGAGTTCCTCTTTCCCATTATACGCTTTTTTCCGAAAATCATACGGTATTTCCAAAATCTCTAAAAAAGGGAGAATGTTTATGATGCCTTTGTAGAATAAAAGAGAACGATGTCAGTTTGAACATCGTTCCCGTGGATGCTGTTTATAAAAAGCTTGGACCGCCTTGAAGTAGCGGATTTCGTACATGAACCCTTTCGCCGTCCTCTATATAGACTCTTGGGACGCGGTAGCCAACAGAACATGTGACTTCGTAGTTAATGGTTTCAAGCCGCTTGGCTATTTCATCGACGGATATCTTGTCTTCGCCTTGTGTCCCGATGAGCACGACTGGCTCCCCTGCCGGAATGTCCTTTTTCAAATCAACCATGAATTGATCCATACACACCCTTCCAGCAATCTTTCGGCGTTTTCCGCCAACGAGCACTTCTGTTCCGGCAAGCTTCCTAATCCAGCCGTCTGCATACCCGATTGGAATCGTACCAATCCATGTATCTTGATTCGCTGTATAAGTTGCACCATAGCTCACGCTCTCACCCTTTTGAATGGGCTTTACATGTGCAAGTTTTGTATGAAGAGATAATGCTTCTTCCAGTTTAAACGGCAATTCATCTTTGATTTCTTCCGACGGCGACAGCCCGTACATACTGATGCCAAAACGAACCATATTAAATAAAGTGTCTTTAAACCTTAGACCTGCTGCACTGTTGGCGCAATGAATGAGCAGTTTGTCCGTATGAAGCGGTTGAAGCAATGTTTTAAACGTATCAACCTGCATACCGAAGTAGTTTTCATCTTTTTCATCCGCTGTGGCAAAGTGAGTAAATACTCCTTCCAGCTGTAAAAAAGAATGATCGTGGACAAGCTCTTTTACTTCGCTCACCTGCTCGATTGTTTTCACACCTAACCGATTCATGCCGCTGTCGATTTTCAAGTGGAAACGAATGGGTTGTCCCATCTGCCCTTTCATCACTTTGACGACTTCTCTCAGCCACTGGATAGAGTAAGCAGTCATGATGACGTTGTATCTAACGGCGACTTTGACATACTCTGACGGTACTGCGCCGAGCACAAGAATCGGGGCTTTGATGCCTTTATTTCTTAAAGAAATGGCTTCATCTAAAAAAGCGACGGCTAACAGGTCTGCTCCTGCTTCGAGGGCAGCTCTTGCCACTTCTATATCTCCATGTCCATATGCATTGGCTTTCACAACAGCCATTAGTTGAACGTTTTGACCAATATGGTCTTTCATATGTGAAACATTATGCTTGATTGCTGTTAAATCAATTTCTGCCCATGTGTCTCTATAAAAGGCATTTGTGTCCATTCATCACACTTCCCTATTGAATGATTCAATACTTCATTATGATACTAAAAATCCAGAATAATGTGAAACAACTCAAAGAAAATCAGCCCATGCACAGGGCTGATTTGTTGTTATGTTAAGAATTTCGCCTATTTCGCTGACTGTCCTTCTACACTTTTGGCGACCATTAAGAGTTCTTCTTTCGATAAATCACTTGAAGAGATTAAATAGTCAACTCCATCAGATGTCCAAGAAAGAGATTTGTCTGTCAGAACACCCACTGTCATGCCAAGATCGACTGGCTCGCCATTCATCGTCACAGGCGTAGACGCTTCTGCTACCCGCGCTTTTTCCTGAATGAGCGTGAAGGATTTCTTTCCGCCATACGTCATCACATACCGCTTTCCAGCATCTGTTGTCATTTCTTTCTCTTCCATTTTCTTCACGCCCTCTGGCATATCCACAGGCGTTTTCACAGCAAAGCTGTCAGATGGATCTGCACTTGTGGCAACATCCATTTGAGAAAGTGTCATATTTTTCTTCTCATCAAAGGCGTCTTTGTCAAAGGATTTGTTGAATTCAAAGTGAGAGAATTCTACTTTCACCATTGGCTTTTTATCGCTGTCCAGTACTTTTACACTAGCAGGCGCCATTGTTTTTTTATGAAAAGTAATCTCTTGGGTCGGCAGCATTTGGTTGTGCTGATAGTTGGTTTTTGTTTCAAAAACGTACTTCGACTCTTTTGCTTTGAACTGAGCTGCACTGTCATTTTTAATGTCTTTCACAAGTGATTCAAATAAATACACCTGACTGCTGTTGTTCGGCCAATCGCTATGGAAGCGGAAGCTTTTGTTTAATGAAGGTGTCAGCACAAATACACCATTGCCATTTCTTAAAATGACTTGACTCTGATCCTTCTTCGGATTTTCTAAGTAGACACGGTAAAGCTCCGGCTTCTTGTACCAAATTTCCACATGGTATTCCTGCGGATCATTTCCTGTCTCAATGGTCATTTTTGCTTTGGCTTTGTATGATGTCATTTCCTCTGCCTTTTTGTTTAAATCTCCAACGATATCCTGTTGAGATTTTTGACCGCATGCGGAGAGAATCAGTACAAAAAGGATCCCCGTTACAAGCAAAACAAAGCTTTTTCTCACCCTTTTCAACCCCTTCGTTAATTGTGTTAAAAGGAAGAAACCGCTTGTTTGACTTTAACAGTACGCCTCAAGAGTTAACTGCGTACCGCGAACCATCAAAGCCTGTTAGCAACTCGCCCTTCCTTATCGCACTACCCAATATATGAAGGGGGGACAAACAATATGCAGACTAGCTTGACAACCTTTCAATTAAAACTTGTGCTGCAGCATATTCTTTTGTATGTGTAATGGATACATGAACGTAGTCTTCTTTTGTTTTCTCACTTTTGATGAGAGGTTTTCCGTTCGCATCTTTTTGTATCTCGATGTCGTGAAAGCTGACATACTGACCAATTCCCGTACCGTATGCTTTTGCGAATGCTTCCTTCGCCGCAAAACGTCCTGCCAGAAACTCCAGCTGTCTCTTTTTACTTAGTGTGCGAAAGTCTTCCTGTTCACGTAAAGTCAAAATTCTTTCTGGTAAACGGGGCTGCCTGCTAAGCACTCTTGACAGCCGGCCGATCTCTACAATATCCATACCGATTCCTTTAATCATGAGGTACCTCCTATGATACTCGTACTAATTTAGATGTTCGCTTCATAAACGTGTTACTATAAACTTACCATTATCTAGTCAAAAGGGGTTTGTTATGTTTATTCGAACGGAGAGCTTTCAACAATTTATTAAATCGTATCCAATCGTAACAGCGATCCTTGCTTTGCAAATCGGCCTATGGCTTTTATTTGCAATCCCTATTCCAATGATCCAGCTTGGGCAGGACCATCTCGTTGGTTTTAATTATGGTGTTGCAGCAGGAGAATGGTGGCGGCTTTTAACGCCTATTTTTCTTCATGGAAGTCTGACACATATTCTGTTCAATTCCATGTCGCTCTTCCTATTCGCTCCAGCACTTGAGTATTTGCTTGGAAAGGTTCGATTTCTTGTGATTTATCTGGGTGCTGGATTCATTGGCAATCTCGGAACCTATTGGGTGGAGCCTTTAGAGTACGTACATGTCGGGGCTTCTGGTGCGATATTTGGTTTATTTGGCGTCTATCTTTATCTTGTCCTATTTAAACCGCATATGATGGACCGTGGTAATTCTCAGGTCATCTTAACGATTCTCGGCGTTTCTGTCATTATGACGTTCGTCAACTCGAACATCAACATCATGGCCCACTTATTTGGATTGATAGGCGGCATGATCCTAGCACCGATCACCCTATTCTTCCATTCAAAAAAACGACGCTATTAAGCTCATAAAAAATGTCGATCACTCTGTTTAACGGGAGCTGATCGACATTTTTTGTTTAAGTTGATTGATTCGTTTCATAGGAATACCAATCGCATACACGTTCAGCATCTTCCTCTTCAAGGTGATGCACACCAAAGGAATCAAGCAAGGCAGAGGACTTCACAAAGGTGTGAATACTTGCCACCCGCCCTTTCTTTTGAAAATAGGATTGGGTCATCGTATAGTTTTGCATTCGTTTTCTTAAAACAATTCCGGTGGTCTTGCCGATACCTCTTGTCGTTAATTGAATCAGTTGATCTTTGATCACATATCCTGATTGTTTATAGGCTAAATACCCAAAAAACAAGGCAAATGGTAATGGAATCAGCGCCAAATACCCCCATGGTGGAAAACGTACAGAAAGGATTATACCTACAAGTAATGGAACAAATCCGTAAGATATCAGATAACGTTTTAGTGAACGCTTCGGCACTTTTTTCAATTCACTTTCTGGTGCCAGCTGATATTGATCTGTAAATTGCGTTAACAATTCATTGATCTTTTTCTTCCGTATGAGTGGAAATAAGACAGAAGAGGTCTCTTTTTCTGTAATGGAACCTCCTGCGCTGACAAGCATGACCGTCGCAAAACCAAATGGTTCACGCAGAATATTTTCTTTGATTTTCACTGCTTGAATTCTCGCAAGCGGAAGGGTCATTTGATGCCTTTCGATGAGTCCTCTTGTGATGATGATGTCTTTCCCTTTTCGTTTTGCGGTAAAATTCGCATATTGAAGGGCTGTTACCCCAACACTAAGAATCCACGCAATCAATACGGCAATAAATATGAGAATCGCATAAATCTCAACACTCGCATGACTTAAAAAAGAAAACCGTTTAAGGAATCCGTCCAAAGGTAGAATTTCATCTATTTGTGTGTAAATGGCGAGACACCCAGAAATAATGACGCCGATTCCGCTTGAAGTGGTCGCAGCCAAAAGCAGCTCTGGTATACCCATTCGGTAGGAAACACTGATTTCTTTTTCTACAGGCTGTTGCGCTGTCAGAGAATCAGGGAAATCTAAATTTTCATCAATCATTTCTTCTTGTTGCAAGCTTTTCTTCCGGTTGAAAATCGATTGCTTTAGTTGCTCAGCTTCTGCTTTTGTAATGGCCGTCAGGCTCACTTCAGGTCCATCCGTCCCGCCTGCCGTTTCGATTTGCACCCGAACCAAACCGAAAATCCGCTGGAAGATGCCTTCACTTGTATTCACCGTTTGAATTCGTTCTAACGAGATATACTTTTTCTTTTTGGTGATGACACCTGATTCCACTCGAAATTCATCGTCTTCCATTCGGTAGGTGAATCGTCTCCATGCTAAAACGGTTGAAACAGCTTTCCATAAAAGAAGCACCCCAAGAATAATGAACGCATAAAAACGAATACTTGAATTCGAGTTCACAAAAATAAGCACGAAAAAAGGGATAATGAAGTTTTTGATCATGGATACGGCATCTGATATAAAATCAATGAACATCGAGATTGGATGTACACGTTTTGGTTCAGACATCATCTTCCGTCACCCTTGCTAATCGAGATATGTAATCGCGAAGCTCATCTGCCTCTTCTAATTCCAGTGCCGGAATATCATGCACTGTCGCAGCCGTAGAAATTTGAACAGATGCCAACCGGTAGCGCCTTAAAAGCGGCCCTTGAGATGTATCCACATGCTGAACACGTACCATTGGCACAATGACACGTGTGACACGAATCAATCCGTGCTGTATTTCAATTTCGTTCTCAAATACTTCATAGCGCCAGATGTGATGGCGGATTTTCGGTATGAGCCAGATTCCGAAGATGACCTGTAAAATCCACAAACCGATGAGGATGGCTCCAATCCAATATGGCCATTGAAAATAATAACTAGCTACAAATACCCCAATGATGATGAATAAGAAAATCAATGAGATAATTCCATTTTGAAGACGCCATACTTTTAATCCATTTAAGCTGATTTGACGTTGCGGCTGTTTTCTCACATTCTTCCCCCATTCTCTTACTTTTCTATCAATATATTACGAAAGAAAGCCTAAAAAGTTTCATTAGGACTGTTAAAAAAAGCGAACCCTGCAAAGGATTCGCTTTTGAATTAGTTGTTATAAGATTTCTTTTGACGACGATCGTTAGAAGAACGATTGCGGTCATTTGAAGAACGCTTTTTATCACCGTAAGATGAACGGCTTTTTCCGCGATAGCCGCCACCACCGCCGCCGTCTCTACGTTTAGAAGAGCTGCGGTTGTTACGATTGCGTTTTGAAATCATTGGTGCTTCATCTGTCAAACGAACAGGCGTTGCATCCGGCTCTTTTGTCATCATTTTGATGGCAGCCGCAACCACTGTAACAGAATCATGATCTTCTAACAATTCAGCAGCTGCTGTCATGTAGAAGTTCAAGTTGTTTTCACTAATGATTGTGCGTAGACGGTCAACTGTGACTTGTTGTTGTCCTTCAATTGCCTCGTCTAGAGTTGGTTCTTTCATACGATCCATTTTACGCTTAGTCGTTTGCTCAATCGCACGAAGCATATCCTTTTCACGTGGTGTGATGAATGTCATCGCCATACCTGTACGTCCAGCACGGCCTGTACGTCCAATACGGTGTACATAGCTTTCTGGATCTTGTGGTACGTCGAAGTTATACACATGTGTAACACCTGAGATATCAAGTCCACGTGCTGCAACGTCTGTTGCGACAAGCACATCGATTGAACCTTCTTTAAATTTACGAAGCGCAACCATACGTTTCGCCTGAGTCAAGTCACCATGAATTCCTTCAGCTGTATAACCTCTAAGGTTTAATGCTTCAGTCAATTCGTCAACGCGGCGCTTTGTACGGCCGAAAACAATTGAAAGCTCTGGTGATTGAATGTCAAGAAGACGAGTCAATGTATCGAACTTCTTACGCTCGTGAATATCCAAGTAGAACTGCTGGATGTTAGATACAGTCATTTCTTTCGCTTTTACTTTTACATGTTCTGGGTTTGTCATGAAACGCTCTGCAATACGCTTAATTGGTGCAGGCATTGTCGCAGAGAATAAAAGTGTTTGGTGTTCACTTGGTACATTTGAAAGGATCGCTTCAATGTCTTCGATGAAACCCATGTTGAGCATTTCGTCTGCTTCATCAAGCACGACTGTTTCAACATTTTGAAGACGCATTGTGCGACGATTAATGTGATCAAGTAAACGTCCTGGAGTTCCTACAATGATATGAGGATTTTTCTTGAGCGAACGGATTTGACGGCCGATATCTTGTCCACCGTAAATTGGAAGTACACGTGCACGCTTGTCTTGGCCGATTTTGTATAGCTCTTCAGATACTTGAATCGCTAATTCTCTTGTTGGCGCAATGATGATCGCTTGGATGTTAGGAGACGCTGGATCGATTTTTTCTACAAGAGGAATACCAAATGCTGCAGTTTTTCCTGTTCCTGTTTGTGCTTGTCCGATGACATCTTTATTCTGAAGACCGAGAGGAATCGTTTCTGCTTGAATCGGTGTTGCTTCTTCAAATCCCATGCGGTTAATAGCTTTCATGAGACTTTCGCTTAATTGAAAATCTTGAAACGTTATAGTCAATTTATTCAAACTCCTTCTAATTGCTGTTTCAGTAATCTCGTGAATGATCATTAAAAACTGCCCTTTGTATGAAAGGACAGGTCCATTATATACAAAGCCCGAATTACCCTACATTATATCTTACCATTACACTATTTGTTTTTCAACAAGACAGAAATGGATATATCTACTGCTCGACAATGACTGATTCACCTTCACTTTGATCTCCGTCCATCCATTTCCACTTTTCAAACAGTTGGATTTTCCCGTTATCCAGCTGCTTAGGGGTGGAATGACATGAACCGCTTCTCATGCTGCCATCCTTACTTACATGATGATATCTAAAATGAAGTGCTCCGTCTTTATTCACAGTTCCTACAAGTACGCCAGATTGAATACTGCCGCCTTGATATGTGCCCGTTAAAATATTCCCGTCCTGACGATATTGAAATATGGTTCCTTCCGATACTTCCCCATTGCTCGAATTAGACTGCGGGACAAAGGTTTTTCCGTCATATTGAAACAACCGAATCGACCACCTTTTCTTACCTATTGTAACATAGGCCTGTCACTCATTCGACAAAAATGATGCAAATTTTAACAAGTGGGATTCAATTTATATTAGTTTAGCCACATTTTAGCTTTTCTATAGATTAAATTGTTTTTTTAGAAATTGTTCGACTTTCTCAAACAATTGCTGTGCACAAGGCTCATGACAAACGTGATGTTTACAATCCGGTAAATAGAACATTTCTTTCTGACGGGACGGGATTTTATGATAAATGAATTCTGCACTAGAAGCGGGGACGATCCCATCGCTTTCACCTTGAACGATCAAGACAGGTAGATGAAGCTTTTCAAGAGAACCTTTCGTTTGCTTCACCAATTTCATAAATTCTACAGCAGCTGATAGCGGTGTACTCTTCAGCTTATGACGATATCGATCATACAATGGGTTCGTATCAATCAAACCAGACAAGGATTCCTTCACCATCTGCCTTGTGTCTTGAATCATTTGTTTTGGGTTAACATATTTAGCAGCAGCACTTAACAGAACAAGACGGGCCACTGGATACTTCGCTGCTAAATATGAGGCAATCATCCCGCCCATAGAAAAGCCGACCAAATAAATGGTGTCACATGTTCGGTAAAGGGATAAGAGTTCTAATTCAGCGGTGGCAATCCACTCCTGATAGAGAATGCCTTTGAGCTGAAGTTCCTCCCCATGCCCCGGAAGCGTGACAGATTGTACCGTCCAATCTGTCGTCTGCTTTAAATATTCCGCAAGCGGCTCTACTTCATACGGGGCACCAGTAAAACCGTGTATACATAGACAGCCAATCACCCTGTCACCTTCTTTGCCGATCTGATTTATAGTGCAGTAATCACGTCTTCCAATCTCATGCCACGGGAAGCTTTGACCAGAACGACATCGTCAGGTCCTGCCACATCCGCTAGTTTTTTCTTCAGTTCTTCTTTGTCCATATAAGAAGATACACGGTCGTCTCCAAATGCTTTCTTTGCTCCTTCAGCAATGAATGCGCCAAGACGGCCAAACGTTAAAACATGATCAATAAACTCAGGCTTGATGTACTCCCCTACTTCAAAATGATAGGTTTCTTCTTCACTGCCCATCTCCAGCATATCTCCGAGAACGAGTATGCGGTTAGCAAAGCCATCCATATCTCCTACAAGATCAATCGCTGCCTTCATCGACGTAGGACTCGCATTATACGCATCGTTGATAACCGTGATGCCCTTATCTGTTTTAAACAGTTCTAAACGCATGCCTGTCAATTTCGTTTGCATTAGCCCTTGGGCAATTTGCCTTTCATTCAGACCGAAATGCTGGCCGATTGCAATAGCTGCAAGAGCATTCTTTACATTGTGTTTCCCTAATACAGGAATGAGAAACCCTTGAGCATATCCCTCCACTTGAAATTCAGTGCCTTCAGCGAGTTGGTGGATGTGAATCACCTTGATATCACAGTCCTCTGATTCCCCAAATGTTTTTACGCTACGTGCAAGGGCATTTGCTCTTTGGCGGAGTAAAGGCTCGTCTCCTAAATAATAAAAAGTCCCATCCTCTTTTAACCCTTTTGTGATCTCACATTTTGCATCTGCAATGGCTTCTCTTGATCCTAGATCCTGCATATGAGATTCTCCAATATTGGTGATGACAGCTGCATCAGGTTCAGCGAGATTAGATAAAAATTCGATTTCTCCTTTTGCACTCATGCCCATCTCTAATACAGCAATCTCTGTTTTTTCTGGCATTGCAAGGATGGTCAGTGGAAGTCCAATATGATTATTAAAGTTGCCATCTGTTTTATGGACTCTGTATGTCGTTTGTAGGACAGAATGGATCATGTCTTTCGTCGTTGTTTTGCCATTACTTCCAGTAATACCGACAACTCGAGGGTTTTCCTCTTTTAAGTATGATTTCGCAAGCTGTTGGAGTGCTGTCAGAGTATCCTCTACAAGAATGACAGGTACACCGGATGGTGGGTTCGCTTCTGTTTCATTCCAAAGAACCGCTGCCGCTCCAAGCTCCACTGCTTTTGAAGCAAAAGTGTGACCGTTAAAATGTTCCCCGATAAGCGGGATAAATAGTGCGCCTTTTGATACTTTTCGTGTATCTGTTGTCACTCCGTGTATCTGTTCTTCGCCAAAAGCTTCATTCGATAATGTGCCACCAGCCATTTGGGCGACTTGTTTCACTGTACGTTTGATCATGTTTTTTCGCCTCTCTTTCTCATTTCACGTTTGAAGGAAAAGAGACACTACCTGTAGGATAGTGTCTGCTTGCTTCTTACATTAAAAAGTGGTTTTAATGGTTTGTTTTTCTTGATGGCGCTCAATTGCAAGTGACACCAGCTTCTCAATCAGCTCAGGATACTCTACACCAGTATGTTTCCAAAGCAGCGGGAACATACTAAAAGGTGTGAACCCTGGCATTGTATTCACTTCATTGATCAGCACTTCGCCTTCTTCTGTTAGGAAGAAATCTGCACGTACGAGGCCAGATCCATCAATGGCTTTAAATGCCTTAATCGCCATATCATGAATCGTCTTGTACTCTTCCTCTGACACACTCGCAGGAATGATCAAATCTGTATCGCCATCTTCATATTTTGCTTTGTAGTCATAAAAATCTGTTTTAGGTGCAATTTCACCAACAACTGAGCATTTCGGCTCGTCATTTCCTAATACACCAATTTCAATTTCTCGTCCTACAACGCCTTCTTCCACAACAACACGACGATCATATTGGAAAGCCAAATCAAATGCTGTTTGCAGCTCTTCTTTGCTGCGGCATTTACTAATTCCGACACTTGATCCCATGTTGGCAGGTTTCACAAAACAAGGATACCCGAGAACTGCTTCTACCTGTTCTAGACTGTCTGATATGGCTTTCTCATAATCCTTTTTATTGAAGGAAAGGTGCTTTGCCTGCGCAAGTCCAGCTTGAGCAAACACATCTTTCATCATGACTTTATCCATACCCGCAGCAGACGCGAGAACGCCGTTACCAACATACGGGATATTCAATAGTTCAAGTAACCCTTGCATGGTCCCATCTTCACCATTTGGCCCATGTAGCAATGGAAAGACAACATCAATCTTTTCATCAGCTGCTGCAGGCTGTGGAAACATGCTTTCATTTAAAGAAGTTGGTAAAAACGTCTTTGCATTTTGTTCAAATTGAAGCATTTTGACGTTTGATACTGGTTCAGTGAGTTTTTCTCCTCTTAGCCATTCGCCCTCTTCTGTAATATAAATTGGATGTATATCGAACTTCTCAGTGTTAAGTGCTTTTGTAACTGCAAGGGCTGTTTGCAGTGATACATTATGTTCGGCTGACTTTCCGCCGTAAACCAATCCTAAACTTATTTTCAATGGATACTCCCCCCACTAAAATTCATCTTTACTATCTTATCACTTTCAAGCAAAAATGCTCTAATTAATTTTTGTTGTTACGGAATTGAAATGATTTGTAAAGATTGTAAGCGCCCCCCCGAGCATTTGTATGTCATTCGCCTTTATTTTATATTAAAATGACAAAATGACATTGAAAAGGAGTTGTGACAAATTGAAAAAAATTACAAGCACTGAACAATTCAACGAAATCATTCAATCAGACAAAGAGGTCATCGTTAAATTCTTTGCGACATGGTGCCCTGATTGCACTAGAATGGACATGTTCATTCCAGACATCTTAGAGGCTTATGCTCAGAATGAATGGTTTGAAATAAACAAAGACGACTTTCCTGAGTTAGCGGAAACGTATCAGGTCATGGGAATTCCTAGCCTGTTAATTTTCAAAAATGGCGAAAAAACAGGTCATTTACACAGTGCCAACGCTAAATCACCTGAAGAAGTAACAGAGTTTCTTCAAGAACACGTTTCATAACTCATTTGAATGGAGACATCAGCCAACTCATGCTGGTGTCTTTTTTTATATCCTTTTAAATCAAATCTCTTCATAAGACGAGATGTGCGGCTAAAACGTTTCAACATCGGCAGGAATGTTTGATCTGATTTCATGACAAGGTTTGACAGCGAATTATTTCCTGGGAAAGAATTCATCGTCGATATGGATGGGAATATGTCGGTTACGTGAATTTTCTGAATTGAATCTTTACTTATGACATTCTGCTTTGTATAATGGAGTTTCTAATTGGAAATGATTATCAATTTCATCTGTGTGAAATCTTATAGAGTCCATTCTACCAAAGGAGCGTTGAGTTACATGTCTAAGAAGAAAATCAAAACGTATCAGCAATTGATCGAAGAAAACAAGGAAGCAATCATGCAAGATCCTAAAATGATGGAAAGTATATACGAAACCATCGACAAAAAGCACCAGAAGCAGCTTGCCGCTGCTGGACGTGAATCATAAACACAAGAAGAGCAGTCAAACAGATGGCTGCTTTTTTATTTGCCTGAAGAAAAGAAAAAAGCCGATAAAATCTATTCTTCGATTTTATCGGCTTTTGTTTTAATGTGATTTTGCTACACGGTCTTGTTTCATTCCTAAATAGATGAGCATATATGTCAGATAACCCATTGTCATCGTTAAACCACCGAAGAAGAATTGTGAAAACACGGGTTCTTCAAATGTCGTAACGGCAGCAAGCACGATCCAGCTCGCATATAAATAGACCATGAACCATTTCATGTTTCTTTTAAGTGTATACAGAAAGAAAAGACCCGCTAATGAAAAGATCCCTAGCGCTAGTCTGAAATAAACAAGATGATCAAACTGGAAGGCAAAAGACACAAACGAAAACGACAACAGCAACAAAATGGGTAAAGCCGTAATAAAATTTTTCACGATAGTGCCACCTCCATGACTCTGTCTTATTATAAGACAAAATCAGCCGGTTATCGTGAAATACAGACTCGTTTTCACAAAGATGTCACGAATTTTTCTTGTTATTTGACACAATTTTTACACATTTACATCACGCTTCCAAAAAAGGAGCCAAGCAGCACCAACAAAGAAAACAAAATGCGCCCCTACAATGAATAGCGAAAACAGAGGGCTCATGCCCTGAAAGAGCGGCGGACCTTGAAAACTGTATTGTGTGAAGTCCGTATTAGCGAAAAGTAGAATCTTCCCCCACTGATTTTCTAACAGAGACATGATCGACACTAGTGATTTCGCCGCGTATAAGACGAAAAATGAAGTCACAAGTGCAATCAGACTGTTTCTAAACAAACTTGAGCACAGAAAAGCAAAGCTTGCCATCATGACCACTTCCACCCACTGTGATCCAATCACAGCAAATGTATGCAGAAATAACCGCCCAGTGCTTTCATCAAAATCAGTACCAAAGAAAATAAGGCCAAAAAGAAAAGCGAACACATAATAAAAAACAAACAGGTAAAGGACCATCAGCACAAGAGTGATGTATTTTGACAAGAAAATATGAAGCCTTGTCTTCGGCCGGATCAACAAGAACTTGATGGTTCTTTTTTGAAACTCTGTTGAGATCAATGTGGCGCCAATCACGACAGCGAACACTTGTAAAATAAATACAACATTCGTGGAATAAGCAAAATAGTTCGCGACTGTATCTTGCCCGCCAAGCCCGGAAATGACTCGTTTCAATGCTAGAGCCATCGTCAATTGAAAGACAACAATCAGTCCAAGTGCAATGAATGTGATCTTTTGTCTCGTGATTTTTTTATGTTCATTCTTGATGAGTTGAAGCATCTGTCGTCCCGCCTTCCGTCCATTTCATAAAGGCCTCTTCAATTGATTGTTTTTGAGGCGTCATTTCAAGTACATCAAATTCTGCTAAGACAAGCTGTTTATTCAGCTCCGGCACACGGTCTTTATTCAGTTGAACCAGAACATGCTGATCCCTTTGTTCATATGTATATCCTTGCGTATCTAGCCATGAAACTGCCTTTTCTACTGGCTGAATATTCATCAGTACCTGCTCTTGCCCTTCCATGTCGCGAAGGTTTGTATTGGCTTTGATCTGTCCTTTTTGGATGATGATCATACGGTCACAAAGCTCTTCTACTTCATGCAAAAGATGTGTAGCAAATAACACAGAGACACCTTCTTCTTGTACAAGCAGTTGCAAGTGCTCTCGAAACTCCTTCATTCCTGCGGGATCAAGCCCATTTGTTGGTTCATCTAAAATGAGCAAATTGGACTTATGCAAAATGGCTTGTGCAATCCCAAGCCTTTGTTTCATCCCTAGTGAATACGTTTTGACCTTCTGATGAATGGCGTGCTCCAGACGAACTCTTTTTACCACTTCAAGAATGCGCTCTTCTGAAACTCCATCATGCATAGACGCATACAGCTCAAGGTTTTCAAAACCTGTTAAATATGAATAAAATTCCGGATTTTCTATGATCGCCCCAACAGATGACATCGCCTTTTGATGATCATCATCTTGAGAATATCCATTTATGATGATCCGGCCGTTGTTTTTTTTCATCAAGCCAACGATCAATCGAATCAAGGTCGTTTTTCCAGACCCATTTGGTCCAAGTAAACCGACAATTTCCCCTTGCCTAATGTCCATCGAAATATGTTGCAAAATTTGATGCCGGCCAATTTGTTTATCGACGTTCTCTATGTGTAAAACAGCAGACTGCAAAGTGGTTCCTCCTTCTGATGTAAAACCTATGGCGGCAGTTACGGCCGCTCATCCTGTAAAAAGTATATCACGCTAGACAAGCCGTTCCACGAAAAAAAGGGCTGATCCAGTCAGCCCTTCTTGTTGTTACAGTGATAAATTAGGTGTTGGTGCTTCCTTCTCATGTTTCTTTTCGGTTTCAGAAACAATCACCGCACATGCTGCGTCACCTGTAATATTGACCACGGTTCTTGCCATGTCTAATAAGCGGTCTATGCCAAGGATCAGCGCAATGCCCTCAACAGGAAGATTCACGGAATTTAAAACCATGGCTAGCATGATGAGCCCTACCCCTGGGACACCTGCTGTGCCAATACTTGCTAGTACTGCCGTTAAGACAACTGTCAGCATTTGAACAAGGGTTAATTCAACTCCATACACTTGTGCGATAAAAATAGTCGCAACCCCTTGCATGATCGCTGTACCATCCATATTAATGGTCGCACCTAGCGGCTGCACAAAGCTTGAAATAGGTTCTGGCACCTTCAAACGCTTTTGAGCTGTTTCCATTGATACTGGTAGTACTGCGTTACTGCTTGATGTACTAAATGCCACAATCATCGCTGGAGAAAATCCTTTGAAGAATGCCATTGGATTTCGTTTAGCTAATAGGGCAACGGTTGACCCATAGGTCAGGAAGAAATGCAAGATCAGCGCAATTAAGACGACTGAGAAGTAAAGTCCCATCGCTTTCATGGCATCGAGCCCCTGACTGCCAATCGCCGTTGCGATCAAACCGAATGTCCCGTACGGTGCGAATTTCATCACAACACCGACAAGATACATCATTAATTCATTTCCTTGTTCAAACAGCTTCAGCAAACCTTCTGTTTTTTTACCGAGCAAGGCAATGCCAAGACCTAAAAATACACAGAAGACGATAATTTGAAGCATATTTCCTTCAACTAGAGATTGGACTGGATTGGTTGGAATAATATTGAGTAGTGTGTCTGCCATTGATGGGGCTTCCTCAGCGGAGTATTCTGCCGCTTTCGTATCAAAATTGCCAAATGCGCCTGGCTTAATAAGTAAGGCCAATGAAATGCCAATAATGATGGCAAAAGTCGTAGTGAGTAGAAAGTAAGTAATGGTTTTTACGCCGATTCTGCCAAGTTTTTTCGGATCGCCAAGGCCTGCTACACCAAGTGTGATCGAAAAGAAGACAATCGGTACAACTAACATTTTAATCAGGTTTAAGAAGATTTGACCTAGAGGTGTAAATAAATAAGGGTCTAACACTTTGAATACGTTTGGAGCAAAAATGTTGAGTAGTAGTCCTGTGATTGCACCTACAATTAAAGCAATAATAATTTTCGTCGCAAGCTTCAATAAAATCTCCCCTTCCTCGTCAAAAAGGCCCACGAGAGAGTCTTCTCGTGGGCCTGCGTGTCCATACGTGTACCACTGTCTACTCTCTTCACGCTGATGAGGTTAGCTGACGGGTTAGGACGAAGAGATGTCCTTTTTTCTTAAAATAAGAAAAATTCACCCCAAAAACTTGGGTCCCCCATTCCTTTAGAAGGATTAAGCGTGTGGTAATATGATATTTTCATACTATTTATACCTTATTTTTAGAAAATTGTAAACAGGTTCATATGAACTTTTTAATTACTTTCTTCCTTATTCGTGACCTCCAAGATATCTAAGATAAACACAAAGATTGGGATGCCGATAATCAGTCCCCAAATGCCAATATAGTGTTCAGAGAAGATCAGGACAATAAACGTGAAGAAAATAGGGAGCTCTGTTTTAGCTGACATGAGCTTCGGATTTAAGAAGTAGGCTTCAATGGCATGGATGATCACGATCACCAGCACAATATATAGGACGTACATTCCGCCTCCAAGTGTATACGCAATGATGCTGAGTGGAACGAGGGAGATGACCACACCCGCTACCGGAATTAAACCTAACAAGAAGACCATGACCGCTAATCCAAATAATTGCGGGAAGCCCATAATGCCAAGCGCAATTGTCGTTAACACACAGTTAACTGTTGCAATGATGAACTGTGCTTCAAGTACCTTACCAAATGTTCTGGAAAACTTACGTCCAAAGAAGGCAATTTCATGATAGAACACGGAGATTTTACTCGTTTTGAACTTATTCATGAATTGAATGAGGCGTTCCTTTTCGAACAGGAAGAACATGCTTAATATTAAGGACATAATGACCTGGATACTGAACGTGCTGAAATCTGTTAAGTATGTATAGAGGAAATTAAACCCTTTCTCGAAGAAAGAAGATATTTTGAAATCTCCGAACACATTGGTGACGACGTCAAAGAAGGGTAAATCTTGTGGATGATCTGCAATCTTTTTCCCTAAATGAAATAACTGTTCCACCTGTTTCGCGATGATGGGCACAAACACAAAGCCGCCAAACGTCAATCCACCAGCTAGGAGAATGTACAAAATGGTGATGACTGATTTCTGTCCTATTTTCAGGAAGCGATTTAAAAAGCCTCTTATGACCTCTTCTAACCGATTCATTAAAAAGGTGAAAATGAAGGTCAAAAGGATTAAATTCATCATTCCTCTTAATAGATATAATGCTGTGGCTAATACTACAAATACTGAAAACCTCTTGACACCAGGTTTTTCGAACAATTTAAAAAATGCCGCCATACGTTACACACCTGCCAGGACTAAAGTCTATTTTTCGTTGGATCTCATATTCATTATATCGGATCTTTCTGTAAATTATATAACAAAAGGTCAATGAGGTCTTACGATTCGTCCTAAATTTATCAAGCTTTTATGTTTTTTCTTTTTTACACAAGAAAAAACCGAACCCCATGTAGAACATAAGGTTTCGGTTTTTGGTTGTTTTTATACTAAACAGCCTGCTTGATATTTCGCATTTCCTGTAGCGCTGTTTTACTCTTCGCTTCGTCAAATTCCCCTTCACTTTTCGCTACAACAATTGTAGCAATTCCATTTCCAATCAGGTTCGTAATCGCTCTTCCTTCACTCATGAAACGGTCGACCCCTAATAGCAGTGCAAGACCTTCTAGCGGGATAACCTGAAGTGCAGCAAGTGTAGAAGCCAGCACGATAAATCCGCTTCCTGTGACTCCAGCTGCTCCTTTTGATGTGAGCATCAGAACAAGGATAATCGTGATCTGCTGTCCGATGGATAGGTCCACCCCAAACACTTGCGCTAAGAAGACCACTGCCATGGACAAGTAGATTGAGGTTCCATCTAAGTTAAAGGAATAGCCTGTCGGGATGACAAGTCCAACAACCGACTTAGAGCACCCGTAGCGTTCCATTTTATCCATCATTCTTGGCAAGACAGATTCTGAAGAACTTGTGCCAAGAACAATTAAAATTTCATCTTTGATAAAACGGAGGTAACCGAACAGGCTGAAGCCATACATTTTACAAATGATGTTCAGCACGACGAAAATAAACAGGAACATCGTCATATAAACGGAAAGCATCAGACTAGCCAGTGGTTTAATTGAAGCTAAACCGAAGTGTCCGATTGTATAAGCCATTGCTCCAAATGCCCCTAATGGCGCGGCACGCATGATGTAACCAATGATTTTAAAGAAGACAAGCGACAGCTTATCAAGCCATTCGATGATGCCTTTCCCCTTCTCGCCAAGTGCAGCGAGCGCAACACCGAATAAAATAGAGAAGAATAAGACCTGTAAAATATCTCCCTTTGCAAAGGCATCTACCATGTTAGATGGCACAATGTGTGTGACAAACTCCATCCAGTCGATACCCTGTCCCCCATTTTGGGTATATTGCGAGACATCCCCTTTTTCAAGCTTACTATAGTCAAGACCCGCTCCTGGCTTCATGATATTGACCACAAACAGTCCGATGACAAGCGCAAGCGTCGTCACAACTTCAAAATAGATAAAAGCTTTTCCCCCAACTTTTCCAACCTTTTTCATATCCCCCATCTTGGCAATTCCAAGAACAATGGTTAAGAAAATAATGGGTGCAATGACCATTTTCACTGCATTAATAAATGTGTCACCAAGCGGCTTCATTTCTTTCCCGACGTTTGGCCAAACCATCCCAACAATGATCCCGATAATGACAGCTGCAATGACCTGAAATGTCAGGTTCTTCAATAGCCTCTTCATAAAAAATCAACTCCCTCACCCTTTGATGTAAACGCTTAACTGTTATCTGTAGGTAAATGATAGCGATTTCATCAAAGGCTGTGAAGCTTATGGACATATCGTACATTTTGGTCTTTTTGGTCTCTTAGTCAGAATGTACGATATATTTATTCACAGGGCGTCCGACCCCGCCATATTGCATATCTAATTTCAGCTCGCCTTCTTTTACAAGGAAGTCTAAATAACGGCGTGCCGTGACACGTGCAATCCCAAGTGCATTGGCGACTTCCTCTGCAGACTGCGCTCCTTCTTGCAGACGCATATAGGCTTTAATTTCATTCATCGTATGCACATTCAGCCCCTTAGGAAGCCATGTGTCTTCCTGCTTAACTGCAGGCTTTCGTATGATATCATCGAGCATCTCTTGAGAAAATTCTGCTGCGGTACGAATTTTTGATTTGAACGCTTTATAGCTTTCAAGAGATTCTTTCATCCGTTCAAACTTAAATGGCTTAATGATATAATCTCGGGCACCATTTTGAAGCATGGTGCCGATCGTCTCTTTGTCCTTTGCTGCCGAAATCACAATCACATCCACCTGCATCTTTTGCTTTCTGATGTCTTGCAGTGTTTTGACGCCATCTTTTTTAGGCATATACACATCGAGCACCACAAGATCTGGGCGAATGTCTTTGATCAGCTGGATGCCCTGCTCGCCATTTCCTGCTACAGCCGCAACTTGAAAGCCAGGGACACTCTTAATGAACTCTTTATTGACTTCTTGCACCATCGGATCATCTTCAATTAATAGCACCTTAATCTGAGTCATCTGTCTCTCTCCTCTATTGTCATTGGGAATTCGATTGAGAAGGTGGTACCAATGCCGATGCTTGATGTGACTTCTACATTTCCCATTCCTTTGTCGATAATCGTTTTTACAATATACAGCCCGTAGCCTGTTCCGCCTTCTTTACCGTGAGTAAAGCCTTTGTCGAAAATATGAGGAATCATGTCCTCTTCTATTCCAGATCCATAATCTTCAATTAAGATCGCGAGGACATCCTCTGTTTGATCAATACTAATAGAAATGAGTTTTGTGTCTCTTTCTACAGTATCATACGCGGCAAAGGCATTCTCGATCAGGTTGCCAAGTAGCTTCGTCATATCATGCTGATCCAGCCGCTCTGGGAAATCGCGCAGACTGCTATTTTCATCTACTTCAACCTTTATGCCTAGCTCCTTGCCCCTTCTTATCTTGCTCATCAATAAACCTGCAACTGCATCATGCTGTATTACACGGTGGAGAAAGTCCGTCACATGCTCCTGTTCTTCGGTCGTTTGAAACGCTAAATCGAGCGCTTGATCGGCTTTCCCCAGCTGAATTAATCCCGCAATTGTATGAAGCTTATTCATATGTTCATGATTTTGCACCCGCAGGCCATCAACGAAGTTCTTCACCCCGGTTAATTCCTCCGCCAATTTGGCCGCCTCTGTCCGGTCCTGAAAAATCGCAACCGCTCCGATGATTTTCTTTTTCATCACAATTGGAATTCGGCTGCTCATGATCCGCTTTCCGCTCATATGAATTTCTTCATTGTAGACGGGTTCTGCGCGGTCAATGATTTCTGGAAGCCTTGTATCTGACAGCACATCCCAAATATTTCGGCCCACTACATCACCTGTCACGCTGAAAATTTGCTTTGCTTTTTCATTAAAAATGGTGATCATGTGCTGGTTATCAATGGCAATGACCCCTTCATTAATGGAATGAAAGGTAGCGGTGCGTTCCTCTAGCATTCTGACAATCTCATGCGGCTCCAGCTTAAACATTTGCTGTTTAATATGACGGGCGAGCAAAAATGAACCGACAAGACCAAAGCTAAGCGTCAGCAAAAGGATCATGAGGATATCCTGCTTCATTTCTCCTAATATATCTGCCATACTCGGTAATGTTCTTCCGACTAGTACAACCCCTGTTTGGTTAAATTTTTCATCCTTTACTGGATAAAAGGCTCTAATGGCTGTGCCAAGCTCTCCCTGTGCTTCTGAGAAATAGATATGCTCTGCAAAGGCAGGTTCTTCATCTGTCCCCTCTGAGCGCTGGCCAATTCTTGTTTTCACTGGATGTGTCAGTCGCACGTGATCCATATCCATGACAACAATGTAGTCAGCATCTTGGATAATCCGAATCTCTTCAATGGCATGCTGCAAACGCGCACGCTCCTTTGTCTGATCATCCAATGCCTGCTTTACCTCATTCATCTCAGCTACTGTTCTTGCCGTGTTCATGAGCCTTTTTCGAAGTTCTCGTTCCTCTGTTTGCTGAATTCCCCCGACCAGAACAATTCCTCCGATTAAAAGGGCAAAAATGACAACGAAATATGTGAGGATGGTGAGCTTCCATCTAATAGATAATTGTTGTAATTTCAGTCGATTTCTCATCATTTTTTCACCTGTATCTTTACGAATTCTTCCTCTGTCAAGTATCCTTGACATAAGGGGGATCTGACGCATGAAGAATTTACTCGCCTATACGCTATTGCTCATCATCGGTTTTGTAACCGCTTTATACTTTGGTTTTTATCATATGATGCCTAAATCAGCGACGACCTTCGACGATGAACAGACTGGGCTGAAGGATCAGCTTGTGTTCAAATTCAGCCATGTTGTCGCAGATAATACCCCAAAAGGGCTGGCTGCAAAGAAATTTGCTGAGCTTGTTCACGAAAAATCCGATGGCAGGATCAGCATTCAAATCTTTTCAAACGGGAGTCTTTATTCTGATATCGAAGAAATTAATGCACTAAAAGAGAATCAAGTTCAATTTATTGCTCCGTCTACGTCAAAGCTCGGCATGCTGTCCCCTGAATGGCTGGCACTTGATCTGCCCTTTGCCTTTTCTAACTACGATGCTGTCCAAGAAGGGTTACATGGTGCGATTGGACAGAGACTGTTCGGCACACTGCAAAAAGACGGACTAAAGGGAATGGCCTACTGGACAAATGGCTTTAAGCAAATCACTTCGAATAAAGGCCCTATCAAGCAGCCTAGTGATTTAAAAAAGCAATCTCTCCGTATTATGCAAAGTGACATGATTGAAAAACAATTCAAGCTTCTTGGCGCAAAACCCTATCAGGAATCGTTTAATTCAACATTTCAGCTGCTAGAAACAAAAAAAGTAGACGGTGAAGAAAATACAATTTCAAATATTTATTCAAAAAAATTCTATCATATACAAGACTATATGACGATCAGTAATCACGGGTATTTAGGGTATGTCGTCTTAACGGATCAATCTTTTTTTGATCGTCAAACACCTGAGACGAAACGAATTTTACTCGAAGCGATGGAAGAAACAACGGCATGGAACGAAAAACATGCCGAACAGATGAACAAGGATCAGCTGGAGGATATTAAACGCGAATCTCCAATTGCGATACACGAATTAACACCAGCAGAGCGGCAAAAATGGATGAAGGCGCTCGATCCTTTGTATGATGAAGCAGAAAGGATCATCGGTTCCACCTTGATCAAACAAATCCGCGAGCTCCGGGCACGCTATGAATATTCTCCGATTCAAGCGTTTGAAGAAGATGCTGAGACCAAATAAAAAATCCCTTGAGAGAGGGATTTTTTTATGCGCCGGAGTCACGCTGTTCTTGCTGAGCGAGCTCCTCTAATCTTGATAATATTCTGCGCTTTCGATATTGCATGATGCCTGTTTCGGCAATTCCTTTTAACTGTGAGCGGTTGGACGCTGCACCAAACAAAATCCCCGCAATTGGGACAAGTTGAAACAGCTTCTTCCAGCCAAACGAATCACGGTAGTTATATACGACCTCACGCCATCCTTGAATTTGAGAGATCATGTTTTCGTGCTTCCCTTCTGATGCATGATAGCTCTTCAGCTCTTTTAATATTGATTTTTTCCCAACAACGTCAGCAGAATTCAGCTGTAAACATTTAATGATAAAGACTCGTTCTTCTTTATTTTTCGGATCATAGCCATAGGTGACGGCGATATCCTGTAATGTTTTTAAAGAGAGACCGAGGACAGCCGGAATATCTGCCGCTAATGTAAACATACCTCCGACACCTGTTGTCGCACCTTGCACAGTGGCGAGGTTTGTTCGGTTTTTCCCCATCTGATCACTAATGGCATCCATGACCTCGATTGGAGCCGCCTCAATATCTTCAATACGCTGAATCGATTCATCGGCACATTTCTTTTGAAATTGATGAATAATGCCTTTCTCTGACGTCAAATAGACACCGCCTGATTGAGTATAGTGCCCCATCTCATCTAATAACACACCGATTTTTTTTTGAATAAAGGCAGGGGTCAGCTTGTCCAGCATTTGAAATGGAAGCCGGCTAAGTTTCTCCCAAAAGCATACCTTTTGCTGGTCTTTCTCCCACTTTTCAATCTCTTTTAATTGTGCTTTTAACCACTCTCTTTCCTCCATGCGATTTGCCTCCTTAGATGCCGTTCAAGTATATGTCTGTTATTATACACAATCCTTGTCCATCATACGTATCGAACATTGAAGTGGTTCCGAAAGGTTTTAATCTCTTTTAAAACGGTTATTGCTTAGTAAACAATAAACAAACAAAAGAGGAGTGATCAACATGTTAGGATTTCTGATTTCATTAGTTGTGGCGATTGTCATTGGTCTCATTGGGAGTGCACTCGCTGGAGGCAGTGTACCAGGAGGCTGGATCGGTTCAATGATTGCCGGGCTTGCAGGTGCTTGGATTGGTCATGGATTACTTGGAACGTGGGGTCCTAGTCTGGCAGGATTTGCGATCATTCCAGCGATCTTAGGAGCAGCCATTTTTGTCATTATTTTAAGCCTGATCTTCCGCAGCGTTGGATCAAGGGTTTCTTAAAAAACGATAGAAAAGAAGAGGAAGCAGAGGATGCACCGCCTAAGATAAGAGGCGGTGTTTTTTATGTTTTGATTGACAAGGTATCTATTTTTTTCACTTACATATGATAAACAAACCTATTAGTTCAGATAGTTGACTTTTCATGAAGATGGGCATATGATGATTAAAAATTGCATCGAGGAAACTTTTTGTGCCAAAGCAAAACTTTGTAGAATCTAGGTGATGACATATGACAAACAAATACATCGAGGCACAAGCCCACATGTCAGTGGCAGCGGAGCGTGCACTTGAAGGAAAGGTGAAGGGATTTAGAAGGCTCCTTCCTTTTCTCGGACCTGCTTTTATCGCCGCCATTGCCTATATTGATCCAGGAAACTTTGCGACCAACATTGCGGCTGGCTCGAAATATGGCTACCTTCTGTTATGGGTCATTCTCATATCCAATCTCATGGCCTTACTCATCCAGTCTTTGTCTGCAAAGCTTGGGATCGCAACAGGGAAAAATTTACCTGAAATTGCGCGAGAAGAGTTTCCAAAACCAGTCTCGATTGGTTTATGGATTCAGGGCGAACTCGTCATTATCGCCACAGATTTAGCCGAATTTATCGGAGCCGCCCTTGGTTTATACTTACTCTTTCGTATCCCGCTGCTTGAAGCATCGATTATTGCAGCGATCGGTTCTTTTGCCATTTTAGAGCTCCAAAGACGAGGTTATCGAGCGTTAGAAGCAGGAATTACCGGCATGCTGTTTGTTGTCGTGATTGCTTTCGCTGTACAAACCTTTGTCGCCAAACCTGATCTTGCAAGTGTCGCCGGTGGACTGTTCATTCCAAGGTTTGAAGGGACAGACAGCGTACTGCTTGCCGCTGGTATTTTAGGCGCTACGGTGATGCCGCATGCGATCTATCTCCATTCAGCCTTAACGCAAAGAAGAGTCGTCGGCAGAACGGAAAAAGAGAAAAAGCTGATTTTTCGTTTTGAGTTTTTAGACATCCTCATTGCGATGGTAGTTGCTGGCGCCATCAATGCCAGCATGTTGATTGTAGCAGCGGCTTTATTTTTTAAAAATGGTCTTTTTGTTGAGGATTTAGATGTAGCATTTCAGCATTTTGGAACTCTCGCAGGTCCTGTATCAGCGATCTTATTTGGTGTAGGTCTGCTTGTAGCCGGACTTTCCAGTTCTTCTGTCGGTACACTGTCAGGCGATATTATTATGCAGGGTTTTATTCAGTACCGCATTCCACTGTATGTCCGCCGGCTGATTACCATCATTCCCCCTATTGCGATCATTGCATCTGGGGTCAATCCGACATCTGCGCTTGTGATGAGTCAAGTGGTCTTATCATTTGGCATTGCGTTTGCTTTAATTCCGCTCATTTTGTTTACAAGTAAAAAACGAATTATGGGCGATTTGACGAATGCTCGCTGGGTGACAGGAATATCTTGGGTGATAGCAGCTCTTGTTGTCGCACTTAATCTGTTTTTAATTGTGGATACGTTTATGTAAAAGACAGTGATCATGCTGTCTTTTATATCGGGTTGTGGTAAAATTTCCCTTGAGAGGATGTGATCACATGTTTTTTTATCAGGATCAAGATCTATCCATGCGGCTGCTTGAACCAAGAGACGCGAGAAGTCTGTATCTGCTCATCCAACGCTCAAGAGAGCACTTACGTGAATGGATGCTGTGGGTCGATTCGACGCAGACAGAAGAAGATAGCATGGCGTTTATTCAAGGTGCCATGCAGCAAGCTTTGCAAAACAATGGTTTTCAGGCTGGAATCTGGTCACATGGAGAACTCGTTGGTATCATTGGCACCCACCAAATTCATTGGATTAATCGGACGGTTTCCATTGGCTATTGGCTCGGGGAAGGCTATCAAGGAAAAGGCATCATGACAAAAGCATGCAAAGCAGTCATTCACTATTTATTTGAAGAGTGCGGTCTACACCGCATTGAAATCAGGGCCGCTGTCGATAATCAAAAAAGTAGACGCATCGCAGAGCGTTTATCTTTTTCACTTGAAGGCATTTTAAGACAATGTGAATGGCTGGGCGACCACTTTGCCGATCACTGTGTGTACGCACTTTTACAGCCTGAATATATGAAACAAAAAACGAATTCGATCAATCAGCCTACTTAATTGTGTCGATTGGATGAACTATTTTACAAAGTGAAGCTTTGTAGTATCCGTTGTGATTGGCATCTGATAAAATAGAAGGAAAAAATCGAGGTATGATGTATGTCTCTTATTATTTTATTTTACTTATGGATTGTCCCTTTATTATTTGGCATTTTCTTCTCATTCCTAACAAAGAAAGCCACATACAAACGCCGCTTTGTCCCATCATATAGCATGGCAGGACTCAGCATCGTATTTCTCATTCTGGCACTCGTCTTTTCAGCCAGTCATTTTCTATTCATTTGCGGTATGTTCCTATTTGCCACAACACTTGTCGGCACAGGCATTCCGTTATTTTTAGCCTTTACCAAAACACCTTCATAAACAAAACCACCTTTTCGCTATGGAAAGGTGGTTTCTTTTTTACTGCTGAGGCATTCGATAGGTCATCGTACCATTTGGGTTTTTTTCAATTACTTTCACAATGTCTTGAAGGATCTCTGACGCTCGATCATTTGAGTCATACTTGCCGAGCGTCTTGACCCAAGAATCGCCGCCTGCGATAGACCCTTCAATCTTTTTACCGGTTACTGTGACTTCGTGAACATTAACGAAACTTTGTTCGTTTTGTGTGAAAATCCATAGCATTGGTTGATTCCCCTTTTTTGTTAATAGCTCATTTCGAATAATGCGTGTCTCGATATCTGCATATCTTACAGGGAACAGTAGTCAAGATTAATAAATTTTATCACATTTTATATATAAGCCTTCTCTGTATTTTGAGACAGATTAATATTACTCCAATTATTTCAATCATTATTCGAATTTATTTTTCCTTATTAACCATTGAATTTTTCGACGTATTTTAAATCAGATTCATCAGGCTCTGTTTTTTGCTCTACAATACTTCCGTTTTCATCGTACTTTATATAAGTCATTTTCCGACCAGCTATATATTCAGATTCATACTTTTTATTTCCATTTTCAAAAAACTCGACTTGATATCCGTCTGCAGCACTTTTATTCATATTACCTATTTTTTTCACATTTCCATTTGAGTAAAATTCAACATACTTTCCCTGCTTAACAGCTTGCTCTACATAGAAATAACTTTCAATATTTCCATTTTCATATAAATCATAGGCTAGTCCTGTAAAAAGTTTTTCTTCTCCTTCTTTAGTAAATTCTACAATTGCTAGCTCGTAGGGTCCTCCATATTCTAGAGATTTTTCAAACTCCGTACCACTTTCTATAGTTATTTTTTTGTCAGAATATCATCCATCATGTAAACTCCTTTCATTTTATAACTTTCATATTTATTATTTTAGAGCGTTCAGATAAAATATTCTGTTCGCTTTAAGCACAGAGACCCTTCATTATGCCTATTTTAATTAGGAATTTCTTAAAATCTTCAGTTTTCCAATATATCGTTGGCTCTTTTGATATATTCCAATTACCGAACTCTATATTAATCGGTGTATAAAGATCATTTTCAATATTTATAGGCTGACTGTCTTTATATTCTGTTACTCTTAACATCATCATGTCTCCTTTCAAGGCATATACACAGCTTTCTTTATTAATGGTAGTAAGCTGTCTCCACGGAGTCATCTAAAATTATTTCCCATATATCGAGTGCTTTTTCATACCAAAAACGGTAGACTGAGCTTCTTGTTATTCTTTTTGGGATCATTTTTGGCAACTTCTTTTTTAGACAATTATCTAAAGTTTTATTTCATAACAAAAAGCACTTTTTGCCTTGAATAACAATAAAGTGCTTTTTATTTTTCAGTCTCGACAATGATGTTTAACCTTCGAATATTTCCGGTATTTTCTCTCTCCAAATTAACAACAATTCTATGAATTCCTTCGTTTCAATTTTATTTTCAAGAGGTTCTTCAATCCTATAATGATGTTCAACTACTGTCTCATCTTTTTTAATATTTACACTGGTAGCATTCAATGTAATTTCAAATTTCTCATATACTCCATCTATAACATTTTGAATATATCCTATATATTCATCCACTTCTTCTATCGATGAAATATCTTGTATAAAATCTGAGAAAATACTTATTTCTTCGGGTAGTATGATTGCTAAATCACCAAATTGGTCTTCCTTAAATTCATATGGATATCTCATATAAGTTAATCACCTTCATATTATTTTTTATATAATGGATATGCTGTAGCTATTGATCCATCTTTTTTCAAATACATTTCTATTTTAATTCCTGATGATGTTATACCTTTAAATTTATTAGGACCTATCTGTTGTTTATTTTGGTAAGCTTCATCGATAGCTTTTAACACATCAATGCGGTTCCATTCCTTAGGAAAGAAACTTGATTTAGCTACTTTTTCAACTCCTTCAATTTCAACTTTAGCTCTATAAATACCGTTTTTATCAGGTAAACTTTCACTTCCTGGAATAATCTTACCACCTTGCATACTTTCATGATGATAACCAACTGCTTTTCCTCTTTTATTAATTTCACCATGATAAATGTGTTTCATCGTATGGGTATTATATTTTTCAGCACCCTTAATCCCCATCTTCCCATGAAACCCTTTCGCCCCAAACGGTAAAAGCATCCCCAGAGCTGCATTCATACTCGCTTCCTGCTGTTCTTTCGAGATCTTATTTCCAAACATATCTCGACCTGTAATCGCTTCGCTGAAGCCGTTAGTTGCGGTGAGGCCATATAAGCCTTTTTGTGATGTTTTCAGGGCGTCAAAAGACTTCTGTGATGTCTTGTAAATGTCTACTGCTCTGACTGCGGCGGACGTGGCTTGAGTCGTCTTATAAACGGCTTTACCGCCTTTGAAAATACGTCCTGCCCAGCCGACGATCGGGATGTAGCCTGCTGCTGCCATGCCGCCTGCGGCGACTCGCTGTCCTGCGGTGAGTTCTTCACCTGTGATCGGATCGACACCTGTTGCGGCACGTTTTGCATCGTTCACGCCTGTCAGCTCATTAACGATATTCCCACCGTAATCAAGGGCTTTTTCATACCACGGACGGTTGGCGAGCGCTTCTTGTTCCTTTGCGATCTTGCGGGCTTCTTCTTGATCTTTTTTGATTTTTAGATATTCAGAAGTTTGCTTCTCAATATCGCTTTTTGCCTTGTAGATTTCGCTATTTTGATACGCTTTCTTGTCAAAATTCATAGGCGAAATGGATTTTCCGTCATTTGTGGCATTGATCATTTCTGCGTACAATGCCATTGTAGCCTTCTCCTCAGTCTCTGACAAAGCATATTCATCTTTTAGATTTTGATCAAGTTCTATTAAATCTTTAACCGTTTTCTTGCGTTCATCTTCCGCATCTGCAATCTTTTCGTCAAAGGTTTTACTATCAAATACCTCCAGAGAAATGAGGTCATCAATATCTTGAAAAATGGTTTTGAGAGCATTTTTTTGATCCTTTACAATACTTTTGGCATTTTTGATTCCCATATGTACAGCGTTGTCTAAAAAGTGTTCTTCTACAAAGGTGTCGCCGCCAAAGTTTGTATCATCAAGTGTCCCAGAAACACCTTCATGAAAGGCTTTTTGTTTATCAATGAAGCGAATAAACATGTCCACATTTCCGGCGAGTTCTTTGTAGAAGCTTTTAATGTTATCGGCACCTTTTCCAGTGAAGTCGTCACCGAGATTGGCAACACCTTGAAGTGCCTTTTTTAAATCTATCATTTGTTCGCGGAGTTCCTGATAGTGTTTTGCCCTTGTATCCATGGCACTGGTTAGTGCTTTTGCATCAAGTATCTTGCCCAGATTAAGCCACTCCCTCCATTATTGATCATAAAGTCTATTTTACCTTTCTCACTGAATTGGAAAAATAGGCTTTAAGTTACAAAAAATCCAGTATGTATATTTTTATACAGCAGAAAACAAGTGATAATTGAAATGATTTTACCTATTCAACAAAAAAAGTCAGTCTCCCTAATTGGAAGACCGACTACCTGCTGTTTAGAAAAAGCGTTTAAGGCTTTTCTTGAGTGGAGGGATATCCAGCTCACCTTTTTCAAAGAATTTTTTCAATAAATATTTACTAAAGCCCGCTGCTTGTGTGTAAGTGATTTTACCAGGTAACGGTGGTTCATTGGTCACTGCAACATCAATGATCACAGGTTTCTCAGCTTGAAGTGCTTGATCAAAGGCTGGTGCTAGCTCTTCATGTGATGACACCGAGATTCCTTTACCGCCACATGCTTCTGCAAATTTTGCAAAATCAATATCTTCCAGCTCTATACCATAGTTGATGTTGCCTTTTACCTGTTGTTCATATTCAATCATACCAAGGTTGTTGTTGTTTAAGATCACAACGACAATTGGCAGTTTATATTTTACTGCCGTCACAAAATCTTGCATCACCATTGTGAAGCCTCCGTCACCACAGACAGCAATGGCTTGGCGGTTTGGTTCGTTTAATTTAGCTGATATTGCGCCAGGTAAACCACAACCCATTGTGGCAAGCCAGCTGGATATAATGAAATCCTGCTGTTTCATTTCGAAATGACGTGCCATCCATACCGTCACATTACCGACATCAACTGAAAGTATGGCATCATCATCTACCGCTTCTTCTAATCTAGCGATGACTTGCTGCGGTTTAAGCGGTGATGTGGCAATAGATTTTTCCTTATCCATTTCTTCTCGCCACTTCATCATATGCTCTGTACAAGCTTCAAGGAAACCGCGCTGCTCTTTATATTCAATATAAGAGGTTAGTTCATGAAGACCAGTCTTACTGTCACTTACAATCCCCACTTCTACTGGATATCTTTTACCGATCTGATCCGGTTTGATATCCAATTGAATGGCAGGTGTGTCTTCCGGTAAGTAATCCCTATATGGGAAGGAGGTTCCAAGCATGATTAATAAATCGCACTCTTCCATCGCTTCATATGCAGGCTTCGTCCCGATCTGACCTAGGTTCCCTAAAAAGTATGGATGCCTGTCTGGAACAACACCTTTTGCAGGAAGTGTAATGACGATCGGTGCAGCTGCCTTTTCTGCAAACGAAAGAAGTTCTTCTTTAGCATTTCTTAATCCTTTTCCTGCTAAGATGACTGGCTTCTTCGCATTGTTAATGAGTTGAGCAGCCTTTAGCAGTTGATCTTTCTTCGGCCGCACATCTCCCTCTACATAAAGAGGTGATGTATAAACGGGACTCCGCTTAATTTTCTGAGAAAATAAATCATCTGAGACAGTGAGAACCGCCACCCCTTTATGGGTATAAGCAGCTTTGATGGCTTGATTCAATAAGTCAGGCAGAGCTTCTGCTGTCTGTACTTGCTGATTAAAGACAGCAACATCGTCAAACATCCGCTCTAATTTGATTTCTTGAAATGCATCTCTGCCTACTTCAGTTGAGGCAACCTGCCCTGCTATCGCTAATACAGGTGCACCGTCCGCTTTTGCATCGTATAGTCCATTTAATAAGTGGACAGCACCTGGCCCAGCAATTGATAAACAAACTCCAAGTTTGCCTGTTAGTTTCGCATCAGCTGCTGCTGAAAGTGCTGCCACTTCTTCATGTCTTGTTTGTATAAATTGAATTTTGCTTGATTCATGCCTTAGTTCTTCGATTAATTCGTTAATACTGTCGCCAGGCATTCCATAAATATGTTTCACGCCCCACTCTTCCAGTAGCGCTGTTACTTCTTTTCCTGCGGTTCTTTGCGGCATGTGAGAAAACTCCTTTTTTCTTACTCCATACCACCGCACCCTTTTGATCAAACGTTTCAACTTGCTCTTGCTACTTTTTAAAGTGATATGGAAGAGTGGCGACAACAATATCCCGTTTCCATAATAAACGGAATCTTAATAAGAAAGCAGATTGATTATGCAAAATGGTGTGCCATCTTTTTTTCGGAATAAATTGAGGAACGAGCACCATCACTCTATATTGATGTGCATTTGCTTTCGCTTCAATCGTTTCAAGAAATTTATCAAGCGGGTGAATGAGACTTCGATAAGACGAATGTAAAATCACCAGACGCACATCACTATTCAGCTTTTCCCAATCAGCTTCAATTTTCTTGTCTTTCTCTTTATCAAACGATACATGAACCGCTATGACCTGGTCTGATAAGGATTTTGCATATTGCACAGATTGTTCGACGACACGTGTGACACCTGCTATTGGGACGATGACCACATTTCCTTTGATTTCGACAGGCTCGGTTTCATTCAATAAACGTAATTGTTCTCCAACAGACAGATAATGTTTCTTAATAGAATAAAAAATAAATAGAACAATTGGCATGAAAACAAATACTGGCCATACAAGATGGAACTTGGTCAAAATGAGAATCATGAAAACCGTAAATGAAATAAGTGCTCCCACGATATTGATAGGCATTTTCACTTTCCATCCCTGTGGTTTTTCACGAATCCACTTTACACACATACCTGTCTGAGACAAGGTAAATGGAATAAACACACCGACAGCATAAAGTGGAATGAGGTGTTCCGTTTTCCCATCAAATAGCCAAATGAGCAACATAGAAGCTACACCTAAAAAGATAATACCATTAGAATAACCGAGCCGATCTCCTCTCACTGTAAACATGCGCGGCATATATTTATCTTTTGCTAAGTTGACAGCCAATAATGGAAAAGCTGAAAAGCCTGTGTTTGCCGCTAATATTAAAATTAATGCTGTGACAGCTTGAATGACATAGTAGAAAAATGTCCGTCCAAATGTGTCTGATGCAATTTGTGACACAACCGTTTCTTCTGGCTTTGGCGAGATGCCAAAACCAAACGCAAGCAATGTCACTCCTACAAATAGAACGGCCAGTAATCCACCCATCATCAATAAAGTTCTCGCTGCATTTTGTGCAGCTGGTTTTTTAAAGGATGGAATTGTATTAGAAATCGCTTCAACACCAGTTAAAGCAGAACAGCCAGACGAAAATGCCTTTAGTAAAAGAAATAACGTGATGCCTGATACATGTGTGCCAAATGCTGTATGTTCAGGTGCTGGCGGCACTTGCCCAGTTAATAGTTTAAACCCGCCCACCCCAATTAAAATGAGCAATGAAAAGACAAATAGGTACACAGGATAAGCCAAAATAGAAGCCGACTCTGTCAGTCCACGAAGGTTTAACACCATAATCACTAGGACTAATACGATTGAGATCATGACATGATATGGATATAGAGCTGGAAAAGCCGATGTGATCGCATCGGTCCCAGCAGAAATGCTCACTGCTACGGTTAAAATGTAATCGACGAGTAATGATCCGCCTGCAACCAGCCCTGGTTTTTCACCTAAGTTTCTGCTGGAGACGACATACGCCCCGCCGCCTTCTGGATAAGCATAAATAATCTGGCGATAAGATAGAATTAACGCCATTAAAAGAATTAATACACAACCTGCAATCGGGAGTGAGTACCAAAACGCTGCCGCACTAACAACTGATAGAACAATCAAGATTTGTTCTGTACCGTATGCGACTGACGACAATGCGTCTGATGACAATAATGCCAAAGCTTTGATTTTTGATAGTTTTTGTTCTCCTGCTGCCTGTGATTTTAATGGTTTACCAATTAAAATACGCTTCATCAAACTGTACATGTGTTGCCCGCTCCTTTAGTGTCAAACGATTTAAGTTACAAAATTTGGATCGCCAAAAAGACACAGAGGCAATAGAATGCCCCTGTGCCTATTGTTTAGATCACAGGTTGGTCTTTGCTCTCTTTAACGCTTACGAGGTTAGCTGACGGATTCGGGCGCATGAGATTTTGCCCTACCTTAAAAGGATTCACCCCACGTGGTGTTTTATACCACCACAATTGGTTCCCCCGCTCATCGAAATGATTCAGCGATTGGTCTTTTATAAAAGAGATCATACTCCCGTTTGACACCAAAGTAAAGAGATTTTTTCAAGGTCTTTTGATCGTTTAGAACTCAGTCTTTTTACGGTTTTTTCGTACGAAATAGACAATCATCACAAGCACAAAAAGGATGAGTGCAGCGATACACGCAAAGTAAATCCAAGACTCGCCGCTACTTTGTTTTTCACTTGTTTTCATACTGCTCGATGTGCTACTGACGGATTGATGATTAGTAAACACACCTTTGTTTTTACTCTCTATTGCAACTGTTGCTTTTTCTGTATTTGTTTGAAGAAATTGCATGACTTCATTTGACACGTTAGCTTCAGTTGCAGTCATTCCTGAAAAGACTGTCATTGTCTGTTTTTTATTCCAAACAGATGGCTGCGTCCATACAATTCGAGCCGTTGTTTCGTTGATCATGCCGAAAGAAGATACATCATATTGATCCTTTTTCACCGGAACAATGAGATCGGCTGCTTTTTCTTTCAGAAGAGAGAAAGTCTGAATACCTCCGATAAAAATGAGAGGGTGATTTTTCAATTGTTCATTTGTCACTTGAGAAGCTTTCATTAAATGATATTGAGCCACTTCTGGCTGACTAAAAGATTCCGTCACCATGGCCATTTGATTGATTGTTTCACGTTTGATTTGATCTGGTATGATGATCAATGTATTTTTCGAAGTGAACGGGAGCGGCCATGCGGCTAAATCTGGCTTTTCACTCGTTGTTCCTTCTGGTATTTGTAAAGAGCTATTTTTGTCAATGAATATCCAGCCTTCTTCATCCGTATGTCTGCAGGATTCCATGTTTTTAAAACCACTTGTGACAAATTGCAAATCAATATATTCATTTTTTTGAAGTATCTTTGAATCTACTGGAATCGAGACATGATAGAATCCATTCGCATCTTTGCTGCCTAGTTTTGCTAATGGTACGTCGTGCGGTTCGTCATTGATCATAACAGTTAACCGTTCTGTTTTGCTTGCCGCTGTATCAGATTTTTTGAATGAAAGATTGAGCTTTGCACCTGATTTTTGGTTAGCCAGTAGCGCTTTCGGATAATAGTAGTGGTCGGATGCCGTCTTGTTGGTCCCAACCGTGACATCATCTCCGCCAAAATCTTTCAAACGAATCTTGTGAGATGGTTTAGACGTTTGAGCTGCAGCCTTTTGAAGCACTAGGTCTGTTCCAGTCAGTTGATCCGTTAATTCTGACTGAGTCAGAACATTGATTTTTTCAGCGATTGTCACAGGCTTTTCCGCTGTCACAAATAAAATGGGCTGTTCTGTTTTCTTTGCTGTCAAAGTTCTCATCGCTAACGTAAGATGACTGCTTTTCGTTTTAATTCCTGCAGCTTGTTCAATCGTTTTCATCCGTCCATCCCAGCTTCCTATAGCTCCCACAGCAATCGTTGGATGAACCACTTGCTTGATGTCCTTTTCTTGGATAAGTTTGATCTCTTTTTGGCGATCTTTGTTTTTCAACGTACGGTATACTTTGATGGCTGCTTCTAATTCAGTTGCATCCGGTGAATTAGGAATTACAATGTCTGTCTGTTCTTTCTGATCACCTGTTTGAATAAAAGGTGATGGAAAGCTATCTAATGTGAAATCTTTTGTCTGGATTCCTTTGAATGTAAGTTCACTTTCAGGATACACTTTTAGCCAATTAGCAGGTGTCTCTTGGTTGATACACACGCCTTCTTTTAAAACACCATAAAATGTGACCTGAATGCGGTGAGTACCTTTTTTCAATTGTGCTTTGTTCAACTTGATTTGAATCGACTTTTTCTGGTTTTTCCCTGATACAGGGATGGTCTTTTCGATCTCTCCATCAATCATAACAGTGAATGAGGAAGGTGAAATCAATAATGGTGAAGCCTCTATATTGAACGTCAATGTGCTTGACTCTGTTTTTTCCTGATCCACTTGATAGGTAAATTCAGTGCGGTCTTCTTGTCCATATAAGGTCACTACGTCTTCTGATAGATGCTGCGTTTTTGTTTTGCTTTCTTTTGAAGAATGAATCCACTCATCTTTGACTTGAACTCGGTTGGATTGCGCCATTGCTTGACCTGCCATGAAAAAAGGCTGGATCGCTAAGGATAATCCTAATATATAAATCAACCATTTTAACGATTTCAATATGTCACCCGCTTTTCTTTTGTTGTTGATTGTAACGCTCGGTTTTGTACCATTTCACTTCTTGTTTCAATAATCGGCTTTTCACCTCTACACATAAGGAGTACACAACAAGCGCAATCCATACTTGGGAATAGGTAAAGTACATGAGAACGACAATGAGAATGTTTTGTTTGGTCAGCTCTGTTTTCTCTATGCTTAACGTAATCATCACTTCTGTTAAAAAGAGGAAGAAGGCTAACCCCCATAGGATGAGTGCCACAGCTCCAACAGATAAGTGAAGATCAACGAATAAGTTTACGATAAAAATGCCGTTGGAGAGCAGTACACCAAAGAAAAATAAGAAATACGTAAAGAAAAAATAAAATAAATCGAAAATCATTCGTTTTCGTTTTAATTTCATAAACTGTCTTAAAAATTTGAGCACAACATATTGGTTGCCTCTAGCCCAGCGTGTTCGTTGCCGCCACCAGACTTTCCATGTTTCAGGCTCTTGTTCCCATGTAATCGCTGCAGGAAAGAACCGAATCACATAGCCCAGGTTATACACACGAATCGTTAATTCAGTGTCTTCAGCTAGTGCATGGACATCCCAGCCGCCAAGCTCTTCTAAAATGTGCCTGCGGATCGCAAAGTTGGTGCCTGGTATTGTCGCAATGCCAAACCATTTCCATCTCCCGCCTTGCGCCATCCACTGGAAGCAAATGGTTTCAATATTAATGAATTTGGTCAGGAGGTTTTTGGCTGCATTAATGACCCTGAATTTCCCGACAACAGCACCTGCTTTAGGATCATTCAATAATCCAAGAACCAAATGGTAGACGGCTTTCTTTTCAGGCATATTATCTGCATCGTATACACAAATAACGTCTCCTGTCGAAGCCTTTAAGCCCTCATTCAGTGCAGTAGATTTCCCCTTCCCTGCAAATGGCGGCTTTGTTTCAATCATATGAACATGATCGTATTGCTCACTAAATGATTGCACAATCTCCCCTGTACGATCAGAGGAATTGTCATTAATCACAATGATTTCAAGAAGGTGTTTGGGATAGGATAACTGGACCATGGCTTTTAGCGTCTGACGAATGACCACTTCTTCATTATGTGCTGGAATGAGAATGCTGACGGTCGGCAGATCTTTCCCTTGTTTCGTCCATTTAGGCAGCACTTTTTCGTAAGTTAAATAGTGCTGAAAGCCTCCCTGCATCAGAAACATATGATATAGGAGCATGATCCAAATCAGTATTAATGATAGGTAAAATAAGATATCAGCCACCTGATTTTCTCTCCTTAAAGATCCGTTTTTTCATCGTCAGCCTTAAATACAATGTGTAAAAAGCAAATGCCACAATAAAGAGCAGCACCACCATTGTGAGTATTCGAAGCATATTTTCCATCCCGCTTCGTTTGTTTGTTTTTGGTTCGGCTATATTGGATTGCTCTATTTGAATATGTCCATTTCCTGTTGTTTTGATCTGGACATTCTGAGTTTGAACAATCTGTTTTGTTTTCTTTAAATCTAGCCATTCACTAGAAGGGATCGCATCCATTTGTGTGATTACATCTTGTAGCCCATCTATCCCCGCTTCCACATCATAGGACAGCCCAATGGCGGCGGATTGGATATGCTGCATGGATTGAATTGTTTGCTCAGTCAGTATGTTTGCACCTTCTTGGTCAGACGCTGTATCTATAGACTGTTCAGGATATAAAGTCATGCCATGAAGCATGGCGGGTGTCGACAAAAACGGTGATGCACTTCTTGTTTTCCATGTACGGTCTGAGAGCTGCACCTGTCCAAATAGACTGGACACATGGCGGGAAATCACTTCATAGCCTTGCAGGGAAATGGCGTCATTTGGCACTTCAAATGCAAGTGGATATAACCCCTGCTGCGTGAGCAGTTCAATGCCTTTTGTCAGCTTTTCTTCTGTATAGATGGCTTCTTGATGTTGATTGGATGTGATATACGCATTAAAATCTTTTTCATTTGGAAAAAAGCTTTTGTTCAGCTGCTGATCAGCTTTCTCTGGTTCATTTGACGTAACGGGCTGATCGTACTTGACATCCCAAAATTCAAAGCCTTTCCCCGACTCCTCCGCTCGATACGTACGGCTAAACCCATGAAGAACGACACTAGCTCCATTGCTTTGCAATTGTTTTAACACGTGGACAAGTTTAGGTCGGTCACTCAGCGTCACTTCATCCCCTGTTGCTGGATCAATCCATATAGGGGTCACCGCCAGCAGAAAAGGGATATGGCGAGCTGTTACGTATCGTCCAAGTTCAAGTAACTTCTTCTCATCCGTGACGGGGTTAATCTTCCTAATCTGTAAGTACTTTGTCGTCGTTTGATTAGAAGCCGGCAGGAGACTTTCCAGCACCTCTGCAAGAAGCTTGTCGTGCTGAAGCATATTTAGCATTCCGACATATGCCGCACCTTCTTTTGTTTGAATCACAAATGGCTGTTCAGCTTGATTTTTCTTCAATAAGAATGTACGTTGCAGATCTGTCCCTTGAACCGTCTGAGCTGTGATTCCTCTCTCTAGCTGACGGTATTCTTGATCATCAGTATCTTTGATTTGACTGATGTGATCTTGTTTGTGAAAAGTAAGCTTGGAGAATGGGCGAAGCTGTTCCGCATTGTATCCTATTGCGATTAAGCGTTTTGATTCGTTTATAAGACGAATGGTTTGTGCTTTCAACGTTCTCTTTTCTTCACCTATATAGATAACTAGCTGAGAGTCATTGAGGTTCTTTTCAGTGATTTGTTCATCAGATAAAATGGTCGTTCGTGTGGAAAAATGCCCCACAAGTACATCAAGCATATGAACAGTTGGCGTTGTCTCACCTGATTGTGTGGAATAGATAATAAGGGTACTTGGCTCTTTCTCAAGTGCACCGGCTGATGTACTATCTTTGATCGAAAGCATAGAAAAAAGAACGATTAACAAACAACATTTCGTCAAAACATTAAAGTTCATTCATCATCATCTCGTTTTCTAGTTCTTCTAAAAATTGCTCTGGTGTCCGATAGTCCGAGCTGCTTGTTAAATGACAGACATGAAAAGTTAAGGTCACTTCACGACCATTTAGCAGGACATGCGTTTGCAGTTTATCCTTTAGCTTTTCAAGAACGATCGAGACGTTTTCTGCAGGTGTGTGAGTGAGCAGCAGCCCGATTCGTTCTTCGGATAATCGAAATTTCTTATCGGTTTCTCTCACACTTTCGCGAATCTTCATACTGAGTTGCTGGAAAAGATGCTGCATTTCTTTTTCTCCATATAATGTTTTGAATTCCGCTGAGTAGTGCATATGAAGAAGGATAAAGACGAATGGCTGTTTGTATCGTTCTGCTCGTTTCATTTCCTCAGATAACTCGAGCCTCATCCGCTCTGCATTGTCAAAGCCTGTGGTTGAGTCAATCGCTACAAATTGTTTGATGGCCCTCTTTTGTTGGTCAATGGTGTGACGCATCGTTTTTATTCGCTCATGCACGTTTCCAGCAGAAATAGCAAAAAAGAGAAGCGCCACGCCCCATATCACGACATCTTGCAACGTTTGATTAGAAAAGAGTGAATTTGTGTGACCGAGCTCTGTAAAGAACATCCCGCTTCCTATAAAGAACAAAATCAACAAAGTAAAAACCAATGCTGGCAAAATACCAAATAAAATACCGCATCCTATCACGACAAATGTGAGTGTGATGATCATGACACTCTCCGCATCACGTCCATTCAAGTAGCCCATAAATAAAATGAGTCCCGCAAACGTGAGGAGCAGCGTATAATACGTGCGATAGGTGTTACTGAATAACCTTTTCATTTAGAAGCTCCCTTTCTGCAATTAGAGGCAATAAATTATCAAATGAGTGTGTATCTTTTTCGTTCATATAGCCTCCGTAATAAGGCTTGAGAGGATCTTGGATTTGCAGCTCTTTCATTCGGTGATAGACGTCTTTTGCAAAATCATCTTCTCCTTGTTTGAGTGCATATAAGATCACCAGTGCATAGACTGAAGGCGATTCATACGTCACTGCTGGCTGTAATGTGCTCAGTTTATATCGTCCATACAGTTTTCCTTCCTTTTGGAAGTTGGTTTTCAGCCATTTCATGATGACTGTTGTATCAACCTGTGCACGTTCGGCATAAAGAGCCGTATAAAGCTGGTCGATCAAGTTGATTTCCTGATCAAATGAGTAGACTTTCTTCGCTATGTCATAGGATTTTGGAAAAAATCCTTTTTGTCTCGGTGCATTTTGTAGAATGGCCAATTGGTTGTTCATCATTTGTTCTGTGAATAGGTGGAGGGATACTAGTTCTTTGATTGCTTTTGGGTCAAGATATGAAAGTGTGATTGTGTGTGAAGTTTGCTTTGTCGATGCATCATAATAGTCGGTCAACATACCCTTGAACATGTTTTTGTCTTTTAACGCTTTTGCGATTTTTTTAGCTGTGGTTTGATACACTGACTTCTGCCACAATTGATCTGCTTTTTGAAGCGCTGTTACTACACGTAAGTCATCAACTAAAGCATTGACTTGGCTTTTTTGATGAGATTCGATTTGCCAGCTAAGAAGATCATGTTCCAGTAAGAATTGAGTGCGCAGGACGTCTACCTGTTGATCAAAAGATGTTTGATCTTTTTTTCTAACAAGATAATCCATCCAAAGTCCGAGCGATTCTGATAAGTAAGTAGGCTGTTCCGCAAGCGAGGTTCGAATCATGCCTTGGTCTGTCATTAAGTGGTGAGTCATAAAGTACTCTCCTGACAATACTGGCTTTGCAGGTTCTGGTTGAGCTGAATGTTGCTGCTGTTTCCAGGTACATCCGCCTAGTAGAATGACAATGAGTATAGCGATAGCTGTACGATATATGGGTGTATCCATTCGTGTCCCCTTTCAATCCTTATTCTCTCTAAGCATCTAACGATTTATTATAGAGCGTTTCTGTTTAAATGAAAATAAATATTTTATACCAAATTACGAGTCTTTTCGCTTACATATTCCCATTTACAGAAAAACAACATGTCAAAATACTCGAACAAACAAAAAACCCATGCGAATTCACATGGGTTTTTACACAACTATTGATCTAATTTTAGTTTCTTCAATTGTTCTGCAAGTGCGTTATTGATTGGTTCTTCCACTTTCTTTTGTTTTTTCATATATTTAGACACATCGTGCTTACTGGCTCGTTTTTGATTGGATTGTGATTTGCGTTTTTCGAAAACAGACAGTTTCTCTCTATGACCACAAACACAGGCAAATATTTTGCCATCACCTTCTCCTCGTAGCTCAAGCTTTTTATGACAGTTCGGGCAGCGTGCATTTGTTTTCTTTGCCACATTTTTTCGATGTCCACATTCTCTATCCTGACAAACAAGCATGGTACCGTTTTTCCCGTTCACTTTTAACATGAGTTTTCCGCAGTCAGGGCAATGTGTGCCTGTCATGTTGTCATGCTTAAAGGTTTGGTTCGTTTGTTTGATTTCAGATACGGCTTGTTTTGCATATGACTTCATTTCACTCATGAATTGAGAAGCTTTCAATTGGCCTTTCGCAATTTTAGAAAGCTTTTGTTCCCATTCCGCTGTTAACGCAGGTGACTTTAAATCTTCAGGTACTAAAGAAAGCAGCTGCTTCCCTTTCGATGTGATGAAGATGTCTTTGCCTTTTTTCTCAATTAAGAAGCTGTTAAACAGTTTCTCAATGATATCAGCTCGAGTTGCCACTGTCCCCAATCCACCCGTTTCGCCAAGGGTTTTCACTAAGTCTTTTTCCTTGTTCTCCATAAATGCAGACGGGTTCTCCATGGCAGATAAAAGGGTCGCTTCGTTAAAACGAGCAGGAGGTTTCGTTTCGCCTTTTGTCTCTTTTAATTGGCGTACGTCAAGTGACTGCCCCTCTGTTAATGCCGGCAAGTGCTGATCTGCTTCAGCTGATTCCTCGTCTTCATAGGAATCATCGTACACGGCTTTCCAGCCGGCTGATTGCACAATTTTTCCTTTCGCTGTGAATGTCTCACTGCCGATCTTGGCGATCACTGTGGTTTCCTCATATTCAAAAGGGGTCATCAGTACAGCGAGGAATCGCTTGGCAATCAGGTCATATAATTTACGCTCTTTATCACTTAATGCACCCGGATACAGCTCTTCCTCGGTTGGAATGATCGCATGGTGATCTGACACTTTGGCATCGTTGACAAAACCTTTATGTGCTTTAATGCCTGATTGTAGAATGCGATTCACATGCTGCGCGTAAGGTCTAACGTTCATTCCTTTGAGTCGATCTTTTAATGTGGGAACGATATCTGCCGAAATAAAACGTGAATCTGTACGCGGGTACGTCACAAGCTTATGCTGTTCATACAGACGCTGAAGTGTAGACAGTGTTTCTTTTGCTGAAAAACCGTAGCGTTTATGGGCATCACGCTGCAATTCTGTCAGGTCATACAATCCTGGAGCAAAGGCTTTTTTCGCTGTTTTTTTCAGTGCATCAATCACTGCAGGTTTTCCTTTACAGGCTGCCAAGCGCTCCGTCACTACATCCTCTTGGAATGTACGGTTTTGTTTGGTCTTTGCATCCTGCCAAGTCAGCGTCAGTCCGTCTACTTGTGCCGTCAGCCCAAAGAACGACTTCGGCTGGAATTGCTGAATGTCTTCCTCTCGCTTGGCGATCATAGCAATCGTTGGCGTTTGCACACGTCCACAGGATAACTGCGCATTGAACTTCGTTGTCAGCGCTCTTGTTGCGTTGATTCCTACAATCCAGTCTGCCTCTGCACGCGCAACCGCCGAGCGATACAGGTTATCATACTCTCTGCCGTCTTTTAATCGTTTGAACCCTTCTTGAATGGCTTTGTCTGTAACAGACGAAATCCATAAACGTTTTAGAGGCTTTTTCACATGGGCTTTTTCAAGAATCCACCTTGCCACAAGCTCCCCTTCACGTCCAGCATCTGTTGCGATGACAATGTCTTTTACATCTTTTCTCGCCAGCTGCGCTTTGACCGCTTGAAACTGCTTCCCTGTCTTTTTCATCACGACAAGCTTGAGTGGTTCTGGAATAATGGGTAAATCCTCTAGGCGCCAGGATTGAAATTCTTTCCCGTAGCCTTCTGGATCAGCTAGTGTGACCAAATGGCCAAGCGCCCATGTCACAATGTATTGATCTCCTTCTAAAAAGCCATTTCCTTTTTTATGACACTTCAGCACACGTGCAAGGTCACGTCCTACTGAAGGTTTCTCTGCTAACACAACTGTTTTTGACACGAAATTTCACATCTCTTTCTTCTATCCATCCTTTTATTATAGCAGACGTGGAGATGCGGTTCTAATGACGGATTATTTCTTCAATCGTTTGATGATTTCGTTTGTGACCTCTTGTGTTTGATAGGCTCCGCCGATATCTGCCGTTAAAAAGCCGTCTGCTGTGACAGATTCAATCGTATCGAGAAGGTGTGTGCCTAATTCTTCCTCTCCGAAATGATCAAGCATGAGTTTAGCGGTCCAGATTTGTCCAATAGGGTTCGCGATGCCTTTTCCAGCGATATCTGGTGCTGATCCATGTACTGGCTCAAACATAGATGGATATTTACCATTTACATTGATATTGGCTGCTGGTGCGACGCCAATACTACCCATTATGGCGGCACCAAGATCCGTCAAAATGTCACCAAATAAATTGCTGGCGACGATGACATCGAATTTCTCTGGTCTTGTGACAAAGAAGGCTGAGAGCGCATCAATGTGCTGAGAATCTGCCTCCACCTTAGGGTAGTCCTTTGAGACGTCTTGAAACACTTCATCCCAAAATGGCATGGTATGCACGATGCCGTTTGACTTTGTTGCACTTGTTACATACTTTCGTCTCTTTTCTGCTAATTGAAAAGCAAAATGCATCGCACGTTCTGTCCCTTTTCTAGAGAAGACGGCATTTTGAATCGCAAGCTGATCCTCCCCTTGATAGATGCGGCCTCCAATTTCACTATATTCACCTTCACCGTTTTCTCTTACAACAAGAAGATCGAAATCCTTTGGGTGAGCAAGCGGGGAGCGAATGCCGCTCAGCTGTTTTGCCGGTCTAACGTTGATCACCTGCTCAAATTCACGTCTAATTTTAATGAGCAATCCCCAAAGTGATACATGATCCGGCACTAAATTGGCATCTCCGACTGCTCCTAAGAAAATGCTGTCAAAGGCTTTTAGTTGTTCCAATCCATCCTTTGGCATCATTTCGCCATACTCTAAATAATACTCACAGCTCCACGGAAAGTCCTGAAAGGTGAAAGACAGACCGCCATGCACATCTGATACCGCTTTCAAAACTCGAATAGCTTCAGGCACAACTTCCTTTCCAACCCCGTCACCTGGTATCGCTGCAATTGAAACATGCTTCATTGATTTTTCCCCCTTTGTTATTGGTCGACCGTCGACCGTTTCATTTGAGTTTACTAAAGAGTACGTGTTCTTACAATGGACAAAAGACGCTTTTTTTGATCAAAGCGCCTTTTTATCCTGCATCAGCACACGGGGCTTCTGTTTCTTTCTTCCCGCACTTTTTTTATCTGAAAGCAGCAAACCTCCTAAGGTCAGTGCTGTTCCAAGCCCAGACATGAAGGTCAAGCTCTCGTGAAGAACGATCATTGAAATGATCATCGTGATAATAGGCACTCCATAAATATACACACTTGATTTCACCACACCGATCGTCTTCACGGAAAAGCTCCATGTCAGAAAACAAATAGCAGATGCAAAGACGCCTAAAAACAGCAAGTGGAAGGCAAACGATGGATTGGTCAACCGCTCCCAGTCTAAACGAACCTTAAAATGCCAGATCAGTGGAATCATCCATAGCAGTCCGTAAAAGAAGACACGCCTTGTTACCTGAATGATATGGTAGCCATATTGGTTGATCATCTTCGATAAAATGGAATAGAATGCCCAGACGATGGTTGCTGTTAATGCTAAGGCATCACCGAGTGGATTCAATTGAAACGTCGTCATTCCATTCATGCTAATCAGCACGATTCCCGTCATCGCGATGAAAAAGCCTATGAAAAACCGGCTGTGCAGCGGCTCATCTTTTAATAAAAAATAAGCCAATAAAAAAGAGAAGAATGGGACAACGGAGCTGATGACACCTGCATTCGAAGCGAACGTATAAGTAAGTGCGACATTTTCTAAAAAGTAATATAAGACCACACCGCATAAACCTGCCAGTGCAAACATCCCTTCATGCTTTTTACTTTGCACCTTCATCGTAAACGGATAGATGATCATCAGAGCCAAATACCCTATAAAAAAACGGAAAAATAAAATCTCTGTTGGAGAAAAAGCCGTTAATAATATTTTGGTAGAGATAAAGGTAGATCCCCATAAAAAAATGGTGAACATGGCCGCTAAATGACCGAGCAGCTGTTTATTTTTCATCAGCTGTTACCTGCTTTACAAAAATTTGCTGATACTGCCCTGGCGTGAGCCCAATAAATTCTGAAAAGAAATGACTCAAATGACTTTGATCAGAAAATCCAGCGGAGGCAGCCGCATCTACAGGCTTCACTCCTTGGGCGAGAAGCTCCTTCGCAAAGTTCACTCTGACTGTCTGTAAATAACGATACGGCGTGATGCCTCTAAACTTTGTAAAAGCACGTAGCAATGAATATTTGTTCATGGACACAAGCTCGCCTAAGTCATCTAACGATATATTTTCCGTGAGGTGTGTTTCGATATATTGCTGTACGTCTCGGACTTTTTGTTCGTTGGCACGTGTGGCTGATGCTTTTTCCTCTGAGGTATCAGCATAGGCTTCAATCAATTGTTTCATAAAGAAATAGAAGGTTTCCTGTTTATTCAAAGCAGGAGCTTCTTCTGTGATCATTTGATGTAGATCATATAATGGCTTTGTTAGTTCACTTTGTGAAAACACAGGGGCTTTAAAATGCGGTTTGTGCTGAAAGACCTTCTCTAGCACACCTGCTTCAATATTTAAGCAGCGATAATCGAGTGTCCTGTGATCAATTTGTTCACATGCGTGATTATCATACGGATTAAAAAGAAGGATATCACCTTTTTCAATGATGTATTCTTGATTTTGGCAGACCAAACGTCTTTGACCGTCTTCAATAAATCCAATCACATAATATGTATGCAAATGATTCGGGAACTTTTGCATGATGCCATGAAAGCGATATGCCTCTATTTGTAAGTCTTGATCAAAATGTACAGTTCGTTCCTCTTGTGTGTTCATGTCGATCCCTCTTTTCGCTGAACTGATCATAAGTGTAGCACACCCCTTTTCTCTTGGATTGTACGATATTGACTTTTTGATGCAGGCTTGCCTAGAGGGAAAAACTTGGATAACATGAGACAAAAGATGATGTATAAAAGAGGGAATGATGGCATGAATTCATTCGATATGGAAAGACCAACACCGTATCACATACAATTTTATGAACAGCTGAAGCAAATGATTTTTGATGGCCAGTTTCAGCCAGGAGAGCGCATCAATGAAACACAGCTTGCCAAACAATTTGGCGTAAGCCGATCACCGGTAAGAGAGGCGATGAGGCTGTTAGAAAAAGACGAGCTCTTAATCGTGGATCATCGATCAGGCTATTCCGTCTATACGTTAACAGAAAAAGATGTAGAGGAGCTTTATCAAATTCGGGTAGCTTTAGAAACACTTGCTGTTGAGCTTGCCTGTAAGGAAGCCGTGCAAAGAGAAATGGATGAAATTGAGCAGGTTCTCACGCAGGCGGACGAAGCGATCAAGCAGCAGCTGCCCTCTAAAGAGATCGTCCAGTTACATGAAGCCTTTCACCAAAAAATCATTTTGGCGAGTCACAATGACCGCTTATCCAAACAATTGAATCACGTAAATGCACTCATTCACTATTGCCGCATTTTTCATTTTAGCGGCGGGGCTCGTGCTGAAACCATTCAAAGAGAGCATGCAGCCATCTATTCTAAAATAAAAAAGCGCCGCTCCACAGAAGCCGTTCAAGCAATGACGGAGCATTTATTGCATGATGTGATGCACTTAAAGCAAGTACTCTCTGAAACAAACAAGGAGTAAAGGACTTTTCCCATTTTTTAAGCATTCCATGAACATATTTTGAATTTTTCGTAGATTTCAGCATGTCCAGACGATCTTTCGTTTATATTAGAAGATGAGAAACTAGCTTTTATACAGGAGGATTTGTATATGCATACAAGTATTAGCCGTCTGAGACAGGCGGGTTTTATTGAGGGTATGTCTCTTTTAACCCTTCTTTTAATTGCCATGCCTCTAAAATATTTTGCGGATATTCCGATGGCAGTCACTATTGTAGGCTCTCTTCATGGCGCATTGTTTGTCATCTATATGCTCGTTTTGGCATATGTGACCTTTAAAGTTCGCTGGCATTTGAAATGGTCCATCGCTGGTTTTTTTGCGGCTTTCATTCCTTTCGGTAACTTCGCCTACGATAAGGTGCTCCGCCAATATGATACAAAAGCTTAATCAAAAAGGGCTAAAACGAAATTCGTTTTAGCCCTTTTTTTCACGCTGGGGAACGCTTTTTTAAATCGATGCATATTTCACAATGGCTGCTTGACGCGTCATGTCGTGATACGCCACCCATAATTCATCACCAGGCAGTACGCTAGTGATTGGATCGATTGGCTGCTTCACTTCATACATGATGCCATCTCTCTCAACCTGAATGATCGCTAACGGCTGGTTGCCGATGACACCGGAAAATGTGACATGGGTCACTTTTGCACTTCCTTGTTTCTCTTGCATAAGACCCATTTCTCTATCCAGCTCTTCTTTCTTTGTCTGGATCGTGATTTGAGTGCCGGCTGCGACCTGCATATGATCAGGGATGAATTGGCTGACCGTTTTTGTGATAGACTCATCTCCGTTTGAAACCGACACATCAAGCTGAATTGGCTTTTGTTCATGGATGGCCATTGGATATTGCTTCACACGCTGGATCGTTCCTGTTAACGTCACATCTTTCCCCGATCGATTCCGCACTTCATGACCATAGGCTGCCATTTTCAACTGACCGCTGATGTCAACGAGATCAGCTTTTTCTCCCGTTCTAAACTCAAAACCAGCGGCTTGAATCATCGGAATGGTATACCTTTTCTGATCTGCTTCAAATGTAAGTGATAAGACGGTGCCTCGTCCTACGGTTCCATATGATTCTATGTTTCTTAAAATAGCGCCTTTGATGAACTTTGGCTCGCTTGGCTGCGAGAAGTCACCTTCTTTTAAGAGCATCGCTTTTTTCTTTTTCGGATTGTAGAGAATGGCGATACGCTGACCCGGTTGCGGTATCTGAGTATAGGATACAACCGTTTTAACCGCCTTCTCGATATTTCTCCCATCATATTGAAATTGAAGCTGCATGTTGACCAGCGGCTGTTCGTTGATGTAGGTACCCGTTTCTTTGACTGATACAATATTGGCTTCTAATGTGACACTGTCTTTTATCTTGTTCTTTCTCACCAGCCTCAAAATCGGTGGCAGGAAGATCGCTAGCACAAATAACAGCAGTGGGATAAAGAGCCATATCGCCCAGTTGAGAATGAGTGGTCCGCCCTTCATGACATATTGCATAAAGGTGTCAACAGACGTTTGGTGGGCTGGACTGGCATTTTCGATTGAGATGACCTTTTGCAAAGGGAATTCCTTTAGCTGTTTGCTTTTCGTCTCAAAGGCCCCCGTTAATTGGTTGCCAAGTGAATAATAGAGCCAATCGCTCTTCACATTTTTATGAAAAGAGAGATCTTCTTTTTGTAAAGATTCATATGACAACGACTGAGACAGCTTACTGGCAGACGTCGCCTTATTCGTGCGATGATTATAAATATAACCAGTCAGCTTGCCTTTTGCTTCGTCCTTTGCTGTAGAGCCTAAAAGAAGAACTTCTTCTTCATTCAGCTGGTAGATAAAGGTTTGGTACATCGGTTTTGGTGTTGGGACGACTTCCCCAAGCCTTCCCTCTGCATCCACTTTCCTTGGTCTTTTTGGATAGTTGGCTTCGACAGCGACAGCCACGTTTTGTGATGATCCGATCGTTTTTTGCAGCTGCTGCACGACTTTATCTTCGATGAGGCTGAACGGTTCTGCACTTTTGGAGACATAGACCCCAAGCTGATGCTTCTCATTTGAGATTCCGCTGACATACGCCTTTTGGTCATTTTTCAAAGTCAATTCAAACATAGGGAATGGGGTCTGCCCTCTAAAAGAATTCATGACGACATCGATGGAAACAGGTCTTGCTGGCAGCTTCAGCTCGTTGAGATTGTGGACATGAAACTGACCATTCTTTAGCTCACCGAGGACCGCAGCAGCGCCTTCCATTTCTCCTGTAAACACAAGACGTCCATTCCATTGATATGTATTCGTTTTTAAAAATGAGGGAATCTGTAAGTTTTGCTTGACGAGTTCTTTCTTTGCTCCGCTAGGAGACAGTTTCTCGATCAACAGCTGCTCGTCTTTATTTTTTAAAGCAATTAAGAGATGGTTCCCTTGAATGGATGGCAGCATTTCATTAAACGAATCGCTTGCTGTGGTCCATTCACTGATTCTTTTTCCTGATTGAGGATCATACATTGCAAAATGGAGCTGCTGGTTTTTTGATACAGCACTCACCACTCGTTTTCCTTCATCGAATGTAAACATTCGTTTGATGTCATACTCTGTTACTTTCCCTGCGGACAAATCATCTTGGTAATGGTTCCACACCAAGACACTAAGAATGATTGCTGGAATAAAGAAGACAATATACCTGAGGAAAATCACTGGTATTCTTTTCACTTGATCGCTTCCTTTCATGGAGTTCCTTTTTCTTATACGTCAGTGCAGCGAGAATGTTTCATGCTAGAAGAATACCATTCCAACTTTCTAAATCCATATTTTACATATTTGATTGTTTACGATAAAATCCAATCAGATTCAAAAAAAGGATGTTATCTCAATGGATAAGCTATCATCGATCATTCTAGCGGCTTGGCTGCGTGTTCCCCGTTGGTTCAAGCAAGGGGTGCTCGTATCTATTACCATTTTCTTTTTTTATATGTGCTTTGTAAAGGGGCTGACTAGCTGGTACACCTTGCCGCCTGTCACTTTGCTCGCATGCGCCATTTGTTCCTTTTTCATCTGGATGGTGTGGCTAAACAGTCAAAAAAACAAGTGAAAAGGAGAATTTCATGAAAGAATCCATCTTTTATTTTGCTATCTCTTTTGTTCTTCAATGGGTTTGGTTTGGGGTTGTGCATCCAGATAGAGGCGTGACACTGCTGGACATGTTGATCTTCTCTATTTTGTTTACGGTGATGTTCTTTTTTATTGGCCGGATTTGGAGGTATCAGAAGAAAGGGCGAAGTGAGTGATGATGAAGCATTTCCTCTTTCTGTCGATGAGCAGTTCTATTGTGAGCGGAGAATCCTGTTAAAGGTGATGTCATGCGGACGGTGTCCGCTTTTTTTCTTCCTTTTTCCTATTTTATTGTTTAAAACGTAAAAAGGCTGCCAAATAGATGGCAGCCCGTTTCTTACTCTTTTCATGCAAATAAATAATCAATGTTTAATCTCCGTCACGGAGTGTATGAATTAAGATTCGATCATATCAGTGTGTCATATGTGTTCCGAGTGAACCTACGTTTGAAAGTAAACGCCATGGAAGTTCTGGATAACAAGACAACGAAAGCCCTACCTCTCATTCGTCCTTACGGCTCCGAAGCCGTGCCAGTGTGAATTGTAAATCAAAACGTCTTTTTTCCATTCTTCCGCTTTTATAGGGGGGCGGTTGCAGAAGGAAAAGAATAAGTTTGTTCGCTTTGACAGCGTCTCGTTCTTATCAAGTAGAAGCTCTATTGCTTCTCATTATGTCATAGAAAAAAGAAAGTTTACTTTCTTTATTTATTTGCTATTTCAACACTTAATATAAAACTATAACACGTTCCCCCAACTTACGCAAGTGTTAAAGTGATAATTCTGCTGGTGTCCGGTTTCCTTCGTTCATATAACGAATGGAGGTTGGGTCAATCTTAAGGATTACTAGGTTTGGATCATCTTTTCCTTTAAACCATTTCTCCATCTCATCAGACCAAAGCTTGTCGATCAGTTCTGGATCATCAGTTAATGTGGCTTTACCTGCGATTTCTGCATATGTGTCCCCAAATCCTTCACCTGAATAACCAATGAGAATATGAACATTCGGATTTTTTTCAATCTCATCAGCTTTATGTGTTTCTTTGCTTGTTGGTGTATATAATGTCAGCCCTTCATGAAAAAAAGTCATATAGCGGGTATGCGGCTTATCTTGTTCAACAGTCGCCAATGTTCCAACTTTTTGTTCGTCTAATAAGTTCATTACCTTTTGCTTTAACTCTTCTTGTGACATGTATCTTCACTCCTTCAAAATGTCATCCGTACTCTTAGGTTTCCACGACAATCCATTCATTAAACAAAGAAATGTGTTTTTCATAAAAAGACATCTTCTAGCTGATGCTATAAAAAACGGACACATTGAAAGGGGAAGTTGAACATGCATCATGAAACGATGTTCCATTTGAGTTCACTTGTTATTGCAGCGGTTGTTGTGGGCATTATCATATGGTCTGTCTCATCTGTACAGAAGAATCGGAAGAAATACTAAATACACCGCCCAATCAAAGCTGGGCGGCGTGTTTATTGATCATGTATTCATAAAGGAACCGCCGTTGACGTGAAGTGTCTGTCCCGTCATATAAGACGATTCGTCCGAAGCAAGCAGTACATAGCAGCCTACATGCTCCACAGGCTGTCCTGGTCTTCCCATTGGCGTCTCGGCCCCGAAGCTTTCGACACTGTCTTCATCAAATGTAGATGGAATGAGCGGCGTCCAAATTGGGCCGGGCGCTACACCGTTTACCCGAATACCATCTTTCACAAGCGACTGTGCCATAGAACGAGTAAAGCCGTTGATGGCCCCTTTTGTCGCCGTATAATCAATGAGCACTTTGTTGCCTCGATACGGGTTAATAGATGTTGTATTAATAATGGAACTTCCCGGTTTTAAGTAATCGAGTGCCTTCTTCGTAAAATAAAAATAAGAATAGAAATTGGTTCTAAAGGTTTGGTGAAGCTGTTCACTAGAAATATCTTGAATACGTTCTTTCGGATGCTGTTCGGCCGCATTATTGACTAAGATGTCCAGCTGTCCAAAGGCTTCAACTGTCTTTTCTACCGCTTTCTCGCAAAAGGCTTCGTCCCCGACATCCCCTGCAATTGTTAAACATTTGACGCCTTCCTGTTCTACACGTTTTTGCGTATCCTCTGCATCCTCATGTTCATTTAAGTATACGATCGCGACATGAGCTCCTTCTTTGGCATACGCAACAGAAACGGCACGTCCAATTCCGCTGTCTCCACCTGTAATCAGCGCTACTTTTCCTTTTAGCTTACCAGACCCTTTATACGATTCATCCTCATAGATCGGCGCAGGATTCATTTCTCTTTCACTGCCCGGCTGCTGATCCTGCGTTTGGCGCGGAATGCCATTTGTTAAGTATTCACGTAAATCCATGTGTAAGCTCCTCCTTGATTTGTTGATGTATCCTTTCATTACCACTTCATTTTTTTACTCAAACATCCCTATGCGTCATCAATGCGTTTTGAAAACTGACAGGTTTCAGGATGGGAAAAATCGGTTACATAAACATGAAAAAGGAGCGTTCTCACATGCTATCAACCATTTCTAAAACCTTTAGCAGACCAAAAGGTTGGCTCGGAAGCATCGCAGGTTTTATTATGGCAAATGAAAATAAGGCACTGAATCAATGGGCGATCCAGCATTTAGATTTATCAGATGGTGAAAACATTTTGGAAATAGGCTACGGCCCCGGCTATAGCATCAAACATATGCTCAAGCATTATGACGATCTTCACATTGATGGACTAGATGCTTCTTCAACTATGAAGGAACAGGCGCATTCGCGTATAAAGAAACGATCCAAAGAGAAGCAGGTCCGGCTGTATGTCGGGAAAATTGAAAAAACACGCCTGCCGGCGGATCAGTATGACAAAGTACTTTCTGTTAACAATTATACGATTTGGGATGACCCAAAGGCTGGCGCACTCAACCTTTATCACACCTTGAAACCTGGCGGAAAACTCGTCATTGTGATGCAGCCAAGAGAAAAAGGAGCAGACGCCAATCGGACAAAAGAAATGGGCGAAAGCATCCTCAATGATTTAGAATTTGCTGGATTTGATCAGTTTTCTGTTGAATATGAAGAGATTCGTCCCACCCTCGCTGTCTGTGTCACAGCAAAAAAGCCGAGAAGCGAATAAGCTCTCGGCTTTTTCTTACCATTTTGCCTCTTTGACAAATTGATAAAAAAGTTGATGTAATTTCTGTTCAATCTCTTCCTTTGTTCCTTGTCCATAAAGCGCCATGCTTTCTTCGCTTTCAATGATGGATGAACTGATCAGGCTAAACATTTCAGACCCTTCTTTGCCAAGCTCTAGCGGCGCCAGCATGAGGAGCATTCTGGACATGAGCTGTTGCCCGCCATCCATGCTTTTGATCTCGTATGCCTCATCAAGATCATAGATATGAAAGACCGGTTTCTTAATGAGATCATGCTTTAAGTGAAAAAGAGCAAACTCGGTTCCTGGAATGCCTAAACCACCTTGCTGCTCACGCTCAAGTAAACCGGCTGTCACTTCGTCTGCACGTTCTAAATAGCCTTGACTTTCAACCTGACGCATCAGCTCTCTCATTGTTGTCTCATGCTGCTCCATTGTCTTCTTTTTTTCTATTGTAAAATGGGACAAGATGCTGCGAATCACTGACATATAATTCGTGATTTGCTCTGCCATTCCTATCATATCAACCGTTTCCTCCACCGATTCTTTTGCAGATTCCTGCGCTCTTTTTTTCTCAATCAGATAAGGAATTTTTCGTTTAATATGAGACTTGACCCGCACTGCGTCATCCTCGTTTAAGAGCGGGCTGACCATAATGTAATCAATATGCTCATATGGGATCGGAACGGTTGATACGATCATGTCATAGCTCGCCGCGTCGATTTCCTTTAACTCCATTAAGGAAGATAGATCGAATTTGGCGATCTCAGGCAGTTCTTTTTTTAATCGTGATGCGAGCATTTTTGACGACCCGATACCGCTTGAGCAAACGACCAATGCATGAATCTTTGTTTCTTCTTTTTTAATTTCAAGCACCGAACCAAAATGAAGTACGATAAAGGCAATTTCATCCTCTGGAAATTCGATCTCAGGAAAGAAGCGCTCCACACCTTCTTCAATCGCCATGAACAGCAAGAAGTAGTCTTTTTTTATTTGTTGTGTGAGCGGATTGTAAATCCGCATCTTTTCTTTTAAACGGTTCATAGCTGGTTCAAGATGAGACACGAGTCCCTCATACAATGAATCGTTTTCATTTAAATGGTAACCTGTTTTATGAGAAATAAAGTCAATGAGTTTCTTCGTTCTCAGCGCGATATCTAACTCAATCTCATCAATGCGGTATTCTGCCGTAAAGCTTCGATTTGCACTGCGCAAATGGATGGTCATGTAGCCGACCTCCGCTTCAGGAATCTCTACATTAAACATGCGTTCTAATGCTCGTGCGATTCTGAGTGAAGATTCAAATTCCTTCGTCCGCTTTAATTCAAGCAATTCTTCCTCTTCCATCCGAATGGTTTCACCGATTTGAATGCGTTCAATGGCATAGGTTAAGTGAACGACAAGTGCAATATAGGCACTATCTGACAACGAGAGAGAGAGTCTGTTTTTCAAATGAAAGAGCAGCCTTTCTACCTTGAGCAGCTGTCCTCGACTGACTACCCCAAATACCTTTTCAGTCGCTTTCGTTCGATGTTTAATATTCATCTCAATCGTTTCGAGAAATAATTGAATGTCGAGACGGTCAACGATCAGGTTCCCGACAATTTTTCGTTTGGCTTCCTCCGGCCCTTTTAATTCAATGCCGTACCCACGCTTGCGGATAAGCAGTAAACCGTAGGGAGCGATCCAGTCCGTCAGTTCATCTAAGTCGTAGCTGATGGTCGCATTTGTAACCTGCAAGTCGGCTGCAAGTGTATATAATTTCACCGGTTCCTTTGCTTCGAGCAGGGCACACAGGATTAAGAGCTTCCGTTCATCAGAACTATATTCAATTTGATCTTCATTTGAAATATGAGACAGAAGCCGCTGTTTGTCTTCCTGTTCACCGACCGCCTTCAAGCCCTTCCCCGGCTGTTTATCAAGTGATAGGTTGTAATTCTTTAAAATAGGTTTAATGGATTTAAGTTCTCTATGAATGGTTCTTGTACTTACCTGAACAGAATCGGCGATCTCACGAATGGTGACATAACGATTTTGCTGAATCATATATTTGATCACTTTCTGTTCTCGTGCCGTTATGTACATGAAATGCCTCCTTCTGCTTAAATAGGTCTATTGTCACACTTTAATATAAAACGCTTTCACTAATTGATGCAACCTGAAGTTGATCTAAATTTGGCACACAGGCTGTGACAAAATGAAAGACTCACACGTTTCTCCAAAATGATGGTCCATAATCCTTTTGATGAAATTGAATCGTTTGTTCATGAAATGGCAGTGTGCCCCCGACCTTTAATGAATAGGTAGGATGATAGACGGGAGAGCCAAAGCAATACTCCATCGTCCCTTCCTCCGGCCGAAACATGACGGTTCGCATCGTCCCAAACAGCTCTTCATAATTGTGCACAGTCAGACCAGCAGGGTATTCTGCCTGAAATAGTTCCGTAAGAGACTCGCTTGACGGCTGTTCTTCTAAAGCTTGAATTAACATGTCGTACCTGACAACAGAATGATGTTTCGTCAACCCTTTTGCCGTGTGATCAGCAAGCGGATGGTTCGTAGCCGCAATAAATCCACGCTCCGGCCTTCTCACCTTTTTTTGCCCATCAATCATTTCAATCACAGCCGCCTCTCCCTGCCGGTCGGCAAGCATTAGGTGAACATTTGACGCGACGGGCATTTCCTGTACCAAACGGACGGCATCCTCCACCATTTTACAGGACTCTAGCACAGCACGAATGACATGATATACTTGCAAGCCAGCAACAGCCGGCGGCTTTAAGCCTGGTTCGTTGCCAATAGGCGGACCGCATGCAGAAAATGTGACCGATAGACCATGCTCATTCATCCCATCAGATCTGCCAAATAAGATTAATGATGAGCCTGTATGGACTGCTGAGCCCTTCACATGTGTAGATACAAGACGCATATCATCAAACAGCGGAGAAAAATCATAGTTGCGAAGCATCACCGTTTGTTGATTGGCAGCCTCATTTCCCTGCATCACACAATGGGAACAGCCTGGCTGAAGATGCGAAGAATAGAAAAAGGTCAAATTGCTTTCATCTATTTGCATTTCATCACAAAATCCCGTGAGCTCTTCCTCTAACTGAGGAAGAAACGGTCGAATCAGCTGCTTCGTTTCCTTCACAGCCTCTTTTGATAACGGTTCTGATTGAATGTATTGTTTCTTAAGCAAAGGGCGCTCCTTCAGCCAAATAGCCTGCTGCTTTCCTACCTCATAAGCTGTTCCTTTCAATTCATGAAAATACGCACTCATCTCCTGCATGCATCCACCTCTTTTGTCTTGTTTCTTTTATCATATCGAAACAGCCCTTCATTTAAAAGAATGAAAAAACTGCAATCCCGAGGGATCACAGTTGCTTAGCGGATTGTTGAAACAGCGCTTCTGCCATTGCTTCATATCCTTTGTGGTTCGGATGAAATTGATCAATCGATAAGTATGCGCTTTGATGTCCTTCAAATACACCGTAAATATCCACCACTTCTACATGTGGATTCGCAGCAAGCTGGCCAAGGTGATGGTTGTATTGCTTCAGCCATCTCTCGGCGATCGGAATCTCAGGAAAAGGATTATATAAATTCAATAAATATACGCAGTATGGTTGATGCTGTCCTCTTTTTATCAGAGCGATTTCTTGAACCATCTTGCTAAAATTCGCCTGACAATGCATAGACGCTTGCAGCAGTGTTTTTTCATCTTCCCCTTTTTCATACTGCAGAACAGCTTGAACAAGATCATTCCCGCAGCCTGTGATGGTGATGATGTCAGCATGAGCAATCGCCCGTCTTACATCAGACCGCTGAAAAAGCTGCAAGATCTCTTCCGTTGTTAACCCTGATTTCGCAAATACGGACAGTTTCACCGGTATATGCAGCTTCTTTTCAAGCTTCGCCGCATATCGCTCCGTAAAACCGCCGCCAAATAAACGTGCCCCCACCCCAACCGTTAAGGAATCTCCAATCGCAACATAGGATCGTCCCACTCTTATCCCTCACTCTCTCCTGCCTTCTCTTATATATACGAAAAAGAAGAACAAATGCTTGTAGCAGATGGCTTAAAGGCATCCACCTTTTTTTCAAAGAAGCAGGATGAGCGCATTTACAAACACTTTACTTGCGATATCGATCCATTTTTTGTTCAATGGGAGTAGGGTTTTTTTGCTTAAATCGCAGCTTTGAAGCGTTTCAGAAAAATTTACAAACTTTTTATCTTGATTTCAAGACTTTATACCTTGACTTCAAACTATATAGTGATTACAATGAAAATATCAGTTTTTATGTAACTGTGCTTGTTACATCTTTTTCATAGCATTCCAATATGATTAAAGATGCCACATATTCAGTGTATCTTTGGGATACGCTAAAAAAATCATTGAAACAGGAAGGATTGAATGAACATGGCAAAAGTTTTATACATCACTGCACATCCGCATGATGAAACAGTTTCTTACAGTATGGCTACTGCTAAAGCATTTATCGAATCTTATAAGGAAGCAAATCCAAGTGACGAGGTTGTACATATCGATTTGTACAAAGAAAACATTCCTCACATTGATGCAGATGTATTCGCTGGATGGGGCAAGCTTCAATCTGGTGCTGGCTTCGATACACTTTCAGCTGAAGAGCAAGCGAAAGTTGCTCGCCTAAACGAATTAAGCGATCAATTCGTTTCTGCTGACAAATACGTATTTGTTTCACCACTTTGGAACTTCTCATTCCCACCAGTTCTTAAAGCATACATCGACTCTGTTGCTGTAGCTGGTAAAACATTCAAATACACTGAGCAAGGTCCTGTTGGATTACTAACAGACAAAAAAGCGCTACACATCCAAGCACGTGGCGGATACTACACTGAAGGTCCTGCTGCTGAACTTGAAGCAGGTCACCGTTACCTTGGAACAATTGCAAACTTCTTCGGTATCCCTTCTTTCGAAGGTCTTATTGTTGAAGGTCACAATGCTGAGCCTGCAAAAGCAGAACAAATTAAAGCAGATGCGATCGAACGTGCAAAAGCTTTAGGTAAAACTTTCTAATCATGAACACGCACAAAGCCAATGATCTTAACGGTCATTGGCTTTTTATTTGTTCAGATGCAAAACCTAATTCTTTTGAAATGCCACTGGCCGCTTTTTTGACCTGCTCAATTAAATAAGGAAGCCGTTCCTTTTGATAGCCAGCCTCAAACCCTGCAATACTAATGCCTGCTGCCACTTCTCCATGATGATTGAAAATGGGCGCTCCAATAGCCGCAGTATAGTTTTCAAGCTCTGAATAGCTTAACGTATATCCGCGCCTGTTTGATTCTTCGATCATGTTTCGCAGGACATCTTTATCGGTAATGGTTCCAATCCCGATTTTCCCGAGCTCTACCGAATCAATATAGGCAAGTCTCTCTTCCTCTGGCAAAAAGGAAAGAATACTTCTCGCACAAGCTCCCGCATATAGTGGAGATCTTCTTCCGACAGCGGTATAGAGCCGGACTGGCTGCGTTCCTTCCATTTTCTCAACGTAAATGGCTTCATCTCCTTCACGAATAATGAGCTGAACAGCCTCACCTACCTCATCACGCAAGTTTTCCATAAACGGCCTTGCAATTCTACGGATATCGAGGCGGTCGGCGACAAGCTGACCATATTCAAGGAACATCAAGCCTAATCGGTAAACACCTGAAGGATGCTTTTCTAATAACCCCATATCGGCTAACGAGTTGGCCATTCGATGTACAGATGTTTTGGGCATGCTCGAGAGCTCAATCATGTCATTTAACGTTAATTGTTCGTGCGTGATAAAAAGCCGTAATATCTCCATTGATTTCACAACGGTTTTATTTGTGTTCTGCATGTTTCTCACCTTTTCTAAAACGGAAATGCTTCGAGTTTTAATCTTGCCGTCAGGTCCTTCATCTCTGCTTCTTGTGTGAATAAGGCTTGCTCTGCTTCTTGGCGGTCAATTTGTTGAAACGTGAGATTCGCTCCAGGCATCGCCTGCGCAATGAGCGGCAAATCGACTGTTGCCACCTCACCAATACGGGGATATCCACCTGTCGTCTGGCGATCTGCGAGCAAAATAATCGGCTGGCCGTCAGGAGGAATTTGAATAGAGCCAAAAGCAACCGCTTCTGAAATCAATTCAAGCTTTTGCTTTAAACGAATCGGTTCCCCTTTCAATCTGCATCCCATACGATCAGATTGGGGAGTGACCTGATAAGACCGTTCGAAAAAAGCTTGTTGCGATTCTTCCTGAAAATGAGATAGATGTCTGCCTGCCAGCACCCGAATGACTGGTGATTTCCCGAGAGGCAAAAAATGCGCATGATTGACTGTCCATTCTGGCGCACGTTCCCCTTTGCTTTTTAACATGTGAACGAGGCTCACCGCCAGTGGTGACGGTTCTCCAATCGGCAGGACGTCTCCTTTTTCTAGCGGACGCCCTTCTACCCCGCCTATCTTCGCTCTGACATACGTACTTTTACTTTTCATCACCGGCTCAACATCAAATCCACCGGCTACAGCGAGGTAGGAGCGGCATCCCCTCTTACAAGGGCCAAAGGTGATCGTGCTTCCTGCTCGAATGAAGAGCGGTTTCCATAGAGGCGCTTGTTCCCCGTCAATCTCAATCTCCACATCAGCACCGGTCACGGCGATCAGCTGATCCTTCTGACATGTCAACACTGGGCCGGGCCCCATTAAAGTGATTTCCAGCACCGCTTCGTTTTCTTGATTCCCGGTGAGGATGTTGGCGATTCGGAGTGAGAGCGGGTCCATGCCGCCGCTCGTTAACACACCGTACTTCTGATAGCCTATTCTCCCTTTATCTTGAATGGTGGTGAACATTCCTGGCTTGATGACATGCATACTCAACGATCTTCCTCCTTCATGCTGAAAAATTCCTTTTCAGACAGTTGAACAAATCGAACCTCGTCCCCTGCCTTTAGAAGACTAGGTCTCTCAGCATTCGGCCGAAATAAGGACAAAGGGGTTTGTCCAATGAGCTGCCAGCCTCCCGGTGTAGATATCGGATAAACCCCTGTCTGCTTCCCCGCAATACCCACAGACCCTTTTGGAATCGACATTCTTGGTGTTTCTCTACGCGGAGCTGCAATTTTTTCAGAAAGTCCGCCTAAAAACGGGAACCCAGGAGCAAACCCAATCATATAGACAAGATACCTCCCGGATGTGTGAATGCGTACAACTTCTTCAGGCGTCAAACCATTGATACGGGCGACTTCTTCTAAGTCAGGACCGAGCTCTCCTCCATAACATACAGGAATGTCGACGATCCGGCGCTTTGCCTGATTCCCCTCCTGCCAGTTGTCTTCAAGGAGGTTTTCAATATAGTCTTTGACCCATTCATACGGAGAGATCGCACGTTGCTTAAGCTGAGCAGATTGATACACCTTATAGGGCTCATAAAAGACGGTCACGTTTGTAAAGGCTTGAACAGCTTCCACATATCCGTCAAATGGATGCTGTTCAATACATAAAAACAGCTGCTTCACACGCTCATGAATGTCTTCACTTATGTCAGTCCCGGCTTGGATGACAATGGCTGCGTCTCCTAGCGGGTGGAACGTGATCGTATCTTTTATCGTTGAAAATGCCACTTTTATGACACCTCTCTTTCTACAGGACACCGAGCTTTTGATCTCTTACATCTGTGATAAACATATGACCGGGTGCATGGGTGATCGCAATGTCTGGCTTAGTGTGCATGACGATGGCTTGCGGCGTCACACCACATGCCCAAAACACCGGGACTTCCCCTTCTTTGATCACAGATGGTTCTCCAAAGTCTGGTTGATCTACATGTTCAATGCCAATCACAGCTGGATCACCTATATGGATAGGACCGCCATGTACAGATGGGAATCTAGACGTCACCTGAACACTTCTTGTGACTTGATGTGCTGGGATCGGCCTCATGCTGACAACCATCGGACCATGGAATACACCTGCCCTTTCACATGAAATGTTCGTTTGATACATTGGGACATTATGACCGTCTTCAATATGGCGGACAGGAATGTCATTCAGCATCAGTGCATGCTCAAACGTAAAGCTGCATCCGATGAGAAAGCCCACCATATCATCCTCCCAATAGGAAGAAATATCTGTTACCTCTTCTTGAAGAACCCCTTTTTTGTAAACACGATATTTAGGGAAATCCGTTCGAATATCCGCATCAGGTGCTGAACGCCTTGGCACTGGATCACCTGGGTCGAGCACATCAAGCAAAGGGCACGAAGCCGGATTCCGTTGACAAAATAAAAGAAAATCGAAGGCTAGCTCTTTTTTGACGATCATTAAGTTGGCTTGCGCAAATCCCTCAGCAAAGCCAGCCGTTGGGCCTGTGATCTTCTGCTTACGAATCAATTCCCTGATTTGTGACGGCTTATAGGTTTGATATGCTTTCATGTGATCAGCTCCATAGTTTTGGAATTTCATTCATGATGGTATATCCGCCCATGATTGCCATGATGACAACAACAAACGCACCTGTTGCTGTCAAAAAGAATGGATGGCGATAATCACCGACAATTTCTTTTTTATAGGCAGCAATCAGCAATGTTCCGAGTGCAAGCGGCAAGATCAATGCATTGATGGCCCCAACCAAAATCAATATGTTCACAGGTCTTCCAATCGTGATAAAACAAATGGTCGAGAGCGCAATGAATCCAACGATAATGCCTCGTTGATTTTTCTCGATTTTTGGTGAGAAGGTTTTAAAGAAGGAAACGGAGGTGTATGCCGCTCCAATGACTGAGGTAATGGCAGCAGCCCACATAATAATCCCGAACATTTTATATCCAACATTTCCAGATGCTAATTGAAAAACAGACGCAGGCGGGTTCGACGGATCAATCTGCAAGCCTTTTGAGACAACTCCTAGAACGGCTAAAAATAAAGCCACACGCATCACGGATGTGATTAAAATACCGAAAATGGAACTTTTCGTCACTTGCGGCAATGCTTCCTTCCCCTTAATGCCAGCATCCAGCAGACGATGACCACCAGCAAAAACGATATAGCCGCCAACCGTTCCGCCGACAAGTGTGACAATTGATAACATGTCAATTTTCTCTGGCACGAAAGTTCTCATGACAGCTTCTCCAACTGGCGGTGCTGTGGAAATAGCCACATACAGCATCAGACCAATCATGACAAAACCAGCGATTTGTGTGAATCGGTCCATCGCTTTTCCTGCCTCTTTGATGACAAAAATGAGAATGGCAATGACTGCACTGACCCCAGCCCCTATGCGGGGATCGACGCCGAATATGACCTGAAAACCGAGACCCGCACCGGCGATATTTCCAATATTAAAGGCAAGACCCCCAATGACAATCAAACAGGCTAACACATATCCAAGACCCGGCAGAACCATATTGGCAATGTCCTGTCCTCTTTTTTCCGAGACGGCAATGATACGCCATACATTTGTTTGCGCAAAAATGTCTAGCAAAATGGAAATCAAAATGACAAACCCAAAGCTAGCTGCGAGCTGCTGTGTGAACACCGTTGTTTGTGTTAAAAATCCCGGTCCAATGGCGGACGTTGCCATTAAAAAGGCTGCGCCCATCAGCATAGAACGGTTCCCTTTTGGAGCTTTCATCTGTTTGGCTTTCTCTCTTTTCATGCTGTTTCCCCCTTTGATGACGATTTATCGAAAGGCCTTGAGTTGAATAGTGGCTTCTTTTAGCTTCGCTGTAATGGTTTTTGCAAATTGAAGCGCGTGACTGCCATCCCCGTGGATGCACACCGTATCTGCTTTGAGCTGAACATCTTCCCCTTGCACTGTCCGCACTTTCCCCTCTCTTACCATACGGATGACCTGCTGAACTGCCCTTTCATCCTCTTCAATAAGTGCATGAGGTTCACGGCGTGATGTCAGTGTCCCGTCTGGTTGATACGTCCGATCAGAAAAAACTTCATGTGCCACTTGAAGACCGATTCTTTCCCCTGCTAACGCAAGTTCACTGCCTGACAGCGCAAATAACACAAGGTTAGGATCAATATCATACACAGCCTTCGCAATCGATTCAGATAATTCAGTATTTTTAGCCGCCATGTTGTAAAGGGCGCCATGTGGTTTGACGTGCTGCATCGTACCGCCTTCTGCTTTCAGAAAGGCTGATAGTGCACCAATTTGATAGATCACAAGATCATAGGCTTCCTCTGCTGAGATCGCGATTGGACGTCTGCCAAAACCGACTAAATCTTGCAGACCTGGATGTGCACCAATTTGAACCCCTTTATCCAGTGCCATTTTAACCGTCTTTCTCATCACAGTTGGATCTCCCGCATGAAAACCGCATGCAATATTGGCTGAGGTAACATATTCAAGAATTTGTTCATCTGAACCGATGGTGTATTGACCAAAACTTTCTCCCAAATCACAGTTAATATCCACTTGATACATAGGACCCCTCCTTGTCGTTCCGAATTGCGGAATAGAAAGTCCGAATATTCGAATTTATATTGATTATACCAACTTTGGATAGACTGCACATGAAATTGTCAGAAAATATAACAATAGAACTAGTAGAATGTGTCTCTTGCATACTTTCGGTCTCATTCTCAAAAAGGTTATTCTATCAACCTTTTTGAACATTAAAAAAGAACAAACGTTCGTAAATAAATGCAGATAAAAGCATTCATTTGGGGGAGTATTGGGGGAGTTTTTTAATAATGGACAGACGTAAAAGGAGCGTAAAATGAACATAAACAATATAAGATCATTCTTTTATAAGACATCAAAATACCTGGGTGACGTCAATGCCGTTCAAAAGGGTACTATCGGAAAACGTATCATGCGACGTGCTGCGGGTAAAACAACCGGCAAGCTAATGAAAAAGATATTCAAATAAGATAGTCCGTCCAGGGTGGTGATTTTATGAATGATCTTGAGAGGAAGCTATACAGGATCATATATAATATGATCAGGAAAAGACGAACAGTCCATTAGAAAAACCGTTAGAGACCTTATGTCTAGAAATGAACTGGCGTGGGATAAGGAGAAGCAGGAATGGAGATTCAAATAAAAAAGAAGCCCCGAAAAGGGCTTTTTTAATTAAGCAAAATAACCGATACTTGTTGTATGTCCCCGTTGGGCTTCATTATGGATATCGTTAGATGAAACATAACTAAAAGCACCTAACACACTGACAATAATTAATACGGCTGCTACTGATTTAAATTTCATAAAGACAATCCCCTCTCTTAATTTGGAGTTGGAAATAAAGAATCTTCTCATAAAATTCGTTTGCACGCTCTTTATCTCCTGCCTTATTATAATGCTTCGCCGCATCTTTCGATAAATCTTCAAGATTCGCATAAAGAAATTTTGACTCCAAATAAGCCATTGCTTCTTTTAAACGACTAACATTGTTTTCTAAATACAATGATCTCAATAGAGTGAATGTATTTAGAAATATGTCATCTTTCAATTTTCCAGCCAATTCTATTCCCTCGTTTAAGGCGTATAACCCTAAATCATTTTGATCTGTTTTAAAATATGACTTTGTCAACATAACCATCGGATCAAGAATTTTATTTAAATGTTCGTATCCTTGTTCTTTAAATGAATGGATTGATTCGTTAAAGTATTTGATAGCCATTAGTAGTTCATCATTGTGGAAATAACTTAATCCTATATTATAAAGCGCCGATCCTTTTAATCTTTTTGTTGAGTTGTCAGAAGCTTTTTTTAGTGCGTATTCAAAATGAGGCATTGCTTTTTCAGGGCAACCCATATCAATATAATTTAATCCAATAACAAAAGAACACTGTATCTGCCTAACAGTATAAGTGTTTTTTTCTTTGTAACAATCTATTGCTTGGGCTATATGGTGCATAGACATGTGGTTTTGTTTCATGTGGTAATAGATTTCCGCTATCTTGAAATTAAACTCGGCACGTTCAATATCATCACTTACAAGAGATAGCTTTTTTTCTGCTCGTTTGTAGAAGGTAATAGCGTTGAGGTATTCATAGTTTTCAAATTCGTACATGCCGTAGAAAAAGTTAAAATAATAATCTAGCAAGCCTGTTAATTTCTCTTGATCCTTTTTTATTTTCATTGCTAACTCTCTAAAGTTGGCGCGCTCTTTCCCATTTTCCAATGGATTCAAATAATCCAACATTAATTTATGTCGGAACTCCATGAGTGAGAAATACAATAATAAATCTTGATTTTCTTCCATATCATCGAGCAAAGATTTTATTTCTTCTTTATATGCTTCGGCGTCCGGTACGTTAAATCTTTGAATATGATAATACCATTCATTGATTTTCATACCGACATGAGAAGATAGAACTATCTCCATAAGACCCTACCCCTCCCTTGCCATTCCCTATAATGACATATATTATCATTTTCCGAATAATTCCACACCGAAAACAAACCGCAATTTATGTCTACATATGAAAATGAAAAAAAGTGGAATCATGGTTAACTTGAAGGAGAATTGTCTAAATTAAGGGAATTTTAAGGTAACTCGCCTTGTTTTTAATTCCTTTTATATGTACATTTGTAATTAAATACAATGGAAGTAGATGGTAAACAAACAGCTCTATGACCACTTTTCGGGCATTTCCTCTAAAAAATTTAGCAGCTTGGGCTCATGAATTTCTGATATTGCAAATTGAATAAAATCTATATCATCAGTGCCGGGGAAATGAAATAACTGGATACTATAATTTGATGTGTTTTCACCAAGTAAACTGGCTATTTTTAAAGCAATATCGACATTTTTATAATCAACTTGGAAAATAATTTTCCCCCCGGAAGTGTGGAAGTCTTGAATTGCATTTTCAGTTTTTTCAGGGTTTGCCATTAAGTCGAGAAAAGCCTTCAATTTATTCGCATGTTTAATCATCTTTGTTTATTACCTCCTAGATTTTCTATGAATTATAACTCAAAAATAATTTGTAAGGAAGTGTAAATAGTGGTTAAAAAAATGATTAGCCTTGCTTTAGTTTCTGTTCTAGCTTTAACTGTTTTTTCGAGTTCCGTTTCAGCAAGTGAGTCAGAAGTCGTTTTTGGTGGGAAATATGATTCTGTTATAAAAACATTGCCTAACACCTCAATAAGCGAACTTGCTTTACAAAAGAAAGCCGGGGAAGTTTCCACTAACACAACACAATGGGGACCGGGTGGAACGGCTTCATTAAGTGTAACTGGCGATCGTAGGCATATTTATTGGAGTGTTAAGCCAGCCGCAAAAGGTCCGTGGGTTTTTCATGGAAAATTAAAGTTAAGATATAAAAGTGGTTTTAAAAGAGACGTTCCTATTAGAGGCTTTGGCGTTTCCGGGGTTGGTTTTTCAAGTGTTGTAGATATTAATAAAAACAAAGGCGGAAAGGTTTTTCTAACAGGAAGTGCAGAAGATTCCTTTGGGGATAGATTCCCTGTATTACCTGGTTTCTTTGTAAGTTTTTAATAAGGTTTTCTATCACGTAAAAGAAGACAAAGGGCTAAAATCAAGTTCATTTTAGCCCTTTGTCAACAATCTGTTTTTCTACTCGTTTATTTAGACAGCACCCAATGTTGGATGGCTTTTGCTACCCCGTGCTCTGTATTAGGAGCTGTAATCCAATCAGCCGCTTCTTTCACAACTTCTTGTGCATTGCCCATTGCAATGCCTAATCCGGCTTCTTGAATCATCGCCATATCATTCAGACTGTCGCCAAGTGACATGACGTTGTCCATTGTGCAGCCAATGCGTTCTGCTACTTTTGCAAGAGCTGCCGCTTTGTTAATTCCTGCTGCATTGACTTCAATATTGGTTGGACTGGAATTCGTGATTTCTAGCTGTCCATTTGTTTTTAATGTATGGAGGACTTCCTCACGAACAGCATCGTCATGAATATCAAAACCAAATTTCAACCATTCGTGGTCATGAATGCGTTCTGGGAATTCTCCTCTCCACACCTTATCCACAGTAGATGCCCAGTAATCGGTTTCGTATCTGTTTTTTAGATCCCACATCATCTGAACGTGATCGGGATGCAGCAGTTCCCGTTCGATCAACTGGAAGTTTGAATCCCAAATTTCACTTCCGTTCGCTGTAACAAGATAAGAAGAGAGTTTCAGCGGCTCGACCAGCTCTTTGCATGTCATCAGCGTACGTCCTGTGCTAATCACCACATGGACCCCTTTGGCTTCTGCTTCTTTAATGGCTTGTTTATTTTCCTCAGGAATGACGTGCTCACTGTTTAACAGCGTGCCATCCATATCAATGGCAATCAATCGGATGTCTTTCTTATCAGCTTGTGTTGACAAATTGAGTACCCCACTTTGTATCATTTTTTGAATCTATCTTTATTTTAATATAAAGATGAAGATGGCACAAAGGGACGAGTTTGATCCCAAAGAAAAAAGACCTTGTGACAGGTCTTTTTTCTTCTTCTTAACGTTCACACGCAATGCCGTCTTTATCACGGTCAAGGTGTTTATTTTTTAAGTAAAGTGCTTTTGATACATAAGGCTTGTACTTCGTTTTTCCACCTTTGTTTTTCGTATTTTTGCTTTTTGCCACGCCGCCTTTATACACTTTGTTGAGTGCTTTGCAGTTTTTGTACTTGACTGTCTTTGCATCCGCTGTGTGAGTGTCAACTTGTGTAAAGCTAAGTAAAAGACCGAATGATATGACAGCCACCATGATTTTTTTCAACATGTAAGTCCCCCCTATTTTTTCTCGTTTTACATTTTTATCATATGTCACCACATTTTGTTTTTCAAGACGATTGAGGTAGGAATATTGGTTTTTTTGGAATTAAATGAATCTTATTGCCTATGTGGTAAAATGAGTGGGAAACCTTTCCGGTTTTGACACGTATATGAAGAGAGGAGCTTTCCACATGAAAATGAAATATACCATTCTATATGTAAACGATGTTGAAGCAAGTATTCAGTTCTACCATCATATCCTCGGTTTCCCGATTAAATTGAGGGTTGAATCCTATGTTGAGTTTGATACAGGAGAAGTGACCTTATCGATTAATTCACGCCAAGATGTGAAAGAGTCACTTGGTCTGCCTGTTCCAGAGGCAGTTAGCTCGTCACAAACGTTTGAGATTGGCTTTGTTGTGGATGATGTGAATGAAACAATTGCATCCTTGAAGGAAAAAGGAGTACCTGTCATCAAGGAACCTGCCAAGAAGCCGTGGGGACAAACGGTCAGTTATGTGTCTGATCCTGATGGACATTTCATTGAAATATGTGATGCGGTCTCCTAATAGCTGTCTGAAGGAGTGAAGCATAATGAGAAAGAAACATGCTTTTTTTGCTGGTGTTTGCTCCATGCTGTTGATTTGCAGTGCGGCGCTCATATTACAGCACCATGAATGGATTGGATTCGTCAGTGGTGGAACCTCTATTATTGCGTTCGTTGCATCTGGATTTCTTATGGGTGCATGGACCAACGGGGAAGAGGCACGAGCGGCCTATCACTCTGAAACAAAAGAACACCGGATGTTTCGTCTTGATACGGCTTTTCTTTTCATCATCTTTGCCCTTCCGCATATGGGTGCAGCACTGTTATATGTTTTTATGTAAATAGTTGATTTGGTTCAAAGGAGTAATTAACATGGCTGTTTTTGTCTTATTCGTTGTATTTGGTTTACCTATGATCTCTGTGCTGATTGGTATTTTCGGTACATTGTTTTTAAAGAACATTTGGTTTCCCACCTTGATTGTGCTGGTAGCGAGTGTGATTCTGATGTTCACCTCTATTGGTGGAAATAAAACCTTTCTCATTTGGGTCATCGTCTACACAGTCTGTGCATTTCTCGGTGCGTTCATTACAAAGCGATTCAAAGCTGTTTCATAAATACTCATCAAAAAAAGAACAGTTTGCACTGTTCTTTCAGATTGTTGACAAAGGGCTAAAATGATTCTTTATTTTAGCCCTTTGTCTTCTTTTCAGCGTGATAGAAAACCTTTGCAGCCCTAGGAAGGACAAGTACTGGCGCGGAGCGAATTTGACATTCGTGAGCACCAGCACGCAGGACTGCGGGCGAATGCGAGGGTTTGTCTACACGCTGAAAGAACAGTTTGCACTGTTCTTTTTTTGATTAAATATCCGCACACCATAGCTCTATTTCGATTTTCAGCTCTGGCCACCCTAATGCAGTCACATAGGCAACGGTCATTGATGGATATGCCGTTTTGAAGATTGCATCCCACTGTGGATATAGATGATCCCAATCAATTTCTTCTGTTGCCCAAATATTGACTTTGATGACGTGTTCTTCATTCAATCCTTCTGATGCAAGGATTCTCTTTATATTTTCAAACGTATTGGTGACTTGGTCGTTTAAGCTTGATGGGATCTGTCCATCCGCTCCTGTCCCTACTTGACCTGATGTCACAAATAACCCCGCACCCTTTGGCACCCTTGTGATATGACTGTAGTTGCCAACGGGTTTCGGCATACTTTCTGGGTTTTTTCTCGTGATTTTTTCCATGTAAATCCCTCACTCACTATGATTTTTCTGCGTGTTTTTCCTCCTGTAGACAGACTTCACCAATTTTTGTCTATCCTAAAAGAAAACAGCAGTGGAGTATCCGTAGCCACAAGGTAAGAACATCAATATTTTCTTTTTCATGGCCGAAACACTCCTTTTTGATTGCGTGAGCAAGGTTTAGATTCATTTCATCCTACCTGATAAATGAACCACAGTCAAAAATAAATGATAAATGATATCGTGCAATATTTTGATTCTTCATACCCATTATCTAAAATCGTTCTTTTCTTGTTCATGGTTTGTTCAAATTTCTTCTATATAGTAGATCGTAATAGGAGGTAGGATACATCATGGCAAAAATAAATAAGAAAATGATTAGTCTTTGCACCGCAGCCATTAGCAGCTTATACATCACTGGTTATGCAACTACCCATCACGCTCAAGCCGTTCAAACAGCACAATCAAATACACAAGCAGACGCTTCTTCAAACGATACATCTCTCACATCAGATACTACCGCCACTCAAAAAGAAGATACCACTTCAGAAACTGAACTCAAAGATGGTACTTTCTCTGGTACTGGATCAAATGAAATTGGCTCTATCAGTGTATCTGTTACCATCAAACAAGGAAATATCACTTCTGTCGAGATTACGAGTGATAACACTAGATACGGGCAAAGCTCCATTTCATCATTACCTAATGAAGTGGTTATCAGACAAAGTGCTGATGTAGATACGGTGAGCGGTGCAACATTAAGTACTCAGGATTTTGAAACAGCCGTTGCTCAGGCTTTAGAGCAGGCAAAGGCATAGAGAGGAGACACTATGATGAAATGGTTAGGACAACAAAAACTGATGACTTATCAAAAATCCATGCTGGCTATGGGAACTGTTATCAATATTCAAGTGGTTGCCTATGAAGAAGATCGACGAGCTGTTTTAGAAGACATCAATCGCGCTTTTTCCATTTTTTATGATATCGAACATCGGTTTAGCCGTTTTCGCTCTGATTCGGAAGTCATGAAGTTAGCCAATCGCTCAAATCAAGAGGTATTAGTCAGTGAAATGCTTTTCGATTTAACAGCCTATGCGTTAGAGTTAGCTGAATTAACAAATGGAAAGTATGATCCAACCATCGGGAAAGTCATGGAACAAAAAGGATTCGATCGTTTATATACGACAGGACAAACTTTTTCATCAGATGACGTTCCACATACAGCTGTTCATTACCGTGACGTCCAGTTAAACGAGACGAATCGGACGATTTATTTGAACAAACCGCTGATTTTGGATTTTGGTTCTATTGCAAAGGGATTCGCGTGCGATCTTGCGGCAAAAGAACTTGAAGCATGGGAGGGCTTTATGATGAATGCTGGCGGGGATGTGTTGGTATCTGGATTTAACGAACAACAAGAAGAGTGGACAATTGGGATTCGGCATCCCATTCACAAACAGACCAACATTTCGGTCATTCAAACGACTAATTGTGCGATTTGTACATCTGGAAGCTATGAACGGATCAGCCGTAATGATCCTCATACGCACCATTTGATTCTCCCTCAAACGAAACAGTCTGAACAAAGTTTGTTAAGCTGTACCGTCATTGCACCACTCGGTATGCTCGCCGATAGTCTATCGACTGCTGCTTTTTTATTAGGTAGAGAAGGAGGTTATTCTTTTTTAGCCGAACATGAAATACCTGCCGTGATGGTGGATCAAGATGCTGATATGACCCTAACACCGGAGATGAAGGAGGTTCCATCATGGAATTACAGCCAGCACCAACCACAGACCAAACATTTTTGAAATCATCGCCTTCACTAAAAACCTACATTCGGACGCCGAAACGGTATGTCATTGCCATTCTTTTGGTTCTTCTAGCCGCCGGCAGTCTGCACACTGGATTTCTTAGTGGTCTCACTACAGTTGCCACCAGCATCGGGACAGCACTAATTCTTGACACTTTTATTACAAGAGTGATTCGGAAACGTCATAAACACACATTCCCTGATGGAGCTCTGCTCACAGGGCTGATTATTGGCATTGTTCTCAGTCCAGCCACTTCTTTTGCTGCATCTGCTTTCACAGCCGCAGTAGCCATTTTATCTAAGCATGTCATCACTTATCAAAAGAAACCAATTTTGAATCCAGCCGCATTTGGTTTGTGGCTCTCAGTCATTTTATTTTCTTCCAATCAAAGCTGGTGGGGCGGTATGTCTCTTCTACCTTGGTGGACCCTATTCCTAGTGGTGGTCGGCGGTTATTTGGTGACAAGCCGCGTACAAAAGTTCCCGCAAGTTTTCGCCTTTCTAGCCGCATACGGCCTGATCCACCTCATATTGGGATTCATCGGCCTAACGGATGCTTCATCTGCTTTTATGACGCCCTACTTAAATGCCGTCTTGTTCCTTGCATTCTTTATGTTGACTGATCCACCTACTTCACCAGCAAAGAATCGTGATCAAATCATCTTTGGTATCCTCTGTGCTGTCGTTTCGTGTGTGGACTTCTATTTATTTAATAGCTTATCTTACTTACTCACAGGGCTTTTATGTGCCAATGCTTGGAAAGCCTATCGAACGTACCAAACAAATCAAAAGCGACGGGCAATACGGACGAAAGTCGTTTAAATAAAAAACGGACATCGACTTTTCGACGTCCGTTTGACCATACCTTATAAACGATAACGTGCAATATCTTGATTCAATCGCATGCTTAGCTCATTGAGCCTTTCTGCTGCCTTCGCCACATTGGAGATGGCGGTGACTTGTTCGTCAGTAGATGCAGTGATTTCTTCAATCGCAGCGGCATTTTCTTGAGAAATATGCGCTGCACCATGCATCGCTTTTGTGATGAGGTCGTTTTGTTCCAGTAATGTGTTCAGCTCTTTTGCCATCGCATTCGTTTCAACGATGGTTTGTGAAATCGATGTAGAGATGGAATTGAATTCTTGTTCTGTTGCATGAACCGCTTCATCAAGCTCGGCAAAACGATCCATTGTTTTGGACATCATGCCAGCTGTAGCCGTCGTTTCTTCTTTAATGCCTTGAATCATCTGCTGTATTTGAACAGCTGATTGCTTTGTCTGTTCAGCTAAATTCCGCACTTCACTCGCCACAACCGAGAATCCTTTGCCATGCTCTCCTGCACGAGCTGCTTCAATGCTCGCATTCAGGGCCAGTAAGTTCGTTTCGTTTGAAATGCTTTCAATGGTATCTGTGATTTGAGAAATATCTTGTACTTTTGTACTTAACTGCTCAATCCCTGATCGAATGCCTTGAGATGCCTGAATGGATTGCTCATTTGATTGTTTTAATTGCTGGACAATTTGCTGACCCTGCTGGGAAGATTGGTTCGACTGGTCTGAAATTCGTTTGATCTGGTCGCTTTGTTCTTTGACGTTTTCAATGGATTGATTGAACTGAGTCATTTGTTGATTGGCTACCTCAAGGTCTGATGCCTGATGAAGGGTCCCAGTTGAGATATCTCCAATTGCTCGGCCAATTTCTTCACTGCTGGCGGATGTTTCTTCAGAGATGGCGGACAAATCTGTCGCAGATTCGACGAGCTGGCTGCTCGTTTCCTGCAAACCGCTCACAAGTGCTCTGAGCTCTCCTGACATATGATTAAAGCCTTTTGCCAGCTGTCCAATTTCATCCGAGGTTTCTTTTAAGCTGGTGCGTTCAATATTGCCCGCCGCAATTTCTTTTGAAGCAGCCGTGACTTGCTTGAGCAGTCTCACTTTACCTCGGGCTGCCAAATAAAAGACACCCATACTTAAAAGAGCGACACCTGCTGTAATGAGAATAATATAGAGCTTCATCTGCTCTAGTTCTTTATAAAATTCATCCTGAAATACGGCGATTCCTATACTCCAATTCCACGGTGTAAACTGGTTCATATAAGCGAGTTTTTGCTTTTCTTCCCCCGTGGCATCGTCTTTATCCATATAGGTGATATAGTGTGCATCCTCGCCTTTTGCTGTGGCGCCAGCGACCATTTTTTGACGATTTGTCGTGTTATCTGGGATGACGCCGATGTCGTTAACCGGATGAACCTGTGATGAATAATCGGCTCCATATGCGACAAGGTAGCCTTTATTTTTATAGATGAAATCTGATTTTTGAAATTGATACCCTTTGCCGTTGTCATTCTTCGGCCCGCTCAAGTAAATACGGGCTTGTTCCTGCGCCTGTTCAAGCGTCAGTTCTTTGTTCTCCACACGGTCGTTCAATTGTTCAAGAGTGGCCATCGCTCCATTTACGATGTGTTTTAAATCTGCTTTCCCTGCATCAATTAAGACATTTTTCGCTAAAAAATACCCCGTTGTTCCTACAAGTCCGCCTGTTAAAATTGTAATAACGATAATGGCTGACATCAATTGAAAAAAGACACTCCTTGAAGCAAACGCTTTCTTTTTCATGTTCTAATTCCCCCTTACTACATATATCGTCATGCAGGGGAAAGTATTAAAAAAGTCATAGAAAAAATCCCTTTCACGTTAGAAAGGGATTTTTTGATTATCGCTCGATTTCTTTGAGGATGTCTTGATAGAGATCGTCTTCAGGTTTGAGTCCACATACCTCTTGAAGCACACCTTCAATGCCTTTTTCTTTCCTTAATGCCTGCAAGCGGACCGCTTCTTCGTCTTCTGCAAAGTCGTAAGCCAAGGCAGCAGCGATCCCTTTGATTAAGTACACTGGCTGCTTGATCTTTTTCGCTGGACCGATTAAACGGTCATCTGCTCCCAGCTTTCTAAGAGGAGAGCGTGCGACACGAGTCACTTCATCGGAGATAAAAGCATTCTCAAATCGCTTGATAATTTTTTGAATGTACGCATCATGTTCTTCTTTTCGGAAGCCATATGCGTCAATTAAATAACTGCCCGTTTCATGAAGGGCACCTTCGACAACTTGACGAATGTCTGGTGTATCAACAGCTTCTTTAATGGTTTTTACGCCTTGCTGATACCCGACATAAGCCGCTAGTGCATGTCCTGTATTGACGGTGAAAAGCTTCCGTTCAATATACGGCGTCAAATCTCGGACAAAGGTCGCTCCGTCAATTTGCGGAACATCTCCAATAAAGCCCATCTCATCAATGACCCACTCGAAAAATGGTTCAACCGACACTTTGAGAATGTCCTCATGGTGCTGAATCGGAACAATGCGGTCAACCGCAGCGTTTGGAAAGCCAACGGTTTGTGATATCACTGCTTGCTCATCTGCTGTTAAATGAGAGAACACCGCTTCTTTTAAATGAGCACTTCCCCCAATCATATTTTCACATGCCACGATGTTGATGATATGGTCTGGCTTTTTTCGTTTTAATCCTTCAGCAATCGATGAGGCAATGATCTTCAATACGGCTGGTCCAACAGCTGTTGTAATCAAATTGGCTGTGGCAATCGCCTCTGTTAATGCTGCTGGATTTTGTGAAGAATTGATCGCTGATACGGGCCCGACGATTTCTTGCTTCTGCCCTGGTGCTGCGAGTTCAACCGTGTATTCTCCTCTTTCATTCAGCTCATTGATGACCGCTTCATTCACATCGGTAAAGACAAGCTCAAAGCCCGATGTCTTTAACAAAGATCCGATAAACCCTCTGCCGATATTCCCTGCTCCAAAATGAAGTGCCTTCATGTTAGTTCACCTCGTTAAAGATGGCGATCAGTTCATCCTGATCCTTTGCATGAATGATCCGTTCTACATTTTCTTCTTCTGAACAGACAATCGCAATTTGAGACAGAATATCAAGATGCTCGTTGTTTTTCCCAGCGATCCCAAAGACGACTTTCGCCACATTTCCTTCACCATATTCAACACCATCTGGAATTTGGATAATCGAAATCCCTGAATGAAGGACAGCCGCTTTCGCATCCTCTGTTCCATGAGGGATTGCAATGCCGTTCCCCATAAATGTAGAAGAAATCTCTTCTCTTTCAAACATTTTGTCGACATAATCACTTGTGACGTAGCCGTTTGCTACGAGGACTTCGCCTGCTTTTTTGATGGCTTCTTCTTTAGAACCTGCCTGTTCGTTTAGAAAAATATTGTCTTTAGAAAGTACTTGTTTCATACATGATCACACACCTTTTTTAGAATAAAAATCAGGAAAACAACCAAAACGGGGAGTTCAATTAGGAAAAATTGGACTCAACCCGTTTCGTCATGTTATTTTTTCAATTTCTCAATCAGCTCATCATATTTCGGGCTGTTTAAGAAATTATCCACTGAGATATGCACAGCGCCTGGCAGCTTTGCCTTTGCTCTGTCTGTTAAATCTTTATGAGTAAAGACCACATCCGCATCGTCTGGGATGTTGCTGATCGATGTGTTTGTCACATCGATATCAAGCTCTGCCTTTTTCACTTTGTTTTTCAGAATGGACGCACCCATTGCACTTGAACCCATCCCTGCATCGCAGGCAAAGATGATTTTGTTCACGTCATCTGGATTGACGTCACTTGGAGATGCTGCTTGCTCATTAGCTTCAGCATTTTCATTTTGTGCTGTAAGAGCAGCGGCTGCTGCACTTTTCTTGCCTTTCATGTCCTGCATCTTTTCTGTTGCTGCTGTTAAATCTTCGTCAACTTCTTTAGATGCTTTCAAAATGACCGATGCGACAAGGAACGATACGATAGCTGCTACGACAACACCTGCTAAAACGGCAAGGTGACCGCCTTTTGGAGACATCAGCATAAGCGCAATAATACTTCCTGGTGACGGCACAGCTTTTAATCCTGCATTTAATAATGTGAACGTCAGGACACCACTTGCTCCCCCTGCAATGACAGCCAAAATAAGTTTTGGTTTCATTAAGATGTACGGGAAGTAAATTTCATGGATTCCTCCTAAGAACTGAATGACAATGGCACCTGGTGCAGACTGTTTCGCATTTCCTCTTCCAAAGAACATATACGCAAGAAGAACACCTAAGCCTGGCCCTGGGTTTGTTTCAAGCAAGAACAGAACAGACTGCCCTGTCTTCGCTGCTTGCTCGACCCCTAACGGCCCTAAAATACCTTGGTTAATCGCGTTGTTTAAGAATAATACTTTTGCAGGTTCAATGAAGATACTTGCCAGCGGTAGTAAATGAGCATTGACAATGATATCTACACCTGCCGCAAGGGCTTTATTCAGACCTAGTACCACTGGGCCGATAGCATAGAATGCAATGGCAACAAGAATGGCACCGAGGATACCTGCCGTAAAGTTATTCACAAGCATTTCAAAGCCAGATTTGATTCGGTCTTTGAACAGCTGGTCGATTTTCTTAATAAGATAACCGCCCAGCGGCCCCATGATCATGGCACCTAAAAACATTGGAATGTCTGAGCCAACAATGACCCCAATCGTAGCCGTAGCACCGAGCACTCCGCCTCGATGGTCATAGACGAGTTTACCGCCTGTGTAACCAATTAAGAGCGGCAGTAAGTAGTTAATCATCGGTCCAACGAGTGTAGCTAATTGCTCATTCGGAAGATAACCACTTGGAATGAACAAAGCTGTAATGAGTCCCCATGCAATAAATGCACCAATATTCGGCATAATCATACCGCTTAAATAGCTTCCAAAGCGCTGTACTTTCACGCGGAATCCGCTTTTTTCCTGCATCTGTGAAAACCCCTTTCTTCTCTCCCTTTATTTCGGGCTTTATAGGTCAAAAGATATAAGAACAAGAGTCAGTGAAGCCCTTATACCTATCGTAAAACGCTTTCACTTTCCCTTCAATTGAAACTAAATGTCACTTTGTCACTTAGTGTGTGACAAAATTGAAAAATGATGTGACACTTCTCGGCATACCATAGATGATAGCGGGGTAAAAGTTGAATCTACTGTTGTTTTGGCGCAAAATTCATTGGAATTTCACAACTTTCAAATCGTCACTTCTTGTTTCCTCTACTTAAATCGAATAGGCTTATATTGATCAAACATTCAAGAAACGTCTGCGCAGACAAGACATGACACAGAAAAAGTGAACCATCTTGCTATTTGTTTCGTTTACCTTTTAGAGTGGGCGGTACAATAGAAAGAGCGGTTTTTCTGTGACTCACAGTTTACTGCCGCTTTCTTTCTGATACATGAGACATTTTCATAGGTAGAAAGGCGGTTATTCACATTGTTGAAATATCGGAAGTGGCTTCTGCTGCTCATCTTCATGTTCTCATTTTTCATGCCAAAAGAAGCATTTGCTCATGCATATGTGGTGAGCTCAAATCCAGTAGCAAATGAAGAGCTGGATCAGCAGCCTCCTGCAGTCTCGATCACCTTTAGTGAAGGGATCGAAAGTGGATTTCATGCCATTAAGGTGTTCAATGCAAAAGGGGATCGTGTGGATCAAGGAGATACGGTCATCAAAGAGCAAAAGATCATGGAAGCAGCTTTAAAAAAGAATTTACCAAAAGGCATTTACACCATTCAGTGGAATGCGGTATCAGCCGATGGGCACTCTGTGTCTGGCATGATTCCGTTTAGTATCGGAAAAGCGGATGGAGGATTTGATCAATTAGATCAAGGACAATCAAGTGAATCCATCGATATGGCTTCAACCATTGACAAAGCCTTTCTGTATACGTCATTTAGCTTATTTCTTGGAACCATTTTATTTGGGCTTCTATGGTTTAAAGCGGCCATAACCGACGTTTTAGCTCGGCGAATGAAGCGACTCTTAACTGTTTCATTGATCATGATGGGCGGAGCACTCTTGTTCCAGCTGCCGATTCAAACTAAGTCAGCGGCAGACGTGTCCTTTTTAGGGGCATTTCAACCATCACTTTTACAAGAAACCATTGCGTCGACTTCGGGCGGGAGTCTGTGGATGATGCTAATGGCGTCATTTGTTCTACTGTCGATCTGGACGATTGTGGCGATGAAAAAAGGAAACTTCACTTCCTTCCGGGTATGGCTGTTTCCACTGCTCATTTTCACTGTGCTCCTATGGCTAAAAGCACAAATCGGTCATCCAGCCGCAACAGATAATAAAATACTGACAACGTCACTTGACTTCATTCATCTCATTTCTGCATCTATTTGGGTCGGCGGCTTAACAGCCATTGTCCTTCTTTTGATGAAGAAACTGCCGAATGAAGATCAGCCGCTCATACGCAGCACCCTGACAGCTTTTCATCCGTGGGCACTGCTCTCAGTTGGACTGATTGTGTTTTCTGGGTTTGTGAATGCGATTTTTATTCTGCAATCATTTGATGCCCTTTTCCAATCAGCCTATGGACGCACCTTCTTAATCAAACTTGGTTTATTTATCATCATGGGTCTACTTGGGCTCGTCCATTATTTGATGCTGAGATGGGAAAAGAAGCAGAAACGAAACGTATCTTTACGAGCAGAGTGGATTATTGGGATCGCTATTTTACTATTAACAGCCGTATTCACCAATATCCCAAGCCCTCCGCCGCCTGCACCAGAGCCATTCTTTGGAGCCAATCAGGTGGAGCATCGTGACCTTGTGTCTTTGAGCATTACCCCGAATGCTCCTGGTAAAAACACGTTCGAGGTGGCATTTACGAAGAAGGATGGACAAACGATCACAGACATTCAATCAGTGACAGCTAAGATCCACAAAGTCTCCTTGTTCGGTGATGAAACGCCTAACGAATTTCAGCTGAAACGATTAAAGAATGGACACTTCTCGGCTGAAAACCTCTTACTAAATGAAAAAGGCACTTGGAAAATTGAGATTCATGCATTAACTGGTTCTTTTGACAACATCGATACGACATTCATTAGAAGAAACTAAAAGGAGTTCATATCATATGAAAAAATACGTTAAAGCTTTATTACCAATGCTTCTCGCTTCATTTTTACTGGCGATTCCTGTGAGTGCACACGTGACAGTCAAACCTGATACATCTGCAACGAATGCTTGGGAAACCTATACGTTAAAAGTACCTTCTGAAAGCGACAGTCCGACAACAAAGGTTGTCATCATGATGCCTAAAGGCGTAGAATTCCAGCAATACGAGCCAGTGCCTGGCTGGAAAACAACAACTGAAGAGAAAAACGGAAAAGTCACAAGAGTCACTTGGGAAGCAACTGGCGATGGTGTCCTTGCTGGCCAGTTCCAGCAATTCGTGTTTGTCGCAAAAAACCCTGAAAAAGCCGGCGAAGCGGCATGGGATGCGTATCAATATTATAAGGATGGAACAGTAGTTGAATGGACTGGCGACAAGGACGCTGATAAGCCTCATTCGATCACAAACATTGTTGCGTCTAATACCGTAACGGATTCACATGGTCAAGAAAAACCAAAAGAAGAAAAGGCATCTGAAACAGCCTCTGCTTCTTCTTCACCACTTCTTCTTGGTCTGTCCATTGCAGCCTTAGTTGTGGCATTAATTGCACTTGGACTTGCTTTTAGAAAGAAATAAGCCTTACATGAGCGATCGTTTTTTCAAGCGGTCGCTTTTTATTTTCCCAACCTATCATTTCCAATATAGGATTGAATAGGATACTCGTGCATGCCATAATGAGACACATGACCACCTAGGAGGCTATGAGATGAACCATCTAATCATATTTGCTCATCCCCAGCAAAGCTTAAATCAAACCCTATTAGATCTTGTTGTAAGCACTCTTTTGAACAATGGTCATGATGTGACGGTTCGTGATGTGTATAGCATTGGCTTTCCGCCAGAGCTGACAACAGCAGAAAAGGTTGCCATGAGAAACGGACATGTGCCGGCACCGGTTCAAAGAGAGCAGAAGCTGATTCAACAAGCTGATGTCCTCACGTTTATCTTTCCAATATGGTGGACAGGCTTGCCGGCGATGCTAAAGGGTTATGTAGAGCGCGTTTTTTCAGAGGGGTTTGCGTATGAGATCAATGAAAACGGAGTGGTGAAAAATCTGCTTCGAGACAAAAAAGGGGTCATTATTAATACGCATGATGCACCGAGGACCTTTCTTAATTCAAATATGATCATCACCCCCAGCCATCACATGACGACAGATACAGCCGCCTTCGATCTGATCGGCGTTGAGCCAGTCGAACGGCTCTTGTTCAGCAGCATGGAACAAGCATCTGCAGACGACATCCACGAGATTCTCAGAGAAACAAAAGAAACGGTGGATCAACTTTTCCCACCGGCTGTTTAACATAAAAAAGACTGCCGAAGCTTCTCGGACAGTCACAGATTGTTGACAAAGGGCTAAAATGAACTTGATTTTAGCCCTTTGTCTTCCTTTTCAGCGTGATAGAAAACCTTTGCAGTCTAGGAAGGACGAGTACTGGCGCGGAGCGAATTTGACATTCGTGAGCACCAGCACGCAGGACTGACAAAGAATGCGAGGGTTTGTCTACACGCTGAGACTACCGAGGCTTCTCGGACAGTCTTTTTCACATGTTATTCGTCTAAACCAATTGACACATACTTCGTTTCTAAATAAGGCTCGATGCCTTCGATGCCACCTTCACGGCCAATACCGCTCTCTTTCATACCGCCGAAAGGTGCCTGCACAGCGGATGGTCCGCCGTCATTCCAGCCAATAATCCCGTAATCTAGATTCTCAGATATATAGAGACCATTGCGGTAATTCTCTGTAAAGAAATAAGCCGCAAGTCCAAAAGGTGTATCGTTCGCTAATTCAATGGCTTCATCTAATGTGCTAAATGTCGTAATGGGTGCAACTGGACCAAACGTCTCTTCATGCATAATGTTCATTGAAGGATCGACATGAGTTAGCACCGTCGGCTGAACAAAATAATACGACTTCTCATCGTCAAAATGTGTATCGCCGCCGACAAGAACTTTCGCCCCTTTATCCACGGCATCTTGAATTTGGTCGACAATTTTATCGAAGCCTCGCTTATTGATAATCGGTCCGATGGACGTGCCTTCCTCAAACCCATTTCCTACTTTCAGCTTTTCCACTTCTTTGCTGAAACTTTGCGCAAATGCTTCATGAATTTCTTCATGGACAATTAATCGATTGGCACAAACACACGTCTGACCTGCATTACGGAATTTAGATGCCACTGCTTGTTTCACAGCCAATTCAAGGTTGGCGTCCTTATCTACGATCAGCGGGGCATGACCGCCAAGTTCCATAGAAACGTGTTTCACTGTGCTCGCACTGTTTTTGATGAGATGTTTTCCAACTGGTGTTGAGCCAGTAAACGTGATCTTGCGGATCAATGGACTATCTGTGAAGATTTCCCCCACTTCTTTTCCATCTCCAATCACCCATTGCAAGGCATCCTCTGGAATTCCGGCTTCATGGCCTAATTTCACAAGCTCAATGGCCGTAAGCGGCGTGTCTTCAGCAGGTTTCACGATAAACGTACAGCCCGCCGCAAGCGCTGGTGCAGCCTTCCTTGTAATCATCGCCGCAGGGAAATTCCATGGTGTAATGGCGGCAACAGGACCGACTGGCTGTTTTGTGACAAATAGGCGCTTGTTTGTCGTATGAGACGGGATCGTTCTGCCGTAAATCCGCTTTGCTTCCTCTGCGTACCATTCAATATATCCAGCGGCATAGACGATTTCCCCTAATGCTTCTTGATACGGCTTCCCGTTTTCTTCTGTGATGATTTTTGCAAGTCTTTCTTTATGCTCGATCATGAGATCAAACCATTTGCGAATGATATTTGCACGTTCATGGGCTGACGTTTTTGCCCATGTTTTGAATGCTTTGTGTGAGCGAGTGATCGCATCTTCAATCTGTTCTTTTGTATGCTGAGCAACTGAGGCAATTTCTTCTCCGGTTGCAGGATTATACACTTTGAGTTCGTTTGTCATGCTCTACCTTCTCCTTCGTTCTTGGATTCATTACATATAGTATATACCCAATGAGTGCCCAACCTAAAAGCAAAATCCATTCAGCTGGCCATGATAAGGAGGCCGGCATCCCTGGAAAATAAAATGAAAGAAAAAGGAAACTAAGTCCAATGGCTAAAACGCCGGTCGTCCGCCAATATTTAATGCGGTATGGTCGCTCAAGCTCAGGTTCTGTCTTGCGAAGTCTCATAAAGGCAATGGACACAATCAAATACCCAACGATGATGCCCACACCGCCTGCATTAACAATCCACACGAGGGCAGGTCGGCCTAGTAATGGTGCAAAAAATGCAAGTGCACCTAAGAACAAAATGGCATTTGTCGGTGTTTTATACTTCGGATGAATATACGCAAACCATTTGGAAATCATGCCTCTTTCCGCCATTGCGTAGAGGATACGGCTTGCACCAATGATAAATGCATTCCAGCTCGTCACAATGCCTGCTACACCACCAATGACAAGCACAGTCCCAAACGCCTGATGACCAAGAAGCTGTACCATGGCATCTGCTGTTGCCAGTGATGAAGCCTCAAGCTGACCTTTTGACAATCCTGCCGCTACTCCAAAGACAATGAGCAGATAAAATACAACCGCACTCACAATGGAGATAATCAAAATTCTCCCGATGATCTTCTTAGGTGCGTTAATCTCCGCCGCTACCTGCGGGATGACATCAAACCCAACGAATAAAAAGGGAATCATCACTAACACAGCCATCAGACCGCCAACCCCGCCCTGAAACATCGGCTCAAGGTTTGCAAAATCTCCATTAAATGTAGCTCCGCCTAATAGAAGAAAACCTGTCAGGATAATGGCCACTGTGAACACCGATTGAAAAATGGCAGCAGGCTTTGCGCCAATGTAGTTCAGAGCTGTTAAAAACAGTGCACCGCCAGATCCAATCAATACCCATGTAAAGTAAACATCCCATCCTCCTATATTCCATAGGAAACCAACATGCTGTGTTGGAATGACATAGTCAATGACTGTCGGAAGTGCGACAGCTTCAAACGTAATCACGGACACATAACCGAACAATACGCCCCATGCGGAGACAAACGCTGATTTGATCCCAAATGCCCGCTGGACAAAGACGAGTCCTCCGCCTGTTTCTGGAATCGCAGAGGAAAGCTCTGCATACGTTAGCCCAATAAAAATGACGAGAATGCCCCCTATGACAAAGGCAATCACACTTCCTAAAAATCCAGCTGTTAAAATCCAATCTCCCGAAAGTACAACCCAGCCCCAGCCAAGCATTGCACCAATGGATAAAAACAGTACGTCTGACTGCGACATGGTTTTAGCCATTTGTTGTTTTTGCATACAACCATCCCCCTTTGTTGTTTAGCGTGCTGTGAAGGCGTCTTCGATAATCCCTAGTCCTTCTTGCAGCAGCTCATCTGTGATGACAAGTGGTGTTAAAAAGCGAATAATATTCCCATTGATCCCTGCCGTTAATAAGAGTAGTCCGTGCTTGTTTGCATAGGCTGCAATCGCTGCGGCTGTCTTCTTATCTGGTGTACGCGTTGTTTGATCTTCCACAATTTCAATGGCCGCCATTGCCCCTAATCGCCGGACTTCCCCGATGAATGAGTACTTACTTCTCCACTCATTCGCTTTGTCCTCAATGACTTGTCCAATGTGTTCAGATCGTTCATTCAGTTGTTCTGTTTCAATAATATCAAGTACAGCCAAAGCTGCCACACAGCCTAATGGACTGCCAGCATACGTTCCTCCTAGCTCCCCTGGGTCCGCTGCATCAAGTAATTCTTTTCTGCCAACAACACCGCTCAGCGGCAGGCCAGCTGCAAGTGATTTTGACACAGTGATTAAGTCTGGCACCACATCGTAGTGTTCAATCGCAAAGTATTTCCCTGTTCTTGCGAATCCTGTTTGGATCTCATCTGCCACGAATACGATTCCATGTTGCTGACAGAATGAAGCGACATGCTGGACAAAACGCTTCGATGGTACAATGAATCCGCCCTCCCCTTGGACTGGCTCCATCACCACACAAGCGACTGTTTCTGGTGCAACGGTTGCGACAAAGAATTGATTGAACTGATCGATGATGTATTCGTCGTAGGCTGCATCGCTTAATCCTTCAGGTTTTTGATAGTAATAAGGATACGGCGCTTGATACACCTCTGACGCAAATGGTCCGAATCCAAATTTATAAGGCTTGACCTTGCTTGTCATGCTCATCGTCATATTCGTTCTTCCGTGGAACCCTCTTGTAAAAGAGACAACCGCTTGTCTTTTTGTATATTTACGGGCAATTTTCACTGCGTTTTCAACTGCTTCTGCACCTGAATTTAAGAAAATGGCTTTTTTGTCGTGGTCGCCTGGTGTGAGGTGGCATAGTTTTTCTGCCAATTCGATATAGGATTCGTACATCATGACATTAAATCCTGGATGAATCAGGCTATCTGCCTGTGCTTTGACTGCTTCCACAACCTTTGGATGGGAGTGTCCTACATTTAATGTACCGATGGCGCCTGCAAAATCGATAAAACGATTGCCATCAATATCGAAAAGCTCGGCTCCCTTCCCTTTCGCTGCAAGATGACGGTTGCCATTACTTACGCCTCTTGCGACGTATTGATCTCTTTTCCCCTGCCATTCCTCTGTTGAAAAACGGTTTGTTGTCGTTTGACTCATTGTCATCCATCCCCTTTATGTCTTTTTTATTATTCTGAATATTTTTTGGTATGATAGAAAGTACCAATATCATTTTTTTCATGGTACCAGAGAGGATGGAATGACGAGATGCTGACAATTCAACTAGATCAAACAGGGGAAAACGGGTTTATTTATCATCAAATTTATACAAAAATTAAAGAGGAAATTTTAAACCGCAACCTGCAGCCGCACGATCAATTACCGTCTAAACGAGAGTTAGCCGATACCTTAAATGTCAGCGTCAATTCAGTGAATGGCGCCTATCAACAACTGCTTGCCGAAGGATATTTATATTCAGTTGAACGGAAAGGTTTTTTTGTGGAATCACTTGAAACATTTCATGAATCAGGTCAACTGAAACCCTCTTCCCTTCCAGCGGATTTAAAAGAGAATTCGATTGAGCGAAATGACTGGTATTCCTTTTCACATATTTCTGTTGATACAGCCAATTTTCCTTTTAAAAGCTGGCTGAAAAGTGAGCAAAAAGCGATTCACCTCCACCAAGAAGCCTTTGGTGAGCTGCCGCACCCACAAGGCGTCTATGAGCTGCGGGAAACGATTGCCCGGCTGATTGGACTTGCACGAGGGGTCAAATGCTACCCTGAACAGCTCATTTTAAGTGCGGGTACACAGTCGCTCATTCATTCGCTATCAAGCATTCTTCCAGCTGATCAAATATACGGATTAGAAAACCCCGGCTACCGCAGACTGTATCAAATGCTGAAAAACAATCATCACCGCATTGAAACGATTGGCATTGATCGAAAAGGGGTGCGGATGAGCGACATTCACAAAAAAAAGCCGAATGTCTTGATCATTACGCCTTCTCATCAGTTCCCAACAGGGGTGATCATGCCGATTTCCCGGCGGATACAGCTGTTAAACTGGGCAGCTGATCAACCAGACCGCTATATCATTGAGGACGATTATGACAGTGAATTTAAGTACGGCACAGACAGCATACCGGCGCTGCAAAGCCTTGACCGCTATGACAAAGTCATTTATATGGGGACCTTTTCGAAATCATTGCTGCCCGGCTTAAGGATAAGCTACATGGTACTGCCGCAGCATTTATTAAGACGCTATAAGGAAGAACAGCACTTTTTCATCCAAACGGCTAACCTGTTTACACAATACACCCTTCTTTATTTTATAAAAGATGGCGCCTATCAGCGGCATATTAAAAGAATGAATGGGCTATACGAGGAAAAACGAAAACAGCTCATTGGAGAGCTCGACACTGTCTTTTGTGACAACGTACGGATTATCGGGGAAAATGCAGGGCTACATTTTATCGCAGAATTCCGCTCAGATCGTACGCAGCATGAGATTTTACAGCGTGCCAAAGACCGAAAGCTGAAAATGTACGGGATGGACCGTTTTACCCTTGATGAGCATGTGCCTGGTCACAAAGAAGGCTTTGTCCCGCTTGTCCTCGGTTTCTCTCATATGCGGCCAGAGGATATTAAGCCAGCGGTGAAACGCCTGTATGACTCGATTTATGGGAAATAAAACAGCTCATGTAGATGAATCGTGGCACTCCTTTGACGGGACTATCCCCATAGAGGAGTGTTACGATCACATTCTTTCATAAACGTAATAGTTGATGTGAATATTTTTTTCTAGCAATTTCACGAGTGTTTGAAGGCTTTTTAAGTTTGTTGGCAGTAACGCAATACCATCTCCCTGTTCAACGATTTTGATCATTCCTTCAAACGAATCTAACTCAAATAGGGTTCGATCACCCAGCATACGCGTGGCCTCATGTCTTAATGGGCAAAGCTGATCACGATTCACAACCAATGAAATATCATCATCGTATATCTCTTTGGATTTTCCATATACGTTCAATGCCAAGCTCTTTACCTCTTTTAATTGATATTCCGCTTTTTCCATTTGATTAAAAGAAATAATTTGATCATACACATCCTCTGTTAACTTTTTGTTGATCGTACTTGATGAAGCAATGATAAAATCAGTTGCTTGAATATCCTCTAAAACTCGTTGCTCGTATAAAACGTTAAATAGAAGTTCAGAGCATAAAACGTTCTTTTTCTTTGAAGTCAATTTTTGTTGAATGGACTTCGTTTCTTTTACGATTTTTTGAGCGTATTGATAAAATAAATCCCCCTGTCCTGTTGAACTGATTCCATGATGATGCCGGATAAAAAATGTTGCATCATATAAAGTTTCAAGCGCTTTGATTCTTTGAGAAATATTGGATTGCGCATACCCTAAAGCTTTAGCCGCTTGATTAATCGATTCTTTTTGATACACCTCTATAAAAATAATCAAATCATTTATATTCATCATGATCACCTATCACTTTTTGTGATAACAATAACACAAATATGTATTATTCAACTGGTTTGAAGTCGATTATGATGGCTATTGAAAGGGAGTGTTTCAATGCATGCCATGCAATATCATATGGATCTGCCTGCGGATTATGATATGAATATCGTTAGAAAAAGAGTACGAAACAATGGATGGAAAACAGATGGATATCAGGATTTATTATTTAAAGCTTATTTGATCACTGAAAAAGACAAACATAGAAGTTTACACAATGGCTATTGCCCATTGTATATTTGGAAACAATCTGAGGGCATGACGGATTTTGTATTTAAGGGGTCATTTGATCATATTTTACGTTCTTTTGGCTGGAAACAAATCAATATTGGCATCACGTATTCCGTTCATTTAACAGATGATTTTCATCGTAGCACATTCGTTCTTGAAGAGTATGTGACGATTCATCCTACTGATTGCCTGGAAAACCTAGATATCGCCCATCTCTTTTCTCATTTTAACGACAATAAGGGTGAAGTCATCGTATATAACCCCGATAAATGGAAGTGCGTCAAATATTCTTTTCTGGACTCATTACCAGAGAATATAGAGCAGCAGATTCACATTTATGACATTGTCCATCTGTCTATGGATCATTCATTGGCCTAATTCATTTTACACGAGACGCATCACAAATCCCCAAGGTTACAATGCCTTGGGGATTTGTCATTTGTTGATGCAAGATTCTCTTACCACCGCTCCTTGTCTACAGCTAAAACGGATGACAAGAGGCCTGGAAAAGCGGAATCAATGTCATCCTTTCTGAGAGAGTAGTAACGGTGCTTCCCGTCAATTCTCACTTTCACGATGCCTGCCTCTCTTAGTACTTTAAAGTGATGCGACAGCGTGGACTTGGCAATGTTCATATGATACGTACCGCATGTTCTCTCACCCGCTTCTGCTAAGCAGCGGACAATCTCCAGCCGAACAGGGTCAGCCAATGCTTGCAGCACAGAAATGAGTCTCATGTTTTCTTGGGTTGGATGATTTGGATTATTCATACGATAAATGTATCGTATTTTGTTCTAACATACAATCTCGTTACTCGCCTATGACATTGTAACGCGACAACCTATGGAAACGACTATGACTCATAGACACTATTTTGAAGGGAAGAACCTTATTTGACACGGACAATATGGACTTGCTTATTCATGCTCTTATTGGCAACGAGCTTATGCGCCTGCCAATCTGTTCAGCAATTTGAGTCAAAACCACCTAGTGCAGAAGAGTTATTAACTCTCGATCCACAGGCAGATTTATTTCAATGGGAAGAAACGATCTATGAAACAAACATAGATTGGACAAAATCATTAAATGTAACAAAACACCAGCAAGTAGGTGTCATTCAGAAAACAGCTGCCAAACATTTTGAACATGGAACAGCTTCTCGGTTGAAAAAAGGAACACCTATTTACTCTGTCAAGGAGCGGAAAGACCTTTTGATCATCGAACGTAACGGACAAATCCACATATATGCCGCACATGCGGAAGGATAAATACCTGTCATTGGGCCAGGTATTTTTTTAAGTTCATTTTCTTGTCATGTGCCATTGGTTTTGTTATCATAGCAAAAGTGACCACTCGGTTTCCATTGTGACCATATGGTTTTGCCGATTCGGAAAGGACTTATGAAGATGAACGAAAAGCAAGAAGAGATTTTGCGGGTATCGAAGAAATTATTTTCTCAAAAAGGCTATATGAGTGTCTCCATGCAGTCAATTGCTGATGCCTGTAAAATATCAAAAGCGTCTATTTATAAACTGTTTGATTCAAAGGAAGCTCTTCTATTGGAACTGATTAAATACAATCAGCGCAAAATGAGAGAGATTTCTCAGATCATTCATTCCGAAACGACGCTGTCCAAAAAGGAAAAATTCACAAAAAAGATTAAGCTTGAGCTTGAAGAGTTTAAAGAGAATCATAAATTTTTGAATATGCTGTCCTTTGAAGCCTTTTCACAGCATTCGCCCATCGTCATTAAGCATTTACGTGAGACACGCTCCATTATCATGCAGCGGCACAGAGACATCATTTTAAGCACATATGGTGAATCTGTTGCGCCTTATGTGTGGGATCTTGTGATTGTCCTCAACGGATTAATGAGAGAATTCATCTTGATGTTGGCGATTGAGCACAAGAACATCCAATTAGAAAATGCCGCCGAAATGATCATCGGTGTGATGGACCGTGTGTCAATAAAGCCTTGCTCCATTGAGCCTGTGTTAACAGATCAGCTGATGGACTCTTATTTGCTTTCCACACAGGAAGAATATGATGAAGAAAAGCTTGTCATCTCGTACTTAACAAAGATGAAACAAGAGCTTCACACACTCTCAAATGGAGAAGAAAAGGACGATCTCCTCTCTGCGTTTGAACTGCTGAGTCAAGAACTGTCAAAGGACCAACCGAGAACCTTTTTAATCAGCTCATTGCTTGATTATTTAGGCAAACACAGCGTTTTATCTCAAAACGTGTCACAGCTGAAAAGCATTATTTTATAGATAAAGAAGGGATAATATGAACCAATCAACAACATCGTATAACCGGTCTGTGATTGTTGGGATTTTCCTCGTTGGGGCGTTCGTTGCGATCTTAAACCAAACGCTTCTCATTCCAGCGATCCCGCATATCATGGAAGAGTTCAATATTGATGTCAGTAAAGGCCAATGGCTGACCACAGCCTTTATGCTGACAAACGGGATTCTCATCCCAATTACGGCCTTTTTAATTGAGAAATTTTCAAGCCGTTCCTTAGTCTTAACGGCTCTTAGCATTTTTACAGCAGGTACCATTCTTGCTTCGTTCGCCACGAATTTCCCGGTGCTACTTGCAGCACGTATCGTCCAGGCAGCTGGCGCAGGAATTTTGATGCCGCTCATGCAAACGATCTTTTTAACCATTTTCCCAAAAGAAAAACGCGGGCAAGCCATGGGTATGGTCGGACTAGTGATTTCATTCGCACCGGCGCTTGGACCAACACTTGGCGGCTGGATTGTCGATTCCTTTAGCTGGAAGTTCTTATTCTATATTGTTCTTCCAATCGGTATTATTGATCTCATTCTTGCTTTCTTCTTAATGAAAAATGTCACACAGCAAAGAGACACTCGTATCGATGTCTTATCGGTGATCCTGTCTTCCTTCGGATTTGGCGGACTGCTGTACGGATTTTCAAGTGTTGGAACGTATGGTTGGACGAGTGCGACCGTTCTGATTTCACTCATTGTCGGTGCTGTGAGCTTGTTCTTCTTTATCCTGCGTCAGTCGAATTTGAAAAGACCGATGCTTGAGTTTGGCGTCTTTAAGTTTGCGATCTTTAGCTTAACGACCTTCCTCGGTATGCTCGTCTTTGCCTTACTGATTGGAACAGAGACGATTCTGCCGCTCTATACGCAGAATGTCAGAGGGTTATCTGCCCTTGATACAGGGCTGATCTTATTGCCAGGGGCTCTCTTTATGGGATTCCTATCACCGATTATCGGACGAATTTTTGACAAAGTAGGCGGTAAAGGGCTGGCTCTAGGCGGGTTTACGATATTAGCTGTCACTTCCCTGCCATTTATGATGCTGAACCTTGATTCATCGATTGCCCTCATTACAGTGGCCTACACACTTCGCTTAATCGGGGTTGGGATGATCATGATGCCGCTGACAACAGCCGGCATTAACTCGTTACCACCGCATTTGATTCCGCACGGGACAGCAATGAATAATACGATGAGACAAATGGGCGGCTCTATCGGGACGGCTGTGCTTGTCTCCATTATGAGCAGCTCTGCTGCCAATGCAGCATTATCCGATCCAATGAAGTCAGCCGTTCATGGTATGAATACGTCATTTATCGTGTCTGGTGCTATTGCGGTCATTGGACTCGTTCTCTCGTTCTTCTTAAAAGAAAAACGTAAAAACAAAGTGATGAAGCAGGAGCTATCTTCTTCGTCCTCTTCTTCATAAAGACAAAGAGCTCGGCATATCGCCGGCTCTTTTTTCATCTATTCACACATAACGTCCTCCCCAAGAATACATTTGTTCATTCAGAGAAGAAAAACCTTGATAATTTGAAGAAAAGAGTTGATAATAGAAACTATTCAATTTGTGAGAAAATTTTTACTATAGGAGATGTATGCATTGAAGGTCGTTAAATTTGGTGGCAGTTCTCTTGCTTCTGGCAAGCAGCTGCAAAAGGTATTTGACATTGTCACAGCAGATCCAGCTCGAAAAGCAGTCGTTGTTTCCGCACCAGGAAAACGGCATTCAACGGATACGAAGGTCACCGATCTATTAATTAGTTGCGGTGAACAATATTTACGTTTAGGTGAAGCACACGATTTACAAGAAGCTGTCATCGAGCGATATGCCTCGATTGCGGATGAGCTGGGGTTAGGTCAAGACATTATTGACACCATCCGGCAAGATGTAAACACGTTATTACAGGCTGATTCTTCTCATCCTGAGCGTTATCTTGATGCGATTAAAGCAAGCGGTGAAGATAATAACGCAAAGCTGATTGCAGCCTACTTTCAGCATCAAGGCGTCGAAGCCCACTATGTGAATCCAAAAGAAGCCGGTCTATTTGTCAGCGACGAGCCTGGTCAAGCGCAAGTCCTTCCAGAATCGTATGATCATTTGTACAAATTAAGAGAACGCTCTGGCATCATTGTGTTCCCTGGCTTTTTCGGTTTTAGTCTAGCGGGTGATATCGTCACTTTTTCCCGCAGTGGATCAGACATTACCGGTTCCATTTTGGCAAATGGACTGAAGGCAGATGTGTATGAAAACTTTACGGATGTGGATGCAGTCTACGCCGTCAATCCAACGATCGTTCATGAACCAAAGGAAATCACAGAGCTGACATATCGTGAAATGCGTGAATTGTCCTATGCGGGTTTTTCTGTATTTCATGATGAGGCACTTATTCCAGCCTTTCGGGCAGGCATTCCTGTTCAGATTAAGAACACCAATAATCCAACGGCCAAAGGCACGAAAATTGTAAATCAACGGGATCATACGAATGGCCCTGTTGTGGGAATCGCATCAGACAATGGATTTTGCAGTATTTATATCTCCAAGTATTTGATGAACCGAGAAGTGGGCTTTGGACGTAAGGTGTTGCAAACGTTAGAGGAATATGGACTTACGTATGAACACGTGCCTTCTGGCATTGATGATATGACCATTATTTTAAGACAGGATCAGCTGGAGGAGCAGCAGATTGAACAAGAGCTTTTAGACCGATTAAAGCTTGTACTTGATGCAGATGAAGTCGTTCTAGAGCGGAACCTCTCGCTTATTATGGTCGTAGGAGAAGCGATGCGTCATAATGTTGGTACAACAGCAAGAGCGGCAAAAGCGCTGTCAAAAGCCAAAGTGAATATTGAAATGATCAACCAAGGCTCTTCAGAGGTGAGCATGATGTTTGGCGTCAAAGCGGCTCAAGAAAAAGAAGCCGTTCAAGCCTTATATGAGGAATTTTTCTCTATGTCCACGGTGCCTGTCTCCATTTAATCAGCAGACTGTCAGATCTCCGGATCGGCAGTCTTTTTGATCTCGCACGATTTGCGCATTAAAGTATATCTATTTCTCGTTTGATTTTGTATGATAGAGACAAATCAACTATTGTTCCGGCCATTGATCGGAGCTACAAGGAGTCCTAATCCATGCCTCGTCAACAACTATTAAAACAGTTTCGCAATTTTCATGATGCTTCTACAAGTATTTTAAACATGATGAGTCAATTCATTCATGTGAATACACTGTTTATTGCTAAAAATGATCAAAACACCAATCAGATTGTGAAAGTGCTAAATCAAGACGAGCAGCTTCTTGAAGAAGGGGAAGAAAATCCTTACGAGAAGACATTTTGCAAGCTGGCGGTCGATCATCGCGATACGCTGTTGATCCCTGATATCCGCTTGGACGAGCGTTCAAAAAACTTAGACGTCACGAAACAGCTACAAGGCGGATCATTTATTGGGGTTCCCATCGATTTTACTGATGGTACGAACTATGGAACCATTTGTGGACTTGATCTAAGGCCGCAGCAATTTACAGAAGAGCATGTTCATATGTTTGAAACGATGGCATCTTTGTTGAGTTACGTCTTAGAACTCGACCAGGCCAATCGGCAGATTCAGCAATTATCTGTACCGATCGTACCTGTTGTTGACGGTGTCGCCGTGCTCCCTCTTCTTGGTGATATCGAAGAGACACGTGCGCAGCATATTTTAGAAACCATTTTACAGGAAAGCTACAGGCTGTCGCTCTCTCATTTGGTCATTGATGTTTCAGGGACAAAACGACTCAATGAACAAAGCATTCAATACTTGGTCAGCTATGCGCAAACGTTAAGACTTTTAGGCATTTCAGCTGTTTTAACAGGAATAAAGCAAGACCTTGCGCTAAATGCGATTCAATCGAATATTTCATTTAAAGACATCACCATTCGTAAGGATTTACCGCAGGCACTTGCTCATATCGGCCTAACGTTTTCCAAAACAGAATAAGTGATGATACACCAAAAAGGGCTAAACCGAGTTTAGCCCTTTTCTTCTTTTCAGCGTGATAGAAAACCTTTGCAGCCCTAGGAAAGACGAGTACCGGCGCGGAGCGAATTTCACATTCGTGAGCACCGGCACGCAGGACTGACACCGAATGCGAGGGTTTGTCTACACGCTGAGGCTAAACGGAGTTTAGCCCTTTTCTTGTGGTAGCGGTAAACGAATGATAAATGTTGTTCCTTTATGTTTTTCGCTTTTTAAATCAATCTGTCCGTCATGCAAGTCCACAAGCTGCTTGACAATCGACAATCCAAGTCCGTATTCTCCATATGGTGTATTCGTTCTCGAAATATCCGCTTTATAAAAACGTTCCCAAATGTGTTTGACTTCTTCAGGTGCAATGCCGATTCCCGTGTCTTCTACTTCAATGATCGTTTCCCCATTCTCTTCTTTCCCTCTCAAAGAAATACGGCCGCCTTCTGTAAATTGAATGGCGTTCTTTGTGATGTTGACGAGAATTTGAATGAGCCGGTCATAATCTGCGTATACCTTTTGTTCAGGGTGAACCTCTACCATGAGCTGATTGTTTTTCTCTTCAGCCATTCGGCTCAGCTGCTCCTTAATCACTTCAAACGTATCAATGAGTGGATAGTGAAATTTTTGAAGAGTGATTTGATTCGACCTGATTTTCTCATAATCCATATTTTCATTGACGAGACGCAACATTCTTTTTGTTTCATCAGTGATGAGCGCATAGCATTTCTCTTTCTCTTCTGCCGGCACATCCGCAGTATTCAGCCATTCGACCAATCCTCGAATGGTCGTCAGCGGTGTTTTCAATTCGTGAGACACATCCGCAATGAATTGGCGTCTCCGTTTTTCAAGCCGGTCAATTTCCTCTCTTGACCGTTGAAGACGATTGGCCATCATATTAAAATCCTCACCTAGTGTGCCAATTTCATCAAGGTGTTTGTTTTCAAGATGAATGTTGTAGTCACCATGCGCAATTTTCTCAGTTGCCTCTCTCAATTTTTTGATACGATTCACATGGAACTTCGACAGAAACAGACTGAGAATAAAGGTAATCGTCAATGCCACAAACACGATGATATATAAATACCGGTTCATTTGAGCAATCAACTCTTCTGCTCCTTGAATAGGAGCTATGAGCACCACCCCGCCCTTCAGCTTTCCGTCTTCCATGACAGGAAGTGCCACAAGTGATGCTTCTTGATCAAGCCGGCGTGAATCACTCCGCTTGACTATGATTTCTTCTCCTTTTGAGAGCTTTGCCCACAAATCCTTTGTGAGTAACGCTTCATGCGGCGGCATCTCTTGCTGCTGAGACAGCACAGTCCCTTTTTCATCAAAGACGAAAAAGCGAATTTGTCTTGTCGAGAGAATGTCTTCAAATGGACGAAGGCGGAAGTTCATCTCGGCTTTCGGCAGCTGCTGAAAATTCTGCAAAATTTCATTCCCATAAGATTTCATTTCATCCACTCTGTTTTGATAGGCCATATCTTTTACAAAATGAGACATGAGGGTGCTGATAATAATGATGGCGATGAGCAATAACCCAAGGTGACTAATCAGCAACTGGTAAAAATATTTAATCTTCATCGAACTTATACCCTACGCCCCATACCGTATACAGAAAGGGCTTAGGTCCGTCTCCGATTTTTTGGCGCAACCGTTTAATATGAACATCAACTGTTCGTTCATCACCATAAAATTGGTATCCCCAAATTTGCTCAAGCAATTGTTCTCGTGAAAATACTTGCCGAGGATGCTGTATAAAAAAGCACAGCAGATCGTATTCCTTTGGCGTTAAATTTTCGATCCGTTTCCCCTCTAGAAACACTTCTCTCGTTTTTTTATCTAACTGAAAATGTTCGGTCTCTAGCCGTTCACCCTCTTTCGCTCCTTCTTGAGTAGATGTTGTTTGAGCAAAACGTCGTTTCACTGCTTTGATTCTTGCCATTAAGGTGAGCGGACTAAAGGGTTTTGTCACATAATCATCTGCCCCAAGATCGAAGCCCAGCACCTGATCAGATTCCGTTTCCTTTGCTGTCAGCATAATAATCGGAACATCACTGATCTGCCGTACTTTTTGACAAATGGTCAGACCATCCATTGAAGGAAGCATGACATCTAAGATGAGCAGATCCCAATCCTCCTCTTGCTTAAATCGATTCAATCCTTCTAATCCATCATGGACGAATTCCGCTTGAAATCCTTCTCGTTGAAAAAACATATCCGTCATTGTACAAACACTCTGGTTATCTTCAATCATTAATATTTTCATCATCAGCCTCCGCTGTTGCCTTTGTTTTTCTTTATGTAGCTTTATTTTACATGTTCCTTCTCAAATCTCAATTGGATTGATACGATTTCATGAACTTATCATGCTTTGGTCATCTTTTATTCATACTTTTTGATGGAGTTGACATTTTGGGGAATCACATTGTTCTTTTTTAATATAGTAGAATGGCAAAATGAAGGAATTGCAGAGGATAGTCTAAGATGAGGACAGTGTCATTTACGTTCTTTCAGATGAAGAAGTCTCCCATTTAGTAAAAGAATGAAATGACACGCTTCCTGATCGTTATAAATGGTCTATATAAAACAGTTTGGAACTGGACATGCATATCGAGGGCGGTGTGCCCTAACGAAGCTAATTGTGATTTTCTATAAGGCACCCCATTTCGATGCGAATTTCCTTTTTCTTTATATCTTCATTTGAATAAGAGTTGACATTTAATCCAATCAGTTGAAAGCCATTTTTCAAATAAAACTGGATAGCTGGAAAATTGGATGATTGGGTTTCTAATACAATCATTCTAACTCTCAATTCACGAGCGCGTTTTTTTGCCATTTTAATGAGAGTGCTGCCAATACCTTTTCTTTTAAATTGTTTATCCACATATAAATCATGAATGAGTAATGTATTATTCCATTTCATGTGTTGAATGACTATAATTCCAGTTTCTTCACCATTCATCTCTGACACGTAAACCTCTGAATCCTCTTTATATGGATCGAAAATCTCCTCTTTTAGATTTTTTTTAACTGGCGCTTCAAATTCTTCTTCTGTAAGGGAGATGTTCCAACCATTGTGACTGGTTTCCAAATGAATATCATAGTATTTTTCAGATGTATATTGATAATATACTTGTTTTCCTTTAGGATAATTTTTTTGATAGATACGACGAATCGTTAACATTTCATACTCCCTTCATATCAATGATTTAAATCTTTAAACGTACTACTAAATTCGTCGATTTGCGATTTGATACCTTTAAAAATACACCTAAAAGATAAAACTCGTTTTGCCTCTGTCATAGAATAGGGTCGTTTTTAAATGTGATTGTTGTAGATCAAGATCAATTGTTACCTGACGAAGAGAATATCTTCTTTGACGTCATAGAGTGTATTCACTCTTATAAGAATAAAGACATTTAAAAAAGCTCATCTCCAAAGATGAGCTTTTTTCATATCACACGAGCAACTTCAGATAGGCAGCGTCATTTCCCTCTTCAACCGCCTGTAAAAGCTGCTTTGCCTTTGATGTGCTGGTGACGCTGCTTAACTTTTGTATGATGTCTTCTGTCGATAACGCACAGCCTGGTGCTCCCCGAGGAATATCGACTCGTTTGCTGATGATGGTGCCGTCAGATAAGGTGAGCTTTACAATCGTAAAACGTCCTTTTGGCACTGCGTCTGGATGGGGTTCTATCGTTTGATCATATACTCTATTCACCCGCTTCATCCATGTCCGCAGCTCTGGTGAAATGTTTTTTTTCGTAAAAGCATCCAGTGATAAAGGTTGTCCAAACACTGCTAGTACGATGACATACTCGACACTAAATCGTCCCTCTTCTCCCGTCAAAGGTGTCCGCTCCGTGAGTGCGGCATCTCCGCCAGGCGGAAACATGACGTCGACCTGTACGATCTTCTTCTGTAAGGAAGAGTGTTCTTGTACTAATGACTCGATCGCATCGGCTGCATGATGCGCCGCTGAACAGAACGGATACACTTTAAACCATAGACCTGGCGACACGATACGCCATGCAGTGCCATATTCCTCTAGCAGACGTCTTTCCGCCAGTTTCTGATCCCCATAGAGAGAAAAGAAGCCCAGCTCCCCATCTAGAAGCGATTCACTCCCGCCAAAACCTGAGCAAGCTAAATCCATGGACCATACGGCGGTTTGAGCGGCGAGTCCAGCTTGTAATGGTTTCATATCAGTCCCAAACTGCTTTCGCATTCCAGCTGATTGCGCACCAGCAAAGCCGATCGCTTTCGCCAGCTCTTTCTGTGAAACTTGTTTCAAATAACCAATCGCACAGACCGCTGCAATGGCTCCGAGCGTTCCGGTATTATGCCAGCCCCGCTCATAATGCGACTTACCGATGGATTCACCTAGCCTTGCCATCACTTCGACGCCAGTAATGTAGGCTGCTAAAAATCGATCACCATATGCCTCACCGTCTGTCAGCTGGGAAAGCAAGGCCGGAATGATCACCGCACTTGGATGTCCTCTCACATCTGAATGCACATCATCATAATCAAGGGCGTGAATCAAGTAGCCATTTAGCATGGCTGCTGCTTGGCGGCTGACCTTCTTCCCTTGTCCAATGACGGGAATTTGAGCCGCGCCGCCTTCTTGTTCCACGAGCGCCATGAGCTTCTGAATCCCTTCATCCTCTTTTGCAGCAAGCGCTGCTGCCGCAGCGTCTAATAGACCGTTTCGAGCCATTTGAATGGCCTGTTGATCTTGCAACGGATCAGCAGAGAGCACTTCCTCTGCGAGCTGTTTCGTTAGTTCCATGTTCTTGACTCCAACGCCCGAACCGCAAGCTCGGAGAAGAAAGCAGCGGCAACAGGGAGTGCCTCTTCATTTAACGTAAAGGCAGGGTGATGCCATTCCTCGGTACCGCTTGTCCCCATCCAGACAAAAAAGCCTGGAATGCGTTCTTGGTAAAGGGCAAAGTCTTCTCCGCCTGGTGACTGCTCTGCCTCTACTACTGCGAGATCAAGTGCTCCTGCCGTTTCTTCCACAACCTTTGTCAAACGCTCGTCATTCATCACAGAAGGCAAATACGGATGCCATTTCACATCTGCCTTTGCGCCAAACCCTTCTGCGATACCGCTCACGATTTGTTTCATGAGATCTGGAATCATCGCTCTCACTTCAGATTCAAACGTCCGAACGGTCCCTTCCATCTCGACGCGATCAGGTATCACATTCCATGATGTGCCACCTTGAATACGTGTGATGCTGACAACCGCATGATGCAAAGAACTAATGCGGCGGCTGACAATTTGCTGTAGGGCGCTTGTGATCTGACCGCTGATGGCAATCGGATCAATTGTGTGATTTGGAATTCCAGCATGACCACCCGTTCCTTGAATGTCAATTTCAAAGCGATCGACGCTCGCCATTAATGCTTTTTCTCTTATCCCGATGGTGCCAACTGGCAGGTTAGGTTTATTGTGCATACCAAATATCGCATCCACTCCATTTAAGACGCCTGCCTCTATGACGTGTTTCGCTCCTTGCGCCACTTCCTCAGCCGGCTGGAACAAAATGCGCACTGTTCCCTTGAGCTCATGTTTCCGTTCGTTTAATAGGACGGCCGCACCAAAAACCGAAGCGGTATGGAAATCATGACCGCATGCATGCATTTTTCCTTGTATCTTTGAAGAAAATGGTTCGCCAGATGCTTCTTCAATTGGAAGTGCGTCAATATCGGCTCTCAGAGCAATCGTTGGTCCCTCTTGTTCTCCTTTGATTTCACAAACGACCCCTGTTTGAAGATCTGGAAAATCGAGTACAGTGATCCCTTCCTCTTCTAACCAGCCTCGTAGTTTTTTTGTCGTTTCATATTCTTCAAATGCCAGCTCTGGATGCTCATGAAGCGCTCGGCGTATGTTAATTAAACGTTTGTTTAAAGCTTGATTTCCTAATGATTTCACTGATACTCACCCCTCTAAAGAGTAAAAAGCAGCTTATGCTTCTTCAGCCGCTGCTTCTTTTTGGATAAATCGTTTTGTTCGTTCATTCTTCGTTTCGTCAAATAGTTCGGTTGGCGTTCCCTGCTCAATGATATGACCATCTGCCATAAAAATCACATGATCTGCTACTTCTCTTGCAAACGCCATTTCATGTGTCACGATGATCATCGTCGTTTCTTGAATTGCAATGGATTTAATCACTTGAAGCACACCTGAAACAAGCTCTGGATCTAGTGCTGACGTTGGTTCATCCAGCAAAATCGCATGTGGATCGACCGCTAACGCACGGGCAATCCCGATTCGCTGCTGCTGACCGCCGGATAGTGTGACCGGATAGCTGTCAGCTTTTTGTTCTAGCCCTACTTGTTTCAATAGCTTCATACCAATTTCATTTGCCTGCTGTTTTGTCATTTTTTTCGTCACAAGCAGTGACTCTGTAATGTTTTGCAGGGCTGTTTTGTTTTTGAATAAATTATAGTTTTGAAACACCATGGCCGTTTGCTGACGCAGGTGATGGGCTTCTTTACGTGTATATTTAGACGCATTCAGCTTCGCATCGCCAATTTCAATCGTACCTTCATCTGGCGTTTCTAATAGATTTAGACAGCGCAGCAATGTTGATTTACCGGAGCCAGAAGGTCCGATAATGGCCACAACCTGCCCTTTTTGCACGTCAAGATTAATTCCGTCTAAAACGACAAGGTCGCCGAATGATTTTTTCAAATTGGTGAGCTTGATCATGTCCACACCTCCTTAATTCCGGTAAGGTTTGCTGATTTTTCGTTCAAATAGGTCTTGCAGGAAACTATAAATGATGGTGAGCACCCAATACACAATGCCAACCGCTAAATACGTTTCAAAGTACTTATAGTTGGCCGATGCAATCATTTTTCCTTGCGCAAACATTTCTGCTACCCCAATGGTAAAGGCAAGCGATGTTTCTTTTAAAAGACCAATAAAGGTATTCCCCGTCGCTGGAATGGCATTTCTGACGGCCTGCGGGAAAATAATTCTGACGTAAGACTGCCATCTTGTCATGCCGACAGATAAACAGGCCTCAAGCTGCCCTTCATCCACTGAATTAAGAGCCGCTCTAAAAATTTCTGCTAAGTACGCTGAGTTTTTAATACTTAAACCGATAATGACCGCTGTTAAGGCATCCATTGAGGTCATCGCAGGGAATAGCTGCGGAAGACCAAAATAAATGAGAAAGAGCTGAACCAAAGTTGGAACCGCTCTGAAAAAAGAAATATACAGCTTGGCAAATTGGTATAAGACAGGTATCCGGTTTTTCGTTATAAGCGCGAATACCACACCAATGATAATGGCAAATACCATGGAGACAATCGCCATGAAGATCGTTATCGGCAAGTATTGAATCAAGGTTGGAAAAACCGTCACCATATACTGCCAATCAATGTGATTCATGTCTGCTTTTCACCGCCGCTGTTGTTATTTTTTAATCGGCACTGTGACATCGTCTTTGAAATATTTCTCAGACAATTTCTTCAGTGTTCCGTCTTCTCTTAATTCTTTGATCGCTTGATTGAATTCTTCTCTTAGCTTGTCGTGCTTTTCATCTTTGGCAAATGGGTAGCCGACTTCTTCATATACGATTGGGTTGCCGACGATTTTGAGTGGAAGTCCTGTTTTTTCAATTTGAGCTAACAAGACACTGCGTCCGTTGACGTAAGCATCTACACGGCCATTTGCAACTTCATTTAAGACACCGTCTTGTGTTTCATATGTTTTGATGTTGATTTTCTTGTCTGGGTCTTTGCTCTCTAGGTTTTTGGCATGGTTTGAGCCAAGAACAGCCGCCACCGTTTTTCCTTTTAAGTCGTCAAGTCCTTTAATGTCCTTGTTGTCCTTCTTGACAATGATTTGTGTTCCTGCGTATGCATACGTATCTGTAAAGTTGAACGTTTGTTTACGCTCATCTGTAATCGCAACTTGGTTTGATACGGTATCCAGCTTACCAGATGTCAGCTGGCCCATCAGTCCGCTGAATTCACTCAGCTGCCAGTCTAGTTTGTAGCCTAGCTTTTTCGCAATGGCTTCTGTGACCTCGACATCAAATCCTACTAGTTTGCCGTTTTCTTTATAAGCAAATGGATAGCTTTGGCCTGTAGCGCCCACTTTAAGCACTTTCTCATCTTTGCCTTCACTCTGATTACCCCCGCCGCATGCCGCTAACACCGCAAGCATTGCCGCAAATAAAACAACTAGCCACTTTTTGTTTTTCATGTTCGTACACCCTTCTTTCCTCTTATGGTTGTGTAATATCTGATCGTAATTGTTTTTTAAAATAAATGGTGATATGGCCTTTGCCTAGATCCTTTTCACCTGCTCTGACATAGCCTTTACGCTCATACATGTCCATGAGCCACGGATGCTTATCAGCTGTCCCAAGAGAAACATACGGTACCTTTAGTGTGTCCCTTAGCACTTCCGTTTCAACCCACTCAAGCAAGGCTGAGCCTGTGCCTTTTTTTGCCGCTGGTTCTGAAGCAAACCACCATATATGCGGAACGCCGAATGGTCCTGGCTGTTCTCCCCAAGGCATACGGAGTGATAAGGTGGAGAGAAGCTCTCCGTTTTCTTCCATTACATAGCAAAGGTTCTTTTGTACATTTTTCTGAACGAGGGCGATATCTGCATGTGCTGCTTGGAACTGGATGCCGAGCTCACGAATCGGCTCATAGGCTCTTGTTGTCAGTTCAAGCAACGCTTCTATATCATCCTCAGTTGCCAGACGAAACGTATATCCCAACGTTAGTCACCTCACCTTTATGTCGTGTAGCGATTTTTTGGCTGTTTTAATCCGAGATTTTCTCGTAAAGTTTGTCCTGTGTATTCTGTTTTGAACAGGCCTCTTTCCTGAAGGATCGGAACGACGCGATCTACGAAGGCATCAAGTCCTTCTGGCAATAATGGCGGCATCACGTTAAAACCGTCGGCTGCTTCCTCAACGAGCCATGTCTCAATCACATCTGCTAGTTGCTCTGGTGTTCCAATGAAGATATGGTGCCCACGGGACCCTGCAACAGATTGGTAGAGCTGGCGAATGGTCAGGTTGTCCTTTCTCGCCATATTCATCACAAGGTCAAAGCGGCTTTTCACGGCATTTGACGCGCTTGGATCAATCTCTGGAAGCGGTCCGTCTAGTGGATACTGCGAAAGATCAATACCCCCTAAGTAGTTTTGTAAAATGCTAAGGCCGATCTCTGGAACAATCAGCTCTTGTAATTCTTCATACTTCGCTTTTGCCTCTTCTACTGTCTCGGCAATAATTGGGAAGATGCCCGGCATGATGCTGACATCTTCTCTCGCTCGTCCAGCAGCCTCTACTTTCCCCTTCAAGCTTTGGTAAAATTCCTTCGCTTTGTCGAGATCGTTTTGTGCCGTGAAAATGAGCTCAGCCGTTTTAGCCGCAAGCTTTTGACCATCTTCAGAAGACCCTGCTTGAATGATCACCGGCTGTCCTTGAGGGGTGCGTGATACGTTAAGCGGACCCCGTACGGAGAAAAATTCACCTTTGTGCTGCAGCTCATGAAGCTTACTAGACTCAAAGAATTCTCCTGTTTCTTGGTTTCTGATAAGTGCGTCCTCTTCCCAAGAATCCCACAGACCTTTGACGACATCGACGAATTCTTCAGCTCGCTCGTATCGTTTGTGGTGCGCTAAATGCTCTTCTCCGCTAAAATTTTTCGCTGTTTCTTCAATAGAAGATGTGACCACATTCCATGCTGCTCGTCCGCCTGATAAATGATCGAGTGAGGCAAACTGTCTCGCAATATGGAACGGCTCACTGTATGTAGTTGATGCTGTTGCTGCTAAACCAATTGTTGAGGTAGACTCTGCAATCGAAGAAAGCAGGGTGAGCGGTTCAAATCTCGTTAATACATTTGGATGAGATGTATGATTAATTGATAAGCTGTCGGCTAAAAAGAGCAAATCCAGCTTCCCTTCCTCGGCCTTTTTCGCTAATTGTTTAAAGTAATCAAGATTCATGGCTGCGTCTGGTACTGCTTTCGGATGTCTCCAAGAGGCGACATGATGTCCAGTTCCTGCGATGAATACGCCTAGCTTGAGCTTCCGTTTCGGCTGTGACACTTGTTCTTCATCCTTTCTATATCTTCCTTGTATCAAGTGATTATTTTACAAGATACATTTTTCTGATTGAATTAATCGGTTTTATCCATAAAAAAAGGGCAAATGTTGTGAAAAATGAAAAATAATTATTACTATATGCCCTTTTTACATGATTGTCAACCGCCTTCTGAACCTCCAAAAAAAGGGATTTACAGGCGTTTACGGCGGATCAATTTCAATATTTCCGATGAGCCGGTCCGTGGAGTGCGTCATCAATTGACTGCGCTCTAGTACGTTATGGGCAATCACCGAATGAGTGGAAGATACGGTGCGGACGGCAATCGCTTTTTGAGGAGAGAGATTAATGATGTTATTCCGTAGCACACGTGCTGAGACAACCTCATCAAGAAAAACGGCTGTCGGCTGTCCGATCGAACGATTTAAATAAAAGCGGTTATCTCCAATTTGGGGTGAGCCATTTTTAATATACATCACCACATATAAGGACGTTTCTTCAAAGGAATTGTCTTTAATCTCTAAAGGAGCGGTCGTATTGCTGTAGACGGCATAGTTTTGATAGTGCTTAAAACGATTCTGCCATATGAAAGCCTTTGCATTTCCTGTCACGCTGATCGTATATGAAGATGCGAGCTGTGAATGTCCTTCTTGAATAAAGTGATTGCCGTTGATCCCCGCTTCTCCCTCCTGCACCCATATCCCTCGGCTGAATTCCTTGAATTGATTATGCTGAATTAAGATATTCGTTCCTCTGACCATCGCCGCATCGATGACAGAGTAGACGGTATTGTTTGAAAAGACAATGCTGTCTGATTGATAAATACGCAGCGATGTACTTCTAAGCCGTGTGTTTGTCCCTGACTCAATATGATTTCCTTCTATTAAAATACGATTGGCCATATAGACAGACACAGCCGCATCTTCAAAAAGACTAATTTTATTACCTGTGATGTGCACGCTGTCTCCCCTCACATCAATCCCCTTTTCAAACCCTTCAATCATATTGCCAATAATGATCACATTGTTTTCCGATTGATCAAGCGGCACGCCTAAGCTCGTAATCCCTGCTTTTGTCACGCCCCCTCCCACTGCACGAATCAAATTATTCGCAATGATCATTTCAGTGGCGAAGCCATAGGAGATACTGCTGTCCGTTTGATTGCCTTCAATGATCACACCATAGCCGTTGAAATTATAGATAGAGCTGGCTGCGCCGCCTCTGACTATGTTGTTTCGAATTTGAATATTCAGCGGTTCCTCCAAGTTGGTCGCATTTTCTCCGTATCCTTCAATATCAATGCCCATTTTTGGCTCGACCCCGTTTACCCCTGCCCTTTCAAGCAAACAGTCTTCCACAATGACACCATCACAGCCTGTAATAGACATATTGTTTCGCCTTGAGTCAGTGATGGTGCAACCAGAAATATGAATAGACGAAGCTGGCGAGTACGATTCGATATGGGTCAATAAACCGTGCGGACTGACAATGATGCCGTCTCCCGTACAATTGTTGATTTGAACACGATCGATATTCACATGGGAAGCACCTTCAATACACACCCCGAAGCCCCATTCATGTGTTTTTCTTTCTGGCGGGAGTGCCTTGTACACATGCTCATCACGGTCGCCTTCAATCCGCCCGCCCCGAATGGTCACATGCTCTACCTCTCCAATATAGAAGGCTGCATATCCCCACGAATCATTTGGTTTCACTTTGATAACGGCATCTGATGCCATCTCAATACAAATATGACTTGGCACTCGTATGCCGGCATTACGAAAAGGAAAAAATTGATCCCCCCTGTACACCGCATCTATTAGATACGTTCCACTCGGCAACCAGACGTGGGAGTAGCCCTGTGCTTTTGTCCATTCCAGGCATTCGTTCAGTTTCGCTGTACAGTCCGTTTTCCCGTCAGCAATCACGCCAAAGTCTATTACATTGACAACGGGTTTCTTCAGATCAGATTTATTTACATCCCCCAATGAAAACCCCTCCTTTTTTCACATGTCCTCTTGTCATCCTATGCATGTGGGAAAGGTTTGCTTGTACGATATTTCAAATTTTATATAAATTCTTCCGAAATAACTTTCCGATGATTTTTACTTGAGCGAATTTTTCATCTTTTTGAGTCTTTACGCCTATTGAACTAACATTTTCCTGTTTTAGAATAGTTTTATATTGACACAAGAACTATACAAGAATATCATTTTTCTCATATCTCTTTTTTTAAGAAAGGATCTATGCCATGTCTACAATTGACCACGATAAAATTGTTAAAAGTGTTCCTCAAAAAGGGTTTTTTGGACATCCTAAAGGGCTTTACACACTGTTTTTCACTGAATTTTGGGAGCGTTTTTCTTATTATGGCATGCGTGCACTGCTTATTTATTATATGTACACAGAGGTGACAAAAGGCGGTCTTGGTTTCGACCAGACAACCGCTAATTCGATCATGTCTGTCTATGGTGCGCTTGTCTATATGTCAGGCATTATTGGCGGATGGCTCGCCGACCGGGTATTTGGTTCGTCCAGTACGGTCTTTTATGGCGGGGTTTTCATTATGCTTGGTCATGTCATTTTGGCACTGCCTAGCGGTGCAACAGCGCTCTTTATTAGTATGGGGCTGATTATTATTGGGACAGGTCTCCTAAAGCCGAACGTATCAAACATAGTCGGTGACCTGTATACAAAAACAGACCCTCGCAGGGATTCTGGATTCAGTATTTTCTATATGGGGATCAATATGGGTGGTTTTATCGCCCCATTAATTGTCGGAACACTCGGTCAAAAAGTGAATTTCCACCTTGGTTTCTCACTCGCTGCCGTTGGTATGCTTGTTGGACTGATTACGTTTGTCATCACGAAAAAGCCGAATCTTGGACTTGCCGGCACTTATGTCACAAATCCACTATCAGCTGCTGAACGCAAGAACTTCAAAATTTTCGGTACATTGATCGTGATTGTCCTTGCTGTTTTTGCTGTCATCGGTATTCAAACAGGAGCGCTCACGATTAATCTATTCACTTGGTTTGTCAGTGTCCTTGGTGTGCTGATTCCAATTGTTTATTTTATTGTGATGTATTTTAGTAAAAAAACGAGTGCAGTGGAGCAGTCGAGGGTACTCGCTTATATTCCATTGTTCCTAGCTGCGGTGATGTTCTGGGCCATTCAAGAACAAGGCTCAAATATTTTAGCGACATATGCAGATCAGCGAACAAACTTGAATTTCCTTGGCATGACATTAGCCTCTTCTTGGTTCCAATCATTGAACCCAATCTTTATTGTGCTCCTATCACCAGTATTTGCTTGGTTATGGGTCAGACTAGGTAAGAAACAGCCGTCTACCCCGATTAAATTCTCACTTGGCCTTCTGTTCGCAGGATTATCCTTCATCATCATGATCATTCCTGCCTACATGTCTGGACCAAATACACTTGTAAGCCCACTATGGCTCGTTCTAAGCTTCTTCCTTGTCGTGATTGGGGAGCTTTGCTTATCACCAGTTGGGCTGTCAGCCACAACAAAACTGGCACCTGCTGCCTTCTCAGCGCAAACGATGAGCCTTTGGTTCCTTTCCAATGCAATGGCACAGGCGATCAATGCACAAGTGGTCAAGCTGTTTGATAAAGTGCCAGAAACCGTCTATTTCGGGATCATCGGATTGCTGGCCATCGTTTTATGTGTTGTGATGCTATTGCTGACACCAGTGATTAAGAAAGCGATGAAAGGCGTGCATTAAATTGAAAAAGAAGCCTCCCAAATGGGAAGGCTTCTTTTTTGGAATTAAAACCGAATCTCATCATCTCCGTGGATTTGCAACTGGAGCGGTTCACTTTTCACCTGATGTTTTTTCACATAGCGGTGATAGACAACATATCCAATGATCATGAGCGGTACGCCGACATACAGCCCAATCCGCTGCTCCGCATCAAAGGCAAGACTGATTAGCACAATCGAGTTCAGCGTGATCGCAATGATCGGCAGTACCGGATAAAGAGGGGTTTTAAATTTTAGGTTTTCCAGCTTCCCGCCTGCTTTCAAATATCTTCTGCGGAAAAGCAGTTGTGATAATGTAATCGTAATCCAGCCGGTTTGGGCGCTCATGCCTGCAATAGACACGATCCAAGCAAAAACGGTTTTCTCTGCAAAGAATCCTGATAATAATGAAATACCTGTAAACAGGAAAGTGAGCAGTAAGGCATTCATCGGGATGCCCCGCTGATTGACTCGTCTAAACGCCTTGCCTGCCATTCCTTCCTTCGACAAAGAGTACAGCATTCTCGTAGAGGCATATAGGCCAGAGTTCGCCACAGATAATAAAGCAATGATAATGACAAAGTTCATGATATCTGCCGCATAAGGAATGCCCGTTCTCTCAAACACAGTGACAAATGGGCTTTGCAGCACACTCGCTTCTTTCCAAGGCACCATACCCGCTAAGACAAAAATAGATAAAACGAAAAAGACAAGTGTGCGCCAAACCGTCTGATGAATCGATCGAGGCACGGTTTTCTCTGGATTTTCACTTTCTCCTGCCGCAATCCCGATCAACTCCGTTCCTTGAAACGAAAAATTCACCGTGATCATCGTGACGACTACTGCGAGCAAGCCATTCGGAAACAGCCCGTCACTCACAAAATGACTAAAGTAAGGAGCTGGTTCCCCGCTCGTCGTTTGAATAAAACCAAACATCGCCGCTCCGCCTACGCCAATAAATAGTAAGATGGCGACAATCTTAATGGTTGAAAAGAAAAACTCCGACTCCCCGAACGCTTTCGCTGACCTGGCATTTAATAAGAACAAACACAGCCCAAATATGAGACACCAAATCCACACATCCACTTGTGGAAGCCAGCGTCTCATCAGCTGCCCTGCTGATAAAAATTCCAGCGCCACAGTGGCTGCCCAGCCAAGCCAATAAATCCAGCCAACAGCAAATCCTGCTGCAGGACTCACAAATTTCGTCGCATACGTATGAAACGACCCCGACACAGGAAGCGCGACTGACAGCTCTCCCAGACACAGCATGGTTAAATACATGATCAATCCGCCCACAATATAGGAAAGAACAGCTCCGACTGGCCCTGCTTGTCCAATCGTATAGCCTGTTCCAAGGAAAAAACCTGTCCCAATGACACCGCCAAGAGAAATCATAAATAAATGGCGGGAGGTCATCGCCCTTTTCAATTGTTCAGGCTGATTTTGTCCAACATCCACAATGATGCCCTCCTTCTTCTAAGATGTTCTGTTATCAAAACATGTCTCCATGTGATTATTCCATTTTTAAAACAACCTACTAATTATACATCTTTTATAATAAATATGCTTCCTTCTATCGTCACTGTAACAAAGTCTTTATTTTAGTAATGTTCGCACAACTATACGGTGATTCTGATCATTTGATAGGATGCCTTATATCCAAAAGAATTGCACGAAAAAACCAGCATGCAAACTTACATGACACACTGGTTTCATTTCCCTCTATTCGAGTCTCATTTCAAACAGTCATGAGTCATTTTTCTTTTGTAGACACTCTTTGATAAAACCATCGATTTCTTGAAAGCAGCGATTTTTAGATTCAGCGTGAAAAGTCGTAGAATCTGGATTGGCGAACCCATGCTGCCCCTTTACTATTTTCACGCAAAGCTTTTCCTTTTTCTCCAAAACATTCGCAACCTCCCGTGGGTTAAAAGATGCTTCAACTTCCGGGAAAAATAACAACGTATTGCAGGCAGGCTTCATATCGAGAAAATCTCTTATCCTTGAACCATAAAATCCAATGACTCCGGTAAACAACTGATCATATTGGCTGCATTGCCAAGCAATTGTTGCCCCCACACTAAAACCTATCAGACATATGTCTCTCTCTGCATTTTTCGTTTTTAACTCTTTTGCCACATTCAATACGATCTTTACCGATTCATCAAAACCAACTTTATTCATAAAGTAGTCATATGCCTCATTCTCACTGGCATAAGGGAAGTGTTTAGCCTGTCCTAATAAATGAGGACAATAAACCTCAAAACCAGCTTTGTCAAAATGATCGATCATACTCTTCATATGATCATTTATTCCGTATATTTCGTGTACTAAAATCATGACAGGTTTTTGTTTCGATGTATGCAAATGATCACACTTCCCTTTTATTCCGTTTGTTCACTGGAGGATCGTGTACTTTAAAAAGTCATTTAAGTCGACTGATCAACACTCACATAAACTTCTTTCGATGTGAAAATCATAGCATATTTTTCCATTAAATAGTCTATCTCACATTCTCATCAATCGAACTCTCTTCATCATCGTTTGAGAATGCGTTTGGTTTTATCCACCTTTTGTTTTGGGTATAGTTCTATCGTTTATCCGTTCAACCAGTTCAAGGCATAAAGTTGGTGAGATTCGCTCAAGCTAGTTTCAAATGCTTTACTTTTAGGTTGCTTCTCTGTAAGATCATATGTTGTAAATACCAACAAGAAAAGTGGGGAATAAAATGAAAAAAATGTTCTTTGCCATTATTTTAGGCGCTTGTGTTGCATTGATCACGGCATGCGGATCAGCTGCAAACGACAGCGCAAATAAACAATCTGGGTCTAAGGAATCAGGTGACCTTTGGAAATCCATTCAGGATAAAGGCGTATTAACCATCGGTACAGAAGGTACATATGCTCCTTTCACCTTCCATGACAAAAAGACAGATAAACTAACTGGCTATGATGTCGAGGTCATCACAGAAGTTGCAAAACGTCTTGACTTAAAACCAGAATTCAAAGAAACACAATGGGACAGCATGTTTGCTGGTCTGAATTCAAAACGTTTTGATGTGGTAGCGAACCAAGTTGGTAAAACTGGACGTGAAAATCAATATGATTTCTCTGATAAGTACACAACGTCTCAAGCCATTGTTGTGACAAAATCAGATAACAATGACATCAAGAAACTTTCTGATGTGAAAGGCAAAAAAGCAGCACAATCATTAACAAGTAACTATAACAAATTAGCTACAGATGCTGGCGCTAAAATTGAAGGGGTTGAAGGTCTTGCACAATCCATTCAATTGATTCAGCAAGGGCGTGCTGATTTGACGTTCAATGATAAATTGGCTGTCTTGAATTACTTGAAAACAAGCGGTAACAAAAACCTAAAAGTTGCATTTGAAACAGGAGATCCACAAGAAACGTATTTTGCCTTCAGAAAAGGCAGCGGCGAAGTCGTTGACAAAGTGAATGGCGCACTAAAAGAAATGAAGAAAGACGGTACACTCGCTAAGATTTCTAAGAAATGGTTTGGTGAAGATGTTACAAAATAATATCCTCGGAGTCGTCATTCCGTGGGATCTTCTTCAGCAATCTTTTTGGCCAATGGTGATGCAGGGGATTTATTATACAATCCCCCTTGCCATCATTGCCTTCATTATTGGTATTTTTATCGCGCTTGTGACAGCTCTTGCTAGAATGTCTAAAATTAAAGCCCTCAGATGGATTTTCTCCATCTATGTGTCGGCCGTTCGCGGAACGCCGCTTTTTGTGCAATTGTTTATTATTTTCTATTTCTTTCCGACATTTAATATCACACTTGATCCATATCCAAGTGCTATCATCGCTTTTTCTTTAAACGTAGGTGCGTATGCTTCGGAAATTATCCGTGCATCCGTCCTATCTGTTCCAAAAGGACAATGGGAAGCGGGGTATTCGATTGGGATGACCCATCGCAAAACGCTCGTCCGCGTGATTTTACCGCAGGCAGTGCGTGTATCGATTCCGCCGCTGTCTAATTCATTCATTAGTTTGGTGAAAGATACATCGCTTGCCTCCCAAATCCTCGTGGCAGAGATGTTCCGTAAATCACAGGAAATTGCTGCGGCGAACTTGGATCAAATTTTATTTATTTATATGGAAGCAGCCCTGATCTATTGGGTATTCTGCTTCATTCTATCGCTCGTTCAACACCAAATTGAAAAACGACTTGATCGATATGTCGCAAGGTAAGGAGGGAACGACATGCTAACAGTCAAAGGCTTAAACAAATCCTTTGGTGAAAATGAGATTTTAAAGTCGATTGATTTTACGATCAACAAAGGGCAGGTTGTGGCGATTCTTGGTCCATCAGGTTCAGGAAAAACAACGATGCTTCGCTGTTTAAATGCACTTGAAATTCCAAATGCCGGCTCCTTTACCTTCGATGATTTCTCGATTGATTTTTCTAAAAAAAATAAACAAGCTGATTTGCTCAAGCTTCGCCGGAAGTCAGGCATGGTGTTTCAAGATTATCATCTGTTCCCACATCGCACTGTTCTTGAGAATGTGATGGAAGCTCCAGTCCAAGTCCAGCGCCGTCCGAAAGAAGCGGTGCGAAAAGAAGCGATTCAGCTTCTGCAAAAGGTAGGACTTGAGGATAAAAAAGATTTGTATCCCTTCCAGCTGTCAGGCGGTCAAAAGCAGCGTGTCGGCATTGCCCGTGCACTTGCCATTCAGCCAGAGCTTATGCTTTTTGATGAACCAACCTCTGCGCTTGATCCTGAGCTTGTCGGGGAAGTCTTAAAGGTCATGAAGGATTTAGCGAAAGAAGGCTGGACGATGGCGGTTGTCACACATGAAATCAAGTTTGCCCAAGAAGTGGCGGACGAAGTGATTTTTATTGATGGCGGCGTCATCGTCGAACAAGGTCCTCCGGAAGAAATCTTCAAACGACCAAAGGAAGAACGAACAAAACAATTCTTAAACCGGATTTTGAATCCAGTGTGATCAAAAAGGCTGTTCTCATCATGTGAGAACAGCCTTTTTTTACCTCTTTCAAAGTAAGCGATTACATTAAGCAAAGCCATTTAAAGGGGCGTGCGAGTATGTTACGATTGAAATCGAGTGTTTAAGAAAGAAGGGAAAGCTTTTGAAGCGGGAACATCTTTTACGTTGGTTTTTTTATTTTGTTGGATTGGTTGTACTTGCTTTTGGACTATCGCTGACAGTGAAGGGAAAGATCCTTGGCATTGGTCCGTGGGACGCTTTTCATTATGGACTGTTTCAGCATTTTGGTTTAACCATTGGACAATGGTCGATCATTATTGGTGCACTGATTGTGACACTGACATCTGTTTTCACGAAATCTTTTCCAAAGATCGGCGCCCTGCTCAATATGGTGCTGATCGGCGTGTTTATTGATTTCTTTAATGCAGTATTACCTGCACCACATGGGTATTTACCTGCTTTATATGTGTTTATTACGGGCGTGATTGTGTCTGGGTATGGCGTTGGCATTTATGTCTCAGCCAACCTTGGCGCTGGGCCAAGGGATTCATTAATGTTGCTCATCTCAGCAAAAACGGGGCTGAACGTGCAGTGGGTTCGAAATGGTATTGAGTTAACCGTGCTCCTATTTGCATGGATGCTCGGCGGCCCGATTGGCATTGGAACGATTCTGACGGCCATCTTTACCGGACTCGTCCTTCGCTTTTCATTGCCACAATCGACACGGCTCTTGCAACTGCTCATTACAAAAACAGCGGAGAAACCTGTTCAGACCCTTACCCGATAAGAACAAGCCATTCTACTAAATGAATGGCTTGTTTTGTGCTAAACTAAATAGACGCAATATTCTTAAAACAGGAGATGATCCTCTGATGCAGCTTTTCCATTATCATTACTGGACACCATTTGTTGAGGAGACAGAGAAGGCGTACACCTCATTAGGCTTTGAAGTAAAGGGACGTTTCGCAAAGGAAGGTTCCTTTCCCCCTCCGCAGACATGGGATGATTTTAGAGAGAAGAAGCCCTCTTTCCGAATCATTGAGATGAGAAAGGGACAGATCAATATCACATTTGGTTATAGTAAAAAAGTCCTTTTTGATCACATCGGCTTTCTAGTGACTGATGATGAATATGATCAGCTGCTGGTACAAGCGCAAAAGAGAAACTGGGCAATCCAGACTGGGGAGCGAAGAACGTTTCTTTCTACACCGATGCGCTTAAGGCTTGAATTGCAGCGGCGGACAGATGTGATTGAAACTGGTGAAGAAGCAATTGCCGAGATGACGATCGCAGTACCTGATTTGACTCATACACCTACGGTCGATCAGTTGCTGGACGGTTTGACACAACCTATTCATTGGAAAAAGGGAGAACGTCTCTCTTTACTTGAAGTGAAGATGATAGATTCTCATGGGATGAATACGACCGATCCAAACGGTGTTCACGTCCTCACACAAGGATAAAAAGCAGCGAGATACGCTGCCTTTTTTATGATTGTTTACGGATTGGAATCCAAATCAATGTCACATGATCTGGAGAATTTATCTCTCCATCTAAAGGATACGTTTCCATCTCCATTCCCCCAGCATGCTCATATCCTGAGGCAGGAAACCATTCTGTGAAAATACGTGTCCATGTTGAATGCACAGCGGTTTCGACAGGCCCTTTTGCCTGAAATACAGCCCACGTACTGGCCGGAATCTGTTCGACTGTCATGGTCGAATCTGGTTCTTCCTCACCTTGCTCAATTCCAATGATATAGTCAAATGTTTCAAGCGTTTCATCAAAATGCGCACATACACCGATATATCCGAGTTCTCCAGCTGCATGAGCCAGTGAATCCGTCCATCCTTCTTGATTGACACGCTTCCAAAAGGCGGGAATATCCTGTTTGTTTTGGCTATTCTTTGTTGTTGTCTTTAGTCTTCTGCCCATGATTAAAAATGAATCCTTTTCCACAATTCGATAATGCATCGGTTCGACTCCTTTTATTTGAAGTTCGAAGGAGAGACGGGGGTAGGCTTTCACTGTATACTCGCCTGTTTTCACTGCTGCCGGTGTATATCCGTGATGCCGCTTGAAGGCTTTCGCAAACGACTCTGGGGTTTCATAGCCATACTTCACCGCCGCATCAATGACTTTCACTTGCTTGGTCATGAATTCTTCTGCCGCAAGGGTTAATCGTCTTTTGCGAATATATTCTGCTACTGCAATTCCCGTCAGCATATGGAATAGCCGCTGATAATGAAATTTAGACATACAGGCGGCCTCTGCCACTTCTTCGATCTGCAAAGGCTGATCCAGCCTCTCTTCCATATAATTGATACTATCCATGATCAAGTGAATCATTTTTCCCTCTCCTTCCTTTTCCACTATATCGAGAACCGCCAGCACCTTCCTGTCATTTTGTGCTTTCATTGAACAGGATGTCTGTTTCTCTTTTGCATGGGTTCATCCAATGGTACAATAAATGTAAAAAATTGAGGTCCGTTATGAAGATTTTCGCTATTCAATTACAACCTTTAGATGATAAAAATGCACGAAAACAAATAGAACAGCTGAAGCCTTTTGTGTCACTTGAAAAACGCGCCGCCGCTGAGCGCTTTCGTTTTTTGATCGATGCAAGAAGAACGCTTTTAGGTGAGGTACTGATTCGTCACATCATTCATGAGATGTACGCACTGCCTATGGAACAGATCATTTTTGAAACAGAAGGGAATGGAAAGCCTGTTGTCCGGCAAATTCCTTCTTTTCATTTTAATCTTTCTCACTCTGGTGATTGGGTCGTGGGCGCAGTAGATGATGCGCCTGTTGGCATTGATATTGAAGAGATTAAACCGATTGATTTAGCCATTGCCAAACGATTTTTTTCAGCTGACGAATATCAAGATTTACTCTCACAGCCGGCAGACCAGCAGGAAGCCTATTTCTTTCATTTATGGTCCATGAAGGAGGCTTTTATCAAGCTGACAGGGAAGGGAATATCCTATGGTTTTTCATCCTTTACCGCTCGCTTGTCAGAGGATGGACAGGCTACTTTGAGATTACCTGATCACGAAGCCCCTTGCATTGTCCAAACATATTCACTTGATCCTGCCTACCAAATGGCGGTTTGTACAAGAAAACCCGCTGCGGCTGAGCACGTCGAGATACTCACTTGTGAGAACATGCTGTCTCGCCTTAATAACGTGTGATTTGTTGAAGTGATGACTTTAGCAAATCGACGCCTCGTGCGATTTCCTCTTCTTTTACATGCCAAATGTTCAGTTGAAGTATAGGATCCTTTTGATAAGTAGAAATGAAATGGCGGTCGATCGGCTGAACCATCACAGAAGCCTTTTTTAGCTGCTGAATGAGCTGATTCATCGGAATGGACCGGTCGACACGAACGTGGGTATGAGTAGCTGGCTCCTCTTCTCCCAGCTCATAAGCACCTTGATCATTTTTCAAACAGGCCACAAGTTGTTTGGATCGAGCTCTATAGGTCGCCTGCATCCTTTCTCTATGACGCTCAAACATCCCGCTTTTCAAATAAATTTCTAAAGCAGCCTGTGAGAGCATCGAGCTGTCGATATCAATCAGCCGTTTATGTTCACTAAAGGGGCCAATCAGCTCGTTTGGTAAGACGACAGCACCTGTTCTAAGCCCCGGAAAAATGATTTTTGAGAAGCTTTTTAAATAAATGACCTTCCCCGCCTGATCATATGAATAGATCGGGTCTCTTTTTGTATCGAATTCTAAATCAGCCAAATAATCGTCTTCAACGATGTAGACATCATATGCTTCCGCAAGGGCTGCAATCGCTATTTTTTCTTGTTTCGACAGACTCGTTCCAAGCGGGTTTTGAAATCTTGGCATCGTATAGAAAAAGCGAATATCATCCTCTCGGAAGATACGCTCCAATTCCTGAAGATCGAGTCCTTTTTCCGTCCGCTGGATTCCCCGGACAGGTAGCTGGTTTTTCTCTAAGTATTGGAGGAATAGGTGATAGCCTGGCTGTTCGACCAATATGGTCTGTTTTCCATTCGGAAACGGGATGGTGCTTAAAATCGATAAAGCCAGCTGAATACCAGAAGTCATGACGATCTGTTCTGGAGAAGCAAACACTTGATAATCCGTTAAACGCTTTGAAATGATTGGCAGTAAAGATGGTAATCCATTGGTGGTCCCATAGATAAATAAATCATTTTGATACAGATCAATCGCTTGATTGATGCAATGCTGAAAATCGACATACGGAAACACAATGGGATCAGGCGCAGAGGAAGCAAAATCAATCCATGTGCTGCCCTTCTTAACGGCTGACTGATTGGTTTTCACGACAAAATAGCCACTTCTTTCTACAGAGTACAGCAAGTGTTCACGCTCTAATGTGTCTAGTGCTTTTATGACAGTGCTTTTGCTCACAGCATATTGAGCCGCTAAGTGACGAATGGATGGAATTTTCATTCCAGCATTGTATTCACCGCTCTCGATTTTGTTTTTTATATTCAACACAAGGTGATCATATTTCCTCACAGCACTACCCTCCTTGTACCGGTACAGATATCAATAACTCTTATTGTACACTTTACTTGATCCGTTTACGATAAAAAGACAGAACCGGTCAATTCAACTGAAGCATGCATGCTCGTGTAAGGAGAATTCAGATGGATATGTCAAAACAAAAAGCGTATGCTGCTTCGATCGCATACGCCTGTATTATTGGTTTTTCATTCTTGTTTGTCAAAGTAGCCTTAGCATCAGCGAATCCAATTGATGTATTGGCACACCGATTTACTGTTTCTTTCGCAGCCGCTCTTTTGTTATTTCCATTTTTACGAAAAAAGTATCGTTTTTCCATTCAATGGCGTGATCTCATTTACATTGTGCCATTTTCCTTGCTTTATCCTGTGTTGTTTTTTGCATTTCAAGTGTGGGGGCTGATGTTTACCTCTTCATCAGAGGCCGGCATTATTCAGGCGACCATCCCTATTTTGACAATGGTGCTTGCAGCATGGTGTTTAAAGGAACGTCCTACCTCGATCCAGGTGCTGTTTACCATTCTTTCTGTGTCCGGGGTGATGCTCCTCTTTGTGGTGAAGGGAATTGATGTGAAACATTCTCATCTCATTGGTTATGTGCTGATCTTACTTTCAGCCTTATCATCCAGTGCCTATAGCGTATTTGCCAGGATGATGACACGGCGATTCCATGTCATTGAACTGACTTTCGTGATGACATTCTTTGGATTTGTCTTCTTTAATGCTGCTGCTCTCATTCGGCACTCGGTAAATACTACACTACCGCAGTTTTTCAGTCCGTTTACGCAGCCATCCTTTGTATGGTCTATGCTCTTTTTAGGCATTCTCTCATCACTGCTCACAGCGTATTTATCAAACTATGCTCTTTCCCACCTTGAAGCAGCAAAGGTGAGTATCTTTAACAACCTTTCTGCTTTCATTACCATTGCCGCTGGCGTGCTTATTTTACATGAAACGATTGATATGGTTCACCTCATCGGGGCTGTGCTCGTCATTGGCGGAGTGATTGGCGGGAATGTGGTGAGGAAGGGGAATTCATAAAGAAAACGGCCCTCGTTTGACGGGGCCGTTGTTTTCTTTTATTGGCTGATGAATTGCCTTTTTGTTGTCTGCTCAATGACATGCCTCATATGTTCTGCGAACTGCTCGAGGTGTGTGTTGATATACATGTGCCCTCCTTCGAAATCAGTACGTTCGATGGCGTTTGCCCATGTTAGCCAGCCGTCTGCGTCTTCCATGCATTTCTTATCTTGCTTTCCGTTCAATAAATAAACGGGTGATTCGATGATTGTTTTGTCTGTGTGCTGGAAGGATTCTAATGCTTGATAGTCGGCACGTAAGGATGGTGTAAAGTAATCCATCATTGGCTTGTTCTCTAACAATTCTTTTGGAATCCCGCCCATTTCAGCGATATGCTGAACAAATGCTTCATTCGATAAATGGGTCAATATTTGTCTTTTTGTTTGCGGTGGCTGAATGGCAGAAATGACAACCGCTGCCGGATCGATGCCTTCCCTTTCTAGCAACTGAGTCAGCCTGTACACCACAAGTCCGCCCATGGAATGTCCGAACAAAATAAATGGACGGTTTAATTTGCCTGTCAGTCCTTCTTTATACAATTCAGCCAGCCGGTCAATGCTTGTTTCAAGCGGCATGAGGTTCGTTCCATGACCCGGAGGCTCTGCTGCTGTCACTTCGGCCGTGTCCTTCAGCTGTTCAAAGAGCGGACGGTAAGAGGCGGAATATCCGCCTGCAAAAGGAAAACAAATAAGCTGAATCAGATCTGATTTTTTTTCAAAGGTTTTAAATAATTGGTTCATACGTCCTTACCCCTTTACGATCGTTTCAAGAATCTGCGCAAGTTGATCTGCCTGCGGTCTTTTCATCATGGTCACATGGTCGCCTTTTATCTGAAAATACGAGCACGTTTCTCTCGTGTAAGCTTCCCAATCGGCAAATTTCTTCTGGAAATCTGTGGCGTGATCGCTGCTTTGTATAATATAAAACGGCACAGAGAATGGGTCTTTTTCTAATTCAATGGCTTGTGACATGATGGTATTATGTGTCTGCATTTGCAAGTATTTATCTAAATAGTGATCATTCATAAATTGATGAACGACTTCATCCTTTTCTGCTTCTTTGAGGATTTTCTGCTTCACTTCTTGGAAGCTGAGCCCTTGTAATGCTTCTGGTTTGATGCCGACGAGGTTCCCCATACCTAGGACGAGGGCGAGCATTTTCACTTCTTCTTCGTTCATATCGGCATGAAGCGCTTGATCTGCCTCATCTCTTAATACCGGAACCGTATCTAAAATGATCAATCCTTTTGGCGCTTTTCCTGCATGACAGAGTCTCTGATTCATTCCGTAAGCAAGATGTCCGCCCATAGAATGCCCTGCCAAATAATCAATGCCTGGTCGATAGAATGTCTCAATGGCTTCAATAAAAATGGTGACAAGCTCTGTATAATGAAGGAATTGTGGTTCTTCATCCTCATATAAGCCTGGAGACTGCAAGGCGTAAACAGCTCCTTCATGTGTCATGAGCTTGGCCACATCGATATACCCCATCACCGTTCCACCAGCAGGCGGTGCAAAGAAAATTCTCGGTTCAGCCGGATCCCCTTTTTTCAACTCGATTACATAGTCTTTCGGCGCTCTTTCGACAGGCTCGCCTATTTCTGGTACTGTGTCCAAATATGCCGCTAACTGTGCTGGCGCTGGGTGCATAAAAATCCATTTCGGATCAACACGGACACCTTTTTCTTTTAATTTGGCAACGGCTTGAATACTCATAATGGAATCTCCACCTAAATCAAAGAATGAATCATGAATTCCTACTCGTTTGACACCAAGCACTTCACTGAAAGCTGTCACAATCAGCTGCTGTGTTTCTGTTGCCGGTTGATCGTCTTCATGTGAGGATGAGACTGCGTCTGTCGGCTCCGGCAAAGCTTTTTGATCGACCTTCCCATTCGTTGTGACGGGAATTGCGTCAAGTACGATAAAGTAACTTGGAATCATATAGCCTGGCAGGCTTTCCTGTAAAAATGCTTTCCATCCGGGAACAGGCTCTCCCCCATCTGTGACAAGGTAGGCTGCCAGCCGTTTTGAGCTGCCGTACGTTTTAGCAATGACGGTACATTCTTTTACTTGTGGGTGTTTGAGCAGGGCTGTCTCAATTTCTCCACATTCAATTCGGTAGCCTCTAATTTTGACCAAATTGTCTTTTCGGCCAAGGTATTCAATACTGCCATCAGACCGCCATTTCCCTAGGTCACCGGAACGATACAGTTTGTCCCCTTTTAATGCCGGGAATGGATTGTCAATAAACCTCTCCTTCGTGCGCTCTGGGTCATGCAAATATCCTTTTGCCAGCCCTGTTCCGCCGATATAGATTTCTCCTTTGACGCCTGTTGGTACTGGATTGAGATGATCATCTAGTATGACAACCGTTGAGTTGGCGACTGGCACACCGATTGGCACTGATCTTGCATCCTCCGGTACGTGTGTGACTTGATAAGTGGTCGCTAATGTTGTGTTTTCTGTTGGACCGTAAGCATTGATCAGCACACCCTTCATATGTGGCAATGCCTTTCGTGCATGCTCACTAGACATGGCTTCTCCGCCAACGAGTAATGTACGGTATCCAGCCACACTTTTTGGATCATGCTCAATCAGCCGGTTGAATAATGCAGTTGGCAAACAGTTGGCTGTGACTTGATGCGTTTTGATTAAACGAGTTAATTCGTCCATATTCAGCGCAGCATATTTCGGGATCAGAACCAGCTGACCGCCACTTAGCAACATTCCCCATAATTCAAAGGTAAAGGCATCAAATGCATAGTTAGACAGCTGAAGCATTTTATCTTCTGAACCAAGCTCAATATAGTTTGTTTCTTTCACTAAGCGGACCACTCCTGCATGAGGAAGCATCACGCCTTTTGGTGTGCCTGTTGAACCTGAAGTGTAGTTCACATAGGCAAGCTGGTCTTCTCCTACAATCGATTTTTCCCTTTGATACACTGCGCCTGTTTCTGGTAACGGCTTGTCCATTTCAATCTTTGTGCCGCTCAGATCTTCTAAACGATTGATCAGATGCGACTGGGTTAAAATGATATCGCTTTGTGTATCGCGAACGATCAGACCGATGCGGGCATCTGGATACTCAGGTGACATCGGTACATAAGCAGCACCCGACTTGACGATCCCTAGAACTGAGACCATCATGTCAAACGAACGATCAAACAGCATCGGGACAAGTGAACCGGGTCCAACGCCCTTTGACTGTAAATAGGCAGCCAGTTTTGTCGCCTTCTCGTCTAAATCTTGATACGTCATATGCTCTTCCATATAAGATACAGCAATCCGGTGCGGATCACGCTGCACTTGTTCTTCAAATAGTTCTTGCAGCGTACGCTTTGGATAAGGCGTGTCGGTTTGATTTTTTCCTATGATCATGGCATTCTGTTCTGTTTTGTCCATGACGCAAAAGTCAGCGAATGTCCGTTCAGGCTGAGCCGTCATGCCATCTAACAAATTGAGATAATAATTCATCATACGGTGGATCGTTTCTTGCTCAAATAAATCCGTATTATATTCCACATGGATAGACAGCTTGTCCTCCTGCTCAAATACATGCAAGGTGAGATCAAATTTAGAGACGGTATGATGGACCATCACTTGTTCCGATGTCAGTCCTTTTAGGTTGATATCCAGCGAATCAGTGACATACCCCATGGCGACTTGGAAGATCGGTGAACGACTTAGGTCTCTATCCATTGAAAGGTCATCCACAAGCTTGTCGAATGGATAATGCTGATGCTCAAAGGCTTTTAACGTCATTTCTTTCACCTTTGCCAGTAAATCGGCAAAGGTATCGGCTTTTGAAACGTCCTGTCTCAGCGCCAATGTATTGACAAACATACCGACGAGCTTCTCTGATTGCTCGACATCACGGCCAGCGATCGGCGATCCAACAATGACATCTGTTTGTCCAGACAACTTGTGAAGCAGGACATAATAGGCTGACAACATCGTCATAAATAGTGTTGTCCCCTGCTGCCTCGACAAGGCATGTAAACGACGAACAAGCGGTTCATCTATCACGATTTTCTCTGTAGCCCCATTAAATGTTTGAACCGGCGGACGAGGACGGTCAAACGGGAGCTCTAATACCGGCAACTCTCCTTGTAACGTTTCAAGCCAATAGCTCTGGGCCTCATGATGGTTCTTTAATTGCTCATTCTCCCAATGAACATAATCGGTCCATTCAATCTCAAGTGCAGGTAGCTCAGGCGTTTTCTCTGATAATAGCGCACCATACACGACTTCTAATTCTTGAATAAGCAGGCTGAGCGACCATGCATCGGAAATGATATGATGCTGCGCACAAAGCAAGTAATATTCCTCTTTCCCCATATCAACAATTGTCCATTGTGCAAGCGGTCCCCGTTCTAAGTCATAGATGCGGTTCGCCTCTTGCTGAATCAGCTGTTCCAATCTTCTCGCTCTTGTTTTTTCATTAAATAATGAGAAATTCGCAACGGTTACTGATGGCGGAAGATCTTCACGGATGACTTGAACCGGCTTGCCGCCAATGGTTTGAAATGTTGCGCGAAGTGCTTCATGACGTTTTGTTAAGAGACCGATCGCCTTTGTTAACGTTTGGATGTGTAATTGACCCATCAGCTTCCAAGCACCTAATATATTGTAATGATGGCTCTTTTCTAATGTAGATAAGAACCAAATTCGCTTTTGAGCATGTGACAGCTCATAGCTTGTTCGTTTTTCCAGCTTTGGAATGCTGGCTTCCTGAATGGCTGGTGCTCCATTGATGTCATCGACCATTTGTGCCAAGTGTGCCAGATTCTTGCTTTCAAACAATATTTTTAGCGGTGCCTTTATTGAAAACTCATGATTAATACGTGAAATCGTTTGAGTGGCCTTTAATGAATGTCCACCAAGGTCAAAGAATTGATCCTCTTTGTACACACGATCGACTTCTAAAATATCCTCCCATATGGCCGCAAGCACCTGCTCTGTCTTCGTTTCTGGCAATTGCTTTTCAAACGGCTGTGCGTGTTTGTGATGGAACTGTTTGAGGGCTTCGTGATCAATAGAGCCATCTTGTTTTTTCGGTATATCTTCCACTTGCCTGATGTCCCAGTTCCCCTCTATGATGTCTGTGATCTTGTCAGCATCCACTTCTTTGCCTGATTGCACCGTATAGTACAGTTTCTTTTCAAAAAATGGTATTGGTGCTGGTTGAAGATGTTCAGCGATTTCTTGATTCGCCCCATCTAGGCCGATAAATAGATGCGCTTCATTCAGCCGAACACCTAGACATAATGAATGGAGTCCTTGTTTTTTTCCAATCAATTGAAAGCCCTTGCGAACGGTTAGCGCGGCCCCAGTATGTCCCTGAGACAAACCAAGATTATCCCACATGCTGAAATTCAAGGAAATCGCTCTTCTTCCCTCATGATAGGTAAGGGCATGTGCGAGTCCATCTAAAAAGCTGTTTGCCGCAGAATATGCACCAAATGTTGTGCCGCCAAAATAGCCATTCACTGATCCAAAAAAGACGAGTGGAACTGACGGGTCATGCTTGAAGGCTTCTTGCAGCACCCAAGCGCCATCTGCCTTCCCTGAAAGTTCTTTGACGAAATCTTCTTCTGTTGTATGAGCCAATGTGTACGTATCCACATGCTGAAAGTGCTCAGATACATTGCCAGCACCGGCTAAATGAAGCGCTCCTCGGATCGACTGTCCGAAATGCTTTTCTGCTTCATAAATCGCCTGCTCGACGTCACATAAATTCGTCACATCGGCTTGTACATAAAGGACGTCTCCCAGATCTTTAAGTTGTGAGAATGACGCCTCTTTTTCTCTGTCTTCTTCAAGGGATGTCCGTCCAATTAACACGAGCTTCAAGCCAAATTGGAGCATTTGCTTAGACAGTTCAAATCCAATACCGCCAAGCCCGCCAGTCAGCAAGTACAAGCCTTCATATTCTAAAAACCCTTCTGTCTGAGGTGCCGTCATCATATTCACTTTTTCCAGCTTTGGTACGAGGCGCTGGCCATGCCGGTAAGACACTTCTGCTTTCAAATGAATCGCACCTAGTTCGTCCGCAATATGCTTGGCATCCTGTTCCACATTCTCCGCTTCAATATCAAGGTGAGACACTTCTGCCCCTTCCCATTCTTGCGGGATGGTTTTTAATAATCCGGCAAGAGACGTTTTCTCCACATGAAGCTCATCTTGCGGTTTCACCAATTGACCACCTTTTGTGACAACAACGAGACGCATCGGCTCTTTATTTTCTTGTCTCAATGCTTGATACAAATATAAAATGGATTGGCTAGTGCTTGCATTCAGTTCTTTGAACTGCGCAGGGCTCGCAATCATCTCCTTGTCTGACACATTCCACAAGTGGAGCATACGGTCAATTTTTAATTCATCGGCTTCAAGCGCCGCCACAAGCCTGACGTAATCCCCCTTGATTCGAGGGTTCATCTGATACATCCCTTTTGACAGGCGTAAAAATTCATGACCCTTTTTCACAGAAACATAAGGCAGGTTCATTTGTTCAAATTGGGCATAAAGCGATGGATACAGCCCTTTTTCATCCTCAAATACGAGTACATGATCAGTGGATACCGGCTGAGATGAACCGATATTCTCTTTTACCCAAATACGTTTAAAGAACCAATCTGGGAGGGTTTGTTCATTTTCCGAAGCAAGATCAAGTGCACGTTCAATGTCATGAAACACCCCATCTTTCAGTGCTGCACCTAGTTGGGCACGTTGGATTTTTCCGCTTTCTGTTTTCGGAAATTGGTCTTTTTTCACCGGAATGATGTGGTCAGGTTCGATTCCTATTTTGCGAATGATGCTCTCTCTAATCTGCTGAATGATTGTGATTTGATCCTCTATCGAATCCTTCTGTGTGACAAAAAAGACGGCGAGTGTGTCATTACTTGATTCGGGATTGTAAATACCGTACGCAGCGGCAAAGGTGACTTCAACCCCCTCAACTTCTTCCACAACGGCTTCAATTTCGTAATTCAAATAGTTCGCTCCGTTGATAACGATGATATCCTTTTCTCGTCCTGTGAGGACTAGGCGCCCTTCATGAATAAATCCTAAATCTCCTGTATGAAACCAACCGTTTTCCGCAAATACTTCTTCATTGGCTTCCTCATTTTGATAGTAGCCCATCATAATCGTTGGACTCTTCACCTGCAAGCGGCCGACTTGATCTTCTGGCAACACTTGGTGATGCTCATCTACAATCCGAATCCATACAGAAGGGATGGGTGCACCGACTTCTGTAAAAGTCATCTTGTGCGGATGATCGTGCGTCACATATTGAATCTCACTTGTTAATGAGGTCTGATCAATGGTCAGCTGTCCACCCTGATCATCATGACGCATGAATTCTTTTGACTGGACAATGGCTGATGATGTTTCTGACATGCCATAAGCCGGCACCATCGCATGGCGGCTTAATCCGTGCGCACCCATGATGTGCATGAAACGCTGCGTCACTTTAGGAACAACTGCTTCGGCGGCGTTCATGATATAGGTCAAGGTGGAGAGATCCCAGCTCCCTTTGCGAATGTCGTCTTCATATTCATTCATCATCGCAAAGGCAAAGTTTGGCGCCCACGTCCTTGTGACACCGTATCTTTCTACCCAATCCAGCCACACCATCGGCCGTTCGATAAATTGATCAATGGATGGACTAATTTGCTGGCAGCCGAGGTAGACATCATGGACATGAAACATGACAATGCCCCCTACATGATCAAGCGGCATCCAGTTCATTGATACATCCTCATGCGTGAAACCATTTGCCTGCTCAAAGGAAATGATTCTAGATAAAATGCTTTGATGGTTGTGCCGGATACACTTTGGCACACCCGTACTTCCTGAGGACAGCAGCTGAAGCACAGGCTCATCCGGCTCTGGCTCATAATGCTGTTCATCTGGGTCACAGGCAAGTAATGTTTCGATTGTTAAAATCGGAATCGCTTTTGATTCAAACGTTTTACGTAGCCCTGCAATGTCCTCAGCACTCGCTTCGTTTGTAATAATGAATGGTTCATTTTGCAGCTGAAACACGCCCTTGAGCTTGTTCACACCTTGATTCATTTCATCATACACAGGCGGTACAGAGACTGGGGTTGGAATGATTCCACCGAGAATACAGCCCCAGAATACCGTGATAAAATCTTGATGGTCCTTCAATTGAAGCAGCACTTGATCGCCGTTTGAAAGTCCGGCTGCCCTTAATCCAGATAGGACACGTTCCGCTCCTGTGAGTAATTCCGGGTAAGTCTGGATCTCCTCATGACCGCCTTCTTTGAGATACGTGACTCCGCGATTTGGTGACATAAAGGCGGCTCGGATCAGTACCTCTGTCAATGTGACTGGTGTACCTGGTTTTCTGATCACATCACCTCCATAAACAAGAGCTGGTGGTTTTTCTTGTACGGAGGATTGTATGGTTTGACTGACTTCATCTTTTGAAAACGATTCGTTTCCATTTGTACGCTGTCTATCTGGGAAGAGGTCATCTAAATGATAGGGTGTTTGTTTTTCTGTCTGACTCTCTATCAAAACGGCTGCTTCCTCTACTCCATCTATGGCTTTCGTGCGCTCTTCTATCTTTCTCCGTTCCTCTTCATCTAGTACGTCAATGGCAAGCAGCGCCTCGGTATCGACCGCCCCATTTTCTTTTCGCGGCAAGGAAGGGACGAGGACGAGTGCGGCTGGTACTTCATCAGGATGAAGCGGTCCTTTCATCAAATCCTCTCTTGTCAACGAAGGGTCCTTCGCCTGTGCAAACAGCACAAGCGATAGACCTCCTTCTTGATTTTTCTTCGGGATGAGCGCACATTCCTTTAGTGGAAAGTGAAGCATGAAGACTTTCTCTAATGCTTTGAGATCGATTCGTTTTCCATTGATCCTGACAATATGATTTGCTGCATTTCCTTTTCGTCTACTAACTAGCATTCTTCTTCTCCTCCTACATCCAATCCAAAATCTGAATCTTGCTTTCTTCCGTCCAAACGCCGACATCCCCTGTCGGATAAAGGTATTCGCCTGTTTGATGTTTGAATGGATGCGGAATTTTATGCGCCTCCATCCAATCGGCTAGCTCTCCAAAAAGTGCTTTGATCTCTTTGGCGCCGATAAAAATATCTCCAGGAAATCCAATCGGCATGAGCTGATGTTCTTCATTCAGGACATATATTTCCGTTTCATAGGCAGGATCATGTACGCCTGCATAAACTTCTTCTTGGTCTGGGTATAGCACGCTGACATGTGCGTTTTTCGCCCAATCACTGATCATCCGCTCTTTTTCCTCACTTGTCACAATGGAGAAGGAAGATAGCGGCGTATCCACTTGTTCTGTCATGGCTTCAAGTGTGTGAATCAGCTGCTGCATCAGCGTTTGTATTTGCTTTTCTGTATATTGATGTAAGTTGTATGTGATCCGAAGCTCCAGCGTATCTCCCGGCACTGCGACAAGGGTTAAGTCATAATTTGTTTCTTCATGACTGGCGATGTCTAAAATGCGTACGCCATACGGCTCAATGGATTCAATCGGATAGTTTTCAAACACGACAATGCTGTGAAACAATGCCTCTCCATTTGGAATTTCCGTCATCTGCTGAATATCTGGCAATACGGTATACTCGTATTCTCTCATCTGAAAAACGGTTTCCTGTGTATGGGCGAGCAATCGCGCAATCGTCCAGTCCGAATGGATCGGTAGACGAAGCGGCAATGTGTTAATAAAGAGTCCTGTCATGCTTTCCACTTCTGGTAAGTCGGCTGGGCGGCCAGATACGGTCACCCCAAATATGACATCCTCTGCGCCCGAATGAAGGTGCAAGAGCAATCCCCACGCTGATTGAATCAGTGTGCTCATCGTGACCTTCTGCTTGCCAGTCATCTTCTCCAGCTTCTGCTGCATCTCTGGCGTCAATTTGACGCTGGACTGCGCCATGCTTGCTTCTTGGTCTGAAGCATGTTCTTCGCCGTCTCCTGGAAGCGGTGTCGCTTCCTCTACGCCTGACATATAACGCTGCCAGAATTCTTGCGCCTTCTCTTGATCCTGCTTTTGCAGCCATTCGATAAAATCTTTATATGGACGGACTGTAGAAAGACTGATCTCTCGTTCGTCCACAAGAGAGCGATACAGCGCAAAAGATTCCTGAATAAAACTGAACAAACTCCAGCCATCGATTAAAATGTGATGAAAACTAAAGACAAACGTGCATCTTTCCTCATCACAACGGAATAAAGCAATCCGAATCAGCGGTTCATCTATATGGTCTAAATTGAAATCCTTTGAACGATCAGATACTAAAAAGTGTTCGATTGTCTCTTCTTGCTCCGCGTCACTCAGGTGGCGCACATCGTGCTGAGTGAGGTGGATGCTTCCTTCTGATTGAATGAACTGAACAGGCTCCTTCAGCCCTTCCCAAGCGAATTTTGTTCTCAAAATCGAATGACGTTCTACAAGAAGATTCCAAGCTTGTTCATAGGCATCGCCGTTTGTTAAGCCTTGGAGCGTCATATGCACCTGACCAAAATAAGCTTGTGAGGCTTGATCTAGCAGTGCATGAAACAGCATTCCTTGCTGCATTGGAGACAGCGGATACACATCGACTACATTGTCTGGAAGTTCATCTATTTGCGTTTGCGTGAGCTGAACCATTGGAAAATCAGATGGTGTAAAGCCGCCGCTCGTTTCAACACAATGCGTCAAGATGATCTCCATTTTTTCTTTAAAACGTTCAGGTAACAACCGCACCTCTTGATCTTGCAGCAGTTCCCGATTGATCATAAAGTTCATCTGCAACTGACCATCTGTCACATATCCATACACATCGATCAAATGCTGTCTTTCTGCTTTCGGATCGTGAACATGTCCATTTCGTTCGTCTGCGATATAAAGCTTGGCTTCGCCATCTGCCTGATCTAACTGACCTAGGTAATTAAAACTCATCTGCGGCGCTACCGTTTTGAGTAAACGAGATTCTGTCATGTATTGAAGCAAACCATAGCCGATTCCCTTTTGCGGCACAGCTCGTAAGGTTTCTTTGACGTCTTTGATTTGTCTTGCAACATCGGTTTGTATAAAAGGAATAAAAATAGGATAAGAGCTTGTAAACCAGCCGACTGTCCGTGACAAATCCATCTGTTCAAATAAATCCTCGCGTCCATGCCCTTCTAACGTGATGAGCATTGGCTTTCCAATGGCTTGCGTGAGTCCTGATAACAGTAAATCGTTAATCTCTGTTCGGTATGCTTGTGAGGCCTGTCTAAGTAACATATCTGTTTGTTCCTTTGTAAGCTGAACCGACAGGATCTCTGCATGTTCTTCTATATTAGAAAGCGCAGGCAGTTGGAAAGGAGAACCTTCTTCCTCTTGATCCTTGATTTTTTGCCAAAAAGAGGCCTGCGCTTGTAATTGATCTGTTTGTGCATATTCATATAAGGCATCTGCCCACTGCTTATAGGAGGCGGTTTTTTTCGCAAATAGGATGTCCTGCCCCGTAGCAAGCTGTTTCAATCCATTTAGTACATCTTCTTGTATCATGCGCCATGATATGCCATCCATGACGAGATGGTGTGCAGCAATAAAGAGCTCAGACGTGTCTTCACCTGTATGGAAAAGAATCGCTTTGATCACTTCTCCGCGCTCTAATGACAATGTTCCTTGACAGGCACTTGTCTCCAAGCGGATTTGTTCCCGTGCTTCCTCTTGAGACACATCTGTCACATCAAAGAATGTGACACAAGGTGTGACACCAGGCTCACGAATGGTTTGAATCCATGTGCCATCTGCCTCTTTTGTATAGATAGCTCTCAGCATATCGTGATGATCGACCAGTTTTGAAAGAACCTGTGTTAACTGTTCATGTGGAACAGATCGCTTCATTTCAATATGCGCCGAGAGATTCCAATAATCTTGATTGGTCATCGATTGCTCAAAGAACCAAGATTGAATCGGGAGAAGACGAACCTCTCCTGTCACAGGTGATTGATCATAGACCGTAGAGACCTCTGACTTTCTCATCGCTTGTGCGAGTTGTGAGATGGTCTGTTTTTCAAATACATCTCTCGGCTGGATGACGTAGCCTTCCTGTGCTAAGCGTGCCACCATTTGTATGACAATAATGGAATCTCCGCCAAGCTCAAAGTAGTTATCATGGACGCCAATAGAAGGAACGCCTAGCAGCTGAGACCACACTTTTTCTAACACACGTTCTTCCTCAGTAGCTGCTTTGTCAATGGCTGTTTCTACTTCTTCTTGTCTCCACTCTGGCGGTGGAAGACGCTTTTGGTCTACCTTGCCATTTGGCGTGAGCGGTAATTCATCCAGCTCTATTAATAGGCTTGGCACCATATAATCTGGCAGAATGTCTTTTAAGTTATGGCGAATGTCTTGCGTGGTCATGCCGCCTTTTTGGACAAAATAACCGATCAATCGCTTATGACCACTCTCGTGCTGATGCGGGATAACGGCACATTCTGTGATGTCATCAAATGTCAGCATAGCGGCTTCAATTTCTCCGCATTCCACGCGGTGTCCACGAATTTTCACTTGATGATCGATTCTTCCAAGACAGTCAATGATGCCATTTGACAGCCAGCGGCCCATATCGCCTGTTTTATATAAACGCGCTCCTTCTTGGAAAGGATGCGGGATAAATGATGATGCTGTTTTTTCTTCATCTCCAAGGTAACCAAGTGCTAGCCCTGTGCCGCCAACATAAATTTCGCCGATGACGCCTTGCGGAACTGGCTGCATTTGGTCATCTAATACATAAGCTTGTGAATAAGCAATAGGCTGTCCAATCGGGACCGTCGCCTGATCTTCTTCTAGTGCTCGAATGTGATGCACACAGGAGAACGTCGTATTCTCTGTTGGTCCATATCCATTTAAAAGCCCTTCAGGCAAATACGGTAGTGCTTTTCGGATATGAGCGGCTGATAAGGCATCTCCGCCGATCAATAATGCATGAAGTCCAGATAAAGCTTCTGGATGTTCTTCTGTTAAACGGTTGAACAGCGGCACAGTCAGAAACCCTGTTGTAATCTGATAAGTTTTTAGTGCTTCCGCTAATGTATCCATTGATAAAATGGTATTTCGATCCGTCAGTATGAGCCTTCCCCCGTTTAAAAGGGCACCCCATATTTCATACGTAAATGCATCAAAAGAGAAGCTAGCGATTTGTAAAATGCGCGTTTGTTCATTAAGGGTGACATAGTCTGTTTCACACACAAGCCGGACGACCGCTTGATGCGGGATCAGTACTCCTTTTGGCTGTCCAGTTGACCCCGATGTGTAATTGATATAAGCAAGTCCATCAGGTCTTAGTGCAGCGGGCATGACCTCTGCTTCTGGTAAAAATTCTTCATACCCTTGATCAAGACAAATAAGTTCCGTTTGATGGATGGATACTTTTTTCAGCCATTCATTTTTTGTCAGTAAAAGCTGAATCCCTGTATCTCTCAGCATATAGTCAATGCGTGCATCTGGATATTCAGGATCAATTGGCACATAGGCCCCGCCTGCTTTCACAATGGCCAGCACCCCAAGAATCATTTCAGGCGATCTGTCGATGAGCAGTCCAACTGGTTCATGCGGCGTCACGCCTCGCTGCTGCAAATAGGCTGCTAGACGATCGACTTTCTCATGTAACTCTTGGTACGTCCACTCATCTCCCTGGAACTCGAGCGCCACTGCATGAGGTGTCTTTTTCACTTGCGCTTCAAATCGTTCCGTCATGAGTAACGGACCTTTTGGTTGATCAGTCTTTCCGCTCCATTCATAGAGCAATTGATGCTTTTCTTTCTCTGGCAGGAAATTCACTTGTCTGATCGGCAGCGCTGGATTTTCACAAATTCCTTCAAGCAGGTGCTCGTAGTATGCAAGGAATCGCTCCATCGTGTCATCAGAAAATAAATCCGCATGATACTCAAGTTTTAACTGAAGACCTTCAGCTCCTTCAAACACAAACAAAGAGAGATCAAATTTCGCTGTATCATTATCTTCAATGGCTAAAACTGACGTCGCCTCCCCCATTGGAGAAGCTTCAAGCGGTAGGTTTTGCAGAACAAACATAACTTGAAACAGCGGCTGCTTACTGGCATCACGGACAATATTCAATTCATCGACCACCATCTCAAACGGCACATCCTGATGTGCATAAGCACCGACGGTTGTCTCCTTCACTCGCTCTAATAATTCCGTAAAGGCTGGATTTCCGCTATGGTCGATCCGCAGGGCCAATGTATTCACGAAAAACCCGATTAAATGCTCCATTTCCGTTCGATTTCTCCCAGCAATGACCGAGCCAATGACAAACTCGTCCTGTGAAGACAATCGATGTAATAGAGTAGAGAAAGCCGACAGCAAGGTCATATACAGTGTGCTGTCTGTTTTCTTAGATAGCTCATCAATCTTTTCAGACAGTGACTTCGACAGCTGATATGTTTTCGTCTTCCCTTTGTAGGATTGAACGGCCGGCCGCGGATGATCATACGGCAATACCAAATCTTCAACAGGTGCCGCAAATTGCTCCTTCCAATAGGCAAGCTGCTTACCTAGTGGTTCTCCTGTCAAATACTCCTTCTGCCACAGTGCGTAATCCGCATATTGAATAGGCAATGCCGGCAAGTGAGGCTCCCGCCCTTCGATCGCCGCTGTATACCACTCGGATAATTCTCTTGCAACAATGCCGATCGACCAGCCATCTGACACGATGTGGTGAATGGACATCAGCAAGATATGCTCTGCGGATGAAAGTCGAATCAGCTTCACTCGAAAGAGCGCTTCGTGTTCTAATTGAAAAGGTGTGGATGCCTCTTCTTTCGCCCATTCAGCCGCTTTTTGTTCTTTCTCTTCCTGTGACGCTATGCCTGAAAGGTCCATCACCTCAAGCTCTGGAAGGGCCATCTGTTCATGAATGACCTGTACCGGTTCATCCCCGCTCATCGTAAAGGACGTTCTGAGCGATTCATGTCTTTCCATCATATGATGCAGACTTTCCTGAAGCACCTTGATATCTAAAGGCCCATTCATCCGAAACGAAATCGTATTATTGTAAAATGGCAGATCCGGCTCTAATTGATAGAGGAACCACTGTCTTTGCTGGGCATAAGACATCGGAATTTCCTGACCCTTCTCCATTTTTCTCATCGGAATCACTTCATCTGCTTTGGCATTTGAATCGATCCAGTCTGCTAATTCTCCGAGTCTCGTATGTTCAAACAACACAGCAAGCGGCACGTCAAACCCTGTTTTTTGTCTAACCGCAGACAGCATTTGCGTCGCCTTCAGCGAATGACCTCCTAGTAAAAAGAAATGATCGCCGCAGCTGACATCTGAGACACCGAGCAGCTCTGACCAAATGTGTGCGAGCAGTTTCTCCGTTTCTGTGTGAGGTGCTCTGTTGTCTGAATCCATTCCGCTTTCCTCTATTAATTCATGAAAATATGCCTCGTCTGGCGATCCATCTTCTGTTTCTTTCCAATATTCCTCAGGAAACAAATGCACGGCATATTCACCAGATAGACGGGACTGTAAACACGTATGAATCGATTGATAAAGCCGCTCTTCCACCGCCTTTGTTTGATCAGTTTTGAAAAAGACGTAAAAGGTCTGCTCTGTTTGCATCTCCGCATCCGCATGGACCATCTCGTGAATCTCTTTCTTCGATCGATCCAATCCCGTATAAATGAGCGGAGCATCTGTCATGAGACATGCGAGCATCGTTTGGAAACCTGCCTGCTTTGAAATTGGAAGATAACCTCTTTCTTTTAACATGCCTTTTATCATGGAGCCTTCACTCATGCCAATCTCGTCCCACATACTGAAACTAAAGCAATATGGCTTCACTGTAGATGTCAGCTTCTGATAATGAGCAAATTGTTCCACGAACTCATTGGCTGCGCAATAGGCGCCGACAGTCATACCGCCCTTTAGCGTTCGGGCTGATGAGCTGGAAAGAAATAAAACATTCCTGCGTTTGGAGGCAGCTTCATGGAGCGCAATCGTTCCATATACCTTCGCTTCGTACATGTCATTCAGAGACACAGATGTCATATCAGCAAGCAGTTCTTCTTGAATGATACCTGCGAAATGAATGATCCCATCCAGCCTTCGATTTCCAGCGACCTCATGTCTAGAGATGATCGCTTCTACCTCTTTTTCAGCCGTGATGTCTGCTTTCTCATAAAGAACCTTGCCGCCACGCCATTTTGCCTGCTTTTCTAGCAAAGACAATGTCTCTTGCTGGTCACTAGAAAGTGCCTCTCTCTCTTTCCTTCCAAGCAACACGAGATGTGCTTGATAAGATGTCAGTAGGTGTTCACTGACTAAACGTCCAATTCCGCCTAGCCCGCCTGTTATGACATAAAGCCCAGATGATTCAAATGGCGGCTCTTTCCTTTTCTGTTCCTTTTCCAAATGAAGAGGTGCTAAAAAGGGAATATAACGAACACCTTGACGATAAGCAGCAACATGACGATCTTGGTCATGTGTGAGTTCTGCCATTATCGCCATTGCATGGGAATGACTAGATACCGATTCTGCTAGAGAAAAATCAAGACATTGCACCTTGATAAACGGCCATTCATGCTGAATTGCTGTCATCAGTCCTACTGTCGTTGCTTTTTCTACATCGTGGATTTGATCCTCCGGCACATTCATCGCATGGGCTGAGACAAAAGTGATGGCCACCTGCTCCTCATAGACGGAAATGGCTTTTGTTAAAAATAATGCACTCATGCTGCCCGTTTTCTGCGCTTGTTTTGCCTTGTCCACATAAAGCTTGTCTTCTTGGTTTGTATAGTTCCAAAGGTGAATGATGTGTTTCACCGAAACGCCATACGAACGGAGCGTCTCAAAGAGTTGTTCGTAGTCAGACGGCCGATTCGGGTGGATGATGAAGTGAGTGTGTGTGAGTTGTTTGAACGCTTGACCCGGTTCAACCGTAATGTATGTTTGTTCACTGTTTGCAAAAGATTTCAATTGATCTGCCAGTCCTAATGGATCTGCAAAGATCACAACGTCCCCTATGATCTGCTTGTCAGCTGCATCAAGTGGAGCAGGTATCCACTTCTTTTGATAACTCCAATCAGGCAAGGTATGTTCATTTTCAAGTCTCATGTCCATTTCCATGATCATTTCATCAAATTCGCCTTCTTGCCATCTTGTCTTGAGCTGTGCCCTTTCTATTTTTCCAGAGCTTGTTTTGGGAAATGCATGCTTCTGGACAGGAATGATTCGAGATGCAGACAAGCCCATTTTTGTTGCAATATGGGATTTAATGTGCTGACTTGCCCTCATAATATAAGCCGGCTCATACAGCTTCGGTGTAAAAAAGAGAATCAGTTCATCGGATGCAGAAGCCTCCATTCGGACAGAACAAGCAGCCACAAAGCTCGTTTCTACTCCCGGTACTTCCTCTGCTATGGCTTCAATTTCATAGTTGTGATAGTTTTTCCCGTTGATGATAATCATGTCTTTTTCTCTACCGGTTAGTGTCAGCCTTCCTTCGTGCAGGAAACCTAAATCACCCGTGTGAAACCAGCCATCCGCTTGAAATACTTCTTGATTCGCTTCGTCATTCCGGTAATAGCCCTTCATGGTGGTTGGACCTTTTATTTGCACACGGCCAATATGATCTTCTGGAAGAAGCTCATGCTGATGATTGACGATGCGTATCGTGATACCTGGAATCGGTTTGCCCAACTCTGTAAAGCTGACGGTTCCTGTCTCACGTGCTTCTGCTGGTCTTAGCTGCTCTGTCAGCGACGTTTCCTCAAAAGTCAGAACCCCGCTGTTTTCATCTCCACGCTCAATCGCAAAGGAAAACACAACCGCTGATGAGATTTCAGACATGCCGAAAGCCGGTCTGATCACATCTCCCTTTAAGCCGTGCGGAGCAAGCAGGTGTAGAAATCGGTGGATGGTTTTTGGAACGACCGCCTCTGCCCCATTGATCATGCAGGTCATCGCCGACAGATCCCAAGACCCTGATGAAATCTCTTTCTCATAATCATTGATCATCGCAAATGCAAAGTTAGGTGCCCACGTCTTCGTTGCACGGTAGCGGTCCATCCAGTCAAGCCACCGCAACGGCTGAGCGATAAAGTCATCCGTTCTTGCCCGAATCTGCTCGCAGCCTGTGTACACATTGACAAGGTGGAACATCACGATGCCGCCAATATGATCTAAAGGCATCCAGTCTAACGAGACATCCTCTTGTGTAAATTGATTTGCTGCCACTGTTCCTTTGACGTTCGCCAGCACACTTCTATGGGAATGCTCTACACACTTTGGCATCCCTGTACTTCCAGACGTTAAGATAAAGAAGACGGAATCATCCGGCGCGGCAGGGTGAGTGGCTGTATCTCTTTCTAATGTCAGCATCGGCTCAACTGCTGCGACACGTAATTGGTCTGTATGCCACAGTAAGGCTAACCCTTGCACCTCCTCGATCAGTGAGTCATCTGTTAGGATGAGCGGATGCTCGAGTAGCTTCCAAGCATGATGAAGCTTCTTCACTGCAGCATTCATCTCCCGATAGGTTGGGGCAGCCGACACAAGCGTTGGAACAAATCCGCCTAATACACATGCCCAAAAGGCAGTGACCATGGCATGATTCGATGAGAATTGAAAGAAAACAGGATCTCCTGCCTTAAGCCCCAGTGCCCTCAACCCAGTCAGAACCCTCTCGGCGTCTCCTTGTAACTGCGCATAAGATTGTGTGAGTTCGTTCTTGCTATTCACGATATACGTAAGCCCATTTGTCGTTTTTGCAGCCTCTGTTAAGACTTCCTGTAAAGTCTGTGCGCCTTGTGTGACATCGAGATCTCCTCCATAGGAAAGAGCGGGCGGCATGTCGGCCAAAGCAGGTACAGCCGTTTTCGTCTGTATCGTTTCCGCTGCGGCCTCCTGCTCAATGTGCTTGTCGAGAAATAAATGAGAGAGGTGATACGGCCGCGGTCGAATGGTTTTTTCACGTGAAAAAACAGCGAAGCGTTCGATTTCGTTGGTTTGTAAAATGGTTGTTTTTACATCTTGTAAAATGGCATCCATTGATTCATGTATACTCGTTTGGTTAATGGTTGATGGTTTCATATGAGTTCCTTTCCTTTTTTGTTAGGCAGGACTGCAAGACTGCACCCTGCCTAATCTAAAGTTTACAAGACTCGTTCTCTATTTGTTTGATTGACAATATGTTTGATCAGCTTTGCATTTTGAGCTGCACATTCTTTCTGTTTGAACATATCAGCATGCTGACCATAGCCTTGGTATTGGGTAAAAGATCCGGTCGTTGCCTGTGTCCACTCTTCCATCCAGTCCGGGATCGCTATTTGTTCTTCAGATTGGATGAACGTAATATCTGCCTGTATTTTGCCTTGATTCACCCCCTTAACAAACGTTTCATAGTAGGCGCGCGTCTTTTGGGCAAGCGCTTCTTGAACGATCTCCCCTTGAGCAAGTTCGCTTTGTTTCGTTTGATGAACAATCGCTTCAATATCATCATCAATGGATCGTCCTTCTAAATCACTTTCTCCAATTTTCTTATAGGAATCGATCATGATGACTTTCTCGACTGTCCGTCCTACTTGTTCAAGCGCTTGAACAAGCTCAAAGGCGAGGTAACATCCGCCTGAGTACCCCATCAACGTCAGCGGCCCTTTTGGCTGAAGGTGCTGAATATGCTGAACGTACTGCGCCATTCGGTTATTCGTTTCAATAAAATCAAAGGCGACTAGCCGAACATCATCAAGCGTTTTTGCTGCTTCCTGATAGATAAAGCCGTAGCCTGGTAATGGCGGAAGAGCAAAGACTGTTGATGTTTGAGATTCATTGAATACAAGATAGCCAGCGGTTTCCCCGTCCTGATGCTGAATATAACGACTAAGCGCTTCAATCGTCGGGGTCTCAAACAACAAATGGATTGGCACCTGAACCTCAAACTCTTTTGATACTTTGGACAATAGAGACATCGCTTTTAAAGAATGTCCGCCAAGCTCAAAGAAATGGTCATCTGTGCTAATATCCTCTCGTTCAAGTACTTCCCGCCACATTACCAGCAGCTTTTGTTCCACTTCATTTGCGGGCAGTTTCACACGGCGGTTTCCTTGCGGTGCCTCTGGTTTTGGTAGCTGGCGTTTATCAACCTTCCCGTTTGGCGTAAGTGGGAGGTTCTCCAGTTCAATCAGCTCATGAGGCAGCATATAAGCTGGAAGACGCTCTTTCAGCCTTGATTTGATGTCATCGAGTTTCCCTTTCCATGCATCATCACACGTGATATAGGCAAGCAGCCTTGTATGATTGGTTTCATCATGATCCGCTAGGAGTACAGCTTGTTTTACACCTGGGTGCATGAGAAGGTTGGCTTCAATTTCTGTCAGTTCAATTCGGTGTCCTCGAATTTTCACCTGATCATCAACTCTGCCTGCATACTCAATCAGACCGTCTTCTCGAAAGTAAGCTAAATCCCCCGTGCGATACAGGCGCTCACCCGCAGCGAATGGATGGGCGATAAAGACTTGTTTTGTCAGATCAGGACGATTCAAATACCCTTTTGCCAGTCCTTTGCCGCTCAGACAAAGCTCTCCAACCATTCCAATCGGCTGAAGCTGCCTGTGCTCACTCAATATATAAGCGCCCGTCTGGTTGAGCGGCTTCCCAATTGGAATAGAATGTGCCTCTAAAGGGATTGCTTCATCTATTGGATAATACGTGGCAAAAACCGTTGATTCGGTTGGTCCGTATACATTCAACAATCTGCCTTTTCCCATCACATCAAAGGCTTTTCTCACATGCTGAACTGATGCCCTCTCTCCCCCAAACAGCACCTTACGCACACCGCGCATCCAGTCTGTTCCTTCATCAACGAGAAGATGGAATAAAGCCGTTGGAACAAACATGACAGAAATATGCTCTCCTTTTATCAGCTCAGTGAGCTTCCCCATATCTAAAATGGTTTCTTTTTGCGGCAGGACAAGCTTTGCTCCGTTTAAAAGCGCACCATATACATCAAATGTAAAGCCATCAAATACGCTATTTGATAACGACAACAATGTATCTGTTTCTAAAATGGTTAAATAATTCGTATTTTTGACCACCCGGGCAATATTGGAATGGGTCGTCATGATGCCTTTTGGTTGTCCGGTTGTTCCAGATGTATACATGATGTATGCCGTATCATCTAAACGAGCTTCGAGTGGCAGATTCTCTGAGCTCATCAGTAAAATTTCTTGATCATCTGCAAAAAGATACGTGCCATCAAATGCGAGTGACCTCGTCTGATTGATAAAGGATGAATGAGTCAGAAGATGCGTCGCTCCGCTGTCTTTCAGCATATATTGGATACGGCTTTCTGGATAATCTGGATCAATCGGCACATAGGTGGCACCTGCTTTTAAGACAGCGAGTAAGCTGACAATGAGTTCAGGTGTCCGCTCTGCTAAAATGGCGGTCACCGTTTGATGACCCACCCCATTTTTTTGCAAATGCCTTGCCAGTCGATTGGCTTGTTCGTTCAGCTCCGCATATGTCATCGTGTGATCACCTGCTGATAATGCCACTGCATTCGGCTGTTTTCGAACATTATGCTCAAACCACTTTGTCAAATAAAGCTGATCATGCTCCAGCTCAGGTGCATTCCATTCCTCTAACATTCGCTGTTTTTCCTGCTTTGTCACAAGTGTCAGTGTATGAACTGACTGATCTGGATGTTTGATGGCCCCTTTGATCAAAAGGGTCAGCTGATCCTTTAATTTACGGACAAATGCAGGGTCAAATGCACGCTGATTAAAGGCCAGCTTCAGCTGCAATTGTTCCCCGGGCGACGCCAGTAAATTGAGATCATAGTTCGATTTTTCATAGACATTCATGTCTTCTACTGTAAAGCCAAGCAGTGACTCCTGCTCGTCTTTCTTTGCAGCAGGGACATTCTCAAACACCACAATATGATCAATGAGCTGCTGCTGACCTGCCTTAGCCTGAATATCATAAATCGGGATATATTGGTGCGGTTCAGCCGCTAAAGACTGCTGCTGCGTCTCTGATAATAGAGAACGGAACGTCATTTGGTCTGTCAGCTGGATTCGTCTTGGAATGACATTGATGAACAACCCCACCATCCGGTCCACACCAGCCAAATCCGACGGACGTCCTGACACAACTGTTCCAAACAAAACATCATTTGACCGCTGATACCTGCTTAGTAAAATGGACCAAGCCGATTGAAGCGCACTGCTTAACGTGGCATTCTGCTGCAAGGCTAACTCTGATAAAGCAGCTGTTTCTTCTTTACTCATGGCCCATTCGATTTCGCCTAATTCATGCTCATTTGTTTGCTTTCGCTGTTCTTTAAAAGTCGACTGCCCCTCAAAACCAGCCAAAGATTGCGTCCAATATTCAAGTGAGGCTTGTTTATCTTGTTTTTCCAGCCATTGAATATATTCTTTATACGGCTTGACTGGCTCCAGCCTGTAAGGGATGTCATGCAAAAGTGCATGATAAATCGCAAACAATTCCTGCACAACTAGGCCAAAACACCAGCCATCTAGAAGGATATGGTGATAGCTCCATATCCAGCGATAGCTTGAAGGACCCGTTTGAAAAACAGAGGCCCGCATGAGCAGATCCTTCGAGAGATCAAATCCTCTCAGCTGATCCTTTTGTTTAAAACGATCAATACGTTCAAGCTGTTCACTTTCAGAAAGATCCTGTATGTCCACAACATCAAGCTGGAAAGGTCGATTCTTTAATACAACTTGGACAGGACGCTTCACTTTTTCGTGGAGGAACACGGTACGAAAAATATCGTACCGTTCCACAATGATATTCATGCTTTTCTCAAGCAAATCATGCCGAAGTGTGCCCTTCACGTTCATATCCATTTGTTCTACATAAAAGCCTTTTTCTTGATGATGGAGGGTATGAAACAGCATTCCTTCTTGCATAGGTGACAGATAGTACATATCTTGAACTTGATCCCTTTTAAATTGACTCATCTATTTCATTCCTCCTTTCCCTTTTTCATGACTGATCTAGTGGTGTTAGGTCAATTTCTCCTCGAGCATGTCAAAGATATCGTCCATTTCATCCATTTCAAGGTCTGCAGCCGAGAAGTCACTTGGCGTAAATTCTCGCTCTTGATGCGCTAAGCAATGGGTGATGATGGATCTGATTTTTTCCTTCAACAATGCGATGAACTGCTGTATCGTTTGTTCTTCATATTCACTTGCACAATATGAGCACGACAGAATGAATTGATTGTGCTGAACAAGACCGCTGAGGTTCAGCTTATAAACAGCTTCGGATTCAGGGCTTGCTTGACGGCCCATATCATAGGTTGAGGGCCCAAAGAGTTCTGTCGTCACTTCCTGATCAATCTGCCCAAGATAGTTCAAGCTGATTTCAGGCTGCACGTGTTTGACTGACGGTTCGGATGGTGTCATGTATCTTAAAATACCGTAACCAATCCCTTTATTCGGTACACGCCGCAGCATCTCTTTCGTTCCTTTGATAGCATCTGCAATGGTCTGATTCGGTTTCGCTTCAAGAACGACTGGATACATGCTCGTAAACCAGCCAACTGTGCGAGATATATCTAATCCTGATAAAATATCCTCTCTTCCATGACCTTCAAGCTGTACATATACATGAGATTGACCTGTCCATTCCTGAACGGCCAGCCCGAGCGCACATAGAAGAATATCATTCATTTCTGTTGTGTAGGGAAGATGGATATTCGTTAACAGATGCTCGGTTTCTGCTTCTGTCAGCTGCATTTTGACCGCTTTCGTATCTGCGATTTTTCTTTCTTTTACTTCATGGTCAACAGGTAAAGTCGTAAACGGTCTATTTTCAATCGCTGCCCAATACTCCTTCTGGTTTTTTAGCAGCTGTGACTGCGCGTATCGTTCAACCGCTTCTGCCCATTCTTTGAAAGAGTGTGTTTTTGGCGGCAGAACCATCGTTTCTCCTTTTTCTGCCTGATGATAAAGAGACATAAAGTCTTCTAGTAAAATCCGGCATGAAACGCCGTCAATCACTAGATGATGTGTGATCATGAGTAAGTGATCACCGTTTTCTGTATGGAAACAAATCACTTTCATCAATGGACCTTTTTCAAGATTCAGTTGACGCTGATACTCATTGGCGTATGTGGAAATCGCCTGTTTCACATCTTGCGCTTTTGAAACATCACAAGAAATAAATGAAAATGGTTCTGTCAGCTCCCGCTGATTGTATTGCAGCATGTCATCATGCTCCTGTCTGAACACCATGCGCAATGCATCATGATGTGAGAGCAGTTTTTGCAGAACTTGTTCTGTGACAGCCAAGTCAAACCCTTTTGGTGCATGAAGCATCATTGAGAGATTCCAGTGGTGCTGGTGATCAAAGTTCCGTTCAAAGAACCAGCGCTGAATCGGTGTTAAAATGACCTCTCCTTCCACAGCTGACTGATCAGCTGTGAGAAGGTCCGCTTCTTCGATATATGGGCGGAGCTCCGCAATCGTTGGATATTGGAAAAGCAGTTTCATATCGAGCTTCCAGCCCTCTTGCGTGAGTCTGCTTGCCATCTGGATGCCTTTAATCGAATCTCCGCCAAGGAAGAAGAAGTGGTCGTGAATACCAACTTGGCTGACGCCAAGTACATCTTCCCAAATGCCGCAAAGCAGTGTTTCCACTTCATCTCTTGGCGCTTCGTATGCTGTTTGATTCACTTCCATATCAGGTGCTGGCAGTGCTTTGAGATCCACTTTTCCATTTGCCGTCATCGGCAGTTGGTCTAGCTTGATGATCCATGATGGCACCATATATTCAGGCAAGGTGCGCTTTAAGCTATCTTTCAAAGTGGTCGCTTCTTCATCTGTGATGACATAAGCGACAAGAGCGTCCTGATCACTTGCGTCTTTGACCGTTGTCACGACGGCTTCTTTCACTTCATTTAGCGCAAGGAGCTGTGCTTCAATTTCTGACAGCTCAATACGGAATCCGCGGATACTCACTTGATGGTCTTTTCTGCCGAGGTAGATTAGCTCGCCATCCTCTGTCCATTTCACCAAGTCGCCTGTACGGTACATGCGCTCTCCACGATAAAACGGATCTGGGACAAACCGTTTGTCCGTTTCCTCTGGTAGATTCCAATAGCCTCTTGCCAGTCCTTTCCCCGCAATCACAAGTTCACCCGGTACGCCTTGCGGCGAGAGGTCATATAACGAACCCATAATGTAAAAACGAGTATTGGCAATCGCTGTTCC
>NZ_SEIZ01000004.1:188443-401039 GCF_004634445.1 Bacillus sp. 005/A4HT-01/001
TCACCCGGTACGCCTTGCGGCGAGAGGTCATATAACGAACCCATAATGTAAAAACGAGTATTGGCAATCGCTGTTCCGATAGGAAGCGTGCCTTGATCTGGATCAATGATCCCGCTTGTCGCCACGACCGTATTTTCTGTTGGGCCGTAGTTATTGACGAGTTTGTATGGAACGGGCTTCACCTGTTTTAGCTTGTCCCCGCCTGTCAGTAAGTAACGGAGAGAATGATTGTCCATCGACATAAACTGCTCACATAGCTGTGTTGGCAGGAACGCAATGGTAATGCCTTCGTGATTAAAATACGAATTGAGCTTGATCATATCGAGGCGAATCGCTTCGTCGATGATATGGAGCTCTGCGCCAGCGATCCACGTCGGGAACATCTCCCAAATGGAGGCATCAAAGCCAAAGCCGGCATATTTGGCGGTTCGGTCTTGTTTCGTCACCTGGAAAGCATCATTGTGCCAGTAGGCGAGATTGACAAGGGACTGGTGCTCGACCATGACACCCTTCGGCTGTCCAGTCGTTCCAGATGTGTAAATCATATAGGCGAGATCTGTTGGTTTAACAGGAACCTGAATCTCGTGTGCTTCTCCTTCTACTGCCTCTTCTATGAAGAGGGTATGACCTGTGAAAGAACGTGGTGCAGTGAGCCCTTTCTGAATCAGAAGGACCTCTGCCCCGCAATCTTCCAGCATATAGGCAATGCGCTGCGCTGGATAATCGGCATCAATCGGCACGAATGCCGCACCTGCTTTGAGAACTCCGAGAACAGCGGCTGTCATCTCGAGCGATGGACGCGTGAGAATGCCGATGCGGTCTCCCGGTTTTGTGCCGCTGGACATAAGTCTTGCGGCGACTGTATTCGCCCGGTTGTTCAGTTCTTCATACGTCCAGCTTGTGCCGCAGAAAGTTACGGCTTTTTGATCAGGTACTTCCTGTGACTTCGCCTCAATCAATGCATGAACCGTTTGATCTGTCGGGACATTTAGGACAGGTCCGGACCAATCATCAAGCAGATGTCGCTCTTCTTCTTTTGTTAAGATGGAGATGGTCGAGATCGGCTGATTCAATTTCGCAAGCATTTCGTCTATGATTCGCTCAAAATATTGACTCCATCGCTGAATGGTACTCTTTTTAAATAGTGCCGCTGCATATTCAAAGCGCAAGCCCACTTGATCTTGTTCCTCAAAGATGCCGAGCGTTAAATCAAACTTTGCCTGAACGGCTTCTTGCTGTTTGTGTGAAAGCGTAAGTCCGTTCAAATTCGGTAACGTCAGATCACGGTCATCCGTTGTCATCATGACACTAAACAACGGGTTGCGGCTCGTGTCTTTCGGAAGGTCTAACTGCGCGACCAAATCCTCAAACGGGAATCCTTGATGTTCATAAGCTGATAGATTGTGATCTTTTATTTTTTCTAGCAGATGCTCTGCAGTTTCTTCTAACTGAACGTCATGTCGAAGGGCCAGTGTATTCACAAACATGCCCGGAATCCGTTCGATTGACGCATGTGTACGGCCAGCCGTTACAGCACCTATGACGATGTCATGCTGCCCAGTCAATTTATGAAGGAGAATGGCAAAGGCCGTTTGCATCACCATGTTCAAGCTCACATTTTTTTCAGCCATGAGCGCTTTGAGATGCTGCGCCTTTTCAGCAGACAGCCATCTATCCACCCGGTCTCCTGCAAATGACTGCACACTAGGCCGAGGGAAATCAAGCGGAAGTGCCAAGTCTTCTGGCGGCTGTGCATATTGCTCCAGCCAATACTGCCGCTGTTTTTCAAGTGCTGCTTGCTGCTCTTCCTCTTGCTGCCATACCGCATAATCCTTGTAGTGCAACTGAACTGGCGGTAACGTCTTATGCTCATACAACTCCGCTAATTCTTGAATGAGCAGACTGCGTGTCACCCCGTCTGCGATGATATGGTGCATATCCATCATGAACACATATTTGTCATCAGACAGCTTTGCCACTTTCGCCCTCATTAGAGGTGCTTGATGTAATGAGAATGGTGTCATGAAGTTGTCTACGACGGATTGTACCTGATCGCTTTCTACTTCAACCATCTGTAACGTAAACGGCACACAGCGATAAATTTTTTGGACGGGACTGCCGTCAATTTCAACAAAGGCTGTCCGCAATGACTCATGTCTATCAATTAAAGCGTGAATCGCTCCTTCTAGCTGCTTCAAATCAAGGTTTCCTTCCATCATGAAAACGGCTGGCATATGGTAGGTGACGGATTCTGGATGCAGCTGCTGTAATACGTACATTCGCTTTTGTGCGGAAGAGACTGGATAGAAATCTTGCTTTTCCGCTGGCTGAATGGATGTAACAAGCGAAGCATCAGCTTCTTTCAAATAGGCAGCTATCGCCCGTATCGTTGGCTTTTCAAAAAGAACCTTGAGTGGAACATGCTGATTCAGTTTGGCTTGGATTTTCGAAATGAGCACCATGCCTTTCAGAGAATGCCCGCCTAATTCAAAGAAATGGTCATCAATGCCAACTTTCTCAATTCCAAGAACATCTGACCAAATATCACAAAGCGTCTTCTCAAGCGCCGTTTCTGGTGCTGCGTGTGCCGTGCGGTTCATATGTGCCTCATGAGGAAGCGGCAGAGATTTCGCATCTACTTTTCCGTTTTGCGTCAGCGGCATATGATCCACTTTGACAAAATAAGTAGGAATCATGTAATCCGGCAGTGTCTCTGAAAGCTTTTCTCTAAATGTCAGCGTTCCAATGTGATCAGGTGCTGTATAATATAACGCCAGCTCCGGTAAACGAGACGTGTTGATCACTTTGACATACACTTTTTGAATGGTTGAAAGGGCACGTGCGGCATGCTCAATTTCTTGTTTCTCAATTCGATAACCGCGAATTTTCACTTGATCGTCTACTCTTCCAAGGAATTCAATCTCCCCATTTGCATGCTGTCTGACCAAATCTCCCGTTCGATACATCCGCTCTTGAGGGAAATAAGGATTTTCAAGAAAACGCTCTGCTGTTAATTCAGGCTGATTCAAATAACCTTTTGAAACACCATCACCTGAAATGTAGAGCTCACCCGGTGCGCCATAAGGGACAAGGCGTTGCTCGCGATTGCATACGAGCGCTCTTGTATGAGCAATAGGCTTTCCGATGATAGAACGCTCCTTTAAAGCATCCAGCTCATGCGGTGTCATTAGCTTGCTCACTGTACCAATCGTTGTTTCTGTCGGACCGTAATGGTTCATCACTGCCACGCATGGATGCTGCTTCATAAATGTTTCAACATCTTCAGAGACAATCGGTTCTCCTCCCAATACCACAAGCCGTAAAGCGTCAAATGTATATCCCTTTGAATCTGCCATCATATGAAATAAGGATGGTGTCATTTTGATATAAGTCAGCTCTTGTTCATCAATAAAACGCATGAGACGTACAGGGTCTGTATACACGTCTTCACGAGGAATATAGAGTGTCCCGCCTGCTTTTAGAACCGGGAAAATGCTTGTGTAACCAAGGTCGTATGCATAAGAAGACAGGAGTGCCGTTCGATCGCATTCTTGTAAAGTCACTTCATGTGTCAACCAATTGACGTAGTGTGATAGATTACGATGCGTGAGCTGTACACCCTTTGGCTTCCCTGTTGTTCCAGATGTGTAAATCACATAAGCCAGTTGATCAACCGATACGTCCGGCAGGTCTAGAGAATCGTTTCGTTGGACGGCTTTCTCCACATGTACGACCTGAATCGACTTGAGATGATGATAGGAATCGCCAAGAGACTCATTTGCCACGATGACTTTTGCCCCTGAATCTTTTAATGTGTAACGAATACGTTCCGCAGGAAAAGCTGGATCAATTGGTACAAATGCACCGCCCGCTTTCATTACACCTAGCATCGAGACAATGACATAGACAGAGCGATCAAGAATAAGTGCGACTGTGCTTTCTTTCTCTACGCCTTGCATCTTCAGCTCACTGCAAAGAGCATTGGACATGTGATCTAGTTCACGGTAGGTCAGCTTCCTTTCACCATCCATCACCGCAATGGCATCAGGCGTTTCCATGGCTTGACGTGAAAATTGCACATGGTACGGCTCATGTTGACCTGTTTGTTCTCCATCCCTTTTCTCCAGCCGCTCCATTTGTTCATGCTGATCCAAGAGGTTGAACAAGCCAATTTGTTCATTCGGATGCTGGACCGCCTCACGAATAATCGCAAGAAGATGTGTTCCGAACCGGCGGATGGTTTCCTCTTTAAATAATGCCGTTGCATAGTCTAGGCTTAGTTTTATTTCTCCCTCACGTTCAAATGCTTCTAGAGACAGATCAAATTTGACGGATCGGTGCTGCATTGCATAAGGCGAAATGTTCAGATCGCCGAGCTTTAGTGCAGGAACATCCATGTTCTGCATATTAAACGAAACACTAAAGAGCGGGCTTCGGGTTGTATCACGATCAAGCGGCAGACGCGCGATTAACTCTTCGAGCGGATAGCTTTGATGTGCAAAAGCATCTACACTCGTTTCTTTTATTTCTTTAAGCAGCTGTAAAAATGACTTTGTTTGTTCCGGTTTCCCGCGCATCGCAATGGTATTGATGAACATCCCCGGCATGTCCTGAATATCTGGATGTGTTCGCCCCGCAACAGGAGATCCGACAATGATATCTTCCTGTCCGCTGTAGGAAGCGAGCAGCACTTGAAATGCAGATAACAAGAACATGTACAGCGTCGTATCTGTTTTCTTGAGCAGCTCATGAATACGCTGAGTTGTCGCTTGATCACAGCCAAACATCACCCGTTCTCCAGAAAAATCACGTTCCACTGGACGTGGGTAGTCTGTCGGCAAATCTAAAACCGGTACATCTCCTTCGTATTGCTTCAGCCAATACGCTTCATGCGCACGCTGTTTCTCTGTTTCTTCTTCACTTAACTGCCAGACAGCGTAATCTTTATAATGAATGGCTCTTTCTGCAAGTGCCTCTCCATCATAGGCTTTCGCCAAATCCTGAATGAACGTCTTCATGGAGCTGCCATCTGTAATGAGGTGATGTGCTTCCAAGACTAATAGATGACGATCATGACTCACTTTGAGCAACTGTGCCCGCAGGAGGGGAGCGGCTGTCAAATCAAACGGCGCCTGACGTTCAGCAAGAAATGCCTCGGCCTCTTCTTCCTTTACATCATGGACAGGGAGGTCAAATGCCGCTCTTTCATGTACCCTTTGGACGATGTTCTCGCCTTTCATATGAAAACTCGTTCTTAAGATTTCATGCGTTTGAATCAATTCATCAAATGCTGAGGTGAGCCGCTGATGATCGAGCGTACCTTCAAGCGTTAAGACGATCGGAATATGATAGTTCGTACTCTTAGGTTCAAGTGTTTGTAAAATGTATAAGCGCCGCTGAGCTGGTGACACTGGATAGTCCTCCGCCTTCGCTGCGGGTAAGATCGGATGTCCTTGTTCTTCTTGACCGTCCTGGTCAATGTATGACGCAAGCGATCGAACCGTTGGCTTTTCGAATATCACTTGAATCGGAACTTCCTTTTGGAACACTTCTTGGATTTTGGCTGACATCATCATTGCTTTGAGTGAATGTCCGCCAGTCATGAAGAAATGCTCATCTATTCCCACCGCTTTCCCAAGCAGTTCCTCCCAAATTTGAGCAAGCGCCTTTTCCGTCTCAGTTTCAGGCGGAATGATCCTGACTTCTTCACGATGAGCTTCGTCAGGCGTTGGTAAAGCTTTTCGATCGACCTTTCCGTTTGCTGTAAGCGGGAAAGCATCTAGCTTCATGACGTGATGAGGTACCATATATGCTGGCAGTGCTTGATGAAATAAAGCCCGCACCTCTTCTTCTCTGATCGTTCCCGTATAGTAAGCGGTCATTTCTTTTTCTTCTGAAGGAGACGCATGGATGAGCACAACCGCCTCATCGATCCCCGCCTCTTGTTGAAGAACCGTTTCAATTTCACCGAGCTCAATACGGAAACCACGGATTTTCACTTGATCATCTGTCCGTCCGAGGAATTCGATTTGACCATTTGAACCGTACCTAGCCAAATCTCCTGTTCGATACAAACGCCCTTCTGCCTTGAAAGGATCAGCGATAAATACTTGCTTTGTTAATTCTGGACGATGGAGATATCCTCTTGAGACACCGTCACCGCCGACATACAGCTCTCCTGGCGCACCAATTGGCTGAAGTCTTTGATTGTCATCTAAAATGTAAGCGGACGAATGATTGATCGGCTGACCAATTGGAATCGTGCCCGTTTCATCCCCTCTCACCTCATAAATGGTCGAGATGGTGGTGTTTTCTGTTGGGCCATACGCATTCAGTAAAACAAGTGATGGATGATGTTTCTTCACAAGCTCTGCACTTTTCACATTGATCACATCACCGCCTGTGATCAATTTGGACAATCCTTTAAACATATGCGGTCGCTGCTGAGCGAGTTGATTAAACAAACCTGTCGTTAAAAAGAGCGCCGAGATTTGATTCGTTTGGATAAAGCGTTCAAACCGGTTGATGTCCAATAACGTGTCACGGTCAACAGGATAAAGCGTTGCACCGTTCAGCAGTGTGGTGAAAATTTCAAAAGTAATGGCATCAAAGCTGACTGCTCCTGTATGTGCCATACGATCCGACTTGTTCAAGCCCAGTGTCTCCTGAGAACATGCCAATCTGACAATATGCTGATGCTCAATTTGAACACCTTTTGGCTGGCCGGTTGACCCCGACGTGTACATGATATACGCCAATTGCGAAGGAGAGGTCTCGACTTCGAATGGTCCGTTGGACTGATTCGATATGTCCGACACACGAACGGCTTGGATACTTTCATGAACTGGCGGCTGGCTGTCCGCATAGAGCAGAACGGATGCGCCGCTGTCTTCAAGCATAAAGCGGATTCTATCCTCTGGCTGGGCTGGATCAATTGGTACATAAGCAGCCCCTGCTTGAAGAATCGCTAAAATGGCGATCACTGCTTCAGCAGATCGATTCATATACACTGCGACGGCATCTTCTTGTTTCACTCCGCTATCAATCAAATATCCCGCAACACGATGGATTTCTTGGCCAAGTTCTTCATAGGTGAATGCCCGCTCTCCTTCGACTAACGCCAGATGGTCTGGCTGCGTTTGAATGCGTTCTTTAAGAAGCTCAGGAATAGACAGATGCTTTGGATAATCTCGTTCTGTCTTGTTCCATGCTTCAATCTGCTGTTTTTCTTCTTCGGTGATACACGTCACGTCATGAAGGCGAACTTCCGGATTCTCGATGATCTGCTTCATGAGGTTGGTCAGGTGTTTCGATATTTTTTCAATGACCTCTTCTTCAAAAGCCACCGCATTGTATTTGATTTTCAATGTCCATGTTTCACCTGGATATACGAGGACATTTAGATCGAAATTCGTTTGTTCAAATCCGTCTTTTACATCAATGGAAAACCCTAGACGTTCCGACATGGTGTCACCAGATAGCTCTTGATCTAAAGGATAGTTCTCAAACCCGACCAAGTGATCGAAGAGTTGTCCTCCTGCAGCTGTCTGTTGCTGAATGTCATAAAGCGGCATAAAATCATAGTTTTCCGCTTCCAGCGCATGCTGCTGAACTTTTTGAAACAGCTGTTTGAAGGTGTCTTCCTGATTCATTTCTACCCTGACCGGTATTGTATTGATAAAAAGTCCTGCCATCTGTTCTATACCAGCCACACTTGGTGGCCTGCCAGATACGACTGTTCCGAAAGTGACATCATGTGCCGCATGGTAAGTGCCTAAAAGAACCGACCAAACAGCCTGGAATAGATTCGGTGCTGTCACTTGGCAATTCCTTGCGATCTCTTGAATGGTGCTGACCATTTCAGCATCCCATGTGAACGTCCATTCCTGATGGTCATATTGTCCGTTCGCTTCTTTTTGCTGCAAAAGCCCTTGATGCTGAATCGCACCATCTAAGCGATCCTTCCAATAGCCTTCCGCTGCTTGTTGATTTTGCTTGCCAAGCCACTGAATATAATCTGCATAAGGTTTTCCTTGTGAGCGATCCGGCGTTTTGCCGTTCCGATAAGATTCGTAGTAATGAAACAATTTTTTCATCAAAACTCCCATGGACCAACCATCCATGATGATGTGATGGTTGCTCCAAATGAGATGCCAGTTTGTTTCATTCAGTTGAAAAACAGCGACCTTCAATAACAAATCATTCGTTAAATGAAAGCCTTGCTTTCTCACTTGCTTTTTATATTGATCTAGTACCTTTTGCTGTTCCTGATGGTTCAGGTGAGATAGATTCTCTCTATACACATCTAGATTGCGCTCTGCCAGTACAACCTGACGAGGCTTCTGTAATTGCTGATAGACAAAGGCTGTACGGAGAATGTCATATGTGCCGATGAGCTCATTGAGACTTTTTTCAAAAAGATCGAGATCAAACTCCCCTCTTATTCCAAGCTCCAGCTGTGTGAAATAAGAGGACGAATTAGGGTCTAGCATGGCATGATATAACATACCTTCTTGCATTGGTGTTAAAGGATATACCTTTTGAATCTTCTGTTTGCTCATAGTCCACCTCTTCGTTTGCTTAAAATATATCCATTAGCTTTTCAAGTTCATCCATGGTCAGGTCATCGTCTCCTACATCACTAGGCGTAATTTGCGCTTCATCTTGTGATACACAATGTGAGATGAGTGCCTTCACGTTCTTTTCTAAAAGGTCCTTGAACTGTTCCATCGTTTGCTCTTCGAATTCAAGCTGGTGATATGACATCGTCATATGGAACATGCCCTGTTCTACGAAACCAACAATATCTAATGCATGAGGTTTCTCTGATTCTGGACTTAATGATTGACCTGCCTGCCAAGTGGATCGACTTAGTTCACCCCCGCCAATCTGTTCATCAAACTGACCAAGATAGTTAAAGCTGATATCTGGCGTGACATCAAATGCGAGACCGTCCTTCATTTTGTCAGGCGTTAAGTATTTTAAAACGCCATAGCCGATTCCCTTGTTCGGAATGTGTCTGAGCTCTTCTTTCAAAAGCTTGATTTGATACGAAAGATCCTCCGCATGCGACAAATCAAGTAGCACAGGATACATGCTCGTAAACCAGCCGATGGTCCGCGACACATTGACCGCCGGAAGGATGTCTTCCCTTCCATGTCCTTCAAGGTGAATAAAGTGTCTGTCTTCTCCTGTCCACTCTTTCAGGGTCAATCCTAAAGCGGTTAGCAAAATGTCATTGATTTCCGTATGGTACGCCTCATGTACTTCTGTCAGTAGACTGCGTGTTTCTTCCTCAGACAGCGTAAAGCGAATGGTTTTTGTATGCAGCATTCTTTGATCCTCTGTAACATGATCCTTTTGCAGAGGTGCAGTTAAATGCCCAAGTACCTTTTTCCAATAGTCCCTTTCTGCCAGCAGCTCATCTGACACTGCATATTCCGTCAACTTCTGGGCATATGCTTGGAATGAATGTGTTTTTTCAGGAAGTGTCAGCTCTTCCCCACGCTTCGCCTGCTCATAAAGAGCCATGAAGTCTTCAAGGAAAATACGCCATGACACACCATCAATGACAAGGTGATGTACAACGAGCAATAAGTGATCTCCATGATCCGTACGGAAAATCGCAGGTTTGACTAACGGTCCCTCTGTTAAAGAAATACTCGCCTGCACTTCATTTGCCAGCTTTTCTACGTGCTCGATTTGCTGTGATCGTTCTCCTTGTACTTCTATCACGTCCACCGCTACATCGTTTTCGTCTACTCCACGATGACGCTGGATGATGCGTCCTTCTTCTATCGGATAAACCAATCGCAAAGCATCATGATGGGTCATCATCTGCTCGAGCACTTGCTTGACAAGCGCTTCATCCAAACCATTTGCCGCATGGAGCATAACGGACTGATTCCAATGATGCTGGCTGCTGAAGTTCCGTTCAAAGAACCAGCGCTGAATTGGTGTTAAAATGACCTCTCCTTCCACAGGTGATTGATCGGCTGTGAGAAGGTCCGCTTCTTCGATATATGGGCGAAGCTCCGCAATCGTTGGGTATTGGAAAAGTAGTTTCATATCGAGCTTCCAGCCTTCTTGCGTGAGTCTGCTTGCCATTTGGATGCCTTTAATCGAATCTCCGCCAAGGAAGAAGAAATGGTCGTGAATACCGACTTGGCTGACGCCAAGCACATCTTCCCAAATGCCGCAAAGCAGTGTTTCCACTTCATCTCTTGGGGCTTCGTATGCTGTTTGATTCGCTTCCACATCAGGTGCTGGCAGTGCTTTGAGATCCACTTTGCCATTTGCCGTCATCGGCAGTTGGGCTAGCTTAATGATCCATGATGGCACCATATATTCAGGTAAGGTGCGCTTTAGGCTTTCTTTCAAAGTGCCCGTTTCTTTATCTGTGATGACGTAAGCGACAAGAGCGTCTTGATCACTTGCGTCTTTGACCGTTGTCACGACGGCTTCTTGGACTGAATCCAGCGCAAGGAGCTGCGCTTCAATTTCTGACAGCTCAATACGGAATCCGCGGATGCTCACTTGATGGTCTTTTCTGCCGAGATAGATCAGTTCGCCATCCTCTGTCCATTTCACCAAGTCACCTGTACGGTACATGCGCTCTCCTGGATAAAATGGATCTGGGACAAACCGTTTGTCCGTTTCCTCTGGGAGATTCCAGTAGCCTCTTGCCAGTCCTTTCCCCGCAATCACGAGCTCACCCGGTACGCCTTGCGGCGAGAGGTCATATAACGAACCCATAATGTAAAAACGAGTATTGGCAATCGCTGTTCCGATAGGAAGCGTGCCTTGATCTGGATCAATGATCCCGCTTGTCGCCACGACCGTATTTTCTGTTGGGCCGTAGTTATTGACGAGTTTGTATGGAACGGGCTTCACCTGTTTTAGCTTGTCCCCGCCTGTCAGTAAGTAACGGAGAGAATGATTGTCCATCGACATAAACTGCTCACATAGCTGTGTTGGCAGGAACGCAATGGTAATGCCTTCGTGATTAAAATACGAATTGAGCTTGATCATATCGAGGCGAATCGCTTCGTCGATGATATGGAGCTCTGCGCCAGCGATCCACGTCGGGAACATCTCCCAAATGGAGGCATCAAAGCCAAAGCCGGCATATTTGGCGGTTCGGTCTTGTTTCGTCACCTGGAAAGCATCATTGTGCCAGTAGGCGAGATTGACAAGGGACTGGTGCTCGACCATGACACCCTTCGGCTGTCCAGTCGTTCCAGATGTGTAAATCATATAGGCGAGATCTGTTGGTTTAACAGGAACCTGAATCTCGTGTGCTTCTCCTTCTACTGCCTCTTCTATGAAGAGGGTATGACCTGTGAAAGAACGTGGTGCAGTGAGCCCTTTCTGAATCAGAAGGACCTCTGCCCCGCAATCTTCCAGCATATAGGCAATGCGCTGCGCTGGATAATCGGCATCAATCGGCACGAATGCCGCACCTGCTTTGAGAACTCCGAGAACAGCGGCTGTCATCTCGAGCGATGGACGCGTGAGAATGCCGATGCGGTCTCCCGGTTTTGTGCCGCTGGACATAAGTCTTGCGGCGACTGTATTCGCCCGGTTGTTCAGTTCTTCATACGTCCAGCTTGTGCCGCAGAAAGTTACGGCTTTTTGATCAGGTACTTCCTGTGACTTCGCCTCAATCAATGCATGAACCGTTTGATCTGTCGGGACATTTAGGATAGGGCCTGACCATTCATCAAGCAGTTTTTGCTGCTGCGCTGGTGATAATAATTGCATCTGATCTAATAATTGATCTGGTGCTGACACCATTTGTTCGATCAAGTAAAGGAAATACTCCTTCCACTTCTCAATCGACGACCGTTCAAAGATAGAAGAATTAAAATCAAACACAAGCTCGATTTGATCGTCAGATTCGTTTCCAGTTAAGGTTAAGTCAAATTTGGCTATATTCTCATTGAATGATTGTGGAACAATGTGAAGTCCATCCATCGACAAGTCACGAATATCTGCATTTTCCATCGAGAACACCACATCAAAGATTGGATGGCGGCTTGTGTCGCGAACCGTTTGCACTTGGTCCACCAATTCTTCAAATGGGTAAAGTTGATGTTCATTTGCCGCTAACACAAGCTCATGAACTGTTGACGCAAATTGAGAAAATGTCTGATGTCCTTCTGGTTTTGTTCTGAGTGCCAGCGTATTCACAAACATGCCGATGACTGATTGAATATCAGGATGAGTTCTGCCCACCACTGGAGAACCGATCATGATGTCTTCTTGTCTCGAAAGCTTGCTTAAAAGTGTACTGTAGCAAGCAAGCAGCACTGTATACGTTGTACTGTTGAGTGATCTAACCAACTCATCCAATTGCGCTTTAAGCGCACCGTCTATAGAGAATTCGACGCGGTCCCCTTCAAACGTCTGAACCTTTGGTCTCGGAAGATCCTCAGGCAGCGCCAAAACAGGCAGTTCTCCTTGTAATTGTGCCAACCAAAACGCCGCTTCTTCCGCTTTTTTCACAAGAGATTCTTCACTGTTTGACCAAACCGCATAGTCCTTATATTGAATAGGCAATTCATCAAGTTCGTCTCCTCGATACAAGATCGATAGCTCATCAATTAAAATACCGACAGACGCACCATCTGAAATGATGTGGTGCATATCAATCAACAAATAATGAACACTCTCCGATTCAGACACAAGCCCCACTCTAAGCAGCGGCGCTTTTTCTATATCAAATGGACGGATAAAATCATTCATTAATTGCTGAATGTCTCGGCCTTCCCCTTCGATGTTTTCAATGTTCACAGAAACATTCGTTTCAATTCGCTGAACAGGTTCACCCTGAACGAAGTCAAAGCTCGTACGGAATGCTTCATGACGATGAACAAGCTGGTCAATGGCTTTTTTAAATCGTTTTTCATCAAATACACCTTCAAGCTTTAAAGCAGCTGGCATATGATAGCTCTGCTCGGCATCTGTCATTTTTTGCAGAACAAACAATCTTTTCTGAGCAGATGTCACAGGATAAAAAGCCGCTTCTTCCGCTTTCTCCACTCGCCTGATTTCAGTTCGATCTGTTTGATCCACCGCAAGGGCAAACGCCTCTAAAGTGGGTGATTCAAATAATGTTTTCAACGTACATTCCACATGCATCTCTTCATAGAGCCTGTTCAGCATTTTCATGCCGCGCAGTGAATGACCACCGCATTCAAAGAAATGATCATGTCTGCCGATTTTCTGCACCTCAAGAACTTCCTCCCAAATGTGTGCCAATATACGCTCTGTATCTGATTGAGGAGGGACGTATTCATTTGCCGCCTGCTCACTTACATCAGGTACCGGTAATGCCCGTCTGTCTACCTTGCCATTGCCCGTTAGTGGCAGCTCGTCTAATTGCATGAAGAAAGCTGGCATCATATAAACAGGGAGTTCTCGTCCTGCTTGCTCACGTAAATCCGACAGCGGAACAGCACCTTCTGCTGTGAAATATGCACACAATGTATCATTTGATATCGCAATGACAACGGCTTCCTTCACTTGCGAATGCTGCAATAGCTGGTGTTCAATTTCGCCAAGCTCGATACGCTGACCTCGAATCTTGACTTGATGATCGATTCGCCCAATGAATTCAATATCTCCATTTGACAGCCATCGTGCGAGATCGCCCGTTTTGTACATGACTTCACCAGGTCGGAAAGGATTTTCAACAAACTTTTCGCTCGTTAACTCTGGTTGGTGATAATACCCCATGACCAGTCCATCACCTGCAACACAAAGCTCTCCAGCAACTCCCGGCGGCTGCACTTGTCCAAACTCATCGACAATATAAACAGCCGTTTGACTCACCGGCTTTCCGATCGGAATCGACAGTGCTTGTTCTTCAATGTGATTCACCGGATAATACGTTGTGAAAATCGTGCTTTCAGAAGGTCCATACATATGAATAAGTTTGTCTTCTCCAACCGTTTCAAGCGCTGCCACAACATGCGGCACAGAAGCACGTTCCCCGCCAAACAGCACTTTTCTGACGTTTTTCAGGCTGCCTTTTTTCATATCAATCAGTAAGTGAAATAGAGCGGTCGTGATCATTAAAATACTGACTTTTTCCTTCTCAATCGCGCCAGAAAGCTCATTCATATTTAAAATCTGATCCTTTGGCAAAACAATGAGTTTCGCTCCGTTCAATAAAGCACCAAACACATCAAACATAAATGCATCGAATACATAGTTTGAAAGGCTCATCACCGTGTCTTCATGATGAATGGTGAGATAATTCGACTGCTTCACTGTTCTCAAAATGTTCCGATGCGTCACCATGTTCCCTTTAGGTTTGCCTGTCGTACCAGATGTGTAGGTCAAATTCGCCAAGTCCAAAGGCGAAACACATACAACTGGATTGCTCTCTGACTGCTGATCAACGGCTTGATCTTCTGTTTCTATGATTTTCCCTTCAAACGCAGTAAGCACAGAACGATGACGCAGCACCTGATGGGTCAGGACAAACTGTGCACCACTATCTGTCAAAAAGTGCTTGATACGTTCATCAGGGAAGTCAGGATCAATTGGCACATAGACACCGCCAGCCTTTAGCACAGCTAAAACCGACAACACCATCTCATTGGAACGTTCAAAGAATAAAGCCGCTTTCATCCCTTTTTCAAAACCATGTTCGTGTAAATAATGAGCCAACTGGTTCACTCTGCGATTCAGCTCTTGATAAGAAAGAACCTCATCTTTATATTGCAAAGCAGGCTGGTGACCATGCTGCTGTACTTGTGATTCAAATTGCGTCACAATGGTTTCTTCCGCAGGATAAGGCGTAGGTAACGGGTTCCACATCTTCAATTGAGCCGCTGCCTCATGTTCAGACAGTAAACGGTATGATTGAATCTCTTGCTCCGGCACTTCGACCATCTGCTCCAGAAGATAAACATAATGCTTGAGCATCTGCTCGGCTGTACTTCGTTTAAATAACGCCGTACTGTAATCGAGAACAAAGGAAAGACCATGACATGACTCCGTCGCTTGAAGTGTGAGATCAAACTTCGCAATATGGAAATTGGTTTCCTCGACTTCGACTTTCATCTCTCCAATATGCTGGGTTGTTGAATGATCTGGCGTCAGAGTAAAGACCGTATCAAACAATGGATGGCGGCTAAAATCTCTTTGCACATTTAGCTTTTCAAGCAGCCGCTCGAATGGATATTGCTGATGCTCAAACGCCCTCATCGTCTTTTCCTTTACTTGCTCAATCAACTGTGTCATTGAACCGTTCGGATCTACCTCTGAACGTAAAGCAAGTGTTTGGACAAACATGCCGATCATGTCATTCAAATCTGCATGCACTCGGCCTGCTGTTGGCGTCCCCACCACAAACTCCTTTTGACCTGTGTATTTCGCAAGCAATGTATAGTAAGCAGAAAGCAACACGGTATACAGCGTCGTATGATGATTCGCTGCAAGCTCCTGCAAACGGCCTGTTAACGTCTCATCGATGTTCCTGAGAACGCGATCTCCAGCGAAAGACTGGACAGCCGGACGCTGATAATCAGTTAGCAGCTGCAAAGCAGGGATATCTCCTGAAAATTCTTTCAGCCAGAACGCTTCATCTATTTGACCGCCTTGCTCTGCCTGTTGTTCTTGCCAAACAGCATAATCTTGATATTGAAGCTTCAATGGCGCTTTCACTGATCCCTCATATGCGTTAGACAGCTCACGCAGCATTAAATCAATTGAAAGACCATCTGAAATTAGATGATGCATATCGAAATAGAGAAGATGCTCCTGATCATGTAAAGACTGTAGCCCCACACGCAAAAGCGGAGCCTGCTCAAGATAAAAAGGTCGGACAAATTGACGCATGTTCTCTTCCATCGTGCTGCCTGTCACCTGTTCTATTTGAAATGGAACGGATGAAGCTACCCGCTGACGAGGGACTCCTTTGACTGTATGAAAAGAAGTGCGCAGCATATCATGACGTGCGATCAGTTTTTCAAAAGCTGCATCCAATTTCTCCCGTTGCAGCGTTCCTCTTAATTTCACAACGGCAGGCATATGATAGGCGATGCTCTGCTCCAACTGAGTCACCATATAAACACGCTGCTGCGCTGGTGACAGTGGATAATCGGCGGCAGTCGGTGCTTTCGGTATGACCACTTGTGAAGACTTTTCCGCTTGTTCAATATAAACAGCAAGTGCTGCAATCGTTTGCTGTTCAAATAAAACAGATAAAGGGACCTCCACTTGAAAAGCCCGCTGAACGAGTGTAAGAACTTTCATCGCTTTGAGTGAATGCCCGCCTAGGTCAAAGAATGAGTCGTACACACCTATGTTCTCTTGATGAAGAACGTCTTCCCACAAACGAACAAGCTTCGTTTCTACATCGTTTCTAGGCGCTACATAAACAGCACTGACAGCCTTGTCTCCCTTTAATGCAGCAAGCGCACGCCGGTCGACTTTCCCACTCACTGTCAGTGGAAATGCCTCAAGCTGCTTGAAATAAAGCGGCATCATATAAGCTGGCAGCTGATGTTTGATAGCGGCTTGCAGGGTGTCCACGGAAAGAAATTCTTGTCGTGCTTGATAGTAAGCACTTAAAGCCTTTCCACCGTCCGGTTCATCCACGACAAGGACAACAGCCTGATCGACTCCGTCTACCTGCTCCATGACCGCCTCAATTTCACCTGTTTCGATGCGGTAACCTCTTATTTTTACTTGGTCATCTATTCTTCCAAGGTAATCAATTGTGCCGTCTGGAAGCCATCTCACTACATCACCTGTGCGATACATCCGGTCTTCAGGAAAAAATGGATCTGGTCTGAATGCCTTCTCCGTCAATTCAGGCTGATTCACATAGCCCCGTCCAACTCCTATTCCCGCAATGCATAGTTCTCCCACAGCTCCCTGCACCTGTAGTTGTTCATGTTCATTTAAAATATAAATCCGGTGATGGCCCAGTGGCTTTCCAATTGACACATAGCGCTGTTCTGGTGACTTCTGCAGCTCACTGAGATCTAGACGGTGAACCGCCGCATCCACACACGTTTCTGTCGGACCATACACATTCCACAAGGCAAAATCCGGCTGGCTGACACGCACAGCTTCAATCAGCGCCTGCGCTGCTTTCGCAGGGAGTGCTTCTCCCCCAATCAGCATGTGAGTCAGTGCAAGCCCATCCAACTCCGCTGCAAGTAAAAGCTGCACATGTGCTGGCGTTCCATCTGTTGCTTTGATTTGATGTTCTTTGTAATAAGTCGCTAGCTGTACACCGTTTCGTGTCGTTTCTCTTGGCACAATATGAAGCGTATGTCCAAATAAAAGAGCAGCAAAGATTTGTTTAACAGATGCATCGAAATGGAATGGTGCAAGAAGTGCCACTTGAAGCTGATTTGCCCCCTCATACACTTCGTGATGCAGGGCATGAACCAAATGATGCAGCTGAAGATGCTCGATCATCACTCCCTTCGGCTTTCCAGTCGTACCCGATGTATAAATGAGATAAGCCAAATCCTGTGATGTCGTCTGATCGATCAGCTCAGGCAGCGGACGATCTTCTAATTCCATATGCTGCTGGACAATCATTTTTTCCGCAATGGATGAATATCGCTGAACAAACAATTCTTCTGTTAAAACGATAGAAGCACCAGAATCTTCTACAATAAATTGAATGCGTTCCTCAGGTAATGCCGGATCGATCGGTACATATGCACCGCCAGCTTTTAATATCCCAAAAATGGCAGCCATCGCATCTGCCGTCCGTTCCATTAAAACGGCAACTGGTACATCACGCGAGACACCTTTCATCTGTAAAAATCGTGCCAGTTTGTCCGCTTTTTGATACAGCTCTCCATAAGTGAACGTTCCATTTTCCGCTACCACAGCTGCCCGTTCTGAATACGTTTTAGCTACCTCATCAAATAAGTGGTGAACTGGTTTCGCTTCTGGTAAATCAAATGCTTTTCCCTTAGATAATTGAAGCAACTGCTTTTGTTCATCTGCTGGCAGTAAAGAGAGAGCCCCAATCAGCTGATCTGGCTGAGAGACTGCCGCCTCCAGCAAAATAATCAATCGATCAAACAGCTTACTCATATCGTCTTCACTAAATAGATCTGTACGGTAATCCAAATCAATGGTCAATGTATCTGTATCCCAGCGGTCTTTCACATGAATCGATATATCATTCATCCCGCTTCCACTAAAAATCGGCTCCGTAATGAACGAAAGATTCTCTTTTTTCTGCCACTGCATGACCTGATACTCTAAAGAAATATCAAACAGGCGTCCTGTAAATCCATCTCTTTCCCTTAAATCATTCATGAGCACATTGTAAGGATATTTTTGATGACGCAAGATCTTCATCTGATCCGCCATGACTTGCTTCACGAAATCAAGAAACGTGAGGGATCCTTGCACAGATGCGCGCATCGGAATGGTCGACACAAACATCCCAATCATCTTTTTTTCCTTTGCATTCGTCCGATTGCCCATAAAAGTTCCAAGGACCACATCCTCCATGCCGCTAAATCGGTGCAAGTAAATATAGACAGCGGACATAAACATAGAAAGCATACTGACTTTCTCTTCTTCACAAAAGACTCGAAGCTTCTCCTTTAAAGAATCAGGAATATCCCCTGAAAATCTCTCCGCATGTAAGCTCATCTCGTAACCTTTATGCGGTGTTAAAGAAGCGAAATCTGGAATATTGGCAAATTGCTCGTTCCAAAAAGCTTGGTCTTTCTGAAAACGTTTAGAAGATTCATACGTTTGCTCACTCATGATGTGATCAACGAAGGAAATGTCTTCAATTGGGGAGATGTCTGTCCCCTGCAACATGTCATGGTATAGATCAATGATTCGGTTTCCCATCAAGATAATTGAAATACCATCAGCCACAATATGATGTGCTTTACAGAACAGCCAGCACTCTTGATCACTGATTTGAAAGACCGTAAATTCAATTAAGGAACGATCAATCAGTTCCATCGGCTCACGAATCTCCTCGTTCGCCCACGCCCTGACTTCCTTTTCACTCCAGCCTTTCACCAAACGAATCGGCTGTTTTTCATATGGCTTGATATATTGAACGGGCTCCTCCTGCTCATGTCGATACACCAGCCTTAAACGAAGAGAATCAGTTTCACGAATGTACGCTTGAAGCACATCCACGATCAAAGAAGGATTTAGACCTGATACCGATCTTAACTTGGCAAACCCACCCAAATTAGAAATACTTGTGCCTGGATAAAATCTTTCCGTGTAGAATACTCGCTTTTGCGCATGTGTTAAGGGGTAATAAACTGTACTCATTCTCATCCTCCGCTCTTCTATGTTTTCTCCACCAACTGTGATACCCTGCACCCTCTATATCAAAAGAACCAAGTCTATTTCATTAAAATAGACGGAATAACAGAAAAGGAGCCCACCCCGAATAAAACGGAGGGACTCCCATTTTGATTCGGTAACCTGCCGACCATAGTAAAAAAGCAACTTTTACCTTAGGACATGGCTTTGCGTCTCTATGTTTCCATAGATTTGCCTTTTTCTTCTTTTCTTTTAGATATTTTCTATTTACGTCCACTTTATATGAAATTATTGTTTTTTTCACCGAAAAATGGGTGTAAAGATTCATGCGTTATGCCGAAGGGATCACATCATAATTTACGATATTTACCGAAAATAACTAATAATAGTTGCGTTTCACCGAAAATAAATGACCAATTACCGCAAAAATTTCATGTTTTTCCTTAAATTTTGCAAATATGACCGAAAATGTAGGATAGAGGTCTCCTATCACGCCTCGCATTTTCTTAAACCTTAAGAACTACATTCCATAAAACTTTGAATATTTTTACCATAAAAAACAATACAAAAAGAGCTGTCATTTCAAATGACAGCTCCTTGTTTCTTCATTATATTTACATCACCTTAGACAGACCAATCGTTTTCTCAATAATGAGCAACGCAATGATAGAAATGATAATAAATATGACAGATATCGCATTGACACTCGGATCAAAAGTTTGCTCAATGTAATTAAACGTCCTCACGGGAATCGTAATGGTTTGAGGTGAAGAAACGAACAAACTAATCGAGATTTCACCAAATGATGTCACTGCAGAAAACACGCCACCTGCGATAATGCCCGGCTTGATCAAGGGCAGTGTCACACGAAAGAAAGTACGTATGGGCCCTGCACCAAGATTCATGGAAGCTAGCTCAAGACGCGGATCAAGATTTGAAACACTGACACCCACGGTTCGTACCACATAAGGAAAACCAATGATGACATGCCCAATGACTAATGCCCACAAAGACCCTGTAAAACCCATAGCCGTAAACAAATACAGCATCGCAATCCCTAATACCACCTGAGGAATCATAAGAGGTGACAAAATAAAGGCTTGAACAGCTTCCTTTCCCTTAAAGGAAAGCCTTGCTAAAGCATAAGAAGCCATCGTTCCTAAAAGAACAGTAAGCGGCGTCACAATCAATAACAGAATCACGCTGATACGCAAAGATTCCATCCATTCTGGATTCGACACGACCTCATGAAACCAGCGAACGGAAAACGAAGTCGGCGGGAATTCAGGAAAAGCATTCGGACTAAAAGCAGAAAGAACAATGACAAGAACAGGTACGGTTAAAAAGAGATAAACGAGTGAGCCTGCGGTCCATATCAGAACCGAAAGCAAACGGTCACTTATTGATTTTTTACGCATGCATCCTCGCCTCCCAACGCTTCAATAGATAGCTTAATAGACTGACGACCGCTAGCACACAAATCAATAAAGTAAAGGACATCGCAGCGGCAAGAGGCAAATTATACACCTGCATGACCTGCTGATAAATGGACAGTGGCAAGAGCGGCTGCATCCGTCCGCCGACTAGCAGAGGGGTAATATAGCTTCCTGCTGCAAGTGAGAAGACAATAATTGCTCCGGTGATCATGCCTGGAATCGTAAGTGGCAAGGTCACATGAAAAAATGTCCGTATACGCCCAGCACCAAGACTCATAGAAGCCGGTCTTAAGTGACGGTCCATATCAGTTAAGCTCGTTGCAATAGGCAGCACTGCAAAAGGCAGCATCACTTGAACATAAGCAATAATGACCGCATTCATATTCCACAGCATCGATAGCGGTTTCTCAATCAGATGTAAATCGATCAGCATGCCATTGATCAAACCATTTTGCGAAAGAAGAACGATCCATGCAAATGTCCGAATGACGACACTCGTCAAAAGCGGCGATACAAGTAAGATATAGAAAAAAGCCCGCAATCTTGGGTGAGGTGCTTTCACTAGCACATAAGCTGCTGGATATGCCATCAATAAACAAATCACCGTTGTCTGTAAGGCCACCCACACAGTACTTCCAATTGCTTTCACATATGCATCTGTCGTAAATACATGTAAATATTGAGACAAACTATAGGATTGTAACGTATTCATCATCGAATCCACATCACGAAAACTGAGGACAAACATCATCACAAGCGGAGCAAGAAGGAATACAACTAGAAACAAACAAGCTGGCAGCAGCATAAACCAATGAAAGCGCTGATTCTTTTTTTTGATTCGCATCACGCATGCACCTTCGAATCTAAAAACACAATATCTTCAGGTTGCCAATGAATATGCACAATTTCTCCAACTTGAGGCAGCTCGGGAAACGCTGCGTCTGATGCATGGACAATGATTTCACCTTGATTAAGCCCAACGACCAAACGTAAAGAGTGCCCAATATAACTGACATCTGCCAACACGCCTGTGACATGATTTGGCTGAACTTCCTCCCCGACAGAAGATAACTTGATTCTCTCAGGACGCAGCATGAGTAAATGCTTCTCGCTCTTCTCTTTAAATGCGGCAACTTTTAGCTGAACTTGCTTCCCGTTTGATTGAATGAAATGTGGAACAGTGTATGTGGAAGTAACTTCATCATATTCCGCTTCAAATAGATTGACCTGTCCGATAAATTCAGCAACAAAACGATTATTTGGCTGACGATATACTTCTAAAGGTGTCCCAATCTGCTGAATTTTCCCCTCACCTAATATCCCAATTCGGTCGGAAAGACTTAAGGCTTCCTCCTGATCATGCGTCACAAGAATAGTCGTAATCCCGACATTCCGTTGAATATTTCGCAGCTCCGTCTGCATATTTTTTCTTAGTTTTGCATCTAAGTTACTGAGTGGTTCATCCAGAAGAAGAACGGCAGGCTGGATGGCAAGTGCCCGTGCAATGGCGACCCGTTGCTGCTGACCTCCACTTAATTGGTGCGGCATACGTTTGGCAAATGACTCTAATTGAACAAGAGACAAACTCTCCATCACCTTTTGCTTGATTTCCGCCTTCTTTTTCTTTTGAACCTTCAACCCATATGCAACATTATCAAATACGGTGAGATGTGGGAAAAGTGCATAGCTTTGAAAGACCATCCCCGTTTTTCTTTGATAAGGAGGTAAAGTCGTCACATCCTGATCACCAATATAGACGACTCCTTTTGTCGGTTCTAAAAAACCACCAATGATATTGAGTAAAGTTGATTTTCCGCAGCCACTAGGGCCAAGAAGGGAGAAAAACTCTCCCTCTTTTACCGTAAGACTGACATCATCAAGAGCAATCTGCTCGCCAAAATGCTGGCTGATATGTTCTAAATTGATTCCACTCATGCGATCACCTATTTTCCTCCGCCTAATACTTCATTCCATCGATTTGTCCATTGACCGAGCTCCGAGGTCGCTGTTTCGTAATCTACCCAAGTCAGCTTGCTATAATAATTTTCGCCAACCTTCACTTTCCCCTTAATTTTGTCTCCGTATTTCACATCAGAATTCGACATGCCATAGTAAGATTTTTCTGAGAAGGCTTCTTGAGCTTCTTTCCCGCTAAGGTAGTTTAATAGCTTATAAGCCGCTTCCTCATGCTGACTTCCCTTTGTTAACGCCCAGCTCGCAACTGCTGCCACAGCGCCTTCTTTCGGATATGAGAATCCAATATCCATCCCTTCTTCTTCAAGTGCAAATGCTCGGCCATCCCAATATGGAACTGCCGTCACGTCACCACGTTCTAACAGCGTTTGAATAGACCCTGGGTTATCAGGAAAAGCAGCTACACGCCCTTTTAATTGTGCTAGGCTTTTAAATGCTTTATCAATATCCTTAGGATTTGATTCTGTCCCTCCTTGAGCATGGACAAGTGCAGAGAAAAATTGTAAGCCCGCTGAATAAGTTGGGGAAGAAATCGCCACTTTCCCTTTCAGCTGATCGCTCCATAAATCTGTCCAGCTGTTTGGCTCCTGTTTGACAAGATCTTTTCTATAAGCAATTCCAAGCTGTCCCATACTAAAGCCTGCTGCATATTGTTTTCCATCAACAGTGAGTTTCTTTTGAACAGAACGATAAAGCTTTTTCACATTCGGTGCTTGATCTTCATCAATAGGCGCAAGAACGTTTGCCGCAATACCTCTTTGAATCGTATCAGGCTGTAAAATAAGCAAATCATACGGTGGATTTTTACCATTAGATGCTTTTAATTTTGTAAACCATTCAGAATCTGCCCCAGAGACCGTTTGTACTTTAATGCCTGTATCCTTTTCAAACTTTTCGAGGATTGGCTTAATATTCTTTTCCCAATCCCCTCCGTAGACACCAACGATCACAGTCTGCTGCTGTTTACTTTGGTCCTGCCCATTTCCACCGCATGCAGACAGCAGTATCATGATGGATAGGACACCTGCAAATATGGTCATTAATCTTCTTTTCATAATTCGTTTCCCCCTTTTTGTTGATTCAACTGATGAAGTGCTTGAATAATATCCATCTTTGTTAACGGTTCTTGTCTATGACTAAAATGAGAATGAACCGCATGTTTATAGTGCGTACGCTCATTTGCTGGGTATGAACGAAGCTGCACAGCAAGCTCACTGCTGGCTTCGTCTGTCCACACTTTCTCATAAGCTGCTCTTTGTTTTCCAAAATCCCAAGCGACAGCATCAGCATCATTCATCTTTTCACGAAGCCTGCTCGTCTGTTCGTCATCAATTTTCCATTCATTATGATCTCGATAGACTTTGACGCCATATTGCTGAAGTGCTCTTTCTTCACTTAATAGCCCTGCTTCCACTTCATGAAGGACTTTTTCTTTCGTTCTAGCAAATGGATTCCCCCATCCTCCTCCACTTGGTGAAACCAATTGAACAATATCGCCTTTTTCAAGACGCATGACATCAATTTTCGGCTGGTTTTGTGTCTCCCCATTTGGTTTGGTCAATTTCACCTCACCAATTGCTCCTGCACGTCCGCCCATTAACCCCCAAGGTTGAAACTTCATTCGTTCCATTCCTCGTGCCGTCACCATCGATTCTGGCTTGATCATTTCAAATTCTAAACCAATCGCATGTCCCCCTCTATGTTCCCCTGCTCCACCTGTGTTTGGCAACAGTTCATATCGGTGTACATGAATATCAATATGCTGTTCCAAGCTCTCAATGGGTGTATTTTTTAAAAATCCTGACGAATGATCAATTCCATCGACTCCATCAGTCCCTTTTTGAGCACCGCCGCCTCCGCCTAACGGTTCGACCACAGACATTTTTCTGCCTCCTGTTTGATCATCAGGAACAGAGAGAACGACGATAGCGGATTGACCTGCACCTGCCGCCGGCACTGCTTCAGGCAACAGCTTACCAATAGCACCTAGCACGACATTATACAGTCTCATTGTAATGGAATGCCGAATACCGACAGAAGCCGGATATTCTGGATGGACAAGCGTTCCTTTAGGTGAAATCACGTCTATCGGATACGTAATCCCACCATTAATCGGAATAAAAGGATCTTTACTAATAATGTAATTGATCAACCCTTGATATAAAAAGGAGTGCTTTTGACCATTGGTGACAAGATTAAAAGCTGTCTTAACTTGCGGGTCACACTCAGAGAAGTCCAGTGTCAGCTGTTTCCCTTTGATCGTCAGCTTGATCTTTAATCGGATCGGCACGTCCGAAATCATATCATCATCCAAGTAATCAGCGAATTCACTCGTTCCATCAGGGATGGCTTCAATGACTTTTCCTGCGCGATCCTCTGCTTGCTTCAGCAGATCAATCATTCCTTGCTTCACTTCGTTTTTTCCGAATTTCTCGATCATTTCTTTTAGTCTGATTTCTGCTGTATTAACAGCGGCAATCATCGCATTAATATCGCCATCATTTAAATGACTCGCCCGGCTATTAGCTCTTAAAAAGGTACGAACAACCTGATTCTCTTTTCCACCTTCATAGATTTTCACTGGTGGAATTCTTAATCCTTCCTGATGAACATCTGTTGCAGTTGGAGAAATGCTTGAAGGGACAAGACCTCCCACATCACTTACATGAACAAAAGACCAGGCATAGCTGACAATTTCATCTTCTATAAAAATGGGTTTGATGATATGGACATCTGGCAAATGAGTCGCTAAACCGTTTGTCGTATAAGGATCATTTGTGATGATAATGTCACCCGGCTGCATCGGTCCGCTTTCTTCAATCGCTTTTTTGAGACTCAGCCCTAAAAAGATCGTGACACCGACTGTTTTTGGGTAAACAAAGAAATCTCCAGAAGGCGTGGCTAATGCTGTAGCAAAATCCGCCGATTCTTTTACGAATGTTGTAAAGGATGTCCGCTCAATGACATGTCCCATGCCTGATGCAATTGCATTAAAATAACTCCTCATCATCTCAAGCTTTGCTGGATCAGTTCCCATGTAAAGCCGCCTCCCTTGAAATCACCAAGTTTCCTGAATGGTCTATGCTGCCTGCCCAGTTTGGCAAAATCAATGTTGTCGTATCATCTTGCTCAATGATGGCAGGTCCTTTCACAACAGCGCCTAATGACAAAGTACTCCGATTGTAAACAGATGCTTCGTACTCTTTTTCTTCTATAAAGATTCGTCTGTATGATTGTGGTATTAAAGGCTGTCCGCTGCTTTCATCAACAGAAGAGAAAGGCAGTGGAGGCGTTTCACCTATAACCCGAACTCGCAAATGAGTAAATTCAATGTTCGCCTGATCATCTCTATGGCCATATTGACGCTCATGTAGGCTGTGGAAAGCTTCAATCAGATGATAGACGTCTTGTTCCTGCTTTAGCCAATCCACCGATAATGGCAATTCAATCTCAAATGCCTGTCCTTGATAGCGGGCATCTGCTAATAACAAAATGGACGTTTGTTTGATATGTTGAATGTTTTGCTGGCTGAACCAACCCGTTGCTTTGCGAGAAAGCATTTCATAATCTTGTTTTAATTCGTCAAGCGTATAGTCTTGTAAGCAGATTTTCTTAGACAACACAGCATCATGGATAAAATCGGCTGTAAGTGCACCTAGCGCACATAATGTCCCTGGACTTGGAGGGACGACCACATTTTTCGCATGAATTTCTCTCGCAAGGAAATTCGCGACAACAGGTCCTGCCCCGCCAAATGCCAACAAACTAAAATCTCTAGGATCAAACCCTTGCTGCTCCATGACATTGCTTAGTTCTGTGTACATATTGGCAACAGCCACTTGAATCAACTGGTCAGCCGCCTGTTCGACCGTTTTATGAAGCTGATCAGCAATTGGCTGAAAGGCTATTTCCGCTGCAGACCGCTGCAATTGTAAATGTCCTCCGGCAAACCGTTCTTGATTGAGGTAACCGCATATGAGAAATGCATCGGTTAAAGCAGCTTTTTTTCCCCTTCCATACGAAGCAGGTCCAGGCTGCGAGCCAACTGATTCCGGTCCTGCTTTAAGAAGCCCGCCTTGATCAAGCCATGCAACAGAACCTCCGCCAGCCCCTATCGAATACATTGCAACAGATGGAAGAATGATCGGAAATCCTGAAAGCTGATTCGATTGAGCCATTGTAGGCTGCCCATTTTGAATGATCGAGATATCTGCACTTGTGCCACCAACATCAAACGTAATTAAATTGGGTTCATTTGCAGAAGTTGCAATTCTTGCTGCACCAATTACACCAGCTGCCGGGCCAGAAAAAAGTGTTTTAACGGGTGAAGTAGCTGCACTTTCTGCATCCATTAAACCACCATTTGATTGGGTAATGTATGGAGAAATTGGTACACCTTCTTCTTTCAAGCGGCTTTTCAATGTTTGTAAATATTGTTTGACCTTTGGTTGAATGTACAAATTGACAACAGACATCACTGTCCGCTCATATTCCCTCATTTGTGGCCATAATTCAGAAGACGTCAGGACTTCTAATTGTGGGTAATGGTGATGAATATAGGCTTTAGCTTGTAATTCATGAACTGGATTCTGATAACTATGTAAAAAAGAAATGACAATGCCTGCTAGTTTTTTAGACATGACCTGCTGGACAGCATCATCTAATTGCTGCAGTTGGAGAGGTTTTTTGATCGAACCATCGTGTATGAGCCTTTCAGAGATTGGATATACATGTTTTCGTGGTATCAATGGTTCTGGCAATTGAGAATTGAAGTCATAAGGAATGGGTAGACGTAAACGCTGTAATGACAAAATGTCTTGAAAACCTTCCGTTACAAAAAGGGCTAAATCTGCTCCCTTTCTCTGCAATAATGTATTAAGACCGATTGTCATCCCGTGTACGAGATATTGTATTTTGGATAAATCGACACCTCTTTCTTTTAGAAGTTTCAGCCCATTGATAATTCCTTGAGCTGGGTCATCTGTCACTGTAGGTGTCTTGAGTTCAGTCAGCTCCCCTGTCGCTTCATTCATCAGCGATAAATCAGTAAATGTTCCACCTATGTCTATTCCGAGCCGATAAGAGACATCCGCCATTTGTACTTCCCTCCTGCAATGTAATTGGAATCATATTTTGATAAATTACGACATTTTTTGATATTTGACTCCATATTATTAAAGCATATCGGTCTAGTCAATTTTATTTTTTTGAAATTTCTGTGTGTTAAAATCTTGAAATTAGCCTAAAAACCAATCATAAAGCCATTTTGCATCAGCATATATGTTTTTTGAGCAGCAAAATTAAATTTTTATGAGTTTGTACAACGAGGAAAAGAGCATAAACAGGTAAAAAACGTTTTTCGAACTTTAAAAGACGTTTTTTCAAAACGAGGAGAAATTGGTAAGTAATTCTGCTATACTTCTGTTTACAAAATACGCTAAAGAGAAAGAGAGCTAGCATCTATGAAACTTCTTAAAACCATTCTCTTGCTTTTATTGATTGTCATTGGTATAGCGACAGGCTATGTCCAACTAGGGCAACATAAACAAGAGACGACAAACTCTTCTTATGACAAAACCATTCACTTTCCATCAGATCGATATCCAGAAACCGCGAAGCACATAGAAGAAGCTATTGACGAAGGTCATTCTTCCATTTGCACCATTGATCGAAAAAATAGTGATGAGCAAAGAGACAAATCACTTCATGGCATTCCAACAAAGCGTGGTTATGATCGTGATGAATGGCCAATGGCGATGTGTAAAGAAGGTGGAGCAGGGGCTTCTGTCAAATATGTACGTCCTTCGGATAATAGGGGGGCAGGCTCTTGGGTAAGTCATCAATTATCAGATGATCCTGATGGCACAAGAATCCAATTTATTATCGAGTAGCACGATCTTTCCTTTTTTCATAACAAAAATTTCTGTGTAAGTGCATTCACGTATATCAAACATTTTTTTCATGCCGATAATCTTTAAGGAGGGATACCCTACCTTATACCTAAAGGAGTAAAAAGCATGAAGAAAAAAGGAAAACTGAGGCTTGGCGCCAAAATAATGCTGATCTTTTTAAGTGTCCTCATCGTATTTTCAGCAGTGGTTGGTTATGTAGTGAACCGCGAAATGACAGAGAACATTAAGCAAATGGCCACCGAAAAAGCAAAAGGCGATCTAAAGCTAGGATACGCTTACCTAACTGAAAAGGTTGCTGGCTCGTGGCAGATAAAAGATGGCAAGCTTTACAAAGGAAATACTCAAATCAATAACCATGACACATTGGTTGATCAATTAGCCGAATATACTGGTGATACAATCACGATTTTCCAAGGAAATACCCGTGTTGCCACAAATGTCATGTTAAACGGGAAACGAGCTGTAGGAACCGAAGTCTCACCTGAAGTAAAGGCCGCTGTTTTGGATAAAGACGAGAATTATTACGGAACAGCCAATGTTGCCGGGAAAGACTACCAAACGGCTTATATGCCCATCAAAAATGATACAGGGGAAACGATTGGTATTTTCTATACCGGTGCAAATCAAAGCATGATTTCACAAATGCTTCAGTCTTTCTTTATTCAATTTGTCACGGTTCTACTGTTAAGTTTAATTGTTTCTGTTATCATTATTTCTATTTTCACAAAGCGGATTCAGACACGTCTCAAACATATGGCATCTGCTATTAAGAGTGCAGGCGAAGGAAATTTAACCATCAACGTGACAGATCACACAGGCGATGAACTTTCTGAGCTGGCAGGTCACTTTAATAAGATGCGTGAGAAATTAAATCAAACCATTTTAAATGTGATCAAAACATCTGAATTAGTAGCCACCTCTTCTGAGGAGCTGTCAGCTAGCGCAGAAGAAACGAGTGCAGCATCAGAAAAAATTACCCATACCATTCAAGAAGTCGCTCAATCGTCTGAACAGCAATCAGCCCAAATGACAGCTAGTGAGCACACGATGAGACAAGTATCTAACGAGCTAGTAAACATCACTGAAAATGCGGGACAAATGGCAACAAGAAGCCAATCCGCACAAGAAATGGCCCAAAAAGGTGTACAAAATATCGGTGAAGTCAATTCACAAATGACATCTATTGCAAAATCAATTGAAGAGAACGGTACAGCAATTCAAGCGCTAGAAACACGTTCAGCCGAGATTGATCAAATTTCCAAAGTGATTACAGATATCGCTAACCAAACTAATCTACTTGCTCTTAATGCGGCCATTGAGGCAGCACGCGCAGGTGAACATGGAAAAGGTTTTGCCGTTGTGGCAGACGAAGTGAGGAAACTCGCAGAAGAATCGCAAACATCATCCAACATGATTTCACATCTCATTTCCGAAATACAAAAAGAGATGAATCATTCGACGAGTGCCATTAAACGAGTACGAGAGGAAGCGGCTCAAGGGGCTGTTCTTATTTCTCATACAGAGGATTCATTTATTGACATTCAGCAGTCAATGAAGGAAATGGCAGATGGCATTCAACATTTATCAGATGCATCCCAAAAAATCGCAGCTTATACAAATGATGCGAAGCAGACCTTTGCCTCTATCACAGAAGGCGTTAAACTGACGAGTGAACATTCACAACAAGTAGCAGGTTTAACAGAAGAACAATTTGCAGCAATGGAAGAAGTAACAGCTTCATCAGAGGCTCTTGCCCATTTAGCAGGAGACCTAAAAGAAATGGTTTCGCAATTTCACATCTAGATCCCTCAAACAGTAGCGCAAGACGGCGACAATCGTCTTGCTGCCTAACATTCTCTTCAATTATCATACTTTCAAACATTCACTTTTCAACATGATCGCCAGCTGGACAAATTTTATGAATAAAGGAGTTAATCTATATGAATGATTTAAATCAAATGTATCCCCTATCTATCTCCTATCACCAAATCACCGTATACACTGGAAGCACGACGCCACCTGTGATTGATTGGACAGATGACGATATTCTTCAAGGATTCGCAACTGGGGATCGAGGTATTTCTTTTGAAGGCATCAATAACGGAAAGGCTTCTATTATCGTGACATTAAACAGCCATGAGCCTCCATCATCCGTTGATAGAGTCATCACAGTGCCATTTACTCATTCAAGTGATCATGTTTATCTAACAAGCGTCATGGCACAGGTACTGTCTTTCTCCATTCCAAAAGGAGACTATCAGCTCACCTGCTATATATCTGAGCACCCTGATCAAGATCTCTATTATTTTGATTTTCAGACTGCTTAGATCACGCCTGGTCGTACTGCTCAAGCCATTTTTCTGCAAAATCGACTGATTCTCTCATCGGCAATAAATACGAATTGGCTAGCCCGATTTGACTGTGGTTATAACTACATTCTGATTGTAAAAAGTCACGACCAATCTGTTCAAATAGTTCTTCTCTTGTGATGATATCTTGATACTCTTTCCACACCCTCCAACCATTCTCTAAAATGGGGGCCCCTCGTGTCATGAGGTCTTGCTGTGGGATTCGATATTCAGCTAAGTGAAAAGCTGTCACACTTTCGAATGACGTGCCAATTAGCAGCACTTTTGCATCAAGATCGTACATACGTCCAAGAGGTGAATTTTCTCCTAAACCATAAGGAAGCGCATGGTGGTTCAACACTTCATGTTTCCTTTTCCCCCAGGCGGTGAATGAGAAATGAGGATGATTGCTTCTTTCTACGCCTGGGTATTTCCAAAAGGTCTCCGCTACCTTTCCCATTGCTGTTGGAGCTGTGTAAGCTGGATCAAATGCAGGCATCGTGTCTTTGATCGGTTTCCACCAAGAATAAGGAACAGGCGGATTGATCCAATCAGCAGGATCAGACAGCTCTAATGTTTGTGCCGGCATAATCAGTGTTCCTTCATCTGTTAAAATATCCATCATAGCTTGTATAACGGCTATAGCTCCTCCATTCACCCAGCCAATAGATGACAAGGATGAGTGGACACATAAGGTCATGCCCTGCCTCACACCGAGTTGAACCAAATCCGCTTTGATTCTTTCCTTTGTGATCGGCTCAACCTGATGTTCGATTAATTTTTTCATCGTTTATTTCCTCCTGCGCCTCATCTATTCTTGATGAGTGAGACGTTTCACAGCGATAGACAATTTATAATTTGCATGCTTTGTTAGCTCCGTTAAAAATTGATCAAGCTCATCATGACTGGAGAAATGTCCTTCAGCCATATAACAGCCCTCTCCACTAATTTTAAACAGGTTTTTGATTTCTTCCTTTTGATGGAGAAACGATAAAAGCGGTTCATGATCATGACTTCGGGTAAAGAGCTGCAAAAATGTTTGGATGTTCTGCTGTGTCCGCCAGTTAATTGAAATGGTATAGGCTTCAATAATCCCCTCTTCTTCAAGCTTTAAAACTCTATTTTTAGCAGCTTGACCGGTTAAATGGACTTTTTCACCAAGTGCTTTCATCGTCAATCGACTATTCTTTGAGAGTTCTTTTAATATATCCATATCTGTTTTGTCTAGCATTGGCTCACCTCTTTCAAAAATCAAGTCGTTCCGCTGAAAGACTTTCATGATCCTCTGTCACATGAGGCTCTTTTAATATACTGTAAACTTAATGAGAAAAAAAGGAGGCCTTTCTAATGAAAATAACACTCATTCGTAATGCTACTTTATACCTTCAATATGGTCCGTCAACATTTTTAATCGATCCCTTTTTAGCAGCAAAAGGAACCTATCCACCGTTCCCGCATACTGCCAATCAACATGCAAACAATCCAATTGTTGAGCTGCCTGCAAACATTGATTTGGACAAGATATTACAGCCGGATGCTGTCCTGCTCACTCATTTACATGTAGATCACTTTGACGACGAGGCAAAAAAGAGATTAGCTCAAACTTTGCCGATCTATACTCAATCAGAGAAAGATCGCACGGAAGTAAAAGAAGCTGGATTTCAGCATGTTACATGCATTGAAGATGAAATGGATGTTTGCGGTGTTCATATCAAACGAACTGGCGGGCAGCACGGGACAGGAGAAACCGCTAAACGGATGGGACAAGTGAGCGGTTTTGTTTTCTCTCATCCTGATGAGCCTACTCTTTATATTGCAGGAGATACCATTTGGTGTGATGAGCCGAAAGAGGTTGTGAATACATGCCAGCCAGATATTATTGTGGTCAATAGTGGGGCTGCCCAATTTTTAGAGGGAGATCCCATTACGATGACAAAGGAAGAGATTGTAGACATTCACCATACTCAACCACAAGCTCAAATCATCGCCTGTCACCTTGAAGCCGTGAATCATTGTTTATTAACAAGAGCCGCATTAAAATCTTACATTCAAGAGAATCATGCAGATCAGGCCATTTTTGTCCCTCAAGATGGTGAGACGCTGACCTTTTAACACATAAACAATAAAAACCGGCACCTTGCTGCCGGTTTTCTTAAACTTATGGTCGATGGTGCTGTGGTTTTTTTAGTAATGGAACAAACCCGTTATTTTTTAAGTGATTGTAATGTTCATCCATTCGTTTTGTGATGTGCGTGCCTTGTTCCTTCGTTAACACACTATACTGAACGTATTTTTCGATCACTTCTTTTCGTTTAGACAAAATTTGCTGTTCAAGTACTTCAATTTGTTTTTGTTGCTCTGTCGTTAATTTTACTTGATGCGTGACGGGGCGCTTTTCCATTTGGGGTGTTTCTCCATGAGCCGTATTCACTTGAAAACCAAATAATATCACCATCGTTAGTATGATCAAACCACTTGTTTTTTTCATCTCTGTCGTTCCCTCCTTTATTCGATTTTAATTTGCGCATTCTTTCCTTTTTTATACATTATTCACCCCATCAAATTGCACATAATATTCTTACTTTTTCGCTTTTCATCTGAAAACGTTGTCCTAACTGAAAAAGCGTGCTATGTTTTGTTTTGTATAAAAAATAGAGGAGGATTCTTAAATGAGTCGTTTTTATCATAGAAAACCTATATGGGTGCTGCTTGTTGTGTCTGCTCTCATGCTTGTCATGTCTGCTTGCAATCAATCAGGCTCATCTCAGTCTGGAGAATCAAAGTGGGATCAGATTCAAAAGAAAGGGAAAATCGTTGTCGCTACTTCAGGCACCTTGTATCCTACGTCTTACCATGATACATCGAACGGCAAGGATCAATTGACTGGCTATGAAGTGGAAGTCGTCAAAGAAGCATTTAAGCGCCTTGACGTAAAAGTAGAATTTAAAGAAATGGGTTATGACGGTATGCTCAGTGCCATTAATTCAGGTCAGGTGGATGCCGCTGCAAACGATATCGACATCACAGATGACAGGAAAGATAAGTTCGCCTTTTCAACACCTTATAAATACTCATATGGAACCGCTATCGTCAGAAAAGATGATCTGTCAGGTATTAAAACGCTAAAGGATTTAAAAGGAAAGAAAGCAGCAGGTGCTGCAACGACCATTTATATGGATGTTGCCCGTAAGTATGGTGCAAAAGAAGTCATCTATGATAATGCCACAAACGAGCAATATTTAAAGGATGTTGCAAACGGCCGTACAGATGTCATTTTAAATGACTACTACTTGCAAACACTGGCGCTTGCTGCATTCCCTAAGCTAAATATTACGATCCATCCAGACTTAAAATACATGCCGAATGAACAAGGGTTTGTGATGAAAAAAGACAATACAGAGCTTCAAAAAGAATTAAATCGTGTATTAAAAGAGATGAAAAAAGACGGAACCATGAAAAAGATTTCGGAGAAATTCTTTAATCATGCTGACGTCTCAAAGAAAATTGATGTTGATGTCGAAGATGTCGACATTTCTAAATAAGGAGCCGCAGCCGTGGGAGATATTCATTTAGAATATATCTTTAATCCTGCACTGGCAAAAGCGTCATTTCCGTTTGTGATGAAAGGCATCTGGCTGACGCTGCTCATTTCTTTTGTGAGCATGTTTTTTGGTACGATTCTTGGCTTTTTTATTGCCCTTGCTAGAATGGCAAATACATGGTTCCTTCGGCTGCCTGCACGGCTGTATATTTCATTCATGCGAGGGGTTCCCATTCTGGTCATTTTGTTTATCCTTTATTTCGGATTCCCTTACATCGGCATTGAATTTACAGCTGTCACTGCTGCTATTATTGGATTCAGCTTCAATAGTGCTGCATACATTGCCGAAATTAACCGGGCGGCCCTCTCCTCTGTTCCAAGTGGTCAAGTGGAAGCCGCCAAATCACTTGGTCTCAGCTATTGGCAAACGATGCGCGGAGTCATCTTGCCTCAATCCGTGCGCATTGCACTACCGCCCCTGACCAACGTCATGCTTGATTTAATCAAAGCTTCCTCACTAGCGGCAATGATTACTGTGCCCGAACTCTTCCAGCAAGCAAAAATTGTGGGCGGAAGAGAATTCGATTATATGACCATGTATATATTGGTTGCCTTGATTTACTGGGGCATATGCAGTGTGGTCTCATTGCTCCAAGACTTTTTGGAAAAACGCTATGCAAAATATCTATAACAACAAAAAACAGATCCATGGGATCTGCTCAGATTGTTAACAAAGGGCTAAAATGAACTTGATTTTAGCCCTTTGTTTTCTTTTCAGCGTGATAGAAAACCTTTGCAGTCTAGGAAGGACGAGTACTGGCACGGAGCGAATTTGACATTCGTGAGCACCAGCACGCAGGACTGACAAAGAATGCGAGGGTTTGTCTATGCGCTGAGATCCATGGGATCTGCTTTTTAATGTATCAGCCATAACCACACATACAACCCCAATAACGTGATGATCAGCGTCGGTATGGTTAGAATGATTCCAGCTTTCATGTATGCCCCCCAAGAAATATGCACACCTTTTTTCTTCAAGACATGAAGCCACAGCAATGTCGCTAATGAACCGATTGGGGTCATTTTCGGACCAAGGTTTGAGCCGATGACGTTGGCATAAATCAGTGCATCTCTCATCACACCTGCTGTATCTGTGTGACCGATGGCAATCGCATCAATTAAAACGGTTGGGAGATTGTTCATGACAGAAGATAGCACTGCTGCCAGGACCCCCATAAACATCGTTCCCGCAAGTAAACCGTGTGACGCCCCCTGTTCAATCCACGCCGCTAAAATTTCTGTCAGGCCGACATTTTTCAGCCCATACACCACGACATACATGCCGATAGAGAAAAACACAATCGACCAAGGTGCTTCTTTGACGACTCGTTTTGTCGCCACTTGTGGACTCCGTTTCGCCAGCCATAAGAAAGCAATGGCAATGCCGCCTACAATGATTGACACCGGAATGCCTGCCAATTCCCCAGCAAAATATCCAACAAGCAAGCACCCTAACACATACCAAGATAACCGGAACATGCGCAGATCACGAATGGCCGAAGCTGGTTCCTTCGCCTGCGAAACATCGTACGTTTTCGGGATGAGTTTCCGATAAAACACATACAGCACAAGCATACTAGCGCCAAGCGATACAAGGTTTGGGACGAACATGTTTGCTGTATATTCAAGAAAGCCAATATGAAAATAATCGGCTGATACGATATTGACCAAGTTACTAATGACAAATGGCAAAGACGTCGTATCTGCAATAAAGCCGCTTGCCATGACAAATGGCAGGATCATACGCTCATCCAGCTTCAGCGCTCTGACCACAGATAAAACGATTGGGGTTAAGATAAGTGCCGCTCCATCGTTGGCAAAAAAAGCTGCTACCACAGCGCCGAGCAATGTTAAATAAATAAACATGCGGACCCCGTTCCCTCTTGCGGCTTTTGCCATATGAAGTGCCGCCCATTCAAAAAAACCAATCTCATCTAAAATCAATGAAATGATGATAATTCCAATAAATGCAAAGGTGGCGTTCCAGACAATTTGGGTAACTTCCCATACATCGCCCAAATGAACGACCCCAAAAGCAAGAGCAAGAATCGCTCCCCCGCACGCTGACCATCCAATGGTTAAACGTCCTGGCTGCCAAATGACAAGGACGAGGGTCATGATGAAAATCAAAATGGCCAAGGTGACTGATCCCAAAGGTGGCCCTCCTTTCACTTTCCTTATAAAATCTTTATCTATCATACAACGAAATAAGGCAATTGTATGCCATTTTATCATCTCGCATGAAAATCCGCAGGTCAGCCTTTGCACCTGCGGAGTCCACGCCTATTGATCTTTTTTCATCAGCATCAATTCAATAAATAACTCACAACGCTGGCTAAAATGACTTAAATCTATAGACGTCATTTCAAAAATTTGTTTCATTCGATAGTTTAGTGTATTTTGATGAATAAACAACTGCTCTGCAGCTGGCTTTAGCTTGCAATTATTCAATAAGTAGACCTCTAAGGTTTTTAAAAATGATGTTTGGCTGTCACGGTCTTTTTCCTTTAGGCGCAACAAATCTGGATTAAAGTCGTTTTTCTTTTTTTGGTGACTGTAAATCGAGTCTAAGAACCGGAAGACCCCCAAATGCTCGTAATCGTATGGAATCAATTCCTGTCCGCCGACAATCTTCACTGCTTTCACGACTTCTATCGCTTCAAATCGACTTGTGCTCATTTTCATGACATCTCGATATTCTCTTCCCATCCCAATATATAAAGGAGATGGGTGTGTATGCGTTTTCGATTGAAGATGGGCGACGACATCCGCAGCGGTCGCTTTTGGTGAGTGGCGATCTGACAAACTGCCTAATATCACGACGATGTCTGCTTGCACAGAGTAGACATGATTGACCTTGTCTTCTAGCTGTAAATAGGTTCTAATCACATCCTTCACATCTTCTGCCGTCTCACTTTTGTTATCGGCGGCATGAACAACCATCACAGTAAAGACAGCTGGCAGTGGAATGCTTAAATTCTCAGCTTCCCATTTTAGCTCTTCTTCTGTATAAAAATGATCATCCATGACCTTTTTGAAGAACTCTTCAATCTTGCCTTCCTTTTTCTCCAACTGTTTCTTATTTTTATAAATAACTTTTCCAACCTGAAACGATGCCTCATGTAAGAATTGCAGCTCCTCTTGAGAGAGAGAATCTTCAATGTCCTGCACCCAAATAAAGCCGACAACCTCTTGCTTGTGCTTGGCGCTCACAGCTACTCGTCGATTAAACCCGAGCTCCTCATGACCATTCACATAAAAAGGATTTGAATCTGTATATAGCTGCTCAATGACCCCTGTTTTTTTTAACCAATCCACCACAGCTCCCGGACATTCCTTTGAGAAAATGGTTTGCTGATTGACTGGGTCGAACTGCTGGATGCTGTAAGAATTATAAGCAAGCAGCTGACATTCAGTACTTTCTAAAATGACTGGTTTTTTTAAATAACCACTAATAAATGCAATTAATTTATCGACATCAAAAAATGTATGAAGCTTTTCTAATATCTCTTCCATCCCGATTGCTCCCTGAATAAGTGATACATTTATCATACTTCTTTCCAGTCAGATTTGTATAGAAACAAGTCGTAGACAGGTAAAAAAAGCATGAACTCGCCTGCACGAGTTCATGCTTTTCCATATTAAAACATTTCGCTGATCGTTTTGGCCTGCATGTGCAGAGCAAGATAATCCGGTCCGCCTGCTTTTGAATCAGTTCCTGACATTTTAAAGCCGCCAAATGGGTGGTATCCCACAATCGCTCCCGTACAGTTACGGTTAAAGTAAAGGTTCCCGACATGGAACTCCTGCTTCGCACGGTTGATGTGATCACGATTATTTGTAATGACCGCACCGGTTAGCCCATATTCTGTGTTGTTGGCTACTTCAAGCGCCTCATCAAAGCTTGAGACTTTTGAGAAAGCTAGGACAGGTCCAAAGATTTCTTCTTGCATTAAACGAGATGTTGGCTCTAGATCTGCAAACACGGTTGGATGAATGAAGTACCCTTCTGAATCATCACTTGTTCCGCCAGTGACTAGACGGCCTTCTTGCTTGCCAATTTCGATATATTCCGTGATCTTGTCAAAGGAAGCTTGATCAATGACAGGTCCCATGTACACATCAGCTGATAACGGATTCGCTGTTGTTTTCGTTTCTGTGATTTCCTTCACTCGCTCAACGACTTGGTCATACAGCTTCTCGTGGACGACAGCACGAGATCCAGCCGAACATTTCTGACCTGAAAAACCGAAGGCTGATGTGAAAATGGCGTTAGCCGCTAATTCAACATCTGCATCCTCATCTACAACGACTGTATCCTTACCGCCCATTTCAGCAATGACACGCTTTAAATGCTGTTGTCCTGGCTGTACTTTTGCCGCACGTTCAAAAATACGTGTGCCCACTTCTCTTGATCCAGTGAATGTAATAAGGCTTGTTTTCGGATGATCTACTAAGTAATCTCCTACTTCTGCTCCGCTACCTGGCACGAAGTTGACAACACCTTTCGGAAGACCTGCTTGCTCCAGTTCTTCTACAAAGCGGGCTGCAATGACAGGCGTCGCACTTGCTGGTTTTAAAACAACTGTATTCCCTGTGACGATTGGTGCAACGGTTGTTCCTGCCATGATCGCAAACAAGAAGTTCCATGGTGGAATGACAAGCGTCACGCCAGTTGGTGTGTACACATATTGATTGCGTTCCCCTTCGCGGCTGTTCACCGGTTTGCCTTTCGCAAGCTCTAGCATTTGACGGGCATAATACTCTAGGAAGTCAATGGCTTCTGCTGTATCTGCATCCGCTTCATTCCAAGGCTTCCCTGCTTCTTTTACGAGAAGGGCTGAATACTCATGCTTTTTACGGCGAATGCTTGCCGCAGCGCGGAATAAGACGCCGGCTCTTTCTTCTGGAGACGTGTAGCGCCATGTTTCAAACGCTTTTGCCGCAGCTTGAATCGCTTGCTCTGCCTCTTCTTTCCCAGCTTTTGATACGGTACCCACGACTTCTTCCTTCTTCGCCGGATTGATCGAGACAATCTTGTCTGTTGTTTCGATTCTTTCTCCATTAATCACAAGCGGATAGGTTTGCCCAAGTGATTCTGTTACTTTGGCTAATGCTTGTTCAAACGCTTGGCGATTTTCTTCCTGGCTAAAATCCGTGAATGGTTCATGCTTGTAAGGTGTTGTCATCTTTGTCACGCTCCCGTTTCAAATTATTTTCTCGTCATCCCTTTTAAAGCAAATGCAATGTTTGCCGGTCGTTCTGCAAGACGTCTCATGTAGTAGCCATACCACTCTCGTCCATACGGGGTGTAGACCCTCATTTGATAGCCTTCCTTCACGAGTGCTTGCTGCGTTTCTGATCTCATGCCATACAGCATTTGAAATTCGAACTGATCTGTCTGTATATTGTGTTTTTTCACAATATGTTTCGTAAATTCGATCATTTGATCGTCATGTGTCGCAATGGCTGTATAATTCCCTGAGAGTAACTGCTTTTCGATCAGCTTTTTGTAATTCTGATCGACGTCTTTTTTGTTTGGATACGCCACTTCGGCGGATTCCTTATAGGCACCCTTTACAAGTCTTAAAAATGGCTGCAACTCATTTAGGTCATCAAGATCTTGTTCTGTTCTGTACAAATACGCCTGCAAAACCGTACTGACATACTCATATTGAGATTTCATTTCTTTAAAAATGTCCAGCGTTTTTTGACAGCGCTGTTCATCCTCCATATCAATTGTCACCATAATACGGTGTTTCTCTGCCGTATCTAAAATGCTTTTCATATTGCGATACACAAGGTCATCGTCAATATCTAAGCCAAGCGATGTCATTTTAAGTGAGACGTGGGAATTGAGTCCCGCCTCTGCAATTCGCTGAATGGTTTGAATACACTCATTCGTCCGCTCATTTGCAATCTCTGCCTTTGTGACAAACTCACCGAGGTGATCAACCGTTACGGCCATACCTTGATCGTTTAATCGTTTGATGACAGGGATAGCGCTCTCAAAATCCTTCCCACCGATGATTTTCTTTGATGCAACAGCACTTCCCCAATTACGAGCAATATGGTTCAAGAGACTGCTCTTTGACAAAAACAAGAAGAAATTTCTTGTGACCGACTCCATAAAGGGCACCTCCCACTCTTTGTAAGCTATGTCTTTATTGTAAGGCTCATGAGCTGTCCGCTACAATATTTGAAGATGACAAAAATTCTGACTTTTTTTGTGGTTTTATCACAATAAGAGATAAAAAAGAGCCTGCCGCTAACCGGCTGGCTCTTTCACGCTTACGCCCACACCTCATCAAGGGTAGACTGCAAAAGCTTATTTAATTCTTCAGTGAGATTGTCCTTCGGCTGATTGTAGCTTTTCACCAATTCATCAAAACGAGCCAGCTCTTTGTCGATAAATGGATGGACATGTACAAGGCGGTCCTCTAAATCCATTTCTTCTCCGTCCATTTTACGTTTGAGCAGTTCGTGAATTTCTGCTAACAGCGGGCCTTCCTCCACTAGCTCCTTGAGTAATTCATGAAAGTCCATGGGTGGAACCGTCCGGTAACGTTCAATCCACTGGCAGGCAAGCAGCGGACGAAGCACATAGAAATACTTCTTGATTCGCACCTGCTCTCCTCGTAAATGCCGGCTTTCATTCCGCTTCGCCATATTGAGGTAATGATACATCAAAGCCGCAGGGTAAAACGCTCGATCCTTTAATTCTCTCAGCCTCTTGGCTAGAGAGAAGGATTCAGCATAAACGATGTCAGAAGACAGCCATTCCATAATGGATGGATTCGATTTATTGAATAAACGCAACGCCTTTCGCAGCTCCCAGCCGCTGATATCAAGCATGTCTTCAATTGGCCGTTCAATGACATCACGATGCTCTTCCATCGCCCAATACCATTCTTTCTGGGGAACGTATAAAAAGCGAACATCATAATCACTATCGGTCGAGGGAAATCCCCATGCCCTGCTGCCCGATTCAACGGCGAGACAAATCTTGACGTCATACGTTTCTTCGATGATTTTCAGCTCTTCCTTAATTCTTTCTCTCAAGTGTCCATCAACTCTTTCTATAGAATTCTGCATGACTTCTTCACCTTTTGGGAAAATACGAATAAGACATATATGAAAAAGGAGTTGGATCTGATGTCTATATCTCGCATTATGAAATGGATCACTGGGATTTTTGAAGCTTGCCTTGCTATCCCTGTGATCGGAGGTCTATTCGTTATCAGCAATGGCTATTCACCGCTCATGGTCATGCTTATTCTGCATATTATCACACTCGTCTTATCGAAGCGAGACCAGGGACCAATGATCGGAAGTATCATTGGAATTGTCACATCCTGCCTGGCATGGATTCCGATTCTCGGATTCATCCTTCACATCATCACAGCCCTTGCCCTGATCGTTACAGCATTAGTACCTGATGAAAAAACAAGACAGAACACCAGTTATTAAGCTGAACGCTCCAATAGCTGAAAAAGACAAAGAGCTAAAATGAATGTCATTTTAGCTCTTTGTCATGCTCTTATGTTGATAGAAGCAAATGCTTTTGTAAAAAGGACAGCTTCTCTGTTTGAAAAGCAGGAATAAACTCGTGCCCAAAATATCGGTACACTTTCAGCTCTTTATCTGTTTCTAAATGATTGTATGCCGCAAACACGGTGGATGGCGGTGTCACTTGATCAATCAGACCGATCGCCATCAATGTTGGCTGTTTCACCCAGCCGGCTAAATTGATTAAATCAAAATAGCTTAATGTCTCAAATGCCTTTTCCTCCACTTTCGGATCACTGTTTCTTCGAAAGTATGAATTGATTTCTAAATAAGGCTGCTCCAAGGCTACATCAACCGCACGCTCAAAATTTGATAAGTAAGGATAGTCTGCCACAACGACTTTTGGAATATCTGAAAGGGCTGCGGCCGCAATCGCTAACGCACCCCCCTGACTTCCACCGATCACGCCGATACGGTGTTCATCTACTTCGGGGAAAGACTGAATGACTTCGAGTGCACGAACAGCATCTAGATAAACGCCTCGATAATAGTACGTATCCTTCGATAAAATGCCTTTTGTCATCCACCCTAATGCATGCCCGCCTGGCGTCACTAATGTGTCTTCACTGCCACCTTGACCACGGACAAGCATTCCAAACGTCGCATAGCCATGCAGCGCCCAGTTGACGATGTCGTGAATGCCGCCGTCATAGCTGGCATTATAGCCATGAAAACGAACGAGCGCTGGATGCGGACCAGTTTGATCAGGCACAGCATAAAAGCCTTCAATTTTAGAATGTCCAAAGCTTTGATACGTCAGGCGGTACACCTTGACGCCTTTCACTGGATAGTCATAAGATTCAAGTGTTGGCTCTGCCTCCACTTGGCGCAGTTCTTCGAGCGATTTCTTCCAAAAGTCTGAGAAATCAAGACGTGCTGTTTTCTTTGGTTTATATTTTTTTAGCTCTTCTAGTGATAAATCGAACAATTGCATATCATACTATTCCCCTTTGTTTTATTAGTTATGAGTATCATACCACTCATTTCTTGATTGAGAAAGTCATTTAACAAAACCTTCTGACATTTCTATTGGCAAAGATGGCGGAAAGCTTTATGATAAAGAAACTGGCTTGAAGACTAGATGCTTCAGGCAAAATCACCCGAACCATTCATTGCATGAAACGAATAAAGGAGGAAGACAGACATGAACATCGCCCTGATTCAAATGGACGTACAAATAGGAGAACCTGATGTAAACTTTCAGAAAGCAGAAGCGTTTTTAGAAGAAGCCATCCGTCAACAGCCTGATTTGATTATTCTACCTGAAATGTGGAATACCGGCTATGCGCTGGAACAAGCGGATGAGCTTGCCGATGCAGATGGTGAGCGGACAAAACAACTCTTCTCTTCCTTTGCTCGTAAACACCAAGTATATCTCATCGCAGGGAGTGTCTTGAATAAGCGGACAACAAATGAAGATATCACCAACACGATGTATGTGTTTGACCGTCAAGGTGAGCTTTTGTTAGATTATGATAAAATTCATTTATTCCGCTTAATGGATGAACACAACTATTTAACCGCCGGTCATCAGCTTGGTTTATTTAACTATGATGAAGATGTCAAGATTGGCACCATGATCTGCTATGACCTCCGCTTCCCTCAGCTTTCTAGGACGCTCGTGAACAAAGGGGCGAAGGTGCTTATCAATACCGCTCAATGGCCGTCAGCAAGAGTGGACCATTGGCGCAGTCTGCTCATCGCAAGAGCCATTGAGAATCAGTCATTTGTGATTGCGGTGAACCGGACGGGCACAAGCAGAGACACTGAATTCCCTGGTCACTCCATGGTGATTGACCCGCTCGGACGCATTCTGCTTGAGACAAATGATGAAGAAGACATTTATTATGCAGACATTGATCTTCAGCTCGTAGATGAAGTGAGACAACAAATCCCCGTCATGACAGATCAGCGGCTGGATTTATATTAGAAAGCAGGGGGCTCCCCTGCTTTTTACGTTTGATTAAACGTTTGTTTAAGCTTTTCCTTGATTCTGTTGAAGGTCCATGAAGGCTTGAGCGGCTTTCGTTAAATATCTTTCTTCCACATATGCAAACACAAGTGTGCGGGTTGGGCATGAATCAATGTGTAAATAAGTGACTGCTTTGCTTTCCTCTTGTGCCACCATTTTCGGCACCACTGTCACCCCTAGCTCATTTTCAACCAATGCCTGAGCTGTTTGAATATGACTCGTTTCAAATGCAATCCTCGGCCGAAAACCATGATGACGGCACAGTTCCGTGACCACTTGCCGAAAGCCATATCCCTCTTTCAGCATAATAAATGGGGCATCTTCCAGAAGACGAAACGGGACAGACCCTTCTTGATCCGCTTGATTGATGATTTCATTCAGTTCATCTGTCAACCACGGTTGAGCCGTTTGCGGAATGGCGAGAAGAAGCGGCTCGGTCAGCATTTGTTTTGTTTTCAATGATTCATGCTCGACAGGCAAAGAAAGAATCGCCAGATCCAGTTTCCCAGTGAGTAAACGTCTTTCTAGCTCACGAGGCGATTCTTCTATCAAATGAACGTGAACATGCGGATACGTTTGACAATAGGTTTTTAATAAACTTGGCAGGACATATCCCCCTGTAACAGCTGGCGCACCGATCATCAGTTCTTTCCCCACCTCATAAGCAGCTTCCCCCATCTCACGCAATAAATCATCTCGTTCCTTCAAAATGGTTTCTGCTCTTTTGATCAATCGGTTTCCCTGAGGTGTAGGAGTGACTTGTCCATACTTCCGAATAAACAGGGGAGTATCTAATTCTTCCTCAAGTTTTTTAATTTGCTGACTTAATGAGGGCTGTGCAATGTGAAGTTTTTCCGCTGCTTTTGTAAAGCTTTGCTGCCGGTACACTTCCATGACATATTCCATCATTCGTATATCCACTTCTCTCACCTCATAGGTTTTAACTATTCATATCATATCTTTTATGTCTTAGACAAATCACGGGAAGAACCCTACGATAAAGAAACAACAAAAGGGGGTAAAGAAATGAATCCATATTCGAAAGCCGAGAAACAATTCTCACAAAATGCAGAGAACTACCGAGATTCACCCATCTTTGCAGCTGGAAAAGAGCTTGAATGGATGAAAACGGCGGCGAAGCCAAAGGGCGATGAGCATCTACTTGATATCGGCTGCGCGGCAGGTCATACCATTTTTTCCTTTTCAGACGTCATCTCTAAAGGAATCGGGATTGATGTCACACACAAAATGATCGAGGTTGCTACAGCACTTGCAAAAGAGCGCCAGCTGAACCACATTACGTTTGAGCAGGCATCCGCAGACGCATTGCCCTTTTCTGATGCATCATTTGATCTCGTCACATGCCGATTTGCTGCTCATCACTTCCCACATCTCCCGGCAGCCATGTCTGAAATCAGCCGAGTCTTAAAGAAAGGCGGCAAATTTCTACTTGTCGATCATTATGCACCTGAAAACCAAGCACAGGATGACTTTATTAATCATTTAAATAGACTGAGAGATCCCTCCCATGTGCGAGAAAGCTCGTTATCAGAATGGAAAGAGCTTTTCGCTGACAACCATCTGACGAAAGAAGATATCCGTTACTGGGATCTGCATATTGATTATCAGGACTGGATCATACGAGGACGTACACCAGAGAATGTTCAAAAGGAAATCGTTGCCCACCTTCATGCTGCAGACGATGAAACGAAACAGCTGTTTCAACTGCAATTCGACGAACATCGTCAGCCAATATCCTTTTGCCTAAAAGCCGCACTGCTTCAAGGGATCAAACACTGATCCTATAGAAAAAAGTCTACCCTAAAGCGGTAGACTTTTTATTTAGAATATAAATCCCAGCCGAGCTTGAGTGTGTCGACAATATAATTGGCGACTTCTTCAGCTTCTAGATGATCTGTTTCCACTCTTGAGTTATGAAGGGAATAAATTTCCCGGCGCTCTTCAAACAGCTCTTTCATCTCGTCAAGCGTGCGGTTATGAAGAACAGGACGGTTTTCAATTAAAATATCCAGCCGTTGTTTCCAATTCTCCCAAGATAGGTCAAGGAAAAGAACCGTACAATGCTTTAAGCAAGATCGTTTGATTTCTTCCTGTTTAAACGCACCGCCTCCAAGAGACACGATCTTTAGCTGAGTATGTTCACATAAATCGACGATATAGTCCTTTTCAGCCTGTCTGAAGAACGCTTCTCCTTTTTGCTGAAACATTTCTGGAATCGTCATGTTGTACTTTTTCTCAATCTCCTGATCAACATCAATAAAATCTCTATATAACTTTTTGGCAACCAGCTGCCCAATGGTTGTTTTCCCAACGCCCATAAAGCCAATGAGGACAATATTTCGCTGTCTCACAGGAATCTCTCTATTGTTTTTCATGTTCGTGACACGTCCTCCTTACGACAAGGAATGCTACATAATGTTTCTATTATATGATAAATGGACTGAGAAAAGATAGGCATTCTTAAAAATTGTGTTTGACGACGTAACCGAGCTGTTCGGAGAGCTTCTCGGCATGCTCTTTCACTTTTTGCTGCAGCTGAGGGATGACATCTTCAGTAAATCGTTGGGTCGGTCCAGATATGGATAAACATGCCTGCACTTCCCCGTGAATGTTAAAGATCGGTGCCGCCACTGCCGCCGATCCGACTTCCCGTTCATCAATACTGCAAGCGGTATGCGTTTCAAGAATATGACGACATTCTTTTTGCCATTCCTCCATCGTCATGTGATCAGCCTCAGATGCGAAAACTTGCTGTTGAAACTCTTCGCTTTGGAAAGCAAGTAGCACCTTTCCACCAGCACCAGCGTATAACGGCAGCTTCTCACCGATTTTCACAAGATGCCGAATCGATTGCAGCCCTTCGGCTTGTTCAATACATACCCTGCTTTTGTGATCGAGCACATACAGGTTGACGGTTTCCTTTGTTTCATCACGAAGTGTGTACATGAGCGGTTTTGCCAGTTCCCTCAATTTGATGGACTTCCCAGCAATATAACCGAGAAGATAAAGTCTTTGACCGAGCCGGTACTTCATCGTCTCTTGGTTCTTTTCCACAAAATGATTCATTTCAAGTGCCTTGAGCAGTCTCGTTGTGGTAGACATTGCTAAGTTCATCTCTTTTGAAATGTCCGTTAGCGTCAACTCTTGACGTTCTTCGCTAAAGCAAGAAAGAATATCCAAAGCCCGCTGAACGGTACGCAATCCTGATTCTTCTTTTGACTTTTTATCAGCCATGTTCACTTTCTCCTTTTCCCCTTTGATTTCTTATCGACATGATTAACCAATTTTGCTATAATCCATTTTAAATGTTCCATTAAAAGAAAACAAATTCCACTGTACGGAATAAAACCGATAGATGTTTTGATGGAGGAGATATCATGATCTACCTGCTCATTTTCACACTTCTTATTAGCTTATACATCGTTCATCAACTATTCCCTGCTCCCATTCTCTCCTATTTGGTTGGTCTGCTGGCGGCTACTTCGCTCACCATTTCCTTTAAGAAGGCCAATGGACTTTATTTGAAAACGGGTGCTATGTTTCTCTTGATTGGATTGGTGTTATTTTTCTGGTCAGAACAGCCTTTGCATACGCTTTTTCTTCATTTTCATTCCATGCTAGGCTTGCTTTCTTTATTTTTCATGTTGCCATTTATTCATTCTCTCATACATGTTGGACATTTCGATACTCAATTAAATAAACTGCTTACCTTACATACAACAAGTACAAATCAGCTTTATCGCAAGAGTTCATTTGTCACTCATGTTCTTGGCATGTTTTTAAATATCGCAACGATTCCCTTATTATATACATCCTTGAAACCGTCGCTGAACGCCCTTCAGGAACAAGTCAAACAGCACCTTTATACGCGCAATCTTTTAAGGTCATATGCGCTATGTCTTAGCTGGAGTCCTGTCGAAGTACTGGTGAGTGTCACCATTGATGCAACCAAATTGAAATATTATCAGATTGCACCCGTTACGTTTTGTTTAATGGTGCTTGTGCTGTTGACGGATTGGTTGCTGTTTTCTCGTCAAAGCAAACGATTGCCGCATATCATCCAGCCGGCGGAAGCTCACTCCAACCCTCATCGCATCAAGAGAAAAACCATTCAGCTTGCTTTCATGCTGCTCAGTTTTATGACAGTCGTTTCGCTTGTTGACGCCTGGATTGGGAAAGGTTATCTGTTCGCTGTTGTGCTGACGATTATTCCTTTCGCTCTATTATTCTCGTCTATCATCAAAAAACGAAAACAATATGTAGCTGTCTCTATTCCCCATTGGAAAGAACGAACCCGCCAGCTCTCCAATTATATGTGTCTATTTTTAAGCGCGGGCTTCTTTGTCGATATGCTACTTGTCACAAACAGCCTGCAGCCGATTCAAGCATTTATCGTCAGTATATCAGATCATGCCATTTGGGTTTATGGGGTCATCGGGCTGTATTTTCTCATCACCGCTCTTTGCGGTTTTCACCCGCTCGTTTCGCTTGCTCTCTTAGTGAGCTTGATGGCACCTGTCATTCATGAACTGCCTGCCCTTCCCATCGCCATCATGCTCATTATCGCTGGAACCTCAACGGTCATGTTTAGCCCATATAATGTATCTGTCTCCCTATTAGCCGATTTGATGAAGGTCAACCCTTACCGAATCACTCGATGGAATATCTGGTTTGCTGTTTTTTATATCAGCATGGGGATCGCATGTGCAACGATCATCACCGTCATCTTTTATTCATAGAAAAAGAGAACCCAATGAGTTCTCTTTTAAGATTGTTGACAAAGGGCTAAAATGAACTTGATTTTAGCCCTTTGTCTTCTTTTCAGCGTGATAGAAAACCTTTGCAGCCTAGGAAGGACGAGCATCGGCGCGGAGCGAATTTGACATTCGTGAGCACCGAAGCGCAGGACTGACACCGAATGCGAGGGTTTGTCTACACGCTGAAAGAGAACCCAATGAGTTCTCTTTTTCTTACTCTCTATTATTTTAATTGAATCCGTTCAATCTTACCTACAATAAAGATATACGACAACGCTCCGCCTAATGCCACTAGGCTGACGAATAAAATACCGCCGTTGTAAGAGCCTGTCGCCGATACGATGAATCCGATAATCAGCGGGGTGATGATGCCGGATAAGTTAGCAAAAAAGTTAAATACTCCGCCAGCCAGACCGACCATTTCTCGTGGTGCCACCTCAGACAGCATGGTCCAGGAGATATTAGACAGTCCTTGTGCAAAGGAAGCGATGGATAAAATGGTCAGCACAAGCGGGATATTCGTTGTAAAATTCGCTAAAACAATGGTACTTGTCAGAAGCAGACCGACCACAACCGGCAGCTTTCTCGCTACATTGACCGATACACCCTTTTTAAGCAACCAGTCAGACACATAGCCTCCAAACAGCACCCCAAAGAATGCAGCGATGTATGGCAGGGATGCCGCAAAACCCACTTTGAGAAAGGCCATATTTTTCGCCTCTGCTAAATAGGTCGGAAACCATGTTAAAAAGAAAAAGAGGGTAGACGCAACAGAAAATTGACCAATATAGAGTCCAATCAATTTACGATATTTTAAAAGTGCGGCAAAGTCTGCCCATTTCAGTTTCTCCTGTGATGCCACTGTCAGTCCTTCGCCTTGACGGATCAATTCTAGCTCATCTTCATTGATCTTTGGATGCTCTTTCGGTTCGTGATAATACTTGTACCAAAAGAAAGCAAATATAATACCGAGCGCACCAGCAGTGATAAAGACGGTTCTCCAATCGAAAGTTGTCATGATCCAAAAAAGAAGAGGTGTCGCAAATGCAAGCCCCACATACTCTCCAGCGGTATAAACCCCTGTTGCAAATGCGCGTTCTCGCCTTGGAAACCATGTGGTCACAATGCGGTTATTCGCAGGAAATGCGGGAGATTCTGTAATTCCGATAAACAAACGGCAGCCAAATAAGAAGGCAAAGCTGTTCGCAAACGCCTGTAAACCGGTGAAAATAGACCAAGTCACAAGTGATATTCCATACGTTACCTTTGATCCAAACTTATCAAGAATAAAGCCGCCAGGTATCTGCATGGCTGTATAGGTCCAGCTAAATGCTGAAAAGATGAGGCCTAATAAGGCAGGGTTTAATTGCAATGAAGACTGAATCGCAGGTGCAACAATGGATACACTGGCTCGATCAATATAGTTAATAGCGGTAATAAAAAACAACAGAATCAAGATGCCGAAACGAGCTTTTGTTGGTTTCGCATAAGCAGGCCGCAAGTCGTTCCCCTTCAGTTCTGAATGCACTTTCATAACCATCCTCCTTTGTTTCCGCAGCGTGCGGATCGGTTGAGTGTCTTAAATGACCCCTTTTTCTTCTAACTGTTTACACTCTTCTTCTGTGAAGCCAAGCATTTTCGTTAAAATTTCATAATTATGTTCACCTAAATCAGGCGCAATATGGCGGATACTACCGGGGGTTTTTTCAAACTTCGGAATGATCCCAGGCACCTTCACTTTTCCAAGTCGCGGGTGATGCACCTCGACAATATTTTCTCGTGCTTTAAATTGCGGATGCTCAAAGATATCCCGAATGCTTAGAATCGGACTCACAGGCACACCATGTGTATCTAGAATGTCTAGGACGTCATCTCTTGTTTTGGACGCAATCCACTGCGAGACGATCGCATCCATTTCATCGTTATGCTTCAGCCTGGCTGCATTCACAGAGAATTTCTCGTTCTCAAGTAAATCTAAGCGATTCATCGCCTCTGCCAATCGATTAAAGGTCGAATCTGTACTCGTCACAAGAACCAAATAATGCCCGTCCTTTGTCTCATAGGTGCCGGCAGGGCTTGAATGACCGCTTAACCCTGGTGAACGCTCACGCACCTTTCCTAGCTTGTCATATTCAGCAACCAAAAATTCTAACATGCGGAACACAGATTCATAGAGAGCCAAATCCACCATTTGCCCAGTTCCTTCTGAATGTGTGTCACGGTAATACATCGCTGTCACAGTGGCAAACGCCACATAGATTCCTGCGATATAATCCGTAAGGGAAAAGGAAGGGCTGACTGGATGCCGATCTGGAAACCCTTGAATATATGTAAAGCCGCTAAACGCCGTCGCAGGTGTACCAAATCCCGCCTTGTCCTTAAACGGACCGGTTTGCCCATAACCCGAAACACGAATCATAATTAAACGAGGGTTGATTTCTTTTAATACATCGTACCCAACGTCCCATTTTTCAAGTGTTCCTGGACGAAAATTTTCAATGATCACATCAACCTGCGCTGCAAGCTTTTTAAAAATGTCTTTTGCTTCTTCTTTGTGCAAATCGAGTGTAAGAGATTTCTTATTCCTTGAAAGCCCTGACCATCTCAAAGGTTCACCATCTGCAAAAGGGCCAACATGCCGCAGTGTATCCCCTTTTCCGGGAATCTCGACTTTAATGACCTCTGCACCGAAATCCCCTAGAAGCACCGCGCCGTATGGTGCAGCAATCATCGTAGAAACATCTAATATTTTGATTCCTTCAAGCGGTGTATTCTTATTCATTGCTTGACTCCCTTTCATTCAATTGATAAAGGGCTAAAATGCTTTCTATTTTAGCCCCTTTTCTTCTTTCTCTCGTGCAAGGTTTTTTTAGTCCTTCGGAAGCTGCCCTTGCGGTGTATAGAGCCAAATCAGCCATAAAGGTTCGTCCCCTGTGTTCACATGCTGATGTGAGACACCATCTGGAATAAACATAAAGTCATTTTGTTTAAATGATTGTCTTTCTCCATCGCAAATGACTTCGCCAGACCCTTTAATCACATAATCAAATTCCTCTGAACCCGGGTGATTGTGTACCGAGCTTGCTTCGCCCGGCTCAAAAATAGTGAGACCTGCCATCATATGCTCTGACCCTACGGTATCTGGTGTGATCGTTTGAAACACTTTCCGAATCATTTTCTCTTCTGGATGATCTAAACCTAACCATAATGGATGACCGTCTTGAAATGGATTTAATACTTTAATTTTCATTGTTGATTCCTCCCTAGTCATGTTTAGTTCACACTGACATGTGAACGTTTTGTATTTGGTGAATAAATATCATTAATGTTCCAATGTCCATCAGTAGGCACTGGATCATTTTTCATCGCTACATCAATGACACATGGCTCCTGAGAAGCGATTGCTTCAGCCAAAGCTTCTTTGAATTCAGAAGCCGCCGTAATTTTGATCCCCTTCATCCCATAACCTCTTGCAATGGCTGCAAAATCAGGCGAATAGCTTTCTCCATCTTTTCTAAAAACAGTGCCGTAAGTCGTTTCATAGTGTGCCATTTGCAAGCCGGCGATCGTCCCAAACGCACTGTTGTTCATCACAATCCACACGACAGGAATGTTTTCTTCCATGGCTGTTGCGAGAACAGATGGATTTTGACCGAAACCGCCGTCCCCAACAAGTGATACAACGACACGGTCAGGTTGGGCAATCTTTGCTCCAAGTGCAGCAGGAGCGCCAAATCCCATCGTCGCAAAACCACCTGGGGTTAAAATAGTGCCTGGCGTGTATACAGGAAATTGCTGTCCGACCCCATTTTTATTCCAGCCAACATCGGTTGTAATGAAGGCATCAGGTGGCAATACTTCCCGCACTTCCTGCAAAATACGCTGTGGTTTCATTGGGAAAGACTCGTCTTGAATATTCGTCAAATTGCTCTTCTGAAATTCCTCACGATATGCCGCAATGTCCTTTTTCAATTGAGGGCGATCCAGACCTTCTGGCAGCCTTTCTTTCGCCACACGATTAAGTACAGTCAGCGCCTGCTTGAGATCTGCTACTGCTCCAATTTCCACAGGATAATTTCGGCCAATTTCATTCGGATCAATGTCAATATGGATGAGCTTGGTTGATTGGAAATTGAACGTATACTCCGATTCCCACGAACTCGCATCTGCTTCAGCAAAACGGGTGCCTAATGCCAATATATAATCCGCTGCTTTACACTGATCATTGATAAATTTCGTCCCCCAAAACCCTGTCATGCCAAGGGTCATTGGTTGATCATCTGGCATCGCCCCTTTCCCCATCAAAGAATGGGCAACAGGGATACTCAAATGATCAGAAAATGCCTTTAACTCTTCTGCTGCATCGGCTAGTAAAATGCCTCCCCCTACATATAAAAGCGGTTTGTCTGCCTGCAGCAATCGATCTATTATCCGATTCGCTGTTTGATCATCAATAGATGGTTTTTCAACGGTGTGTGTATGATGAGCGATTTGTTCAAATAACGACACATCTAAGTCTTTTGAGAACACATCCATCGGAACTGAAATCAGGACTGGCCCAGGGCGGCCGCTTTCAGCTAACTGAAACGCTTTTGATAAAATTTCAGGAAATAATTCTGGAATGTCGACTCGCCATGCTCTTTTCACAAACGGGCGATAAATTTCGTATTGAGAAGCATCGGAATGAAGATTGATTTCTTGGTGTGGGTGCTTTCCGTAGTAATGACTTGGAACATCTCCTGCAATGACAACCATTGGAATGGAATCGAGTGCGGCATTCGCTACACCTGTTGCCGCATTGGTGAGTCCAGGACCTAAGTGACTGAGCACAACAGCCGTCTGTTTTTTCGCTCGTGCATAACCGTCTGCTGCATGCGCCGCTATCTGTTCATGTCTGACATTCACAAATTGAATACGGCTTTTTTCTAACGCTGATAAAAAAGCAATATTCGTATGACCGCACAGACCGAAGATATGCTCAACTCCTCGATTTTCTAAATACTGAATGACCTGTGTAGATATATTCTTCTTCATGTTTCTCTCCTCTCACGGTGCAGCTATGAATCTGCTACTCACTGATTCTTTGAAAACACAATCGATAGAACGGTATTCAAATCCTGTATCGCAACTTGTCCAGGTGCTGAGCTTTCTTTCCCTACAGCAAAGGTCATGACAGACCCAAAGAGTCCACCTACCATTCTTGTGAAGGCGCCGTATTCCCCCATCGCCATCGAAATAACGGGGATGGACAGATGCTTTTTCGCCTTGCCAGTCGCAGAGAGCAGTGTCAGTGCATCCTCATAGGAATGCGGCATGACGGCAATCTTTGCGATATCGGCGCCAACCGATTCTGCATGGGTGAATAGCTCCACGAGCCGATCCGCCGCAGGGGTACGCTGGAAATCGTGGTACGACACAATCAAGATGACCCCGTTTCTCTTAGCCGCCTGACTGACTTGCTGGATATGCGAGACATCATGCATTAATTCAAAATCAACGGCAGCCACAAGCTGAGTGGAACAAAGCTCGACAAGCAGGGAAACCTTTTCATCCTCTGAGAGTGAGATGCGTTCGCCGCCCTCTTTTTCAGAACGAATGGTGAATAAAAATGGGATGTTATCTGCCTTTTCGATCATCCCTTTCAGGGTGTCGATGACTTGTTCCATGTCATTGAGGTGATTGAAAAAATCCGCTCGCCACTCTATCACATCAGGTTTCTTCTCAGCTAACACCTCAACTTCAAGAAACAATTCTTCCTTTGTTTGTCCAATGAGCGGCGTACAAATCATTGGCTGACCGCCTGTCTGCGCACTCTTTACCTTTTGCTGAAAGACATTCACAACCATCTGCCCCCTTTATAGCCCATTTGGCAGCACAACCATTTTGGTTTCGGTCATCTCCTCGATGGCGAAACGCGGGCCTTCCCTTCCAATACCGCTTCGTTTAATCCCGCCATATGGCCAGTGATCTAGTCTGAAATTCGATGTCCCATTGATGACTACGCCGCCAGTTTCAAGCTCTTTTGCTGCGTGTAACGCAACATCTAGCTGATTCGTAAAGACACCTGCCTGCAAACCATATCGACTATCGTTTGCTTCTTTGATTGCCTCATCCAGCTCCTCATATGGGAGAATGCTGACAACTGGGCCGAACACTTCTTCACAGACGACCTTGGCTTGTTTTGGCGGGTTTAGCAAAATAGCCGGTGTGATGCTTGCGCCCTTTCGTTGTCCTCCAGATAAAAGCTCGGCACCCATTTTCTCTGCCTCTTGTATCCATGCTTCCACACGTTTTGCTGCCTGTTCATCAACCATACAGCCGATATCACTTTCACTAGACAGCGGATCTCCAACGACAAGCTGCTCTACTTTTTGTTTAAGTGTCTCAGTAAATGACGACATAATTTGCTTGTGAACATAAATTCTTTGAACAGAAATACAGCTTTGACCAGAGTTGCTAAAGCCCGTTTTGGCACAAAGAGATGCGGCTTGCTCGATATCTGCATCATGATGAACAATCGTCGCTCCATTTCCTCCGAGTTCCAGCAGTACCTTTTTTAATCCAGCAGAGTTTGAAATATGTTCTCCGCCCACCGCACCGCCAGTAAAAGAAACAAGATTGGTTCTTTCATCCGTGACTAACTGTCTGCCGGCGTCTACTCCTCCAATCACAAGCTGCAGGCTCTTTTCAGGAAACCCTGCTTCAAGCAGGAGCTTAACAAACGCTGTGGCAACAGCTGATGTTTGCGGTGCTGGTTTTAAAATAATGGCATTCCCTGCCGCAAAAGCTGGACCGATTTTGTGACAAATTAAGTTGAGAGGCGCATTAAAAGGCGTAATCGCCAGCACAACCCCAACCGGCACTTTAAATGTCATCGCCATTGCTCTCTGTCCACGGGAAGATACATTGCCAGGAATGGTCTCACCGATTAGTCGATTGGCTTCTTCGGCTGACTGCCCCAGCGTTTCAATTGATCGTGAGACTTCATCTCTTGTATTTTTAAGCGGTTTGCCTAATTCTAAAGAAATGAGTTTTGCAAAATGCTCTTTTTGTTCTTCCAATAAGGCAGCTGCCTTTGTTAGAAGCGTTGAACGTTCTAATGCTGATATTGCCGCTAATTGTTTTTTAGCTTGCTGCGCAATAGAAAGCGCCTGTTCTATATCTTCTGAGGAGGCAAGATAGGATGTACCGATCATTTCCCCAGAGTATGGATTGATAATGTCTTCTTTGACATGGTTTGCATCCAGCCATTCGCCGTTTATATATGACAACGCTTTCAATTCACTCAAATTCTCTCACCCTCCTTCAAGTGACGCGTCCCGACCCCCGCATAACGAACAAGTCTTTCTTCATTCGGACAAGGGCCTTTCACTAGGGCACCTTTTGTCAGCTCTTCATATGCATGCGCCACGATGCCCATTCCTCTGGATAAGGAAAAGATGCCTTTTGCCGCTTCAGCTGGAATGCTTAATTCACATTGGATCGCAGCAGATACACCATCTATGTTCATCGTGATTTTTTTCCCTTTTAATTGTTCAAGTTCATGCCTAATCGCCTCAGCTAACCGTAAGTACGTTCCGCTGATATCACCTTGCTGCACATATGTTTGACTCAGCTCATACAGCCGTCTCACTCTCGGATCATCATCATGCAGCTGATGACCGATTCCCGGAATTTTTTCCTTGCGGTCTAACCACGTCTGACATACTTGCTTTGCAGCAGACTTCATATCTTTTTGTGCATCATAAACCGCTTTGGCTTCGTATAACATACGCATCGCCTTTTCTCCGGCTCCGCCATGAATATCACCTAATAGATTCACCCCTGTTGCAACAGAAGAATTAAACGAAATGCCGCACGTAACCGCCATTCTTGCCGCTGCAATAGACGGTGCTCTTGGCCCATGATCCGCACCTGCGACAAGAACACTTTCAAAAAGGCCTGCCTTCGAATCATCTAGTAATTCACCAACAAGCAGTAGATACAGCATCTGTGGATACGACAATTCACCAATAAGCTCTTCAATTGGATAGCCCCGAAGTTCAATTGAATTTTTTTGAATATGACTAATCTCAGTCTCCCACCAAGCGCCTCCTTCTTTGTATATTTCCAGTGCACTTCGATTTTTCATTGTGTGAATCATTCCTTTAGCCACTTATTTGGAGATGAACGACTCTTTTTATTCCGTCTAGTGGAATTCAATTTCACTTTTTGGAATGTGTTTTCATTGTAAGCGCATTCGTTTTTATCGTCAATCATTTTTTCTGAAAATACTGTCTTTTGATGAGAAATTAAGTGAATCGAACTAATTATTTCACCACTTATTATTCAATTCATCCTTTATTTAGTCAAACAGACTTATGTAGATCGTTCTACTAATTAATGAACCATTTTCGATTCATTCTGTCAAATTCAGCTGAAATTTGACATGAAAAGGCCCCTCCATCTTCTGGAGAGGTCTCAGAACGAAAAAACACATTTAAAGCCCTTATAAGCGTTTTTGACACACCATCCCTACTTTTAATACCTAAACAAAAAAAGCGATCAGAATCAAATCTGAGCGATCTCAACTGAAATTTTTAAGTAAACCTCTATGTGAGTGTTATAATCTCTTGATTTCCGTCAAGCGCCTTTCAAGAAGCAGCCTAGCTTTTTCGTTTTCGTTCCTCATTAGCTTTGATTAAAAACAAAACTGAAACATTTAGAATGAGAAATCCTATCTCAAACAGGTTTATTCCTACTTCTACCTTCACATGATTCACCTCCGCAGTGACTGGATTTTATCACAAAAAAAAATCCGTCAAAATGAAGCACTGAAAAATAAAAAAAATGCTTGCGGACACCGCAAGCAAAATGGAGTTTTTCAACAAAAACATAATATTTTTTTTAAAAAAACAGGCTCTCCAGCCTGTTCATTAGCGATAATTGACAATCTAATTCTTCTCTATTCGAAATTTCTCCTCCCAATTAAAAGAATCTTAATTGCGGACACCGCAACTGAAAAATAAAATTCCCACCATATTACCAATTATAAAGAAATAAATGGTAGCATTGGAATATATCAAAGAAAGTGAGTGATTTTTATAAGCCCTTGTCTCTTATGACTCTTTATGCAACCATTTTTTAGACTCTCTTATGATCCCCCAAAATAGGAACCTGTACAGAACTACAAGCAAGAAAAAAGTATAAACAAACTCAAAGGGAGAGAATGGTTCATAATCAATTATGTATGCATTAATAAACACTATTACCAAAGAAAACAATTCCATCAAAGAATCTATAAATCTGTTTTCTTTGAACACGTCCCTTGTCTTTTTGAAATTAAAGATGTCTTTAATTTCCCCACTGGAAAGTCCTTTGATTAAAGCTAAACCTATCAAGTACACACCAAAAGACATCTCAAAGGAAAAACTCAACATCTGTGTGATTACACAATAAATCAAAGTGAATAAGAATAAATACATTTTATTACTCTCCTTAACCTCTAAGTATTCCACCCCAATAGAAGGAAATACCATGTATGCGTTACCCCAAAAAACAAATAGGAGTGGCACGTATGTTTAAAAAATTTCTAGTAGTGTTATGTGTGCTTACTATTACATTTGGTTTCTCTTCTCCAATGATTAGTCATGCCAGTCAAGGTAATAATGAGACCCCCCCAGTCAGTGTAGATCAAAAACAATTGGAATTAGCAGAGAAACTATCTAATTTCTTTGAATTAGATGCGGATGGAAATATTCATTTTACAGCTGATAAAGAAACCCTTATGGAAATGGGAATTTCAGAACACGACAGTCTACTAATAACTTCAATGAAATCAGAAGAATTTAGTTTTGAAGAGAATGAGAAAAAAGGTGACATGCAGACATTAGGTTTTGTAGGTTTACACCTCAAATTAGGACCGAAAGTTAGAAGCATGAATGCCATAGTAGCAGGTGGATTTGCAGCCGGATATATCGGTTGGTACACAAGTCGAATTGCTGCTGCTGGACCATGGGGTGCTGGAGCCGCTGCGGCTATTACTGCTGGAACTTCTGGTGCTGTTGCATGGGCAGTTAAAAACAAATATAAGAAAGTTGATGTAGGCGTAAATATTATGTTTGTTAATTTAGCATATACTGTAAAAATACCTTAAAAATTACTGTTAAGCAACAATAAATAAAAAGGTCTCCCACAGACCTAGCCTAGCTTGGCTAAGTCTGTGGAAATCTTTTCATGTTCTAGCACGCAGCTGTGAAAAGAACTTGCACACTCACATTCTGTTTTCCCCTCAACCAACAGTAGCGAAGCCCATGCAGTTGTTTTGAATCTGCAAAGCTTCGCTCTATTTTTTCTTTTCTCTTTTTATATAACTTTTTTCTATAGATAGACAGACGATTTTGTCTAATCTTTTCTTTTTGTTCCTCCCATACATGTCTTGAGATCACTTTTTGATGATTTTTCGATCTTGTACAGCTTTCAAGGAAAGGACAAGAAACGCATTTTTTAGGGTCTGATTTATAGTACCTATAACCTTTTCGGTCAGTTGTCGTATATGATAGCTTTTCACCATTTGGGCATATGTAATGATCATGTTCAAAATGATACTGGAATTTCCTCTTGTTCGATGAAAGCGTCTATGTGCGATGACACCAAAAATGCGGCGATCGGATAAATCCTTTACAGATTGATGTTGTATCTCTATTATAAAATTTGAATATGGAAAATTTAAGAAAAAAATAAAGCTGTCGAGATTTTCTCGACAGCCTGAAACCCCTCCATCTTCTGGAGAGGTCTCTTATTTTATTTCCACCAGTCATCGAACATGGAAGCGGGTACTTGGCGTTTATGCTCTGATTGAACATAGCGTTTTTCAATCGCTTCTGCTGCTTGATCTGAAACTGGTTTTCCTTCTAAGTAATCATCAATATCATTGTACGTAATACCAAGTTCTGTTTCATCCGTTTGCTGAGGCTTGTCATCCAGCAGATCGGCTGTCGGTTTCTTTAAGTATAATCGCTCCGGCGCCTGAAGAGTCTCAAGCAACAACCGTCCTTGGCGTTTCGTTAAACCTGTGAGCGGAAGGACATCTGCACCGCCATCCCCATACTTCGTGAAAAAGCCCGTCACAGCTTCAGCTGCATGATCCGTTCCAATGACAAGTAAGCCTTCCTGTCCACCGACAGCATACTGTGCGATCATTCTCATGCGTGCTTTGACGTTCCCTTTATTAAAATCAGACAGCGCACCGCCTGTTTCCTTTTGATATTGTTCACTGAATGCCGTCACGGCAGGCGCGATGTCATATTTCCAAGACTTGTCCGGCTGAATAAATGATAGAGCCAGCTGCGCATCATCTTCATCTTGCTGCGTGCCATGCGGAAGACGGACTGCAATAAAGACAGCATCCTCTTTTCCTTCTTGACGAAGCTCACTTACAGCGAGCTGAGCGAGACGGCCGGCAAGCGTTGAATCCTGTCCGCCGCTAATACCAAGAACGAATCCTTTTGCACCGGTCTTTTTCAAGTAAGCCTTTAGAAATCCAACCCGTTTTTCGATCTCCTGCTTTGGGTCAATTGAGGGCTGCACATGCAACTCTTGGCTGATTTTTTTCTGCAAACTCATACACTTTTCCTCCTAAGCATCCTCTACATGAAGAGAACAGGTTTTACTTCCATTTCAATTGATTTACCTACGATTTTAGCCACTTTATTATATCATGTTTTGAAAAAAGATATTTTTTAGACGTTCCCCTTTTTCTTAAATGATCAAACATTCACAAACGAAATAGACCAAGTCTCTTTGACTGGTCTTTCCTTTTCAATCAATCTCCACCCGGATGGATGTACAGCTTGAGCCATTGCATTTTCCAATGTCAGCAGGACATGCAGACACCGCGACGATAAGGTCCATTTCTGCACGCAGACGAATGTAATCACCAGGGAGCGATTTTGGTAGCTCGACAGACAGTTTTCCTTTCTCATCAATGACTGTATTCATAAACGCATTAAAAGGATAATACATATCCTCCTTTGGAATCCCGAATGGCTCAAAAGCCGTTCTGAGATTATCGTAGCATGTATGCATGACCTCTAGGTGCGTACGCCCATATAAGAGCTGATACATTTCTTGCCGGCATGCAGGCATATATAAATCATGACATTCAACTGTATCTTCGATGACCGTAAACATTGGTTTATATAAATTAGAATATAGCTGATCTCCCTTTTTCACCTTGGAAGAGAACAGGCTGTCCATTGTAGCGCCTTGATCAAATTTTTCATAAAAATCCTTTTCATGATAGGCCATCACGTCTGCTACTTGCTGCCCTTCGACATCAACCACTCGAATACATTGTCCTTTTCCTAACCGAAAGCCAAATCCATCCTTTGGTAAAATCACGTATTCTCCATTCATCACATGCACTCCTTTCCATGTTGACAGTATGCCCAAAACGTCCTCTTGATCATGTATAAAAAAAAGAGGCGGTCACAAGCTAATGCTATTGAATCAGAAAGGTGTTGCACATGCATTGAAAGAAGAACAATCTTTATCTTGGTGGCAGCTTTCTCTTATCGGAGTCGGCTGTACAATCGGCACTGGTTTCTTCCTTGGTTCCAGCATCGCCATTACAAAGTCCGGTTATTCCGTCTGTATTTCATTTTTGCTTGCGGCAGTCGGCACATATCTCGTCTTTAAACACCTGGCTGCGATGACAGCCGAAAACCCAGATAAGGGATCATTTTGTTCCTATGCCCGAAAAGCCTATGGGCGCTGGGCGGGTTTTAGTAATGGCTGGGTGTATTGGTTTTCAGAAATGCTCATCACAGGGAGTCAGCTGACGGCGATTTCTCTTTTTACTCGTCACTGGTTTCCATCCATTCCACTATGGGTGTTTTCAGCGATTTATTCCGCTCTTGCCCTGCTTGTGATTATCATTGGGCTTTCTTCTTTCCAAAAGACGGAAAATGTCCTTGCCGTGCTGAAGACCGGGGCAATTCTGCTGTTTATGATTCTTGCCGTTCTTGTTTTATGTGGCATTCTCACAGAGCATAGGCCCACCCTTCATCTTCCAAATAATGATCACGAATGGATGCCGCTCGGTCCGCTCGGTCTATGGAATGGGCTAATTTATGCGTTTTATGCTTTCGGGGGGATTGAAGTCATGGGGCTGATGGCGGTTCATTTAAAAGACCCGAAAGACGCCGCAAAATCTGGACGTGTGATGCTGATCATTCTTGCTGTCATTTATATCGTCTCCATCGGACTTGCGCTTTTGCTTGTTCCAGTGACAGCCTTTAACGAGAATAGCAGTCCATTTATTACATCACTGGAGCCATTTCATTTATCGATTTTCCTTCATATTTTTAATGGCATTTTCATTATTGCGGGGTTTTCCACATTGGTTGCCTCCCTCTATGCGGTCACAACACTGCTCGGCACGATGTCGGAGCATCAGGATGCACCTGCTTGTTTTAAACAAAAAGAACCATCTCATGTCAGATGGTCTTCAATTCTTTTAACTGCTGCAGGGTTGATTGTCTCGATTTTGCTGGCACTCTTTTTGTCCAAACACATTTACGAGCATCTCACAACGGCAGCCGGTTTAACTCTTTTGTACACATGGGTGTTTATTCTGCTTTCAAGCAAAAAACTGTCAAAGCCATCCACTCGCCAAACGTGCGAAATGGTTCTTGCCCTGATCTTAATTGGTGCAGCTGTTTCAGGTACTCTGACAGAGGCAAGCGGACGACCTGGCTTTTTTATTAGCCTTGGAATCATTGCTGTCATTGGCATCATGGTACTCTTTATGAGAAAAAAGTGGAAACAGGATCAGGCCGCATCATAATTTCATCATGTTTTTTAAAGCAGTAAATGGACATTTGGCGGAGGCTGGTTTCTCCGCCTCATCATCTGAGAGAAAGTATTGTTTCCATTCTAAATTTTTCTGATCCCCATACCATTTTAATGCTGGGTGTACATCTACTTGATCATACGCCTTCAGCCTCTTCCGAACGAGTTTACTCATTTTTTGACCAAATGTGGTGGAACCGTTCATCTTTTCAAACACCCACCTTGGTTGAAAGGCCCACATCACATAAGGAAAGTGACGACTTTTTCTTAGCTTATGCGCTGGTGTCGCGCATAAAATAAAATAAGGCTCCCCATGAAAACAAAATTCCCATTCATGATTTTCAGGATCTGATGGAATTTCCTCTGGCCATTTCATTTCATCCTTTTGATGTAATTGCTGAACCATCGACCAAAACTGCTCCTCATACTCTTCGAGCGAATACTCCTTCATATCCTGCGGTGTTTCAAAAAAGCAAATGAACGAAGCATATTGACCGGTTTCCCTAGAGCAGCTTTGGTATTCCCTTAAAAGCTCTGCTAATTCATTCACGGCCTCTTCTCCCCGCGGATCACCGACAAACCCATAACGCAAATGATCGAGAAAAAATCCTTGTCTGCCTGGTACACACGGAAATGTATCTGCCTCATCACCGACCATTTCTCCAAACTGTGTGAAAGCATCCTGCTTCCATTCTTCGAGTGATCGTAGATTTTGATCAAGGCAACTTTTTGCATACAGCTGGGCCATTTTCTTCCACCTCGTTTTAGCGTCTTCTCCATAGCCTATGAGGAGGAAAAAGCTGTGGTGACTGTCCTTCAACGACTTTCACTGGACATTTACAAGGTGATTGATTTGCCGGATGAGGCAGGAATTCACTTCCATTTATCTAATCATGTATGAGTATGCTTCTGCAAATCATCATTTAGCCGCCTCTATCTAATAGAGTTGGTCATTATAAAAGAAATGGGTGAATGACATGCGTCTTCTTTTTCTCCATCCGATGTATCTGATCTTATTTACACTACCAGTGATGGCTTTCCTTTGGGGATTTGTTGGCTATCTGCTATTCAAGCGGATATGGCCTGTCCTCATATTAACGTCCGTGATCTCGATGATTTTCATCTTCGCTTATACTGGATTTGACCTTAGCAATCTATATTGGGTCCTTCTGATGACGGCTCTTGCTTTTGTATCAAGCGGACTCTCGAAGGTCATACACGTTCATGTTCAAGAGAAAAAACGGGAAAAGCCTTTATGATTGTTTCTTCTTTAAAAAGACGGAATCAAGCAGCCAATAAATAAAGGCCGCACAAAAGCTAAATAGATAAACTTTGTAGCTAATAAAGACAACAACACCATAATCAATCCATAAAGCAAGCGCCGAACAAACCACCCACGCCCCGATAAAATAAACCAATAAATCACGGCGTCGAAACTTCTCAGGATGACGGTGTAAAACCATTTGGATAGGTGCAGCAAATAGGACATAAGCGATCAAAATAAAAAGACTGGTGACCTCCACATAACTGAATCTGGATTCAGGTAGGGCAAACAACATGGTATAAACGAATGTCGCTGTGATCACAGACAAAATCAGCATACACACATAGTTGAATGCTGGCAGGAACATACGCATGGCAAAAACTCCTTCAATTTTATGTATCTTCCATCATTATTGAAGAGTGTCCTATTATTGTCAAATATGAAAAAGGGCTAAAATGATTTAAATTTTAGCCCTTTTTCTTATCAACCTTTCTATCCAATGAGCGCCATGATTCCTTGATATCCAAAATAGGCACCGAAGCCAAGTAAAGAGAGACCTGCCAGAACGGATAAGCCGTGCAAAATTCGTTCATTTAAATACCGTCTAAACGTACTGGCGAGCAGCGCCATACAGAAATCCCATAAGAGCATGCCGATGAAAATAGCAATGCTGTACATCAGCATTTGAGATGCCCCGTACTTTTCAATCGTATTGGCTAAAATACTGCCATAGATCCCAAGCCAAAATAATATACTAAGCGGATTGGAAAGGGAAATGAAAAATCCCGTCATGAACGAATGCCCGATCGACGTGTTTCCTCCGTCCTTCTTTGGGCTTTCATGCAAATTGATTTTACGAAGGCTTTCAATACCGGTATAGGTCAGAACGAAAAAGCCGAACAGCCACAAAAAGGTTTTCACAAGAGGTGCAGTCAAAAGCTGGGCGACACCAAAATAGATGAGGATCATATAGACAATATCCGCAGCCATAGCCCCCACACCAAAAATCCAAGCGTGCCAAAATCCACTTTTAATCCCTCTGTCGATTTGGGCTGCATTGACTGGCCCAACAGGCGCTGAAAGTGACAACCCTAAAAAGATATAACCAAAAAACACCGCCACATAGACGTCCTCCTTTTGATGCTGACTTGTACATGTTATTCACGCTTTCGTTGTTTTAGTACAAGTCCTTCGTCACCTTTTCTGAAGATAAGCTATACAAAAGGAGGAGCCACCAGATCAGCTGCTTATCGATCTGCTTTCATCGCCGGCGGCTGTGTGGGTATGGTTTCTTTTTTCCGAGATCGATTCATTTGAATGGCAGCCGCAAAAAGGAGAACAGCTAAAAAGGCGAAAACAAAGACGGCGCTTGCCGCACCTGCCCACTCAAGGCTAAACCCAATCAAAAAGGACAAACAAGCTCCACCTAAACTAGCGGCGGCAATAAAATAACTCGTGGCCTCGTCGATGGCATTTTCAATCATTAATGCAGATGCCGTTAGGGCAATAGGGAACATGCCAGCTGCGCACAGACCGATGAAAAAGATAAGAATTAGCTGCGCGGCGATGTGGGTGGCTAGAGCAAATATGGCGAGCAGCACAATCATCAGCGCTGCGCTTAACTTTAAAAAACGCAGCGGATGCAGCTGATCGGCTTTTCTCGCAATGACAGTTCTGCCAATGACGATCGCTGTCCAAAAAGTAGAGACCGCAAAAAGACCCCAGTTGTCTCCCCCTTTTTCCAGCATGATCGACGGTAAAAAGTTCGCAAAGTTCGTTTCAATTCCTGCGTAGAAAAACGCAAAACAGATCATCAGCACCACAATCATTCGATTCCCTCGATCAAACAGCAAGGACGATTTCTTCATGTCTTGAACAGGAGCCGCCATCTGCCCACGAGGGAGTTTATTCATAAAAGTAAGCCAGAGCATGAGAAAAAAAGTCAGTGCACCGACTTGAAATAAAAACACATAATGCCACGTTTCCTCTGTCACAGTCAACAGAATCAATAGAGGAAATAATAATGCACCTAATCCAAAAAAGACCTCCATGATGCTGATTCGCTTTGCACTGTTTGCCATTGAAATGACATACGCCCCGGCCGTCGTCTCAAGACTGCCTGCACCGCTCCCAAGGAAAAAACCTGCCACCACAAGAATCGTCCAGCCCGGCACTAAAAGGCCAAGAAGAAGCGCTCCGATCATCAGCAGCAATCCCATCGTCAGAACAGTGCCATAGCCTTTTTTCCTCACAAGAATGGGCGACAAAAGAACGCCTGTCAAAAAACCAATAAACTGAAAGAAGATTAAAGAAGATAATTCCCCAGGACCCTTATCATAACTAGACAGCAAATAAGGCGTTAAACTGCCAAAAAACACATGAATGGTCCCAATAAAAAAATAAAAGATACAGCCAAAATAAAACACCTTTTTCATCTTTTCACTTCCTCTAAAAAGGAGCGGAGTCATGATATCCTCCGCCCCACCTCTTCATTAATATGCGCGGGCAGAGACGACAGCCTCTTCCCTCTCGAAGCACGTATTCAGCGCAGCCTGCGCGCGATAACCATCTTCAAAATCAGCTACCTTCATATGAGATGGATATGAGTTTGTATTTACCCAATGCATCAGCTGATCACGGAATGTATCAGACCATCCATAAAATTCATTTGGTGGATCTGTCAGCAATGTTTGCGGCATTTGATGACGCTCTACACACAAGCCATCACTGATCTCATATTCGTTTTTCATGTTTGTATGGTATTTAAAAACCTTGTCATGCCCCACCACTTCTACACTAAATCCACATTCCTCCGGCTGCGTACTTTTGGACGTCACCAAATGAAAGAACACTTGATTCTCCATTTGCCCAAAAATTTCGGTATGGTCATCAACCTGTACCTTTTTCTCTTCTTTTTCCTTTACATGTGTCAGCATCTTCGTATTAAGGGATTCTTTTTTCATTTCACTGCCAAATAAGTACCACAGCATATCAATCAAATGAATCCCTAAATCTCCTAATGCACCGCTTGTACGCAGACTTTCGCCGCTGTCTCTCCACGAAAATGTCTTTCTTCTAAGGGCACTATTTTTCTTAAAATGTGTCCGTACTGTCAAAACGCGTCCTAATTCACCATTGGCGATCAAGTTCTTCAAAATATTCACAAAGGATAAATAGCGATAGTTAAAACCCATACTGGCTTGAACCTGGAACTGTTTGGCTGTCTCCACCATTTCCTTCGCTTCTTTTAACGATACAGCCATCGGTTTTTCGCATAAAATCGGCTGTCCTGTTCTAAGCGCCTGAAGGGCATGGTCCTTGTGACAGAAGTTAGGGGAAGCAATGATCAATCCATCTGATGCATCCGCTAGTGTTTCGATACTGGCATACACCCGTCCGCCGTACTGTTTAATAAATCCTTGTGCAACGGATTCGTGCAAGTCATAGACCCCAGATAATTCTGCACCTTTGATCGTTGATAATGCTCTAGCATGTGCTTTTGCAATATTCCCTGCTCCAACAATTCCAATTTTCTTCATGAATGTGCCTCCTCATGTTTATACATCACTGTTTTCAATGTTTCATAGATTCCTTTTGCATACCCATGATGACAAATTTGATGATGGTGCCGTTTGGCTTCGGCTGTTGCATTTTGGACAAGAAAGCCGTGCGTGACGGATTGAAGCATCCGCAGGTCATTCCCACTATCACCAAAAGCAAAGCCCTTATCTTTTGACAGGTTATATTGATTCAGCATAAACCGAACGATTTCATCCTTCCCTGTTCCCACTGGTAAAAAATCAACGTCATAGCAATCCGCAGGGTCACCCGCAAGTGGGTTGCATTTGTTGATGTTCACCGCCACACCCCGCTCCTTCGCAAGTGTTTGGATGAACGATAGATGATGGAGATCTGTTCGTTCATCCTGCTCCTGATAATAGAAATTCTTTTTATACCCAGAGCTGCCTAGCTGCGTTTGCGGCCTAAGGGTGATCCCCTTTTCACGTACGGCTTGCAGAATATCTTCAATTTTTTCGTCTGAAAAGCCCTGTGCATCAAGCCGTTTCATCCATTCTGCATCCGGCTGTCCAAATTTCCCATCTGATGTATACACGATTTCAGTTCCTAAATTCGACGCAATAAAATGCGGGAATTGATAGAAACCACCTTTCTCCATTTTGCTCGTAACAGAATCGAGGCTGCTTCCCGTCACCCAGCCCAGCATGAGCTGTCCGGCTTCGCTCTTTTCTGCCACAAAAGCTTCCAGCCGTTTTACATCCTCTCTCTGCTCCTCGGTCATTCCGTGAGAATAATAGGTCTCATCGAAATCACAGAAGACGATCCACTGCGGATGTTGCGGTTGATGCACAAGCTTTTTATTGAATGGAAGATTTGATAACATGATGGACCCCCTCGATGACTTTCTCCTGATCTTGCAGCGGCATACCTGGATAAAGCGGCAAGTGGAGTAATTGCTGTACGGCTTTTTCCGTATGTGGTAGTTCCGTTTGTCTATACTTTTGAGAAACAAGATTCGTTTGATGCTGATGCGATAAAATTGGGTAATAGACGTCTGTTTCTATGCCCATTTCCAATAATTTCTCTGCCAGCTCATCTCGGCTTCCCTTCACCACTCTGATCGGGAATAGATGCCATACATGATCGTCTGTCAGCTTCGGAAGCTTAATATAGCCTTCGTCATCCAGCCTTTGCAGCTGATCTATGTATCTCTTTGCCAAGTAAAAGCGTTTAAAGTTTTGTAAACCTAAATATTTCATTCGTTCTAGCCCGATTGCGGCCTGTAAGTTATCAATCTTAGAATTAAAGCCATAGTCACTGCGCTTCACGTTTTTCTTTCCTGGTTCAAAACCGTGATAGCTGATTTCCATGCATTTTTCTGCTAGGGCTTCATCATTTGTCGCGATGGCTCCAGCCTTCCCGCAAACTCCAAGGTTTTTGTACGGGTTAAAGCTGAGAACAAGTCCATCCCCAAATGCCCCAAGCCCGCTGCTGCCAATCGCCTGACAGCCATCCTCAATGATGGATAGACCATGCCGTTTCGCAATCGTCGAAATGGCCTTCATATCCGCTTGCTTTCCATACAAATGAACCGGGAGAATACATACTGTCTTATCTGTGATATGCTTTTCTATTTCATTCGGCGCTAGGCAGTAGGTGTCTGGATCAATATCGGCATAGACTGGAACCGCACCAATCGCAAGCACTGCATTTTCTGTTGCAGCAAAGCTGTTAGCAGGTAGGATGACCTCATCTCCAGGATGGACGCCTGCTGATATTAAACTGATCATCAAGGCATCTGTTCCACTTGATGTGGCAATGACATATTTTTTCCCTAAGTACGCTGCGAGCGTCTTTTCAAACTTTGGAATATAAGGGCCTGATGTAAAACGGCCTGAACTTAATACTTCTTTCAGCACCTGCATAATATCATCGATCTCATCCTCCGAAATCAGTTTATCGACCGGCAGGAACGGTATCTTTTTTTCCTTATTTTGTTTATAATGGAAGAGAATTTTTTCCAAACCCGTACGCGCAATATCTTGCTCAAGGAACGCAGCAAGCTTATCATTCGCTAGATTCTTTTCAACTGAATCAGCCTTTACTTGAACACCTTGATTGATCATATCCAGCAACGGTAGATAATCCTTGCTTTTACCTGATATCTTCGTCAATATTTGCATTCCATTCCCTCCAATTAATCAATTCCATTTGTTAATATTTAACTTGTTTCACATTGTAAATGATGTTATCGATTTCAGAACAATAACTTTGTGTAAAGGATTTGTTAATATGTGTACAATTTATGAAATTGCCAAACGCTGCGGGGTTTCAACGACCACTGTTTCTCGGGTGCTGAACAACCATCCATATGTATCAGAAGAAAAGCGCCAGCACATTTTACAGGTGATGAAGGAAATGGAGTATACACCAAGCTCAGCAGCCCGCACCCTTCGGTCACATCAGACAAAAACCATTGCTGTGTCTGTTCCAGCTGTGGACCATCCTTTTTTTGCACAATTGATTAAAGGCATTTCAAAGGAAGCACTGGATCAAGGGTATAAAGCCATCGTGCTCCAAACGTTTTATCAAGAATCAGTAGAACTTGAAGGGCTTCAATTATTAAAAAGAAAAGAAGTAGATGGTGTCATATTGGGGGCGTTAGAAAATAAGTGGGAAACAATCGAGCCATTTTTATCAAACGGCCCGATCGTCATGGCAAATGAGTATCATCAAACAGCAGACATTCCGATTATCGGATATGATGAGCGGGAAGCTGCTTATAAAGCGGTTGACTACTTGATTCAATCAGGGCGTACATCCATTGGATTTTGCTTTGATACAGAAAGCAGTGAAGCGCAAAAACAAAGAAAGCAAGGCTATCTTGATGCGCTTTCTGATCACGGTTTGCCGCTTAAAGAAGATTGGCTGTTCGGCGAGGCTTTTACCATTGAGGACGGCTTTCGTTTAATGGACTTAATCCACAGGATGCCGGATGCGCCGGATGCGATTTTCACCGGCAATGATCAAGTGGCAGCAGGCCTCATTAAACAAGCCATTTCATATGGATATGACATTCCTAAAGATTTAGCGGTGATCGGTTATGACAATCAAGACATTTGCGAGGTGACAGCTCCAACGATCACGACCATCGACATCCCTATCGTCGAGCTTGGCCAGCAGTCTGTCAAACAAATGATTCAGCTGTTGCAAGATCAAAAACCATTACAACGTGAACATATTCAGCTACCTACTCGGCTTGTCACACGAGAATCTACATAAAAAAAAGACTGAGAAATCTCTCAGTCTCAGCGTGTAGACAAACCCTCGCATTCTTTGTCAGTCCTGCGCTCTGGTGCTCACGAATGCCGAATTCGCTCCGCTCCAGTGCTCGTCCTTCCTAGACTGAAAAGGTTTTCTTTCACGCTGAAAAGAAGACAAAGGGCTAAAAAAAGTACATTTTAGCCCTTTGTTAACAATCTGAAGACTGAGAAATCTCTCAGTCTTTCATTTTTCAATCAATCGATCAACCTATATAAATTGAGCAAGAATGAATGTCCATATACATACGATGCCGAGCAAAATGAAGCTGTACTTCACTGTTTTTTGGAAGAGCTCAGATTCTTTACCTGTTTCTCCAACAGCTGCTGTTGCAATAGCGATAGATTGTGGAGAAATTAATTTCGCCATTACACCACCGGTCGTATTTGCCCCGATTAACAAACCTGCCTGAGAGCCGATTTGAGAAGCGGTGACTGCTTGAAGGTTACCAAATAAGGCATTGTTACTCACAACAGATCCCGTAATAAACACGCCGATCCAGCCAAGCACTGGGCTGACAAGCGGGAATAAATCGCCTGTTTTAGCAAGTGCTAGTCCGATAGCAGAACTTAGGCCTGCAAAGTTCGCCAAGTTGGCAAAGCCCATGACAAAACAAATCGTAAGAACAGGGACCCAAAGCTCTTTGACCGCTGCATTTAAGCAGGCAGCCCCTTCTTTTAATGTAATATGTCTGCTGAACAACCCTGTCAGCATCACCGCAATTAGAATGGCGGTACCTGTTGCACTAATAACATCAATTTTAAAGATCGCATCAATCGGTGTTTCTGTTTGGGCAATTGGTGGTAATTTCACAATTTGCTGATGCAGAAACGGCATTTTCACTAAAATGGTTGTCCAGTTAAGCGGTCCTCCTACAGCAAATAATGCTTTAAAAGCTGGTAGGCTCCATACAGTAATGACGGCAGTTAAAATATAAAACGGAGACCATGCTTTCAGCACCTCAACTCCGCTAAACGTTTGTTTTTGTTCAATGGCCGGTGCGCCTTCTTCACGGTAAATGTGTTTTGGCTGCCATTTTCGAAGAAATAGTGCCAGAATTCCCATACTCGCTAAAGCTGAAATAATATTGGCAAGCTCAGGACCCATCGTGACCATTGTAACAGCCTGCAGAATCGCATAGCTTCCACTCACAACAAGCAAGGCTGGTAGTGTTTCTTTGATTCCCTTAAAGCCGTCTACAATGAGAATCAGCAGAAATGGGATACAGAAAGAAATAAACGGAATGGTGTACACAAGGGTTTGAGACAGCTCAAGCGGCGTCATATTCCCCATTTGTGCTCCAGTAATAACTGGGATACCTACTGCACCAAAAGCGCCAGACGCAGCATTTGCAATCAAGCAGAGCATGGCGGCTTTTAGTGGTTTAAACCCAAGCTCTGTTAAAAGAGCGGCACTAATCGCAATCGGTACACCGAATCCAGCGGCTCCCTCTAAAAATGCGTTAAAACTAAAACCAATTAATAAGAGCTGTAACCGTTGATCTTGAGAAATTCCTGCAATACTAGAACGAATGACATCAAACTTTCCAGACTTCACAGCAATTTTATAGAGCCACACGGCCATGATGACGATATATCCAATCGGCCACAGCCCATTAGATACACCGAGCACCACAGCAGATAATGCTTTTTCAATTGGCATATGAAAGAAGAAAACAGCTGTTACAAAACTGACGATCAAGGTAAAACAAGCGGCTAATACCCCTTTTAACTTAAATACAGTCAATGCAAGTAGGAAAAACAAGATTGGAAGCATGGCCACCAATGCACTGACGAACTCATTACCAAACGGATCATATATTTGCTGCCACATAGTGATTCATCCTTTTCTGCTCAGATAGGTTGCCTTTGATTGATTAAAAATGAGGAGCTAAAATTTCTTTTAACACATTCACACTATGTGCGAATTTTTCTTTTTCTGTGTCGTTCAGTGCGAGCTCCATCACTTCTGTTGCACCATTTCGGTTCACGAGGGCAGGTACACCAATGTAGACATCTTCTGCTCCGTATTCCCCATCTAAATAAGTGCTGACAGTCAAAATACTGTTTTCATTGTGTAAAATGGCTCTAGTAATACGGGCTAAACTCATCGCTACGCCGTAATAAGTCGCTCCTTTTTTCTCAATGATTTGGTAAGCAGCATGACGGACATTCTCCATGATGTCGTCTAAATCTTCTTGTTTGTATTGGTCATTTCTCTTCATTAATTCTGTGATCGGTACACTTCCGATATTCGCATGGCTCCAAACAGCAAGCTCTGTATCTCCATGCTCTCCAATGATGTACGCATGCACATTGTGCGCCGCTGCTTCAAAGTACTCACTAAGCATGTATCTGAATCTTGCCGTATCAAGCGTTGTTCCACTACCAATCACTCGTTCTTTTGGCAGTCCGCTGAATTTCCAAGTCGCATATGTCAAAATATCAACTGGGTTCGTAGCAACTAAGAAAATACCATCGAATCCGCTTTTCATCACATTGTCTACAATGCCTTTAAATATATTTAAATTTTTCTCAACAAGATCAAGTCTCGTTTCACCTGGCTTTTGGTTTGCACCAGCGCAGATACATACAATGTCAGCATCCTGACAATCCTCATAATCTCCATACCAAGTATTCACAGGATGCGGGGCGAATGCTTTCCCGTGGTTTAAATCCATGACGTCACCCATTGCTTTATCTTGATTCAAATCGATGACTACCAATTCATCTGTGATTGCTTGATTTATTAATGTAAAGGCATAACTGCTGCCGACAAAACCTGCTCCAATAAGTGCTACTTTGTTTACTTTTTCGTTTGTCATTTATCTCATCCTCCTGAGTAAAACTAGGTTGTTTTTCTTATGTGAAGTATTTCACATTCTTATTGTGCAACACTTCACAAACTTTTGCAAGGGGATTGCTCAAAAAAATAATGTAGCCATTTTGTGAACACCTATGGAAATATAAAAAGTTTATAACAAATTAGTCACCTAACCTCGTTTAATGGTGTGCTATTCCTCTTAAACCCTCTCTTTTAATCGACATAAAAAAAACATTTTAGAATTTTATTTTCAGATAACCAATACCGAAATAAAATTAAAAAATGTTTTTATCTAAACCATTTGAGAACAACTATTCCGTCTTCAAAATGAGGAAAAATTATAAAAAAGTAATTTCATTAATTTCTAACTGATCGTAAATAGATTCTATAGAGTCAGGTTGTAAAGCCCACCGATAAGCCGGATGAATTTCCCAATCAAATCCAAAGTCAGCAAAATTTCCAGATATATATCTAGATTCCTCAAAATATTTTCTGTGCAACTTTCCATCTCCAGATAATTTTCTAGCCGTTAGAAAATTAATTTTATATAAAAATGCAGCTAATTCCTTAGAAGATGCCTTATTTCTATTTGAAAAGAGCATCTCTCCGCCTTGTAATACGTTAGAAATTTTAGTGTATAAATCAGCAGAAGTGTAAACATAACCCTTTGAAGCTCTCTTCTCAACTTTATTGGGTTTCATCCCCATTAGTAGACGCTCTATTTCAGGTAGCTCAGATCTGTACTCGTTTATTGTGTCTTGAATTCTTCCTTGAGAATACTCCTCAAAAATATTTTGAAAATCTAGTGAAGTAATAATACTTCTATCCGCTTTGTATGCTGACCTGGCAGCTAATGTACATAATTTAACCAAATCCCTGGGTCTCTTACGAATTAGCGACATAAGAATTTTATATGTCGGTACATGACTCCATTTTCCTTTACCTTTGAATATATGCTCCATTGTAGTGTTTAAATACTTTGAAAGTTCTTGTTGATTTTTAGATTCTAGATCTATATCGGGAATAGGATCGTTAAGAAATGTAGTAATACGTTTAACTAATAATTGAAGAATCTCATGATTACTCCAAGAGTACCAAATCACAGAACCTTCTATCTTATCAGTAGACTCGTCTGAAGTTCTAACAGCATAATAAACATCTGTTCTTAGTGCAATCTTGAATAAGACATTCCTGTTTTCATTTGAAATATCACGAATAGCATTTAATAAAGCGGAAATCCTTTTTATATCTTCTTTTTTGTTTAACCAACCTCTGTCTAAATCATCAATATAAACAACTACTTTTTTATTATTTAAAAATTGCTCGACTAGTTTTCTTTGAGTAGGATCTAAATCTATACTATCTTTAACGTTTTTTACTGTTTCCAATACAAATTCCATTATTTTGTTTCCAAAGTGCTTTATTTTTTGAATGTCATTATTATTATGGAAATTTAGTCTCTCTAGTATCTTTTTTTGAATAATGGTTTTCAGCCCTTCTTCCCACTCGCGCACTGAAGTTAAAAAATCATTGGAAGTGCTACTATTTATATTGTAAACATCATTTGGTTGAATAAATATGGGCAGCCGTCCGTTTTCATAGTCTTCAAATGCAGAAAACTTAACCATTGCTGATTTTCCAGTACCCTTATGCCCAACTAATATACGAAGAGGCAAATTTGATGTGAAATTATTGTATATTTTTGTCTTGAAAAAATATTGTTTTAATCTTTCATCATTCTCATCTTCTGCGGCCTCATGACCAAAAAGTTTTTGAATATTTTCATCATTGAAATCTAAATGAACTCCCATAATAATCTCCCTTTAGTATTGTATTTTAGGAAAATACATCCTCTATATAAATTTAATTTTCTATTTAAACTTATCCAAATTTTATTTTTTTGTCAATTCTTTCATGTCCTAGAAAACTTTTCGCATATAAACTTATAACCTATTAGCAATTGCTAAGTTCACCGTAGATAAAGCCCCAAGAATAAAACTGTAAAATCATATTACTACCATAACTATATGGTTCTAATATATTCTTAATTCCACTGGTAGCGCACGTGCCTCTATAAAACTTTTGATCATTTCTGTGAAAAGTTCTTTCTTTTCAAAAGTAAACGTATGTCCAATGTCAGGAACGATGACCCCCGCTGCATTTGGGTGTGCATTCGTAATTTTTTCTGCTGACTTAGTCATGATGCCCTTTTCCTTTTCTCCCACTGTCACAAGAATCCGTGCCTTCGCTTGTTGAAATGTGTCAGGAAGCTTGTAATGAAGATTTTCTTGAAACATCGTAAGCAGCGTCTTCTTCTGCAATTGTTTGGAATCCGCTGCATAATGATCCAGTACATCGTTTGGAAGTCCCATCTTTTCTGCTTGCAGCTGGATGAACCAATCTTTCTTTAATAACGGATATGTAAGAGGTAAAATGGGCCTTACCATCAAATAGAGCCATGGTAATGGCAACACAAGGGCGCTATTGATGATGGCGATGTCTGCGATGTCTGGCTCTCTCGATAACACATCAACGGCTACCTGTGCACCTAGAGAGAAGCCAATTAGAATGACTGTACGGCCATGTGCATGCTCCTTTATCCATGAAATGATTTCATAAGCACTTTCTCGCATGGAAAACGACGTTTCATTTGCTCTTGTCCCGTGACCAATAAAATCAGGGGTATAGCATTCATACGTTTCCTTGAATATTTCCATATGCTCCTGCCACATCCAGCTGCTTACGCCTCCACCGTGCAGGAAAATCATCATTGGTTTTTCCACCATCGACAACTCATCCACCATCCTTATATATAAGAAAAAGCAGTCGCTTTTTGAGCAGACTGCTTTTTCCATATGCTCCCTTCTATTATAAGGGAACTGTTATACAATTGGCTATTTTTTCAAATCTTCGATCGAGTTGACGTTTTTCATATAAGTCGGAACAACGAGACCCATGCGAAGACCCTTCATACTTGTACCGAGATCATCATATTTTCCTTTAAACTTCGCTGCATACGTTTTATGCGTATTTGGAAGCCATGCAGATAATGATGCATCAGCACTTCCGGTTGCAATTGCTGTCCACATTGGGCCCGCTTCAACCTGAGTCAAGGTCACTTTAAAGCCAAGTTCACGCAATACCTCTGCGGCCACATTGGTACTTGCAATCTCACTATCCCACGCAACGTAGGCAAGATTGATTTTGTCACCGTTTGACTTTTTTACGCCTTTTGTCCATTTCGCTACTTGATCTTTATGCTTTTTCACATATTTAACAGCAGCATCCTTTGGTTTGACGCCATCCTGAATATCAAGCATCACTTCACCCATGTCATCTTGAGACCATTTAAACTGACTGAGCATTTTGGCTGCTTCCGGCTGATCCTTCGCAAATCCTTTACGAGAAATGGTGTGAATTTCTTCTTCGTCACCATATGATTTTTTCGGATCATCTAAATATTTCAAATCGTAGCGGGAAAACATCCAGTGAGGATTCCAGCCAGTGATGATAATCGGTTTTTTACGGTCATACGATTTCTTCAATGTCGCTGTCATCGCTGCACTTGAGGCAGATACAACCGTCCAATCCTCTAAACCGTAATCCTTTTTCGCTTGATCGGTTAAGGCCATAATACCTGAACCCGGATCAATCCCGATAATCGTTTTATTGACCTGCTGTGCTGCACTTGCATTTGAATCTGATTGTGCACCACAAGCCGCTAGTAAAAAGACGAGCAGGGCGGTCATCCCAATGTAGAGAGACTTTTTCCACATTAAGCATTCCCCCTGGTTTTTTTCGTTTTAATGTTTTGTGTAATACGATCCAGTGTGATCGCTACAATAACAATGGCAATACCAGCTTCAAAACCAATCCCTGTTTTCAGCTGCGTTACTGCACTATATACTTCCGAACCAAGTCCTGGTGCACCAACCATTGCCGCAATGACGACCATGGATAGAGCAAGCATGATACTTTGGTTAATCCCAGCTAAGATGGTTTTTGTAGCAAGTGGAAGCTGAACTTTGAACAAACGCTGGAATGTCGTTGAACCAAAAGCTTCTGTTGCTTCAATTAAATCAGATGGTACTTGTTTAATCCCGAGAATGGTCATACGAATCGTTGGCGGCATAGAGAAAATAACCGATGCCACAACGCCAGGTACTACTCCGATGTTAAAGAAGAAGATTGCTGGTAAAAGATAAACGAATGCAGGCATTGTCTGCATTAAGTCTAAAATAGGTGTGACAATTTTACGCACCGTTTCCTTCTGTGATGCCCAAATACCGATCGGAACCCCGATCACGATAGAAATGACCACAGCTGTCAGAACGAGCGCAAGTGTTTGCAGCATTGGCTGCCAGTAGCCTAAATAGTCGATCAGTAAGAATCCGATAAGTGTGAAAAGAGCAACTCCTCTTGTACTGATCCACCAAGCAATGCCGGCAAAGATAAGCGTTAAAATAATGGATGGAATGACGCCAAGTGCAGCTACAATACCATTTACTGTTCCAGCTAATCCATTTGTGATGCCATCAAAGAAACCACCAAAGGTTAATGTTAACCAGTCAACAAATTGATCGATATAATCCGCGAACGGAATTCTAGGTAAATCACTCATACTAAACATCTTATTCTACCTCCTGTGCAGAAGGCTCTTGTGCTTTAATTTCCTCTAGCTTGTTAGAAGACATGTTGATATATTCATCATTACCTGATAATGCACCAATCAATGCACCTCTGACCACAATACCCTTCATTCTGTTTTTCTCATCTACAACGGCAATTGGAATGTTCGCATCAGACACCGCGTCAAAGATCTCTGTTAAATACGTTGATTCCAATACTGTCGTAAATTCTTTATCAAGAACAGTTTCTAGCGACGCACCCGTTTCTGCCGCTTTTTTCGCTGCTTGTGCAGAAATAACACCTAATAAATGCTTTTTCTTATCTACTGCATAGATAGACGAAATACCAAGGTTCTTCATGAGCGTGAGCGCAACACGTGCCCCTTTATCAAGCTGAACTGTTTCTGCACGTTTCATAATATGACCAGCGGTTAATACTTTAGAAAGGTCTACATCTTCAACGAAACGTTCAACATACTCGTTCGATGGGTTCATCAGAATTTCTTCTGGTGTTCCGATTTGAACGATATTCCCGTCTTTCATGAGGACAATGCGGTCGCCAATACGAAGCGCTTCATCTAAATCATGCGTGATGAAAATAATTGTTTTTCCTACAGACGTATGAAGCTCAAGCAATTCATCCTGCATGTCTTTACGAATTAATGGATCTAGTGCGCTGAATGCTTCATCCATTAACAAAATATCAGGGTCATTAGCTAGTGCACGTGCCAATCCAACACGCTGCTGCATACCGCCACTTAATTGATTTGGGTACTGCTCTTCAAAACCTTCAAGTCCAACAAGCTTTAAAGATTCAAGCGCTTTAGAGCGGCGCTGTTCTTTCTCTACACCTTGCAATTCAAGCCCGTATTCTGTATTCTCCAGAATGGTACGATGCGGGAACAATGCGAAGTTTTGGAAGACCATGCTGATCTTTTTCCGTCTAACTTCACGCAATTGATCCTTTGACATATTTGTTATCATATCCCCATCAATATAAATTTCGCCGGAGGTTGGTTCGATTAACCTATTTAGCAGCCGCACAAGTGTGGACTTTCCGCTCCCTGATAGCCCCATGATGACAAATATCTCGCCGTCATACACATCAAAATTTGCTCGATTGACACCAACTGTTGCGCCGGTCTCTTTTAGGATTTCTTTCTTTGTCTTCCCTTTTTCAAGCATTTGAGATGCTTTTTTAGCATTTTTACCGAAAATTTTAGATACATTATTTATCTTGATTTTGATCTTTCTCTCTTCAGAATTCATTTTTTCCCTCCAAATTAGCATCTTTATAACCGTAACATAAGCGTTATGATGCGAACAATCTTTAGAATTCGCTTATTTCCGTACAATATGTATGAATTCCATATAGAGGTCTGGTGATTACAGTTTATACGCCGTATTACTCGTAAATCCTATAGAATGCTTCATAAACTACATATTTTACGGGGTATTTTCTCTCACCATACAATATTTTACTGGAAATTCCTTATTGTGCTAAAAAATAAGTCGAATCCTTGTGATAGCAGCCTTTTTCTTTCATGGGTGAACCATGCCCCTGAACAGGATTTACCCGAAAAAGGTCACATAAAAACCTTTTTTCTCAAATTTTAATCAAATTCATGAAAAAACTGCCTGCAACTTTCGTTACAGACAGCCTGTTTTTTTAGGACTCTAGGGCAGCTTTCTTAATATTATCTTGAAGCTCAAGCATACGTTTTGTTCCGTCCTCACGTAATCGTTTGTTTTCTTCTTCAATCTGCTTCGTCTCTTTCATCCCTTGTACAATCGTATTGAAGGATGATTCGATCGTTTCAATGTCGATGCTTGGACGACCTGATAATTTAGCAATCTCAACACTTTGACTTGAGATATTTTCAGCATTTCGTTTCAGCATTTCATTCGTTCTTCTGTCCAGTTCACTCATGGAATCAGCCACAAGCTTTTGTCTCTTCACTGTCACCGCTTGAATGATTCCATTTTTGAAAATTGGAATCGTAATGATGAAGGCAGAGTTAATTTTCCCGATTAATTTCGTATTACCACGCTGTAGCAAACGGATTTGCGGTGCCGTTTGAAGTGCCACCATCCGTGCCATATCAAGATCATATACACGCTCTTCAAGCGCTTGAATCCCATTACGAAGCGTATCCAGCTCCATTTGTGCTAGCTGGTTTCCCCCCGCCGCTTTTTCTTCATAAGAAGGAACCAATTGTTTTAATTCTTCGATCTTCATTTGCCCTGCGACGACATACTTTTCAAGCTCCATATAGTATTGAATGTTATGCTCATACATTTCTTCAAGCGTAACCGTCGATTTGGTCATTTCATCTTTGTATTTACTGATTTCCACATTGATTTTTTCAATTTCTGCACCGAGCGTTTGATATTTGCTGAAAATCTTTTCGATCATGCTGCCACCGCGTTTAAAGATTTTTGATAACAAACCGCCCTTTGGCTCGTCAAAATCATTTTTATCAAAACGATCCATAATTTTTCCAAGCTGTGTAAGCATCGTTCCTGAGTCTGTGACACTTGTTGAACGCATCATAGAGAGAATACGGTCAGAAAACTTAGAGATTTCGACAGCCGGCTGTTTCCCGTATTCAAGCAGTTCAAGCTGATTTTTGGCATCAATCTGTCTCGCAATGTTTTGGACTTCTGGTTCATTGCGCAGCTGAACGCGAATATCGTCTGCCTTTTCAATCGTGATTTCCTCTTTATCAATTGAAATGATGTCATTTCCGTTTGTATTTGTCATAAGCTTTGATCTCCTTATCGGTTTTTAATGGATTGAAATAACTTTCTCACAATGGACGGCTCTTTAAACTCTTGGTTCATGACCATTTCATCAAGCCAATGTGTATCAAATAATTGATCGTCTATATACCGCTCTATACACTGATAGCCGGCGGGATGATACACGAAGAGATCCACACCCATTTCATTTAGGAAAATCAGGGCAGCCGCATCAGAACGAGTCAGCTCACCATTATATTCCGTATGGTATAAAATCACTTTCGGCACAGTTTGGGCATAATCAAAGGTTTGAATGAGTTCAATTACATCTTGGTTCATATGCAAAAGCTGCTTGAATAAATAAATACGCACATCTAATTCGGTCTCATGGCCTTCTTTTAACAGCTTCGGATGCTGACATATGCGAGAAATGGCCTCTGCGATCGCACGCTGCGTGCCCTCATACAAATGCGAGAACTGCCACACATTGCTTTTCATTAACAAATCAGGGTCAACCTCTCCTGCTTTAGAAAGTGCATGCTGATAATGAAATTGATAATTCGAAGACACTTCTTGTGTGAAAGGGAAATGACGGATCGTTTTCGTTTCTTTCCCCTCCATTAGCGTGTGGATACGGTCCCAATATTCTCGCTTGTCTCTCGTCACCCCCATCATCTTCGCAAAAAGATTCGGAATCTGTATGGTGTCACGGTCTGCTTTGAAATTCGGGCGGATAAACGACCGTTCCTTCGCAATTAAAAACAGCTCATCATACGTTGTCTTTAGCGTAATAGAATGAGGAGTATGATCTCTGAATTGCCATGGCTTATACAGCATGGAATCTTCTGTGTGAAGTACCTCTTCAAGCTCTCTTGTCGAACGGTACGCCACCGTTGATTTCCTCTCAGGCTTTTCAGTAGGGAACGGTTCAAGCTTTGACGTCCCTGGATACTGATCAATAAAAGTCAGCTTTTCTTCTGGATCTAATTCACGAAATTGATCCTTGCCTTCTGGATGAAACAGCACCACATCACAGCCAATCAGCATGACATAGTAAAGAAAATAAAGCTGACTTTTATTCGCCTCTCCATACCAAATGACAGCTGGCATTTTTTCTTCCATATTGCCTTCCTTCAGCCATGGTCCTAGATGATTATTTGAAAACTTCACCACATCTAGCAATACACGGCGGAAATCAGGATGCTGGAATCCCCCTTCATGCAGCTGCTTGAAATGTTCAAACACCTGAATTAACGAAAGGCGAATATGCCGGTTCATCACTGGGTTTGGATGACGGACAATGAGCTGTTCACCATCTAAGAAAGCCACAAATCGATTCACAGACAATCCCTTTTCTTCCTGATTGATCATATGAATCCGCTGGAGCGCTTGAAAGTGCTCCGGCTCAATATGCCGGTTGAGGGTTTCACTTAAAATATGCATGCCGTCAGTTTCGTATAATTCATGTAAATAAATAAAATAATCGGTTGCATCATGCGGAGTTCCAAGGACACGGGCGGCGAGACGCGGCAAGGATAAGGTGTGCTCGTCCTTGCCGTAGCCGTCTCGTTCAGGGAGCGGCTTTTTCAGCAGGTTTTTCCAGGCTTCCTGTTTCGCCCGTGTCTGGGTTACGTTGATTTCTTTATAGCTCACGCCGCTCCTTCCTTTCTCCTATATTTTCTCGAAAGCTACTACTATCATATCATTCAGCCTTCTACTTCTGCTATCGAATCGAAGGCTTTTTTGCTGTGTTCATCTTCTTTGCGACAGAAGCGGCGATTTCGTCTGCCGCCGCCATGCCAGAGGCTGTCGTCGGTTCAAGCGATAGATCAACATCTAAGACTTCCCCATGACTCGGAGCGAAGCCCTTATCCGCTTGACGTATGAGATCAGCATCTAACAAGGAATCGCCCGCACCATATACATATTCAAGGTGTAGCCTTTCTTTTAGAAAAGCAACAGCAGCCCACTTATTGAGCGGCTTTGGAATAAAATATAGCTTCCGGCCCTGAAGGGAAACCTGCCAGCCTCTCTCCTCACCCCACAGCCTTAATTCAGCAAGCGGAATATGAGAAAGAAACTCGTCTTTCATAATCAAATAAAGAAATCTTCCCTCAGCTGTTCGAGTACGTTTCACCCAAGCGGCAACCGGAAGTTCAGAGATCGCCCTCAGCATATCTCTCACCGGCATACACTCTTGCAGTCTCTCATCTACAATCGCCTGCCAATCCTCAAGCGGCTTACCGTGATGAAGGATACAGCCGCCGTTTGTCGTGACGGCATACTCTGGTTTGATCTCTTGCTGAAAGAGAGTGATTCGTTCAAATTGTGCTGTCGTTCTTGTCGTCACTGGGATAAACCAGCCTGCTTGATGAATTGCCTGCAAGGAGACTTTCGTTTCAATCGACATATAGGAAAGCGGCCGGTCGTCCAGCACCTCAATTAATTCGTATGCTCCCTTGTATGCATACTGCTCCAGCATTCGATGTGAGTATATCAGTGTCCGGTCTAAATCACTGGCAAATGCGATATTCTTCATGACGATTGCTCCAACGGGCGGATGAGCCCGCAGCATGTGTAGGACATGTTGGCATATTCAATGACGGGCACGCCTCTGTCCTCTGCGAGTAGTAAAATGTGCTTGAGCTTCTCCCGAGATCCAGGCTGAATGAGGATTTTCCAAGGGACTCTTCTGAGAAGCACACGGGTCGTCTCACCGACGCCCGGCTTAATCAAATGTGTATTGTCTATTTTGAAATCCTGACCAATTGCTTCAATGGAGGTCATCCCCCGCCAGTCAGGAGGCGTTCCTTGTGCGAGCAGGGTCTCTGCTTTCTCTTGTACATTTGCATCAAGTTCAGAAAACGCTTCTTCAATTGTATTGACATACAAATTAGAGACATCCTCATCAATGAGCTCTTCATAATACTTAGCCCCATGGAAATCATCGGCATGGATCCAGCGGTTGTTTAGCACCGTTCGACTAACTAGACCAGAGACCGTTGAATTCAAGCAGGCACTTGGAATGAGGAAATCCTCTCTCGTTCCGTAAACACTCGTACAATAACCAGGATCAGCCAGCACAGCTAGCTCACTCGAAAGACGAATTCCATATTTCTGTTCAAAATCGAGCACCGCTTTTTGAAGCTCTTTGGAAATAGCACCCTTTCCGGTCCAGCCGTCAATAAAGGCAATCTCAAAACCTGGATGTTCTTTGAGGATATAATGCAGCGCATTTTCATCTATTCCACGGTCACGAATAATAGAGATGCTATAATGCGGCAAATCGAGACCATACGTCTTTCTGATATACCGTTTAATAAGCACCCCGATTGGTGTCCCAGCCCGTGCCAAGCTGCACAGAACGGTTTGAAATCCTCGCTTTTTCACAATTTGTTCTGCGACAATCGCTACGGCTTCCGCTACCTTTTGCTTACTTTCTTCAAGAGATTGATAGAATAAGTCCATATAAGATGCCGTCGGCTTATATTCAATTGGCAGCATTTCTGAGTAATGGGCACCGCTTTGAATAGAGCGCTCCCGCTCTTCTGTACTTTTCTCCATCTCAATCGATGATAAATCCTTGAGTAAGAAGGTTACGTCCTGCTCTGGATAGCTTCCCATCTTTGTATACACGTTAGCCATTCACCTTCACCTCATCTGATAAAGTCACAATATGCACATGCTTCACATGCCGCTCGGCAAATAAGTGGATCAGCGGCATCAAAGCTTCTTGAGACACCTTTTTCTCAAAAAACAAAAAGACATCATCGTACTGATCTTTAGGGATATTGTACACGTAGTGCTGAATGCGGGCATCCTCTGGACTCAAAAATGCGAATCCGTTTTGAACGGCGTACCCTTCCTTTTCAACCGGATGAATCGGACTTCTTGTCGTCGAATGAAAAAGGACACCTTCGCCCATATGAGCTGCAAGTCTCATCGGCACATACATCAATTCTCCTGTTCCTAAGCAGAGTGTCTGTTTTCCTTTTCGTTCTCGCTGAAGCTTCAGCCCAGCCTCAGCAGTTGCTTGATCAATGGCGTCCGTGTCCACTGCGCTTAAACCGAAACGACCTGTTTCATGGATATACGGCGAATGCCCCGCCGGATTGACTGCATGGGAAAGTGAATATGGCACTTGCTTAAAGAAGGATTGAAGAGAATGAAAAGAGAGTTCAGGTCTTTTCTCTTGCGCAGCAATTTCATACGAATAAGCAGGCTCATCCAGCGTTGTCCCCCGAAACATCATCTGCCCTTTTAATAAAGATAATGATGTGATATTTACCCCTAGCTCCTCTTGAAGCTGAAGCATCGCTTCCTCGTGCTCCTCTGTTCTCCAATCTAAAATGGATAGAATCGTATAAGAGGATCTAGGGTGCTTTGCGTGCAGATCCCGAATGATATTCATATTTGTCCGGCCTGTCGTGACCTCATCATCTACTAGCACAATCGGGCGATCCGTCCGAAGTAAGGCGTCATCTGCGTAGCAAAGCTGATCTGTCGCATGAGAATGTTCCTCTTCAAATACGAGTGAAGGATCAAGATCCAACAGCTGTTCACGTGTCGTATGAATGTAAGATGCTCCTTCTATGACGTCATACACACCATGACCAAGCGCTGTTGCCGTTTCAGCAAAGCCGATCACAATCGGCTCGTTTACCGCCGAAAGCTTCTCTTTTTTGAGCGCAGCATAGGCTTCAGTTAACTTAACATGATCATTCGTTTTTAGTGCTTCTACTACATCGTCTTGATGCGGGGGCGTCTTGCCTGTTTGTTCTTTTGCATAAGCCATTGCCAAAAGACCTGAGACGAGGAGTGGTTTCAACGGGTGAACAGGCATATGTTTCCCGAGCACCTTACTAACAAATAAAAAGGCTCTCTTTTTGTTCACCCGTGCCGCCATGTCAAAAAGATGTTCTTTTTCAAGCTGAAGCGTACCCTTTTTGAGGTTAAGCTCCACCTCCATATGTTCCAAGATGTTCAGCGTATGCGGCTTCTGATTCTGTGAGTATGTCGATATAGCTTCTATTTTCATGAAACACCCCGTAAATGTCTGACTTCATTAAAATGTTTTCCGCCCAGCGATAGTGCGGCTTCGTTTCGTTCATTTTATTGGAGAAGGTACTCTTCATCACGCCGACTGTACCATCTGCATGCTCTAAAATACTTAATGCATCCATGTACTCTTCCTTTGTGACAACGTACATGCTTTGAACTGGCTTGAGATGTGTTGGATGGATGACTGTCTTGCCATGAATACCGTTTACCACATCCAGCTTTGTCTCTTTGAGCAGACCTTGCATATGATCGAGTTCAAATGAGGAAGATTCACCGCTCTTAGAAATTGCACGGATGAATGGATTTAGTTCTTTTCGTGCCGGTCCAAAATGCTCCCATACAGCACCTGATATCACAAATGAACGACCAAAATAATTGATGATATCTGTGATCAACTCAGCAATGACTCTGATCTCATAAATGGTGGTCTCGCGATCACGGCGAATGCCGTATAATCCACACAGATCCGTTGCCCCAATGCGAATATTCAAAATATATTCCTCATCATTCAGCATGATCTGCTTTAATTCAGACAACACCTGATATCTCGTTTCTTTTTCTAATAAATCTGGTGTTTCTAAAATGGGCATTCCGTATAGTGTTTTCTGAGTTTGTGCTGAAGCCTGTTTCAAACTGTCCACATATTCCTTTGCATTGTGAACGGAGCACTTTGGAAACACAAAACCAGTCAGTAAATGAAGAGAGGGACCGAGCAAATCTGCCATTTTGAGCAGTTGTTTGGGCGAACGAACTCGAATAAATAAAAGCGGCAAATGCTCAGCTATTTCTGGAGAGTGATGAATTGTCTCAGAAAGGCAGGTCAATTGTGCCACTATATTCTGTTCAGCCATGTCCACTTCCTGATCACCAATGGCATCCTCCAAGCAAAACACAACAGAGCAAAGCGCTTCATATTTCTGCGAAAGCAGCATGTCTGCTACATCCTGTCTTGTCGCAGGCATATACAAAGTAGCACCTAATGCATGCGCAAGTACATGCCTTGGCGTCGATGAATGAACTGCCGCCGGCCGCTTCAAAAAAATATCGTGCTGCCTCGTCTCTGATAAAAAACGAAAATATCGCATGCAGTGCCACCTCCTGTTGTAATGACTTGATGATTCAAAAAAGGATGGAGCCGCTAGTCAACTCCATTCCTTTTTGATCGTCCTATTCTTCTTTTGAAGCCGCAGCTTCGTTTGTTACACCTTGATGCTTCTTCTTATTGATTTTATGAACAATAAACGTTCCGATAAACGCTAGGATAATAATCGCAAAGAATGCGAGATGCGGGATTTCAATATGAGCAGCACTTAAGCCCATTTTGATGGCAATAATTCCAATGAGAATAAATGCCGTATTCTCAAGCTCTGGTATACGGTCGATGAGCACAAGGAATAATTGTGCCACTGTACGCATCATGAGAATTCCAAGCATTCCACCTAAAAGAAGAATCCATACTTCCTCAGATACAGCGAATGCAGCAAGAATACTGTCTACCGAGAAGGCAAGGTCCATAATTTCTACAGAAATAACAGTTGCCCAGAAGACGCCAAATACACGAATCATCCAGCCTTCTTTTTTCAATTCCTTCGCTTCGTCATCTCCGTCACCTAACCAGAAGTGCTTAATGACCAGCCAAGCTAAGTATGCAGCGCCTAGTACCTTAATCCACCAAAACTTAATAAGCAGCATCCCTACGCCAATAAATAGAAAACGGAAGAAATAAGCGCCAATTAATCCGTAGGTTAATGCCTTTTTACGCTGCTTTTCAGGTAAATGTTTCACCATAACAGCTAATACAAGTGCGTTATCCGCTGACAACAAACCTTCAAGCACGACAAGGGTCCCAATAAGCCCCCAAGAGACAGGGTCTGTTAATACCTCTGCCCACATATGCCAATCAAAAAACGAGGCATACGTGTCCAACATATGTTTCAAAATGTCCAACTGGTTTTCCTCCTATAAGTGTAGAAGCATCAGCAGGCTTTCGCCTGCTGTTATTCTTGATCGCTGTTTCTTTCTCACTTTGGAAAATACCCTCATATGAGTCATTGGCAGCGCCTCTTGAATGAAGTTGTTTCTTCTCTTTACACTTCTAACCCATAATTTTGACAAAGAGCAGCAAGTCCGCCAGAGAATCCGCTTCCGATTGCGTTAAACTTCCAATCGCTGCCGTGTCTGTATAGTTCGCATACGACGACAGCTGTTTCAATTGAGAAGTCCTCCCCTAAATCAAAACGAATCAATTCTTCCCCGCCCTCTTCATTTACAACACGAACAAATGCATTAGAGACTTGTCCAAAATTCTGGCTGCGTGCCTCTGCATCATGAATCGTCACTGTAATTCCGATACGATCAATGTTAGCAGGAATTTTCGAGAAATCAACGAGAATTTGCTCGTCATCTCCATCTCCTTCACCCGTACGGTTATCACCGGTATGAGTAACACTGCCGCTTGGATGCTGCAGATTATTATAGAACACAAAGTCTGTATCTTGTTGACAACGATTGTTTGCATCTACTAAGAAAGCCGAAGCGTCCAAATCAAATTCGGCTCCGCCTGAATATTTATTCGTATCCCAGCCAAGTCCGATCATCACTTTTGTCAGCCCTGGATTGGTTTTCGTTAAATCGACACGTTGTCCTTTTGAAAGCTGAATCGCCATATTCGTATCTCTCCTATCTTCTGAAAATATGAAAACGGGCGTTACCCGATATCTAAGCCGAAGTCTGTTGCAATGCGGGCAAGTCCGCCTTGATATCCTGATCCAACAGCTGAGAATTTCCACTCTCCGCCATGACGGTATAATTCACCTACAATAATCGCTGTTTCAATTGAAAAGTCTTCTGCCAAATCATAGCGAATGAGCTCTTCATTTGATGCCGCATTTAAAATACGGACGTAAGCGTTAGACACCTGTCCAAAGTTTTGGCTGCGTGCTTCTGCATCATGGATTGTAATGACGAAGGAGATTTTCTCAATACTTGCTGGTACAGTTGAAAGATCAACATTGACCTGCTCGTCATCTCCGTCTCCTTCACCTGTACGGTTATCGCCTGTATGTACAATACTTCCGCCACCGCCAGTTGTTTGATTGTAGAAGACAAAGTCAGATGGAGAGTTTGCTTTCCCTGCTGCATCTAAAAGGAATACGCTTGCGTCTAGATCAAAGTCATGTCCGCCATCATACTTGTTTACATCCCAGCCAAGACCTACGACTACTTTTGTTAAACCTGGATTCGTTTTTGTTAAATCAATTTTTTGACCTTTCGCTAAAGAAATTCCCACTAGGAACCTCTCCCTTCTAATTAAATGTAGTTTCTCGTAATATCGGCAAGCTTCGCATCGTTTGTACCATTTCCTACAGCTACAAACTTCCACTCATTCTCGTGGCGATAAAGCTCTCCAACGATTAATGATGTTTTACCTGCATATTCATCTTTCAAATTATATTTCACTAATTCTTGATTGTTTGAACGGTCAACAATTCGGATGTAAGCATTTTGAATCATACCAAAGTGTTGGTTTCTTCTAAGTGCATCATAAATGTTCACAACGAACACCAATTTATTCACATTGCCTGGCACCTTGCTTAAGTTGACGAGGACTTGTTCATCATCTCCGTCTCCTTCACCTGTCAGGTTGTCACCTGTATGCTCAACACTGCCGCATTTGCTTTTCAAGTTACCAAAGTAAATCAAATCTTTATTTTCAACAAACTTATCATTTTTCAGCATCAGCACTGAAGCGTCACAATCAATATCAGCACCGCCGCCTCCGCCAAACAGCTTTCCAAGAAAACCGCCGCCTTGTGACACAGGGTCCCAGCCAAGTCCAACTAGAATATTGGTTAGTCCTGCTTTTCCTTTTGTTAAATCAATACGTTGACCTTTTTCTAATGTAATCGCCAAATCAATCACTCCTCCAGCATAATAAAAATCTATTTATTAAGCGATGGACCCTATTAAAATCATCATACATGAAAATTCGACAAAATTCATGAAATGACATTGGAGCCTCTTACTCTTTTTTCTATTTACTAGTATATACGATCTATGTATAAAAGAGGTTTCAATATGATGATATTTTTTTAAAGAAAGATCCATGACAAAAATGATTCATGTCGTAAAAGAAGTGTTTCATGTGAAACATTGTCGAATGTTCCCGTTATACAGCCTCTCGCTTAAAAACAGAGCTCGCCTCCACTTCATATGTTGATATAGAAAATTCACATACATAGCTGTGATAAACCCTTTCATTTCCTTCCGTTCATGACTTTCTTTATACTTATGAATAGAATTCAACGTATTGATGAAAGGGTGTTGATGATGCCATCACTTCATATATTAGATCAAGTCGCCATCCCTAAAGGCCAGTCCGCACAAGAAACATTGGTTCATACGACAGAGCTGGCCAAGCTTGCGGAAACACTGGGGTATGAGCGGTATTGGTTTGCTGAACACCACAGCACGAGAGGACTCGCGAGTACAGCGCCTGAAATATTAATGGCACATATTGCTTCACACACATCGACATTGCGCACAGGCTCTGGGGGGATTTTACTCCCGCAGTACAGCCCTTTTAAAGTAGCAGAAGTCACCCGCCAGCTTGAAGCCCTTTACCCTGGGCGGATTGAGATCGGGGTTGGTAAATCCCCAGGCGGAATTGAACGGACGAGACTCGCTTTGACAGACGGCGTGAAGAAAGAACTGTCTCAATTTGACCGCCAGTTGGAGGACCTTCTTTTTTACTTATCTGACAGCCTGCCTTCTGGTCATCGGCATGCAGGAGTGAAAGCGGCTCCGCTCGTTGATTCTTATCCGCCAGTCTGGCTGCTTGGACTCGGGGAAAACAGTGCCATCCAGGCGGCATCACTTGGAATCAACTATATTTTCGGACATTTTATTCATCCTGCACGAGGCCGGCAAGCTTTTGAAGCGTATCGGTCACACTTTTCTCCATCCGTTTTCTCACGTCAGCCTCAGTCTATGTTTGCTGTCTTTGTGATCTGTGCAGACACAGACGAGGAAGCAAGCCGCATTGCCACCAGTACAGATTTATGGCTGCTTCGGGTTGAAAAAGGGCTGGACAGTCGCGTTCCTTCTATAGAAGAAGCAGAGAACTATCATTACACTGAGCAAGAAAAGAAAAAAGTGTTACAAAACCGCCAGCGAATGATTGTTGGCTCAAAGCAAACAGTGAAAGAACAGCTGCAAATCTTAATGGACCGCTATCAAACAGGCGAGATCATGATATTAAACAATTCATTTGATCCAATGGAAAAGCAGCGTTCCTTTGAACGAATCGCAGAACTATTTTGAAGCCAATCTTTCGTTGGCTTCTTTTTTACATTGTCATAAAAAATGGGAAATGTAACATCGAGATGTCAAAAAGCTTCCTTCTGTCATCTGATCGCAAATGTGTCTTCTAATCGTTAGCGAACTGTAAACGCATTGTAGGTGTACCTTTTATATAGTAGAGGTACATATGAAGTAACGGTTTACAATGCTGAGAAGGAAGGAGATGACTGGCCATGAATAAGCGACTCGACTGGGTGGATGCGGCTAAAGGAATCGGCATTCTGCTCGTCGTTATGGCGCATGTACCCATTCCTGATTCATTCAAGCAATTTATATACTCTTTTCATATGCCACTCTTCTTTTTACTATCAGGTATGATGTTTCGATCATCCTCACAACCTGCTATATCATTTATACAGAAAAAAGCGAAAAGCTTGCTCTTACCTTATCTCTATTTCTCCATTATTACGTACGTTTTCTGGTTCACGGTGACCCGATTTTTCGCCTTTAAGGGGCAAACAGATATTGATCCCTTCGTTCCATTTACGGGAATTTTCATTTCAAATGCCGATGAAGCAAGACTGACGCATAACCCAGCCATCTGGTTTTTAACGACGCTCTTTTTAGTGGAAATGTTGTTTTTCTTGATGCATCGTCTGACAAAAGGAAAACCAGCTGTATTGATGTTACTGACCGTCCTTTGCGGCGGAGCCGGATATGCTTCCACGCTATTGTTAAACCAGAGTCTCCCTTGGAATGCCAACGTTGCGTTAACAGCTGTTGTGTTTTATTCAATCGGATTTTTAGCAAAACAATGGTTTGTGGAATTAAAAACAGATCCCACCCTTCTGTTATGTACAGGTCTGCTTGTACTGACTGCATATATGCAAAGCTTTAATTCACGAATTGATATGCGGGTCAATGACTATGGAGATCTATTCATTTTTTATGCTTGTGCACTGCTCGGTTCAGCTGCTGTCATTTATTTAAGCTTCAAATTGAAAACGTCCACGATATTGACGTATCTCGGACGTCATTCCATTGTGATTCTCGTCCTGCAATTTGCCGGTATCGATATCATGAAGGCATTTGTTTATTACGGACTAGGCATCAATATCTCTGATACAGCGCAGCTTTCTTGGACGCTCTTTTATACGATCGGTACATTGCTGCTCATGGTGCCATGTATCTCTTTCTTGAGCAAGTATCCTATGCTGCTCGGCAAACCAGCAAAGTCAGCACACCGCTACAAAGAAAAAACATCCGCCGGCTAATGGGGCGGATGTTTTTCTATTATTCATCATTTAATTGAGATGGATAAAGTGTCATTCCTCCATCAACAAATAATGTAGTACCTGTAATATAGGCAGCTTCTTTCGATACGAGAAATGCAGCGGCAGACCCAATCTCTTTCGGATCGCCAAACGTTCTCATTGGAATTTTCTCAAGCTGCTTTTGTTTTTTCTGTTCGTCTTGAAGGTCGTCATTTGATTCCGTTGCCATTGTACCTGGTGCAATCGCATTGACCCGAATACCCGCTACGGCATAATCAAGAGCCAGCGTCTTCGTCATCATATTCATTCCTCCTTTAGAAGTAGAGTAATGAACATTAAACGGACGCGGGATCTCTTGATGGACACTGGATATATTCAAGATTGATCCTTTCACATCATGTTCCATCATATAGGCAATCGCTGCCTTTGCTCCTAAAAATGAGCCTGTGATATTCACATCAATGACCTTTTGCCATTGTTCCAGCGTCATTTCATGCGGCATTGCTTCTTCACCATTAAATCCCGAATTATTGACGAACACGTCTAGTGCGTTAAAATTCTCCAGCGCGGCATCCATTAACGCCTGAATTCCTTCCTCTTTGGAGACATCAGCGTGTACTTTCACCGCCCTACCTCCATGCTGCTGAATGGCTTGTACTGTTTCTTCAGCACCCTCTTCATCGCCTTTATAATTCACAACCACGTTCATTTGTTCTTGTCCAAATCTCAAGGCGATGGCTTGTCCAATTCCTTTAGAAGAACCTGTCACAATGGCTGTTTTCCCTTTTAAATCTTGATACATCTTCATTTCCTCCAATCACGTGCTTCATCTTGTTGATACACAATGGTTACCCATTTTGAAAAAAAGAAAAACACAATCCTCTTGAATACAAAGGATTGTGCTGTTCATCAAGCTAAAAGGTGTTATAAACATTCTCACATGTTTCAGCTGTGGGCTGGTAAAAGCAATGTGACTTATATCTTGCCACAAACGGCTGATTGTACCAAGTGGATGGACAATTTCCAGGCGGTTTGAAATACCAAAGACTGAATTTCGCAGGCCAAAATCGTTCACCATTAATGTTCCTCCGTGCAAGTGTCTTTTCACTTTCTCGTGCTCGCTGATAAAAATAGCCATGTGTGACTGCCTCAAACGCATGCTCCTGATAAATCATTTGTGGAATCGTACGCAGCCCTTTAAAGTCAGAACAGTTGGCACGCAAACGATTGATGCCTACATTTCCTACAAGCAGCATCCCTTGTTTCCCTTCACCTTCCGCTTCGGCTCTCAGCAGTCTGGCCATTAAATCAATATCAGAGCTTGTCGCTCTTACCACTGCCATACATCCACCTCCCATTCATTTCTCTTTTATTTTATGTAGGGTTTCTGTGTAGATGACTGCCATTTTGAAGGGAAAAGACACATTCCGTGTCGAGAGCCTGTCTAAATACCTCAACATTTCGCTGGACAAGTGTCTCTATGTCAACAACACACAAACCTAGTGATCATACACATCACAGGAAAAAATATTCATTACTAACGACTCATTTACAAGTCATAAAAATCCTTCTATTTGCTACATCTTCTTCAAAAACAGTCATTTGAACCTATTCAATAATCCGACTCAAAACCTTAAAATATAAAATGTTGAGTTTTTACAGGAGATTTCAAACAATAAAATACACATTTCTCCTCTCAACTTAGTGTCATTTTTACTACTTGAAGTGGATGAACCTTTCGAACGCACTGAGGTATTGACAGTACTTTCGCTTCATTCTACAGTAAAAAACATACAGTATTTTTCTTTTTGTGCAAAAAGAATGATATGAACTAAAGATTTCCAATGAAATTCACCATAAAACCCGAGGAGGAAAACATCTCATGTTTAAAAAGAAATTATCCCTGTTTCTTCTGATTTTGTGTGTAACTGTTGTCGCTGCTGCTTGTAGTGGTGGAAAAGACAAAACTGCTGCGAAAGAAAGCGATACAAAAAAATCTCTTGATGCAGCTGAAGTAAAAGTAGAAAGTGCTGAGTACACTTTACCACCTCAATACGATACATCTGTTCAGGATGATCAATATGTCCTAAAAGTGAATGTATCTGTAAAAAACATCAGCAAAGAACCATTGAATGTGGATAAAAGCAACTTTACGCTTTACCAAGATGACGCTCAGGTGTCTACCATCTCTCCTGATGACTACAACGAAGTATTATCTTCAAGCTCTCTAAATGCGGGTAAAGTATCAAAAGGCGGTCTTTTCTTTGTGGTTGATAAAGAAAAAGACTATCAACTTGTCTACACAGAGCCTGGTTCTGGATCGAAAAAAGATGACAAAACACTAGAATTCGATATTAAAGGAAAAGACTTGATGAAAAAGGCAGATACACTTCAAGCGTCTGCAAAAGCCCTTTCTTCTTATATTGATGTCATGATTTTTGGTAAGAAAAATGACGATTTCGAAAAACTAACAGGTGATAACAAATCAACTGTCGTCAACGAATTTGATAAATCATTCAAACAAGGCTACATTTCTTCTTCTGGTATTTCATCTAGCTCAGCAAAAGACGAAAACCTTGATAAGCTTCTAAAAGCTGTGAAAGAAACATTAGCTGAAAAATCAAAAGTATCAACGAAAACAAAATCAATCAGCGGTGATAAAGCTGTCGTGACTGTGACACTTACACCAATTGATGCAAGCCCGCTTGTCGATCGTTTAAAAGAAAAAGCAACTGAATTCTACAGCAAAAACCGTACAGCATCTTATGATGATGCACAGAAATATCTACTTTCTATCTATCCAGATGAATTTAAAAAATTAGGACCATCATCTTCTGAAGAAACAGTAGAAGTGAACATGAAGAAAAACGATATCGACCAATGGAAACTTGATTTGAACGACTACAAAACAAGCTCATTGGTTGAAAAGTTCATCAAGAACTAAAGAAAACCCCCGGGAACCGGGGGTTTTCTTTAGTCTTTTTTTGATTGAAGTCTATATTTGATTCCGACATACAAGCAAGTAAGGAAGAAGATGGTGACCCATATCCACAAGACGTTCACCATCAATAATATGATGGCTACTATGATCAAAATCGTCAGATCAAGTTTCTTTTCTAGTTTTTTATGGGTAAGAACGAAAGTGATTAATAGAAAAGCGATGAAGCAGGCGATTCCATAACTGAAGACTGTTGGCAATTCTCGCATCTCCTTATCGGGAAGGCTTATACTGACAAAAGGAAGCATATTATGAAGAGGAATTCCCTTTTTCAGCATCATATTCTTTTATGATGTCAATTGGATCAATGGCATCGTCTTCTTGCATGTATTCCTCTACATAAGGAGTGTTTAATTTCTCGAACCTTTGCTCATCGTTTACTAAAGCAATATAAGTTTCATAGCCTTCATAATCAGATGGGAATAAATGTGCAACAGAACTACCTGTTTCTAAAGCTCTATCAATTGCATTTCTCAATTCTATCAGTCCTTTTTTATTCCCTAAAATGAAAGCTTCAAAATGATGTGTTTGCTGAGCATATATATTACATAATCCCAAAACATCATCGTCTTCTACTTGATAACTCATATACAAAACCCCTTTTAAGTAAAATTAAGTAAAATTTTACACGACTGAGCATTTTTATTCTATAACCCCCTTCACATTGTGACCCAATTTTTATCACTCATTTAAACATAAAAAACAAAAAACTTGTAGAAAAAATCTACAAGTTCTTCATCTTTATCAATGAAATGATCTTTCTATTTCGCAAGCATCCATTTCTCTTTCATAAACAAACTTCTCACGATGACAAACAAGATCATCACTGTCAGCGCCGAGGAGCCGAGCGTCAGGGCAATTGACATTGGGTCAACGATGCCAAACATCAATTGCTTACATAGTGCATGAATATTAAGGAATGGGATAGCAAAGTAATACGTATCTAGCTGCGTAGCGCCTGCTCTCATGGTGAAAAACATCGGAATCACACCTAGTGTAATGATCATGGACATGTACGATTGTGCTTCTTTCACTGAGCTTGAAACGACACTGAGCAGCAGTTCGATCATTGATACCATGAATGAGAAAATAATTAATGCCGCTAACATAACGCCGATGATGCTCCACACTTGATCTCCGAAGTTCAGCGCTTGTTTCAGTTTTTCTGTAAAGAGCAATGTAGAGAGCAGCAGCATGCCAATCGCCACAATGCCACTTAATATACCAAACATAGAAACAGCTAGCCATTTTCCAATTAAAAGCTGAAGTCTGCTGGCCGGTGTCAGGAATAAAGCTTCAATTGACTTTCTATCCTTTTCACCTGCTACGATATCAAGCGCAGCTGGCAAAGCACCTGAGATCACGGACGTCACTAAAATCATTGGAAGGAGAATCGACAGCAGCATGGTGGTCACCCCGTTTTCTCCATCCCCGTCCTCTCCTTCTTGCACATCAACTGATTGCACCTCAAACGGATGAATCACTGACGATTTGATCTGATCCTGTGCCAAACGCTTTTCTACGACTTGGTTTTGATATTGTTCAAGCAATGATTGCAGCATTTGAACCGCAATCACTGAATCATCATCTGTTGGATACCCATGGACTTTAATGGCAAACGATGTTTGATGCTGAAGCATATCGCCTGCATCTTTTGGCATTTCTAGATAAGCATTTGCCTCACCGTCTTTAACGGCTTGCTGCGGGTCATCAAATGTTTCAAGTTCCAGGTTTTTCACTTCTTTGATCATGTCATTCATATCGGACGGAAGCTTTTCATTGATCGCGACTGTATACGTTTTATCGCCTGGATCAGCGATCATGCTTTCGTAGAAAAACACGAGTCCGAGCATCGTCAAAAGAGGGATCAACACTGTTAAGAGCAACGTTTTCCTGTCTCTGAGCGAATCTGTCATTTCTTTTAAAAAGACGGTTTTCCACATTATGCATTCCCCCTTGCGAGCTTCGACATAAAGATGTAATTCAAGTCTTCACTTTGTTCCTGTGCATATAATTCTGGAAGCGTTCCTTTGTACACGAGCTCCCCTTGATGTATCATCATGACACTGTCACAAAGCAGGCTGACTTCTTCCATGATGTGGCTTGAAAATAGAATCGTTTTATTTTGCTGTTTCAACTGATGAATAAACTCTCTAAAAATATTACTCGATGTGATATCTAAACCTGTTGTCGGTTCGTCAAACAAAATAATGTCAGGGTCATGAATCAATGTTCTGGCAATCGCCACCTTTTGCTTCATCCCTCTTGAAAATCCTTTTACCTTGCGATCCATGTACTGCCTCATCCCGAATCGCTTTGCCAAATCCTCAATTCTTGCTTTGATTTCATGCTGATCTAAGCCATATAATTTCCCAAAGTATTCAAGGTTTTCACGAGCCGTCAAACGGTCATAAAGTCCCGTCTCGCCGCCAAATAAGACCCCAATTCGCTTCTTCACTTCAGTTGCTTCTTTGACTGTATCAAAACCTGCAACATTGACTGTTCCATGAGTAGGCTCCAATAATGTCGCAACGGCGCGTAATAATGTGGTTTTCCCCGCACCATTTTCTCCTAAGATGCCGACGACTTCTCCTTCCTTCACGGAGAACGTCATATGTTTCATCGCCTTTACGACTTTTTTCTTATCTGTAAACCAGCAACTACAATCGCTGAGAGTAATCATTTGGTTCGCCCCTTTCGACTATCTACGTCTATGATAGAAAAAATACCGCCTGTCTGACATAAAAATGTCGCGAAACGTCCTTTTTCTGTCTTGAAATGATCCATTTTAAAAAACAAATGGTAAAATAGACAAATAATAAGAAGAGTCATAGGTGATTTTTATGATAAAAGTAGGTCTTGTCGATGATTACCGAGTGGATTTAGAAAAGCTGCATGCCATTGTCGGCAGAATGGATGCCGTTGACATCGTTTTTGTGACGCAGTCAGCGGAGGAGGCATATGAGAAGGTCAAACAGGGCGACATTGATCTATTGTTTGCAGACATTGAGATGCCTGGCATGTCAGGCTATGAATTAGCAGACCTTATTCACTCTCATGCACTGAATGTAGATGTTGTATTTGTGACGGGGAACAGTGGGTATGCTGTCCATGCCTTTGATTTGAATGTCCATGATTATATTATGAAGCCTTATCAAGCTGATCGAATCGCCAAATCCTTAGAGCGCTACATGTCCACCAAGCAGGAGAAAAGCATTCACGGACGGCTTCTCATCAAGCAGCAATCAAATATCCATGTACTGCAAAAAAAGGATGTCATCTTTGTTGAACGTACTGGCAGGTCGACGACCATTGTCACAACAACAGGAGATATTCAGACATACCAAACTCTCAACGAGTTAAAAGGTGATTTAGCTGAGAAAGACTTTATCCGCTCCCACCGCTCGTTTATCATCAATATTCATTACATCAAGAACTTTTCGGCGTATGCCAAAAATTCATTTATCGTGTCTTTTGAAGGGACTGATAAAAAAGCCATGATGACGAAGCAGCAATTAGAATACTTTAAGAAATACTACTTTTAAGGAGAACGAACGTGAACGCTTTCTATCTTGGATTTCGCATATATACGCTCATCTGGCTCGGTCTTGCAGTTCAAGCTGCTGCTAAAGCTGTTCTGCCTTTGTCATCAAGCATGGTGTGGCTTCTGACCTTTTGCATCTTGTGCCTTTACACCTTTTTCATTTACAAAAGGTTTTGGCTAGGTATGAGTGGTTACGTGATATTAGGCGCTTTTGTGCTCATCACCTGTTCAGGCATTTCACTTTTTCTCAATCACGGAAATGGACTCAGCCATCTTTTAACTGTCATTATCATTTTGACAACCGATCTCCTTTCCTTCAAGATAATGCAAACGGAGCAACGATTAAATGGACGGCTTCAAGAGCTGATTCATGCTGAGTCGAGGACCAATGACTTGCTGCTTGAGCTGCGAAGTAAACAACATGAAACAGCTAGACATTTAAATGCCTTTTCCGCATCGAATGACGAGCATGAGATCAAAGATTTGATTGAGCAATACGTGAAACATTTCCCTTGGATCAAAGGGGAAAATGCTTATTTGGCTTCCACCCTTCATTCCTTTTTCCAGCGGGCTGAAAAAGAGGACATTGCCCTTTCACTAGATCTTCAAGCACCCTTTTCTTCTCTTCCTTTTTCTAAGGCGGATCAGGTGAGTTTTACTGGCAACCTGCTTGATAACGCATTAGATGCCGCCATTGAAGCGAAGCAAGCTGGGAACGAGGGAAGCATCTCGATCACGACTTCCATCCGGAGCGGGCTCTTTTTGATTCATTGTGAAAACAGTACGAAGGGAATGGAAAAACACGTATTAGATCATCTGTTCAAGACGTTTGGCCGCTCGACAAAAGGCGGTGATCATCAAGGTGTGGGTACTTATATCATTCATCAACTTGTTGAAAAGGCAGACGGCACGCTTGATTTTACGTATCGTTCTCCAAACCTGAGGCTCGTGATCAAGATTCCTCTCACAATGGCATAAAAAATAAGGTGCTACTTGGCACCTTATTTTTTATATTATGAAAAGATCTGATCAATTTCGTTGATTTCTTCTTTTGTTAATTGAACATCATTTGTTTTCAAGTTTTGTAAGACTTGCTCGGCTCGTTTTGCACCCGGAATTATGGCATCAATGCCATCCTGCGCCAATAGCCACGCCAGCGCTACATGAGCTGTTTCGGCATGTTTTGATTGCGCAATGGCCTTCAGCTTGTCTACTTTTTCGAGGTTTTGAAGGAAAGCATCACCTTGGAAAAGCGGGTCCTTTGCTCGAATATCATCAAATGTCGCATCCTTTGTAAACTTCCCAGTCAACAGGCCTGACGCCAATGGAAAATAAGGGATAAAGGAAATCCCATGCTCCACGCAGTATGGGAGAAGGTCTTGCTCGGCCTGACGTTTCAGCAGAGAATACTCTGATTGAAGCACGTCTAGGTATCCATCTCGATTAAAGGTTTGAAGCTGTTCAAAATCAAGGTTTGATGCCCCAATTGCCCGGATTTTCCCCTCATCCTTCAATTCCTTTAAAGTACCGGCTACTTCATCCAGCGGCGTGCGACCGTCTGGGAAATGCATATAGTACAAATCAATATAATCGGTATGCAGCCTCTTCAGGCTGTCTTCGACCTGCTGTCTTAAGAAATCTCGGCTATTATCCAGTTCAATTTGTCCGTTTACTTCTTTATGAGCCCCTTTTGTCGCAAGAACCAGTTCTTTTCTGCCGCCTCTTTTGGCAATGATCTCGCCAATCAATTCTTCTGAACGGCCCAGCCCATAAATAAAAGCAGAATCTAAGAAATTGACACCATGATCAAGAGCAGTTTCTACTAGCTCCCGCCCTGCATCTTCACTCAGATTCGGGAATAAATTATGCCCGCCTACTGCATTTGTTCCAAGCCCTATCGGATTCACCTGTAAATCAGTTCGTCCAAGCGTTACTTTTTTCAAAAGCTCATCTCCCTTATCTGCTTAATCATCCTTATTTTCCCATGAATCATTTTCAACATTCAAGTATTCTGCTCTCTGAAAATCAATCTGGAGGTGGACGCTTTGAAAGAAAAAAGTTTTGCGATGTGAATTCTAACACATCTTTTGAAATGAAAACTACCTCCACTTCAAGAATTTTATACAAAAAACATTTAAAACTCATGATAAATAGATAAATTAATTCTTATTAACTAGTATATTCTACTTATTAAATTCCGTTTTTTATAGGTATTTGTGTAAAAATCTATCAAAGATAGGGACTATAACCTATTCCTCATCACGAATGAAATTCGATAGAATGAATAGTGCAAATCGTCATTAGGAGATTTTCCCCTTTAACACCCGAATATACCATTCTATCTGTTTCTTTTTTCTCAGTCAGATAGCGGGAAGAAAATGACGAAAGAAAAGCAAAGGAGCATCAACTGTGAATCTTAAAAAAATAAGTGCACTCCTCATGATTTCATTCGTGATGATCATCTCTGCAGCCTGCCAGAGCTCAGCAAAATCAACAAAGGCTGACCAAAAATCAACAAAAACAGCAGAGGTAAAAGTGAATAGCTACGAATATACGTTACCAGAAGACTCAACAACTACCTTGCGAGACAATGAATTGGTGTTAAAAGTCAACCTGACGATCACCAACAAAGGTGACAAAGCCCTTTCACTATATAACTCTGATTTCACCCTTTATCAGGACGATGCCAAAGTCTCTGATTTAAAATTCTACGGCAGTAAAGACCGCCTTGATCTTGGGTCATTGAACAAAGGGAAATCACTATCAGGAGCGCTTTATTTCCTAGTAGATAAAGGCAAAAAATATCAGTTCGTGTACCAAGATAGCATCAAGAAAAACAGCGATTCGATCGAAATTGAACTAGATGGCGAAAAGATACTGGATTCAGCGAAAAAGCTAGATAACCCAGCAAAAGCACTATCTGCTTATACAGATCTCATTGTTTTTGACAAAAAGAATGATCAATTCTCAGAATTAACAGGTGACAATCAATCAGATGTCGTTAATAAATATCACGAAATGTTTGTGAAAGACTTTAAGAGAAGTGCAGGCATATATGGAAACGAAGTCAGTGACCGCGATATTTTATCCATGTACAAACGCATGCAAAATACAATGAAGGATAAAGCGAAAGTAGAAACAAGTGTGAAAACCATCTCAGATGACGAAGCGAAGGTTGTCTCTCAAGTAACCGGTATTGATGCTTCTAACTTAAAAGACAAACTAGACAAACAAAGAGATGAGTTTTACAACGGCAAAATCCGTTCGAAAGAAGAATTGTATAAGAAAAGCTTGAATATGTACGCATCTGAGTTTGAAAAGCTTCCTCCAGTCTCAAGCCCTGCTGAGTATGAAGTGAAAATGAAACGTAACGGAGATGGTCAGTGGAAAATTGACCTCAATGATTATAATACAGAGCAATACATGAGTGGTTTTATTAAAACAAGATGATGAAAAAAAGACGCTGACTCCTTGAAAGGTGCCGCGTCTTTTTTCATGCTATGATACAGTCGTCTCTTGCTCTTCTTTCACCGCTTTTTCAATGTCTTTAAATCGGCTCGATACAGTGGACGCACTAATTCCATACTTTTTAGCAACTTGTGCTTGAGAAAGCGGGGCATCGCTTGCAAGTGAATGAATATAATATTCGATTCCTGCAGCAAATGACGCCGCTTTACGGATCACAGGTGCTTTCTGATCACAGTAAGCTTTCCAAACCGTTAAAGCGCCATCTGTCAGGCTTTGGTCACCGTGCTCTTTCATCCCGTCTTCAATCAGCTTGGCTGTTTCCAGCTGAACGTCACTAGCCCATTCCATACGATCTGCTGATAGTCCTACTGTACTTCCTTCTGTTTGAGCAGGCGCTTCTGTTTCTTCAACTTCTTGCTTCGCAAACATACACTTCAGCACTTCAGGGAAGGCTTCTCTCATAAATGTGCTGCGTGCTCTTCCGTTTGCCTCATGCGCTTCAACGAGCTGGCGAACCTGAAGAAGAAGCGTATCAGTAAACTCTTTCGCAAACATCGTATATTGAATGAAAAACTCTGCCTTTTCTTCAAACTGAACAGGGAAACCTAGAACAAGACTACCTTTCTCTGGCAGCACAGTTTGATCCGGCTTCACATCAACTTCAACCTTCTCAGCTGTCACCATATTCTCAAAGTAAAGAGACTCGTCCGTTTTTTCATTTAATAAAAGCAAAGATGGCTCCATGTCTGTCCAAGATTCCACCACTTGTCTTGTTTTAGGACGGGTAATATCTTCTGCTTTTTTTGTCAGGAATTCTTGGAAGATGGTCTCTTTCTTATCTGTTAATGGGCGGAAGAAGATGCCCCATACACTCAAATGAAAGACTGAGATTTGTTGCGTTTCTTTATCCATATCTGCTAGGAAAGAAAACTCATTAATGAATTGATTGATCGCTCTCTGATGCTTAGAGAACGCATAATTCATTAAATCCTTTTGAACTTGTACAGCTTCCTTAAACACAAGCTCAGACGTTTGTTCTCCGCCTGACTTTTGACCACAGCAATGTTTATATTTTTTTCCGCTTCCGCATGGGCAGAGCGCATTTCGTTTAATTTTTCCCAAAATAAAACCTCCGACATTCTAGTCTAACCTCACTATTTTAACAAACGATTGCACAGGAGAGTTTTATTTTCAAGAAAAAAGAAAAATCAGAATGATCAGATAAATAACAAAGACGTCTAAAAGAGCAAGGCGGCTCATAGTCAAAAGCACTCTGTCTCTGTTTATTTTCTCCAATCATTCCAATAGATTTCCCTCAGCTCATCCCTTCGAATAGCTGCTTTGCTTCAAAATAAAAGATTTGCACGAACTTTTTCGTATTGACTCTGCCTGTTGACCCTGCGGATGAAGAAGTCTTCTGCATTTCTTTCATTCTTTGGCTGACATCAGTGAAATCAAAAAACTTCGACGCATAGTGCTCAAATTTAGGGTTTGAAAAATCTGTAAGCCCTAGTGATGCGAAATGATTTAAGGAATGATGGATGGCTCGTCTAATTCGCTGCTCTGCTGCTTTCACTTCCCGCATCACTTCCACATCCGACGCACCACGACCAAGCTTTCGTTCCGCCGTTTTGATAAATAGCTGCTTTAATGGCGGAAAATTCACCTCATGAGAATTGGCTGTCTGCGTTTCATGTAAGTAGATCAATATCTCTAGTAAATCCTTAGAGCCACTCTCTCCGACAATTCCTAATTCAGATAGGAGGAATTCTCCTGCCTCTTTCATCGTTCTTCGCTTTGATCCAGTACCTGTCTCATGAGAAATCACTGGCTCTAATGGCAGCACATGTCGAAGAGAAGCTTGAATATCGTAAATTGATTTTTCCAGCTTGATCCGCTCCATGACCTTTCGAATGACACTGACAATTTCAATTCGATTGACAGGTTTATGAATATAATATTCAATTCCAAGTTCATAGGCTTCTGCCATCATCTCTTTTGCTTCTACTTGAGATATCATGATGACCTTGCCTTTGAATTCAGGGTGAATATGACGTATGGTTTGAATGCCGTCTCTAGCTGGCATTAAAAGATCAATCAGAAGGATGTCTACTTTTTTCAGGTTCAATGAATGCGCCTCTAATCCAACACCATCATCAGCCTCATCCACGACCTCTCCCAAATCCTCATCCTCGATGATCTGACCTAAAATCGAGCGTATTGCACGATCATCATCTGCAATGAAAAATCGCATACACTCACCCTCTCTGTATTAAATTTTTTATCGGAAGGACAAGCTGAAAAGCTGTTCCTTTCGTTTCTTTTTGCTCAATCTGGATTTGACCGTCCAGCTCTTGAACCAGCTCTCTCACATAGGATAAGCCAATCCCAGTTGACGGTGTTCCATATGCATCAAATTTTGAGGTATATCCAGGATCAAATACAATCTCTCTCAATTTCTCAGGAATACCCGGTCCATCATCCTCAACCCGAACCTCTATTTTATCATGACTGCCTTTCAATACGAGTGAGATGGCTCCATCATCCTTGATTGCTTCAACTGCATTTGCCATTAAATTATTAATCAGCGATAAAAAAATGAACACATGATACTCATGCAAGTGAATGCCTTTTATATCAGATGTAAAGGAAATGTTCTTCCCGAGAGATAGCGCATATTTCTCTTGAATGCGAATCACGATTTGAACAAGATCCTCTGCCCTCATATAATCTTGCATATTTTCCTTTGAAATCAGCTTTGAAAGCCCAGCGTAAATACGCTGATTGTCCTTTTTGACTTCATGTATTTCCCCTGCAAGCTTGAGCAGCTCCTGACTCACTTTCCTTCCCGCCTCATGTTCATTCAGCAGACGATAGAGCCGATAGGATTCTTGCGTTATGTGCTCTGTATGATTTAACGTTTTCTTTAAATGAACTGTTTCCTCATATAAATTTGAAATGACCATCATCATATGCTCATTTTGCTTCATGATTTGTTTCTCTCTTGATTGTGCCTCATACAGCCTCATCATATTAAAAAAGCTGATGACCACGAAGCTGTGAGCAAATGCAATGAGGATCATATCACTCAGCTTTGAGAAAGTCATGGTTGTATCAAACACTAAAAATTGTACAAACAGCTCAACAAAATCAGCAAGCAGTTCAATCATCAGTCCGATCAGCCCAATAAAAATGGAACGCTGCTTAAAACGTCCTGTACGGACAACAAAGAAAAGAAAAGCATAAGTAAAGTAAAAAAAGAAGCTTGGAAACTGCTGATAAAATGACAGAGCCAGATCAGCTTTTTGCTGAATAAGATCTAAACCTACCCGAAATAGGACAATGGCTGCGCCTGTTAAAAACCCTGGCAGCAATGGTCTTGATTTTCTTAAAAGTAATAAGCAAAAGAAAAACGCAGGTGCCCCAAAACTAATACGAAATGTTTCATTCACAGGATAAAACTTCAGCTCTCCCGCAAGCGGCACAATGACGATCATAAAAATCAAAATAAATGCGTCTTTTTTGACAAGCTGGTTTAAACTCAAATGACTGACATCCCTTCCCCTGTTTACATAGCCACAGTATACAAGGAGACTCTTTGCTCCACAATGAGCAAAAAAATTATTTTCACGGCTTCTTCTCTCTTCAAAATCATTTTTTATGACTATTCTCCGAGGAGGCATGGTGACCTTTCAGCTATTCTACGATTTGGAGATTGTCTACAATAATGGGAATTGTTTAGACAATTGCATGTAGACTGATTTTTATTTGTAAGTTTTTCTGTAGATTTTCGTCAGATTGTGTAGTTTCCAAGATAAATTGAATGAACAATTTTAGTGAAACTATATGTAAGCGTTTTCTGAATTTTCACTAAAAACCCTTTTTGTTGTTTCGCCGCCAAAGCCTTCATTTGAACATATATTTAGGTGTAAAGGAGTGGTACAAGCAGCGCATGACAAGTTCTTTGAAGATGTGTAACATGTTTTCGTGCCTATTTGATCGCATTTTTTGTCATCCGCCAATTCAATAGGGTACTTTTTGATTTTTGATTGGAGGAATCGTATGAAAACAGCAATTTCTAATAATACACAACACGCATGCCAGTCTTCTGTTGATCAATGGGCAGAAGAAATACGTCCGTATTACAAAAACGGGCAGAACGCTGGCTACATTCCAGCACTCGGAAAAGTAAATTCCTCTCAACTTGGTATCAGCGTGATAGGCCCAGATGGATCATCTGTACGTTATGGTGATTGGGACGTTCCCTTTACCCTGCAAAGTATCTCAAAAGTCATCAGCTTTATAGCTGCCTGTTTAGGAAGAGGCGTTCCGTACGTCTTGGATCGGGTAGATGTAGAGCCAACTGGTGATGCATTTAATTCCATCTACCGCCTTGAGATGCATAAACCAGGGAAGCCCTTTAATCCAATGATTAATGCTGGAGCTATTACCGTATCCTCCATCCTTCCTGGAAAGACTTCTACAGAAAAGCTAGCATATATTTTCGATTTAATCGAAAACTTAATAGGTAAGCGTCCTTCTGTTAATGAAGAGGTTTATCAATCAGAATGGGCAACTGCACACCGCAACCGGGCACTTGCTTATTATTTAAAAGAAACCAATTACTTAGAATCAGATGTCGAGGACACGTTAGAAGTGTATTTAAAGCAATGTTCCATTGAGGTCACAACAGAGGACATCGCCTTGATTGGACTGATTATTTCAAGTGATGGCTACCATCCCTTTAAACAAGTCCAAGTCATCCCAAAAGATATCGCAAGACTAACAAAGGCATTGATGCTGACATGCGGCATGTACAATGCGTCTGGTAATTTTGCTGCTTTCGTAGGCGTTCCAGCCAAAAGTGGTGTGTCTGGAGGAATCATGGCTTGCGTTCCGCCAAGCGCAAGAAGAGAATTCCCATTTCAGACAGGCTGCGGTATCGGCATTTATGGTCCTGCCATTGACGATTGTGGAAATAGTATTACCGGTGTCATGATGCTGAAGAAACTCGCCAAAGAGTGGGATCTCAGTATTTTTTAAAAAGAACAGTGATGAATTCGAAGAGGTGATGTTATGAACGAAAAAGCTTTGCTATCTTATTTAACAACTACAAATGATTTTATTTGGACTTATCTTGTCATTGCTCTGTTACTTGGAGTAGGGGTCTATTTCACATATAGATCACGCTTCTTGCAAGTCAGAATGCTGAAAGAAATGCTGCGTGTTCTAAAAGAAGGAAGAAAAGAAAAAGAGGGAATCTCACCGTTTCAAGCATTTGCCATCAGTATGGCAGCACGTGTAGGAACAGGGAATATCACAGGGATTGCCATCGCTATTGCGATCGGTGGACCTGGCGCAATCTTCTGGATGTGGATCGTAGCGATTATCGGTTCTGCTTCAAGCTTTGTTGAAAGTACACTAGCTCAGGTGTATAAAGTAAAAGATAAAACAGGATTCCGCGGTGGACCTGCTTATTACATGGAAAAAGGGTTAAATAAGCGCTGGATGGGGATTTTATTTGCCATCCTGATCACGATCTCTTTTGGGATTGTCTTTAACGCAGTGCAATCAAATACAATCACCGTCGCTTTTAAAAACTCTTTTGGTCTAGATCGTTTAACTGTCGGAATCGTTATGGCTGTTATTTTTGCAGCGATTATTTTCAAAGGGATCAAAGCGATTGCAAAAGCATCTGAATATATTGTCGTTGTTCTTGCCGTTGCTTACATCGGTATTGCTTTCTTTGTGATTGTCACAAATATCACTGAACTGCCAGGTGTCATCAGTACGATTGTGAAACATGCTTTCGGATTTGAACAGTTTGCCGGCGGTACACTAGGCGGAGCACTGTTACAAGGGATTAAACGCGGTCTCTTCTCAAACGAAGCTGGTATGGGTAGCGCCCCTAACGCAGCAGCAACTGCTGTCACGAGCCACCCTGTCAAACAAGGGTTAATCCAAGCATTTGGTGTGTTAACAGATACGTTAATTATATGTACAAGCACAGCCTTTCTTGTCCTGTTCTCTGATGCTTATAAAACAACCAATCTGCAAGGAATTGAGCTAACTCAGGCTTCATTAAGTCAGCACATTGGGCCTTGGGCTTCTGGATTCCTAGCGATCATGATTTTCTTATTCGCTTTTAGTACGTTAATCGGTAACTATTACTATGGTGAAACGAACATTGAATTCTTGGGAGCGAATAAAATTTGGCTCAACATCTATCGTGTGGCTGTCATTGGCATGGTTCTATTCGGAGCCATTGCCACTGTTCCTCTCGTTTGGGGTCTGGCCGACTTATTCATGGGTCTCATGGTCATCGTCAACCTCATTGCCATTACCATGCTGTCTAAAGTCGCCTTTGCAGCACTGAAGGATTACATGCGACAGAAAAAAGAAGGCAAAGATCCTGTTTTCTATAAAAACGCCGTTCCGAACAATGAACAGATTGAATGCTGGGACGACGAACCTGTTTCCTTGAAAAAGAATCAAATCGGATAAAACAAATAAGCTCTGGTCATATGATCAGAGCTTATTTCTTTATGTTAAAAATTCGAGTATGAGCTTATTCACGACATCTGGTTTTTCATGATTGATCCAATGAGTGGCATCATCGACAAAAATCAGCTGTCCATTTGGGCAAATTTTGATCGTTTCTTTTGCGAGCTTTCTGCTTAGAAACTTGTCCTCCATTCCCCAGATCATGCGGACAGGAACGAGAATTCGTTTGGAAATCGGTTTTTCAAAGCCGCCTTTTTTAATACCTCGATACCAATTCAACATGGACGTAATGGCTCCCGGCTGCGTCCATGCCAGCTTATAGCTTGAGACATCTTCCTTCGTGAACAGATGAGGTCTAGCAGACAGTCCAATGGCTTCATCCAGTCTTTGAAAGTGATTTTCTTGAAGGGCTGCCTCTGGTACATTTGGAAGCTGAAAGAACGCGATATAAGAGCTCTTCTTCCACTGCGGCGGATAAAACGGAAGGACCTTCATCATCACACGAGGATGCGGCATGTTGACGATGATTAATTTTTCTACATATTGAGAACGGGTTGAAGCAAGATGCCAAGCAACAGCTCCACCCCAATCATGTCCGCCGACAATGGCCTTTTGATTTGGACTCAGCGCCTTAATTAACCCCACGATATCATCTCTTAATTTGTCTAAAACGTATGATTCGACTCCTTCTGGTTTGTCACTCAGATGGTATCCCCTTTGATCAGGAACAACGACACGATACCCCGCCTCAGCTAGGGGGAGGATTTGATTTTTCCAACCATACCAAAACTCAGGAAATCCATGCAGCAGGACCAGCAGCGGACCATCTTCAGGACCAGCCATTGCTGTATGGAGCTTTATGCCGTTTGTTTGAATATATTGAAACTCAACTTGATCCATTCCTTTTCCACCCTTTCCCCATGTCTTATCATTCTTCCAACATAGCATATTTTCCATTTTTCAGAAAATAAAAACACTCACAAAAAAACCTTCACAAGGGTGAAGGTCTCAGATTACTGACAACGAATGCGAGGGTTTGTCTTCACGCAAAACGTCTTTATTTCATATAATTCAGCACCCATATCAGACCATTCTTCCGATCTTGTACTTGTCCATGAAGTGCGCCAAAAAACGTATCCTGTAATTCTACAAGGACATCTCCGTCAGCTTCAAGCGCCTCGTATACAGCCTTTAACTCTTCCTCATTGTCAAACTGCATGATCAATCGAAGATTCTCCGGTTTTGGTGTGCGGCCAAATGTATCTGAAAAGTGGAGCAGTGATTCTCCAAGGTGTAGCTCAGCATGCAATACACGGTCTTGATGTTCATTTAAGATACGAATATCTCCGCCAAAAATTCCTTGATAATATTGAAGAGATTCTTTGACGTCTTCTACGACAATATAAGGACTAACGCTGATCATTTCCCTCATCCTCCTCTTGTTCCGTTCATTATCTCTTATATAGCTTATCCCAAATCGTATGAAAAAAGGCACAAATCGTCAACGGATTTGCACCTTTTTCTCAAGCAGATTTCGCTAATTCACTGTGTTTGTTAGAATACGCTGCATACATGACGACACCGATCATCAGCCAAACCCCGAAGTACAGCCATGTCCGGCCTGGTAAATTGAGCATCAGAAACACACAACAGCCCATCGAGATAATTGGCAAAACCGGTACAAACGGAACCCGGAATCCCCTTTCCAGCTGTTTATGTGTCTTTCTCAAAATGAGTACGGATAAACTCACCATCGCAAACGTTAATAATGCACCGATATTGGCTAGGTTGGACAGATCCTTCAAATCAATAAACCCTGAAATAACAGCTGTCATCCCGCCAATCACCCATATACTGGCAACAGGTGTATCACTTTTGTTTGTTTTTGAAAACACTTTAGGCAAGAGCCCGTCCCGCCCCATCGCAAAAGCAATTCGAGTTGCCGCATAATTATTGGCGAAAATCACAGCCATCAATCCAATCACAGCACCGACAGAAATAATACCAGCCACGCTATGTTGATGGACACTTTGCAGTACATAAGACATTGCCTCTGTCACATTCAACTTCGTATAGTGCACCATGCCTGTCATGACCAAACAAACGACAATATAAATGATCGTACAAATGAGCAATGAACCAATAATGCCAATTGGCAGGTTCCGCTGTGGATTTTTCACCTCTTCTGCAGAAGCCGAAATGGCATCGAATCCTAAAAAGGCAAAAAACACAGCAGCGGCTCCAGCAATAATCCCTTCCGTACCAAACGGAATGAACGGCTGCCAATTGGCTGGTTCTACATAAAAACCACCTACTACAATGAAAAGAACAATAATGCCAAGTTTCACAAACACCATGATATTATTGAATTTTTTACTTTCTTTCGTTCCTCTAGATAGGATCCACGCAATGAGTAAAGCAATGATAATTGCTGGCAAATTCATATATCCGCCTTGTTCTGGACCAGCTAAAAATTGATGTGGAATTGAGATTCCAAACCCCTCCAGCAGGCTGTTAAAATAACTCGACCAGCCACTCGCTACAGCTGAAGCAGTCAGCATATAAACAGATAATAACGTCCATCCCATGAGATGACCTACGAGTTCACCCATTGTGGTATATGAATAAATGTACGCACTGCCGAACACAGGCAGCGCGGAAGCCATTTCTGCATAACAAAGTGCTGCTAAACTGCACACAATCGCTGCGATCGCAAAGGAGAAAATAACAGCCGGTCCTGCATCCTTAGCTGCTGTAATTCCGGTTAACACCATGACCCCCGTCCCAATCACAGCCCCTATGCCAAGGAGCGTGAGATCGAGCCCGCCCAGTGTTTTCTTTACCTTTTGCTGTCTGCTCTGTTCTAACAAATCGTGAATGTGTTTCTTACGAAGTATATGTCGCAAACCCTTTCCCTCCAAAACGTTAGAAAAACAAAAAAATCATTCAAATTTCATTATAGCAGAATAGGTCCTACGCATTCACAACCAATTCACGTAAATCTTTCTTCATGATTTTACCAAGTTTATTTTTTGGCAGATCGTGCGTGAAATGAATGGATGGCACTTTGTAATCTGCTAAACGTTCCTTGCAGTAATTCAACACATCTTCTTCGCAGAAATCGACAGATTCGTCTTTTACGATATACGCACTTGGTACTTCACCATATAAGTCATCTGGTACCCCAATGACAGCAGATTCAATTACACCTGGAATTTGATCAATGACCTCTTCCACTTGGTCAGGATAAATATTATCCCCACCGTATAGAATCACATCTTTGTATCTCCCTGTGATGTAAAGAAAACCGTCTTCATCCAGATAGCCTGCATCCCCCATATGGAACCAGCCATCTTTGAGCACTTTCTCTGTCGCTTCAGGTTGATGATAGTAGCCTAAGAAATAAAATGGGCTTCTCATGACGACCTCGCCAATTTCTCCAGCTGGGAGCGCCTCCTCTGTCTCAGGATGCACGATTTTGACTTCTACATCCGGATCCACTTTACCAGCAGAGCCCATCTTATCCTCGCCCATCGCTGGATGCCACGCACTCACAACCCACGCTTCTGTACTTCCATAGCCATGCATCATCTGAATGCCTACTTCTTTGTAATCTTTAATTAAGCGTACCGGTACCTTCGTACCGCCGGAAATTGCAATTTCAAAAGATGAGAGATCGTAAGAACCGCGCTTCATTTCTTCTAGCATGTACGTGTAAGCTGATGGGAAAGCCATCATAAACGTAATTCTTTCTTTCTCAATTGTTTCTAAAATGCGTTTCGGCGTTGCATCATGTAAGAAGACTAACGTATACCCTTCAATTGCAGCTGCAATCAGGTGATTAATTGAACTCATATGATACAGCGGATGACTTGCCAAGTACCGTTTTCCTCTCAGATCAAATCCTCGATTCCCACGTCGTGTTAAAAATTGATAGATTCGTCCATGTCCGACCATACAGCCTTTTGGATTACCTGTTGTACCTGAGGTGAATAAAATCATGGCCAAATCTTCTTCTGATACCTGTTCAGCAAGATCAATGCCATCATTAGACGCCAATATGTCTTCAAACAGCTGTGTTGTTTTCGCATTGACACCAGATTCCACCATGAGACAATCTTCTAAAGACACATTCACTGCCGCAATGATGTCACGGAATTCACGGTCAAAAAATAAAGCCTTTGGCTCTGCTTTTTTCAAGATACCTTCTAGCTCAAAAGAGGTAAGCTGCCAGCTAAGCGGTACGGCGACAGCACCTGCTTTAATGGCTGCGAGCATAATCGTAGAAAAGTGATGATGGTTTTGACAAATAAAGCACACCCGGTCACCTTTTCGAATTCCTTTACGATGTAAGTAATGCGCCAGCTGATCAATGCGTTTTGCATATTCTTCAAATGTATAAGACACACCTCCGCCAGTTACCGCTTCAATTTGTGAAGAGCGTTCCATTCTGTCGTTTAGTAATGCCTGTAAAGTATTCAATATCTTCATCTCCAAACGTTTGATGTCCAATAGCCAATTTCCAGTGAATTGGATTGGCAGATTTTATCTCATTCACATTCTAAAATAAAAAAAGGTGAAAGTAAAATCATTTCATTTTGGAATTGTTCCTTTTATTAATTGATAATATAGGTAATTTTATAGCCGTCTTCCATTTTGGTTTAAATGATGATGCTTATTATGATAAGATAGACCTAGTAATTGATCGGAAAATGCGAATGCAATAGGAAAAGAGGTATGGAGAATGCAACATTTCGAGCTAGAGGCAAGTTTGTTAGACCATGCACTGACAAAGTATTTAAAGGCGACGAAACGAATAGATGAAGAGAATATCCCGAAAAACGTCACGAATGTAAAAGGGTTTATTTTACGCATCATCTACCGCCATCAATCATGTACTGTGAAAAATATTCTGCAGGAAGTTTCATTATCTCCCTCCGCAACAACAACCGCTCTCAATCACTTAGAAGATGAAGGGCTGATTATCCGCTCTAGAAATAACAATGACCGCCGTACGGTATGGATTACACTCTCTGAATCAGGTGAACAAATCGCCAGACAAATGATCGACAATCGTCAGCTGCTTGTCAATCAACTGTTCAATCACCTATCAGAAGAAGATAAAAAAACATTTTTTGAATTAATCGAAAAAATGATGGACGAGCGCACATTAAAGGCTTAGGAAATATCCTAAGCCTTCTTTTTATGGCTTTAAGATGACTTTTATACAATCATCTTGTTTTTCATTGAATATGTGATACGCATGAGCTGCATCATCTAGCGGTAATTGATGTGTGATGATCGCTCTAGGATCAATTTCCCCGGTTGTCACTTTTTGATAAAGCTTTGACATGTACCCTCTCGCCGGTGCCTGTCCCATTTTCAGCGTGACGTTTCTTGCGAAAAAAGCACCCAATGGGAACATATTGTAAAGACCTCCATACACACCCGTCAGCTGAACAGTCCCGCATTTCCTCACGGCTTTTGTGGCAATTTGAATAGGCCCTATCGTTCCGCCTTGCAGCTTGAGCTTCTGTTCAATCTTTTCAAGCGGTGACTTTTTTCCATCCATCCCCACACAATCAATGACAACATCCGCCCCGCCTTTAGTGAGCTCTTTTAGGGTTTCTCCCATGTCAGGGTCTTCTGTAAAATCAAATACTTCTACGCCGCTCATTCGTTTTGCATGGTGAAGGCGATAGTCTATGTAATCAACAGCAATGACCCGCTCTGCTCCCTTTTGCCAAGCAAATTGCTGTGCCATTAACCCAACAGGTCCACACCCCAGCACAATGACTGTATCCCCCTTTTTTACACCTGCGTGTTCTACACTCCAATAAGCAGTTGGCAGAACATCTGATAAAAACAGCAATTGTTCATCCTCTAGCTCACAATCATCCGGCACCTTAAATGGTGTATAGTTTCCAAAGGGCACACGTAAATATTCAGCCTGTCCTCCGGGGTAATTCCCATATTTCTCACTGTATCCAAAAAGTCCGCCTGAATCATAATGGGGGTTTGAGTGATCGCATTGACTTTCTAGATGATGATGGCAATACTGGCATTGACCACATGCCACGGTAAATGGAATGACGACACGATCTCCCTTTTTCACCGCAGTGACATCCGGCCCGACTTCCTCTACCACCCCCATCGGTTCATGCCCAATCACATAGCCGATAGGAAGCGGGAAATTCCCTTGATATAAATGTAAATCTGACCCACAAATTGCTGTAGATGTTATCCGAACGATGACATCTTCACGATCTTGTATAGATGGTGCAGCTATTTCCTTCACCGCAATGCGGCTTTTGCCTTGATAGGTGACAGCTCTCATGTGCATTTCCTCCTTTAGCTAAGGTCATCATGTCTATAGCTTCACCTTGAATGGATGGTTCATACATATGAATAGGGATGCTGTTCCATAAGGGAAATAAAATAACCCGCCGATTGATTCGGCAGGCTGTTTATTCAAATCTGTGTAACGCGTTACACAGCTATTTTTCTTCGACAAACACCAAATCATACTGAGCAGAGGTCTCCCCATCCTCCATCATGTCCCCTTCCTGTATAAAATAAGGGCACATACCTGGACTTTGTGCTTCTTCAAATTGTTCAAACACTTGCTCAATATAGCCAGGCAGCAGCAAAACCAACATTTTATTTGAATGAGACACGAATTCATACGAGTGAACGGTATTCGGAGGAATATAGGCAAAATCCCCTGGCATCAAGCAAATATTTTCTCCGCTTAACTGAAGATTGATTCTGCCTTCAACACAATAAAGTGCTTCTGTATGCATTTCATGATAATGCGAACGTAACCCTTTTCCCTTTGTCCCTTCAATCACAAAATAACTAAATCCGTCTCCTGTTGTTTCCGTTGTCGCAATCAGCTCATGAAGCTGACCTTCGACCATGTATTGCTTTCCTTCACCAGCCTCCAGCACATATGGCTGCACTGCGCGCGGGAGCTGACTATGAAACAAAACAGCTGGCTTGGTTGTATTTGATAGCTCCCTAATCCCGTGCATCAATATGATATCGCTTTCTTTTTCAGCCTGATGAAAGCTGTCTGCATCAAATGGGTGATCAGTCATCGGCCATTCATTCTGCAACAGCCTCTTTCCGATTTGCTGATAGACATCTGTCATTTGCCCGCCCAGTGTATAAGAAATAAACCTTGTTTTGTGACTATGCATTCTATAGCCATGAATTGTTTTGGGCGGAATATGAATATAATCGCAGGCCGTCACCATATACTTTTTACCGTCCAGTATCACTTCCAGCTTCCCTTCCAGCACAAAGATGGTTTCAAATAGCGTCTCATGACAATGCAGCGGAAAGTAAGCACCTTTCCCCCCTGTGATTAAGACAAGCTCAAACAGTTGATTTGTTTGATTTGCTTCTGCCAGCACATGTACAAGCTGATTTTCCAAACCATACAGCTCCCCCGAACCGGACACGGTATAAAAAGAGGTATCTTCGGATTGCTTGATCGATTGTGGTTGCTCCGACATCCCATCACTCCTCATGACTAATTGACTATCTTTATTATATAGACCAATTGATATAATAGATAGGCAATATGCGAGAGATTTTACTCTTCTCGCATAAATAAGTGTCTAAGGTAACATTTTACGTGCTCTAAAGGAGTCGTTTGCTTTAATGCAGTGGTCATTGATAATCCTCCGATGACCATTGAATGAAGGAGAGATGCCCGCTCATCCGCTTTTATTTCATCATATCCGCTATTCATCAGCTTTTCTTTGACAAGCTCTTGCCAGCGGATCATTTCTTGTTTGCATGCAGCATGAAGTTTTGTATGTTCAGGTTTTGACTCTGCCGCCAGTAAGACAATCGGTATCCCTCTTTCACTTTCTTGCTCCATAAAACCCCGAATGATATTTGTCATAAAATGATCGACGGCGACATATGGGTCATCAGAATCGGCAAAGCTTTCTTCAATTTGATCGATGACCCTTTGACTCATATATTCAACGGCTGCTATGGCTAGCTCTTCTTTTCCATTTGGAAAGTAATAATAAAGAGATCCTTTCGGCGTGCCGCTCTCTCTAATGATTTGATTCAACCCTGTCGCATGATACCCCTGTTTACGTAAAAGAAGTGCGGCCGTTTGAATGATTTTGTCCTTCGTACTCACGTGTGACACTCCTTTCCTCCATAGACCAACGTCGATGCCATTGTATTATTGATTCAGTAATGGATGCGTTCCTTTCCATAATGAGGATGATTCTATTTCTGACGCCAGTCTGAGCAGCCAGTCCTCTTTTCCTTTCGGTGCTGTCACCTGTACGCCTAAAGGCATGCCTGCTTCTGTGAGATGAACTGGCACACTCATAGATGGCTGGCCGGTTAGGTTAGCCATCTGTGTAAATGGTGTGTAGGTCAAACTCTTGAGGAACATTTCATAAATTAGATCCTGCTGTGCTTGCATTGAAAGGGATGACACACGTAACAATGCAGACATTTCTTGATCGTTATGCATCAGCTCGCCAACCTTTGGAGCCGAATAGGCAGTAGCTGGGGTCACATATAGATCGTAGGTTTGATGAAATGCGGCCATTTTTGCAGCGGCCATATCCCATGCATCAAGACTTTCTGTATAAGCAGCTGCCGTCACATTTTTTCCTGCTTCCGCCAGTACCCATGCCACAATATCTGTCTCCTCCGGCTTCACCGGACGCCCGAATGAACGAGCCAGAGAGGTAAATAAGGCAGACATTTCACCGCTGTTCATAACATAATATTGCTGCATCAGATGGACACCATCAATGTCCGGCTTCGCTTCCTCTATTTGATGCCCTTGTTCACTCAGCCATTTCACAGTGTTCAAGACTGCCTGCTTTGCTTCCTCACTCACCTTCGTGCCTACTGGAGAGTCTACACTGTAAGCAATTCGCATCGAAGAGGTTCGTTTCACCAAATCCTCCTGATAGCTGCCGTCATATAATGGCGTTTGGAACGCAGCCTCTGGCTGAATGACTTGAAGCAAATCAAGCAGGGCTGCACTGTCTCGAACTGTTTTTGTGAGCGTAAAGTCAATGGAAGCTCCTTGCCACTGCCTTCCTGCACCCGGGCCGACCGGTGTTCTCCCCCTTGTTGGCTTGAGTCCAAATAAACCAGTAAAGGATGCCGGAATCCGAATAGACCCTCCGCCATCACTCGCTCCACCCGCTGGTACGATGCCGCTTGCCACAGCTGCTGCCGTCCCGCCGCTTGAACCGCCCGGAGAATAGTCAGCATTCCAAGGGTTTCTCGTCGGACCATATAAAAAGGGTTCTGTCACATTTCTCAATCCGAATTCAGGTGTGTTCGTATGACCGATCATGAGGAGCCCAGCCTGCTTCAATCGACGGACAAAGTGGGAATCTGTTTGCGCCTTTACATCCTTTAACAGCAAAGCACCCGCCGTCAAAGGTTCATGCTCCAGCCCCTGCGATATATTTTTCAACACAAACGGAACACCAGCAAACGGCTGATCCGTATCTAGTGACTTCATGTCTTTGAACACTTGGTCTCGCCTTGTCTGAATCACCGCATTTAGTACTGGATTCACTTCTTCCAATCTAGTAAATGCAGCTTGTACAAGCTCTTCGGGCGTGACCTGCTTTTTCTGCACAAGTGACGCCAGTCCCGTCGCATCATACGTCATATACTCTTTTACATTCATCGGCATGTCCTTCTTTCTCATATTATGATCTCTCTATTGTCTACTAGAATTCTATGAAATTCAATTTCGGGATACGTGTGAAAAAAACTTTCTTTCCAGACTATGATTCTTCTAACCATCCATCTTATTTCTCCGATATAATAAAGAAAAAAAGACGGAGGTCACCTCATATGCAAGGAGCCATTGCCTTGAAAAAGAAAATCGTCGTGGTCATCGCGTTTCTTCTTGCTTTGACAACTGCTTTGCCCTTCCATTCGCAGGCAGCTGCACCACCAAAAGAAACAGATGTCATCATCGTCTATAAAAATCAAAAAGGAAAACAGACGGCTATTCAAGAAAGTGAAAAAGTGAACGCTCAATACATACATCTTCCAGCTGTAGCAGTGACAGCAGATGAGCAAGCTGTCACCTCACTTAAAAAAGACCCAAACATCGCTTATGTTTCAAAAAACGTTAGGGTCAAACTCGCTGCTGCTACCATGAAAAAAACGGCTGCTGCTACTGGCCAGGATGCTTTGGTACAAAAATCTTATAACTTGCAGAAGCTCAATGTAAAGCAAGCAATCAAAGAAGGTGTGACAGGGAAAAATGTGAAAGTAGCCGTTCTCGATACTGGTATTTTCCCACATGAAGATTTAAAGGTAGCCGGCGGTAAATCATTCGTCGATTACACGTCTTCTTACAAAGATGATGAAGGACATGGAACACATGTCGCCGGTACAATTGGGGCGCTCAATAATGATTACGGTACGGTCGGCGTCGCTTCTGGTGTGAAGCTGTATTCTGTAAAAGTATTAGATAAAAAAGGAGAGGGCGACTTATACAGTCTGCTCCGAGGCATTGATTGGGCGATTAGCAATAAGATGGACATCATCAACCTAAGTCTAGCTTTTGAAGATAACATTCCGATTTTACGTTCAGCAGTTGATGAAGCATACAAAAAAGGACTGCTGGTCGTTGCTGCAAGTGGAAATGATGGAAAGAAGAATGGGATTAGTTATCCTGCCGCATACAATAGCGTCATTGCTGTTTCCGCAACGACAGACAAAGACAAACTCGCCTCCATCTCTAATACGGGGAAAGGAATTGAATTTTCCGCTCCCGGCGAGAACGTCATCAGTACCTATTTGAAAAATGAATATTGGTATGCCACGGGTACATCACAAGCGGCACCGCATGTCACAGGGATGCTGGCGCTCTTAAAACAGCTACATCCTAAGAAAACAAATGTTCAGCTCCGCACTTTATTGCGCAGCTATACAGTGGATCTTGGCGCAAAAGGAAAAGATCCACAATTCGGCTATGGCCGCGTGCAATATGTGCCGCAGTCAACCTTTTTAAAGGCTGCGACAAGCGCAGTCAAGACAGCCGAAACATCTAAAAAACAGACAGATGTTGATCAAGCCAAAACGAAAATTGGCAGACTAACTGCCAGCAAGCAAAAAACCGCACTCACTGACCGAGTCAAAAAAGTCCAAACAGCCATTGATATTCGTGACGCACGAGCGAAGGTCAAATCAGCTGAAAAAAGTAAAACCCAAGGCTCGATTAAAAGTGCCCAAACGGCTATTAAAAAGCTATCCAAAGGCAAAGAAAAAACAAGCCTGCAAAACCGGCTCGACAAAGTCAAAAAACAAGTCGCCTATCAAAAGAAAGTGACAGATGCCAAACAAAAAGTAAAAAAAGCGGAAGCCAAACGAACAAAGAAAACAAAAGCAACCGCTCAAAGTGCGGTCAAACAACTAAAAGCATCTAAAACAAAAACTGATTTACAAAAACGAATCAACCGGATCAAGGTTTGATAAAAAAACGATTCCTTTCAGCAAGGAATCGTTTTTTCTATTTCAACATCTTCTGAAACAGGGTGTGATGATATTTCCCTTTCGCATCCAGCCTCACTTGATCGAGGATGTGCGCTAACGAATGGATGACATCACGGAGTGCTCGATGAACCGAGCCGTGTTCAAAGGAAGCTAAACTCTCCGGCAGTTCATCTTCATCCAAAACAAAGAAATCACCATTCGGAAGAACGAGTAGATCAATCAACAAATCTTCAAAAACAACCGCTCGTTCTTCAAACCATGTATGTCTGACGATATTCAAATAAGAGCCAAGTTCATTGCCTTGATCATCCCGCCAAAAATAGACATTGTAAGGTCGGTCCGTCCAATAATAGGCGGTCGTATAACTCCCTTTTGGAATCGTGACAGTGCCATCACCAGCAACCATTGTAAATGGTTCTTGAATTTTATGAAACAACACGACTTGCTGCTCCTGTGCGTCTAACAGCTGACACGTATGTTCCACAACCTGATCATCGTATTTGATTTTTCTCTCAATGACGTCATCCCAAGAATTTGCATATAGCGGAAACAATCGGTCACAACCCCTTCTGCATCTACTTCTTATTCTAGTATACACTGCTTTCTTTTGAAGAAATAAAGGTTCACTGCTGCTGCCTATGGAAGACATATGGTGAGGTGAAAACAAATGAACGGAATCACAATCATCGAAACCGTAGCAGAACTCGGACAAATCATCTTGGTTTTTTGTGGTTATGCCCTTTACTGGCGGCTTGTGAAAACGAAAAGAGATCGAAAGCTAACCCCTTATGAACATGTGTTGAAATTCTTTGTCATGTTCGGGTTAATCTCTTGGTGCTTTTCATATATGGCACTGAACGTATGGGTGTCATGAGAAAAAGGAAGAGTCCCGTCCATGCAGGACATACTCTTCCTCTTCTTATTCGATGTATATTATGAGCCAGCCGGCTGTTCTTTTTTGATCACATACTGATAGCTCTTCACATGCGTCCCATTTTGATTCACAAATTCTTTATCAAGTGCCCGTTCAAAGCCCATTCTTTCATATAAACGAATGGCGGCCTGCATTTTATCCGATGTATGAAGATACAGGACGTTCTCGCCCCACGATTGCGTCAGTTCTATACTTTTACGCAACAAGGACTCTGCAATACCTTTTCCTCTCACATCAGGATCTACCCCTAAAAACCGGACAATCGCTGAAGTAATGCCCATCTCCGGCTTGTCATATGCCTGTTCTGATGATCGGAACATTTGAAGGGTCCCCACGACCTTGCCCTCAAGCTCGGCCACAAGCATCAACTCCATGTTTGGGTTATCTACAGCCGCTCGCAGGGCTGCAGAATAATTTTGCCAGCCTTCCTCTGTAAATTGAGGCTCATACTGTGCGTATGATTTGATCAGCACATGTGTGATCGCCTCATGATCTTCACTCACCGCTTGACGAATGATCAACTCTTGCTGCTCCATGCCAGCACCTCCTGTTTGTCTATGAATGGATATACGTATCATGCAATCACTGCATGCCGATGATCTGATTCTTTTCTCTACTCATTCAATGTAAAGAGTCTCCTTTTAAAGATCAATTATTTTGCACGAAATTTTCTTTGAAAATTTTGATTGAAATGGAAAGCTTGATTCATTATGCTGATTTGAGGACATATACGAGGAGTGGCATCATATGAATTCTTTATCTTATCCCCAAGAATCGAAAAAAAATCGATTCCTCCTTGCCGCGCTTCTTGGCTCTTTAACAGCCCTTGCACCGCTGGCAATGGATATGTATTTACCTGCTTTACCTAATATCGCCCGTGACTTTGAAGCAAGCACGGCGCTGTCTCAGTTAAGTCTCATGGCTTGTTTAATTGGACTTGCGCTTGGACAGCTCATTGCAGGTCCAATCAGTGATACAGTTGGCAGAAGAAAGCCGCTGATGGTTGGATTAATCATTTTTATTGCGGCCTCTCTTTTATGTACAGTGGTCACATCAATTTTGACATTCATTCTTTTAAGGCTGATTCAAGGCCTTGCTGGATCAGCAGGCATTGTCATTGCACGAGCCATCGTGCGAGATCATTATGAAGGCTCAGAAATGACGAAATTCTTTGCTTTGCTCATGTTAGTCAACGGAGTGGCTCCAGCAGCGGCCCCGATCGTGGGCGGACAAATGTTACGGTTCACGACGTGGCAGGGTGTGTTTGTTCTGCTAGGAATCCTCGGGGCGCTCATGCTCCTAAGATCGATGTTTTCATTGAAAGAAAGCTTACCTGTGGAACGCAGACAGACTGGGGGCTTCAAACAAATCCTAGGTGCGATGAAAATTCTAGCGAGCGATCGACTCTTTGTCGGATATGCTCTCTCACAAGGACTTGTCTTCGCCGCCATGTTTGCGTATATCTCTGGATCACCGTTTGTATTGCAGGAGATTTTCAACCTTTCTCCGCAAGGCTTCAGTGCTGCCTTTGCGGTGAATAGTCTTGGCATCATCACAGCTGGACAAGTATTTGCCCGCGTTGCTGCGAAAATTGGTGAGGAGAAAGTCCTTCGCATTGGGCTGCTGACAGCTGCTTTAGGAGGCGTCACCTTGTGTGTGATGATCTCTATTGATGCAGGACTTTATGGCATCCTCATTCCGCTCTTTTTTGTGGTCTCAAGCGTTGGGATTGTCGGCACGTCTGCACCGTCTCTTGCGATGCAGCATCACGGCGCACATGCTGGAAGTGCCGCTGCCCTCATCGGTGTGGCACAGATGCTTCTTGGCGCATGCATGACACCCCTTGTCGGCTTAGCTGGAAGCCAGACTGCCTTTCCCATGGGGCTGATTATTATGCTCTGTGACCTTGGCGCACTTTGCTGTTATTTTTTCTTTGTTGCCAGAGCGAAAAAAAGACCCGCATAAGCGGGTCTTTCATTTATGGCTTGCTCCAATTGATCGTGCGGAACACATTGTACTGGTCAATATTTTGATATGCATCTAGGTCAAAGCCTGAAAGTCCAAAACCAATTGTCATGATAATTCCTCCGGCAACGGTGAAGATGATCCCCCATTTGATGCATTGCTTTTTTAAATCATTCACGTTCATACTCTCACGACCTTCTTTTTAAACATTCCCATGAATGCCTTAGTGGATTGAACAGTCCCTTGCACAAATAGCTTTGTCAAATACGCCGTGGCTATGCCGCTTAATAATCCGACACCTAATAGAAGAATCCCAACTCCGATCTGCGTCACCACCACATGCAAACCGTCTTGAAAAATAAACGGAGAACCAATGATGCTCCAAAAACCGCCGAGCAGACCAACTAGCGTCATTGTACCTGTCACGAGTGGAATGCACCAAATCACCATATACACAGAAAGAATCAACAGGAAGACTGTTGCTAGAATGCTGCCCCATAACGGAAAGCCTAAAATGAGGATGGAGAGTCTTGTGGCTTTTTCTCCAAACGTCGGCACCTGAATGGTTTTGATTCCTTGTTCCTTCAAAATCCCTTCAGCGATGATGGCTGGCTGACCGACTTGATGAACTGCTTCCTGTTCACTGTAGCCATCTTCCTGATAATCCTCGATCATTTCATCGTAATACTCGATGAACCGATCACTTTCTTTTTCGCCTAGACGATGCAGGTGCTTCTCCAAGCTGGCTAAAAATTCTTTTTTATTCATTGCTCTGTCCTCCAGAAATAAAGTCGTAAATCGCCATCACTTGATCCCATTCCGCTAAAAATTGCGCGATATGCTCCCGTCCGTTCTTTGTCATCCGGTAGTATTTTCTTAATCGACTGTTATGTTCCTGTGAATAGGTCTCCACATAATTGTTTTGCTCTAACCGCTTTAATATCGGATATAATGTCGATTCTGAAATCTCAATACAATGGGACATATCTTTAATCATTTGATAACCATAGGAATCGCCTTTCTTTAATACCGCCAATACACAGAATTCCAGTAATCCTTTTTTTAGTTGTGCATTCATGTTTACAACTCCTAACTTTTTATACTATACAATACATAGTATGATGTGACAAGAGGTATCAAATATAAAAAAAGACCCTTTTGGGTCTTTTCGTTTTTATATATTCACAAATCCTTCTCCAAACACATCACGCACGTCATGGACAACAACGAATGCGTCTCGATCAATTTTCTTAATGATTTTCTTTAAACGCATAAGCTCCTGTTTTTGAATGACCGCATAGAGAATTTCCTTCGATTCCTTTGAATAATGACCGCGACCGTTTAAAATGGTCACGCCTCGATCCAAGGTGTGATTGATTTCTTCTGCAATATCATCTTTGCATGAAGAAATGATCGTCACTGCTTTTTTCGTGTTAAGCCCTTCTATGACGAAGTCCATCACCTTAGTCGCCACATACAGCATCACAATCGTAAACATTAATTTTTCCGCACCAATAATAAAGTAAGAAGCAAAAACAACGATCAGATCAAAGAACAAGATGGCGTAGCTCACGTTCCAGTCTAGATACTTATTCGCAATTCGCCCAAGAATGGCAGATCCCGCTGTTGTACCGCCCGCTCTTAAAACAAGACCAATGCCAATCCCAATGATGATCCCAGCGAAAATAGAACCAATGATCAATTCATGGACATTCACCACCCATGTAGTGGTCAAATGTAAAAATAGAGAGTTACTTGCGACAGCTACTACTGTGTAGATCGTGGTCTTCTTGTCCAAGTATTTATACCCCACAAGTAATAAAATCGCATTCAACACAAGGTTTGTCAGCCACGGCGCAATCTCAAACATATAGTAGAAAATGATGGACAGCCCCGTTACGCCGCCTTCACCAAACTCAAGTGGAATGACAAACATGTTCACAGCTGCAGCAAATAAAAAAGAACCAACTAGAATCATTGCAATATCTTTTACACATTTTTTCAATTTCTTCTTTCCTCCTTTTTTAAGCATATAAAAAACCCTCTTTCTGCACGAAAGAAGACAGTCGTTGGACAAAATAAAAATCAAAAGACGGCGCCTTTTGATGAAGCTTTCTGAAATGAACCTTTCCATAATATATATCTCTTTTTAGAGGCTGTCAATGACTTGGTTTTCTATTATTTCAACTGTATGTTTATGCACTCAAACCCGCATGTTTTCAGGGTTTTTCCGTCATATGATGCTTATTCCTCTCCTTGACAAAAACACTTTAGTCATTTAAACTACTGCCTCATATCATATCCATTATTTCCGATCGACAAAGGAGGCTGTTTGATTTATATGAATCCTATTCAAAGCCGTTTACAGGCTCACACACCATTGATTTTAGATGGTGCACTTGCAACGGAGCTTGAACGAAAGGGCTGTGATTTAAACGACAGTTTATGGTCAGCCAAAATCCTCATTGAACAGCCAGAATTGATTCAGCAAGTACACTTGGACTACTTCCAAGCAGGTGCTGACTGTGCAACAACAGCCAGCTACCAAACGACAATTGATGGCTTTGCTGAAAAAGGCTATACAAAAGAAGAAGCCATCGAATTAATGAAACGATCTGTCATTTTAGCAAAAGAAGCATGTGAGCAGTTTTGGCAGGATGAGACACAACGTAAAGAGCGGACAAAACCATTTGTCGCTGGATCTGTGGGGCCTTTCGGCGCTTATTTGTCTGATGGTTCAGAATATAAGGGAAATTACGGTCTCACGGAGCAGGCACTCATTGATTTTCACAGACCAAGAATTCAAGCTTTAGTAGAGGCTGGTGCAGATATTCTCGCTTGTGAAACCATCCCTTGTCTCATTGAAGCAATCGCCATCGCTAAACTGCTGGAGGACGAATTCAGCGGTGTGTATGCGTGGATCACGTTTAGCGCAAAGGATGGCAAGCACATTAGTGAAGGGGATCTGCTGAGAGACTGTGTACAAGCGCTCGAGCCATATGAGCAGATCGCTGCTGTTGGCGTAAACTGTACACCGCCGCAATATATGTCTTCTCTTATTCAGGAGATGAAAAAAGGGACGAGCAAACCGATTGTCGTGTATCCGAACTCAGGGGAATTATATGATCCTGAAGAAAAAGTTTGGAGCGGAGATACGTCTCACCATACATTTGGTGAATGTGCGCAGCAATGGTATAAAGACGGTGCACAAATCATCGGCGGCTGCTGCCGGACGACACCAGAAGATATTACAGATATCTTAAAACAAGCAACATCGTAGCATCATGACTCAACACACATACTTATAAGCAAAAGGGCGGGAAGACATGGAACAAGAAAAAGATCAGTCACAACAATATCAACGAAAAATGACAAGCCGTCACCTGTTCATGCTTTCTTTAGGCGGTGTGATTGGCACAGGACTCTTTTTAAGCTCAGGATATACGATCAATCAGGCCGGACCTGCGGGAACGATTTTGGCTTATCTGGTTGGGGCATTAATTGTGTACCTCGTGATGCTCTGTTTAGGTGAACTGTCTGTCGCAATGCCGGTTACAGGCGCTTTTCACACATATGCAACAAAATACATTGGGCCCGGCACTGGCTATACAGTGGCTTGGCTTTATTGGCTGACATGGACCGTGGCACTTGGTTCAGAATTTACAGCGGCAGGTCTTTTAATGCAGCGCTGGTTCCCGGACACATCGGTTTGGATGTGGAGCGGTGTTTTTGCGCTTCTCATCTTTTTACTCAATGCTTTTACAGTTAAGTTTTTTGCAGAATCGGAATTTTGGTTTTCTAGCATTAAAGTCATGGCTATTATTCTCTTTATTATTCTTGGCGGAGCGGCGATGTTTGGATTGATTCCACTAAAAGGCGGTGAGGCCGCTCCGTTCTTCTCTAACTTCACTGGAGATGGGGGTCTCTTCCCAAACGGCTTTTTACCGATTTTAATGACCATGCTGGCTGTTAATTTTGCTTTTTCGGGTACTGAGCTGATCGGGATTGCTGCGGGCGAAAGCGTCAATCCAGATGAGACCATTCCCCGGGCGATTCGCACGACTGTGCTGCGCCTTGTCCTGTTTTTCGTCGGAACGATCGTGGTCTTAGCCGGCTTAATTCCAGTAGAAGAAGCCGGGGTGATCAAAAGTCCTTTCGTTGTGGTATTTGATCGCATCGGTATTCCGTATGCGGCAGATTTCATGAATTTTGTCATTCTGACAGCGATTTTATCTGCTGCAAACTCAGGGCTATACGCCTCATCTCGCATGCTATGGTCCCTTTCTGAAGAACGAACATTACCTAAAAAGCTGGCAAAATTGACGTCAAAGGGAATTCCTTTGAATGCACTCATTTTGAGTATGATTGGGGGCATTCTCTCTTTGCTGTCGAGTGTCATCGCACCTGAAACGGTGTATCTGGTTCTTGTTTCAATCTCTGGACTCGCCGTTGTTGTTGTATGGATGGGAATTGCAGCTTCACAGTTCATGTTTCGCAAAAAATTCTTACAGGATGGCGGACAGCTTCATGATTTATCTTTCCGAACCCCGCTCTATCCGGTGGTTCCGATTGCTGCCTTCCTCCTATGCCTTGCATCTGTGATCGGCATTGCTTTCGATCCAAATCAGCGTATTGCTCTTATCTGCGGTATCCCTTTTATCGCACTCTGCTATGCTGCCTATTACGTGACAACATGGATTCAGAAAAAACGAGAAAACCCTGGTGTATAGCACCAGGTTTTTTGTTTGTCCCAAAAAAGGATATCACTAGCAAAACAAAGACATTTTGGTATATGATAGGAATCTATGATTTTCAGGACGAATCAAGGGAGCTGTTTTTAATATGGAAATGACCATTACAAGAGCATTAAGTGAACTGAAAATGTTAGATAAAAGAATCAACCGAACGATTGATGAAGCTGTACTCGGTGGTTTGGTCATCGGGAAACATATACAGAACGGATTTCAAAATCAAGAAGAAGTAGAAAAAAAGGCAAAAGCAGATGACCAATCGATTCAAGCATTAATCAAACGCCGAAATGCCATTAAATCAGCCATCGTTGTGTCGAATGCTACGACAACGATTGAGGTGGCGGGTGTTAGCATGACCGTAGCAGAAGCCATTGAACGCAAGACATCCATAGATTACGATATTCGTTATTTACGAAAATTAAAAAAGGTCTACACAGAGCTGGTTGACCGGTCAGAACAAATCAATGAAGATGTGAAAAAGAGACTGGATCAGCATTTAGAAACACTATTTGGAAAAGACGGGAAAACACAAGCCGCTGCCAACCAAGAGATCGTCAAGTCATTCCTAGCTGAAAATGAGGCGGCGATCATTGACCCTCTTCGTCTCCGAGTGAAGATTGAACAGCTTTCGAAAGAGATTGAAGATTTCCAAATGGAAGTGGATTTCTCCTTGTCAGAAAGCAATACCTTGACAAAAATACAGATCGACTAGTCGATTTTGTTAGTGAGCCGAAAATCGATAGGACTAAACACCTCCGAGGGAAAGGTCATTCCCTCCTCATCTGATGATCATCTTAGGATGATCCATGATAAAAGCTCAAAGCTGAACGTTCAAAGCTGAAAGCTCAAGTATTCAAAGTTCTTATCCATCAAAGCTCAAGATGAAAAGCTCAATGCTCGATCGAATCTGGGAGAAACGGCTCATGAGTGTTTGTTTATCGACTCTTTCGGTTGCCGCCCAGCAGGTTTGCTAACAAAAAGAAAAGGATGTCACTAGCTGACATCCTTTTTTTCTATGAAAACGACAAGGCTTGCGCCAAGTCGCCTCTTCTAGCAGATTAGTAACGTGATGTATATGCCAAATGGTACACACTTGTCACATTTGAAGATAGCGTGATGTCGTTTGAAGTGAAAGTCACTGGAACGATATCGTAGTAATGTGTAGACCAGCCTGCATTATTGTATGTACGGTAGCCTGCACCTGCAGGAACTTGAATCGTTAGTGAAAATTGTCCATTCTCGTCTGTTGTGCCTGTCGCTGTTTGAGCATATGATTTGATTGCTGCTTCAAAATAAAGCTGAATTGGCTGATTCGCCATGAGTTGACCACTTGTGTCCTTTAATGTTCCTTTAAAAGTAGCTGGATAATATGAACCTACACGATATTTACTGCCAGAACCGTAATTGACCATACCACCGTCTGCTGCTGTGACGCCTGTTACTTGTACGGATGCTGGTACTGCTCCTGTTTCCTCTGCATGTGCAAAGCTTGGGAAAACGAGAAGCAATGATAGAAAGAAAGCAAACATGATTTTTTTCATCGATAAATCCTCCTTTTTTTTCCTACTATATTACTATCGACAGTTATTGTCATTTTTCCAGCAAAAAACATAAACTTCCCTTTTTATTCAAAAGGGAAGCTGCAAGACTATTTTTTCACAACAACTTTCACTGCTTTACTTTCTCTTTTTCTCACATCTGAAGCCGTCACATACAAGACGGTTTTGGCTTTTTGCGGCTTGATTTTAGCCGTAAATGCGCCTTTGCTATTGGTTTTGACCGTTTGAATGACTTTCTTTGATTTGTTCTTCACCTTGATTGTCAAGCCTGCACCCGCAGTTCCTTTGACCGTTTTACTTTTCACTGTTACTCGATTCACCTTTGGCTTAGCTGGTGCTTTGCCCTTTTTCACGACCGTTTTGAGCGAAGTCGCAGCCTTCCCTTTTGATATCTTGATGTGAAGCACTTTATTTTTGTTTTGATGCTTGATCTTCACACTAAAGGTTCCCTTTTTGCTTGCCGTGCCTTTTCCAAGCAGGGTTTTGCCTCTATACACAGAAATGGCAGCGCCGGCTTTCGCCTTTCCTGTCACCTTTTGATGCTGATCTTCTACTTTGTTAACTGATGCGTTTAATTCAACAGCACTTAACGCGGCAAAAGCATTGAGTCTGCCATGTCCTGTCATCCAATCGATACCCGGAATTTTCGGATCGACAACAGGCTCGTCATTTTCATCATAGAAAACGTCATCTGTTCCATCAACAGCTTTAAATGAAATATCATCCGCTGTATTTTGTAAAATATTTCTCACTTGATTTGGTTTCAGGGTTGGATTTTTGGAAAACAGTAATCCTGCTGCTGCTGCAACATACGGTGTAGCCATTGATGTCCCGCTTAGGTATGAAACATTCCCATCAGGCATTAAGCTTGGAATATCAGACCCTGGTGCAGACATGCTTAATCCTTTCCCATAGCTTGAGAATTCAGCGGCAATATCCATGCGATTGCTTGCACCAACTGCCATGGCGTACTTGGAAGTCGCAGGATAACCCATTTCTGGAATGCCATCGTTTCCGCTCGCCACTACCACTAATACATTTTTTTGTGCAGCATAGTTCATCGCATATTCAATGACCTTGCTGTAGTAGCCACCAAGGCTCATGTTGATGACCTTTGCACCTTTGTCCACTGCATGTTTAATGCCAAGAGCAATATGCTCTGTATCTCCATATCCATACGCATCCAGCACTTTGACTGGGATGATTCCTGTATGTTGATTCAGCCCTGCCATGGAGTAATGATTATCGGCTTTTGCTGCAATGATACCTGCCACATGGGTGCCGTGGCCATTGTCATCAATTGCATCTTTATTTCGGCCGATCAGATTGGCACCTAAGTCTGTGCGAACCGTTCCGCTTAAATCGGACAAACGGCTGTCGACACCTGTATCCACAACAGCGATTAACGTTTGCTTCATTTTGCTTGTGCCAATCAATGTATTCATTTGTTCAAACTTCACATCAGCGCCTTTTTTCCCACTGTTCTGCGCACTGTTTTTCAGCGGCCACTGGTAACCATACTGCGCGTCATTGCTGAGCGCACGATACGTTTGTACAGGCTCTGCAAATTCAACATTCGGCATACTAGAAAGCTTTCTCGCCGTGCTTTTGATCACAGCTTTGCCTGCTTTAAGCGTTTTGCCAGCTGATTCTTTCCCTGCCGGTACATCGTAAACATACATTCCTTTAAATAAAGGATTTACTGACTGAGATGTCACACGGTTTTCTTGAATTCCGTAGCCTTTCATCTTCTTTTTTGCGGATTGAAGCGTTTGTCCATCCTTTAATTTAAAGATGATTTTGTTTGTGTTGACCTTTTCTTCTGGAACAAGCTTTTGTTTCTCTAATACATAACCGATTGATTTTCCTTCAAGCTGATCGATTCCTACTTTTTGTCCCACTGTTTCTAATTCCTTTTTTAGATAGGCTGGACTTGCCTCTTTGAGCATATCAAAAAGGGAACGGATCGCCTGTTGCTCTTTATCTGTGACGATATGACCGCTGAATGCACCATTTTTCTCTACGTCATTCAGCAATGATTTTAATGTAAGCAAATGATTGTACACCGTTTGCTGCTTTTTTTGATTGTTGATGAGTTTAGATTTGAGAAACGGCTTTGTTTTTTGTAGCAGACGTGTAAGCTTCTGACCATCGGCTGTTTCATTGAATCGTTTGTCTTCGATCGTACGAATGGATTGAAGAATTTGACGTCCATGCTTTTTCTCAATAATGATGATCCCTGGCTCTTCTTCTTCAGGGAAAATCGGTTCAGATGGCGGAAGATTCGCGCCTTTATACCCGATTGTATATGCTGCATCCTCTTCCTCATCACGGCTGTCTTCCTCTGAACCTAAATACAGCACTTTGACATAGTAAGGACCTGACCATGCATGCGGGAAGTTGATTTCTGTCTCTCCACTTGCTGTGTCCACACGATATCTCGAATAAGTGTCATCCTTTATCGCTCTATCCTTACTTGGGTAGACCGATACAGATAACACTTGTTTGCTTTTGACAGCAATTTGCATATGTGTATGTTTTGCCACATCTTGTGCAGATGGCGTGATTTGGTACCATGACTCTTCTTTTTCATTCTGTAATGTACCTGAGATGACTTCACCATTTTTTAACCCAATGGCTTCATTGACACTTGTGCCCTTACTAACTGCTGATGCCTCGTACCCAGGTAATGCAGCCATACATAGAATGATAGCCATGAGTACAACCACAAAGGATTTGACCTGCTTTTTAAACATGAAAAGACCCCCTTATCTTTTACAATACCTTGGAAGAATATCACAGAATCCCTTTTAGTAGAATCTGTTTTTGACATAATTAAACTCGTTTTAAGCTAGGATTTGAGATATTCAGATGTCTAGTCTGATCGCTTCATAAACTTTTTGCCATTTCAAACGGAAAATGATGCTATTTAACCATGTCGAAAAGTACATTACAATCAAATTGTAAGCGCTTAACAAACAAGAGAGAAGGGATCAGCTTGTTCCAAAAAGATCATGTTTTTACACAAGTAAACGGTCGATCAAAGAATGAGATTTTACAATACATTTCCGAGAAAGCTGAAGACCTTCACATTACAAAAGATCAGTCAGGGTTATTAACAGATTTGTTGAAACGCGAAGACGAAGTCTCAACAGGACTTCAGCAAGGTTTTGCGATTCCTCATACAAAAAGCTCTGCTGTTCAAACGGCTTCACTTCTCTTTTTAGAACTTGAACAACCCATAGAATGGGGAAGCTTCGACGATTTGCCAACAAGCTATTTATTTACACTGCTCGTTCCACTAGAAGAGGCCAATGTCACACACCTCAAATTACTGTCTGGCATTGCCACAAGTTTAATGGAGCCTGCTTTCATCGAAAAGATTCAACCTGGTCAAACAGCAGACTATTATTACGAAGTCATTGAACAACAATTGAAAGAGGGGATTACACAATGAAAATTGTCGGTGTCACTTCATGCCCAGCAGGGTTAGCTCATACACCAATGGCAGCAAAAGCATTAGAGAATGCGGGTAAACAGCTTGGACACGAGATTAAAATCGAGCAACAAGGAATTATGGGACAGGTGAATGGCATTACAGCAGAGGAAGCCAAGCAGGCAGACCTTTGCATTATCGCCTCCAATCAGCATATTAACGACGCTGAACGCTTCTCAGGTATTCCTACTGTTCGTGTCGAAATCGGACGCGCCCTAAAAAATGCCGAGCAAATCATCACAAAAGCCGTTGCGCTGGTTGAAAAGAAAAAATCTGAATCCCAATAAACAAGAGCAATGCCATATAGAAAGGAGCAAAGCAGAATGAAAGCAAAATTAAAAGTCATTGAAGGCCACCTCATGACCGGTATTTCTTATATTCTTCCGGTGATCATCGGAGCTTCACTTATCGTTGGTTTAGCCAAACTAGTCGGGTTAGGTTTTGGTGTGTCAGATTTAAACGCCTATAAAGATGCAGGCGGCATTTTACATGGTGCCTATTTGATGGAACAGGTTGGCTGGACAGGCATTGGCTTAATGAACGTACTGCTCGCTGGCTTTATTGCCTATTCGATTGCGGATAAATCTGGTCTTGCGGCCGGCTTTATCGGCGGAGCTCTTGCCAGCTCAACAAATGCTGGTTTTATTGGCGCCGTCATTGCAGGTTTCTTTGCCGGATATGTCGCTCTCTTTGTGAAAAGAAAAATTCAAATTCAAGGCTCCGCAGCTGGACTCGTCCCTCTGCTCATCTTACCGCTCATTACTGTTGGCTTAACCGGACTTCTCATGTCCGTTCTGCTGGGCGGTCCATTAGGGGCTTTGAACACCGCATTAATTGAATGGATCAAAGGCATGGTCGCAGATGGAACAAGTACACTCGCACTTGCTCTCATTCTAGGCGCCATGATTGGCTTTGATCTTGGCGGCCCAGTGAATAAATCAGCTTGGATGGCTGGTAACGCGCTCTTCCTATCAGGTGTCTATCTTCCTGCCATTCTCGTCAATATCGCGATTGTCATTCCTCCGCTTGGATACGGGCTTGCGACATTGATTCGAAAACGCAACTTCTCTCCTACCTTTAGAGAAGCCGGACGAGGCGGTCTTGTGATGGGGATTATCGGGATTACAGAAGGAGCCATTCCCTTTACACTCGTCAATCCTTTGAAATTGATTCCGCTGAATGTCGTCGCTTGTGCTGCTGGAAGCGGAGTCGCTGCCTTATTAGGTGTCCATGATATCATGCCGCCAATTGGCGGACTATACGGATTCTTCTCAGTAGGAAACTGGTGGGCGTATTTAATCGGCGCGCTAACTGGCGCACTTGTTATTGGAATTGGCGCCAACTTGCTTGTGAACTTCTCTGAGAAAAAAGAACCCCAAAAGCCAGAACATGATCAGAAGCAGAAAGAAGAAGATGATTTTGACCTTGTGCTAGAAGGATAATTTGAACAAAGAAAGGTGTCGTTACACAATGACTGTCAATGTACATGTGATTCCACATACTCACTGGGACCGGGAATGGTATTTTACCACCTCCCGCTCCCGTATCTACTTAATGAAAAGCGTAATGGACATATTGGACACCCTCGAAACAGATGAACGATTCCATTACTTCATGCTCGATGCACAAGCATCCTTGCTAGATGATTACTTGAAATGGCGCCCAGAGGATGAGGATCGAATCAAACAGCTCGTCACAGCAAAACGCCTCATCATCGGTCCGTGGTATACACAAACGGATCAGCTCGTTATTTCTGGGGAATCGATTGTACGAAACCTGCAATATGGGATTGAGCGCTGTCAGCAGTTTGGACATGTCATGAAGGTCGGTTATGTCCCTGATTCCTTCGGTCAATCTGCACAAATGCCTCAAATTTATCAAGGCTTTGGTATTGTCGACACAGCCTTTTGGCGCGGCGTTTCTGATCATATGACGAATCACACAGAATTTAATTGGCGCGGGGCTGATGGCAGTGAAGTGTTTGCAGTGAATCTGCCATTTGGCTACTACTACGGAGGAAATATTCCTGAAAAGGATGAAGACCTGCAAGCCTTTCTTTCTGAAAAAATCGGGGCGCTTCAAGCAAAAGCCACGACAAAGAATGTCTATTTCCCAAATGGCTTTGACCAGGCACCTATTCGTAAAAACCTGCCTGACTTATTAGAAAAAGCCAATGAAATAGACGAGCACCACTATCAAATCAGCAGTTTAGAAGACTACATTGCAGCAGTGAAAAAAGAGCGGACTTCTTTTGAGACATTAGAAGGAGAGCTCATTCATGCCAAGCATATGCGAATTCATAAGTCCATTTTTTCAACAAGAGCAGATTTGAAAATCTTAAACAATCAAATTGAAAACTATCTTGTCAATGTGATGGAGCCGATCCTTACAATCAGCTATTCTCTCGGACACGATTATCCGCATGACACCGTACGTGATATTTGGTACCTCATGTTTGAAAATGCAGCGCATGATAGCATTGGCGGCTGTAATAGTGATACGACGAATCAAGATGTCTTCTTCCGCTATAAACAGGCAAAAGAAATTGCCGAAAATCTTGCGGACTTACACATGCGTCTGATCGCCATCCGGCTGCAAACCGAGCAAGAAATCACGTTCACTTTATTTAATACGTTGCCTTCAAAGCGCTCTGAAGTCATTGAAGTCGAAACCTTTATCACAGAACGTCCATTTACGCTAAAAGATGCTGATGGACGAACTCTTCACTACACAGTCAAAAGCAAAACCGATGTGACAGATTATGTCTTAGCACAGCAGATTTCACTTAACCCAAGCAAAAAGGTGTACATGCCAAAGCAAGTATGGAAAGCTGTTTTACTCATTGAAGCAGTCGACTTGCCATCCGTTGGTTATACACAAGTAAGCATGGTTTTCGATGAATCTAGTGAATCCATTTTTGAAAAAACAGAAGGTCGTGTCATTGAAAATACGTTTTACCGCATTGTAGCAAATGACAATGGGTCATTAGAAATTACGGATAAGCAGACCGGACGAACGTTCTCTGAGCAAATGATCTTTGAAGACAACGGAGATGATGGGGATTCTTATAACTATTCACCACCGCGTGAGGATCTTTATGTATCATCTAAAGATATCTCATCAGCCGACATCACCGTATCTAAAAGCAGTTTACAGGAAGAGCTCACCATCAAGCTTCAATTGACTGTCCCATATGATTTAGAGGAACGTTCGGAGCAAAAGGGGACGACTTCCCTCCCGATCACAGCGAAGGTGGCTTTAAATAAAGATGAAGCGGTCATCCGTTTTCATGTGAATGTGGACAACCATGCGCTAGACCACCGTCTACGGGTGCTCTTTGATACAGGTATTGCGTCAAACGTATCACTCAGCGATCAACAGTTTGGCACCATCGAACGTCCAACGGAGCTGACGCAAGAGCTAGAATGGTGGAACAATGAACATTGGGAAGAAAAACCGATTACCATTGAACCCATGCAATCATTTGTTGCACTTCGCGATGAAGCATATGGTGTCTCTCTTTTGACGGACTGCGTCAGAGAATACCAAATCACAGGCGAAGACTACACAACCATTGCTTACACACTCTTCCGCTGTTTCGGAAAAATGGGGAAAGAAAACCTTCTTTATCGTCCCGGCCGGGCTTCTGGAGAAAAAATCGTGGAAACACCTGATGCCCAGCTTCAAGGATCGCTATCATTCTCCTTTGGCATGCACTATAGCCAAGAAGCGGTGAGTGAAGGACACTTGGCTCAGCTTGCTAAACGTTACACCACCCCGGTTCAGTGCTACGAGCGGGCAGACTTTTTAAACGGTCGTTTAATTTTCTCTTTCCGAGATGAAAAAGAAGACTTACAATCTACTTATAGCCTGCTTGACATTGAGACAGACGGGGCCGTTCTAAGCGCTTTGAAAAAAGAAGAGCATGGGACAGGCATTGTCATTCGTCTCTTCAATCCATATTTAACACGTCAAACAGCCGCTTCAATCAATAGTTCATCTCTACAACATGGAGAAACAGCGAATTTAGGCGAAACACCTGAAGGACATATACTGAAAGCACAACATGGATCATTACACATTGAACCGCTCACACCTTGTCAGGTACAAACCTACATTGTAAAGAAAAAATGAACATGTAGGGGCGGGATCCATTTGGATTCCGCCTCTCTTTAATGGAGGGCATTGATCATGCGAATTGGAGGCATCGAAGCAGGCGGTACAAAATTTGTCTGCGGCTACGGAACAACAGACGGAACGATTGAACATATGACTTCCTTTGCAACAGGGAACCCAGAAGAAACATGCCGGCAAGTGATCGAATACTTTACAGAGCATCCAGTTGATGCGATTGGCATAGGCGCATTCGGACCTGTCGATGTAAAAGAACACAGCCCCAGCTATGGAACGATTCTCGAAACACCCAAAACAGCTTGGCGCCAATTTCCATTACTCTCAACCTTAAAACAAGCACTCGGTCTCCCTATGAAGCTTGATACGGATGTGAACTGTGCGGCGCTCGGTGAAGCTCGTTTTTCAACAGAAACAGACAGACCAAATTCCTTGATCTATATCACGGTTGGGACGGGAATCGGCGGCGGTGCCTATATTGAAAACCGCCTCATTCACGGACTGCTTCATCCAGAAATGGGACATATCACCGTTCAGCGCCACCCTCATGACACCTATGGGGGCTGCTGTCCGATCCACCATGATTGTTTAGAGGGACTAGCATCGGGACCTGCCATAGAAGGCCGCTATCATACATTGGCACAAATGCTGCCAGAGGAACACCCTGCCTGGTCACTTCAAGCTTATTATCTCGGGCAAATGACCGCAAATTTATTACTCACCCTGTCACCAGAACGCATTATTTTTGGTGGAGGTGTCATGAAACAGCCGGCCTTGCTGCCGCTCATCCTTGAAGAAACAGACGAGCGCCTTCATGGTTACTTACAATTACCAAAGCCATTAAATGAAATCGTCACAAAGCCTTCCTTTGACGGATTATCTGGTTTAATGGGAGCCATCGCCCTTGGAGCTGATGCCTTAAAAGAACAAGGAGCAGCGCAATGATGATGACGGCAGATACTCGAACCTACCAGCTCATTCAGCGGCTATTTGAAACGAAAGGGTTCGTGAAGTTGGAGGAGCTCACTGCCTCTTTTCGCTTATCTGACCGCTCCATCCGCAATTTAATCAAAGAAGCAAACGAACTGTTAACGCAAGCTGGAGCCATGATCAAGACCATCCGCGGGAAAGGGTATACACTCTTAACTAGTGACCAAGACGCTTTCCTGCTTTGGCTTCATCAGCAAAAGCTTCCTGCCCGTTCTCTCGTACCCGTCATGCCAGAAGAGCGCATACGATTTATGATGAGAAAATTATTGCTTCAATCAGACTACTTAAAAATTGATCAATTAGCAGAAGAATTGTTCATCAGCCGTATGACGGTCAGCAGTGATTTAAAAAAAGGACGGGAGCTGTTAGCCCGTTACGGTATGACCCTTGTCTCAAAGCCTGGATTTGGCTTAAAAGTAGACGGAGACGAATTGCAAAAAAGGACGTGCTACGCAGACTTACTGCTTGAAGAAGAACCCGCCCTATCTCATATAACTGAGCGGGAACAGCTTCATTTTCCTGACATTTCACTTGAAACCATTCGATCCATTGTGCTGACAAATCTATATCAAGAATCACTGCTCATTAAAGATATTGCCCTAAAGAATTTAGTGATTCACTTAGCGATTGCCATTCAGCAAACGCAAAAAAAACAGCGGATACCCGCCAGTACCACTCACACACAAAGACCGCCAGTGTTAACAAGAATCGCTCAAAAGATCACTCATCAAATAAGCGACACGTTTCACGTCACCTTATCAGAGGATGAAACAGATTACTTGGTGATGCATCTCTTAGCGAATCAAACGTGGAAAGAAATCGATGAGCACCAAACGACAGAAGAAGTGCGTCAGGCGGTGACACGATTTCTCCAGCACATTGAAAAAACAAGCGGTCATCGTTTTGTAGATGACGATATCCTGCGTCAAGATTTGATGCTGCATATGAAGCCATTATTAAATCGAATTCAATACGGCGTGTCTTTACAAAATCCGCTTTTGCATGAGATCAAAACTTCTTATCCTTATCCGTTTGATTTGGCCGTCAGCGGACTCAATGCCTTACAGCTGGTGCGGACGCCAAATGAAGATGAGGCGGCATATGTTGCCTTACATATTGCTGCTTCATTTGAAAGAAGTCATCTTGACACCTCGCAAAAAAAGAGGGCCATTATTGTATGCGGGTCTGGACTAGGAACGGCACGGCTGCTTGAAATTAAATTGAAGGCAGCCTTTCAGCATGAGCTTGAGATTGTTGAGCTTTATTCTTATCAGGATTACGCTTTTAGCACGACTTTGCCATGTGATGTGATTATTACAACCGTACCTCTCGCACCAAAGGGGAAACCAATCATTCAAGTGAATGCTTTTTTTGAACACCATGATGTCCAGCGTGTGAGTGAGGTCATTCACCTGTTAAACGGACATGGTTCCCCTTCGCAGGAGCTGATGGCTTTTTTCCAAGAACGATTGACCTTGTTGGATGTGAACCTTTCAAGCAAAGAAGAGGTATTAGATACGCTTTGCAGCCGGCTGGAGGCGCATCAGCTTGTTTCATCTTCTTTTCGTTCCTCCGTGCTGGAGCGGGAGCAAATGTCATCGACCTATCTTGGTAAGGGGATTGCAATGCCTCACCCGCTCATCACAAATGAAGGCACCTCCTGCGTGGCAATTGCACGATTGAAACAGCCGATTGATTGGCAGGGAGATCAAGTATCTCTGATTTTCTTATTAGCCATTCAGAAAGATGACGCTGCCTGCATGAATCAATTTTTTGAACAAGCTGTCGATTTGTTAGACAGTCCTGACCGCCTTCAATCCTTGACACATGCAAAGACATTTGATGAGCTGATGCATGTCCTGTTTCAATAGCACTAAAGGCCGCCCAATTGAGATCGGGCGGCCTTTTATTCATCTATTCCTCACATACGAATCAATCATATATGACATTTTTTCCTTCTTCCCTTAACTTTTTTAACGACGTCAGCATATGGTTGATTTCTTCATCGGAATGTCTTTCCCACGCACCTAGTTCTGCGACTATTTTCAAAGGAGATGTCGACCGATAAGAACGGGTCGGATTCCCTGGAAACTTTTGATCCGTCAAATTCGGATCATCTTCAAACTCGCCTGTCGGTTCTACAACATAAATTCTCTCTTTGGAATCAGACCGGGCTAATTCAGCTCCCCATTTGGCTGCATTTAATGTTCCGGTGAAATAGATGTGGTTCGATTGTTTATCCTGATAATTGGATAAATGCAACGGTTCAAGCAGGTCCCCAATCTTCAATTCTGCTTTCGTCCCATGAAAAAACGGCCCAGGATCTAAAACATCTTTCTTGTCATTCATACAGCCACATCCCTTATCGTTATTGACTTGCGTATAACAGTATACGGGCTGATGCGGGCGGAAAACAGTCTATAAATGAGATTAAATTCGGGGTATAATGATAGTAGAGAGTAAGATCGTTTAAAAAAAAGGAAATTTCTCATTGATTCCAACAAGAACAAAAACAAGAATACCTTCCACTGCTGACAGCGTCACAATCAATCCGTGGTTCATTGGGTGTTCCTTCGCAATTAATTTCTGACCAATATAGTTTAAAGCGTAAAAAAGAAAGAACAATAAGAAAAACAAATAAAGGATCGTCATCATCTACATAACCCTCTTTCTTATAATGGATAATCAACCAATTTTTACAATATATCATTAGACTAACATTTTAGAACAACTCGAACAATATGCTCTTGCCAATAAAGTGAACGAACAAAAAAGCCAGCCACCCGCTAATAAGGTGACTGGCTTTTTTCCTGTTACTTCCCGATGTTCTCTCCATTTTGCTCGATTAATGTTTCATACCAATAAGAGCTCTTTTTCCGAATTCTCTTCAGGTCTTTCAGGTCAAATTCATCACGATTGACGTAGATAAAACCGTAGCGTTTTGAGCAACCTTGGTGTGTACTGATTAAGTCGATGGCTGACCACGGGCAGTACCCGAATACCTCTACACCGTCAGTGATCGCCCATTTGATTTGTTCAATATGTTTTTCTAAATAATCAATTCGATAATCATCCTGAATCGATCCATCCGCTTCTAACTTGTCAAAAGCGCCTAACCCGTTTTCCGTAATAATAAGAGGCAACTGATAGCGATCGTAAATCTCACGCATCGTTGATCGGAAACCGGTAGGGTCAATCTCCCAGCCAAATGCATTTTTACTTAAAAACGGGTTGTTGCCGCCTTTGTAGACGCCATCTTCACCGGATTTTAAATGCTGATCTCCGCCACGGGCAAATTCATCATTGCCATCTCCTTTACTCGCTTCAACCGTTTGAGATGTGTAGTAGTTAAAGGCAATGAAGTCTGGTTTTGCACTTTTCAAAATATCCATATCTCCCTCTTCAATCACAGGAAGAATGTCTTTTTCCTTCATGTATGCCCATGCAAGGTTGTTATAACGACCGAATACCGCCATATCAAGATATAGCCAGTTGCGGATTGCATTGTAATTAGCCGCAGCAATGACATCCTCAGGTTTGGGAGATGCCGGGTAAATAAGGGCGATGTTTGGCGCTGGTCCGATTTTTGCCTCAGGCAGCAAACGATGACAAAGCGTCATGGCTTTCGCCTGTGCCACAAGCATATGGTGGTTCTGCTGATATAGTTCTTTTTTCGGATTTTCTAAATTTGGATCCAGTGTACCTAGAGCTGATCCATGTAAGATCATCATGTTTTGTTCATTAATCGTCAGCCAATATTTTACCTTCTCGCCATACTCCTGGAACAAAACCTCCGCATAACGTTCAAACGCATCGACTGTCGAACGATTTGACCAGCCGCCTTTCACTTGAAGCGCATGAGGTAAATCAAAGTGATACATCGTCACAATTGGTTCAATGTCATAGCGGCGTAATTCATCAATGAGAGAATGGTAGAAGTCAATTCCCTTTTGATTGATCTCCCCATCTCCATCTGGAATGATACGTGTCCATGCAATAGAGAAACGATAAGCCTTCAAGCCCATTTCTGCAAACATCTTCACGTCCTCTTTATATCGATGATAGTGATCGCTGGCTACCTTAAAATCAGTTGTTCCTTCAGGATAGCTTTCTCTCATATCAATGACTGAAGGTCCCTTGCCATCCTCGTTCCACGCACCTTCTACTTGATAGGCGGAAGTCGATCCGCCCCAGAAAAAGTCTTTTGGAAATGGTGCTAGTGTTGAATATCTCATGATTATGTCCTCCCTTTTCTTAAACTAAGTGTAAAAATGATTGTCCTGGTGTCACTTGTTTTTCTTCTGTCTCAATGATATCGCTAAATTCACCGGAATTGGTAATAATCACAGGTGTTGTGACAGAAAGACCTGCTGCTTGAATGGCCTCAATATCAAACTCCGCAAGCAGTTCACCTTCTGTAATCGTTTGGCCCTGCTCAACCTTCGGCGTAAAATGTCGGCCCCCAAGTTGTACAGTATCCAGTCCAATATGAATGAGTACTTCTGCTCCGCTTTCAGAGGTGAGACCGTATGCATGTCCTGTCGGGAATACCGTTGTTACGACCCCAGTTACTGGTGCAAACAGCTTGCCTTCTGATGGAATAATGGCTGCGCCCTTACCTAATGCGCCAGATGAGAAGGCTTTATCTTGCACCTCTTCTAGCTTGATGACTTCGCCAGATAAAGGACTTTTCACATGAGCTGCTTTGACACCATGTTCATTTTCAGATGCTGGTGCAGAACTAGCTGCAGGAGCATCTTCTTCATCCACAGGATCTTTGAATCCAATCAAATAGGTTAAGACGATTGAAAGGACAAATGAAACGGAAATTCCGATTAAGAATCCTGTAAATCCTTGACCATAGAAGATCGGAAGTGTCAGTAAACTCGGAAGACCTGACGCGATCGCAATACTTTGTGAATAACCGATAATGGCACCACCGACACCGGCAGAGATCACCGCTGCAATAAATGGTTTTTTCAAACGAAGTGTGACCCCGTATACAGCTGGCTCTGTGATCCCAAACACGGCAGAAACCGCTGTCGATCCAGCTAATGATTTCAGCTTTTTGTTCTTTGTTTTCAGCATAACACCGATTGAAGCACCGGCTTGTGAAAATACAGCTGGCGCAGTGGCCGGCTTAATATGATCTTTTCCATGAACCGCAATATTATTTAAAATGACTGGCACAAGCCCCCAATGGATACCGAAGATGACAAGAACCTGCCATGCCATCGCAATTAAAGCACCGGCAAGTGTAGGGCTAAAGGAGAATACTTTCAGCAGGACGGCTGCAATTCCGTTCCCTGCATACACACCAAATGGTCCAAATACGATCAGTGTCAGTGGAACGACCGTGACCAGTAAAATCAGTGGTGTAATAAAGTTTTTCACACTTTCATGAATGACTTTGTTAAAGAAACGTTCGATATATCCCATCACAAACACTGCCAAAATAATCGGGATAACCGTTGATGTATAAGACATTAAGACAACCGGAATGCCGAAGAACGACACATCTCCGCCGCCTTTTGTGAGCTCTTGAATAGTCGGATAGATCAGTGCACCTGCAATCGTCACAGCTACAAATGGATTCGCTTTAAACTTCCTAGCAGAAGTGAATGCGAGCAGCAGCGGCAGGAAGTAGAACAAGCTGTCTGATGCGGCAAATAAAATTTGATACGACGTATCTTCAGGAGATAACCATTTTGCATTGATACAGATGCCTAGAAGTCCTTTTAAAATACCGGCACCCGCCATGACACCTAGAAGCGGTGTGAAAATTCCAGAAACAATGTCGACGAATTTTCCAAAAAGACTTGTACTTTCTTCACTTGATCTTGCAGATGAAGAAGTGGAATCCTCTAATAGATTCGTAAACTCCCCAATCTCTCGATATACCTCTGGTACGGTGTTGCCAATGACCACCTGAAACTGGCCGCCGCTTTCCATGACAGTCACCACACCATTTAATTTTTCAATGGCCGCTTTATCTGCTTTTGATCTGTCATTTAATGTGAAGCGAAGTCTTGTGGCACAGTGAACCAACGAATGAACATTTTTCTCTGTCCCGATATGTTTGATAATGTCTTCTGCTAATTGACGATGACTCATACAAAAACCCCCTTTTTTTCAAAAAAATACGTTTTTAGGCAAAATAAAAACCTAAACGGGCACCAAAAATAGTCGCAACTTGCTATTGCGCTTTTTCAGTGAACGTTTAGGTTTTGCCTGCCGAACAGTCACAATCCTCTAAGACGATCATTGTGAAACCGTATTCTTTTATGTTTATGAGCAAATAGTACCACTCACTTTTTGTGATGTCAACGCTTTCTTTTAAAATTCTATCTTTATTTTTCTCGTTTGATGAGTCGATTCAAATGAATCGATAGATAGAGCATCTCCTCTGATGTCAGGTCGCGATGATACGTTTGATACACATATTCCGCGATTTTCTTTGCGCAATCGTACGCCTTCGGATATTTTACTTTAATCAGCTGATATAAATCTTGATCTTCACTGACGAGTAACGTTTCGTTGATGAGACGCTGTACGAAAAAGCGTAAATGTGTGAGAAAACGATAAAAGTTGAGCGAGTCTTCATCAAATTCCATGTTCAGATGATATTTCACAATGGTCAGTATGGCATTCACTTCTTTCGTGATATTGACCGTTGTATTCATGTCTTCATTGAGCTCTGCATTAATGATGTGCATGGCAATAAAGCCCGCTTCATCTTCAGGCAGTTCAATATGAAGACGATCTTCAATCATCTCAAGGCATTCCTTCGCCACGAGAAACTCATCTTTGTATAAACGTTTAATCTCCCAAATCAGCGAATTCTCAATCAAGTGGTTTTTCTTTAATCGTTCGATGGCGTAATGAATATGGTCTGCCAGCGATACATGCAGACTTTCGTTTAATCTTCGGTTCAGCTTTGTATGTGCGTATTGGATCATTTCCTCGGTCACCTTGACGACATCATACGGAACCTCTTGAAGCAGCATTTTCATCCGCTCATGTACGGAATGATCCTCTAAGCGGAACACTTTATCAATTAACGCCTCATCCACCGGATCGCCAGGACGTCTTTGAAAAGCGATGCCTCTGCCCATGACGACGATTTCTTTTCCTTGTTCATCTATCACACTAATGACATTATTGTTTAGAACCTTTTGAATCTGCATCTCCAAACACCTCCGTCTATAACCAGCCATCTACACTCAAAATATGCTCTCATCTTAACACAACTGTCAAATCACTTGGCGTTTTTATCTGACTTTTGAAATAGATTTCACGATATTTTTACTTCTTTCTTGCTGGTCTGATCCTCCCTCGGCCTGCATACAATACCTCGAGGAGGTGACCTTCGATGAAGGCTTTTTTCTGGTCAGCATCTTTTTTATTCATGTTCATTCTGACTCTCTTTATTCTAGGTATTGTTTTTTGGCTTAGTGGACAAGGCTTAGATCAGCTATGGAGATATGCGCTTATCTGTCTTGTGACAGCCACCGTTCTACACGGCGTTACCACTTGGCTAAAGCAGCATGTCATGGATCATCCATCCAAATAAAAAGGCTGCCCTCAGTATTCAGGCAGCCCTTCCGTTATTCCTTAGATGAGGCGGCTTCTTTCTGAGAAGCACGCAGTTCATCATTGATTTTTTTCGCATCTTCTAAAAACTCTGTTTCAAATCCACTTTTGAGTGCCCACATATAAAATAACAACGCCACAACTGCAATAAGTGCCATATCCCAACCATAATGAATGACGTTATACCCGCCAAATTTATCACTGCCGAGACAGGAAATCGTCATCATCACAAGCAAATACACAACCATCCAAGCACCTGCTTTAAAGTGACGGCCAAAGCCCTTCCACTTCGCTTTTGCTTGATAGTAAAAATAGATTGGCAGACCGATGAGAATAATAAACAGCACCTGACCCGTCAGCGGCCATCTCGCCCAGTACAGTGTCAATGATGCAAAGACAAAACCAAGCGGAGCAATGATGCTGAGTCCTTTAATTCGCAGTGGACGATATAAATCTGTGCCCGTCTTTCTCAGCGTCATCACTGTCACAGGTCCTGTCAAATAGGAAATCAGGGTCGCCACAGATATAATTTCAGCGAGAACCCCCCATCCTCTAAACAAAAACAGAAAGATAAACGATACGCCTAAGTTAAAAAACATCGCTGGACGAGGCACACCATAAATTGGGTGCAGACGACCAAGTACACTCGGCATGTACTTGTTTTTTTCCATCCCATAAATCATACGAGACGTCGTCGCCGTATACGTAATCCCTGTGCCAGAAGGAGAAACGAACGCATCTGCATATAAAATAAGGACAAGCCAGTTGATTCCTAGCGCAATGGCAAGGTCAGCAAATGGCGAGTTGAAATTCAAATGCCCCCAGCCATTCACAATCATTGATGGATCGACAGCGCCAATAAAAGCGATTTGCAGCAGCACATAAATGACCGTTGCAATCAAAATCGATCCAACAATGGCGATTGGAATCGAACGCCCTGGATTTTTCGCTTCTCCTGCCATGTTAATCGGGCTTTGGAAGCCATTAAAAGCAAACACAATCCCCGATGTTGCCACAGCTGTGAGCACACTCGCCCAGCCGTTCGGCGCAATACTTGTTCCAGAAGTAAAATTCTCACTATGAAAACCTACGAATAAGAGCGCACCAATTGTTAATCCTGGAATGACGATTTTAAAAATCGTAATGAATGTATTCGCCTTTGAAAACAACCCAACTGTCCAATAATTGAGCAGAAAATAAATCACCAGCAGCACACTTGCCACCATGAGCCCCTCGGTCGTCAAAACCCCTTTTGTGACCAAATGGCTTGTCCACTTTGCCCACTCCCAAGGCCATGAGCTCATGTATTGAACGGAGGCCACTGCCTCAACAGGAATCACTGAGACAATGGCGATCCAGTTTGCCCAAGCGGCGATAAATCCAATAAAAGAGCCGTGTGAATATTGCGTATATTTGACCATTCCGCCTGCCTCTGGAAACATCGATCCGAGTTCACTATAAGACAATGCGATAAATAAAATAACAACCATCCCGATCAACCATGACAAAATAGCAGCAGGGCCGGCGATTTGAGCAGCCCGCCACGCACCAAAGAGCCATCCTGAACCAATGATTGAGCCAAGACCTACCATCATTAAAGCGAAAGTTCCCATCCTACGATGCAAATGATTCATGTTCATAACACCTTTCGATTAAAATACAGAGCATGTGTCGAGCAAGCGCCTTTCTTTTATAGCAGCTCACCATTCATTCCATTGGCAAATACTTTCTGATCTGAACTTTTATCTTTGTTCATTTTTTTGCCTGTTATATTATCTCTCAATTCTCCATTTTCTGAAATAGTCGAACATGCTTATTTCAAAAGAAAGCGCTTTTTCAACTGTTCAATCTATTAGACTGATTAACTACCTTTACCCTTATTTTGAAAAAAACAAAACAAAAAAGAAAGAGGAAATGACTTCCTCTTCCCTCTGAACACGTATCATTCAAAGAAAAAAGGATAAAAGGGAAACCCTCTTATCCTTGTGAGATTGCTTGTTCTTTTTCAATGACAGCTAGTCTTTCTTGAACTTCTTCTTCAGACAAATTATGTTGTTTCACATAAAGGTTACGTTCGCTTGTGCGGCATTCATGGCTGCAGCTGCGCATATATTTATGCTCGCTTTCTTCTGTTGCAATCATTTTGCGGTTACACGCAGGGTTCGCGCAGTTCACATAACGCTCGCAAGGTTCGCCAGTGAAGAAATCTTTTCCTACCACAACGTGCTCTGTTTGATTGACTGGAACCGTTAGGCGGTTATCAAACACATAACATTGACCGTCCCATAGCTTTCCTTGAACTTCTGGGTCTTTTCCGTACGTGACAATTCCACCGTCAAGCTGGGATACATCTTCAAAGCCTTCACGCTTTAACCATCCTGAGAATTTCTCACAGCGTACGCCGCCTGTGCAATACGTCAGAATTTTTTTCCCTTCAAGAATCTCTTTATTGTCACGAATCCACTCAGGCAATTCACGGAATGTCTCAATGTCAGGGCGCACAGCACCTCTGAAGTGACCGACATCAAACTCATAATCATTACGTGCATCAATCACGACCGTATCAGGTGATTGCATTTGCTCATAAAATTCAACTGGACTGAGATGTTTCCCCGTTAATTCTAGCGGATTCACATCATCTTCAAGACTTAAATTCACCAATTCATTACGGTGGCGGACGTGCATTTTCTTAAACGCATGACCATCCGCTTCGTCAATTTTAATTGGCATTGACGCAAAGCGTGGATCTTCTTTCAATGCTTGCATGTACTTGTCCGTTTGCTCAATGGTACCAGAAACGGTTCCGTTTATGCCTTCAGATGAAACAAGAATACGACCTAACAAACCAAGTTCCTTACAGAATGCTAGATGCTCTGCTGTAAACGTTTCTGGATCCTCAATGGGGACATATTGATAGTAAAGTAATACACGATATTGTTTTTCCATATATATAAACACCTCTTAAATTTAATCAAAACATACCATTTTATATCATACAGGAAATACATACCTTAAGGCAACGTCAGCAGTTCAATTCCATAAAACGGAAGGGTCTATAGTCTCATATTGTTCGATTATTTGACAGAACTTTCTGTAAAATGAGATGATTTAAGAACTATATGATTTCGTAAAGGAGCATAAGTCCATGATCCAGCCAGAAGAGATCGTCAGAAGCGGTCCTAACCAGTTTATTTCTCAAAAGGGGATTTATCATGAAATCGAGTCACTTGTTACTCCCTTTCAGTCACCAGCTATAGTGACAGGATATGACTCATATCAAGCCTTTTCACAGTACACAAAGCTTCCATCCGAATGGCCTGTTGTTCAGCATAAAGGTTACAGTTCACCAAATGCGATTACACGAATTGCGGAAGAACTCAAGAGTTCAGACGTGATCATAGGGATCGGTGGCGGCACGATTTTAGATACAGCGAAGTCTGTTGCCGACGCTCTCCAAATTGAAGTGATTATGGTGCCGACGATTCCTGGGACATGTGCGGCTTCTACACCGCTCAGTGTCATTTATGATGACAAGGGAAATTTCATGAGGGTCGACTATCATCAGCGGTCCAGCTATCTCACGTTAATTGATCATACTTTTTTGCTTTCATCTCCTCTTTCCTATCTCCAAAGCGGAATTGGGGATACGCTGGCAAAATGGTATGAAGCGGAAGCCATTATTCGTAACACAAAAGGCACCTTGCCACTCATGGTACATGCTGCATTAAAGCAGGCAGTGTACGTTCGTGACATTCTTCTGACTCATAGTGAAGAAGCCGTTAGCAGCTTAAAAACAGGTCAGCTTTCTCAAGCCTTTGCAGATGTAACAGATACGATCATTACGTTAGCCGGAACAGTCGGCGGCTATGGAGGACGTTATGGAAGAATGGCAGGAGCCCATGCTGTTCATAATGGATTAACATTTATTGATGAAACACATCATGTGTTACATGGACAAAAAGTGGCCTATGGCATTCTCGTCCAGCTTGCCGCAGAAAACCGTATGACGGAAGTAGAAGAATTACTTGAGCTCTATCAAACACTCGGATTACCTAGAACGATGCGTGATCTTGGCATCACAGCTCAGCTAGAGGAAGCAGCACATACAGTGGCAAACCATGCTGCACGTAAAGATGAAACCTTTTGTTTGATTGGAGACTATACGAAAGAGCAAATTGTCGACGCCATTCAAATCATTGAGACCTATCAGCCTCAAAAAACGGTTTGAACATAGGTGCAAAAAAAGCACAGGCATCCCGCCCGTGCTTTCTTTCTATTAAAAATCGAAGTTATCTGGGTCTGGACCCGTGCGCTCATCTTCATTGAGCTGATCAATGACACTCATTTCATGGGCGGACAACTCGAAATCAAATACGTTTGTATTTTCGATGATTCGGCTCTTCGTCACAGATTTCGGAATGGTGATAATGCCATGCTGCAAGTCCCAGCGAAGAATGACTTGCGCCACTGACTTCTCATGTTTTTTCGCAATATCTTGAAGCACCGGATGGTTAAGAAGTTTTCCGCTGCCTAATGGCGACCATGCTTCTACATGAATGCCTTTTGCCTTGCAGTAGTCACGTAAAGGCTCCTGCGTCAGCTTCGGATGCAGCTCAATTTGATTGACCATTGGTACCACTTCTGCCTCTTCTAATAAATCTTCTAAATGGTGCTGATGGAAGTTACACACGCCAATGGCTTTCACACGGCCATCCTTATAAAGCTTTTCTAGCGCCTTCCACGTTTCTTTATATTTGCCTTCAACCGGCCAATGGATTAAATAAAGATCCAATACATCCAGACCTAGTTTGTTCATACTCGTTTCAAAGGCTTCAAGCGTTGACTCATATCCTTGATCACTATTCCACACTTTTGTCGTAATGAACAGCTCATCGCGAGAGATGCCTGATTGCTGAATGGCTTTGCCAACACCTTCTTCATTTTGATAGGCCGCTGCTGTATCTATACTGCGATAGCCAGCTTCAAGTGCGTCTTTGACTGCATTTACAGCCTCATCCCCATCTTTTACTTGCCATACACCAAAGCCAAGCTTCGGCATTTTCACTCCGTTTGCTAATGTGACTGTATCTGTTAATCCACTCATCAAACAAACCTCCGCTTCATTTTTGCTTACCATGCACTATACCCGAATGTGCGAAAGATCATGCATGAAGATAAACCATTCATAGACTGAATGATCTCAGATAGTTGACAAAGGGCTAAAATGAACTTTATTTTAGCCCTTTGTCTTCTTTTCAGCGTGATAGAAAACCTTTGCAGCCCTAGGAAGGACGAGTACTGGCGCGGAGCGAATTTCACATTCGTGAGCACCGGCACGCAGGACTGACAAAGAATGCGAGGGTTTGTCTACACGCTGAAACCATTCATAGACTGAATGATCTTATTTGATGTATTGTCCCATATCGACTTGATTTGCATCAACAATTTGGTATTCACTAATTCGATTTTTTGTTTTAGAACCATCATATGTCTCTAAAAAGCTTTGGTCATAAAAAGTCAGACCATACATTTGCTTTTCGTTCTCGTACACTCTGATCCAATACGATTCTTTTGAGGCTTTTTTAGCCTCGTTTATTTTCTTTAATTGAATACCCGAAAATTTCTTCAGCAACTTTTGAATATCCTCTTTCTTGTCCACCACAACGCGCTCATCATCATGCTCAATTTGAATGGAAGTCACTTTATCTTTATCAATCGAGACCACATCATCAAAAGCATATGTTTTGGCATTAATCATAAAATAAAGACCTATTCCGATGAAAATAACGACTACTAAACCAATGATCCACTTCTTCAACCTAACTCCTCCTTCAATTCACGCCTTCCCTATACAAACAGCGAGGTCCAATCATCCTCCTCAGAGAATACTTGAATCCCATGCTGTTTCAGCAAGGCAGACGTCACACCGTCCCCAGCCTTTGTCTTACCGTTAAATTCTCCCCGATAGATCATCCGGCTTCCGCAAGAAGGGCTGTACTCTTTTAACACGACGGATGTTGCGCCAAGAGTCTGAACCTGCTTAAGCGTGTCTTGTGCACCTTTTACATACATCTCTGTCACATCTGTTCCATCAACATCAACAACAGCAGCCTGCCCCCGTAAGACATCATGACCATCTCCACCAATAATTTCTGCGGGAGGTCTTGGTGTAGAGAAGCCGCCAAGCAGCTCAGGGCAAACTGTTACCGCCTTTCCTTCCTGCACAAGCTCCTCGATACGTTGATCTAATCGATGGCTGCCATTATAACGGACCTTTAATCCCGCAAGACAAGCGCTGACAACGATCATGTATGTTCCTCATTTCTATGTATTGAACGTTTTTTGCTGACTTTAAAATAAATCCATAAAGGCAAACAGAGTATCGTGTACATCAGAAAGGGCAGAGCACAATACAAAACAGCCGCCCAAATGGACCCTTCAACTCCTATGATCCCAAAAAAATAAACAAATAATAGCAAGCTGACAAACAATCCGACGAACGGCATGATAAATACATATTTTTTGAAATTTTCCATCATCTCTTCCACCAACACGGTTCCCTCCCTCAATCATCATCACGAATAACGTCAATATATGTTAATTTTACCATAAAAAAACCGAAAGCATCTAGTTTATAGAAAGCTTTCGGTTCGTTTTTTATATCTTTTCCTTCCAAGTCTTTAAGAAGCGCTCGATAACCTGTAGCTCGCCTTCATTAAATTCATGGAGGAATTCTAAATAGGAGGAGACTGCCTGTTCATGAAGCTCATCATGCAGTGCCGCCAGCTGTGTACCTTCCTCTGTCAGTGAATAATAGACGGATTTCTTGTCACCTTGCCGGTGGCAATAGTCGACCATGCCTTTTTCGATGAGCTTTTTTACAGCCTTTGTAATGGCGGGTTTTGATAGTTTTAGTTGTTGTGAAAGAAATGTATTATTGGATTCGTTAGGGTTTGCTTGAATCATAGATAAAATATGAAGCTGTGTAAGTGTCCAATCTTGCTTGAGTGTATCAGTCGTGGTAATCAGTGGATCTGTTGGATCGTTCCGTTTCTTTTCCCTATGCATAATCAAATCTTGAATCGCTTTTAAGACAATCTGCTCTTTTGTTTCCATCTGAACCTCCACTCTTAACTGGTTAATAAAATGGTACTAATAATCAATAAAGGAGTCAAAAGAAATGTGGAGATGAGGAAAAGAATGGGTCATCAGACCTGATAAATAAAAGAACTTTTTTACTAGATTACAAGAGACGGCACAATTTCCTTTTCTTTGCTATCATTTATGATAGGTAACCCTCAATCAAAAAAAGAAGGTGAGAGAATGAAAACAGAGCAGCAAATGGCCATTCGCCAGTTAGAAGAAAAAATAAATTTGTTTTCTTCTGTTGTAAACGGATCGTTCCTATCAACAGAAGATTTCGTTCTATCAAACACGCATATATCAACTGACACGTTCAATTTATTATTACCGATTTCAGCGCACATACAAGATCAACAAAAAGTGGAAGCTGCCATCGAACAAATGCAGCAACAGCAGCTAGCATTCAGCACATGGATCACTCAAAGCCTGCTCCATCCCGATTGGTCGAATATCATGCAGAAATATGGGCTTCAAGAAGTGGAACGCAATACAATCATGATGTTTGAACATACAAACGACATCGATCAAAGGACCTCTCAATCGCTTACGATCAAGGAAGTGACTGACGATCAAACTTTTCTCGATTATCAACATTTATTTATCGAACTTTTCGAAGGATCACCTGAGGCAATCTCTTTAAACAGCTATTTCCAGCGCTTTTCGATTGAACGATTACACCCGAGTACACGCATGTTCGTTGGATATGAACACAACAAACCGGTCACAACGGGCTTATTGATTGAAACAACAGACAGCTACGGTATTTATGATGTCATCACAAAGGCAGAACACCGCGGAAGAGGACTTGGCAGTGACATGTTTCATTACCTTCTGACCCAGACAGATAACAAACAAAAGTGTGTGATGTTACAAGCCTCAAATGACGGCAAACATATCTATCAGCGTGCCGGATTTCAACCAATTGGAGAAATGGTTATTTTTGAATAGAAGATGACATTTTTCCTGACGTATCAAGGGCAAAGAAAGGCATCCTGTCTCTTCTTTGCTTCCAACATCTCACCACAAAAATGAATGTACATTCATTTATTCCTTTGGTACATTTAAAAAAAGGAGCTGAAGAACAGATGGTTCGACCAGGCGATCAATTTCAAACAAGCAAAACCTATACGCATGAAGATGTGATCAAATTTGGCGAGATGACAGGTGATCTTGGCAAACATCATACCGAGCTAGATGATCAAGGCAGGCTCATGGTACACGGTTTTCTCACAGCAAGTCTAGCCACGAAGCTTGGCGGTCAGTTTCATTTTATCGGTCAAGAGATGACATGTACCTTCATACGCCCTGTTTATACAGGTGACACCATTACCTGTCAGATGGCCGTCACCAAGGTAGAACCCCTTGAAAAATACCATCGTGTCCACCTTTTTTCCCGTTATATCAATCAGCATGGAGAAGAAGTCATTACTGGTAAAAGCGAAGGTGTGGTTTTCAAAAAATAAAAAGCTGCCTATGATGAGGCAGCTAACTAACACGAAAACGTTCTTATTCTCTTCTATTCAGCGTGATGCTGACGATCCATATAAAGCGGCGGTCTCTTTAATGAAATCACTGCACAGCTAAAGGCAATCAGCACAAAAATAGCGCCGAATTTAGCCAAATCAACAGATGAACCGGTCATTGTAAACATGACACCGCCCACTGCTGATCCAATGGAAATCCCAATTTGCAAAGCGGATGTATTCAAACTCTGCTGAATATCAGACGTCACAGGGTCTGTTTGAATCAAATAGCTCTGCAAAGCAGGTGTCAGTGCCCAGCTAAGAGCACCCCATAGGACAACCATCACCATAAAGAGCATAAACACTCCCGCTGTATAAGGAAGGATAAACATCACAATGGCAAACGCCATGGTCACAAGTAAAATGGCTTTTCCTGATCCTAATTTGTCACTCAGCCAGCCGCCAAATCCATTCCCGCCAATCGACGCAAGCCCGAAGACCAAATAACAAATACTAATCCAAAACGGAGTCATATGCAGAACTTCCATCAGAAATGGCGTGAAATAAGAATACAGCATATAATGACCAGCAAGCATGAACAAACTAATCAAATGTGCACTGAAAATTTTCGGATGCCCTAAAGAACGAATTTGTTCTTTAAGCGGCGTAACTTTTTCAACAGGCATTTTCTCCAATAGAAAATAAATGAGTACCATGGATATGGCTGACAGAATACTGATTCCTAAAAACATCACTCTCCAGCCAAAGCTCTCTGTAATAAAAATACCGATCGGTACACCGAGAACAAGTGATGAGCTAATCCCAATAAAAATCAGACCTAATGCTTTCGCTCGATGCGCCGGTTCCACCAGCTTGGCGGTAATCGTCAATGATAACACCACAACAAGCGCTGTACTCATGGCAATCAAGACCCTAGAGATCATGACAAGGGCAAAGGTGGAACTAAAATATGTGAATACATTGCCTAATGTAAAGACCAATAATGCGATTAAATAAAGACGCTTTCGCTCGATTTTGGCTGTGACGGTCAGTAGCACCGGTGCTGAAATAGCATACACAATCGCAAATACCGTGATCAGCTGCCCAGCTGTCGCAAGAGACACATTGAGATCCTCTGCTAAACTTGGCAAAATGCCCCCGACCACAAGCTCAACTAATCCAACCGCAAAAGTAGAAACAGCTAATAAATAAACTCTCCAGTTCATGTCTAACATCCCTTCTCTATATCATGGCTTTCACTTTTGATACAGGGTGTAGACAAACAAAAAAACCCTGATTACAAAAAAGGAAAGCGCGCTTTTGTAATCAGGATTTATCGGATCCTGGTAGAAACCCTCAAACCATATTATTGAGGTTATACAAGTCTATTTTTTTCTTCAAATATATTAGCATAGCCTTCCATAACGTGCAAGCTGCAAAAATAGAAAATATCTGCCAATGGCTCAGCAACATAAACGACCTTAGAAAGGCATGAAATGAACTTGCGGACCAACTTGCTTTCTCCCCCATTTACAGGTAAACTGATGAAAAATCAACGAACAAGGATCAACGTAGATCTGGAATAGTAGCTTGAATCGATCTTTAACAGAGAGGGAACGGTGCTGAGAAGTTCCTACTGACATCTTCAAGTGAACCTGCCGATTTAGTTCTGTTTCATACAGCGGTTCATACCGTTATCATGATCGAGTGTAAAGCTGTGCTTTAAATTAGGGTGGTACCACCAGGAATGGTCCCTAACTTAAAGCACAGCTTTTTTGTTTTTTAAAAGGAGGAAAAAGACGATGTCAAAGAAACAATTTGTTGAGAAAATTACAAGCATGGAAGACGACTTTGCCCAGTGGTATACAGATGTTGTCACAAAGGCGCGTCTCGTCGATTATTCAAGCGTTAGAGGCAGTATGATCATTCAGCCATACGGTTTTAAAATTTGGGAGAATATTCGCGACGAACTTGATCGTCAAATCAAAGAAACGGGTCACGAGAATGTCTATATGCCGCTCTTTATCCCTGAAAGCCTTCTCCAGCAGGAAAAAGATCATATCGAAGGCTTTGCTCCTGAAGTGGCGTGGGTGACACATGGCGGTGATTCGGAATTACAAGAAAGACTCTGCGTCAGACCAACATCTGAGGTGCTGTTCGCTGAGCATTATAAAAACATCATTCACTCCTATCGTGATTTACCAAAGCTATATAACCAATGGGCCAATGTCGTCCGCTGGGAAAAGACAACACGTCCATTCCTTAGAACCCTTGAATTCCTCTGGCAGGAAGGGCACACTTGTCATGAGACAGAGCAAGAAGCGATTGAAGAAACAGAAAAAATGCTCCATGTCTATGCGTCTATTTGTGAAGAGCTTCTAGCGATCCCTGTCATTAAAGGAAGAAAAACAGAGAAAGAAAAATTCGCTGGCGCCCGCTTCACCTATACGGTTGAAAGCTTGATGCATGATGGAAAAGCCCTGCAAACCGCCACTTCTCACTTCTTCGGCAGCGGATTTGCCAAGGCGTTTGGCATTGAATTTTTAAATCGAGAAGGAAAATTAGAGCATGTCCAGCAAACATCATGGGGCTTCACCACAAGAATTATTGGCGCTATGATCATGGTGCATGGCGATGACAGAGGACTTGTCCTGCCGCCAAACATTGCGCCAACCCAAGTACGTGTTGTGCCAATTGCTTCCCATAAAGAAGGTGTCCTCGATCATGCCTATGAATTAAAGGATCGACTCGCCCGCATCGCACGCGCTGACATCGATGCAAGTGATAAACAGCCTGGCTGGAAATTCAACGAATGCGAAATGCAGGGCATCCCATTACGCGTAGAAGTAGGACCAAAGGATATGGAAAAAGGTCAGGTGATGCTCGCAAGACGAGACACTGGTGAAAAGCAAGCCGTCACATTAGATGCACTTGAACAAACCATCACGTCCACGCTTGAAGACATTCAGCAGACGATGTACGAAAAAGCAAAAGAACGATTACATGAAAAAACATCAAACGCCCACACAATCGAAGACATCGAGCAGCTTCTTGCCGAAGAAAACAGGTTGATCAAAGCCATGTGGTGCGGCGATGAAGACTGTGAAAACGACATCAAAGAGAGAACAGGGGCGACATCACGCTGTATCCCGTTTGAACAAGAATCCGTTTCTGACACATGTGTCTGCTGCGGGAAACCAGCTTCTGATATGGTGTTCTGGGCAAAAGCCTACTAATCATATTTCAAATTTTTTACAAATGATGCAGGGATTTGTCTACACGCTGAAGCATCTTATAAGATGCTTCTTTTTTGTTAAAAAGAGCCAAATATCCATTGACCTCCTTCACACAATCCCCTATAATTCATATTAATATAATCGGTTTTTAAGACTTTAACTGGAGTGGTGATCTATGAAGCGCTGGCTCTCAATTTTTAACGAACGCTGTCCAAAATGTAAAACAGCATTAGATGTCTCGAAGTCCAATGCCTTGCAAGGCAAAGTCGTGAAAACATGCCCAAATCTTCATTATCAAAAAGAGTACCACCCTGCACTTGAAACGTATATCGAGCACGATAACATGAAATAAAAAAGACCAACACATGGAAAAGAGCCCTTGCTCTCAGTTGTTGGTCTTTTTCTTATAATAAATCCACCCAGATTTTGATCGCTGTGGCTGTAATCATCACGGCAAGCGCCCATTGCAAATAAACGGCATTGATTTTCTGGCCAATTTTCGCCCCAATCGGCGCGGCCATCAAACTGGCTACCATTAAGACAAGCGCAGGCATGAACATGACTTGACCAGTCAGCACTTTCCCAGCCGATGCGCCGATCGCAGAGAGAAACGTAATCGCCAGAGACGAGGCAATCGTCATCCGCACAGGGATTTTGAGAATCGATAGCATCACCGGCACTAAAATAAAGGCACCGCCTGCACCTAATACACCGGATACACTTCCGATCACAAAGGCAATACCAGCCGCCAATCCTTTATGAAAGGTCACCTCTCCATCCGCTTCTGCCTGCTGACCTTTTTTCGGAACAAGCATTAAAATGACAGCGACAATGGCAAGCAGACCATAGACCACATTGATGCCTTTCTCTAGAAGGAAATGTGATAAATAGCTGCCTAATAAACTCCCTGCCAATATACTGCTCCCCATATATAAAATCAATGGTCGATGTAAAAATCCGCTTTTTCGATACGCCAGCACACCGCCGAGTGTCGAAAATAGTACTTGAATGGCACCAATCCCTGAAACCTCGTGTGCCGATAATGCCATCACTCCGACTAGAGGCGGGATATAAAGCAGCATAGGATAGTTGATCACCGATCCTCCTATTCCGACCATTCCTGATAAGAAGGAACCAATAAATCCGATGATAAATAAAGTAATGAAAAATGCAAAATCCACGCTGGTCTCCTCCTTTGCAAAAGGAAAAGGGGCTCCCTCATAGATACCCCTCTCCCCTTTAGGACCCTTTTCTCACCCAGAACTTCAGCACATGCCCTTCATCTGTCTGCGTGATCAATTCATGTCCGCTTGACTTAGCCCATGCAGCCAAATCAGCTTTGGCCCCTTTATCTGTTGCATGTATTTCTAATACTTGGCCTTCTGCCAAGTCGTTCATTTTTTTCTTCGTCCGAATAATCGGCATTGGGCATGCAAGCCCGGTTACGTCTAAAATGTGATCTGATGTCATCTGATCATCCCTCGCTTCTTTATTTTATTGAACATTATCGAATCGCACAACGGTTTGGACCAATTTCCATGTCTCGCTGCGCTTCCTCGTCTGGATGCAGCTTCCCCATATTGGTAGACCGAATGTCTTGATAAGCGTTTGGCTGTGCAGGTAGATGCTGCGTGACCATTTGTCTAAATACGTCTTCATCTTCAATGTTCAGCCCGTGATTTTCTTCAAACAAAGCGCCTAGTTCCTTCCAAACGCTCCCGTCTTCATTCAGCTCATCCACGATCATAAAATGTGCAGGCAGCACAATCAATTCTGCCGAAAGCGCCGTATATCGTGTATAAAGGGTTTCTCTCAAATCACCTACCCAGTCCTCCGCCATACCGGCTAGGTCAGGTCTTCCGATCGAATCAATGAACAAAATATCACCTGAAAGGAGATAACGGCCGTCTACGATAAAAGAGGTTGAACCAATCGTATGGCCCGGTGAATAAAGGGCATGAATATCAATCTCCGTCGCTCCAATCGTCACACGCTGTCCTTCTTCAAGGTGATTGTAATCAAATGTCACCTCTTCGGCGTCTTTTGGCGGTAGCCAATAGATAGCACCAGTCAGTTCAGACAGCTTTTTCCCGCCAGATATATGGTCCGCATGAAGGTGCGTATCAAACACATGCGTCACTGTGACTTGATGTTTTTTGGCAAATTGCGTATAGACCTCCGTCATTCTAGCCGCATCAATAATCGCAGCTTCCCTATTCGACATGATCATATAGGACAAGCACCCCTTGCCCATTCGCACAAATTGGTACAACTCTCCACCGCCAGTTAAATCACCGATCTTCACTGGCTCTAAATGCTCACTCCATGCCTTCATGCCGCCTTGCAAATAATGGACCGTTCTGCCTGCCTCTGACAGCATCTCTGCCACCATAATAGAAGAGCCCTCTTTCGCACAAACGACCAGTACATCTAGGTCATCCGGTATGTTCTCCACCATATCCTCTACGCCATCAAGAAGCTCAAAGTAAGGCACATTTAAATATTCAACGGCTTTCCCTTCAATTTTCCAGTCCTGCACATCTGTTTCGTTTCGTACATCCAACAAAAAGATCGGCTCTTTGTTGATGATCTTTTTTGTTAACTGTTCTGCTGTCATTGCTTTTACAGTCATTGGTTCATTCAGCTCCTATTTTTCAATCTCTCCTGTCCAGCTGTTCATGCCTGGCACTACATTGATCAATTGATGGAATCCTTTTTCTTTTAACTTTTGTGCGGCTAATTCACTTCTTCTGCCTGAATGACAGATGAGGTAAATGAGCGTCTCTCGGTTCAATTCTTCAGCACTTTGTTCCACCTCGCCAAGAGGGATGTGAACAGCTCCTGGAATATGACCCGCTTCATATTCATCCGGCTCTCGTACATCTAAAATAAACAATGACTGATCTTCTTTTACCTTCTGTTGAAACATGTTCAACGACATTTCCGAAATCATTGACTGCTCCTCCTCCTGTTTCGCTCCGCCTTTACGAATCAAATGATGAAGCACCTGTCCTTCTACTTTTGTTCCTAAAAATTCATGACCGGCGCTTTTTGACCAAGCTGCTAAATCCGCTGTAGACCCTTTATCGGTTGCTTGCACTTCAAGCACATCTCCTGGCAAGAGCTCATTCATTTGTTTTTTCGTTTTGACAATGGGCATTGGGCATGCCAATCCTTTTGCATCTAGAATTGCTGTTGGTTGCTGCATTGTTTTTCCTCCTTTTTATAGGGGTGGGGGTATATTTTAAAGCCTATTTATACCTATAATCGCCAAGCATTCATGCCACCCTTGATATTCGTAATGTGGGTAAATCCCTGTTTTTTTAACAATTTAGCCGCCTGCATACTTCTCATCCCGCTTTGGCAGATCACATAAATTTCTTTGTCTTTCTCAAGCTCATGCGCTCGATTCCTTAACTGTGGTAAGGGGATATTTTGAAATCCTTTTATATGATTTGTTTGAAACTCTAAAGGAGAACGTACGTCTATCAGCTGTTGATGCTGACTATGCAATTTAGGTTTCAGATGAGCTGCATCCATTTGTTTCACACCCCGTACAGGAAGAAAACGGCTCACAAGCAAAGCGATCACAATGATGAGCAAAAGCGTTTGAATCATGTATGAACACCTCCCTAGATAAATAAGTTCACATTCCCGATTTCTGCCTCTGCTAAATACGCTGCCACACCTGCATATTGAATGTCTGCTAGTAACTCGTTCTCCTGTAGCCCTAAAAGATCCATCGTCATCGTACATGCCACGAGGTTGATGTCTTGTTCCTTCGCCATATCAATGAGCTGCGGCAGGGTCATGGCATTGTGTTTGTTGATCACATGCTTAATCATCTTCGGTCCCATTCCTGCAAAATTCATCTTTGACAGCCCCATTCGATCAGCGCCACGCGGCATCATTTTGCCAAACATTTTTTCTAAAATCCCTTCTTCAGTGGCACCATCTCTTCCTTACGCAAGGCATTCAGCCCCCAAAAAGTATGAAAAATCGTCACCTCGTGATCATAAGCTGCTGCGCCATTTGCAATAATATAAGCGGCCATCGCTTTATCATAATCTCCACTAAATAAAACAATTGTTGTTCGTTTTTTCTGTTCCTCCATCATGATCCTCCTTATATAAATTACCCGTGGGGGTATATTGAAAACAAAAAATATATACACATACCGGTAAGGGTATATTATAACAAGTAAAAAAATTCGTCAACCTCCAAAGGCTGAGGAATTTCTTACCGGCTTTTCACCAAGAGCTCAACCGCTTCTTTGACAAGCCCCTCTGTATCCTTGCCTTGTTCAAGACTTTCACGGACACATTGTTCAAGGTTTGTACTCACAATCACACCCATTGCACGATCAATGGCATTGCGTGATGCAGATAGCTGTGTCACCACCTCGCGGCAATCCTTTCCCTGCTCCATCATCGCAAGAACCCCTTTAATCTGCCCTTCAATCCGGCGAAGACGATTCTTCATCTGCTGATTATACTCCACGTTTAACACTCCTTTCTCTTTTCCCTATGATCAGATAGTATACCCTGACAGGTATTTAGTCAAACATGATGAATCAGTATAAAAGAGCTGCTGAGAGCAAATGTCGCAGCAGCCCGTTCTCTTTAAGCATTCGCTTCCTCTCGAGAGCGCTTATTTCCTTTGTAAATAAAATAAAGAGCGATCAGCATAAAGAACAATGCCAATATGCGTTTGAGATCAAGTGAAATCATTAGGCTATGGAACCAGCCAAAATGATCAATGACCATTCCAATGACAAGCTGACCAGCAATCCCCGCAATATTCGCAGCAATGACACCGATTTTCGGAACAGCGATCACTGTCAGGATTAAATAAGCCGTTCCAAGAAAAGCCGCACTCAACTGCCACTTTGGTGCATGCAAGAGATTCAACAGATGGCCGCTCCCAAAGAATAAAATCAGAATGGTCAAAAACATCGTACCCGTTAAAAAGGTCAAAAAGGTCGTTTCAATCGTACCCGCTCTCCTGCTAAACGTACCGTTTATGGAAGATTGCGCACTTAACGTAATGCCTCCGATGAAAGTAAATAAAATTAACAATAATGCCATATCGACTTTCCTCCTAATGAATAAGAATAAGGGCAATGATCATCGAAATGACCGCAAATACCTTCTCTTTGTTTACTCTCGTTCTCTGACTCCCAAGCCAGCCAAAATGCTCAATCACCATACTCATCAGCAGCTGACCAATAATGACAGCAACCATCGTTACCCCCACACCAACGAATGGAACACTCACCACAATAGACGTTAAATACACAACCCCCATCGCTCCGCCAAATAGCGACCATTTTGGTGCCTTCAACGTATAGGAAAGGTCACCTTTGCCAACAAAGAGCCACAATAGCCCCATAATAATTGAACCGACAAAAAAGTTATAAAAACTCGTTTCTAACTGTCCGATCGACTTCCCAAGCTCCGCATAGATGGCTCCTTCAAAACTAAGTGCCGCACCGGCTAATAGTGCAAGCACATAAAAAATTAAACGCATCATCAAATCTCCTTTGATTCAAATATTTATATATCTAGATAAACAGATATATAGAATAGAAAAAAACAGAAATCACACATCCTTTAGATCTCTGTTTTCATATATTGTCCGATCTGTTGGATAAATTCTTCATTTCGTCTATAGTATGTCCATTGTCCATGCCGTACCGATTCAAGCAGACCAGCCTTTTGCATCAAATGTAAGTAGCTAGAGACCGTTGATTGAGAAATTTGCGCCTTTTCTTGAATATCCCCAACACAAACGCCCCCCTTATAACTAACCTCCTTCGGTAAATGAGCGCCTTGCTTAGGAAAATGCTTCTCAGGTTCCTTGAGCCACTTTAAAATATTCAACCTTGTTTCATTCGATAATGCCTTAAACACATCAATAGGTTCCATGGAAGACATTGTATATCTAGAAATACCGATATGTCAAGCCATTGCATATTCACCTCTAAATTGGTAAAAAGGAAATAATTAACGCTATAAGGAATATTTCAAGGAAAGAGGGCAACCCATGACTTTACAGCATTATATTGGATCAAACAAAGAACTGCCGCTTGGTACCATTGGTCAAAATCCTACCTATAAACCATTCTCTGAACTCAATATCAGCATGTTTGATAAAAAACAAAAAAAGCATAAAACCTATCAAAAGGAAGATCTTTTGATAGAAGTATTTGAAACAGAAGAGGATTTCGAAGGCATTCATATTGATTATCTAGATCCCGTCTATGAAGAGGTAAGAGACAAATTCACGCATCCTTTTGTTTATGAATTAGGCATCATTCATTCTCTTCGTGCACTTTTTAAATTCATTGAAAAAGAACTGTCAAAAGGAGAAACCATCGAAATCTATTCTTGTCTAGATGGACTCGAAATGAAAGAAAAGGACGATCAATTAGATGTAGAAATTGACCTAAGCAAAAAACGGTTTGGAAAACATATCGATTTTAAAGGGATCGATGAACTGATTGATATGTTTGAATTAGAAAACTTACAATATGTACTAGTGGAGAGGTAGAGGAGAATTGACAAGTTACATCAAAATGCTGTGTTATTAGAGATTGTAGAAGCGTAACCTTGGTTAAGCAAAGATCAATTGAAGTTATGAATAGAAAAGCGAATATAAATGTAACACGGAGGTAGTTGAAGGACCCAAAATCCCCTCAATTACCTCTTTGCAGATCGTCGTAAACTTTTTCAAAAATGTCTATTGGTATTGAATACTTCGTAGTCTTATCATTACGGTAATTAACCACTATATCAATATGATGTTGCTTTTTTTCAAATTCAATAATTGAGTTCTCCCATCTATCTCTAACGGAAATGACACAATTACCGTTTTTCTTTTCCTTTTTCTGATAAACATAATCCATTTTATCTCTGTCCGTTCTCATTATTTTGTATTAGATAAGCGAATAGACGGCATCGATACCCAAAGAAGCTAAATGTCATGATTAAGTTTTAAGAAGTAAAAAAATAATTTCTATCATAAATACCTAATTTATTTACTTTCTGAACATGGAAGGATACCTCTTTCTGATAAACATAATCCATTTTATCTCTGTCCGTTCTCATTATTTTGTATTAGATAAGCGAATAGACGGCATCGATACCCAAAGAAGCTAAATGTCATGATTAAGTTTTAAGAAGTAAAAAAATAATTTCTATCATAAATACCTAATTTATTTACTTTCTGAACATGGAAGGATACCTCAAATCTATTCTTCTCTCCAAACAATAGCTACCCTTCAATTAAACGTTTTAACTTAAGCTCCGTTTCAGTATCCTCAACTGGAGTATAGACACTGCATCTTAAATCAGTATCCCCATACACTTGTAATGAAGTGAGATTAAACAACATTTTCCCTACCTTAGCATGACGAAATTCAATTAATACTTCAGGTGCATAGCTGATCTCATTTTCATTCCATATTTTACGAAACTCAGGATATGCCTGCTCCATTTCTTCTATAAATTGCTCATACCAGTCATCCGCCACATACTGTCCATAATACGTTCTAAATATGGCGATATAGCCTCTTACAAAATGCTCCCAATTCACGGCTAAACTTTTAAATTCCTTTCTTGCGAATAGTAAGCGGATGATATTTCTTTCTGCCGGGATGATTTGTTCAAAGTCCAAAAATACATTAGCTGCTGCTTGATTCCACCCAACAATCTGACTTCTTCTATCAGATATAATCGTTGGACAATAACGAAGCTCCTGCAAAATTTTCACTAAAGCCGGACTGATTTCCTTCTCATTCTCAATGATATAGGATTGTTTCACACCTTCCTCTAACGCTAAAGCGTACAAATATCTCCTTTCATCGTTATTTAATTGTAACGCACTAGAAATCGCATCTAATACCGAAGTAGATACTTTTATATCTCTGCCTTGCTCTAACCATGTATACCAAGTAAGACTCACACCGGCTAGTTGAGCTACTTCTTCTCTTCTGAGCCCTGGTGTTCTTCGGCGGGTTCCTACAGGTAAACCAACCATTTGAGGCGTAATTTTTGAACGTTGGTTTTTTAGAAATTCTGATAATGCTTGAAGTCTTGTTTCAGGTTTCATTCAGATCTCCCTTTAAAATATTATTCATTATACTAGGATAAACAACAACTTGTAATAGGATAACACAATGGCTAAAGTTAATAAAAACAAGGAGGGAATGATCATGAAAAGAGTTGTTATTACTGGAATGGGAGTTATTTCTCCACTTGGAAATGATATAGATAGCTTTTGGAATCAACTCATTAAAGGACAATCGGGAATATCTCACATTGATTCTTTTGATACGACTGATTATAAAACAAAAATAGCTGGAATCGTTCGTGATTTCGATGCAGATGAAATATTAGGGAGAAAAGAAGCAAAACGATTAGATCGTTTTAGTCAGTTTGCCTTAGCAGCAGCCGAACAAGCATTAGAACAATCACAATTACAGTTAGATCAAGTAGATCTTGAACGTTTAGGCGTATATGTTGGTTCAGGAATCGGGGGCATACAATCGCTTGTTGATCAGGTGAATGTATTAGATAAACGAGGTCCCTCGAGAGTAAGCCCTAGCCTTGTCCCAATGATGATTTCAAATGCAGCTGCGGCCCAAATCAGCATCAAATTAGGCGCACAAGGGCCATCATTGTCACCAGTCACAGCTTGTTCTATCGGTAACACTTCTATTGGTGAAGCTTTCAATGCGATCCGAAACGATGAAGCAGATATTATATTTGCCGGTGGAGCAGAAGCTGCCGTCAATCAGATATCTTTGGCTAGCTTTGGAAACGCACATGCACTATCTACTAGAAACCAAGACCCAAGTCGAGCCAGCCGCCCATTCGATACAGATAGAGATGGCTTTGTGATGAGTGAAGGCGCAGGTATCTTAGTATTAGAATCATTAGAAAACGCAATTATTAGAGATGCGCCGATATTATGTGAAGTAGTGGGATACGGAGCTAGTTCAGATGCTCATCATATGGTCGCTTCACACCCAGAAGGTAGGGGTGCCTACTTAGCCATGAAGAAAGCATTGAGAAGTGCAAATATATCAACAAGTGAAATCGATGTTATTAGTGCTCATGCAACAAGTACACAAGTAGGTGATCGTTCAGAAGTTCTAGCGATTAAGAAATTATTTGGTGATCGTTCAGGTGAAATTCCAACAACGGCGAACAAGTCAATGACTGGGCACATGTTTGGTGCTGCTGGCGGAGTAGAAGCGATTGCTTTAGTGGAAAGTTTGAGACGAGGATTGATTCCGCCAACTATTAATGTAGAGAAGCAAGATCCAGATTGTAACTTAGATGTTGTATTGGAAGTGAGACAGCTTTCATTGAAATATGGACTATCCAATTCTTTTGGTTTTGGAGGACATAATTCAGCCATCTTGTTAAAACATTACGATTGATGTAGTTAAAAAGTGAAATAATGAATCGATCAAGGGTTTATAACCCTTGTTTTTTTCATTTTGGGAATACCTCACAGACAAATGATGACGGGCATCAACAATCTGATATATTAAATAGAGAAAAGAAAATACTAAAAACATTTAGAAAGGACGGTGATTCCATGCCAAACAACCAAACACCCAACCCACTCATCACGGAAAAATCACCCTACCTCCTTCAACACGCCCACAACCCAGTTCACTGGTACCCGTGGGGACAAGAAGCATTCGACAAAGCGAAACGTGAAAATAAACCGGTGCTTGTCAGCATCGGCTACGCCACTTGCCACTGGTGCCACGTCATGGCACACGAAAGCTTTGAAGATCAACAAGTCGCTGACATCCTAAACGAGCATTTCATTTCAATCAAAGTTGATCGTGAGGAGCGTCCAGATATTGACTCGATGTATATGTCCGTTTGTCAGATGATGACCGGGCAAGGCGGCTGGCCGCTCAACGTGTTTGTCACGCCTGATCAAAAGCCGTTTTATGCGGGGACATACTTTCCAAAAAGAAGTGCTTACGGCCATCCCGGCTTCATTGAAGCACTGACGCAATTGCTGGATGCGTATCACAACGATCGTGATCATATTGAATCATTGGCAGAAAAGGCAACAAATAATTTACGGATCAAGGCAGCAGGGCAGACAGAAAATACGCTCACTCAGGAGTCGATTCACAAAGCCTATTATCAGCTCATGAGCAGCTTTGATACGCTGTATGGCGGCTTCGGTTCTGCGCCTAAATTTCCCGCACCTCATATGCTCACGTTTCTCATGCGTTATTTTGAATGGACAGGGCAAGAAAATGCGTTATATGCCGTCACAAAAACATTAAATGGCATGGCAAACGGCGGTATTTATGATCATATTGGTTCTGGATTTACTCGATATTCAACGGATGAAAAATGGCTTGTGCCGCATTTTGAAAAGATGCTGTATGATAACGCCTTGCTGATAGATGCCTACACCGAAGCCTATCAAATCACTCAACACCTTGAGTACGAAAAGCTTGTCCAAGACCTCATTCAATTTATCAAACGAGACATGATGAATCGTGATGGCTCTTTTTATTCGGCAATCGATGCCGATTCGGAAGGAAAGGAAGGGCAATATTACGTTTGGACAAAAGAGGAGATCATGACTCATTTAGGTGATGACCTCGGCACTTTATTTTGTGCGGTCTACCACATCACAGAGGAAGGAAATTTTGAAGGACAGAACATCCCTCATACCATTTCCACCTCATTTGATGACATCAAGGCAGCATATTCAATCGACGACCCAACCCTTTATTCTAAACTGCAATTCGCTCGAAACATCTTACTCACTGTAAGACAGCAGCGACCTGCACCGCTGATCGATGACAAGGTACTCACATCGTGGAATGCGCTGATGATCTCCGCACTTGCCAAAGCAGGGAGTGTCTTTCATGAAAAAGAGGCTATCCGCATAGCAAAACAGGCAATGTCTTTTCTAGAAACACACCTCGTCCAGCAGGAACGGCTCATGGTCCGCTACAGGGAAGGGGACGTAAAGCATCTAGGCTTTATCGAGGATTATGCGCACATGCTCACAGCGTATATGTCTTTATACGAAGCGACCTTTGACCTAGATTGGCTGACAAAAGCCAGAGCCGTTGGTGAAAATATGTTTGAACTATTTTGGGATGAGCAAATCGGGGGCTTTTTCTTCTCAGGCTCAGATGCAGAAGCGCTTATCGTTCGTGAAAAAGAAGTATACGACGGGGCCATGCCGTCTGGTAACAGTACTGCACTCCAACACCTTCTGAAACTAAGCAGAATGATCGGACGTCAAGACTGGATCGAAACACTAGAGAAGATGTTCAGCGCCTTTTACGTCGATGTCTCTTCCTATCCAAGCGGACATACCGCCTTTTTACAAGGACTATTAAGCCAATATGCCGTAAAACGAGAAATCATTATTCTCGGGAAAAAGGGCGATCCGCAAAAAGAACAGCTTCTACAAGCATTGCAAAAACGATTCATGCCATTTGATCTCATTTTAACTGCCGAAACAGGGCAAGAACTAGCAAGGCTCGCACCTTTTGCAAAAGATTACAAAACGATCAACGACAGCACGACGGTCTATATTTGTGAAAACTACAGCTGCCGCCAGCCGATCACCAATCTCGACGAAGCGATGGAACAATTATTTCAAATTTAAGCTGTCATATGATGACTATGAGAAGACAAAATGAGGACAAACAGATAAAAAACATGTCAATCCGCTAACAATTCATCTGTACGGTTTTATTTTTCCTCTAAAACGGTTAGAATGCGCACTAGATGTTCTCATACCGAAGGGAGAGAAAATAATTGAAAAAAGTATCATATACACTCATTGCTTGTCTGTTATCAGTGGGGCTTGCAGCCTGCTCATCAAACGATGCGAAACAGGATAAGCAAAACGATTCAGCAAAAAGCAAGGAAACAACACAGGCTGACCAAAAAGAGCAGCAAAAGCAAATGGAAGAGATGCAAAAGAAATTAGACGCACAAAAAATTGATGATCAAAAGGTCGTTGCGACCGTCAACAAAGATAAAATCACAGGAAATGAATACAATAGCGCCCTATCAACCATTCAAGGTCAACTTCAGCAGTCAGGACAAGACCCAACATCTAAAGAAGGCGCAAAAGCAGTCAAGAAGCAAACCATTGATGCGCTAGTAGGTCAAGAGCTCATCCTGCAAGATGCTGAGAAGAAGGGCTATAAAGCCTCTAACAAGCAAGTCGATAAGCAGCTAAAAGAAGAAAAGAAACAATTTAAAGACAATGCTCAATTTGAAGAAGCACTCAAAAAGAGCGGACTGACAATGGATCAGCTGAAAAGTGATATTGCCGACAGCATCAAATACAGCCAATATGTCGACAAAGAAATTAAATCAGCCTCTGTGTCTGAAAAAGACGTCAAAGCGTACTATGACCAATACGCCGAACAAATGAAAAAGCAAAAACAAAAAGCACCTGATTTCAAAGACGTCAAATCACAAATCAAGAAGCAGTTAGAATCTCAAGAAAAGCAAAAAGAAGTACAAAAAGAAATTGATCAACTAAAGAAATCTGCAAAAATTGATGTATCAATTTAACCACTATTAAAAATCCGCCATTGTGCGGATTTTTTTCATCACTTCATGAACTGTTTTTCCAAAATAATGACAAAAGCCTCATCATAAACATCTTCTCCATCCGATATGATGGGAGTACAAAAGAAAGCGTTATCAATTCTTTTGTCTCTGAAAAAGTACAAGATCAAAGACAGACCTCGTACTTTTGTTTCAGTCATATCTACAAGAGGAGGATGTTTATGTTCAAATGGTTTAAACCAGCTCCGCATATCGACAGGCTCGATGATGCCAAAACAGACGAAACCTATAAACGGCTGCGGCTGCAAGTCTTTTTGGGGATCTTTATCGGATATGCGGGCTACTATTTGCTGCGCAAAAATTTCGCATTTGCCATCCCTTATTTACAGGAAGAGGGGTTCACAAAAAGTGAATTAGGCTTTGTACTAGCGGCCGTTTCAATCGCTTATGGCTTTAGTAAATTCATTATGGGGATGATCTCAGACCGGTGTAACCCAAGATACTTTTTAGCCGCTGGACTCTTTCTATCAGCTCTTATCAATATTCTATTTGTCTCATTTCCATGGGTGACATCCAGTGTATGGATCATGTTTTTATTCATGTTCTTAAACGGCTGGTTTCAAGGAATGGGGTGGCCGCCATGCGGACGAACGATGGCGCATTGGTTTTCAGTGAGTGAACGTGGAACGAAAATGTCGATTTGGAACGTCGCTCACAATATCGGCGGGGGGATTCTTGCACCGCTTATTACATTAGGAATTGTTTTGTTTGCGACGTGGAAAAGTATCTTTTTCTTCCCTGCCATCATCGCCATTATCGTCTCCTTCGTCATCATTCTTCTCGTACGGGACACCCCGCAATCCGCTGGTCTTCCGCCAATTGAAGAATACCGAAATGACTATCCGGCACAACAATATGAAGATCAAGAAAAAGAATTAACCGTAAAAGAGATTTTGTTTAAATATGTACTCAACAACAAATTCCTTTGGTATATCGCCATTGCCAACGTCTTTGTGTACTTTGTCCGTTACGGGGTCGTAGACTGGGCACCTACCTATTTAACAGAAGCAAAAGGATTCTCACCAGAGCATTCACGCTGGTCTTATTTCCTTTATGAATATGCAGGCATCCCTGGTACATTATTGTGCGGGTGGATTAGTGACCGCTTCTTTAGAAGCCGCCGCGCACCTGCTGGCGTCCTCTTTATGATTGGCGTGTTAATTGCGGTTCTTGTGTACTGGTTAAACCCTGCTGGCAATCCAATGGTTGATAATATTGCCCTCATCAGCATCGGGTTTTTAATTTACGGACCCGTCATGCTCATTGGACTGCAAGCCATTGATCTCGCTCCGAAAAAAGCCGCTGGCACTGCTGCCGGGCTGACAGGATTCTTTGGATATATTGGTGGCTCTGCTTTCGCTAATGCCATGATGGGTGTCGTCGTCGATCACTATGACTGGACAGGAGGTTTCATTTTACTAGTTGGTTCTTGTATCCTTGCGATTGTGTTCCTCGCCATGACATGGAATACAGGAAAGCGCGTAGAGCAAGCTTAATGAAAATCACATAAAAGATTCATCTCCGCCCAACATGCCCTTTACATCTATTTCTTATGATGGAGGCAGTTACCGTAAAAGGAGGATAAAATATGAAGAAAAGTAGATTACTTGCTTTCGTGTTACTCTCTTTTGCTTTACTGTCTTTTGGTTGGGTGCCGACCACCATATCGGCACATGAACATCTTTTATCTCCAGATCGCATTTTAACCGTTGCACACCGCGGAGCATCAGGGTATGCCCCAGAGCATACCCTGGCTTCCTACAAGCTCGCCACAAAGATGAATGCAGATTACCTCGAACTCGACCTTCAAATGACAAAGGATGGACACCTCATCGTCATGCACGATGAAACGGTTGACCGGACGACAAACGGAACAGGCTGGGTCAAAGACCTCACACTTGCCGAAATCAAACAGCTTGATGCCGGTACATGGTTCAACGAAGCCAACCCCGACAAACAAAATGCCCACTATATTGGACAGCAAGTCCTCACATTAGATGAGGTATTACGCTACTTCGGTAAACGAGAAAATTATTATATTGAAACCAAAAAACCAGACATCTATCCACAAATGGAAGAAAAGCTATTGGCCGTCTTAAAGAAACATCACCTTCTTGGAAAACATACGAGAAAAGGGCAGGTCATCATCCAATCTTTCAGCCAAGAAAGTCTATTAAAATTGCAGAAACTCGCCCCTCGGCTTCCAAAAGTACAGCTATTAGATAGAGCGCAAATGACGTCTATTACAGATGATCAGCTCGACTTCATCAAATCGTATGCAGTGGGGATCGGACCGAATTTTAGAGCTTTGACACTTGAAAATGTACAGCAGGTCAGAAGCCATGGACTCCTCCTTCACCCATATACAGTCAATAGCGAGGCAGATATGACACGGCTTTTGCAGTACGGCGTCACCGGTCTTTTCACCAACTTTCCAGATGTCTTTCAGCGTGTCAAAGCTTCTCTGTAAACGACAAAAGCCTCGCGGTTGTTCCGCAAGGCTTTTGATTATTCCACCGTTTGATCAGAAGAAGCTGTTTCAATCGGTTTTCGTTTACCAATTCCAAATACAAAAAAGCTAAGCGCCACTAAAATCAAGAACCCAATTGCTACAATAAGAGAAATTCGTGTATCCTGATTAATCAGCATAAACACAAGCACCATCAGCAAGAATCCGATTGTCAAATAGTTAGAAAATGGCGCAAGCGGCAGCTTAAACGGATGCTGATCAAGCGCTGCCCCCTTCGCCTTTCTGAAGCCAATGTGACTAATTAAAATCACAAACCAAGGCACCATACCAGGAAGGACACTCGCACTATACACATAAACGAAAATGTTTGGCGGAGAAACGTAATTTAAGACCACCCCAACCGCTAAACCAATCAGCACAGCAAATGTCCCGAAATACGGTACACCATTCTTCGAAATTTTTGTAAAGAAAGCAGGTGCCTGTCCATTCACACCTAATGTATAAAGCATACGTCCTGCACTGAAGATTCCACTATTACAGCCGGACATCGCTGCTGTAATGACAACAAAGTTAATAATACCTGCTGCTGCCGTAATTCCAATTTTCGCAAACGTCGCCACAAATGGACTGCCGAGCGTATTCAGCTGATCCCACGGATACACCGTTACGATGACAAAGATCGCACCGATATAGAAAATCAAAATACGCCAGATGATGCTTTTGATGGCATTTGTCAGCGTCTTTTGCGGATTTTGCGCCTCACCTGCAGTAATCCCAATGAGCTCTACCCCTTGATAGGCAGCAATCACTAGGGACAATGCAAACAAGAAACCGCTAAATCCACCTGTAAAGAATCCGCCGTGCGCCCAAAGGTTAGACAAACCAATCGCTGTTCCACCATTGCCAAACCCAAAGAAAATAATGCCTAAACCTGCAATGATCATTAAAATAATCGTCACAATCTTGATCATCGCAAACCAGAATTCAAACTCACCGAATGACTTAACCGAAATCAAGTTGGCCGCACCTAAAATGATCATGGCGATTAATCCCGGAATCCACGCTGGTAAATCAGGGAACCAATATTTCATATAAGCACCTACGGCGATAATTTCAGACATCCCAACAATGACCCACTGGAACCAGTTACTCCAAGCTGTCATATACCCCGCAAGCGGATGAATATATTGATGCCCAAATGTAGCAAACGATCCCGTACTCGGTTCAAGATACAACATTTCTCCCATCGCACGCATAATAAAAAAGATAAAAATACCACACACTGCGTACGCTAGAAGAACCGATGGACCTGTCCATTGAATGGCTTTAGCTGACCCCATGAATAAGCCAACACCAATTGTGCCGCCAAGCGCAATCATTTGAATATGACGAGCACTTAACCCTCTCTTTAATTCCTTTTGAGCCACTTCTATTCCCCCTCATCAACAAACAACATAAAAAATAAAAAATCAGAATTTTCATTCTGATTCAAAATCTTCAATCTTTCGATGTATATTATCATAATAAATCTACCCTTAAAAAACAATTGTTTTTTTGAGGAAAACAATATTAACAAAATATTCTGACATAAAAAGATATTCAAATTATTTTATATTGATATATCGAATCAGAGGATCATCATCGCTTCAATGACCATCACTTAATAGAAAAGAACCTCCCCTTATATCGACCTCAAAGCTTTTCCCTCCATTTTTATAAACCATTCTATCCTGATCATCAACACAAGGAAAGTCATTGTGAAAAGTACCTGATCTTTTCTTCACATAACAAATAAATCCATCATTTTCCGGAATTGCCACTTTGACAGATGATCCAGTTGACGTCGATTTGAGCGAATGCAACATGGCCTTTGAATGTATCTGTACCCTTCTGCCTATTAAATTCAGATCAATATCTGAAAAAGCACCTACCATCTCCACTTTTGACGAAGTAGTACGCAGGCTCAATGTCTGCGTGTTGAGCTGTTGACTAGAGATAAGTCCACCCACTGTCTGCAAGCGCAGATGCTTGATTTCTCCCGTAAACATGGACTTTCCAGAAATCAATTGGCAGTCAGCCTCCTTCACCTTCAGTCCATCCAAAAGTAGATTTGCTCCTTTACAATGAATAGACAAGGACTGTAACTGTGCCTGAGGGAGGTAAATCTCCAAATTCGTTTGATGAAGATGAAGCCCCAAGCTGATCGCTCGTTTTCTTTTATCTTGAATCACCAGCCTGTCTCCCCGCACCTGATGATGCAGTAAATACCGATGGGGGAATACATGATTGGTGGTCTGCTTTATCAATACATAAGGATGATCATGGTGATGAAGGCGAACATCTCCCACCAGCCAGTTTAAAGAAAGTTGCGCTATGACTTCTTCAATTCGAACCGTATGCTTCACATGTCTCCCTCCTTTTCCCATCATGAATTACCTCGTTTGCATCCGGCCGATGCGGCTCCACAATTCCAAGATCACAATGAGGACTGCTGCAATCATCACTCCTGACAGGATGAGGCTCATTTGATCATTGCCATAAATGGCGAGCGATACATTTCCTAAAACAGCACATAAAACAATTGCAGTCAGGACGGTCATCAAAACAGATTTCTTCCTCAACCCTATTCTCATCGCAATCATCCCAATCGCATGGACACACCCAATAAACACAAAGTACGTTTTCATCAATTGCAATAGAGCACCTGCCGTCAACGTATCGTGAACTATAGGGAAAAACATTTCAGTCACACTAAACACAACAAACGAAGGAATGATACTGCACATCATCGCAAACGTTGAAAGGCACACCATCCATATCATATGAGAAAGGAATCTCACTGAATTGGATGTGCGTTCCTGATAAACAGTCTTGCCTACACGCCAATACAGCATAGCTGTGATGATAGAAAAAAAGATCATCCATACTGTACTCGTTAACAAATAAATATTCGTATATTGCTGAAAACCCGGTTCGCGTTCAATTTTTGCAGCAAACGCAATAAAATAGATGAATACTAGCAGCACAATACTCGCGATGAAACTAGCTTGAATATACTGCTTCATGTGACCTTTTCTTAGCTCAACCTTCATAAAATGAATCATACGTCATCCTCCTATCAGTTGGCATTCTTTATCTTTCGGGCAGATCATACCCGCCAATTTCAGCATAGTGCGCTGTCACCTTTTGAATAAATAGATCACTCACAATATCCACGCCAAGCCCCTTCATCATCTGCTTTAAAAAACACAAACGCTGGACCGTTTCTTCATGATTGCGTACAAACAATGTGGGATTCAACCATATATTCACAAGAAGCAGAAATACTTCTGCCACTTCACCAGGAAACGCAGTTTCCATCGAACCATCTTCAATCCCTTCAATGATTAACTGTTTGATTCTCAAAGCATCCTGATTGACACCTGTCTTCATGCCTTCAATCACAAATTGCGGATTTTTCATCTGATCAACCAAGATCCCATCAATCGAATGAGACTGCGGGTCTGCCACAAGCTGCTCCAGGATAAGCTGCAGCTTCTCTTTCGCATGAGCTGCCTCCGTATGCTCAATTAACTCCTCAAGCTTCTCGGTTGCATAACGAAACTGCCGATCCATCACGCCGCGTAATATTTCATCCTTCGATTTAAAATGATGATAAATAGCCCCTTTAGACATATTCAATTCATGGATAATATCTTGCAAACTTGTCTTTTCAAATCCCTTTTCCTGAAACAACTTTGTCGACACGTCCAAAATTTGCTGCACCGTCTTTTCTGGATACTTATTTCGCGCCAGTTCAAACGCCTCCTTTTACATACCGACCGTCGGTATGTTTATTTATATTTTTCATTATAAACGGTTCATGCAGATTTGTATACAACAAAAAAAGACCGCTCACACGGTCTCCTCAAGCTCAAAATGCAAATTCATCGGCACATCTGGCAGAGCCGAGGCCTCCTCCATATTCGTCGTAGGTGTTTTCTCATCCACTTCCTCAAATCGAAAACCGTCAGCCCAGACTGTTCCATGACCGCTGAGTAACACTCCAAAATGAATGGATTCACTGCGCGTAGGAACATCTAATACGATGGCATATTGATTCCATTCCGTAGAATCTGTCACAGGTCGATTCTGCATATTATCAAACTGCACCGTATCACCCTTTCCGTCATCTACCCGCATCCAAATTCCTGCTGAAGATACATTCTCTGTTTTCAAGAAAGCAGAGAGCTTCAACCGCTTACCTGCATACTCTTTTGCTTGAAACCCCTGCATCATCGTCGCAAACTGTCCTTCTTGTACGCCTTCTTTAGATGATAAAACACCTGATTGCTTTCCCGTATGAAATTCTGCTGTATCAACACCCATCTCATACATATGCGGATGTGAACCACTCAAACCCCAGCCAGGTACTGCTTCATGTAATGTCATCGAATCTTCCTCCTTTTTCATTTGCATGTCTCTCATCATGGACCTGTACATTCCGGGAGGTAAGGAATACAGATGCTTAAAAGCACGCGTAAAGGCTTCCTGCGATTGGAATTGTAACGAAAAAGCGATGTCTAAAATCCCCTGATCCGTATACAAAAGAAGCTGTGCAGCCGTAGCTAATCTTCGTTTCCGCACATATTCCCCCATCGACAGCCCGGTTTCTCGTTTAAACACACGCAGCAAATGAAAATGTGAATATCCTACTTTCTCAGGCACCTGTCTCAGCGACAGTTCATCCATCAAATGCGACTCCAAATAAGAAATCACCTCTTGCGTCACCCGACTATACATCATCTCCCTCACCTCTTCTTGATCATAAAACAAATCAGTTCACTCGTTTTGATCAAAATTGCGATGTTTCATCTGTCCAGCTGAGGAGGAAAAACGCTAACGTGAGCGCTCGTTGTTCGATAGAAACTCCCTCACACCATCTGCGATTTCTTTTGATTTCGTATGATGCAAATAATGGCCGCCTTTGAAAGTAACGATTTTTCCGTGGTCTACATTTTTCAGCAGCTCTTCATGCATTGGTTTCCAGTTTGGTGTTTCTTTCTCCGTTTGATCCGCTAGATAGAAAGCAACAGGAAGCTTCTTAGGGAAATGTAGACGTTGAGCGTTTTTAAAATTGTTTCTAAAGTTTTCTGCCTCACTAGCTTGGCTTTCATCCAAAAAATTTCGGAAAGTCAGCATTTTAATCTGAGCTTTCGTTTGATCATCTACTTTAGGCATCACCAGTTGTTCTGGATTCATTTTCACTATCAATCTGTAAAAGCCGGATTGATGAAGCAACTGTAAGCTGGAGACTGGCAATTCATCCGTTTCCTGTTTAGGAACACTCGTATCAATGCCAACAAAGGCTTGGACTTCTTTTTCATATTGATTCACATATTCTAATCCATAGATGCCAGAAATCGAATGACCCATGAGCGTATATTTTTTAATGTTGAGTTTCTGCAAACATTCATGAATCTCATCCACAATGTTTTGACTTGTCCTTACTTTATCTGTGTCGTCACTTAAACCATAACCAAACGGTTCAATCACAACGACTCTATAATATGGCGATAACTCCTTGACTAACGGTTTAAAATCAAGCACGGGTGAAGCAGTTCCATACCCTGGTAGAAGGACAATCGTTTCTTTCCCATCGCCTTGAATGAGCACATTCATCTGCTTCCCATCCACCAAGACCTTTTGCCCATAAGCTTCTATTTTCCCCTGTTCTCTTTCATTACTAATTAGATTCACAACATAAACACTGGCTACAAATACAACCAAGACAGTCAGAATGGTACATAGAGCAATCAGCATTATTTTCAGTAATTTTTTCATTATTTTTTCTTCCCTTCATGATGAAGTACCCTAGCTTGCATCCGCAGATAAAAGATTAGTATTTTCTTTCACAATAGATAATGCCAATTGTATTTGCGCAAACACTTGATACATACATAAACGTAATCGCTATATAAAACCATTCCGTTGGAGATGATAATTCATGAACAAAAACTTGAATGACAGCCACCAATATATAGGCTAATGCCACACCTACAATTGAAAAACTTCCAGCTTTCGCTAAAATAAATTGACCCCGTTCATCCTGTTTATATTCACGGCTTTTCTTAAATTGAAAGACCGTACTTAAGATAGAAAGGATAATCAGAGAATAAAGTATGATCGTTGTCATCATCGCTGTTGTTCCTCCTTGTCGACCTCTTGAAAAACGTCATATAAATCTACTTCAAATGTTCTCGCAATTTGAAATGCTAGTTTTAAAGACAAAGAATATTTACCATTTTCAATCGCTGCCACAGTTTGACGAGTCACACCTAACTTCTCTGCCAAATCCTTTTGTGTCCAGTCTCTTTCTGCCCGTAATACTTTCATTCTATTTTTAATTTCCATTTCAGATTCCTTTCTTAAAGGATGTTTTATTTAACATAATGTTAAAAATAATTAACATTATGTTAAATAACAATAACCTGTTTTCTGCAGGATGTCAATTTCACCGGATGCAAAAAAGAATCATCCATTTTGAAAGGCCTACCTCAAAATGAATGATTCTCTATAAATGATGTGATCATCTGATTTAAAACACTTTCCTCTGGTAAATCGCAGTAGAAAATCCCCAAGATAGCAAGTAGATGAGCATAATCAGTACAGTTGACCCCGTATATACAATAGGGATCGATAAATTCATGATAAAATCAGTGATCCCACTGAATTGCTCTGCTAAATAGAGAACAACAGGCGGTCCCATAGCAGATAATACGATAAAGCCAATGATCACTGCCGTTGTGATATAACCAGGCTTTAAGATATAAAACAATGGAAACGTACATGCTGCGAACAATAAAAACAACCCGCTGCCAATCGCAATATCTGACAGCGAAAACAGCTTCCCAAACACAAATAATGCAGCACTTGTCAGCACGATCGCAATACTCATATAGAAAATGGCGCCAAGATAACGTGATGCGATAATTTCTTTACGTGTATAGGGCAAGGAATTTAATAGAATATTCGTTTCTGCCTTCTCATCATAAGCATATGTGTTAAATGGAATGAAGACACTAGCGACTAGAAACGTTAATACTGGATGGACATCCATGAAAATGAAAAATAAGATAAACGGAATAAAAATAAGTAACTGCTTCTTTTGCAAAATCACATCACGCTTAATTAAATGAAACATGCGCAACCCCGCCTTTCAAATAAAACATGATATCCTCAAGCGACGCCGGTTCAATCACAACAGCATCCCCAAAAATAAGTTTCACCTCATCAATCCGATCTGTTAATGCTTCAAATCCGGCTGCCGTACGCTGAATATGGATAAACGCCTTTTCTGTGTCTCGATCCAGCAAATCCAGGCTCCCCTTCACCAGCACATAATTCTCCGCCACCTCATGAATCGACTGTTGAAAGACCAATCTTCCATTTTGTATAAACGCAATATAATCCGCAATGCGATCTAAATCAGTCGTCATATGCGTTGAGAAAAAAATCGTTCGATTTCCATCAATCATCAATTCTTGTAACGTGCCGAGCAGCTCTCTTCTAAAGACCGGATCTAAACCAGCAGTTGGTTCATCCATGATAATCAGCTCTGCATGGTGCGACAGCGCAATCGCAAGCGATGCCTTCATCTGCATCCCTTTTGAAAATGTTTTAATCGCTTTATGAAGCGGCAAGCCAAACTGTTCAATATATTGATAAAATAGCCTATCATCCCAGCGTTTATAGGCAGGTGCCACAATACGTTTGATGTCTTTTAAACTCAATCCTGGGAAAAAAACGTTAGCATCGTAAACAAAGCCAATTCGTTCCTTAATCTCTTTTTCATGCGTACGATAATCTAATCCAAAAATTTTAATCTCACCAGAATCTGGTTTTAACAAATTCATGATCATTTTAATCGTGGTCGACTTACCGGCTCCATTTTCTCCAATAAACCCAGTAACAAAGCCCTTTTTGACCTGTAAATCAAGATTCTGCACAGAAAAGTCTTTGAACCGTTTTGATACTCCTTTGAATTCAATCACGTGCTCCACTCATCTCACTCCTCATACAAGAACTTTAATAACTGCTGCAATTCATCAAAAGATAAGCCTAATTCCTTGCCGTTTGTAACAACCGCTCCAAGCTGTTCCTCAATCACCTTCAATTTTTTCTCTCTCATGACCTCTAGGTTTTGCTCGGCAACAAATGATCCCTTACCGACAATCGAATAAATAAATCCTGCCTTCTCTAACTCTTCATATGCACGTTTTGTTGTGATGACGCTGATTTGTAAATCCTTCGCCAGCTTTCGGATAGACGGCAGTCCCGCACCTTCTGCAAGCTCACCCGTTAAGATCAACGATTTGATTTGCGTCGTAATTTGCTCATAGATAGGCTCCTTAGAATGGTTAGAAATCGTAATTTGCATATAAAAACCTCTTTTTTCTGTACTGGTATTCGCAATGAAATATTGTATATACACTATATATACATTATATACACACTGAAAAAATATTCAACTCCTTTTATGAACTTTTTTGAATGCGATCCAACTAAAAAACCGCACAGCTCTTCAGCCATGCGGTTCCTCAACAAATCAATTTATCTCCAATATACCCATTTTCCCATAAGCCATTCCACAGGCCCTCTTCTCCACTTTTTCAAATAGAGATAGCTGATGAACAGCTGTGCTGTGTAAAGTCCAACAGCAAGTAGCAGTCCAAACATTGAGCCCATTTGTCCGAATAACCCAAGTCCGTAAGAATAGAAAATCGTTGTACAAATAATAGATTGTGCTAAATAGTTTGATAAAGACAATCGGCCAAGTCCTGCAAGCAGACGTTTCAACCCTTGTGCAGCCTTTGAATAGTAAAAGACAATAAAAGCTTGAATATAACCGATCGTCAGGACATAGGCTCCTAACGTCAGCACCATTTCACTCCAAGGAGCATCACTGAACGTCGCACATTTTAAAGCGAGCCCGATGATAATCATCCAAACCCAGCCTTTACGATAAGCCATGCCTCGATCTTCTTCTGTCAGATGACCTTTTTTCCCGATCGCCATGCCAAGCAGTGCAAATGGACCGATCATGATAGGAGCATAGAGAAGACTTAAAATTGGTGTCAGAGTAAGTGTTACAATTGCCATAATGATGGAGACGATGACCATATCATCTTCAATTGTAATCCGGCTCAACACAATATCGCCATATGTACCAGTCCCATATACATTTGTTAATAATTCAGAATTTCCATAAATAAAATTCATTAGAGTTGGATAAATCACTAAAGATACGGCACCTAAAATACCCGACCATATAAACACTGTTTTGATTCGGCTGTGTATAAACATCATTAGGAAAAACGTACAAGCTCCATAATAGAGAAGAATGTCACCATTCCAAATAAAGATTAAATGCAGCATCCCAAGCACAATAAGACCAAAGCCGCGGCGAACGACGATGGCATTCGTATTCAGCCCCTTGGCCTTTGTAGATTCAATCAGTTTGATAAAAGAATACCCAAACAAAAAGGAGAAAATCGGATAAAATGACCCATGGAACAAGATTTCCGTCACATATACCCCAAACTCCTGTCCCCATATGCTCGGATCAAACATCTTCTCAAAATCATAATCATATTGAAAATTAAGCATATTCACTATCAAAATACCTAATAAACTAAAACCACGTAAACTATCAATAAACTCAACCCTAGATCCCTTCAACACGACAGCTCCTTCGGAAAATATAAAAATAAAGCATATTTATCCTACCACACTTTTAAAAAATTGGATCTCATACCCATGTGAAAAACCGTGTTTTAAGGTAAATTTAATAAAAAAACCTAGAATTTATATTCTAGGTAACCTACTTATGATTAATGACTCTTTTCATCCTTCCAAAGCACACGCTTCACATAAAACAAAATCCCCAATCCAAACAAAATCAACGGCAACTCCCAGTCTGCAGAAATCGGTAGCCATGTCAACAGCATGAGAATAAGCAAAACAGCTCCCACACCTGCATAAAAGACCACCGTTTTTTTCAATTCTTGGTTTGATTGAAACAAAAAACCACCTCTTTATTAACACTCTTTTATACCATTTTTAGCATATTCAACTGATATAAACAATCATTTCATTAATCCATATCACGACAAGCCCAAGCATCCACCTCGACCTTTAAAGCAGGTGAAGCCAAAGCCACCACATAAATCATCGTCATACAAGGCAGGTGATCCCCTAAAAACTGACCCATGATTCGTTTTCTACTCTCGGCATCAAACTCCCCTACTAAATAAAACACAAGCTTCGTTATATCTTCCACTTTCATATCTGCCGCTTCTACATTGCGTTTTACATTCTCTAACGCTAGCTCGAGCTGTTCCATCGGGCTCGCTGGGATGGTTCCATCGACTTCCATCCCCACTTGCCCTGATAAGGTTAACCACCGCTGCGGCCCTGTTGTCTCTATTTGATGGATGTACGGTGCAACTGGTGCGTGAATGGTCTCAGGATTACGTGATGTTTTCATTGATCAAACCCCTTTTCTGAAAATACAATCAATTTCCACCTATCATACCAAACTTTCTTCCCATCCTATCTGCATATGCTCCAAACGAAGCCAAAAAAAAGACCTTTCTTCAAAAGAAAGACCTCTCTAAAATGATGACCCGCTCCGATGCTCAATTTGATGAATCCAATTCAAATCCGCCTCTAAATGAAGCAGTGTGCCAGAAATCAATAAGTACCGACTCTCATCACCTTGCACAAGACATTCCGTTTTTAGCTTCGTGAGTTCCATCACATCTTTCATGATGACGGCTTTCTGCTGCTGAAGCATTTCTTTTTCTTGATGAAATCTGATTTTCCGTGCACAGCCCCATTTAAAGTGAAAATCATCCTTTGCAGCATGATATGGAACAGGTGCCAACAGCCATGATTCCAGCTCTTGTCTGCCTTCTTCCGTCACGTCGTACAGCTTTCGATCTTGGTCATCTATTCCCACTGCTGTCACCAATTGATCACGAATTAACCGATCAAGCGTCGTGTAGATTTGACCCGGGTTGATTTTCCCTTTTATTCCGAGCAATGACTCTAGCTCTAGCTTTAATTCATATCCATGATGTTGCTGCTGACAGAGCGATGTTAAAATTCCGTATTTCACTGACATATGATTTAACCTTCTTTGAGAGATGATATCATCTCTATTTTACTCGCTGTCGCACTAGAAATCCATGAAGCCGCTAAACTGAGTGCAATTCCTGCGATCACTGCCAGCATTAGATGCACAAACGGCAATTGGAATGAAACAAATCCACCGAGCCAATCAGATTGGCTTGAAATATATAGAAGAATCACACCAAATAAAATGCCGCCAATCACACCTGTTAACCCAATGAGCACACCTTCTCCGACGATCATTTTTCTCACCTGCTGCTTTGTCAGCCCCAGCGCCCGCATGGTGCCAATCTCAGATGTACGTTCAAGCGTATTCATCAGCAGTGTATTGGCTGTTCCAATGCTCGCGAGCCCCATAATGAAAATGAGCATCATAGAAATTAACTCGTTCATACCAGTGAAAGCCGATGTCGTTGATTTAATCTCATCCTCTACTGTTTTCACCTTTGAAAGCCGATGTCCAAAGTCTTCCCATAGCTGATCTCGTAAAGACTCACCGGCACCTTTGTCTTTTAACGTAAGCAGGATATCAAGGGGCTGCGCCCACCCTAAATCCTCTTGTAAAAATGTCTGATCGACAAATGCCACATAACCAGAATGATGAGAAGTTTTGACCACATCAATGACTTGTAACTGTTGCCGGCCAGAAGGTGCATTGAGATACACACTCTCTCCAATACGCCCACCCCATTCATCAAACGCACGCTCTCCTAACACGATAGAAGGCGTTTCTGATAATCGTTGATACAAATCGCCTTTATTGTCACCTTCTATAAAAGACGGTCCCTTTTCCTCTACGCCGATCAGAGAAAATTGTCTTTTCTCTCCATCAGCCGTTTCCCATGTCAAAGGAGCCGCTTCCATCATCGGTTCCACCCGTTCAACAGCCTCATAGGATGACAGCTTTTCTTGATCCGCTTTCGTCCATGACGCTTCAGAAGTAACCCTGAGATCACCGCCGTACGTTTGACGAATCTCTCTTTCGTAGCCGTCTGGAGCCGATTCAATGACCGCACTTAAAAGCAAGATCACAGCAATCCCAACAGCTAGAATCGCCGCCGTATTAGCGTTTCGATTCAGTTGCTGCGTGACATGCTGCGCTGATAGATGACCTGGATAGCCAAAAACCAGCTTCAAAAGAGGTGCCAACAACCGGTTCAAAAAGAGCAGGAAAAATGGGAATAACAGAACCATGCTGGCTAAAATGGCAAGATAAGCAGCCGGATGATCCACCCATATGAATGAAAGCAAGCCTATCCCTATCACCGCCCTAATGACCGATCGTTTTTTCGGTGCAGAAGTTTGGGTAGTGGATTTTAAAGTCAGCAGCACAGACGTTTTCCCTGCATGATAGATCGGAAATAACGAAAACAGCACAGGGAACACAATACCAATGATCACTGAAATTACAACAGGCACTTGCCAATTTAACGAATACACCATATCAAAAGCGAACACACCAAGCAGTGTTTGCATGAACACATCTCCAAGCCAAACGCCAATCGGCACCCCAATGGCTGTTCCAATACATGCCAAGATCAAAACCTCAATCAACATTAGTTTTGAAACAGAGCCCTGCGTGTAACCGAAGCTCTTCATAATCGCAAATTCCTTTTTCCGTTCCATCACACTCGTATAAATCATGTTAAACACGATAAAACCGCTCATAAACATCGACAGCCCTGCGATGAGATAAAAGAACGTGTACAACCCGCCAATGTCATTACTTTGTCGGTCATCCGCCACCACAGGCTGGACAAAAACATCGGCATCCTTGAACTCTTTCTGTAAAGATTGAAAGAGCTGCTCTCCGCCATCATTCGTCTGAAATCTCATATAAGAAAGCTGATGATCGAGTCCCGTCCAGTCTCTCAATAAATCAAGTGGCGCCATCACACGAAAACTCGATGATTCTGCACTCTTCCAGTCACTCGGACTTGAAAGCAGCTGTGTATATTCCACAATGGCAGATACCTTCGCTTCGCCCAAATCAGAAAAACGAATGGTATCTCCCACTTTTTTATTCAGCAGCTTCGCCACAACATCTGGTATGACCAACCCCTGATTATCCAAACGCCCTTCAATCACAGGCAGCTTCAGTAAAGAGCTCGTTTGATCTTGTACTCCGGTAATGCGCACTGCCCGTTGGTTAAGAGAGTGATCACCTTCTACCTCAAAAAACGTCTGTTTATCCAGCGCTAATAATGATCCTGTCACATCAGGATGGTTTAAAATGGAGGAGATCTGTTCCTCATCATACGTATGATCATCACTCAACACCCAATAATCTGCATCAGCGACATACATTTGCTCATAGTAATGAAACACATCATTTGTCGTTCGATCGGCAATGAGCATCGACGTGACAAAAGCAATTCCCACCATGATGCCTAATACAGAAATGGCGAACCGCTTTTTATGCTGAATCATGTTACGCCATGAAATTCGCCACATACTGAGCATAATCATCATCCTTTCTAGATATCACTTGATCAATAACACCGTCTTTAAAAAGGATGATTCGATCCGCAAATCCTGCTGCGAAAATATCATGCGTCACCATGATAATCGTCTGCTTGCTTTCTCGATTGAACTTGCACATTAACGCCAAAATATCCTCCGCTCTATGCCGGTCCAAGTTCCCCGTCGGCTCATCTGCTAACAGCACTGACGGCTGATTGACTAGAGCTCTTGCAATCGCTACACGCTGCTGCTGACCGCCGCTCAGCAAACTAGCCCGTTTCCGCCCAAGTCCATTCAAGCCAACAGCCTCTAACAGCTCTACAACCGTCTGTTGATTCTCCTTTGTTAAACGTCCATCTGCATGCAGCGGAAACGCCACATTCTCTTCGACAGTTAGCGTAGGCAGCAGCTGATAATTTTGAAACACAAACCCAATCTGTTTTCTGCGGAAAATCGTTCTCTCTTTCTCATTCATCTCACTTAACTGATGTTCATTTATCAAAATCTCTCCATCTGAAGGCAGATCAAGCCCGCCTAACAGCTGAAGTAATGTACTTTTTCCAGAACCACTCGGTCCCATCACCGCTACAAACTCCCCTTCTTCTACCGTCAAATCAACGCCCCTCAACACTTCAGTCCGCTCCTGGCCTTGAAAGAATTCCTTCTTCACATGCTTGATCTGAATCATCTGCAAACTCCTCCCATTCCTTTACGGAGTAATTATATACTAAGTATATATTATTTCAACATTTAAATCATGATAACATGTATTTATATCTTATTTATTACTTACTAAATACATAAAAACCCTTTAGATTTTCATATCCAAAGGGTACATCATGCTATAATTCTTGTTTTCTAAAAAGAAACCATCCGATGAGAAAAAAGAAACCAATCAATACCGATACACCTAGAAAGCTAGTAAGTGCCTGATCTGAATAAGTCCCTCTATGAATCATCTCCTCAGCCGCACTTGTGACGCCTTTAGGTGCAAACTTCCCTAATGTATCCTCATAAAACGAAGGAACGGTAAACAGGATGAGGTTGATCAAAAGGGAAACGCCGCCCGCAGTCACTGAACGCTTAAAGAACGCCGATGCACAAATGGTCGATACTACAATGAGCAGTAGGTTCGGATAATACAAAAGCGTTCCTTTTAACACATCGCCCCAATCCACATGCCCAAATTGGATGTCCACATAATAAACGGAAGCAAGCACCGCCACTATCAAACTAAACAACGTTAAACAGGCATAGGCACATATTTTTGAGGCATAATAACTCATTCGACTGATCGGTTTCACCATAATCATCGCCGTCACCCCAGAGCCACGCTCTCCAGCAATCGTCCCCATCACGATCATAATGAGGATAAACACGCCGAGTGAATCAAATTTACTCAATGCACTGGCTAAAGCCTCTCCAGCACTAGGCTCTGGTATATAAAATGTAGACCCTTCAGGTAAATTCGCTGATTTCGACAAAAGATCCGGCAGCATTTTGAGCGTAATAGGCTGTGTAATCATTAAAATCGTAAAAATGATCGGCACAAATAAGATTTTATAACTAGTGAATAACTCCCTAAATTCCTTTTTCAACATCATCATGGCGTCACAACCTTCATGAAAATATCTTCAAGCGTCAGCTTAGATAGTTGATATTGGAGAAGAACACCACCAGTTGCAGTGATGAGACCCGGCAGCTCCTTCAATGCCGTTTGTTGATTGTTGACTCGCACCTGATAAGCGCCTCCTGTCTCTATGCATTCCTCCACCCAATCCCGTTCTTTTAACAAAGCCATTAGTTTCGTATTCTGTTGTGCTAATTGAAATTCAATCACGGGCTGGATATAGTCTTCTTTGAGCTGTTTCATAGAAGAGGACATCTCAATTTTGCCGCTGTTGATCATGATAATATGATCGGCCACACGTTCAATGTCATCTAAAATATGGGTCGACATAAAGATCAGCATCTCATGCTTTAGACGCTCAATCAAAGTCAGGACGTCTTTTCTCCCCATGGGATCAAGTGCCGACACAGGCTCATCTAGGATCAGAACCTGTGGGCTATTGATCAGCGCCTGTGCAATGGCAAGCCTCTGCTTCATGCCTCCACTATAGCTACCAATAACGCGATCCTTCGCCTCATACACACGGCAAAGCTTCAACAGCTCCTCTGTTTTGGAACGAATGATGTTTTTCTCTAAATGAAATAACCCGCCAACCCAATGCATCCACTCCTGCCCCGTCATATCCTGATAAAATGCAGGATGCTGCGGACAGTACCCAATCACCTGACTGATTTGATCCATGTCCCTTGTGACATCCAAACCCGCCACCTTCACAACGCCAGACGTAGGACGAGCAAGCCCCGTCAAAATTCGGATCGTCGTTGTCTTCCCCGCTCCATTGGCTCCTAAAAAGCCAACACATCCAACCTCCCCAACAGAAAAAGAGACATCTTTTAACACTTCATGCCGTCCATACGATTTCGTCAGCCCGTAACACTCCAACATATTCAAGCGAATCCCCCCTACTAAGATTGTTTACGACCAAAAATGAAATACGCAATAGGACCGGCACTCGCCACAAACACAATCACCAAAGCCCAAACCCACTTCACCTCTCCCCTAATCCTCGATGGATCTCTTTTCAACAAATCAAACAAACCAATCACCATTAAAATCGCTTGTAGCAAAATAAGAGGTAAAATCATCTTCATATCCATACACGCCACTCCCTTTTCAAACGTCAATTTGTTTTGATATTACTTCTTTTGACGACATGAAGAGAGAATTCGTTCAAATGGATTTTATTTTTATTGGTCGAATGGTCTATAAATATAAAAAAGCCCAGTGAAGTTTATTCACTGGGCTCGCTTGTGATGTTCATGACGAATCTCGCAAAATCTTTTCCATTTTCTTTCCCTTCGCTAACTCATCAATCAGCTTATCTAGATAACGAATGTTCTGCATGGTCTCTTCCTCAATGTCCTCTACTCTAACACCACAGATGACTCCTTTAATTAAGCTGCGGGAAGGATGAAGCTCAGGAGCCTCGGCAAAAAAAGTTTCAATGTCTATCTGCTTGTCCAACTGTTCCTCAAGCTCTTCTGGACTGTAGCCTGTTAACCAACAAATAATCGTATCGACTTCAGCTTTCGTTTTTCCCTTTCTCTCTGCCTTTGCGATGTAGAGAGGATAGACTTTTGCAAAGCTCATTGTGTAAATTTTAGGTTTGGTCATGTATCTGCTCTCTTTCTTCGTTAAATATTTAAACTGTCACGCTTTCTCAAGGGGACGCTCTCTCATTATGCACTTAGTATAATGTGTTAAAAATATAACTTATAAACGATGATATATGCCTTTATTATTTCTTTCATCTTTTTTGAAAGCTCTATATTTAAGAAATTGAACAATACAAAATCCAAGGAATACACCTATTGGTCCTCCACTTGAGACAGGACCACCAATTAAACAATAAGAAATGATAAACAATGCAATATAACCAATGAAGAAAAAAACAATTCCCCATTTTTCTTTTTTTACGTATCGAATAAAAATAATATTTCCCCCTAAGAATATTTATCATAATAGCAACATGGAAATAGTATCTATCAATCAAAGTTCAGCTTAAATCTTTCAACTGCTAGTTCTATTGACACAAAAATACCCCTTTAGACAATTATATCTAAAAGGGGTATCAAAAAACCGATTTTATTTAAAACCTACTCCACCGTCACACTCTTCGCAAGGTTACGTGGTTTATCCACATCACACCCGCGGTGAAGGGCTGCGTAGTAAGCGATCAGCTGTAATGGCACAACAGATGCAAGTGGTGCAAGTGCTGGGTGTACAGCTGGAAGGACGAAACGGTCGCCTTCGTCTTCTAGGCCTTTTAGTGAGATGACACATGGGTTTGCGCCGCGTGCAACAACTTCTTTGACGTTACCACGAATGCTGAGGTTCACGTGCTCTTGCGTGGCAAGGGCAATGACCGGTGTGCCTTCTTCAATTAAAGCAATGGTGCCGTGTTTGAGTTCTCCGCCAGCAAATCCTTCTGCTTGGATGTAAGAGATCTCTTTTAGTTTGAGTGAACCTTCAAGGCACACATAATAGTCAAGTCCTCTTCCGATAAAGAATGCGTTACGTGTCACTGTGAAGAAGTCACGAGCGATTTGTTCCATTTCATCCTTTTGATCGACTAGGGCTTCCATTGCGTTTGCTACAATCCCAAGCTCTTTCACAAGATCAAAGTCAAGTGATTGACCATTTAATTCAGCTGCAACAGATGCAAGGATCGCAAGAACAGCGATTTGTGCTGTGTAGGCTTTTGTTGAAGCCACTGCGATTTCTGGTCCTGCATGAAGAAGCAATGTGAAGTCCGCTTCACGAGAAAGCGTAGATCCTGGTACGTTTGTGATCGTTAATGCTTTATGACCAAGCTCTTTGACTTGAACAAGTACAGCACGGCTGTCCGCAGTTTCCCCAGATTGAGAAAGGAAGATGAACAACGGCTTTTTCGATAGAAGCGGCATGTTGTAAGAGAATTCACTTGCTACATGAACTTCTACAGGTACTTTCGCCCAGTCTTCAATGTATTGTTTACCAACAAGTCCAGCATGGTAGCTCGTTCCGCAAGCCACAATATAAATGCGGTCTGCTTCTGCTACTGCGCTTGCGATATCGCCAGCGACTGACAGCTTGCCGTTTTCGTCTTGATATTCTTGGATGATTTTGCGCATCACTAGCGGCTGTTCATCCGTTTCTTTTAACATGTAGTGAGGATATGTGCCTTTCTCAATGTCGCTTGCATCTAGCTCAGCGATATAAGAAGGACGTGTCATGATATCACCGTCAAGGTTTTTAATAATAACCTCGTCTTTAGTAACAATGACCATTTCTTTATCCATTAATTCCGCATATTCGTTTGTTACTTGAAGCATCGCCATTGCGTCAGAAGCCACAACGTTGAAATCTTCGCCGAAACCAACCAATAATGGACTTTTGTTTTTCGCCACATAGATTGTTTCTTTGTTTTCGTTATCGAAAAGGGCAATTGCGTAAGAGCCTTTTAGTTGAAGAAGCGTTTGACGGAAAGCTTCCTCTGTATCAAGACCTCTATTCACAAATTGTTCGATGACTTGAACAACAACCTCTGTATCTGTGTCGCTTTTTAGTGTGACGTCTTGTAAATATTCGCGTGTCAATTGTACATAGTTCTCGATGACACCGTTATGAACAAGCGTAAAACGGCCAGAAGCACTTTGATGCGGATGCGCATTTAGATGGCTTGGTACACCGTGTGTTGCCCAACGTGTATGTCCAATTCCTGCTGAAGATGCCACGTTTGCATCAACGACTTCACGAAGCTCAGCGATACGTCCTTTTTCTTTGAACACATGCACGCCATCTTCGTTTGCCACAGCGATACCTGCTGAGTCATACCCACGGTACTCAAGCTTCTCTAAACCTTTTAATAAGATTTCCTTCGCATCATTCTGACCAATATAACCTACGATTCCACACATAAATATTCTTCCTCCCGATCATGTGAAAGGGACAAAGAAAGCCTACTAAAATAGAAGGGACATTTCTTCGTCCCTCTCTACATGTTTATTTTGGGAGATCATGTGTATTCCCTTTGTACAAAGAGTCACCTCTTTGCTTTAAAGAAACACTTACGGCTGTGATCTCTATATTTGATCAGCCGGGAGGCATCCGCCGAAAAATTCGATAACCTCCATCCTCGTCAACTAAGCATCTGTCTCGTTCGATCGCTTAGTTCGGGCGCTATAATTATAAGAGTGGCTGAACATCTACCCTGCCTTTCCTGCTAGAATAAAAATCCAGTAACACAAGGATGATTGTACTATAAGGTCTGACCTCCGTCAATCACAATTTAGCGGGTGATCCCTTTCATGTGAGAAAGTGAGACCTCCCTACACTATATGCGATGAGGCTTGTCACGTTCTACCTTTGATGTGCTCTCTTATGTATGAAAGCAAGCAGCAAATTGCCCTCGCTTATATCATTCGTATAGAACTTTCCTCTTATGACGTTTATTCGAAAAAAAGCAAACCGCTACTTTGCGATTTGCTTTAATCAATTACTCAATACCCATTTCTTCTTTGACAACAGCCGTAATGCGAGCCACGTATTCATCACACAGCTCTTTTGTTTTCGCCTCTGCCATGACACGTACAAGCGGTTCTGTTCCTGATGGACGAACCAGGATGCGTCCGTCACCGTTCATCTCTTTTTCAACCTCTTGGATCACAGCTTTTACTTTTTCATTTTCTTCCACTTTATACTTATCAGATACCTTCACATTCACTAGAAGTTGCGGGAATTTCTCCATTTCAGCTGCAAGCTCTGACAATGTTTTTCCTGTTGCTTTTAGTGTATTCACCAGCATGATTGCTGAAAGCATGCCATCACCTGTCGTATTATAATCAAGGAAGATCAAGTGGCCTGACTGCTCGCCTCCGACATTATAGCCATCCTTTTTCATCGCTTCGACCACATAGCGGTCACCAACAGCGGTTTGAATACTCTTAATGCCTTGCTTCTCAAGCGCTTTATAGAAACCAAGGTTACTCATGACCGTTGACACAACCGTGTCATCCTTCAATCGGCCCTCACCCTTTAGATAACGTGCACATATGTACATAATTTGATCGCCGTCTACAATATCACCTTTTTCATCGACTGCAATTAAGCGGTCGCCGTCGCCATCAAACGCAAGACCAATATCCGCTCCTTTTTCTTTCACAAAAGCAGAAAGTGCCTCTGGATGAGTAGAACCTACGCCATCGTTGATATTCAATCCGTTTGGTGATGTTCCCATTGTTGACACATCTGCATCTAAATCTGCAAATAAATGTGTTGCAAGAGAAGATGTTGCACCATGTGCACAATCAAGCGCTACGTGAATGCCTGTGAAATCCTCGTCCGCTGTCTGCTTCAAGAATTGCAAGTACTTCTGACCGCCTTCAAAGTAGTCATTCACGGTTCCAAGATCGGCTCCCACTGGACGTGGCAATTCATCAACTGGCTGATCCATTAGCTGCTCAATTTCATTTTCCTGTTCATCTGACAGTTTAAAACCATCACCGCCGAAAAATTTAATTCCGTTGTCTTGAACTGGGTTATGCGAAGCTGAAATCATGACACCTGCTTCTGCATCCATTGCCTTCGTTAAATAAGACACACCAGGTGTTGAGATCACACCTAAACGCATGACTTCAGCCCCAATTGAAAGTAAGCCTGCTACGAGTGCTCCTTCTAACATATGACCAGATACACGCGTGTCTCGTCCAACGAGTACCTTTGGACGTTCTTTATCCTTCGTGAGCACATAGCCGCCAAATCTCCCAATTTTAAATGCGAGCTCTGGCGTTAATTCGCTATTAGCCACACCCCTTACACCATCAGTTCCAAAGTACTTGCCCATGTTTCAATCGCTCCTTTTTTACCATTCAAGAGGACGCTGCGTCCTCTTTGTTATCTTCTTTGACCCGCTGTCTTTGATTTGATTCTTTTTTTGCTTTATCTTGTGTAGATTCCTTTTGACTCTTCTCTTCCTGATCATCATCGGATGATTGATCTTTCCGATCATTCGTAGAAGCCGGCTGATCTTCTGTATCAGTAGAAGTCAGTTTCACTTTGACCTTCGATCTAGATAAAGTCCATGTCACATTTTGAGGGCCATTCACTTGTACTTTGACCTCATGTGTTCCTTCGTTTAAGTCCCCGACATTGATATAGGCTTCAATATCTGAAGCCTTTATTTTATCGATTGCACTCTTTGAACCTTTTGCTGTTAGTGTGAGACGCCCTGAAGACGGACTCACAAATGCAGAGCTAAGATCCTTGCTCAGACCCACGACAGAAATTGGGACATTATCGATCTTTTTTTCTTCAGCTGTTGCAACCTTCACTTTGATCTTAACAGTTTCAGGCGATACCTTTTTCACACCATCTGGCAGTGGAATGTCGGCATCAATCTCTGTATCATCTTTAATCTTGCTTAGGTCGAGCTTAACGCCGTCAATAAAATCAAGTGCATCCAGCACCTTTTGAGAACCGAAGACTGTCACCTCACTTGGGCTTGTCTCGATGCTTGAGATACTGATCCCATCTGGCAAGCTGCCCGTCCGCTCAATCTTAAACGGAACTTTCTTGCTTGGACTCGTAATCGGGACCGTAATATCTACCACAGACGGACTCACTTCAACCGGCAGCTCATTCCCACTGCTATCATACACAGTGAGCTTCGCTTCTTTCTCAATTTGCTGATCGACATCCTCTAAGTTCACAAATGCTTTAATGACAGAAATTTTGTCGATCACGTCTTTTGAGCCAGTAACCGTGACATTTTTCGGATTCACAATAGGCTGCTCTGGTGAATAGCCGTCTTTGATTTTATTTTGATTATAAAATTCCGTTTCAACAGGGAATTCAGCTGTCGTTTTTTCTTGTATCGTCACAGTCGTCACAGACGGATTAATCGTTAACGTGATTCCTTTCGATACATCTCTTGCCTTCAATTCGACTTTATGTGTACCTGTCGTCAGGTTTTGCATATCTGCGTAAATTTCAAAATTTTTCGTTTGTCTTGCTGTTTTCACAGCACTAGTTGATCCTTTAATCGTGACATTGACTGTCTGCGGCACACCAGTGACTACATACTTTTCGTCGTCATAATATGCTTTAACAGGAATGTCCGTTAAGGTTGCTTCGTCTGTTGTCGATGTTGGGAAAAAGGATTCACCGATTTTTTTCGGCGTGGGCGCTTGCGCTGAATTGACTGCACCATACAGCAATAAAGCGAAGACCAATGCAAGAAACTTAACGGCCCAGCGATTATTCAAAATCTTATCCATTTTTCTTGCCCCTCCAATACCATTTGGTCGAGGAAGCATCTTTGCTGTTCTTACTAAACTCAGCAATCAGCATTTCTTCAAGCGCTTCTTCTGTCAATTCTCGATGGAGATCACCATTTCTTGCGACACTAATGCCGCCTGTCTCCTCGGAGACGATGACGGTTAAACTGTCCGTTACTTCACTAATACCAACTGCCGCGCGGTGACGTGTACCGAGCTCCTTAGAGATAAAAGGACTTTCAGACAGCGGTAAATAACACGCTGCAGCTGCAATCTCATCACGCTTCATAATCACAGCGCCGTCATGAAGCGGTGTATTCGGAATGAAGATATTAATCAGCAGCTCAGAACTCACCTTTGCATTTAAAGGAATTCCGGTCTCTATGTAATCATTCATCCCAGTATCGCGCTCAATCGTTAACAGCGCGCCTATTCTTCGTTTTGCCATATAGTTAATTGCTTTTGTAATTGCCTCGATCGTTTTCTGCTGCTGTTCCTCTACAGGTGTTCCGCTTCTAGAGAAGAAACGGCCGCGCCCAAGCTGTTCAAGCGCTCTCCTTAGCTCTGGCTGAAAAATAATAATGATCGCAAGGAACCCCCACGTAATCGCTTGATCCATCAGCCATTGAAGTGTGTTAAGACCGAGATACGCACTCCCCATCCTGACGAGAACAATGACGACAATTCCCTTTAAAAGCTGAACCGCTTTTGTTCCGCGGATGACCATCATTAATTTATATATCACATACCAAACAACGAGAATATCAACAGCATTACCGAGGTACTGCAAAAAAGGAATATCCCCTAAAGCCATTTCCTCGTCCTCCAGAATTTTCAGTTATTCTTCGTTCGATTCATTTTTTATAAAAAAAGAGCCTATGTGTAAGTACATAGCGTGGCTATTATACCACATTTTGTTTCAGCAAGGAAAATAGTTGCCATATCTGGCTGGCATTCAAGTCTGTCCATCAATAGAAAAAGAGCAGTCCCCTTAGAGACTGCTCTCAAACTGTTTGATTTACTTTTGCTCCTCTGGACCAATGACCCGCATCACATCTTGTGCTGTAGATTTCATTTTGTACCAAACCCAATCAAACACTTCATTAATTTCATTGATTTGACCAGTGACTTGTCCGGCAGAAGCAGTCAGCTGTTCTCCATTGACGACTGTTACGTTTCCATCAACCTTGCCTTCTACAATCAGCTTGCCATTTTTCACAGTGACATCACCTTTGACGGTTTCCCCTTTAGGTACCGTCACTGTATCATTTTCAACCACGAGATTCGGCTGCTTTGACACACTGAAATTATGATCCGTATTCCAGCTTGTAAACAGACTGCCTCCCATCAATATGACAAAGAGGGCAGCGGCGACCATTAGCGGATGAGCTTTGATCCATCTTTGAATCGACACACGCTTTTTCTCCTTTGGAAGACCTGCCATCACCTTTGCAGTGAAATCAGATGGTGCTTCTATATGAGATGTACTCTGCACGAGCGCGATGGATTTCTCAATTTGTTGAAAATGAGTACGGCATTCCTCACACGATTGCAGATGGCTCTTTAATTCTTTTTCATCTTCGGGCTCTATGTCCCCGTCTAAATACTGATGCATAAGCAGGACGATTTTTTCCTGACAGCTCATCAAAATCACCTCACTCAAAGGTCTCTCAACTGTTTCCGGAGAGCCTCTCTACCCCTGTGTATTCTCGTTTTCACCGTACCAACTGGTATATTCAGAATCTCACTAATTTCTTTTAACGAGAGTTCATCAATATACTTTAATACGATGACCGAGCGATATTTATCGGGTAATCTTAAAATTTTTTGCTGAATGGTGCTCGATAATTCAAGCGACACCACCTCGTCCTCTGGCAAAATGCCGTCAGCCGCAATTTGAGAATACATATTCAGTCCTTCTGTCCCTGCCACCTCTGCATCTAAATAATAATCCGGCTTTTTTTTACGAATACGGTCGATGGTCAGGTTGGTTGCAATGCGGTACAGCCACGTGGAAAACTTACGATTCACATCAAAGCTCTCAATATTCACATAGGCACGAATAAACGCCTCCTGCGCAATATCTTCTGCTTCATGTGCATTCCCAAGCATACGATAGCACAGCTGATAAATTTTGTCTTTATACAGGTCTACGATGTCTGCAAATGCGTTCTGGTCGCCTTTTTTCACTTGCTTAATTCTCTTTTTAATCATTGTTTCCATAGTATATTCAACCTCTGCCTTCACCGGTCTTTATGTATACGAACCTCGTTCCAAAAGGTTTCATTCTCCTCTAAAAAATAGTGTAACAAATTTTTGACAGCATGTTACGCTTATCAGCCGGTAAAAACCTTAACATATCCTTAAATTTCCCCAAAATTAAAAAAAGAACGGGAACAAGTCCCGCTCTATAATAGCTTTTCACCCATTAAAGAACCAATTAATGCAACTGCCGCTTCTGCTGTTTTATTTTTCTCATCTAATACCGGATTCACCTCAACAAACTCAGCAGAAGTCAAAATACCTGCTTCCTCTAAAAGCTCCATTGCTAGATGACTCTCCCTATAACTGATGCCGCCAGCAACCGGCGTTCCCACGCCAGGGCACTCCGCAGGATCTAGCCCATCTAAATCAAGCGACAAATGAACACCATCTGTTCTTTCTTTTAAATACGCAATGGCTTCCTCCATTACTCTCGTCATCCCTAATCGATCTATTTCATGCATCGTATACACTTTAATGCCTTTTTCTCTAATTAATGCCCGCTCTCCTTCATCTAAAGAACGAGCACCAATCAAGATCACATTCTCAGGCTTTACTTTAGGTGTATAACCGCCAATATTGATTAGATCAGCATGCCCAAATCCGAGACTGACAGCAAGCGGCATCCCATGAATATTTCCAGAAGGAGAGGTTTCCTCTGTATTTAAATCACCGTGTGCATCATACCAAATGACACCCAAATTTTCATAATGCTTGGCTACACCGGCTAGTGTACCAATTGCAATGCTATGATCCCCGCCTAAAATCAGCGGAAACGAACCTGACTGCACAATACTGCTAACCTTTTCAGCAAGAAGCTGGTTTGCGCCAGCATTCTCCGTTAAGTTTTTCAGTTTTTCACTTGTATAGAGACCTTTCTCATCATCCCTTTGCTCAACGGGAATGTCCCCTAGATCTTCGACATCAAATGAAAGCGATTCCAATTTTTCTTTTACACCAGCACAGCGAATGGCACTCGGCCCCATATCAACGCCCCTTCTCATTTGACCGAGATCCATCGGCACCCCAACAATCGTGACCTTCTTTTGATCTCCCATATGTACATCCCCTTTCCGTTCATGCTTATATTTTACTTTCTCGGTGCCTTCTGACTCAACTCAACAATATTTTGAATAGTTATACATTCCAATCGTCAAAATAAAAAAAAGACACCTTTTTAAAAAAGGTGTCTTAACTGGGCTAGCTGGATTCGAACCAACGCATGACGGAGTCAAAGTCCGTTGCCTTACCGCTTGGCTATAGCCCAAAAATGGTGGAGGGGGGCGGATTCGAACCGCCGAACCCGGAGGGAGCGGATTTACAGTCCGCCGCGTTTAGCCACTTCGCTACCCCTCCACATATGGAATTGATAAAAGAAAAACAGTGCCGGCAAGAGGACTTGAACCCCCAACCTACTGATTACAAGTCAGTTGCTCTACCAGTTGAGCTACACCGGCATATGGTGGAGGATGACGGGCTCGAACCGCCGACCCTCTGCTTGTAAGGCAGATGCTCTCCCAGCTGAGCTAATCCTCCACATCATGGTGACCCGTACGGGATTCGAACCCGTGTTACCGCCGTGAAAGGGCGGTGTCTTAACCGCTTGACCAACGGGCCAGTTTGTCAAGTTTACTGTTTCCGTGAAGCTGACAAAAGTTATTATATACAGGTTGTCCCCCTTTTGTAAAGGGGATTTTTATTTTTTTTATTTTCTAACTATTCAACCCTCATCAGCACAACATTTTGACTGAAATATAATTTCAGTATTTAAATATAATATTGAAATTTCATGTCATACTCAATATACTGAAAATGAAGAAATAAGGAGGTATGTCACATGCAGCCATCTCAACTGCGTTCTTTGACAACAGAATCAAGAAACCCTAACACCATGGGAATTTCACAAGCAAGCCCGCTAGAAATGCTCCAAATGATCAATGCGGAAGATATGAAGGTCGCTCAAGCCGTCAACCGTGTCCTTCCAGACGTAAAGACAGCAAGTGACTTTGCCTTTGCATCCATCTCGAATGGGGGCAGACTCATTTATCTAGGCGCTGGAACAAGCGGCAGAATTGGGGTAATGGATGCGGTCGAATGTCCACCTACCTATAGCATTTCACCTGATGTCATCGTAGGCATCATGGCCGGTGGAGACTCTGCCTTTTCACATGCAGCAGAAGATGTGGAAGACAGTGAAGAAGCTGGTCAAAAAGATTTAGAACACATTCACCTAACATCAAAAGATACGGTTGTCGGAATCGCGGCGAGCGGTAGAACACCCTATATCATTGGCGCTTTAAACTATGCTAGAACCATTGGAGCAAAAACAGTAGCCCTCAGCTGCAATGAACAAGCAGAGATTAGCGAACTAGCAGACTGCGCCATTGAAGTCGTCGTAGGACCAGAAGCCATCACTGGGTCAACACGAATGAAAGCCGCATCCGCTCATAAAATGATTTTAAATATGCTTTCCACATCTGTCATGATCAGACAAGGCAAAGTATATGAAAACCTGATGGTAGATGTAAAAGTAAGCAATCATAAACTAAAAGAACGCGCCATCACCATCATTCAGCATGTGACCAATGCTTCCTACGAACAAGCCGTAAAAGCCCTTGAAGCAGCCGATTTAGAAGTTAAAACAGCCATCGTCATGCTCCAAACCAAAACAGATAAAAAGACAGCCAAAGACCTGCTCAACAAAGCAGATGGTCACATCGACAAAGCCATCTTACGTCATCAATCTTAAAGGAGAAACTCATGTCAGCAGGCGGACTCACCCTACTACACACAATGAAATCCAAGCTTCCCCAATCTGAAAAAATCATTGCAGACTATATCCTTGCCCATCCTGACAAAGTCATTAAAAGCACAGTGCATGAAATCAGTCAGGCTGCCGGTGCAAGCAGCTCTGCCGTCATCCGTCTCTGTAAGTCTCTCGGGCTGGATGGCTATCACGATTTGAAAATGCGGATCGCTGGAGACTTAATGCACACTGATAAACAAGGCTACCGGGATATCGAACAAGATGAACCACTTCAATCCATTATTCAAAAGACAGCAGGAAACACCATTCAATCGATCAAAGATACAGCCTCTATATTAAATGTAGAAGCTTTAGAAAAGGCTGTTCAACTGCTGCTGAATGCAAACCAAATCCATTTTATCGGTGTGGGTGCATCTGGCATCGTCGCAGCTGATGCCCAGCAGAAATTTCTCAGAATCAATTATGCAGCCACAGCCTTCACTGACATGCACATCGCATCTACGGTCATCGCAAATGCTGGAAAGAATGACATTGTGTTCGGTATATCCTTTTCTGGAGAAACGTTAGACATCATCCAAGCCCTTCAGCTCGCCAAAGAAAATGAAGTAAAAACCATTGCTTTAACGCATCCAGGGCATACAAGCGTTTCTGCATTGTGTGATGTCCATCTATCAACGTCCGGTTCCAATGAAGCACCTTTTCGCAGTGCTGCCACTTCCTCTAGAATGGCACAGCTCTATTTAATCGATGTCTTGTTCCTCAGTTTAGCCTCCCGTCAATATGAACAGACAGCACAATATATTGACAAAACAAGGCATGCCATCCGCTCCATGAAACGAAAAACAAAGGGGGATTCAACATGAGTCATCAAAAAAAATATCAGCAGTTGGCGAAAGAAATCCTTTCACTCTGTGGTGGTTCTGAAAACATCTCTTCCCACACACATTGTATGACACGTCTCCGAATTACACCCATTGATCGTGAAAAAGTGCAAACCACCGCGATCAAAGAACTCGATGGCGTCATTGGCGTCGTCGAAGCGGAAACACTGCAAATCATTTTAGGCACAGGTGTTGTCAACCAAGTATCAAGTGCGTTTGAACAGCTGCTCAATGCCTCAGGTTCATATGACTTAAACAACGAAGCACAGAAAAACAAACAAGCCATTTCACAAAAGAACCGCACACCATTCAAGCTGTTCTTACGGCGGATCGCCAGCATTTTCATTCCCATTATTCCAGCACTCGTTGCATCGGGTCTTATTACGGGTATTACAAAAGCGATCGTGCAAGCAGGCTGGCTCGATGAAAAATCTCAAGCTGCGATTATCCTAACCGTTATAGGCTCAGGCTTGTTTGCTTATCTCGGTATATTAGTCGGAACAAACGCCGCAAAAGAATTTGGTGGCTCTCCTGCATTAGGCGCATTAGCAGGTATTCTCATCATTAACCCAGCTGCCGCTGATATTATGTTATTTGGCACTAATATTCTACCAGGCAGAGGCGGACTTATCGGTGTTCTTCTTGCAGCTATTTTTATGGCACTTGTTGAAACCCGGATCAGACGCTTCGTCCCGCAATCACTCGATATCATCGTCACACCAACCATCACACTACTCATTACAGGCATTTTCACGTACGTTATCTTCATGCCAGTCGGCGGATTTATATCTGATGCCATCACCTCTGGACTTACTTATCTATTAAACATTGGCGGTATTTTTGCCGGATTTGTTCTTGGTGCGACCTTCCTTCCTCTTGTTGTCACTGGACTTCACCAAGGCCTAACACCTATTCATATGGAACTGATTAATTCAATTGGAGATGACCCGCTTCTGCCAATCCTCGCTATGGGAGGCGCAGGACAGGTCGGTGCTGCCTTTGCCATTTATATGAAAACAAAAAAGAAAAAGCTGAAAAGAGCCATTGCAGGCGGACTTCCTTCAGGAATGCTTGGAATTGGAGAACCGCTCATTTTCGGTGTCACACTCCCGCTCGGAAGACCCTTCCTCACTGCTTGTCTCGGCGCTGGAATCGGCGGAGCATTTCAAGCCTATTTCCAAATCGCCACTAAAGCAATCGGGGTATCAGGTCTCCCATTAACCTTTATCGTTCACACACATCAAATGCTACTTTACTTAATAGGACTCTTTATTGCATATGTCGCTGGATTTATCTTCACATACTTATTTGGATTTCATGATGATATGGCTGTTGAATTCAAGAAAATTAGCAATAGGAGGTCTAGCTCTTGAAGAAATATTTTCTCATCATCACAAGTCTGTTCATGCTCCTTGGGTTACCAGTACAAACATTTGCAACTAGCTCCCATCCTGTATCGTCTTTGTCTAAAACAGCACCTGAAGAATATCCCGTCTTAAAAAAAGCAAAACGACCGGAACAAGTAGGTTTTTCTTCTAGGCAGCTTAGGAAGGTTGGTCACATGATTCAAAACGATATCAAAGCAGGATTTCCAGGGGCAGCACTCATCATTATCAAGGATGGTCAGATCGTCCATCAAAAAGCCTATGGCTACAGACAAAAATATAAAGGGACAACCGAACTCAAATTCTATAAGAAAATGAAAAAGAACACACTGTTCGATTTGGCATCCAATACAAAAATGTATGCCACCAACTATGCCCTGCAAAAGCTAGTATATGAACAAAAACTAGATGTAAATGAAAAAATACAAACCATCCTGCCTGACTTTCAAGATGAACCAGATGCAAAGGTAACCGGCAAAGATCAGCTTCGAGTCAAGGATCTTCTCACCCATTCTGCCGGACTGCCTTCAAGTGTTTTATTTTATAGCAAAGAGCAAGCGGGCTCTTTTTTCTCTCAAGATAGACAAACAACCATGAAATGGCTGCCAAAGGTGCCTCTGCAATACAAGCCAGGCACTCAGCATATTTATAGTGATATTGATTACATGCTGTTAGGCATGATCATTGAGAAAAAAACCGGTATGCCACTTGATCAATATGTAGAGTCGACGATTTATCGACCGCTTGGTCTAAAACATACCATGTTCAATCCGCTGAAAAAGGGATTCAAGCCAAAGCATTTTGCAGCAACCGAGCGTCTAGGCAATACACGCGACGGCGTCATTGATTTTGAAAACATTCGCAGGTATACCTTGCTAGGTGAAGTCCACGATGAGAAAGCCTATTACTCAATGGCAGGTGTCTCCGGACATGCTGGACTTTTCTCTAATACATCAGATATGGCCGTACTGCTTCAGCTGATGCTCAATAAAGGAGGCTATGGGAAAACAACCATCTTTGACCAAGCTTCTATCGATCTCTTTACGGAATCATCAGACACGAACCCAACTTACGGGCTAGGCTGGCGGAAAAACGGCAATACTGACATGGAATGGATGTTTGGAAAATACGCAAGTAAAGAAGCCTATGGACACACAGGCTGGACCGGAACGATGACATTGATTGATCCAAAACACAATCTAGGCGTCGTCTTGCTGACAAATAAAAAGCATTCACCCGTCGTTTCACCTGAAGTCAACCCAAATCAATTTGAAGGTGACCTTTTCCCAACTGGTACTTATGGAAGCATCATGACTGCAATCTACGAATCTTTTAAGTAAAAGGAGGAATTCGATGTTAAAAGCTCTGTTCCCCGCTGCACTCGTTTTGGCCCTGCTCACCTCTTCCATTCCAACGGAAAAGGTGAGCTCCGCCCCTCTCCCAACTGCCAAACAAATGGTTCAGGACATGTCCTTGGATGAAAAAATTGGCCAAATGCTCATGCCAGACTTTCGCAATTGGCAAGCAGAAGGTGAATCCGCTCCTACAGGCTTCACAAAAATGAATAAAGAAGTTTCTCACCTTGTAGAGAAATATCATTTAGGCGGTGTCATCTTATTTGCAGAAAATGTCGTTGATACGAAACAAACCGTCAAACTCACACATGAATTTCAACAAGCATCACCCAACATTCCTTTACTCATTTCCATTGATCAAGAAGGCGGAATCGTCACAAGACTACAAAAGGGAACACATTTCCCAGGAAATATGTCGATTGGTGCCTCTCGAAGTAAGAAAAATGCTTATGACACTGGAAAAATCATCGGCAAAGAATTAAACGCTCTAGGTATCAATACAAATTTCTCTCCTGTTCTTGATGTAAATAATAACCCGAATAACCCCGTCATCGGTGTCCGTTCCTTTAGCTCTGACCCTGAACTTGTCACGAGACTTGGTCTGCAAACCATGAAAGGACTTCAAAAGGAAAAGACCATTTCCACATTAAAGCATTTCCCGGGACATGGTGATACAGCTGTTGATAGTCACTACGGTCTTCCGCTTGTCGAACATGATCTAGATCGTCTTAAAAAGGTGGAGCTGTATCCATTTCAACAAGCAATCAACGCAGGGGCAGATATGGTCATGACTGCTCATGTTCAATTCCCAGCCATTGATGACACAACGTATAAAAGCAAAAAAGATGGCGAGGACATTATGGTTCCAGCGACCTTATCAAAAAAAGTCATCACAAATTTATTAAAAGAAGACATGGGCTTTCAAGGAGTGGTTGTAACAGACGCCCTCAATATGAAAGCGATTGCAGATAACTTCGGACAGGAAGAAGCTGTGGTAATGGCTATTAAAGCAGGCGTCGACATTGCCCTCATGCCAGCACCTGTCACGTCCTTAAAGACAGAAAAAAACCTAGAGAATGTGTTCAATGCTTTAAAAAGAGCAGTTCTCACAAAAGAAATCCCGATATCTCAGATCAATCAATCTGTCGAAAAAATCCTTCAATTAAAGATCAAACGCGGCATCATTTCCGCCAATAAATCAGTAAGCCTTGAGAAGAAAATCAAAAAAGCCACACAGCTCGTTGGTCAAAAGTCGCACCGAAAAGCAGAACAAAAAATGGCACGTGAAGGAATCACTCTCCTTAAAAACAACGACAAAACCTTGCCTTTTAAGTCTAAAAAGAATGACAAAATCGTACTCATGGCACCGTACGAAGATCAAACAAAAGCAATGTCCGTCACAATTGAATCACTAATCAAACAAAAAAAGATCAAACCTGTGCGTATCCAATCATACGCATTTGCAGATAAGAGCTTCTCCAAAGAAACAGCCAAACTCATTCAAGATGCTGACTATGTCATTACCGGCTCTTACGTTGTCCAAAATGACCCGGCTGTGAATGATGGCGTCATTGATGACGGTGTACAGGATCCGAAAAAATGGGCAACGGCCTTCCCTCGTGCTGTCATGAAAGAAGCAGCAGCACAAAACAAAAAATTGGTCATCATGAGTCTCCGAAACCCTTATGATGCGGCAAATTTTGAAGAAGCCGATGCCTTACTAGCTGTGTACGGTTTTAAAGGGTACTCAAACGGACAATTCAATCAACCGAATATTCCTGCGGGACTAGAAGTGATTTTTGGAGCGGCCTCACCTAAAGGGAAATTACCCGTCGCTATCCCATCAGTCACTCATCCTAATCAAACCCTTTACCCATTTGGCTATGGACTCAATTTAAAAGGAAAACAGATCAAATAGGAGGGATTCTCTTGAAAAAGACAGCAAGCTTGATACTCGCTAGCATTCTCATGATCAGCACATTGACCGCCGCCTCCCCCGCAGATTCAGAACGAACAGATACAAAAGGAAAAAAAGCAACAGTCAAAACAGGTATCGAAACATTACTCTCAAGTAACCTCTCTTGGCTTAAAGGGAAAAAAGTAGGGCTTATTACGAATCCTACAGGCATTGATGCAAACATGAAAAGCAGTGTCGATCTGCTATTTGAACACCCCAATATTAAACTGACTGCCTTGTATGGGCCTGAACATGGCGTGCGCGGTGATGCACAAGCAGGAGAAGGCGTCGAATCGTATACTGACGAAAAAACAGGCCTGCCTGTTTACTCTCTTTATGGAAAAACAAGAAAGCCAACTCCTGAAATGCTCAAAAATGTAGATGTCCTGCTATTTGATATTCAAGACGTTGGTGCTCGTTATTACACCTATATTTACACGATGGCGTATGCAATGGAAGCAGCTAAGGAAAACAACATTCCATTTGTTGTCTTAGATCGTCCAAACCCAATAGGCGGGCTAAAAGTAGAAGGACCCGTATTAGAGCCAGAACACGCCTCTTTTGTAGGTCTCTATCCCATCCCATTAAGACATGGGATGACAACTGGAGAACTTGCATACATGTTTAACAAAGAGTTTCATATCAACGCTGATGTAAAAGTGATCAAAATGAAACATTGGAAACGATCCATGACGTTCGATGACACGAAGCTGCCGTTCGTCCTCCCTTCACCTAACATGCCGACCGTTGACAGTACCTTTGTTTACCCAGCAACAGGATTAATCGAAGGCACAAACGTTTCTGAAGGCAGAGGAACGACAAAACCGTTCGAACTCATTGGCGCTCCATATATCAATAGCAATGAGCTAGCAGATCATTTAAATGGGTTAAAACTAAAAGGCGTTCAATTTAGACCTGTCTCATTTACCCCTACCTTTTCAAAACATGCCGGGACTTTGTCTCACGGGGTACAGCTTTATGTCACAGACCGAAAATCATTCGAAGCAGTCAAAACAGGTCTATCCATCATCAAAGCAATACATGACTTGTATCCTAATGACTTTCAATTCCTACAAACAGGCAGCTTTGATAAACTCATCGGGAATAGCTGGATCAAAGAAGAAATCAATAAAGGCACTTCCATCAAACACATCATGAAACAATACCACCATGATCTAAAGACATTCGAAAAGAAACGGAAGAAATACCTCATCTATTAATCGCAAAAAAGCCTCCACCTTAAAGGTTGGAGGTTTTTTCATGATAAAGACTTAGTCACAGCAGGTACTTTCAGCTCGAAACGATGAAGTAAAAAGCCAAACAAGGCTGCAAGCACTTGCTGAAACAGCATGCCAATCACGACAGGAACAGCAACAGCAGGCGGGAAAAAGCTAATGGCAAGCACAGCACCCGCGCTAATGTTCCGCATACCGCCCGTATACACAATCGCCACAATTTCTCCTTGGGTACATTTCATCGCCTTTCCAATCAACCACGCAAAAGCATACCCACTCATTGCAATGAAAAAGACAGTCGCTGCTTTGCTAAAAAATGCAGCATCCAGTTCACGCAAATATGGGGCGACAACAGAACTGTTAATCGATACGACAACAAACAAGCCTAATTTTGAAAAAGGAGCCAAGGTCTGACTCATTGCTTTTGTCACCGATGGCTTTGCATACTGACGAACGAGCATCCCTAAAATAGAGGGCAACACCACCATACCGAATAGTCCTTTCATGATCGCCACCATGTCCATATGGACCTGTGTACCAACGAAGATTGACAAGCTTACTGGCACAATCAATGGCGAAAGCAATGTATCAATTAATATGATAGATAACGTTAACCCCACATTCCCTTTATACATTGCCGCCCATATTAAACTAGACACACCTGTCGGAATCACCATCGCAAGCGTCAAACCGGTGATCGTCATAGCATCACCTGCAAATATCAAATGCCCCGCCGACCATGCATAAAGGGGCATCAGCACATGCAAAATCATAAACGATAAAATCAAAGGCAATGGATGCATCACCGTATGTTTTAAAGCTGAAAAAGTAGATGACAAGCTCCCTGAAAATGTCATCACAGCAAACACCCAAGGCACCAAAAAGGTGAAATCTTTTAAATACGCCGCCAATAATACACCAAGTAGCACGCTGACAGGCGTAATGAGCGGCATCATCCGGCCGAGCACCTGATTCAAACGGACAAGCATGCCGGCCACCTCCATCCTTCACTTTCTTCCTTGTTCTATTGTAACAAACAGAACAGTCTCTTTAAGATCCGATCACTTGTTTCATAAGTTTTTGACTAGACGTATCCATTCCAACTACGTCCACTTCTACACCAGCTGTACGATATTTTCCCTTCACACGTTCAATTGCGGCCACACCTGATTCGTCCCATATACGCGCTTCAGACAAATCAATCACAACCGTGTTCAGGTCGTTTCCATGATGGAAGGCTTGAATCAATTCAGTCACGGAAGCAAAGAAAATTTGACCCTTAATTCGGTAAACCCATGTACCAGCTTGGCTTTCTGTAGAGGTAATATGCAGTTTTGATATTTTAGCCACAAAGAATACGGCACTAAGCAGCACCCCTGCAAAAACACCCTTGGATAAATCATGAGTGAACACCACCGTCACGACCGTGACAAGCATCACAAGAGAATCTGTTTTTGGGTTCTTTTTCAGCTGCTGGAATGAACTCCAATCAAAGGTACCAATAGAAACCATGATCATGACAGCCACAAGAGCAGCCATTGGAATTTGAACAACCACATCACCAAGCACAAAAATCAATACCATTAAAAATGCACCAGCCACAAAGGTAGAAAGCCGGCCTCGTCCCCCTGCCTTTGTATTAATCACAGATTGACCAATCATCGCACAGCCAGCCATACCGCCAAAAAATCCTGCCACCACATTGGCAATTCCTTGGCCTCTCGCTTCCTTATTTTTACGACTAGACGTTTCCGTCATATCATCTACAATTTGTGCTGTTAATAAAGATTCAAGTAAACCAACCATCGCAAGTGCTAAGGAATAAGGAAAAATGATAGCAAGTGTTTCCCAGCTAAACGGTACATTGGGAATAAGAAAAGTTGGCAAAGAGCTAGGAAGCTCTCCCATGTCTCCAACCGTTCTGACATCAATATGCCCAAATACAGCAATCATCGTCATCACAATAATTGCAATAAGTGGAGAGGGAATAACTTTTGTGACCATCGGCAATACATAAATGATCAACAATGCTCCACCTGTCATGACATACATAGCCATGGATTCCCCAACGAAATGCGGCAGCTGTGCCATGAAGATCATAATTGCCAATGCATTAACAAAACCAACCATCACAGACCTCGGAATAAATTTCATCAGACGAGAAACACGACACATTCCAAACACAATTTGAATCAGGCCTGTTAAAATCGTAGCCGCAAACAAGTACTGCAATCCATGATCGGCTACCAAATTAACCATAACCAGAGCCATAGCCCCTGTAGCGGCCGAAATCATACCTGGCCGTCCACCAACAAACGAAATGACAATGGCAATACAAAACGAAGCATACAACCCAATCTTTGGATCAACGCCCGCAATAATCGAAAACGCAATCGCCTCAGGAATTAAAGCCAGAGCCACTAAAATACCCGCCAGCACATCCTGACGCACATATCCAAACCATTCTTGCTTTACAAATAAATCTTTCAAACCATCTACTCCTTTTTATATACATACCGTACAAGGAAAAAGAAGGCGAATAAAACCCGGAGATACAGAAAGGAACAAACAATAACCATTCAATTTCGGGGAAAAAGAGGAACGTACAGAGTCTTTTGTTAGAGAGGATTATCTTCACTTTAGTAAGAATATAAGAAAGGAACTAAGGAATCAAGCACAAAAAGAAGGAATGTATAGAAAATTGATACAAGGCTTACTTACCAATCGATTTATTCCATTCATGAGTCTATTGTCTATTTGTCACTGAGCATGTCCAACATTTAAAACAAACAACAAAAGCCCCTATATAAAAGGGGCTTTTGGTTGATTAACGTAATAATTGAAGTACATTTTGCGGCTGTTGATTCGCTTGTGCAAGCATAGCTTGAGACGCTTGAGAAAGAATGTTGTTCTTTGTGAACTCACTCATTTCTTTCGCCATGTCAACGTCACGAATACGAGACTCAGCAGCAGTTAAGTTTTCAGCAGATGCACCCAAGTTGTTAATCGTGTGCTCTAGACGGTTTTGTACTGCACCAAGTTTTCCACGTTGAGCAGATACTTGGTTAATAGCTGCATCAACAATACTTAGTTGAGTATCAAAACCAACATCAGTAGCATCTGCTGCATTATCAGCAAACTTTCTTACATCGATGTCTTTAATCGCTTGATTCGCTACAATTCCATTAGCACCTTTCACTCCCAATGCATCTGTACTCATTTTATCAATATGAACTGAGATTTGTTGAGTTGCATTAGCACCGATTTGGAACACTAAAGCATTACCACTTGCTGGAACTGCAGGTGTACCTGTATCTGGATCATCTGGATCTGTCGGCGGAATTGCTGGTGTTCCTGGGGTTCCTTTAAACGAACCATCTAATAATTTTTTACCGTTAAACTCTGTACGATTTGAAATTCCATCTACTTCTTCTTGTAAAGCTTTAATTTCATCTTGGATAGATTGAAGGTCAGACTCTTTATCCTGTGTACCAGTATTTCCAGCTTGAACGACTAGTTCACGAACACGTTGAAGGATTGAGTGAGTTTCAGTCAATGCCCCCTCAGCTGTTTGGATAAGAGAGATACCGTCCTGTGCGTTTTTTGAAGCCATTTCTAATCCGCGGATTTGTCCACGCATTTTTTCAGAGATTGCAAGACCTGCTGCGTCATCTCCTGCACGGTTGATTTTAAGACCAGAAGAAAGCTTCTCCATGTTCTTTTGGCTCGCACCGTTGTTAGCAGATAAACGGTTCAGTGTGTTAAGTGCCGCGATATTGTGGTTAATTCTCATTTCCTATTACCTCCATGTAATTTTTTTCGAGCTTGTCTACAAAGTCCATTTAGATGAGAAGCTCTTCCTTAGAATTTCCGATTTCTAAGGCATGTGTACAGTAATAATGCAGATCACCTTTTGGCTCTCTAACTTTACTACTATCTGCAACACCAGTTATGGCAATAATCATGAAAACTCCTTCTATTAATACTCACCATAACAATGAGTAGCGTGTTACCTACTATAGACAGACCTACCACATATTTTAGTTTGTGGAAATTGTTTATTTCACAAATTCGACACATTTAAAATGCATAAAAGGAAGATGAAATTCTATCAACTACATTTTCAGGAGGAGAAACATAATTAGTGTAAAATTGTGTGGAAACAATACTTTTTCATATACCTAGAATCACTCGATAAAGTAACAGAGAAAAGAAAAAGGATTTTGAGATAAGGATTCACTTCAAAAAAAGAACGTTGAAAAATAACATCAAAAAAGCCCCTGTTCTCTATGATCAGAGGCTTTACCTTTTTCACTTTTTCAATGCTTTTTGAAGAGCTGCTTTTATCTTCGAACCGTTCCATCTTTTATGTGGCACAACGTTGACCAATGGAATGCCTTGCTCTGTCATCAACTAGACGAATTAGCATTGTACGTTCTCAACTACCTTTTTATATTTAAATAAATAGTGGGAGCGATTCGCAAAAAAGCACGATATAAGAAAATTCATTTGCATGATATGCGTCACACTCATGCTACTATGCTAATAAATCAAATCGGCAAAATATCTGGGTTTAATATCAAATCTGTCTATCATCGTTTAGGTTATGCAGAAGCTATATCAAACTTATTGCAAATTCGATAATGCGTCCCCATTGCGTCCCCCAGCAATTAAAAAAGACATAAAAAAAAGCCTTCTCATCATCGAGAAACCTTGTCATATCAACATATAGAGGAAAGCTTCCAAGCGGGCTCGAACCGCTGACCTCTTCCTTACCATGGAAGTGCTCTACCTACTGAGCTATGGAAGCATGGCTCCGCAGGTAGGACTCGAACCTACGACCGATCGGTTAACAGCCGATAGCTCTACCACTGAGCTACTGCGGAATGGATAAAGTAACTTCTTCCATTGGAAGGATATAAACAAAAAGCTTGGCGGCGTCCTACTCTCACAGGGGGAAACCCCCAACTACCATCGGCGCTGAAGAGCTTAACTTCCGTGTTCGGTATGGGAACGGGTGTGACCTCTTCGCTATCGCCACCAAACCTGATGGAGAGAATGTTCTCTCAAAACTAGATAACAATGTTCATTTTTCACATTAGAATATAGGTTAAGTCCTCGATCTATTAGTATCTGTCAGCTCCACGTGTCACCACGCTTCCACCTCAG
>NZ_SEIZ01000005.1:0-277351 GCF_004634445.1 Bacillus sp. 005/A4HT-01/001
CTGAGGTGGAAGCGTGGTGACACGTGGAGCTGACAGATACTAATAGATCGAGGACTTAACCTATATTCTAATGTGAAGCATGAACATTGTTATCTAGTTTTGAGAGAACATTCTCTCCATCAGGTTTGGTGGCGATAGCGAAGAGGTCACACCCGTTCCCATACCGAACACGGAAGTTAAGCTCTTCAGCGCCGATGGTAGTTGGGGGTTTCCCCCTGTGAGAGTAGGACGCCGCCAAGCTTGTCATTTTATATCGTCGCGGGGTGGAGCAGTTCGGTAGCTCGTCGGGCTCATAACCCGAAGGTCGCAGGTTCAAATCCTGCCCCCGCAACCAAATTATTTTACCTCTTAAATAGGGAGTACTCATTGAGTACAGCCAAAATGGTCCGGTAGTTCAGTTGGTTAGAATGCCTGCCTGTCACGCAGGAGGTCGCGGGTTCGAGTCCCGTCCGGACCGCCATTTTTATGACTTGTAAACGAAAACGTATAGTTTCGTTTTTTTTTATGTCTTTTTCTTTCAATAAGTATCCTAGATGCAATGAAACTCCTTGTGTTTGGCTACACTAAATGTGATAAGAAAAGATCATGACTTCAACAAACAACGCCTGGTTTTTTTATACCAGGCTTTCTTTATATCGTTTTTAGTTGGAACCGAGGCTCATATTCGCTACACTAATACTAACTGTGTCTGACATCATGTTTGCTCAATCAGTTGATTGTATGAAGGGGCTGTCTTTTATGGATGAATTTGATCTTATTCGCCGAATTACACCAAAAGAAACGCATCAGCGTTCTTTGGTCATGGGCATCGGTGATGATGCTAGTGTTTATCAACCTCATTCACATTGTGAAGAGGTCGTTTGTGTGGATACAATGGTAGAGCATGTCCATTTTCGATTTGATTTTTCCACACCCTTTGAGGTTGGATTTAAAGCGCTGGCAGTGAATATCAGTGATATCGCAGCCATGGGAGGAACCCCTAAGTATTATCTTGTATCAATCGCGATCCCGCCTCATGGGGATGAAGCAATTGTCGCAGCTTTTTACGAGGGAATGAAAGCATTGGCTGATAGATATCATATGGATTTAATCGGTGGAGATACAGTAGCCACCCGCAGTGACTTTGTCATCACAGTAACGGTCATTGGTGAGATTCCAAAGGGAACAGCCTGTTACCGTCATAGTGCTCAGACAGGAGACGTTGTCTTTGTCACAGGTGAACTAGGTTCATCAGCTGCTGGGCTATCCCTTTTAATGAATGAAGTAAATGCTGCACATTCGATTGACACTGCTTTTTTTCTAGAACGACACAAAATGCCGCAGCCGCATATTGCTGCTGGCCTTATTTGTTCAAGCTTCCCCCGGGTGACCTTGAATGATGTGAGTGACGGATTAGCGAGTGAGTTAAACGAAATAGCGGAAGCCAGTCGTGTGACGATTGAAATTGAAGCTGATCAGCTCCCAAAACATCCACATCTACCGTTGTTACATAAAGAATGGCTTGAATGGGTCTTGTTCGGTGGAGAGGATTTTGTCTTAACTGGTACGATTCCTGAAACGGATTGGAAGCGTTTTGAGACGCAATGTAAAAAAGATCACATTCAGGTCACGCGAATTGGACAAGTCAAAGATGATCGAGCGTCCAGCGTTATTTTAAAAGACCACGATCAACAAACAATTTTAATGAAAAAAGGATATAATCATTTTAAGAAATGAGGTGACTCCACCATGAAGTTAACGTGGACAACAAAAGGTGCGGATGAGACGAAACGAATTGCTGCTGCCTTGGCTACACTTGTGATGCCCGGCGATGTCTTAACATTAGAAGGAGACTTAGGCGCAGGTAAAACGACTTTTTCAAAAGGTTTTGCAGAAGGCTTAGGTATTACCCGTATCGTCAACAGCCCTACTTTTACAATTATTAAAGAATATACGGATGGCAGACTGCCACTTTATCATATGGATGTGTATCGTATGGAAGATGCGGAAGAAGATATTGGACTGGGCGAATATTTTGAGGGGGAAGGTGTATGTTTGGTTGAATGGGCACATCTCATTGAACCTCAATTGCCTTCATCGTATTTAAAAATTGAAATGCTGAGAACAGAACGTGAAGAAGAACGTCATCTCACGTTTTATGCAAAAGGGGAGCGCTATGAGGCCCTTTGTAAGGAGATGAAAGACATTGACCATACTGGCAATTGATACGTCAAACCATACACTCGGAATAGCTCTTGTCCGTGATGACACTGTGGTGGGGGAAAGTATTACGTACTTAAAGAAGAATCATTCAGTACGTGCAATGCCAACAGTTGAAGCACTGATGAAAGAATGCGGCGTAGCACCGAACGAATTAAGCAAAATTGTTGTAGCCAAAGGGCCCGGTTCTTACACTGGCGTTAGAATCGGTGTGACCATTGCAAAAACACTTGCTTGGACGCTGTCTATCCCAATAGCTGCTGTTTCAAGTTTAGAAACGCTGGCGGCAAATGCTCGATATTTTGATGGAATGATTTCTCCTATATTTGATGCAAGAAGAGGACAAGTTTATACAGGGTTATATACATTTGAAGGTGGAAAGATAAAAGAAGTGAAACCAGATCAAAATATCCTGCTCACTGATTGGCTTCAAGAGCTGAAAAAGGAAGGGAACCCTGTTTTATTTCTTGGACATGATGTGCATCTTCATCAAGAGAATGTTCTCTCCATACTTGGAGAAACTGCTGTGATCGCAGACGAGGCATTTCACAACCCAAGACCTTCAGTGCTCGCATTTTTGGGGGCAGACCGCCCTGCTGAAGATGTCCATCAGCTTGTTCCTAATTATATTCGTTTGGCAGAAGCGGAAGTGAAATGGCTTGAAGGACAAAAATAATCTCAACACAGTAGAGATGCGAAGAATGACAGTAGAGGACATCCCAGAGGTATATACGATTGAAGTGCATTCGTTTACAGCGCCTTGGAAAAAAGAGTCGTTTGTCTATGAAATTCTCCATAACCAATACAGCCATTATTTCCTCATTGAAGAAGATGGTCAGCCAGTTGGGTATTGCGGCGTTTGGATTGTCATGGATGATGCACAAATTACGAATATTGCGATTCTCCCTGAGCACCGGGGAAAAGGATACGGGGAAGCGCTGCTTCGATATGTCATGGAATTTTGCAAAGAAAAAAAGACAGATCATCTTTCACTAGAAGTGCGGGTATCAAATACGCCAGCACAATCCCTTTATGAAAAGCTAGGTTTTAAACCAGCTTCTATTCGAAAGAATTATTATACGGATAACGGGGAAGATGCATTAGTCATGTGGGTGAAGATAAATGAGTGAAAAAAAAGATCGATTCATATTAGGTATAGAAACAAGCTGTGACGAAACAGCTGCGTCCATTGTGAAAAATGGGACAGAGATCGTAGCGAATGTTGTCGCCTCACAAATAGAAAGCCATAAACGATTTGGCGGCGTGGTACCAGAAATCGCTTCAAGGCATCATGTGGAACAAATGACGATCGTATTAGAAGAAGTCATGACGCAGGCCAATATGACCTTTCAGGATTTAGACGCCATTGCTGTGACAGAAGGACCGGGCTTAGTTGGTGCACTTTTGATAGGTGTTAATGCAGCCAAAGCATTGAGTTTTGCACATCAGATTCCGCTTGTTGGTGTTCATCATATTGCTGGACACATTTATGCGAACCAGCTTGTTGGTGAATTTGTGTTTCCTTGTTTAGCTCTAGTCGTCTCTGGTGGGCATACTGAGCTTGTTTTGATGAAAGAGCATGGGTCTTTTGAGGTCATTGGTGAAACGTTGGATGATGCGGCTGGAGAAGCGTATGACAAAGTAGCTCGGACAATGGGTCTGCCATATCCAGGGGGACCTCACATTGATCGATTGGCACATGAAGGGGAGCCAACGATTAAGCTTCCTCGAGCATGGCTTGAAGAAGGGTCCTATCATTTTAGCTTCAGCGGTTTAAAGTCAGCGGTCATCAACACACTACACAATGCGTCTCAAAAGGGTGAAACCATTGCGCCAGAGGATTTGGCTGCAAGTTTCCAAGAAAGTGTGATTGAGGTGCTGGTTGGAAAGACATTAAAAGCGGCTGAAGCGTATGGTGTGAAACAAGTCGTTCTAGCTGGCGGGGTTGCTGCCAATAAAGGTCTTAGAGAAGCCCTTACGTCAGCATTTGCGAAGCTACCTGAAGTGAATGTCATGATTCCGCCATTGTCTCTTTGTACAGACAATGCAGCCATGATTGCTGCTGCGGGAACCATTGCATTTGAAAAGGGAATAAGAGGCGACATGGCAATGAACGGTCAACCTGGACTGCCGCTTGTTTCCTATGAATAAGAACTTCTGTGGATATACAGGAGTTTCAGCGTGTAGACAAACCCTCGCATTCGGTGTCAGTCCTGCGTTCCGGTGCTCACGAATGTGAAATTCGCTCCGCGCCAGTACTCGTCCTTCCTAGACTGCAAAGGTTTTCTATCACGCGGAAAAGAAGACAAAGGCTAAAATAAACAACATTTTAGCCCTTTGTCAACAATTTGGAACTCCTGTGGATATACGGGAGTTTTTTCTATTGAAATGAAAGCGATTTATTCACATGTAAACGTTATATATCCACAATTGTTAGAAAATTCTTTTTAAAATGAAGAGAATGTGTATAAATGTGATCTTTTATGTGGATATGTGATTAAAATACTGTGGATAAAGTGGATAACTTTAAAATATTTAAGAATAATCAAGATGTTATTGTGGGTATCATTGTGGGTAAAGATTCTCACCTAAAAAAAAGAGCACCCGTTAGGGCACTCTTTATGCATCTGATAGATCTTCCCATTCCGCAAAAAGTGATTCCATCTCTTGATTGAGCGCATCATTTTCTGTTTGAATGGCTTGTACTTTCTCGTGATCTTGGAAAATAGCAGGATCACATAGAAGCTCTTCGTTTTCACTGAGCTTGTCTTCGATGACAGCGATACGCTCTTCAATTTCTTCAATTCGGCGCTGCTTTTGTCTTTCTTTCTTTTTGAGTTCTTTCTCTTCTGCATAGGAAAGTTTTGCTGTTTCTACTGGTTTTTCTGCTTGTTTTTTATGCGTCTCCTGAGTTTGGAGTGCTTCAAGCTCTAATTGTTCGTTTTTCTTTTCAAGATAGTAGTCGTAGTCACCGAGGTATTCTTTTGTTTCATTTGGTGAAAGCTCAAGTACTTTTGTTGCCAAGCGATTGATAAAGTAACGGTCATGCGAAACAAACAAGATGGTGCCTGGATAATCTATTAGTGCATTCTCTAATATTTCCTTACTGTCCAAATCAAGATGGTTCGTCGGCTCATCGAGAATGAGGAAATTGGCTTTTTGGAGCATCAGCTTTGCCAGTGCAAGTCGTGCTTTTTCTCCACCACTTAAAGCATGTACAGGCTTTAAGACGTCATCACCTGAAAAAAGGAAGTTTCCTAAACAAGTCCGAATGTCTTTTTCAGTCATATGGGGATAATCATCCCAAAGTTCATTTAACACTTTTTTGGAGGATGTAAGCTTGGCTTGTTCCTGATCATAGTAGCCAATCGTCACATGAGAACCAAAGCTGATCTCGCCTTTTACTGGTTTTAACGTATCCGTTAAGGTTTTTAAAAGAGTTGATTTCCCGATACCGTTAGGACCGATGAGTGCCACGCTATCCTCCCGTTTAATATGAAAAGAGAGGGAGGAGAGGAGCGGCGTTTTTTTATCGTAACTAATATCGAGATCATGCACCTTCAGCACGTCATTTCCGCTTTGCCTCATAATATCGAAATGGAAGTTTGCGGATTTTTCATCTCCTAACGGCTTATCTAAACGATCCATCCGTTCCAGCTGTTTCCTTCTGCTTTGAGCACGCTTTGTGGTGGAGGCTCTTGCTAAGTTGCGATCCACGAAATCTTGAAGCTTCGAAATTTCTTCTTGTTGTTTTTCATACAGCTTCATATCACGCTCTAGCTGCTCAGCTTTTTGGTCAAGATACTTACTATAGTTCCCTGCGAACTTTTTCATCGCTGTTCTCGACACTTCATATACATGATTCACGACTTTGTCTAAGAAGTATCGGTCATGGGAAACGATAAGGATGGCTCCTGTATAATTTTGCAAATACTGCTCAAGCCATGATAAGGTATCAATATCTAGATGGTTGGTTGGCTCATCCAAAATCAAGAGTTCTGGTTTCATCAATAATAGCTTTCCAAGCGCTAGACGAGTTTTCTGACCGCCGCTTAAGGATTGGACGGTTGTATGGTCTTCAAAATGACTAAAGCCGAGTCCGTGTAAAATGGAGCGGACATCCGCTTCATATTGGTAGCCGCCTTGATCTTTAAATGCTTGCTGCAGTCTGTCATAGGTTTTCATTAGAGAATCTAATTCTGTTCCTGTGGAAGAAGCCATTTTCTCTTCTATGGTTCTCATCTCTTGTTCCATTTCTTTTAAATGATCGAAAACCGATAGTAGTTCGTCTTTTAGCGTACGTGTAGACGTCACATCTGTATGCTGTGCTAGATATCCAATGGATAGGTCTTTCGGTTTGATGATCTCACCTTGTTCGTAAGACATTTGACCGGCAATGATTTTTAAAAGCGTGGATTTTCCTGCACCGTTACGACCGACAATGGCAATACGATCCCTCGCTTTGACTTCCAATTTTATATTCGTTAAAACGGTATCAGCGCCAAACGATTTGGACAGCTGATTCACTTGTAGAATCATCATGTAACTTCACCTCTGCTATAATATGTTAAGTGTAGCTTATCAGCAGTAAACCGGCAAATCTTACATACGGCTGCGATGGTCAAATGAAAGACAGATAGGAAAAAATAGTGTATGATTTGAGTGAGGGAGCGTTGAAAGATGAGTCAATTTAGCCACTTTAACGAACAAGGAAGAGCAAAGATGGTCGACATTAGTGACAAATCGTCTACAGTGAGAACTGCCGTTGCTGTTTCAAGCGTTCGTATGATAAAAGAAGTATTTCATCAAATACAAAAGCATGACATTGGAAAAGGGGATGTACTATCTGTCGCACAGGTAGCTGGCATTATGGCAGCAAAGCAAACGTCCAGCATCATTCCAATGTGTCATCCGCTTGCATTAAAAGGTGTCGATATCTCCTTTGATTGGGAGGAAGACGGAAATGCGTACATTCTGAACATACAAGTACAGGTGAAAACAAAAGGAAGTACGGGTGTGGAGATGGAAGCGCTCACTTCTGCCTCAGTATGTGCACTGACCGTTTATGACATGTGCAAAGCAATAGACAAAGGGATGATCATCGGCCCGACCTATCTAGTAGAAAAAACAGGCGGGAAAAACGGTGATTTTCACAGAGCATCTGATATTTAAGTTGGAGGATCTTATATGAATATAGACCAGTCAAAAATTCCACAAGCGACAGCCAAACGTTTGCCGCTTTACTACCGTTTTTTAAAAAATCTGCATGCATCAGGAAAACAAAGGGTGTCATCGGCAGAGCTTAGTGATGCAGTCAAAGTGGATTCTGCCACCATTCGCCGAGATTTTTCTTACTTTGGTGCACTTGGGAAGAAAGGGTATGGCTATAATGTCGATTACCTCTTGACCTTCTTTAGAAAGACCCTTGACCAAGATGAAATGACGAATGTCATGCTCATCGGTGTCGGGAATTTAGGGACTGCTTTTTTACACTATAATTTCATTAAAAATAATAATACAAAAATTTCAATGGCTTTTGACGTCAATGAGAGTAAAATAGGAAGTGAGATAGGCGGCGTGCCTGTCTATGATTTGGATAAGCTTGAAGAGCATGTGCAAGAGGTAGGAGATATTCCTGTTGCGATTTTGACAGTGCCTGCCGTAGCAGCTCAATCCATTACAGATCGTTTGATTGCCCTTGGCATCAAAGGAATCCTTAACTTTACGCCGGCCCGATTGAATGTGCCGGAACACATTCGAATTCATCATATAGATTTGGCGGTTGAACTTCAGTCTCTTGTGTATTTCTTAAAGCATTACTCTGTTACACAGGAGGACTGACGAAAAGGGGTAAAGGGGGTGGAGCAAATGGGTCCGATTGGTCCTGGAAGTTTGGTTCTGATTGCGATTGTTGCGCTCATTATTTTTGGGCCGAAAAAGCTTCCTCAATTAGGAAGAGCAGCAGGAGATACTTTACGTGAATTTAAAAATGCCACAAAAGGTTTAGCTGATGATCAGGAAGAAAATAAGAAAAAAGAAGATCAGTAGAATAGGATGAGCTTCATGAATGTCAAAGATATGCCGCTTATGGAGCACATTGTGGAACTGCGAAAACGTTTAGTGATCATTGCGATGTTTTTTGTCACCTTTATGGTGGCAGGTTTTTTTCTCGCTAAGCCGGTCATTGTGTATTTACAAAATACCGATGAAGCGGCCACACTGACATTGAACGCATTTAAGCTCACAGATCCACTGTACGTGTTTATGCAGTTCGCTTTTGTCATTGCTCTTGTTTTGACGTGTCCCGTAATTTTATATCAGCTTTGGGCGTTTGTGAGTCCTGGCTTATATGAAAAAGAAAGAAAGGTGACACTTGCTTATATTCCGATTGCACTGCTTTTATTTTTGAGCGGTGTGGCTTTCTCTTATTTTATTTTGTTTCCATTTGTCGTCGATTTTATGATACGGATGTCAAATGATTTACATGTGGAGCAAGTGATTGGGATTCATGAGTATTTTACATTTCTGATGCAGTTAACACTTCCATTTGGCTTTTTGTTTCAGATGCCTGTCGTGTTGATGTTTCTCACAAGACTTGGCATCATCACACCGATGTTTTTATCAAAAATCCGGAAGTATGCCTATTTTGTCCTCCTTGTCATTGCCGCACTGATTACACCGCCAGAGATCGTTTCTCACCTCATGGTTACCTTGCCAATGCTCGTTTTGTATGAAGTGAGTATTGTCATTTCAAGAGTGACCTATCGCAAAATGCAGCAAACAGAGACAGAGGAGAAAGAAAATGATGTTGTCTCATAAAAAAGCATCGTGATCCTAATAGGGGTCACGATGCTTTTTCTATTGCGAAAGAAATTGATTGATTGCTTGAAAGAGATGCTCATAATAGGCAGGTTCATGCGGGACAAAATGATGTATACGGACCTCTCTCTTTTCCTCACGTCGCTTGCCGTCTGCATCCACTTCAAAGCCCTCGATGTTCATTTTTTCGCATTCTCTACTTAAAAGCTGCTGTGCATCCATCAGCCTTGCTCTATAAAGTCCAGCAACTTCTTCTTTCTGTAGATGGACATCCATGTGCTCTTTTTGATCCATATAAAAATACACATGGCAAAACTCACGATCGGTAAACGATGGCATATGGATTTCATCTTTAATGACACCGGCAAAGGTAAGGTTCTCAAACGAGATGGAGAGACCAAGCTCTTCTTCGACTTCTCTGATGCCATCAGAAGGCTGTTCATCTGCGAGAAGGTGGCCTGCTGCTGTGATATCAAATAGAGAAGGGAAATCCTTTTTGGAGGGACTCCTCAGCTGAAAATAGAGAAACACTGTGTCATCTTCCTTTTTTAAAAGCCAGAAATGAAAGGTTTCATGCCAAAGGCCCTCAGCATGGATATCAGATCGAGCGGCTGTACCAATCGTTTCATGCTGATTGTTCATGATGTTCAGTTTTTCGTGTTCCATGAAAACATGACCTCCATAAAAAAACCATTTTCCAAACGGCGGAAAATGGTTTTTTGTTTATTTTTGCTGTTGTTTTTTCATTTTGACAGAAAAAGCAAACATTTTTAACGCGATATTAATATTATAGGCCGCAAACACCATCAGCAAAATGCTGTAAAATGACCACATGTCACCTGGATTTTGAATGGCCATATAGGTGAACGCCACACCTACGGCAAAATAAATAATGCCCCATACGACAGGGTTTCTCATGAGAAAAAGCCTCCAATAATCATTTGCATTGTTTGAGATTGTTCTTCAATTATTTTTCTTACTGGCTCAATCTGCACAAGAATGACGAGCGAGTTCATCAGCATGTGTGCGCCGATTGGCACAATGATTCGTTTTGTTTTCGCATATAAAAAGGCGAATGTAAAGCCCATTGCGGTATAGAGCAAGATATGTGGGAAATCATTGTGTACAGCAGCAAAAACCACTGAACTGACAAGTGCGCCAATGAAAAAATTCGTTTTTTCATAAACGACACCAAAGATGATTTTTCGGAAAATGATTTCTTCTAATATCGGTCCAATCAGAGCGATGACGATGACAAGCCATGGAACTGCATCCATAATGGCTAAAATGTTTTGAGTATTTTCGGATTCTCGGCTAATGCCAAATGCATATTGTTCAATCGCCCCCGCAATGGATTGTGCAAAGAGGGAAAGAAAGAAACCGCCAATGATCCAAGCGATTGCCACGCCGACTGATGCCGGTGCTTCATTTCGGAGTGAAGCTTTTGGTACAGTCCGAAGGATGAGCAGAATAATGATTAGTCCAATACAGAAGCTGATGATTGTCCATGTTCCTGACAATTTGGAGAGCTCTGCTTGTGTCATCGGTGTCTGAATGTAACCTAACCACTTCATGATGAACACATACGGAAACGCAGAAAATTGCACCAATATATACGTTAAGATGATGTACCAATATTGTTTTTTCAAGTAACGAAAACCCCTTTACTAAAAGAACTAGATTTATTGTAACACAAGTCTTCTTTTTCGTTGAAAAGGAAAGAATCGGTGATAAAAAAAAGATCATGAAAGCGTAAAAATTTTTAAAGGTTTTTACTTGAAATTACAGAAGACATTCTTTATTATAATAAATGTGTTAGCACTCGCTAGTGATGAGTGCTAAAAAAGACTACATATAAAAATTGAGGAGGTTGTTTCTTATGTTAAAGCCATTAGGCGATCGCGTAATCATTGAACTCGTTGAATCTGAGGAAAAAACCGCTAGCGGTATTGTCTTACCGGATTCTGCAAAAGAAAAACCGCAAGAAGGTAAAATTGTTGCAGCAGGTTCAGGTCGTGTACTTGAAAGTGGTGAGCGCGTTGCGTTAGAAGTAAACACAGGCGACCGCATTATCTTCTCAAAATATGCAGGTACTGAAGTGAAATATGAAGGAAAAGAATATTTAATCCTTCGTGAAAGCGACATTTTAGCTGTTATTGGTTAATCACATAAACAAAGATTGAGATATATTTCTAAAAAGACTGAGGAGGTTTCGTTATTATGGCAAAAGATATTAAGTTCAGTGAAGAAGCACGTCGTGCGATGTTACGTGGTGTAGATGCACTTGCAGATGCTGTAAAAGTAACTTTAGGACCTAAAGGACGTAACGTGGTTCTTGAGAAAAAATTCGGTTCTCCACTTATCACAAATGATGGTGTAACGATTGCAAAAGAAATCGAATTAGAAGATGCATTTGAAAACATGGGTGCAAAACTTGTGGCAGAAGTTGCAAGCAAAACAAACGACGTAGCTGGTGACGGTACAACGACTGCAACAGTTCTAGCTCAAGCAATGATCCGTGAAGGTCTTAAAAACGTAACAGCTGGCGCAAACCCTGTTGGTGTTCGTAAAGGGATCGAAGAAGCAGTGAAAGTAGCACTTGAAGGCTTGCACGAGATTTCTAAACCAATCGAAGGTAAAGAATCAATTGCTCAAGTTGCGTCTATTTCTGCAGCAGATGAAGAAGTCGGCAGCCTCATTGCGGAAGCGATGGAGCGTGTAGGAAACGACGGCGTCATCACAATTGAAGAGTCTAAAGGTTTCACAACTGAGCTTGAAGTGGTTGAAGGAATGCAGTTTGACCGTGGATACGCTTCACCATACATGGTCACTGATTCTGATAAGATGGAAGCGGTTCTTGAAAATCCTTACATCTTAATCACTGATAAAAAGATCACAAACATTCAAGAAATCCTTCCTGTACTTGAGCAAGTCGTACAACAAGGAAAACCATTATTGATCATTGCTGAAGATGTAGAAGGCGAAGCACTTGCAACACTTGTTGTGAACAAACTTCGTGGAACATTCAACGCAGTGGCAGTAAAAGCACCTGGATTCGGTGACCGTCGTAAAGCAATGCTTGAAGACATCTCTGTTCTAACTGGCGGAGAATTAATCACAGAAGACCTAGGACTTGACCTGAAATCAACTGAAATTGGTCAGCTTGGCCGTGCGTCTAAAGTGGTTGTCACAAAAGAGAACACAACGATCGTAGAAGGCTCAGGAGATTCTGCTCAAATCGCAGCACGTGTGAACCAAATCCGTGCGCAAGTAGAAGAAACCACTTCTGAATTCGATAAAGAAAAATTACAAGAACGTCTTGCAAAACTAGCTGGCGGCGTTGCTGTCATCAAAGTTGGTGCTGCAACTGAAACAGAACTAAAAGAACGCAAACTACGCATCGAGGATGCACTGAACTCAACTCGTGCAGCAGTTGAAGAAGGTATCGTATCCGGTGGTGGTACAGCACTTGTGAATGTATACAACAAAGTCGCTTCCATCGAAGCTGATGGTGACGTTCAAACAGGTGTCAACATCGTTCTACGTTCTCTTGAAGAGCCAATTCGTCAAATCGCTCACAACGCAGGTCTTGAAGGATCAGTCATCGTTGAGCGCTTGAAAAACGAAGAAATTGGCGTAGGCTTCAACGCAGCAACAAACGAATGGGTAAACATGATCGAAAAAGGAATCGTTGACCCAACAAAAGTCACTCGCTCTGCACTTCAAAACGCAGCTTCTGTAGCAGCTATGCTTCTTACAACTGAAGCAGTCGTAGCTGACAAACCAGAAGAAGGCGGCTCAGGCGGCGGAATGCCGGATATGGGCGGTATGGGCGGAATGGGTGGAATGATGTAACACCCCCGAAAACCCCTTGAAATATAGGGGTTTTTGTTTTGTCTATTTTTTGGTTAAGAGCGTTAAATGAATTGAAACTTTCACCGCTTTACATCCGTTAACTAAAGAGACAGTGATTTTTTTGGTTTTATCTAACATAAAGAGATGATTTTCAAAAGAAAAGCGGTGATCATATGGGCTTTACGACTTGGGTGGCGATTATAGTTGCACTGGCTGTCGTATTTGGATTGTTTGGATCGAAGAGGCGTGATAAATAAAGAAAGAGTTGAAAACCCACTTTCAATTAAGAAGTGGGTTTTTTGTTGCAAATACAACATTAATCAATTATACTAACTTTAGTTATTTGTTGTAAATGCAATAAAAGGAGTCGAGGTATATGAAAGAAATTTTGCGGGAGATCGGCGTGATTGCTCGCGCGCTTGATTCCATTAGTAATATTGAATTTAAAGAGTATGATTTAACGAAGGGGCAGTATTTGTATCTTGTGCGTATTTGTGAGGAGCCTGGCATCATTCAGGAAAAACTAGCGGAAATGATTAAGGTGGATCGAACTACGGCTGCTCGGGCTATTCAAAAATTAGAGCTGCATGAATTTATTGAGAAGAAACATGACTCAGCGAATAAAAAAATCAAGAAATTGTTTCCAACTGAGAAAGGGAAAGCCGTCTATCCAATTATCAAACGAGAACATGATCATTCAAATCGGGTAGCGCTGGATGGGTTTTCTGAAGAGGAAGCGGAACAGATTTATCAATATCTTTTGAGGGTGCGAAAGAATATCGAAAAAGATTGGGAAGATGTGAAAAAAGGCAAAAAGAGAAGCTACTAATGACTAAGGAGGGGTTACTTCATGACCGTCACGCTCATTCGGTGTAATGAACAACATATAAAAGATCTGCAAAAAATCGGAATCGATACTTTTATAGAAACGTTTCAGGAGCAAAACAAGGCGGAGCATATCGACGCATATGTGAAGACAGCTTTTCATTCGAACCAGCTGCTAAAAGAATTTCAACATCCCTTTTCACAATTTTATTTGGTTCAAGTAAATGGGCGCCTTGCTGGTTATTTAAAGGTCAATATGGACGATGCACAGTCAGAAGAGATGGGTGATGACACATTAGAAATTGAACGCATTTATATCAAACAGTCCTTTCAAAAACTAGGATTAGGTCGATATTTAATGAATCAAGCCTTTGAAATTGCAGAGAAACATCATAAACGTGATGTTTGGCTTGGTGTGTGGGAGCATAATAAAGCCGCCATGGCATTTTATCAAAATCTTGGGTTTGTTCAAACAGGAGTGCATGCTTTCCAAATGGGGGACGAGGAGCAAATGGACTTCATTATGACCAAAACATTGAGGTAATCAAAAAGGGGGAAGGGAACATGCATATACCATCATTTTTTCAAGTGAAAGATATGGAGAAAATCAAATCATTTATTCAATCTCATTCATTTGCTACAGTTGTGACGACAACGAATGAAAAGCCCATTGCGACACATATTCCAGTGAGTTTTCATCAAATTGGCGATTCGTATGTGATCTCAGGGCATATGGCAATTGGAAATCCTCAGTGGAAAACGTTTGAAGAAAATGAGAAGGTGCTCGTCATTTTTCAAGGGCCGCATGCCTACATATCCTCTTCATGGTATGAGAAAGAAGCCGTACCGACGTGGAATTATCAAGCTGTACATGTATATGGAAAGGCTGCACTGCTCGAAAAATCAGAACTGGTCAAGGAATTAACAGCGATGCTGGAGACATATGAAAGTCATAGAGATCAGCCAGTGTTATGGGATACGTTGTCTGAGGAACTGTTAGAGAAACAAATGAAAGGGATTGTGGGCTTCAAAATCATCATTGATGAAGTTCAAGCTGCTTTTAAGTTAAGCCAAAATCGCCATGAAAGAGATTATGCTCGCATTATTGAACAGCTGGAAGCAGAGGGTGAAGTGGAAATGGCGGCTGCGATGAAAAAGAGAGAAGAGAATATATGAAAAGAGCACTCTGAAGAAAAAGAGTGCTTTTGTTGTTATCCTTTTATGTTTAAATATTCTTCAAGGGTTTTGCCGCTCTTTTTCACTTTTTTCGTATTTTTTGATCCGAGGTATCTGAGGTGCCATGGTTCATATTGATAGCCTGTCACTTTTTCTTTACCTTTCGGATAACGGATGATAAAACCAAATTCATGGGCATGTTTGGCCAGCCATTTCGCTTCTTTTGTATTGGCAAAAGAATCTTCAGCCCAATGTTTTGAATTGGCACCGCCGATATCAAAAGCAAGGCCGGTTTGATGTTCGGAATAGCTTGGTCTTGCGCTAAATTGATCTGCTTGTTTTTTGCCATGAGAGGCGACGTAATTGTTGTACAAGACACGCTGACGGTCGTATGAACGGAAGGTGCTAAAAGCGGTGAGTCGGATGTTTGCTTTTTTTGCTTTCGCGATCATAGCGTTTACTGCTTTTCTCGCTTGTTTGTTTTCTCCGGGATTGTATGAAGATGGGAGTCTATGTTTCTTATTCACAACCAATATCCCTTTTACATACGTACCTGGCGTTTTAGTGGAAGGAGCAGCATATGAAGCTGGTGAGCTTTTGCCTGCTTTTTTGATATATTGAGAGCTGACGTAACCCGTCTTTCCTTTATACTTTGTTTGAATCCATGAACCATTCTTTTTAAGATAAGGAATCCTTTTCCCTTTTGGAATGGTCAATATCACTGAATATTTTGTTCCAGGTCCTTTGCGAAGATGAACATTCGCTGTTGTCACGTATTTCGGTGCGGCTGCTTTTGCGACTGGTGTCGCATGAGTCATGTGTAAAAAGGGCAGCTGGACAGGAAAGATTCCAAGCCCAAGTACGAGAACCACACTGACAATAATTCCTTTGATCCACGGGTGTTTCATCTTCATTTCTCTCATCCCTTTCAATCTACTAACATACATATATTGAGATAGATTGAAATAAAGTGCAATGGTTTTTTTATGTCAATTGAGATTGAATCATATCATTAGGTTCTTTTTTTGTTTAAAATTACATAAAAAAATCCACTATTTCCATAAAAAATCAGATGAATTCCTTATAATAAAAGTATCTGAGAACGGGGAGTGAGTCGAGATGGACCAAAACGTGCTGCAAATGGATCAAGACAGATCAGAGAATGAATTCGCGGTTCTTAATATATCTTCTAAAGAGATTGGTGCTCTATCAAAGGGAGCAGCGGAGCAGATTTTACAAACGGGAGATACGGACCGTATTCATCAGCTGATGTACGTTCCGATTGAAAAGAAAGAAGATTTGAATTGGCTGATCCAATGTGTTGGGGAGGCGCTAAAGAATGAAGTTGGTGATGACGTTGCACTAGAAGTAGCTGATTTGCTCTATTTCTTTGTCATTCCGTATTATGGGAAGTATATGTTGAAAGATCGTCATTTGTATGAGTATATCGATCATTTGCTGGTACGATTAGCATCTAGAGCTCACTCGGATATTGACACGCTGATTGATATCATAAGAGAAGATTTAAATGAAAATATACAATAAAAGAAGCTTGTAGAGCGACCCTCTACAAGCTTTTTTATATCAACTTTATTCAGCAGGAACTGTTTTGACAGGCTCTTTTCTAAACACACCCATGCATCCTGCGATGATGATTAATACAGCTGGAAGGATAAAGAACACAAAAATAGAAATAATACCGCCTACAGCAGAAACTAATAATAAAATGCCACCAAGCTTTGCTTTTTTCTTCACGATAACAGATGCCACAATCGCAAGAATAGAGAAAAGCATCGCTGACCAGCCTAATCCTGTGAATTGACTCGTACCTGATTCATTAAATGCGGCATCTAGTCCTCCAAAAGCAAGTGCAAACATTGCACCGAAAAATCCCAAAATACCTCCAATTAAGCCTAAAACAAATTCTGTCGTTCTTTTCATGATACTTTCCTCCGATATGTAAATAAGAATTATTGGTACTTAAGAACCAACACAATCTTACTCATCGGCATTCTTTTCACAATATTAATAGTTTTGTTAAAAAAAACAAGAAAATCCATAAAGAATTTTCTTGTCCAATTACTGGGCTCTCTCCCAGGTAATCTTTGTTTCATTTGTTGTTTTCTTTCCTTTTGCCAGTACTTTTCCGTTTTCTTGTTTCACGGTGATGTTTAGGTCATAAAAGGAGTAGAGGGCGCCGAGGCTGTCATTTTCCGGTTTATGCAGGTTGTTTTCCTTTTCAGTGGATGCACCAATAGCTAGTGTTTTGGCAAAGTTCAAACCAATGACTTCAGCGTAATCACTATTGGTCTCAGATGAAGCCGTCACGTTTAAGGAAATGACTTTTTTCTTTTGATCAACGGTGATCGCTGTGTCTTTTACGAGCTTAGACTGCTCCATGACCTCTTTCGTTTCATTTTGAATGCGTTCATTAATCGTTGGAAGTGCCGTAGATTCTGTTTTTTCTTCTTTTGCCGTATTTGAGCAAGCTGCTAGGATAGAGAAGGTTGCAACAAGACTCATGAAAACAAGTAGACTTTTTCTCACGTTCTTTCTCCTTTGTTCTTCAAAGTATGTATGCTTATGTTACCACGAATTGATGTTTTGATTAAAAGAGAAGTGTTGATAAGCTGTGAACAATCAAAAGCACCCAAAGGTGGGTGCTCATGTTTTATTGTGCTGAAAGGGTTGTACTAAGTGGGATAGACGAAATGACCGTGAATTTTGGAGCCGGAGCACCAGATTCTAGATTTTTGCGTAAAAGAGATGATTTGATGGTGCCGTCCCATTTTTTGTAGACACTTCCAGATGTATTTGCACGGAGCTGTACATTAGAGAAACTTGCTTGCGAGTAGCTGTTTGTTCCATTATCTTGTACGCCGTGTACCATTTTGACGACATCGAGGTCTTTCAGACGGCTAGGGTTGTAAACAGGCTGCTTATAGCGCAGTTTCCCGTTGACGTATAGTGACACTGTGCCATCACCATTGTTGATGAGCTTTAAGTTGACACGTGCACCATCTTTAATACTTGAATCGTATTCGCTGTTCCAATATTGACTGCCGCCTTGGGAGCCGGTGCCCAGGAATACCTTATAGCCAGAAGATGTTTTTGAAATCCCGCTTTCAACAACGGCAGAACCGAGACCAAGATACCAGTCAGCATAGCCATTTTTAATAGTGGCTGTTTTTGGCAGCACAATATCAGCCGAGATACCTGACCATTTGGCTTCATCCGTTTGTGTCACGATGGCGCCGTGACGAGGACCAGCCGCAGAGGCGGGAATACTTGAAAGCATCAAAACGAAGGTCAAACTTACACTCAAAACGATGAACCACTTTTTCATGGAAATTCCTCCTTATCTTTGATTCATTTCTATTATATAAAACGAAAGGGGAGGTCTACTTACGATGTTCTGGCTGTTTTTGGTGAAATTTATGAACAAAATCGGTCATTAAGTGGTCAACTTGTATTCGAATTGTAATGTGACTGTAAAATAACTGGGTGCATCTTCATGTATAATAGGGTCAGAAACCAAATACGGAGGATTTTTTAATGAATAAAAAGCTTATCGCGACAATCGTAACAGTAGCTAGTTTATTTTTAGCGTTTAGTTTCTCACATGGAGCAAGTGCAAAAAAAGTAAGCGGCAATATTACATGGTATAATGGTGTCGGTAAAAAAGGCGCAGATGGAAAAAAACTCGGTCATTGGGATGCAGCAACGAAAATGGGATTTGACGTACCGAAAAAAGGTACAAAACTAAGAGTGACAACAAAAGCGAAACCACATAAAGTGATTACAGTATATAAATATGATGTAGGTAGAATGCCAAACGCAGTATTAGACGTAAGTCCGAAAGCATTCAAAGCACTTGGGTATAAAACAAGTAAAGGTGTCGTCAAAGGGCATTACACTTATTAATACATAGGCATGCAAAGAAGCGGGAAAAGTTCATTTTCTGGCTTCTTTTCTTGTGGAGAGGGTCTGAAAATCAATGAAAAAATCAACATGGTGGATCGTCACAGTGATTGGAGTCGCAGCAATTGCGGCCGTCATCTTCTTCATGATGAAGCCGGGGCAAGAGGCAAAACATGCAGGAAAAGTGAAAACAAATCAAGATGCAAAAGACGAATTGCTTGTTTCATTTACGGATCAAAAGTTAAACAATACTTATTACTTGCATGACAAGGCGCTTCATACAGAGAAACTGACAGCATATCCTTCAATTGCTTATGATCAGGCAAAACAGCTTTTATACTACACGTATACAGATGAAGACACACAAAAAGTAAGTATACGGGAATTGAATGTGAAAACGGATAAAGAAAAAACGCTCTTTACGAGTGACGATTCAATCGACAGTATGAGACTTTCTGGTGACGGAAAACAGTTATATTTAAGGTATAACAAGGATTCAGGTGAGCAATTTTATGTAGCGTCTTTTGATTTGAAAACACAGAAAGTGAAAGTGTTATATCCAGAAAAAAGTGATGATGATACGGTGAGTTCTTTTGCTTATGATCCAGCATCAAATCTGTTGGCCATTCAGCATTATTCGTTAAAAGAGGATTATAAAAAGACGGATGAGGCAAATGAAAAAGGAATGGATCCTGAACCAACGACCATGAAGATTACCCTACAAACAGGTGAGAAGGGAAAGCGAATTGCACGTATTTCTCAAACCATCAATGATATTTCTTTTTCACCAGATCATAAAAAACTCATTTATACAGAAGTGAAGGTTCGAAATGAAAAAGAAGTATCATCTATTAAGGTGATGGATGTAGATACAGGAAAAACGAAGACACTTGTTAAAAACAGTCAGGATGTACGTATTTTAAGTGCTGCCCAGCCGCAATTTTCTGCGGATGGTACATCTGTTTATTTCTTAGGTGTTGCAAAGAACGCAAAGGAATTAAAGGATGACACAGGACGAAAGGCGAAGGTCAGAACCATTTTTGAATATGATATTAAGAAGAAAACAGTAGAAACCGCTTGGGAGAAAGAAGGCGGGATTGTTAACAATTTCACTGTCAATCGGTAAAAGGTGCGCGTTCAGTTATTTCATATAACTGGACGTTTTTTTATTTTGTCATGGGATGTGTTGGTGAAAATGCGGATTTGTGAAATCAACATCACTTTTTAAGCAAGGAAATGAGTGGTATTTTGATATTTTGCTACTGTGACAGAATCAGCGTAAGAGAGTAAAGTAAGTGGAAATAAAAAAACGAGAGGACAGAAGACTTCTCGTTTTCTCTTATTTATTGTTTTCATCTAGTAAGTTTTGAAAAATAAACAAGGCATTAATGGAATGAGGGAATCCCGCAACCTTTGTACAGTGCTTAATGATCTCCATAATCTCTATAACAGAGAGCCCGATATGTAATGCTTGTACAAAATGAGCTTTTAACTCTTCATCACAATCACCTTTTGCAATGAGAGCCGATAATGTGCTGATGGCCTTCTGTTTTTCATCTAATATGAAGTGATTGAATTCTTTTTGTTCACCGAGTTCAATTGTTAGTTGTTCAATGTTTGATCGAATGCTCTCGTTTTCATGAATTGAAAGCTTCTCCCTGTTACCTGCCACTGTTTCTTGCTTGACCTGGCAAGTCTCTTTTTCTTCATTCAAATTGAACTCCTCCGTTTTTTATGACGATTTTCTATTTGTTTGTGCATGGTTTCTTAAGTGCCTTTTGATAGAGGTAATGGGTATATAGTAGTATTATCGGTTTACTTCGTCAACTTTTTAAGTGTGTAATGTTCAAAAAAATGCCATTCATGCGATACATTGTTCGTTTTTTCTCATGGAGATTGAAAAGAAAATAGAGGGCTAATATATAGAAGCTGTTAGCCCTTTTCATATTACGCAATTAAGAGAGGTTTCATATTTACTAAATGATATCCATCGGCCGCATCATGTCATAATCCTCGTGTTCTAAAATGTGACAATGCCACACATATCGTCCGCTATATGGGACAAACCGAGCGATGATGCGAATGACTTCACCGGCATGCGCCTGAATTGTATCCTTGTAGCCTTGTTCATGCAAAGGAGGCGCCTCATTTGGTCCTGTGTACACGATTTCACCTGTTGATTGATAGATGTCTGTATCGAATGGTCTTCTATCAATCACTCGAAATTGAACAAGATGTAAATGAATAGGGTGTGTACCTCTTGTTGGATTGACGATGTTCCACACCTCTACACTGCCAAGTCGAGGATTTTCTGTGACAGGATCATTCCAAAACTGGTTATCTAGTAATAAAATCGGGCGCCCATATTTATCTTGTGTGCCAGTAAGGGTCAGCGTTCGCTCGTTATCAGCTCGGCTCGGCCGGAGCGGTGGCAGTGGTTTGAAGATCGGACGTAATGTTTTAGCTGCTCTTCCTTTGAGCGGACGAGTGACTTTAAATTGCATAATGTTCGCATCTGTTTCTGGATTGACATCCTGACCGCAGCCTGCCGTATTTTTTAAAACAATCGTTTTGTTTTCGTAAGCTGAGAAGTCGATGATGACATCAAAACGTTCAGCAGGTGCAATGCTAAAAGATTGGTGATGAACAGGTCTTGGCAAAAAGCCGCCATCAGATCCAATTTGTAAGATTGTGGCGTCATTGTCTAGATGAAGCTCGTAAGTTCTTGTATTGGACGCATTTAAGATACGAAAACGATATTTTCGAGGCTCTACTTCTAAATACGGCCATACTTTTCCATTGACTAAAATCGTTTCCCCGCAAAAAAATGGCACGATGGAGGGATCCGGAAGGTCACTATCTTCTGGTGTGTTATTTGGTCTACTTGGGTAAAACAGTGCGCCATCCTCCTGAAACGTCCGGTCCATGATCATTAAAGGGATATCATATTCATCTTTTGGTAATTCGAGCGATTTTTCAAATGCATCTGAGATCAAATAAAATCCAGCTAATCCGGCGTATACATTTAATCGTGTCAATGCCATGGCATGATCGTGATACCACAATGTGCATGCTTGCTGGTGATTAGGGTATTCGTAAACCTCTCGTTCAAAGAAGGGGCCGGTCGCTTCAAAGTCTCGCGAAAACCAAGCCTCTGGATAACCGTCACTGCTTGCAGGTGTCACGCCCCCATGCAGGTGAACGACTGTTTTGACTTCGGGTTCATCATGATGTCCAGCGTGAATGGTATGATCGACAGGCAGAAAGTGTTTCAGCGGCAATTTGTTCATCCATTTCACTTTGACCTTTTCATTTCGATTCGCTTTAATGGTTGGACCAGGCAAACTGCCATTATAGGTCCATAGCTTGGTTGGGGGCAGATCTCTATGAACTTTTAGGAACACCTCCTCCATAGCGATTTCATAATACGTTTGTCTTGGGTTTTTTTTGACGGGCTCTGCGACTTCTGGAATTGGCAGCTCGTCAACAAACTTTTCTAGGTTCATGTTGACTAATCCTCACTTAAAATCAATTTGATACATTATAAGTGCGGACATCCAAATAGGTGAATAAAATAAAAAAAACCGCTTTTCAGCGGGAGAATTAAGGGTGTTTATTTTCAAGCGCTGCACTTGCAGGCACTTTTTTGTTTGGTTTAAAGATGAAGTAGGCGGCTAGTACACTGATGGTAATGATGCTTGTCAGTATGAGCTGAGGTCTCATTGATTCGATAAACAGCATAGAGGCCAAGATGGCGCAGATGACCAAAATGGTAAAGTACGTAAGGTATGGGAACAGCCACATTTTGATTTTAAGTTGTTCTGGATTTTCTTTTTCAATTTTACGACGCATTCTTAATTGTGAAACGGCAATGACCAAGTAGACAAGAAGTGCAATGGCACCAGAGGCATTGACTAGAAATAGAAAGATGGTTTCAGGGTAAAAGTAGTTCATCATGACGGCAATATAGGAAAAGAAGGTACCAGCGACTGTAGCTGCTACAGGGACACCGCGTTTGCTGATTTTCATAAAACGTTTTGGTGCTTCGCCTCTTTCTGCTAATGAATAAAGCATTCTGGACGTTGTGTATAGACCGGAGTTTAAACAAGAAAGAACGGCTGTTAAAACAATGACGTTCATGACTTGAGCGGCTGATGGGACACCGATGTATTCTAATACTGCAACGAACGGGCTTGTTAAAATATTCGCTGAATTCCATGGGAGTAACGTGACAACGACGGCGATCGACCCGACGTAGAAAACAATAATACGCCATACAACTGAACGGGTAGCTGTTGTCACAGATTTGACAGGGTCTGCTGATTCACCTGCGGCAATTGCCACAATCTCGGTTCCCATGAATGAAAAGATGACAACGACAATCCCGAGGAGCACAGAGCCGAACCCGTTTGGAAGGAAACCGCCATTCCCCGTTAAATTGGCAAGACCTGCAGTATGATGACCGCCAAAACCAAAAATAAATGCAAAACCAATGAGTAGGAATAGAATAATGCTGACGACTTTAATCAATGAAAACCAATATTCAAATTCGCCGAAAGATTTAACAGAAAAGATATTTGTCAAAGTTAAGAGGATTGTGAGGATAAGACTTGTGAGCCAAACAGGTGCATCTCCATACCAATATTGAATAATGGCAGCACCGGCAATGGCTTCAATGGCGATGACGATGACCCAGAAGAACCAGTAAAGCCAGCCGATTGTAAACCCAGCCCACGGGCCGATGGCGTCGCTCGCATATTGTGAGAAAGAGCCGCTTGTCGGATAGGCACATGCCATTTCTCCAAGCATTCTCATAATAAAGATGACCAGAAGTCCGGCAAATGAATAGGAAAGAATCGATCCAGGCCCTGCAGAATGAATGACAGCACCACTACCAACAAATAGCCCTGCCCCAATGACCCCGGCAATGGAGATCATTGAAATATGTCTTGTCTTAAGGTTTTTTTGAAGACCGTTTGTCATGTTGGACATTTCTTTACCTCCAAACATTTCTCTTTTATTCGAGAGTTTGTTTTTAGAATATTTTAAATTTTATCATACTGAATTGTCATTCAGCATTGGACAGGTTATCAAACTGACATTTCAAACCTCTTAACATGATGTTAAAAAGTATAAAGGATTTGAGAGATTATGTTCCCTCATTTTCCTCTGCCCATTCTTAAAAATAGCATAAGAAGGAAGAAAGAAAAGTTGTGTTTTAAAATAAAACTATTCTGACAATTTGGCGGCAGAGTGATTTTGTTCTTTTTCATTTTTCGGGGTGGTTTTGAAAAACGTTGATGGGAGTAGGTCTTGAGGTCAATTGACCTTATAAAAATAAGTTTGCTTAGGTCAACACATTTCTATGTATCCTATTTTGCTGATTCAAGCGAATCATGTTGCTGTAGACCCACACGGGCTTGGCTTTGTAAGATAAATATAGAAAAGTAATGTGTGAGGAGGCGCTGTTCGGTATGGAGCGCTACAACGAATTAAGACAAGGTGAAACAGGTGCTTGGGTCAGCATTATAGCCTATGTGATCTTATCTGCTGTCAAACTGATCATTGGGTATGTGTTTCATTCAGAAGCCCTTTCCGCAGATGGCTTGAATAATACGACAGATATCATTGCTTCGCTTGCCGTATTAATTGGGCTGCGTATTTCTCAGAAGCCACCTGATGAGGATCATCCATACGGTCATTTTAGAGCTGAAAATATTGCGTCACTTGTGGCTTCCTTTATTATGATGCTTGTCGGGCTTCAGGTTTTGCTGAGTGCAGGCCAGTCGCTTTTCTCATCAGAGCATCAAACGCCTGATATGATTGCGGCTTGGACGGCAGCAGGAAGTGCTGTTGTGATGTATGGCGTGTATATGTATAACCGTAAACTGTCTAAACGAATTAATAGCCAGGCGCTATATGCGGCAGCGGCTGATAATAAATCAGATGCTTATGTGAGTATCGGGACGTTTGTCGGAATTATCGCCTCTCAATTTCAGCTGGCGTGGGTTGATACGCTTGCTGCGTTTGTGATTGGCTTAATTATCTGTAAAACGGCGTGGGAGATTTTCAGAGATGCGTCTCATTCGTTAACGGACGGTTTTCATATAAAAGATATGTCTAAATATAAAGAGACGATTGAAGCGACACCAGGAGTGGGCGATTTGAAAGACATTAAAGCTCGTTATCTTGGAAGCACCGTCCATGTGGATGTGGTCGTTGAAGTAGAACCGCATTTAAACATCGCAGAAAGCCATGATATTGCAGATGAAATTGAACGCAGAATGAAGCAGGAACATGATATTCTACACTCTCATGTTCATATGGAACCAGCAAGTGAGCCTAAAGAGGAGCAGAAGTCTTTTCCATCGTGAGAAGGCTTCTTTTTTCTACGTGTTGATGTTTCATGCAAATGCGTGTTGTATGGTAAAGTTAGACTATATGAAAATTGACGGAAACGTGATAGGAGGATCAGGATGGCATTTGATGAACCGATGCATTCAGATTTACAAAAAATCGTAGATAACATCAATAAAGTAATGGTAGGGAAAAAAGATATTGCGATATTAAGCCTTGTTGCGATTTTGGCGAAGGGGCATGTGCTATTAGAGGATGTGCCTGGCGTTGGGAAGACCATGATGGTTCGTGCTCTGGCAAAATCCATTGGGTGTGAGTTTAAGCGAATTCAATTTACGCCTGACCTTTTGCCTTCAGATGTAACAGGTGTGTCGATTTATAATAAAAAGACAAACGAGTTTGAATTTAGACAAGGACCGATTATGGGGCAGATTATTTTGGCTGATGAAATCAACCGAACCTCTCCTAAAACACAATCAGCCCTTCTTGAAGCGATGGAAGAAGGCAGTGTCACAGTGGACGGAGAAACGATGCCGCTGGCAGATCCTTTCTTTGTGATGGCTACGCAAAATCCAGTGGAGTATGAGGGAACCTATCCACTTCCAGAGGCGCAAATGGACCGTTTCTTGTTCAAGCTGAAGATGGGGTATCCAACCATGCTGGAGGAGCTTGAGGTGCTGAATTTGCAGGAGAAACAATCGCCAATTGACACGCTTCAGGCAGTCATGACAAAAGATCATATCCATGCTTTGCAGCAAGCGGTTCAGACCGTACATGTGGATGCATCGATTAAAGAATATATTGTCGAAATCGCCCAAGCGACGCGAAATCATCCGTCTGTCTATTTAGGCGTGAGCCCAAGGGGTTCAATTGCATTGATGAAAGCGGCTCAGGCGTATGCGCTGTTGAACAGGCGGGATTATGTGATTCCTGATGATGTACAGTATTTGGCGCCTTACACATTGCCGCATCGCATGATTTTGACATCGGAAGCAACATATGAAGGGAAGAAGGCGGAGACACTGCTACGACAGATGATTGAGCATATTGGCGTACCAGTTCAAAAGTCGATGACTCAATGAAGTCACGTGACCGTTTCGCTTTTTCACTATGGTTACGGGTGTTTATGCTCCTTCTCCTCACGGCAGCAGCCTTTTGCTATGCCATGTTTCAGGGCGGCTTTGTGAGCTGGTTCCTTTTTTATGCATTTTCACCATATGCTTTGTATGCTTTGCTGTTTGCCCTTGTTCCACTTCGTGCAACAGCCAAAAGGACATTACAGCATACCCGGTTAAAGGCAGGGGATGTGCTGTCTGTTGACCTTGAAATCAAGCGGACGAATCTATTTCCGTACGTGTACGTCATACTTGAGGATGACCCACCGGATACCTTCCATTTACAGGAACAGATTGAAATGAAGCGAATGATCTTTCCATGGTTTCGGCAAACGTGGCGATTTTCATATCAATTTAATGACATCATGCGGGGAGAGCATCAATTGAGAGCGGTTAGAATCAAAACGGGTGATATGTTTGGGTTTGTGGAAAAAGAAGTGATTCTTCCACTAGAGAAAAAATTGCTTGTGTATCCTAAAATGTTGGATATTCCTGTTGAATCTGCTGCATCGGTGAATGAAAATGGAGGCAAAGCGTTGCACTCTTGGTTAAATGAACCGACAAATGTGACAACAGGTGTGCGTGAATACCAGCAAGGAGACCGTTTCGCTTGGGTGGACTGGAAGACAACAGCTAGAAGAGGTCAGCTTATGACGAAGGAGTTTGAACAGAATCAGACAAAGGATCTGGTGGTGTTTGCTGATTTTACAGATGAAGCCGCTTTTGAAACGATTGTGTCTATGGCCGCATCGGTTCTGCAAACGGCTGTGAAAAAAGGGGTGCCGGTAGGCCTTGTCCCGCTTGGGTATCAGCACTTATTTCGAGTGGATCAAGGAGAGAGGCATTTACAGGACATGCTCTACTATTTAACAAAGGTGCAGTATCAGCCTTCTCGTGCACCTGATTATCAATCATTAACATCGAGTGAGCACCAGCAGACAGGAAAGTATGTGGTGACAGGTCATCTGCAAGAAGAGCTTGCTGTCATTTTACTTGGGAATCGAAACAGAAAGAACATCACCGTTCTTTTAGTGAAGAGAGCCGTTGATCGATTGACGGCAAAAGAAAAACAGCTTGTGGACCGGCTTAAAGCTTCTGGGATACACACGACCCTTTTATTTGAGGACCGGCTGCACGAAAGAACTGTGAGGTGACAAACATTTATATGCATCAGCGGCAAAGTCGTTTTGAGTTGTTCATCTATTATGCTGTCGCATTTCTGCTGCTTTGGGAGTGGCTTCGTCCGCTTCAAGATTTTACAGAGACGAGTCATACGTCTTATTTCATCATTTTTATAGGGCTTACGTGTTTGTTTACGTTCTTTCGATTGAAGTGGTATGTGACGTTTCCTATTTGTGCTGGATTGATCTTGCTCGCATTATATTTGATTTTTTATCAATCAGAGCCAAGTTATCTGCCTGCGCTGTTTGCTGATATTAAAGATAATATTTCTTTGATGAGCATGGGCATGTGGAGTGACATGTATCCGTCTTTCCGCACATTGTTGTTTTATATTTTGCTTTGGCTACTTGTTTATTTGCTTCATTATTGGGTTGTGTATCAGCAGCGTATCTTTTTCTTTTTACTGATGACGATTGTATATGTCACGATTCTTGATACGTTTACGCCTTATGATGCGACTTTTGCGATCATTCGAATTATGGTATTTGGCTTTTGTTTGCTTGGCCTGCTCTATTTCGACCGGCTTCGTTCGGCTGAAGGTGTGCGGGTGTCACAGAAAGCGCGTCTCAATTGGTTCTTACCCATGCTGGCGCTTGTTCTTGTATCAGCATCACTCGGTGCGTCTTTGCCAAAATCTGATCCGAAATGGCCTGACCCTGTCCCGTTTTTTAAAGCGGTCACGAATCAAGATGGTTCCACCGGGCAGAATAAGGTGGGATATAGTGCGGATGATTCGTCGCTTGGGGGACCGTTTAGTGAGGACCGTACACCGGTATTTAAATGGAGCGGAAAAGAGCCGTCTTATTTTCGTGTAGAAACAAAAAGTATTTACACGGGGAAAGGCTGGGAGGATGCTTCAAATGATACGAAACCTACTCGGTTAAAAGGGAGTGATGTGCCGAACCGGTGGTTTACCAATCGCGTAAAAACAGAGGAGCATGAAACAAGAGTCGATATGGAATCAAATTATCGATTTAATCATGCTGTTTATCCGATTGGTACGGTTATGCTGACGCCAATGGAAAACATTCCACTGCAAATGATGGGCAAAACGGAGAAAATTGTCCCGTCTACTCAAAACCCGCCTAAAAATTTAGGGAGCTATCGAGTCAGCTTCTTATCACCTACATTTATCCTAGAGGATTTACAGCGGATCAAAGTACCGACCAAGCAGCAAGTGAACCAGCAGGTCGGACGTGAATACTTGCAGCTCCCATCCTCGCTGCCAGAGCGTGTGAAAACATTGGCGAACAGCTTAACGGAAACGAAGGATAATATGTATGATAAAGCAAAAGCGATCGAGGATTATTTAGGATCTGCGAAGTTTTCATATGAAACCCAAAATGTCTCTGTGCCTGGGCGTAACGAAGACTATGTGGATCAGTTCTTATTTGATACGATGATTGGCTATTGTGATAACTTTTCAACCTCGATGATTGTCATGCTTCGCTCGATTGGAATTCCGGCGAGATGGGTGAAAGGATATACGTCTGGTCAGTTATATGAAACACAGATGGATGGAAACAATGTGTATGAAGTGACCAATAACAATGCCCATTCATGGGTAGAGGTGTATTTTCCAAACCGTGGTTGGGTGACTTTTGAACCGACAAAAGGGTTCACGAACCCAGAGACATTTACGAATGAAACCACGGCTAACAACGACCAAGCAGATGATCAAGAGGATGAAAAAGATCAGCCCGCATCTGATCAACAAGAAAACGAGCAGACACAGCAGCCGCAGCAACAAGAAACAGAACAGCCGGCAAAACAAGAGGAACAAGCAGCTAAAGCAAAGCCAAGTATGGTTCATGTTGGTTCAATCTTGGGCTACACAGCAGGTGTCATTGTCTTTCTTGGTTTCATAGGCTGGATGCTTTACCGGTTCAGAGCAAGATGGCTGCCAATCTTTATTGTGAGAAAGGTAAAACGTCTGCCAGATGAGGAAGCTTTTTTCTACGCATATGCTGCTCTATTAAAACAGCTAAGGCGCAGAGGGATCGAGAAAAAGCCAGGCATGACGCTAAGAGAATTCGCTTCTTTGATCGATGACAAGGATGGAGATCATCACATGTCAGAGCTGACGAAGCTTTATGAACGTGCGCTTTATCGGCGAGAGGATGCGTCGGCGCTTTGGCAGCAGTCGGCAAAGTTATGGGAAAATTTAATAAACAGGAGATAGTCTTGACCGCGTACCTTCCTGTTGTTAGAATAGGTGAATATTAAAACCTTCTAAAATACATGAAATTGAAGCGTTCGGATGTGAGTCTGGGCGCTTCAAAAGCGTGATTCACACTGAGAGCAGGTTTTCTCCTCTCATTTTTTCTGTGCGTTTATAAAAAACTATATTGGACATAGAGGTGACACCATGACAAATTTAGTAAATGAAATGATTTTGGTTCTCGATTTCGGCAGTCAGTACAATCAGCTGATCACTCGCCGTATTCGTGAATTTGGTGTGTACAGTGAGCTTCATCCGCACACTTTAACTGCTGAAGAAATTAAAGAAATGGCCCCTAAAGGAATCATCCTTTCTGGTGGACCAAACAGTGTTTATGATGAAGGATCTTTCCGCTGTGACGAAAAGATTTTTGATCTAGGCATTCCGGTTCTAGGCATTTGCTACGGCATGCAGCTGATGACTCACTATTTAGGTGGGAAAGTAGAAGCGGCAAGCCAGCGTGAATATGGAAAAGCAGACATTCATATTAACGGAACACCTGCTCTATTCAAAGACCTTCCAACGGATCAAGTCGTTTGGATGAGCCATGGTGACCTTGTCGTTGAAGTACCAGAAGGCTTTACAGTTGATGCAACAAGTGCACATTGTCCAAACTCAGCGATGAGCTTAGCTGAGAAGAATTTCTATGGCGTTCAGTTCCACCCAGAGGTACGTCACTCTGAGTACGGAAATGATCTATTGAAGAACTTTGTCTTCGGCGTATGTGAGTGCGATGGCAAATGGTCAATGGAGAACTTCATTGAAATCGAAATGCAGAAAATCCGTGAAACAGTAGGCGACAAACAAGTATTGTGCGCACTAAGCGGCGGTGTAGATTCATCTGTTGTGGCGGTATTGATCCACAAAGCCATCGGCGATCAGCTGACATGTATTTTCGTTGACCACGGTCTTCTTCGCAAAGGCGAAGCAGAAGGGGTTATGAAAACATTTAGCGAAGGTTTCAACATGAACGTGATTAAAGTAGATGCGAAAGATCGCTTCTTAAACAAGCTAAAAGGTGTGTCTGATCCTGAGCAAAAACGTAAAATCATCGGTAACGAATTCATCTATGTATTCGATGACGAGGCGGACAAGCTAAAAGGAATCGACTACTTAGCACAAGGAACTCTTTACACTGACATCATTGAGAGTGGTACAGCAACGGCACAAACAATCAAATCTCACCACAACGTTGGCGGTCTTCCAGAAGACATGCAGTTTGAATTGATTGAGCCACTTAATACGCTATTCAAGGATGAAGTCCGTGCTCTAGGATCAGAGCTAGGTATTCCAGACGACATCGTATGGAGACAGCCATTCCCAGGTCCAGGACTAGGAATCCGTGTACTAGGTGAAATTTCTGAAGAAAAACTAGAAATCGTCCGTGAATCGGATGCGATTTTACGCGAAGAAATTGCCAACTTCGGCCTTGAGCGAGACATCTGGCAATACTTCACAGTCCTCCCAGACATCCGCAGCGTAGGTGTCATGGGTGACGCAAGAACATACGATTACACAATCGGTATCCGTGCTGTTACATCTATTGACGGTATGACAAGTGACTGGGCAAGAATCCCTTGGGATGTACTTGAAAAGATCTCGACTCGTATCGTGAATGAAGTGAAGCATATTAACCGTGTGGTGTATGATATTACGAGTAAGCCTCCTGCTACGATTGAGTGGGAATAAATTACTTGAGTAATTATGTTTGTAAATGCCTGTTTTACAGCCTTTATTGAGGTTTAAGAAATGTGAAATGAGTTTTTATTAAAGTAGTTCCCCACCAAACACACCACCAAAAATAGAAAGGTGATAAAGATGCCCAGATATCAAATTACTGTTTCAAAGAATGCTGATGAATTAATCAATAGAGCAGTAAAAGAATTACAAGAAGAATTGGGTGAAGGTGTTATAGTTCGAAAAGGGTATGCTATAGGTGAAATTTTACAACGCTACTTTGATAGTGTTGATAAAGAGAAAAATAATAAAGATTAGTGTCAAAAAACTCACGAATGCATTGCGTTCGTGAGTTTTTTTAATTCTTATCAATACAATAGTTATAGTTCATTCTGACATTACTACAACATCACTGCAACATCACTGTAACATGATATTGCAGTGATATCAGAATTGTGATAGAATACAACTTCAATAACTGAAATATTATATTGCAGTTATTGAAGAATAAACATTTATAAGAGAGGAGCTGATTCATATGATTGACGAAAATTTCGAAAATTTAACAGATGAAGAACAGAAAGATGTTTTAGAATATTTAGATGAATATTTTGAGTTTGTGTTTATTGGGAATGGAGATTATCAGATTGATCAAAATGGGGAAATCATTATTGATTAATTTAATTAGAAAGGAGAAAACTTACATGTCATCAAAAAAAGATAAATTTCAAAGATTATGTAATAAAAGATTAGACACAGCATTAATCAAATTAGATTTAATAGCAAACCTTTCAACAAATCGTTATGAATGTAATGAAGATGATGTAAAGAATCTACTCGTTTCTCTAAAAAGTAAAATCATTCATATAGAAGAACTGTTTGATAAGCGTATTCTTCTGAATTCTAAAAAGATTAATAAGTGAAGAAGCAATATTCGTTTGAAAAAGAAATTAATTGGCGGGAATTCATTTCCCGCCAAAAAGTAGTCTACCAAAATAAATATATCCATTATATTAAATAACGTTTTGGATAATTATTTTCAACGGGACATCAATTTAAAAAGGAAGAGAATACAATGAAAAATAAAATTAAAGTGATAAATAAATTCATCTTTGAAGTAGCTATAATTCTTCTACCTTTTGCGATTGTTTATTTGGTATTGGGGAATTGGCTGTCAGGTATTACGGATTTTGGTAGAACATATGTGTTTTCATCTGATGTAACTAATCTTCGTGAAGTTTATGGGACAGGAGTAAAGTATGGCTGGATAGAGTTTGATACCTTTGGTCAAGGTTTTGAAAATTACAGTTTTGATGTTTCCCATGTATTTTGGGGCGGATTAATATCTGCAATTCTTCTAGTTTTAATTGGCAAGCTAATTCATGTGGGCCTTGTAAAATTATTAGTGAATCGAGTAAATATAAAAAATAGAACTTGAAAGGGCGTTAGTGATCCGTGAAGCTAGAGGCACTAAAGAATATCCTTAGTAGAAGGCAGAATGAATGGCATCATGTTGTTTTTCCGCGCAGGAAAATGAATTTATTAAAATATCTCCTTGGAGTATTCATATTTGTGCTGACAGCTTTTTGTGGAATGGTGTCTAATGCTATTCCTCCACTAATAATTAATATTCCTGTGGTGTATCGCTCTGTCAGTTTTAATGGTTTCGTTAATCTAATCATCATCATTTTTTGGGCGGTATCCATTTATAAAAGTATAAGGCTCTACTTTAACTTTGTTGAGTATCCTAAATCATGGATTGCGAACAATTTAGCTTATATGATTGATACTTTGAAATTATATGACGAGGAATACTTTGAATCTATTAAAAACGATAAAGTTGTTAGGGAAAAGAAAATTATCAGAGTAATTCGAATTCAATATAGGGAAACAAGTAAGCATGTAGTCGTAAGGATTTTACGTGACGGTGATAGGTTTACCAAAGAAGCCACGAAACTTGGAGAGAATTTAGAAGCTGCTTTAGGCTTGGAACTAGACTCTATCAATAAATCAGTAGACTATGCTGAATATGTATTTTTAAAGCATAAAGATGAACGTATAGATTTAAATTCTACTGTTACTAACGTAAATGATTCAGATGAAATCAAAATAACTGGCAACATATCTTATGAGCTTCACAAGGTTCCCCATTCTCTTATTGTAGGAGGCACTGGATCGGGAAAATCATTCTTTATATTAGGTAAAATTGTTAATTATTTAAAGTTGACTCCGCAAGCTGATTTGCGAATTATAGACCCTAAAAAAGCCGATTTAAGTCTGTTTAGATTTGTTACTGGATTTGAAAATAAAGTTGCAACAGATGCCAACCAAATATGCCGAATTCTTAGGGAAACTGTCGAATTGATGGAACGAAGATATACGGAGTATTTTAATGATATATCAGCTTTCGGAAAAACGTATCGAGACTTCAATTTGCCTGTTGTTATTGTGATATTTGATGAATTTTCAGCTTTTATGCATTCAGTAGATAAGAAAATTGCTAAAGAAGCATTAGATTATGTATTTACTCTAGTAATGAAAGGTAGACAAGCAGGAGTAATGATCGAGATCCTTATGCAACGTCCATCAGCAGATGATCTACCTACGAATATAAGGGCACAAATGGGGTTTAAAGCTGGGTTAGGTGCTATGGATTCCATTGGCTATAATATGATATTTGATACGAAAAACGTTGAATATAAGACCGTCACAGAAAAAGGTGGAGGTTACATACAACTAGATGGCAAACACACTTCTCCAGTTTATTTCGAAACGCCGTATATAGACAAAGATTTTGATTTTATAGCAGAAATAGAAAAACTAATGATTCAGAGAGCAAATTAAGTGTTTAATGCTATTCTTGTCAAACAACTACAGCCAATATTGACCGTCAATTTTTGTGAAGGTTTGAGGCGGTGGCAGAGCCATCCGAACGGAGTGGTCTAAAACGTTCAGAAAAAGTGATGGCCAGTTGAGCGATTTTTGCTCAACATGAATCGAAAAATAGGGTCGCACCAGTTGGGTAACACTGGTGAATCTCCCTCAACGAAAATGCTCGAAACCCTTGGTGCTCATGGGTTAGAGGGCTGTGTGAAATCCCGAGAGTTGGGGATTTAAAAAATGATAAAGAGGTGTCTGTAAAAATGGGAAAACTAATATTAAAATCGTCTAAATTACATTCGTTAAATGACTCGGAAAATGTGGATTTGGCTGATTTCCACTTTGATATTAAACAATTTAAGATTCCTACAGCCATGCTGATTCAGAAAGACGGCTTTACTACTCGAATTGAGAAAGAAAAAAATCTAAATGGAGAGTTAGTTGAAACTGGAAAGTATTCTGTCACATTTAAAGTATATGATCGTCCATTTATCGAACTCGTCTTACAAAATGGCGGTACTGAAATTGGCTCCCCTATTACTGTAATAGTTGAAAAACAGGATAGCCTACCTATTTTAGATGATTATGAAGATGGTGAGTTCATTCCAATTTCCTTTTCGGGACTAAAAGTAAAGCCTAAAAAGGTTCAAAAGAAAGCATTTGTTGGGCAAGGTAAACCAATGATTGATACATGGCAGTATTCAGAGCTTAAAGTTGAAGCTGATAGTTATATCATTGGTGAAGCACATGAGTCGTCTAAATCGAAGTAATCAGTGTCTCATTGATTACTTTCGTTGTTCAATTCCGAATAGTGAATTTTCAATTGTTGCTAATGAAATTTTAGGAATCCCTATCTCTGAATTTTCTTCAGAGATTAAGGGGTCACCTTATCCAACATACGATAGATGCATTAGCTTTGCGAATATAAAACTACATTCTTCGGGAAATCATGGAAGCATTCTTGTAGATATGTCAGGACAAGCTTGTCGACAGTATGAGGAATACATGTCAAGAATTGATGGATGGCATTGGTACAAATTTGTATCATTTATTTTAGGAATACAAGGGAAGGTATCAAGGATAGATTTGGCATTAGATATATTCGATAATGCTTCTCCATCTGTAAAAACGCTACAGGATTATGTGAAACGAGGGCAGTTGAGTACGAAAAGCCATAAATATGTTGAAATAAATAGTGGAAGGATTCTTGATGGAAAACTAACAGGGTTTACGTTGTACGTAGGATCATCTCCTCAAATTTTACGAATTTATGATAAGAAACAAGAAAGACGAGATAATGCAGATGAAGTTGTGAACATTGGAAAATGGGTTAGATGGGAACTTGAGTTGACAGGAAACAAAGCAATGTTAGTTGCTCTTCAAATCTCAAATGGGAAACCATTGAACGCTATAGTTAAAGGTGTTCTATCAGCACATTATTGTTTCAAGAGACAACCTAAGAATGTTAGTGAGTTACATAACAAAAATAGGCTTCCTACAATGAAATGGTGGGGAAAGTTTATAGAAGGTATTGAAGAAATACCTTTGAAAGTACAGCGTGAAAAGTTGACTTTAAAGAAAAAGAAAAAATGGGTTGAGCATTCAACTGTAAAGTCAATAAGTATGGTCTATGAATCATTTAGGCGAGTATACGGTGAAAAATATGCTGAGGAATATTTGAAAGAGTTAGTACACATAGGGAAAGAAAAAATCACTGAGTCTGATCAATCATTAATCGAGCAACGTGTTTTAGAACTTGTAAGCGAAGATGAATATTAGTGTGGAAAGGGATATGTGTGATGGGTACAACAATTTGTAAAGATGATTTAATAAAACTAGGCTATAAGAAATATCAAGCTATTTCGCTAATTAGGCAGGCAAAAGCAATCATGGTACAAAAAGGTTGTCCGTATTATAACAACAAAAGGCTGGGGAGAGTACCGAGGGATGTGGTTGAATCAATTTTAGGAGTTTCCCTTTTGGCAGAAATGAGTAACTCCTAATGAAAAATAAAACGCAACAAACAACGAAATACCCTGGTGTATATGTTGATGATAAAGGAAATTTCTTTTATCAATCGGAATTTGGTATTGATCGAATTACGGGAAAACGAATACGTAAAAAGGGAAGAAAAGATGTTAATGGCAAGCCTTTTGCTTCTGCATTTGAAGCAAACAAAGAGTTAACTCGATTAAAAAGAGAATATCATAAGGTTAACAGTTATTCTAACTATAAAATGACTTACGAACAATTTATGAATAGTGTGTACATACCTTATTATCAAACGAATGTTGAAGAAAGTACATTTTCTGTTCGAAAAAGGATATTGGAAAAGATCAGGGATAGATTTGCTTCTATCCCTCTTCGTTCAATCTCGGTAGAAGACGTACAGCATTTTCGAACATGGTTATTAACAAGTAAAGAAAATGGTGGTGCGGGGTATTCACAATCATATGCAAGTCTAGTATTTGGAACGTTCCGTAAAAGTTTAGATAAAGCTGTGGAAATGCAATACTTAGAAATGAATATTTCTAAGAAGGTTAGAGCAATACCAAAAGGTAAGGCAAATGTGTCGTATTGGACAAAAGAAGATTTTGAAAAAGTAATAAACCAAATTTATATAGAAGATTTTTATGAACATTTGAATTTTGTTATGCTGTGGGTCTACTATATGACAGGAATACGAGTGAATGAAGGCACTGCTTTATGGTGGAATGATGTCGATTTGAAAAATAAACGTTTACGTGTCCATCATATGTTAATTATGAAAACGAGAAGTGAATGGAAAAGAAATTCTTATACAAAAACGGAAGATGGAAAGAGAATAATTGCACTTGATGATGATACAATAAATATATTAACAGTATGGCGAAATCGACAATTGGAGATAGGATTAGGTAATTCAAATGACTTTATTTTTAGTTATGATGGATTGCCAATGATTAAATCGACAATAGGCAGAATCATTAAACGCTATTCTCAATTCGCAGGAGTAACAGGGATTCAAGCAAAAGGATTGCGTCACTCCCATGCTTCGTATCTAATCAACGAATTTAACGTTTCTGTTCTTGTGTTATCACAACGTATGGGGCATTCAAGTCCAGAGATTACTTTAAAACACTATGCCCATATGTGGAGTGGGGCAGATACTGCACTAGCTGAGGTAATGGCAGGAAATATTTTAATTGAAACTGCTTTACAAACAAAAATAAAATTCAATGGAAACCAATCATTAAAAAAATGAATTAGAGAGGAAAATTCCATGTTAGATTTAATAAAGGATATTGAAAATGCTCTTCGTAATAAAAGCTATTTATCAGCGCTGGCACTATCTTTAACTTTACCTGATATTTGTGGGGGAATTGAATATCCCCAATTTAAACACAAAAATGGGTCCAGACTAGGTAGAAAACAGTATGAAACATGGTTTAATGATTGGGTAAATCAATATTATGCAGACCACACAGGTTGGACAAATAATGATTCAGAGGCGGAAAATCCATATTTCACTGGAGAAATGTGTTATGGTCTACGCTGCTCTTTTTTACATGCTGGAAATTCAGCTATAAAAGAGTGGGGAGAGAATGAAGACGATGAACATCGTTATTATTACGAATTTAAGCTAGGGATAGGTGGGGCAGATTCGTTTGGTTCTTCTTGTTCAAGTTCAGTTTGTGATAATGGAAAAATCATAAAGACAAAAAGTGTGACCATAAATATTGATAAATTGTGTGAGTACATTTGTTTAGCTGCTAAAACATATTACAAAGAAAAAGATGCTAGTGATTTTGAAAAACATAATATTGATTTAATTGATTTCAATAGGAATCTTCAACAATGATAATCTTGTTTTTATAATGTTTGCAATTTGCTTTCCCACCGAAATTACCACCAAATCAAATTAGACAGTTAAGAAACCTTGCTACTAAAGGAATTTTTGTTACTATGCATGATCGAGTGGGAGTAGTTATAATAGAGCTAGAAACCTTTGTGTATCAAGGGTTTCTAGCTCTTTTTTATGTTAAATTGCACTTTTTCCTTCCGTTTTATTGTGTGAATTCATCATTCCATCCCTTACACACATCAATCCATTGTGTATAACCGGAGTGTTTTTCTAGTTGTTTGATTGTTAGTTCAATAGCACTGTTACTGCTCCCGCAGGCTGGATAGACTGTCTCAAAACGTTTGAGTGACATATCTAAATAAACAGAAACGCCATTCTTTATAGCAAAAGGACATACTCCGCCAATTTCATGACCGACCAAGTCAACGACCTCATGAGGAGGCAGCATTTTCGCTTTTGTTTTAAAATATTCTTTGAATTTTTTGTTATCAACTTTTGCATCACCAGAGGTCACAACTAAAATAGCTTGTCCATTTACTAGAAAGGAGAGTGTTTTTGCGATTCTTTCAGGTTCGCAGCCCAATGCAGAAGCAGCCAAGTCTACGGTTGCACTAGATACTGAAAATTCCTGAATTCGAGTATCCATTTCATATTGTTTAAAATAATCTTTTACTTGCTTGATTGACATGATGATTTCTCCTTTTTATTCGTATTGATTTGACATGATCTATTATTTAAACGATATTGATGTGGTGTTAGATGATACTTTTTCTTAAATAAACGAATGAAATGCTCTACATTTTGATAACCAACGGCTCCCGAAATATGATCCACTTGTAAATTACTACCGGTTAGCATTTCGCAGGCTTTTTCCAATCTTATTTCTTGTCGAATCTCACGAAATGATTTGCCGAGTTTACGAGCTATATATTTAGACAGGTAAGATTGTGAAAGGTTAAATTTCTCTGCCATCTTCTGGAGTGTTATATGCTCACAACATTGCTGAATATATTGAAGCATTTGAATCATACGTATATCACTATATGGTTTGACCTGAATGAAGTTCATATGACTTGGCTTGAATCTTAATAAGAGACATAATAATATCTCAAACAAATTATTCATAATCAACTGGTAACTAGGAAATCGATTGTGATTTTCTGTGAAAAGTTGAAGAGAGCAGTCTAGCAAGTTTTTATCCAAGTGACTATGGAAAATAAGAATATGTTTATTTTCTTTTATATACAATGCATTCAAAAAGAACTCTGAAATGACATGATTTCCTTTTAACATTTTAAAAAACACTTTTTGAAAAGTACTTTTGCGGATCATGATTTGGATTGCGATTGTATTCTCCATTACAAGTGGCTTGTGTATTGTGTCAGGTGGAATAAAGGCAATATCTCCTGATTTTAAAACGATTTTTTTATCTTCCACTTCTACATACATCTCATTTTCTAGAACATAAATCATCTCAAAGAAATCATGGATAGCCGACAATTGAGGCATAAAACGGCTATACTTTCTCACTTCGATATCTTTCTCCTGACCTAACCACATAGTATCCTCTTTTTCAAATTCGTTTTGGCCTCTTAGCAAAAATTCTTCTATATATATTTGCTTTTGCATGAAATTGTTTTGATCATAATCCTTCAAAAATAATTGCAATGATTGATTGTCATGCTTTTTCTGTTGGTATTGTTGATAAAAGATTTCTTGTTCGTTGTACTCTCTTAAATATTGCATCGCTTCATGTTTTTCAAGTGTATCTGTTTCCATCTACATCCAAACCTCTAGTTTATTTACTGCAACCACCAGGGCCTTTACTGTTGCTTCTATAATATCTTTATCGATTCCAGCACCCCAATGCATTTTTCCTTGATATGAAATACCAATCTGTGCACAGGCTTTTGCTTGAGAATCGTTGCCCAAAGAATTCTGTTCATAGACTTCCAAATCATACTCGAGATGAAAATGTGCTTTTAACGCGTTACTGATTGCATCTAAACTTCCAGTGCCAGTTCCTTGTATGTCAATTTGTTGATGATCTCTCAGCAAAGTTAAGGTGACTTCTTGCTTCTCTCCTTTATGAAATTGATAATCGATCAGCTGGAAATGAGGGTGAAAATCAACATACTGCTCTTTAAAAACATGATATATTTCTTCGACAGACAATTCCCTATTTGTCTGATCAGATACTTTCTTCGCTGCATATCCCATGGCTTCATTCATTTGATAAGGAAGTTGAATGCCATAATTTGTTTCTAATATATAGCCTATGCCGCCTTTTCCAGACTGGCTATTGATTCGAATCACATCCGTTTGATAATTCCTCCCCAAGTCAACTGGATCTACTGGGATATACGGAACGTCCCATTTATCAACATGATGTTCCTTTCTATATTTCATACCTTTAGATATCGCATCTTGATGTGACCCTGAGAATGCGGTGAAAACCATCTCACCAGAATATGGCTGTCTCTCATGAACAGTGATTTTTGTTAGTTTTTCATATTTTTTACGAATCGCTTCTAGGTTATTGAAATTCAATTGTGGATCATAACCTTGTGAGTACATATTCATTGCCAAGGTAATCAAGTCTACGTTCCCTGTACGTTCACCGATACCAAATAATGTCCCTTCGACTCTTTCTGCGCCAGCTAGCACACCAAATTCTGCATCACTCACCCCAGACCCGCGGTCATTATGAGGGTGAACAGATAATGTCACACTGTCTCGGTAAGACAGATTTTTGTGTATATACTCAATCTGACTTGCAAAGATATGAGGCATTGAATATTCAACTGTTGTCGGAATATTGATGATCGCTTTGTGATGTGGTGTCGGTTTCCAAATATCTAAAACACTATTACAAATATCTAACGCGTAATCCACTTCTGTTCCTGGAAAGCTTTCAGGACTATATTGAAAATAAATATCACTTTCTGTTTTTTCGGCCAGTTCTTTTACTAAAATAGCGCCATCAATGGCAATTTGTTTAATTTCATCTTTTGTTTTCTTAAATACTTGTCTGCGCTGCGCTTCTGAAGTCGAATTATATAAATGAACAATCGCTTTCGGTACCCCCTTAATGGCTTCGAAGGTTCGGCGGATAATATGCTCTCTCGCTTGCGTGATCACCATAATCGTGACATCGTCTGGAATCATATGACGATCAATCAGTGTCCGTAATAGCTTAAACTCCGTATCATTAGCAGCTGGAAATGCGATTTCAATTTCTTTAAAACCGATCTCTACTAGTAACTGAAACATGTCCAATTTTTCTTCTAAGTTCATAGGAATAGGTAATGCTTGATTTCCATCCCGTAAGTCCACACTGCACCATATCGGAGCACGTTCTAATGTTTCTTTCTTCACCCAATCATAAGTAAGGTTCGGTGGCAGAAAGTATTTCTTTTCGTATTTTTTGTGGTTAAACATCATCGATTCCTCCTGTAAATGGAAATAAAAAAAGCCTATCATCTCCAAGATTGAACTTGGAGACGAAAGACTTCTTCTTACGCGGTACCACCCCTGTTTCATGATAACTTTACATTATCATGCCCTTATTCGGATACAGATTGTTATATCTTATATCCTTCCCGTATAACGGTGGGGTGCCGACCTTAACTACATCAATCCTTTTCATTTCACTAAGGCTACTCTAAGGTGAGTTCCCTGCCTTTATGTTATTGCTTCTCATCAACCAGCAACTTTCTGACAACATTTCGGCAAGTAATATTCCTTATCATCGCATTCTCATTTTTCTGATTTTTTCTATTATATCAAGATGACAAAAAAGTGATAGTGGTAGGGATATCTTTTTTAATTGATTTTTTTTGTCCTGTGGGTGTCTGATCTTTATTTTACTTCTGTTTTAAAGTGGTATCCTCTTCCTTAAATAAAAATCCAAGGCCACAAATAAAGGTGAGTGAATTCAAAGCGAACAATAAAATCACACCAATTTTTTTCATGGCAATTAACCTCCTCTTCACTTCAGCCTGTTAGCCTTCAAAATTTAAATTCACTGGTTCATCCTCTAAATGATCCACAGTATTTTGTTCTGTCACTGGCACACTTTCATCTACCGTTTTAAAACTAAGTTCGTCTATCCAAATGTGACTGTGCCTTGTAGCAATATGCCAAACGCAATGACTTCACTTTTTACTACACTAAAATGATTCCATCCATTTGTTCCTGTAATGGTTCGGTTCATCATATTGTCTAACGCAAGAATTTTACCTGAAGAATGGCCGATTCTTATCCATAAACCAGCTGAGCTTTTCACATCATCGCTTTTAACAAAAGCCGAAAATTGAAGCCGTTCTCCTTGATAACGATCAGACTTAATTTGCTGCATCAATGTTGCGAAACCTCCAGTTTTTTCATCTTTTGATTTCAAATAAGCGGAGTTAGTCCCACTGTGTACAATTCTGTCAACCAAACCTGTTTCATAATCAGTTGGTGTTTCTCCCGTCATAATCCAGCCAGTAGGTGTGTTCTTATTTGCAACCATATTCGTTACCTCCTTATCAATGACATTCCTTAGTAATCTCCGATAACGTGCGGATGACATGTCATATATCTTCTTAAAGGCTCTAGTGAAGGATTCCTGTGAACTAAATCGAAACTGCAACGCGATTTCAATCGCCCGTTGGTCATTATGAATTAAATCCTTCGCCGCTTGGGTTATTCGACGTTCCCGTATATAATCCACAACTGACTTCTCAATCACTTTCTTGAAAATACGGTGAAAATGAAATCTAGAATAACTAGCGTGTTTCGCTAGAGTTTGAAGATGTAAATCCTCTTTCAGGTGCTGTTCAATATAATTTAATGTGTCTTGAATCGTTTTCTCATGTTCTTGATAGGACAATCGAGCACCTACTTGCCTTACGAGTTTAGTATAGCGGAAATGCTTTTTAGGAAACTTCACTTTTTGTGCTATGTTGCGATTGTAGAATGTATCTTTTAGTCCTAGGTATCCGTGTACTGGTTGAAATTTCTGTAGAAAAGTTAGAAATCGTCCGGGAATTGGATGCAATTCTACGTAAAGGAATTTCCTTAGATTCGGTCTTGGATGACGCAAGAACATACTAACTACACAATTGGCCTCCGCGCTGTATGACGAGTGACTGGGCAAGAGTATCCTTGAAGAAGTGCTTGAGAGATACCAAATTCGTATCGTCAAGGAAGCATGATAACCGCGGGGTATATGATATAACGAGTAAGACCTGCGCGATAGAGTAGAAGTAAGATGGTAACTTAAATGATATTTAATGGAGATTTGTGAGTTTAAAGGTGATTTTCCAAATATAAATTTGTTATCTATGAATTTCCAACCAAATTTCAATATTATGTGAAGATCATCTGTGTAAGTTTTGTAATTTTTATCATAAAAATATTCTGCAACGTAAGTTCATTTTTTGTGAAGTGTTGTATAATTGTAGTAATCTGGTAATCAGTAGTCGAGTAGGAGGGCAATATGGTTGACGAACGGATGAGTAATAACAATGATGAATTAGTAAAAACACTTAGAAAAATGGCTATTACAAAGCAGTTAAATTTTTTAATTGGTTCAGGTAACTCCTTACCTGCTATACCTTTAATGGGAATGATTGATGAGAAAGATTATGAAAAAAGAAATGAAAAATTAAAACAAAAAGTTAAAGCAGTAAGTAAAGATTTATTAAATAATGTTGAAGAATGTAGCGAAATATCTATTACATTGAATAATTATATAAATTTTCTTTCAACCATAATAGATATACTTAACATGTCAAATTCAAGGCAAACTTCTCGTACAGCAAATCTTTTTACGACAAACTATGATTTATTCATTGAGAAAGCTTTTGACAAAGTACTAAAAAATTATAGATTTGTGGTTAATGATGGTGCTAGTGGTTACTTTGAAAGAGAACTTGATGGCTCTAATTATAATCGAACTGTATCGTATAAGGGATTAAACGATAATTATACAAATGAAATACCATCACTTACACTAATAAAACCTCATGGTTCTATGAATTGGGAAATAAATAATGATTCAGTGTATATTAGAAATAGTGTTGTTGATAATCCACTTATTGTAAAACCCACAGGTTATGAAGAACAAGAGACGTTTTATAATAATCATTTTCATGAGATGCTTAGGGTTTTTCAGTTAGAGCTAGATAAGCCACAAGCAGTTTTATTTGTAATTGGATTTTCTTTTCAAGATAAGCATATTGCAAAGATGGTTAAAAGAGCTATTCAAAACCCAGAATTAATGGTGTATGTTTTTGGGTTCAGTGATAATGATAGAGCAACCTTTTTATCAAATTTAGGATGGCAGGGTGAACGAAGTAATTTTACTATTTTAACTCCTGAAAATTTCTGTGATGAATATAAAACAAAAAACATAATTAATGATGAAGAGATCTGGCACAGTTTTAACTTAATAAATTTAACTGATCTATTTTCTGGTATAAGGTTGGAGGACTTAAAAGATGGAAAGTCCTAAGAAAAAATTAGGAGTAATTACTTCTGTTGATAGTGATGTATCACAAGTTGGAATGTACAGCATGTCAAATGACGCAGAATTCATTTGGTATGGTGAAATATTGGCAGGACCAAAAATTGGAGCTTATCTTACTATTAATCAAAATGAGATTAAAATAATAGTAACTGTTTCAAATGAGAAAGTAATTGATCAACAAAACTCAATAAAAAGTACTGAATTTGATAACAGATATTCTAAAAATTCAATAAATAGAATTGTTTCTGTGAAAACTAAAGGAGTCATTGAAGATGGGAAATTTCAAGTAACAAGTCAATACGTACCCATGATTGGTAATGAGGTCTCTCTCACTAGTATAGAAGAGTTGAAAATTATTTATGGAATTGAAAATAATGAATCAACAATTAAAATTGGAAAATCAATTTTAGAAAATCAACCAATTCAATTATCAATTAATAAGTTTTTTGCTTCTCACATAGGTATATTTGGGAACACAGGAAGTGGAAAGTCTAATAGTTTGCATAAATTATATTTGGAGCTGTTTAGATCGAAATTTTATAATCAAATGATAAATAAATCTCAATTCTTTGTAATTGATTTTAATGGAGAATATTCATCATCAAAAATTGATGGAGCTACTCAAAAAGGGGTTTTTGGTGTTGATGAAGAAGACAAAGAAATCTTTGAAATTAATACTCGGAATCTGTGCGAAGGGAGAAAATTACCAGTTAAAAAGAAGTACCTTTTTGATGCAGACATTCTATCAATCCTTTTTGATGCAAGACCGGCTACACAAGTACCTTTTCTAAGAAGTTCGATAACCAGATTTAATGAAGTTTCTCATGAGACCAATTTTTGTTTTGGTGTATATGCAACAGGAACTCTTAAGAAGATATTAACATCTGGCAAGTCTGCTAATCAGGATAGTTTGCAAGACTGGATAGACACAGCAAAAAACTATTTGCAAGACTCCTCGCTGTTTTCAGAATTAGACCAAATTGTACAATATAATACTGGGGATTATAGTATTCCCTCATTAAAAATCTGGTTCAATAGTGGTTCCGAAGAGGGAATTTCGCAAGATTCTCTTAATAGATCAAAAATTCATGCAATATCTGAAAGTCTTACTATGTGTTTTAGGCGTATGGAAATTACACCACTAAACCAATTGAAAATATTTTTAGAATTTCAGCGGGTCCATCGAACTGCTTGGGGTAAAGTAAATCGTGAACATTTAAATCCGTTGTTTAGCCGAATCAATTCATCTTTTCAGAGTCTTGAGAAAGTTATTGAAGTAAAAGATGAGGCTATCGACGATTATAAAATGATAAATATTATTTCACTTGTCCATGCAAATCAAGAAATCACTCGTTTAATCCCTATGCTATTATCTAAAATGATATATGATGAGCAAAAAAAAATAGTTTCGGGAAACAGTGTTAATCAAACTAAACACTTAATTATTGATGAAGCTCATAACATTTTAAATTCTGAGTATAAGAATAATGGAGATGACTGGCAAGATTATAGATTAACTATTTTTGAAGAAATTATTAAAGAAGGGAGAAAGTTTGGTTTTTACTTAACTTTATCCAGTCAGAGGCCCGCAGATATTTCACCCACGATTCTTTCACAAACACATAATTATTTGATTCATCGTTTAGTGAATGAGAAAGATTTAAGAATGCTTGAGAACACTATGCCTACACTTGATAAAAGTTCGTATCAGATGATTCCTAGTCTAGGACAAGGTGAAGCGATTATAACAGGTAATGCTATGCAAGTTCCTGTATTCGTAAAAGTTGATAAAGAGAAATCACTCCGGCCAGCTAGTGATGATATCAAGCTTACTAATTTGTGGATTGAAACGTAAAATAGTATAAAGTTGTAGTAAAGATGAAATATAGCAGATAAAAGAATATACTAAAAATTTATCTACAGAGTATAATTTAATTTTAGACATTATAATTCAATTTATGCCCTATGTGACAAAAAATATAAAATTGTGGTGCTTTGGCCAAGTCAATTCCTTCAATATAAGGAATTGGCTTTTTCGGTTTTTGGTGCTCAGTCCAAATATATGCAAATGAAACCTTTCAAGGAATTAAAACGTAAAAATATAAACGTAATGATTTTAATAAAATAGGAGGTAGACTGTTTGGAATTAAATAACTTGAAATTACTTTATAAGGATATGAAAATTAAAAATATTGATCGATCTAAATTTGAATTCTTTTTTAAGGGAGTACTATTCAAATGCCTTTTTCTTGTTGATAAATCCCCATTTAAATTAATATTAGCAGCTAGAGGAAAGAATTTTTATTTAGAATTTGAAGTTAAACATGGTTTTAAAGTTAACTCTTACATAGAAAAAGATAAGTATTATCGATTATGTGAGATATTAGGTTTAAAGAGAGATGATAATAATAAATTTAGCACTAATGCTTTTCTAAATCATATTAATGACAGAGTTCCTCATAATATATCAGAAAATGATCGTCTTGTTCCCGCAGATATTGCTCCCTATCGAAAAATTGCTGAAGAAGAAAATAAAATTTATTTTTTAAAATGGATTCCTCATGATGGTATTAAATCTAACGCCAAACCTGAAAATTTAGAGAAAACAAGATTGTTAATTGGAGAAGAAGCTTATCGAACGTGTAAAGAAAGGAACATAAGTAGTGGCTGGACAGACAATCCTAAGTACGCAGGTAAATCAATGAGAGACTTCCCTAAAAATAAATCGTAAATTAAAAAAAGGCGATGATACTACGCCTTTTTTAATGATTTTTAACTTAGATGCAAAATAAAATATAAACATCTAGTTTGAGTTAAACTAAGGTTTTGACGAGAATAGATCAATTACAGAGATAATGTGTTATTTGAAATCGAGTGCTTTGGAATAAGTTTATCACATAAAGCAAAATCTAACCCTGAGATTAATATATTTCAGACTATTTTTATCTCTCCATAGTAGCTTTTTTGTTCTTTTAACCTTATAGAGTTCCTTGAAACACTTGCGACTATTCAGATTTTTTCCAACGTATCTCTACCTATATCATCTAAATTAGATGTGAATTAAGTGGTTTATTTATGGCCTGTTTAACTCATAAAGAATAGATAAAAGCGATACATAGGAAAAGGCGTTATATATCATTTCTGTCACTAGTTTCAAGTAACATCTAATAATTTATTCTATTATATTTACTAATAATCAAATACAGAATTACTAGAAGGTCATCATATCTATTATATAAATCTTTGAGTGAAATAATTTTGTGAAAGTAAGCCGTATCAATTCTTTTCTCCTGCTTACTGCATTCGATCATTGTAGAAAATAAATTTATTGACGATGGTTCGCATTTTTAATCTTCTCCACAACACCACCGCAAGAACAAGCAAAATGACACATTGAACCGAAAGTAAAAGCATTTGCATTCCGACAGGCGTTTGCCCATTTGTCATTTGATCCACGATATTATGAACGGCATGCCATAAGATCACCCATTGCAGGCTGTTTGTGAGTGCCACGATTTCAGCTGCAACGAATCCAAATAAAAAGGCGAATAAGATTTGTGCCACTGTTAATGTGATGCTTTTTCCGCTTAGTAGATTCGCAGCATGACCAAGGCCGAATAGTACGGCGGAGCCCCATATGGCAGTGCGCAAGTTGATTTGTTTTAAATATTGAAACAGAATGCCTCGAAAGATTCCTTCTTCAAAAAGACCGACACACACCATGAAGAAACAAAGTGCTAGAAAGGAAGAAAGGGTTAGATCCTTATTTAATCCAGCAATAAACGGAATGGCCTCGATGATCAGGATCGGAAATATCCACATACCGAGAGAGCCTTTTCGAAAACCTATTTCTTTCAAGTGAAAACGACTTTTTTGAATAATGAATAGAAGTAAAAGACACCCAGCTAGCATGGCGCAGCCATTGATGAGATAGATGGTCATCGGGTCGGTGACTTCTTTGATGGATAAATAGACACCTGCACTTGTTGGGATGATTAAAGAAAAGAGCAGTAGAAGTACTGATTTTCGAATGATTGTGATTGGTTTCATTGTTGATTCCCCCTCTAATGTCAGAGTAGTGGAATCATGCAGAAGTCACAATGAAATCTTCCTAACATGTCAATATTTAGCCCTAAGATGCATATTAAGATGTTGTTCGTTTCTTTCGCTGCTGTAAAAGATCGTTGATTTCCTCAGCGGTTGCTTGATCTTTTTTATACAATAGGTACTTGATCACAAAGAATAAAGCCATGACCACAAGGAAATTCACGATAAACGAAAGGGGGCTGATTTGACCGCTCACAATAATGATGGTGGTCATAATCATACACATCACAAGGACGATATATAGAATTTGTTGAAAAAGAATCCGTTGATGGCTGTACGTTTGTTTTGGGTATAGCAAGAAGGTCAGGGCGCTTGAAAAAAAGGAATTGAACATGATGGCTTGTAAAATATAGATGGGCATCGTTCCAAACGTGAAACAGTAAATCAATACGAGTGCAGTAAAGATTATACAAAATGTGATCAAAAGATTTGTGATATAACGTTTCATCCTGTTCACTTCCTTCGTAACCCAAGTTTCTCTTTTAATGATTGGATATAAAAACGTGAAATCATCACCTTTTCCTCATTTGTAAGCTTTGCTTCAAAACGACCGCTTGTTTTAGGAGAAATAGCGGCAATAGAATCTATATTTAGAATCATCGATTTTGAAATCCTGACATAATCGTGCGCTTCAAGCTGTTTTTCAAGTTCAAATAACTTTTCCTTTAAGAGAAACACTCCATCTGACGTATACAAGAACGATCTTTTATCAACGCTTTCTATATATAAAATGTCGTGATAATAGACCTTTTTCACTCTTTCTTTCGTGGGTTCTTGTGCTAAGAAATAGGGAGCTGACTGCTCCACTTGCTGGACAAGTTTTTCAATCGCTGGATTGAGTTCATAAATGTGAAAAGAAACATACTCTGGTTGCGGCTTTTGGATGAAATGAATATCCGTTTTCATTTGTTTCTCCTCTGTTTAATAGGATTTTTCGTAATCTCTCTTCAAAATCGAATACATATACACATCATCGAATCCCTTCTGACCTAATTCATACTCTCTTAATAAACCCTCTTGTACAAAATGTATCTTCTCCAATAATTGAACAGAGGACGTATTAGCTGGATCAATGATCGCTTCAATCCGATTCAAGTTCATCTCCTGAAATCCATACCACAACACCGCAGTAATCGCTTCATTCATGATGCCTTTTCTCCAATGATCATGGTGTAATTCATAGCCAATTTCCGTACGGCGGTGCTGTTTTTCTAGATTGAGAAAGCCGCAGCTGCCGATGATGGTAGGGTTATCTTTTAAAGAAATTCCCCAGCGGATGCCTGTTTGTTTTTTGTAGATATTGTCATACCACTTGATTTCTCCTTTTGTGTCTTCGATGGTTTCATGTGCATCAATGCCCATATAGCGGCACACGGTTTCATTGGATAAGTAGAAGTGCATATCCTCGGCATCTGCGATCGTTGCTTGTTTTAAGATCAGTCTTTCGGTCTGTATCGTTGGAAATGATTGTGGAAATATCAGTTTATGTCTAGTCATATGTATCTCCTATAGTTTATTTTATTTAAATTATACCTGTATTGGCACAATTTGTGGACTGCTCTGATATAATATGAATTTATCATTGGGGTAATCATGTACATTCGAATTTTACAAAAAAGAGGATAAAAAAAATGGGCATTTTTCTGATCATGATTTGTATCATGATGATCACCGTATCTTTAATGATTTATTTATTTAAAAAAGGTGCCATTCGTTCTAAGGTGTTAGTGATAATAGGTTCTGTTTTAGGTGGAGCCATACTAGTTGTCTGGATAGCAATGTTTTTTAATTTTCACTCTATCACTTTAACAGATGAATCGATAGGTCATTTTAAGATCGGTCAAACATTTAAGGGAGATCATCAGTTTGTTGAGAATTCTCAATTCTCTCATCAAAAACAGACGGTCTACATGGAAAAAGAAAATGAAGATTTTGTCGTATCAGTTGATCAGCATCATCGAGTAACATCTATTTACAATCAGTCAAAACAGAAAAATCTTCAAACATCTAAGGGAGTTAAAATAGGAGAAGATTATTCATCTGTGATACAAACATATGGAGAGCAATTCAAGAAGCTCTGGTTTGTCGAAGGGTATAGCAAAGGTATACAATACCAAGATCAATCAAATGGCATCATTTTGGAGTTCTTTTTCAATGACGAGACACTAGCACTCATTGAACTTCGCAGTAAGCGGGAGTGAAATAGTAGAAAGTAAAAACGAGCATTCTATTGAAGTGCTCGTCTTTATGTTGTTTTTTCATAACATGCCTTACAATAAAAAACCCCTTCACTCCTCAGCCAAGCCTTTACCTCTGTCATTCCTTTTCTCTTTGGATAGACCAGCTTGACGTACACTTCTTCGTTTCCTTCTATTTTTTTCTGACAGCTAGCACACGTGGGTTCTTCGAATCGAAACAATCGACATATTCCTTTTTGTAGATATTTCTTCAATTATATCAAATATCCAACTTGTTCTTTCGACTCCATTCTTCACTTTCTCTATTTTTATCCGACATATGCTAAGTAAAAGAAATTTCCGAGGGTTGAAACCGTTTGAGAGAAACCTTGCTCTAACAGGTGTAGGAGGTGTGGATGAGATGAAGCAAGTGCGTCTAATTAAAAAAGCACAAAAAGGGAATGTCCCGGCATTTGAGACATTAATGCTGATGTATCAAGAGCGTTTATATAAAACGGCTTTTCTCTACACAAGAAATAAAGAGGATTCGTTAGATGCTGTTCAAGAGACGGTCATTAAAGCGTTTAAGCATCTATCTGGATTAAAAGAACCGGCTTATTTTTCTAGCTGGCTGACGAGAATTTTGATTCATACAATTTTTGCGATGAAGAAAAAACAGCAAGATGTTGTTCCGTTTGAACAGCATCATGAGAGCGTTGAGCGGCATGATTTTTTGGAAGACAAGCTGGATTTAAAAAATGCACTAGATGTATTAGATGAGCAATATCAGCTCGTGATTCAGCTATTTTATTTTCAAGATTATTCGATTTCAATGATTTCTGAACAGATGGGTGTGCCCGAAGGAACGGTCAAAACTCATTTGTATCGAGCAAGAAAGTTATTAAAGCAAACATTGGAGAAGGAGGAGAGTGTCGATGGAACGAAAAGAAATGAAAAAGCTCTATGATGAGATTGATGTACCAAAGGTTGAATTGACCTCTGCGGTTCGCCAAGCAATGGGAGATGTGAAAGCGGAAAAGAAAAGACGTTGGTTCACATGGAATTGGAGAACGCCAATATATTCTGCCATCGTACTAATCGTTCTTTATTTTTCATCCGGCTTCCTTTTTCCTTCTCTTAATACAGCGATGGCTCGAGTGCCGTTTGTTGGACAGTTATATATGATGTTTCACGATAAAGTAGGAATGTCTCTTTTTCAGAGTGAGTTGGTGAAGCATGTCAATGAGGGGGCTGAATCAAGAGGGGTTACTGTGAAAGTGAACAGTGTGTATTATGATGCAGGGCGGCTTGTTTATACGTTTACTGTGGAGAATTTGAATACAAAGGAAGATGTTGTCCCTTTCATAGTCAACTTAGATCCAGTAAATCAAGCTTCCCAATCGAGTTCCTACAATCATGAATTGAAAAAATTAAAAGATGGCCATTATGTTGGGCAGGTGACAGTCTATACAAATGGTCAAACGATCAAACAAGGTCAACAAGTGCCACTTGTCATTTCTAAAATTGGGGATATTGTAGGGAATTGGCGCTTCAAGGTACCAGCGGTCAAGCAAAAAACCACTGTATTAGCTGGACAAAAAGACGTGTCTATTTTAAATGGACGTTATCACTTAAGAAATATAAAGGTAGAAAATGGAGTGAAAAGCTCTGTTATTCAATATACCATTGATTACAATGGTTTTGCTAAAGACGATATAATTAGTATAGAAAGAATGAAGGATAATCTAGGGAATGATTATCAGCTCGAAATTGGAACAGTTTTAGGAGAAAAACAACTGACTTCTGACAAAACTAGAAAAAATCATTTGACCATTTTAGATCAGTCGATTGATCCAGAGGCAACTGAATTAACATTTTACACGGGTGTGACAGACGAACAAGAAGAAAGCAAAATCATTCCTCTTCAGACAAAGCTGCCTGTTCAGTTCAAAACAAAGCATCATGGAATAGGGATCAAAATCAATAAAATAGAGCAAAAGGGGCATTCTGTGACAGTTTATTATCAATTTACTGGACTAGATCAGAAAGAATTAGATGAGGATGTTATGGAGAATATCGGTGAATGGATAGGATTAGGTGATGTTAAAAAATTGAAATCGTGGTCAGATCCTGAAGCAAATGATGAAAACGGATATTACTTGGAGAGAAACGATGCGAAGGTGACCAATTTCAAGATAGCCTCTATGCAATCCACCTTTGAATTTGATGTGAAGAAGTTAGACACATTTTCTTTTAAGGATTATGGACTTTACCTTGATTTGTCAGATCTGAACCGATTGGCACCACAGAAAGATATACCTGTAACCATTCCAGTCAAAAAAGAAACATCAAAAGCTAATCGATAAATCAGAAAGCGAACATGATTACACATGTTCGCTTTTTATCTGTTGATGCGCCAGTCGATTGCGATTGAACGAGTACCGAATCAACATCAATGCAACAAAACTGGCTAGCCCGCCGATCCAACTTAAATTCGTTACATTTGTATATTGAATAATCAGACCACCCATTGACGAGCCGAGCATCATGCCGATATTCATAATCGCTGTATTAAAGCTCAGCACGGTTTCAGATGTTTCGGGTTTTAGGGAGATGAGATAAAATTGCTTCGCTGGTGTTGTTGTCCATGTGGCGGTGCCCCAAATGGCGAGCGTGATGAAGACGCCAACTACCGAAAATTGTGTAAAGGATAATGCAAAGAGCATGAGCATCTGAACCGTGATGCTGATTGAAATGGTTCGGTTTGGTCCCCATTGATCGACAGCGTATCCACCAAAGCGTGAGCCAATAAAAGCAGAGATGCCTAAGACAAGCAAGGCAATGCTTGTCAGTTCAAGCGTAAATCCGGATGTTTGACGCAATAATGGCGAAATGTAGGCAAATACCATTGTGTAACCTAAAATCCAAAAGGCTGTCGTGGCTAAGCCGCTTAACACCCTGCGGTCTTGAAGAATTTGCATTTGCTGCTTAAATGGCACATGGGAATGTCCCTCCATAGGCGGTAATAATCGATACAGAAGAAACAAGAGACAAGCGGTTCCTATTGCAATGATGAGAAAAATGGCATGCCAATCTACATATCCTGCTAAAAATGTTCCAATCGGTACACCGAGTACTAGTGAAACTGTAAATCCAGTGATCACCGTGGCCATCGCACTCCCCTTTTTTTCTGGCGGGGCGAGCTGCGCTGCATAATTTGTTGCGAGTACAATATATAAGCCGCCACTCATGGCCATGATGACCCGTGAGAGCATGAGCAGCATAAAGTGATGGCTAAAAAAGGCAAGCACATTCCCTGCTATAAACATGGAAATCGCCGATAAAAGAACCTTTTTTCGATTCAATTTCGATGTGGCCATGACTAAAAAGAGGGCACCCACGGCATAAAAAAGAGAATAGATGGTGATGAGCTGACCAGCAACAGGGATGGAGATGTGCAGATCGTCAGAAATGATGTCCAGTATGCCTGATACGACGAATTCTGAAGTACCTGTGACGAAAGAACCGACGGCTAAAAGAAATATAAGCAATGGATAAGATGTACTTTTCATTTTGAACCCTTCCTTTATGTTGAAACGTTGTATTCATTTTAAATTCCGTGCTAACATAAGTAAAATTGATGTTTTTCATGAAAGGGATGAGTGAATACTCATGAGCTTTGTTCGATTCGAGACGATGGCTAAGGTGGTCGAGCTAGGCAGTTTTACAGCTGCAGCTGAAGCATTAAATATGACACAGTCTGCCGTGAGTCATGCGGTGGCAAGTTTAGAGACGGAGTGGGGTGTGTCTTTATTCGTGCGTGACCGAAAAAAGGGCATTACGCTGACAGACACCGGTGAAACCCTTCTTCCGCATATAAGAGAAGTGCTAAATCGAGTAGAGAAAATTCAGCAGGAAATTGCGCTCACCAAAAATATTGAATCTGGCTTGATTCGGATTGGAACATTTGCCAGTGCATCCGCTTGTTTATTGCCAAAACTGCTTGTGAGCTATCAGAAAAAGCATCCAAAGATTGAATTTAAATTCTATGAGGGGACATATGAAGAAATATTGGAGTGGCTCGATTCTGGCATTATTGATGTTGGGTTTGTTGTAAAAGGTAAAGCGGATGAATCGTTTGATCTATTGCCACTTATGAAAGATAAAATGGTGGTCGCCTATCACGAAAATCATCGTTTTGAGCAGCAGCCAATTGTAGACATGGAAGAATTAGCAGATGAACCATTTATTATGCCAACTGGCATGTATCAATCCCATGTAGAGGATATTTTTTCAGAGGCGCAAATCAAGCCGTCTATTTTATTTGAAGTGCATGATTGTACGACCATTGCCCGCATGGTTGGGGAAGGACTTGGTGTGACGATAGGTCCTGAGTTATTCCTGAAAACGCAGCAACTTGTGCAGATCAGTCACCTGAATGTATCGCATCATCGTGAGGTGGCGCTTGCCTGTCCATCGCTCACGCAAGCTTCTCCTGCTGTGAAGGCATTTTTCGATGTAGCAGAAACGGTTTTTGCCAGAATTCAGTGATGGGTGTATAAAGAACTAGATGTGATTTTCCAAATTCGTGTAATAAGACGAATGAAGCGGACATTTCTTTGAAAAATGTTCGCATTTTGTATTGTGTTTTAAAAATGAAGTTGGTACAATAGACACAGAAATCAAATAGATAGAAGTCGTATAATGGCGGGGATATGGCCCGCAAGTTTCTACCAAGCTACCGTAAATGGCTTGACTACGTCAATTCACACTCGTTTGATATAAATCATGCATTGTTCTTGTTTGATGTCACGGTCTGAATTCACATTGTAGTCAAGCGTCCCAAAAACTGTTGGGGCGTTTTTTATTTGACTTGTGAATGGGACAGACTAAAGCAAAAGGACATGAAGGGAGTCAGTTGGCTTTGAAACAGTTTTTTCAGTTTGATGAGTTAGGTACGAATTATCGCAGAGAGATCATCGGCGGTTTAACGACATTTTTGTCGATGGCTTACATCTTGTTTGTCAATCCGATCACACTTGCTTTAGTAGCAGTACCGGATTTTCCAGATAAATTACGAATTGATCAGGGGGCTGTCTTTACAGCTACAGCGTTAGCTTCTGCGGCAGGTTGTTTCCTGATGGGATTGATCGCCAGGTACCCGATCGCAATTGCACCAGGTATGGGACTGAATGCGTTCTTCGCTTTCTCAGTTGTTCTTGGTATGGGAATCTCATGGCAGGCAGCACTTTCCGGTGTGTTTGTTTCAGGATTGATTTTCGTTGCTCTTTCTTTAACAGGTTTCCGTGAAAAAATCATCAATGCTATTCCGAGTGAGCTGAAGCTGGCTGTTGGTGCAGGGATTGGTTTGTTCATTACATTTGTAGGGCTTCAAGGCTCCGGTATTATTGCAAATAACGATAATACGCTCGTTTCGATTGGAAACATTCATAGTGGTCCTGTCCTGTTGACGGTATTTGGAATCGTTGTGACTGTCATTTTAATGGTTCTTCGAGTGAATGCAGGTGTCTTCATTGGGATGCTTGTGACAGCTATTGCTGGGATGATCCTTGGTCTTGTGCCAGTTCCATCTCAAATTGTAGATAGCATTCCAAGCTTGTCTCCAACTTTTGGTCAAGCCTTGATTCACTTGCCAGACATCTTCTCCATTCAAATGCTTGTGGTTATTTTAACGTTCCTATTCGTTGGGTTCTTTGATACAGCTGGTACACTTGTGGCTGTGGCAACGCAGGCTGGTTTAATGAAAAATAATGAGCTGCCGCGTGCAGGAAAAGCGCTTCTGGCGGATTCTTCTTCTATCGTCGTCGGTTCTGTTCTTGGTACATCAACGACGACGTCTTATGTTGAATCTAGTTCAGGTGTTGCTGCGGGTGCCCGCTCTGGTTTTGCAGCTGTCGTGACAGGTATTTTCTTCTTACTTGCGATGTTCTTCTCGCCGCTTTTATCTGTCGTGACACCGAATGTAACGGCACCTGCTTTAATCATTGTCGGTGCACTGATGGTAGCACCTCTTGCGAAGATCGCATGGGATCGTTTTGAAATTGCGGTACCGGCTTTCTTAACCATGATTATGATGCCACTGACATATAGTATTGCGACAGGGATTGCAATTGGTTTCATTTTCTACCCGATCACCATGATCTTTAAAGGAAAAGCAAAAGAAGTGCATCCAATTATGTACGGCCTGTTTGTCATCTTTATTCTATATTTTGCTTTCTTAAATCATTAATCGTTTGTCTGAAACAGCAGCTCATGGAGGCTGCTGTTTTTTGTAGGGAAATTTTAAAAACATAGTTGACTTATAGGAATTATGTGTTTATGATAAAAAGACATAATTCGCTGATTGGATCACCAAAGGCGCTTTGATTTCCTTTTTTCTATAGAAGGGTTCAGAGTGCCTTTTTTCTTGCATTCATCATAACGGGAGGGGATGACTTGTCACGCTGGCTTAGGCAGGTGATTGAGCGGAAAAAGCAGGTATTGATTGAGCAGCTCCTTTTATGGGGGCATGAAGAAAAACATGAAGCGCTCATGCATTATACGATTCATGAGCTGGAAAATGAGGTTCTCTATTTAAAAGAGCGCAAGCAAAATTAGTGGGATGGGGGATGAGCGATGGATGAACAAAAGCTGAATTTTATTTTATCTGCCTTAAAAGGGATTGAATACGGGTCGGTGGTGATCACCATTCATAATGGACAAATTACACAAGTCGATACGACAGAAAAGACTCGTTTCCCAGCACACCAGGAGAATCTTCGGATTCAGAAAGCAAAGCAGGGGCGCTATCGTTCATGAAAAGTGATGAAAGATGATGAAAAGCTGATCCACTCATCAGCTTTTTTGTTTTGTCTTATTTTCTCTCCATTTAAAACCTCTTCATTCTTTTATCCGTCTATTCGTATGAACGTCAAGGAATCTTGACTGAATAGAGAGACTCCGCTACTTTAATAGGAGTCATCCGGACAGGTCACCTGAGCCTGTGCGGATTGTCTGAGATAGGAGTTGATATGGGATGTTAGAGAAAGATCAAGAGCAGGTCACATCCGAAACAAAAAACGAAAACGAAGAGCCATCAATAGATCAAGAAACGAGGCAGTCCCGCCTCAGCCGCAGTGCTGCAAAACGAGGAAGAACGGCTAAGCCAGCTGATGAAGAGGGTTCAGCCATTCAGCGCATCGCAAGAGGTGTAGGCGGTGCGTTTAAGCGCTATGGCTCATATGGGCTCGCGATGTTAAAATCACCGAGTCGTGCGATCCATCAAGCGGACACTTTACGCATGAAGTACGCCTGGATTTCAATTGTGTTATTCAGTGTGTTTTTTGCTTTAGGCAACTACGTTCAATTAAAGGCGTCAAAGACCCGTTTATTAGGTTTTGGTATTCATTATTCTTTTGGTGACGCCTTTTTAAAGGTAGCGGTCTTTACACTCATTTTGTTGACACTGATGATGCTGACGGTTTGGGTGCTCGGTAAGTACATGCTGAAAGGGAACATATCGCTGAAAGAAGTGATCATGAAGTTCGGTGCCGTGCTTGTGCCGGTTTTGGTTTTATCTATCCTTTGGCTTGTATTTGCCATGCTGAATATTCCATTTGTAACGGTGATTTTATCCGTGATGATGTTTTTTGGTCTTCAGCTGATTGCCATTGTGCTCTTCCGCTCCATTCAATCAGATCAAGAAGCTGTGCGGGGAGACTTGATGTATGCCGGCTGGGTCTTTTTGTTGATTGAGCTCGTCATCATTGCCCTTTTATGGGGCATTGTCGGAGAGTATTTGATCCCATCACTTGTTCCAGTTCGGTTTGGATAAGCGTGTACTCGGTCTTTTTAAAATTCAAAGGTTTTCTATCACGCTGAAAAGAAGACAAAGGGTTAAAATAAAGTATATTTTAGCCCTTTATCAACCATCTAAAGCCTCCTTTTGAAAAAGGAGGTTTTTCATGTTGAGAAGAGGAAAAAACGGGTAAACTCTTGGTAACAAAGACCACCCCTTGTTGTCGAAAGATATATGTGTTTTTCTCGCGCAAATTTGATTGTATCAAGGTTTGTTCTCTAGTAGAATATGGGGTGCTTTATTTGATTTTTAGTGCAGGGGGTTCGAATCGTGCTTCAACAACTTTTATCCAATGCGTTCACCATGGTTTTGATTATTTTAGTGATTAACATTGTCTATGTCTCTTTTTCCACTATGCGTTTAATTTTAACAATGAAAGGCAGAAGGTATGCAGCCGCTTTTGCTGGTACTGTCGAGATGCTGATTTATGTCATTGGTTTGAGTATCGTATTAGATAACTTAGATCAAGTACAAAATGTCATTGCGTATGCGCTAGGTTATGGGATTGGAATCATTGTCGGGATGAAAATTGAAGAGAAGCTGGCACTTGGCTACATTACTGTGAACGTGATTACAAAAGAAATCGATCTAGATCTCCCAAAACAATTGAGAGAAAAAGGATATGGCGTCACCAACTGGGTAGTAGGAGGTCTTGAAGGAGACCGGTCAGCGATGCAAATTTTAACACCGAGAAAATATGAACTGCAATTATATGAAACGATTAAAACGCTTGATTCAAAGGCGTTTATCATTTCGTATGAGCCCAAAACGATTCATGGCGGCTTCTGGGTGAAGGCTGTGAAGAAAAGGAGAATTAAAGAATGACCGCAAAACCAAAGAAAAAGAAATTCTACGTGGAAGACAACATGACGATTGATCAAGTGTTGTCCCAGATGGCGGACGAAGGCTACTCACCTGTCCGACGAATGGAGGAGCCCATCTTTCAGGAAAAGAAGGAAAATGGGTCGATTCAGATCATTCCGATTGGGAAAAAAATCGTATTTGAGGGAAAAATACTCTAAATCCGAACATTAAAACGACGACTTCATAGATTGTTCGATAAATCCGTTGACATCATGAACATCCGTTGTTAAGATAAACATGAAATCAAAACACGAGCCTCATATAATCTTGGGAATATGGCCCATAAGTTTCTACCCAGTTACCGTAAATGACTGGACTATGCAGGATAGTGAACAAAACTGACATGGCGTTTTAAAAGCGAACAGCGCTTACCATGGCCCGGTTTGTGTTGCTTCCTAACAATGCAATACAAACCGGGCCTTTTTGTTCGGCGTTTGACAAGCTGCTTAGGTTTGGGAAGCGTGTCAAACGATACAAAATCGAATAATAGCTTAAAGGTGGGGACAAAATGAAGCCGCTTGTAGGTGTCATCATGGGAAGTACATCTGATTGGGAAACAATGAAACATGCGTGCGATATCTTAGAGGAATTAAACATTCCGTATGAAAAACAGGTTGTATCCGCACATCGGACACCTGATTTGATGTTTGAATATGCGACTGAAGCAAGAGGTAAAGGACTCAAGGTCATTATTGCCGGTGCTGGAGGCGCAGCACATTTACCGGGGATGGTCGCAGCAAAAACGACACTGCCGGTCATTGGTGTGCCCGTACAATCAAAAGCATTAAACGGGCTGGATTCCTTATTATCCATCGTTCAAATGCCAGGCGGTGTACCTGTTGCTACAGTGGCAATCGGCAAAGCCGGTGCAACAAATGCAGGGCTTCTAGCCGCACAAATGATTTCAGCATTCGATGAAGCCGTTGCAGCACGCCTTGAAGAAAGAAGAGAGCAAACAAAACAAACTGTATTAGAAAGCAGTGATCAGCTTGGCTAAGCAGACCATTTTTCCAAACGCAACCATTGGTATCATCGGCGGCGGACAGCTTGGCAGATACATGGCCGTCAGTGCAAAGCAAATGGGCTACCGTGCAGCAGTTCTTGACCCAGTCAAACTTTCTCCTTGTGGACAGGTTGCTGATACAGAAATCACAGCCGCATACAGTGACCTTGAAGCGATCAGGCAGCTGGCGGACATCAGTGATGTGGTCACATATGAATTTGAAAACATTGACTATGATGCACTCAATCAGCTGAAGGAAGAGGCGTATTTACCGCAAGGAAGCGAACTTCTTCTTTTAACCCAAAACCGTGAAACCGAGAAAAAAGGGATTGTAGATGCAGGCTGTGAAGTCGCCCCTTATCGCATCGTTCATGATGAGAAGGAGCTGGAAGACGCAGTAAATGCGCTTGGTTTGCCAGCTGTGCTGAAAACATGCAGAGGCGGTTACGACGGTAAAGGACAGTACGTGATCAAAGAGAAGGATCAGCTTCATGAAGCGGCTGCACTTCTCACTCATGGGACATGTATTTTAGAAAGCTGGGTTCCTTTCCAAATGGAACTGTCCGTGATTGTGACGCGGTCTGTTCATGGAGAAATTGCGACATTCCCAGTCGCTGAGAACATTCATAAGCACAATATTTTATTCCAAAGCATCGTGCCTGCACGGGTAGATGGCAGCATTCAGGAGAAAGCAAAAGAACTGGCAACAACGCTTGCTGAAAAGCTAGGGCTAGTCGGTACGCTTGCTGTTGAACTGTTCTTGACAAATGAAGGGAAGCTGCTCGTCAATGAACTGGCACCCCGCCCGCATAACTCTGGACATTACACATTGGATTTATGTGAGACGAGTCAGTTTGAACAGCACATTCGCGCCATATGCGGTTTGCCGCTTGGCGGAACAGCTCTTTTATCAGAGGGCATGATGGTGAATTTGCTGGGCGATGAAGTGGACATCCCAAAAGAACATCCTGAGCTTTTAAAGGAAGCGAAGCTTTATCTATATGGTAAACATGAAGTAAAAGCCGGCCGCAAAATGGGGCATATGACATTTATGAAACAGCTTGATGATGAATGGATGGCAAACATCACAAAGATATGGACTGAAAGAGATGGAGGAAACGGGAAATGATCGAACGTTACGCACGACCAGAAATGTCAGCAATCTGGACAGAGGAAAACAAATTTAATGCATGGCTTGAAGTAGAAATTCTCGCTTGTGAAGCTTGGGCAGAACTTGGTGTCATTCCGAAAGAAGACGTTGTGACTATGCGTAAGAATGCAAGCTTTGATATTGATCGTATTTTAGAGATTGAACAAGACACGCGCCACGACGTGGTTGCCTTTACGCGTGCTGTATCTGAATCTCTAGGAGAAGAAAGAAAGTGGGTTCATTACGGGTTAACATCTACAGACGTAGTGGATACGGCGCTTTCATATCTATTAAAACAGGCGAACGATATTTTGCTCAAGGACATTGAGAGATTTGTTGACATACTAAAAGAAAAAGCAAAAGAGCACAAATATACCGTCATGATGGGCCGTACACACGGTGTACACGCTGAACCGACAACATTTGGCCTAAAGCTTGGTCTTTGGTACGAGGAAATGAAGCGTAACTTAGAACGTTTTAAACAAGCAAAAGCCGGCATCGAATACGGCAAAATCTCTGGTGCTGTTGGCACATATGCGAACATCGACCCGTTTGTTGAGCAATATGTATGTGAGAAACTTGGCATCAAAGCTGCACCAATTTCAACCCAAACCTTGCAGCGTGACCGTCATGCAGATTACATGGCAACCCTTGCTTTAGTTGCAACAAGCATTGAGAAATTTGCTGTTGAAATTCGTGGTCTTCAAAAGAGTGAAACACGTGAAGTAGAAGAGTTCTTTGCAAAAGGACAAAAAGGATCATCCGCGATGCCTCATAAACGAAACCCGATCGGTTCTGAAAATATGACGGGAATTGCCCGCGTCATCCGTGGTTATATGCTGACTGCTTATGAAAATGTACCGCTTTGGCATGAACGTGATATTTCTCATTCATCTGCTGAACGCATCATTTTACCAGATGCAACGATTGCACTGAACTATATGCTGAACCGTTTCTCAAACATCGTGAAAAACTTAACGGTTTTCCCTGAAAACATGAAGCGCAACATGGACCGCACACTCGGCTTAATTTACTCACAGCGTGTTCTTCTTGCATTAATTGATACAGGTATGGCACGTGAAGAAGCATATGACACGGTTCAGCCAAAGGCGATGGAGGCTTGGGAGAAACAAGTACCATTCCGTTCATTAGTAGAAGCAGAAGAGAAAATCACTTCACGCTTAACACCTGAACAAATCGCTGACTGCTTCGATTACAACTATCACTTGAAAAATGTCGATATGATTTTCGAACGTCTAGGTCTTGCGTAAGAAATGGGCCGCCTGCTAGTCAGGCGCCTAATCCTGAAAATTGCCAACATTCAAATTAGGAGGCCAATCTGAATGACTGTGAAACAAGAACTTCTCTACGAAGGCAAAGCGAAAAGAATCTATCAGACCGATGACGAGCATATTTTATATGTTGAATATAAAGACTCAGCTACAGCATTTAACGGTGAAAAGAAAGCGGAAATTGAAGGCAAAGGCAGACTGAATAACGAAATTTCCAGCTTGATTTTTCAAATGCTACATGAGAAAGGGATCAACAATCACTTTGTTAAACGCCTATCTGAAACAGAACAGCTCATTCAAAAGGTAGACATCGTACCGCTTGAAGTCGTTGTGCGAAACGTGGTGGCAGGCAGTATGTCAAAACGTCTTGGGATTCCAGAGGGAACGAAACTGGACACACCTTTGATCGAGTTTTACTACAAAGATGATGCACTTGGCGATCCGCTCATTACTGAAGATCATATTCGCATTTTACATGCAGCGACACCTGAGCAGGTCGAGGAAATGAAACAAATCACAAGACAAGTGAATGAAGAATTGAAGCAAATCTTCTCAGATTGCCATGTGAATTTAATTGATTTCAAGCTTGAATTCGGAATAGATCACGAGAATCGTATTTTGCTAGCTGATGAGATTTCACCTGATACGTGCAGGCTTTGGGATAAAGACACAAACGAAAAGCTTGATAAAGACGTGTTCAGACGAAACCTGGGCGGCTTAACAAATGCATACGAAGAAATTTTCAAAAGACTTGGAGGCCATAAACATGTATAAAGTGAAAATTTTTGTCAGCTTAAAAGAGAGCGTTCTTGATCCACAAGGAAGTGCCGTGCAGCACGCTTTGCACAGCATGTCTTATCAGGAAGTAAAGGATGTCCGTATCGGGAAATATATGGAGTTAGTCATTGAGAAATCAGATCGTGACTTAGACACAGTGGTCAAAGAAATGTGTGAAAAATTGCTTGCCAACACGGTGATTGAAGATTACCGCTATGAGGTGGAGGAGGTTGTCGCACAGTGAAGTTTGCAGTGATCGTCTTGCCTGGCTCTAACTGTGATATCGATATGTACCATGCGATTCAAGATGAGTTAGGTGAACAAGTTGAATATGTATGGCACGACGAAACGAGTCTTGATGGTTTTGACGGTGTACTCGTACCAGGCGGTTTCTCTTATGGGGATTACTTAAGATGCGGTGCGATTGCTCGTTTTTCTAACATCATGCCGGCTGTGAAAAAAGCAGCTGCGGAAGGAAAACCTGTTCTTGGTGTTTGTAACGGGTTCCAAATTCTTCAAGAGCTTGGCATTTTGCCAGGTGCAATGAGACGGAATAAAGATCTAAAATTTATCTGTCGTCCAGTTGAACTCATTGTAGAGAACAACGAAACGCAATTTACAAGCGGTTATCAAAAAGGTGAATCGATTACGATTCCTGTAGCACACGGTGAAGGCAACTTCTACTGTGACGAAGACACGTTAGCGAAGCTGATTGAACGAGGCCAAATCGCTTTCACTTACGGTGACGATATTAACGGCAGTGTCAATCGAATTGCAGGTGTAACGAATGAACAGGGCAATGTACTCGGCATGATGCCACACCCTGAGCGCGCGGTTGACTCATTACTAGGCAGCGCAGACGGACTTAAATTGTTTCAATCTATCGTGAAAAATTGGAGGGACACTCATGTCACTACTGCTTGAACCAAGTCACAAGCAAATTAAAGAAGAGAAATTGTATCAGCAAATGGGATTGAGTGATGAAGAATTCGCTTTAATCGAATCCATTATTGGCAGGCTGCCAAACTACACAGAAACGGGTATCTTTTCTGTCATGTGGTCAGAGCATTGTAGTTATAAAAACTCAAAGCCTGTTTTAAGCAAATTCCCGACAAAAGGAGAGCATGTTCTGCAAGGTCCTGGGGAAGGCGCTGGAATCGTTGATATTGGAGACAACCAAGCGGTTGTATTTAAAATCGAATCACATAACCATCCATCTGCAATTGAACCGTATCAAGGAGCGGCAACAGGTGTCGGCGGAATCATCCGTGATGTATTCTCCATGGGTGCTCGTCCAATTGCGGTATTAAACTCTCTTCGTTTTGGTGAACTGACTTCACCGCGCGTGAAGTACTTGTTTGAAGAAGTAGTGGCAGGGATTGCAGGCTATGGAAACTGTATCGGTATTCCAACAGTCGGCGGAGAAGTTCATTTTGATCAAAGTTATGAAGGCAATCCGCTCGTTAACGCGATGTGTGTAGGGTTAATCAACCATGAAGACATCAAGAAAGGGCAGGCAAAAGGTGTTGGCAATACGGTCATGTACGTTGGTGCTAAAACGGGACGTGACGGGATTCACGGTGCAACATTTGCGTCTGAAGAATTTTCTGATGAATCAGAAGAAAAACGTTCAGCGGTTCAAGTCGGCGATCCGTTCATGGAAAAGCTTTTGCTTGAAGCATGTCTTGAAGTCATCAAAAATGATGCGCTTGTGGGCATTCAAGATATGGGAGCGGCTGGCTTAACTAGCTCAAGTGCAGAGATGGCAAGTAAAGCCGGTTCAGGTATCGAAATGAACCTAGACCTGATCCCTCAGCGTGAAACAGGCATGTCAGCGTATGAAATGATGCTGTCTGAATCCCAAGAGAGAATGCTGTTGGTCATTGAAAAAGGCCGTGAGCAAGAAATCATTGATATTTTTGAAAAATATGATCTTGAAGCAGTCTCAGTCGGTCATGTGACAGACGATAAAATGCTTCGTTTACTCCATCAAGGAGAAGTAGTGTGTGAGCTTCCAGTTGATGCACTTGCAGAAGAAGCACCGGTTTATCACAAGCCGTCAAGTGAGCCTGCATACTATCGCGAGTTTTTAGAAACAAAAGTGGAAGCTCCAGCGATTACAGATGCAGCAGATACATTGAAACAGCTGTTAAAGCAGCCAACGATTGCGAGTAAAGAATGGGTTTACGATCAATACGACTATATGGTTCGTACAAACACAGTCGTTGCACCTGGCTCTGATGCGGGCGTGCTCAGAATCCGTGGGACGAAAAAAGCTCTTGCGATGACAACAGATTGTAACGCACGTTATCTCTACCTTGATCCAGAGGTTGGCGGTAAGATTGCCGTTGCAGAAGCCGCACGTAACATTGTCTGCTCAGGCGCTCGTCCGCTTGCAGTAACAGATAACTTGAACTTCGGTAACCCGGAGAAACCAGAAATCTTCTGGCAGATTGAAAAATCTGCTGACGGCATCAGCGAAGCTTGCCGTACATTAAGTACACCGGTCATCGGCGGTAACGTCTCTTTATATAACGAGTCAAATGGAACAGCCATTTACCCAACGCCAGTCATTGGTATGGTTGGTTTGATTGAAGATACAGCTCATATTACGACTCAATCGTTCCAACAGGCAGGCGATGTGATTTTCGTCATTGGTGAAACGAAGGAAGAATTTGCAGGCAGTGAGCTTCAAAAAATGACTGAAGGCCGTATCTACGGAAAAGCACCAGAAATTGATTTGGATGTAGAGCTGGCGCGTCAAGAAGCCCTATTAGCAGCGATTCAAAACGGACTTGTTCAGTCAGCACATGATGTGTCTGAAGGCGGTCTTGGTGTAGCACTAGCTGAAAGTACATTTGGAACAGATGGTCTTGGCGCTGATATCCAGATCGATCTAAACAGCGCAGCATCACTATTCAGTGAATCACAGTCACGTTTTGTCGTCACAGTGAAACCAGAAAATCGCGAAGCGTTTGCTGCGGCTGTGCAAGATGCAAAAGAAGTCGGAACGGTCACAAATGATGGTGTATTCACTGTCAAAAATCAAGAAGGACAACAATGGATTCATGCGGCAGTCAACGAGCTTGAACGCGCATGGAAAGGAGCGATCCCATGCTTGCTGAAATCAGAGGCTTAAACGAAGAATGTGGCGTCTTTGGGGTTTGGGGACACGAAGAAGCCCCGCAAATCACATATTACGGATTGCATAGCCTTCAGCACCGAGGACAAGAAGGTGCGGGAATTATTGCAACAGACGGTGAAAACCTGACGTCACACAAAGGCCTTGGACTGATTACGGAAGTGTTCCAAAACGGTGAGCTTAAGGATTTAAAGGGAAAAGGTGCGATCGGACACGTTCGGTATGCGACAGCAGGCGGAGGCGGCTTTGAGAATGTGCAGCCCCTCTTCTTCCGCTCGCAAAACAATGGCAGTCTTGCCCTTGCTCATAATGGAAACTTGGTCAATGCAACGCAATTAAAGCAACAGCTAGAGAACCAAGGAAGTATTTTTCAAACGTCTTCTGATACCGAAGTGCTTGCTCACTTAATTAAGCGCAGCGGATATATGGATTTGAAGGATCAAATCAAAAATGCTCTGTCTATGTTAAAAGGAGCTTATGCTTTCCTAATCATGACGGAAACAGAAATGATCGTAGCGCTTGATCCGAACGGATTACGCCCACTTTCACTTGGTATGCTTGGGGATGCTTATGTTGTCGCTTCTGAAACATGTGCATTTGATGTCGTCGGTGCTACCTATTTACGAGATGTAGAGCCTGGCGAAATGCTGATCATTAATGATGAAGGCTTAAAATCTGAGCGCTTTTCGATGAACATTAACCGCAGCATGTGCAGCATGGAATACATTTATTTCTCAAGACCGGACAGCAATATCAATGGCATCAACGTGCATAGTGCGAGAAAGAATCTTGGCAAGAAGCTTGCAGAAGAAGCACATGTCGAAGCAGATGTCGTGACAGGTGTGCCAGACTCCAGTATTTCTGCAGCGATTGGTTATGCCGAAGCAACAGGTATTCCATATGAGCTAGGTTTAATTAAAAACCGTTATGTCGGCCGGACATTTATTCAGCCGTCTCAAGCATTGCGTGAGCAGGGCGTGCGAATGAAGCTGTCTGCCGTGCGCGGGGTGGTCGAAGGCAAACGTGTCGTCATGGTGGATGATTCCATCGTACGAGGAACAACAAGCCGCCGAATTGTAACGATGCTAAGAGAAGCGGGTGCGACGGAAGTGCATGTACGCATCAGTTCACCGCCAATTGCTCATCCGTGTTTTTATGGAATTGATACGTCTACACACGAAGAGCTGATTGCGTCATCTCATTCAGTGGAAGAAATTAGACAGGAAATCGGTGCAGACTCCATTGCATTTTTATCTGTAGACGGTTTAATGGACGGGATTGGCAGAAAGTATGATGATCCGCAGCGCGGTCAGTGTTTAGCATGCTTTACTGGAAAATACCCGACCGAAATTTATGAAGATACTGTCCTTCCTCATGTGAAGGAAACAGTCCTGACGAAATAATCGAATAATGGAGCAGCAGTCAACGTGATTTGATATGCTGCTCTTTCATTCTGCCGAAAATACATGAAAGACAAGCAGATAAAAGGAGTGAATGGGATGTCAGAAGCATATAAAAACGCCGGTGTCGACATCGAAGCAGGATACGAAGCCGTTAAACGAATGAAAACACACGTAGAACGTACAAAAAGAGCAGGTGTCATGGGGGCTCTAGGCGGATTTGGCGGTATGTTTGATTTATCTGAACTGCCATACAAAAAGCCCGTTCTTGTCTCAGGAACAGATGGTGTTGGTACGAAATTAAAGCTCGCTTTTTTAATGGATCAACACGATACGATCGGTGTAGATGCTGTTGCTATGTGTGTGAACGATGTACTTGCACAAGGGGCAGAGCCGCTCTTTTTCTTAGATTACTTAGCAGTTGGAAAAGCAGATCCTTTGAAAATTGAATCCATCGTCAAAGGTGTAGCTGACGGATGCGAGCAGTCTGGTTCAGCGCTTGTCGGCGGAGAGACAGCAGAAATGCCGGGTCTTTACACAGAAGAAGAATATGATATTGCCGGATTTTCTGTAGGTGTCGTTGAAAAGGATGAAATCGTCACAGGGGAGAATATCAAGGAAGGGCATTTGCTGATTGGACTCAGCTCTAGCGGCATTCATAGCAATGGCTATTCTCTTGTAAGAAAAGTATTGCTTGAAGATGCGGGTCTAGATCTTCACCAAACGTATGAACCTTTTACAAGACCACTTGGAGAAGAGCTGCTTGAACCGACGAAGATTTATGTCAAGCCTGTTCTTAAACAAGTGAAAGCTGGCAAAGTTGACGGTATGGCACATGTGACAGGCGGCGGCTTTATTGAGAATTTACCACGTATGCTGCCTGAAGGACTTGGTGTGGAGATTGATAACGGCTCATGGCCAGTTCCGCCTATTTTCTCCTTTATCCAAGAAAAAGGGCAATTGAAAGCAGAAGAGATGTTCAATGTATTTAATATGGGTATCGGCTTTGTCCTAGCCGTCAAAGAGGATGATCTCGTCGATGTGATCAGCGGACTTGAACAAGACGGAGAGAAAGCCTTTCTTATCGGACGAGTTCAAAAAGGAGAAGGCGTCACTTTCGGTGGTGGAAGCCTCTCATGAAAAAGTTTGCGATCTTCGCCTCTGGAAGCGGGACAAATTTTCAAGCCATTATTGATACGTTAAAAGAAGAACAGTGGCCGGCAAAAGCCGCCATTGTGATCTGTGATAAACCGGGTGCGAAGGTGCTGGAGCGGGCAGAGAAAGAGGGCATTCCGTCCTTTTCTTTTACGCCGAAGGCTTTCCCGAGTAAAGCCGCTTTTGAGCAAACCATCATTGAACAGCTGAAGCTGCATGAAGTGGAATGGATTTTCCTCGCTGGGTATATGCGACTGATCGGTCCGACATTGCTTGATGCATTTAGAGGGAAAATCGTGAATATCCACCCATCTTTATTGCCAGCATTTCCTGGACTCGATGCGATTGGACAAGCCTATCAAGCAGGAGTCAAAGTGGCTGGTATTACGGTTCATTATGTCGATGAAGGCATGGATACCGGCCCGATTATTGACCAAGCAGCCATTCATATTGAACAAGGGGAAGACCTTGAATCCATTGAAAAAAGAATGCATGAATTAGAACATACACTATATCCAAAAGTGATCAAATCACTTTTAGAATTATCTTAATGAGGTGACAAAGGCATGACGATCAAACGCGCATTAATCAGTGTTTCCGATAAAACAAATCTTGTACCTTTTGTGAAAGAACTAACAGAACTTGGCGTTGAAGTGATTTCAACTGGTGGTACACACAAACTTCTTCAAGAGAACGGCATTGATGTCATTGGTATTTCTGAAGTGACTGGCTTCCCAGAAATCATGGACGGACGTCTCAAAACGCTTCATCCGAACATTCACGGTGGACTGTTAGCAGTGAGAGAAAACGATGAGCATATGGCACAGATCGAAAAGCACGGCATTCAGCCGATTGATCTTGTCGTTGTGAATCTATATCCATTCAAAGAGACCATTTCAAAAGACGATGTCACGTATGAAGAAGCGATTGAAAACATTGATATTGGCGGTCCGGGTATGCTTCGTGCTGCTTCTAAAAACCATCAGGACGTCACTGTGATTGTAGACCCGCGTGATTATGATTCTGTCGTTCAACAAATCAAAGAAGGCGGCGTCTCACTAGAGAAAAAACGTGAGCTTGCAGCAAAAGTATTCCGTCATACAGCTGCTTACGATGCCCTGATTGCGGATTATTTAACGAACTTTGTTGGCGAAACAGAGCCAGAACAGTTCACAGTCACATTTGAGAAAAAGCAATCTCTCCGTTATGGAGAAAACCCGCACCAAGCGGCGACGTTCTATGAAAATGCGCTTCCAAGCAAAGGCTCTTTAGCGACTGCAACGCAATTACATGGAAAAGAACTTTCCTACAACAACATCAAAGATGCAGATGCTGCTCTTCAAATTGTACGTGAATTTACGGAGCCAGCGGCTGTGGCTGTAAAGCATATGAATCCGTGCGGCGTTGGGACAGGGGAAACGATTGCAGAAGCATTTGATCGCGCATTTAAAGCAGATGAAACGTCTATTTTCGGCGGCATTGTGGCGCTTAATCGTGAAGTAGACAAGCAAACGGCTGAGGTGCTCCATACGATTTTCTTAGAAATCGTCATCGCACCATCGTTCAGCCAAGAAGCACTTGATGTGCTAACAGCGAAAAAGAACCTTCGTCTACTAACATTAGATGTAGAAGCAGATCTTGGGAAAAAAGAAAAGCAGCTCACAAGTGTTCATGGTGGATTGCTCGTTCAGGATGTCGACACATACGGCTTAGAGGAAGCAACGATCTCTATCCCAACGAAAAGAGAGCCGACTGAAGACGAATGGAAAGACTTAAAGCTCGCTTGGAAAGTCGTCAAGCATGTGAAATCAAATGCCATCGTTCTAGCGAAGGATCAAATGACAGCAGGTATTGGTGCTGGTCAAATGAACCGTGTTGGCTCGGCTAACATTGCGATTGAGCAAGCAGGTGAAAAGGCAAAAGGGAGTGCACTAGGTTCTGATGCGTTCTTCCCAATGGGCGATACAGTAGAAGCTGCTGCAAAGGCAGGCGTCACAGCGATCATCCAGCCAGGTGGTTCCATTCGTGATGAAGAATCGATCCAAAAAGCAGATGAATACGGCATCGCCATGGTCTTCACTGGCGTTAGACATTTCAAACATTAAGGGGATGACAGTGTGAACGTATTAATTATCGGCAGAGGTGGAAGAGAGCATACCATCGCATGGAAAGTGAATCAAAGCGAACTTGTCAGCCAAGTATTTGTCGCACCCGGCAATGATGGAATGACAGACGCTGCGAAGCTTGTACCGATCGACGAGGGCGATCATGAGGCGTTAATTCGTTTTGCAAAAGACAATAACATTGGCTTAACAATTGTCGGTCCAGAGGTTCCTTTAATTGCAGGTGTCGTCGATGCATTTGAAGAAGCAGGTCTAAAGGTATTTGGACCGAATGCAAAAGCCGCAGTCATTGAAGGCTCAAAAGAATTTGCAAAAGACTTAATGAAAAATTATGATATCCCGACAGCCGCTTACGCCACTTTTACATCGTTTGAAGAAGCGAAGGCATATGTGGAAGAAAAGGGTGCCCCAATTGTCATTAAAGCAGATGGACTTGCCGCAGGAAAAGGCGTGACAGTGGCAATGACGCTTGAAGAGGCAATCAACTGCCTGCATGACTTTTTAGAGGATGAAAAGTTTGGCGATGCGAGTGCATCGGTTGTCATTGAAGAATTTTTAACGGGTGAAGAGTTTTCTCTGATGGCCTTTGTCAATGGAGAAAAGGTGTATCCGATGGTGATCGCACAGGATCATAAACGTGCATTTGAAGATGACAAAGGACCAAACACCGGCGGGATGGGCGCTTATTCACCGGTTCCACAAATTTCTGATGAAGTCGTACAAAAAGCGGTGGAAGACGTCGTCAAACCAGCAGCTCGCGCGATGGTGCAGGAAGAGCGTTCGTTTACAGGCATTTTATATGCGGGCTTAATGCTGACACCAGAAGGCTCTAAGGTCATTGAGTTCAATGCACGCTTTGGCGACCCTGAAACGCAAGTAGTGCTTCCTCGTCTTGAATCAGATCTAGTTCAAGTCTTCCTAGACATTCTAGATGGAAAAGATGTGGACTTGCAGTGGAAAGACACAGCCGCTGTCAGTGTCGTTCTTGCATCAGAAGGATACCCGGAAGACTACGCAAAAGGCACACCAATCGGTGCTTTGCAAACAACGGTCTCTGATGTCGTCACCTTCCACGCAGGAACAAAAAAGGAAAACGATCAATTCGTCACAAATGGCGGCCGTGTAGCAAATGTGACCGCATTTGACGACACATTTGAAGCGGCAAGATCAAGAGTGTATGAAGCGGTTGAAGAAATCATTCAGCCAGGTTTATTTTATCGCCGTGACATTGGCGCCCGTGCGCTGAAGGCAGCGGGGAAAAACGTTTAATCAAAACACCTTTCTATCTGACGAGATGGAAAGGTGTTTTTTCTTCTTCTGTTCATAGGAGGGATGCGGGCAGATGATGAAGAAGTAGTATGGGATCACGAATAGATTTGGGGAGGCAACATGGAAATCAAAGCATTTATCATCTTTGCAAACGTCATGCTTGTTTTATATCTCATAACTATAAATAACATCATGGTGACTGCCATTAAGCAGAATAAATTGAAAAAAGGCTTTGCCATTAGTTATATGATCCTATCCATTTTTTCTGGCATTGCTATTTCTTCATTTTTAATTTGGAAGTTTTTCATTAGCTAAGAGGGGAATGAGTGTATGGTGCAATTGAAGAAACTTGCAAACGAGCGTTTTTCTGCTTTGATCTGTATGGATCCATTTAATGAGCGAATTCGTTTGGATGACTATAGCGGCAGGGTGCAGGATGTGATTCAGTCCGTGCTTCAGGAAGCGGCGGACTGCAAGGCGTCTAAGGTTATTGTAAAAGTAAGGCGCGAGCATATGCTTCTTTTTTTAGCAAAAGGCTTTCGGCTTGAAGGGGTGTTTTCTCATTATTTTCTCGGAAGTGATGCATACGGCATGTCGCTCTTTCTGACCGAAGATCGAATGAACAGCCCATTTTGGTTGAAGGAAGATGAAATCGTTGCGTCTATTCAAGAAAAGCCGATTAAAAAAGACCAAGGCGTGTGGCAGGATGAGTATGTGATGAGGAAAGCCGGTCCAGAGGATGTGCACAAGCTGGCAGCGCTCTATGATACGGTCTTTGAAACGTACCCCACGCCAATGAATGAGCCAGATTACATCCGAAAGGTAATGGAGGAAGGGACGGTTTTTTATGCCGTTGAACATGACGGTCAACTTGTAAGTGCCGCATCCGCTGAAATCAATGTACCGTATGGTCATGCAGAACTAACAGATTGTGCAACCCTTCCCACATACAGAAAACTAGGATTCATGCATCATTTGATTCTAGCCCTCGAACAAGAGCTTCAATCCATGCACATTTATGTCTTTTATTCTCTTGCCCGTGCACTGTCCTATGGAATGAATCAAGTATTTTATCAGCTCGGGTATACATACACCGGACGCTTTCAAAACAACTGCTATATTTTTGACAAAATTGAAGATATGAATCTATGGGTCAAAACGCCAAATGAATCATGAAATGGTTCTCATCTGATCAAGAAGACCAGATAGGCGGTACGCCATGATACTTAGCTGCAGCTTCATCCGATCATCAGTGGATTTGAGGCTGCAGCCTGTTCTCGTTTCAATTTGTTTCAACCGGTAGCTTAACGTATGCCGGTGAATAAACAATTCCCCCGCTGACTTTTGAATATTTTCATTATGTGCCAAATACACTTCGAGTGTATGAATGAGGTCAGCTCCTTGTTTTTTTGTATAAAGCAGCGGGCTTAACAGCTCCACATAAAAGTCATGCAAATTCATTCCGGCTTCGTTCATTTCAAGCAGCATCCCATATAGACCGAGCTTCTGATAATGAATGATGCTGTCATCTGTTTTCAAAAGAGGAAGAAGCCTTGCTGCATATTGGGCTTCTTTTGCACTTTTAGCAAAGAGACTGATCTGGTCGTAGGCTCTTCCAATGCCAATCACAATGGGATGGACGGGGAAAAAATAAGACCAAGTACTGCGGCATTCTTCTGATGCGCGATACCAATTTGTTTCTTGATACGTGTTTTTTCCTGCGGGTGTCAGAACGAAAATGGAATCAAGCCTTGCCTTTAATAAAAAGGGAATTTGTCTGCGTTCAAAAATGGATGTGAGCAATTGGGATAGGCGCTGCACCATTTGATGGTCGAGCTGTGTGTGCTGATGCTGAAATTGAAAGTAGATGACGACTTGTTCTTCGCTCATATCATATTGCAGCTTTCTTGCTTGTTCGATGACATAACTTTCTTCTGTGTATTGCTGTTGCAGCATATCATCCAATAAATGCCCCTGCATTTGGTTTTCTGTATCTTGAATGGCTTTTTGTTTCAACCATTCAATCGCATACACCGCACCGGCATGCTCAATGGCGATGGCATCGAGATGGTGCCACGTCTCTTTTTTCTTTAACGCCACAATGAACCCGAAAATATCCCCCATTGCAATCACGGGGCATGCAGCTAGAACAAACGCACCATATGTGTCATAGACGAGCCGGCCTTTTTCCTCTGCCTGCTTGAGCAGAGAAGAGGTTTCAATCGGTTCGTCATCTGTTAGAAAGCCAAAAGCAGGAGAATAGGTCACTTCGTCTGTTTCGAGATGAGCTGCTGTTTGGTGCAAAAACACATCCAGTACGACGATATTTGCTGCTGTGAGATGTGCCAGTTCATCTGTAATTTGCGTGACATTTTTATTGCTCACATTTAAATGGGTCAGTCTTTGATGAATCGCGGAAGAATATTTGAGCTGATGGAGCTGACTGCTGACGATTTGTTCTAGAACGGCTTTTGTGATGTCTGAAAAATTGACATGGGGCGGAATCTCGATGAGCGGAATACCGCTATTTTCGGCGGCTTCAATGAGTGATGCGGGAATTTCCGTTAAGTACACGCCTTTATAAATGGCAATGGCTGAAAGACGATGAGATTGAATCAATTTTTCAAGCCGGATGCGTCTTTCTTTATTTTCTGTCAGCCCAAATCCAGTTGTAACAAGTAATTCTCCTTCGGAAAGTCTAGACGTGTCCTCAATAATTTCCACAATGGTCACCCACTGGATAAGACGATCCAGTCCATTTTCTCCAGCAAGCAGTTTGGTTTCTTTCATCATATCGAGCGAGAGTGCATCTTTGACGAGAATCGCCATAGACTCATGACCTCCTTTTGAACACTCTTATACACCATGTATAAAAAACACGTGTGAAATTCGGGCATATGGCGAATGGAGGATGACTGCCCTCTTGATTAAGCTAATCTTATACCAAGTATACAAAATTTTCTTGCGATTCATGTAAAAAGAAAAGTGCAGCTGCTGACAAGAGAGGGAGGAATGACAAAGTGGAGACCCGGGATTACTTAATCAAACCGATGTTAAATCAGCAATATCCTGTGGCTGTGAGAGGAGAGGGGATTTACTTATATGATCGGGACGGAAAAAAATATATAGATGGCTCATCAGGGGCAGTCACGGCAAGTATTGGACATGGCATACAAGACATTATTGATGCGATGACGGAGCAAGCGAACAAGGTGAGCTTTACGTACAGGTCACAATTTACGAATGAACCAGCGGAAGAACTAGCGTATGAATTGAGTACACTTTGCCCAGGTGATCTGAACTGGTCTTTTTTTGTAGGGAGTGGTTCAGAAGCAACGGAGACTGCTATGAAAATGGCGATACAGCATTGGCAGGAGCAGGGGAAGACGGAAAAAAATCATATCATCTCAAGATGGATGAGTTACCACGGCATTACATTAGGGGCGCTGTCGATGTCAGGTCATATTGCAAGGAGAGAGCGTTTTGAACCACTGCTTGAAAAGCACCCAGTGCTGTCTCCGCCCTATAGCTACAGGTCATGGCTGCCAAAGGAAGACAGCAAGCAGGTCGAGTGGTATGTCCAGGAATTTAAAACCGTCATCCAGCGTATAGGAAAAGAGAGGATTGCCGCATTGATCGCCGAACCGATTGTTGGCGCAGCGGGAGCGGCGCTCCTGCCGCCAGACGGTTATTTCGAAGCGATGAAGCGTGTCTGTGAAGAAAACGACATTTTAATGATCGCAGATGAAGTCATGACGGGCTTTGGACGAACTGGAAAAATGTTTGCGATGGAACATTGGGGCACGGTACCAGATATCATGGTTCTTGGAAAGGGAATGAGCGCAGGTTATTCTCCAATCGCAGCAGTTGTCTCAACGGATCGTGTGATGGCACCGATTATCAGCGGCTCCGGCTCTGTCATGGCAGGGCACACATATAGTGCCAATCCGCTTTCAGCAGCCGTTTCATTAGCGGTCATTCGATATATGAAAAAACATCAGCTTCCCGACCGGGCTGACCTTTCTGGGCGATATCTGATGAATGCTTTAAAAGATCTGCAAGTCAATCATTCCATCATAGGAGATGTGAGAGGGAAGGGATTGCTTATTGGCATTGAGTTTGTCGCAGATCGTTTATCCAAAACGCCATTTCCTGCACATGCTCAGATAACCAACCTCGTCGTTGAAACGGCAAAACAAAATGGACTGCTGGTGTATCCAGCAAGCGCTGGAGAGGATGGAGTTGGAGGCGCAGCAGTTATGATCGCACCGCCGCTTTCCATCACACAGCAGGAAATGGATGAACTCATTGATTTATTCGGGCAGACCATCACACAAGTCGAACAAGAAGTGATCAATCGAGGGTTTTTCCCATCTGCTATGTAAGGAGGAACGAACATGAACAAAACTGTGGGTTTGGATGAAGTGATGACGCGATTAAAAGATGGCATGACCATCATGTTTGGCGGATTTGGCGGCGTGGGTTCACCACCATCGTTGATTGATGCCATTTTGGAAGCAAATATTCAAGATCTGACATTGATCGGAAATGATGCAGGTTTCCCGCAAATTGGTGTGGGCCGGCTCATCACAGAAGGAAGAGTGAAAAAAATCATCGCCTCTCATATCGGCTCAAATCCCATTGCCGGACAGAAAATGCAGGCTGGTACATTAGACGTTCATTTTTATCCGCAGGGCATTCTTGCAGAAAAAATCAGAGCAGGCGGAATGGGTCTGGCGGGCATTGTGACAGATGTTGGGATGGATAGCCTGAATCTCGATGAGAAACAATTGGTTGAGCTGAATGGGAAGAATTATATGTTGGAGCCTGCGCTCACAGCGGATATTGCCATCGTCAATGCCTACAAAGCAGATGAAGTGGGAAACCTGATTTTTGATAAAAGCGCACGGAATACAAACCCGATTGTGGCGATGGCAGGAGACTGGACCATTGCGGAGGCAGAAGAAATTGTGGCAGCGGGGCAGCTCGATCCAGAAGAAATCGTGACGCCAGGCGTATTTGTGAATCAAATCGTGCAATCAAAAGGAGTGAACTGGACATGGGCATGGGAGACATCGATTTAAGACACCGCATTGCCAAAAGAGCAGCACAAGAAATTGAAGATGGCATGATTGTGAATCTTGGGATCGGCATTCCGACCCTAGCAGCAGATTACATTCCATCACATTACGAGGTGGGGCTGCATGCAGAAAACGGCATTATGGGTGCAGGAGCCTCGCCTTTGCAAGGGGAAGAAGATCCGAATTTATGCAATGCGGGCGGTTTTCCCATTACGTTAACAAAGGGCGGCTCGTACATGGACAGTACGACTGCTTTTGGCATCATCCGAAAAGGAATGCTGGATATGACGATTTTGGGTGCACTTGAAGTAAGCAGCCAAGGGGATCTTGCCAATTGGATTGTACCGGGGAAAAGAGTACCGGGTATGGGCGGAGCGATTGAGCTGGCGCAAAAAGCGAAAAAAGTGGTAGTGGTGATGAGCCATCTGGATAAACACGGTCGATCTAAAGTGAAATCGACTTGTACATTGCCCTTAACCGCTAAAGCGTGTGTCGATTTGATTATTACGGATATGGCGGTCATTGAGGTCAAGTCTCAGCTGCTCATTTTACGTGAAGTCATGCCGCCATTTCAGCCGGAAGATGTCATAAGGGCGACTGAAGCGCCATTAATTTTAGCGCCTGATGTCAAATCTGTTGTGTAGAAAGGATGAACGACTTGCAGCCAATGACACGTATCAGAAACTGGATGAAAGAGCATCAGGATGAGGCCATTACGCTTCTTCAGCAAATGGTGCAATGTGACAGCACCCAAGGAAATGAAGAAGAGGTTCAGCAGATCGTGGCCAATAAACTGTCCGCCGTTGGCTTTGATGTAGACGTTTGGGAAATTGGCGGCGATGAATTACTAGAGCATCCTTATTTTTATTCCCCGCGCCGATCTTTTCAAGGGAGTCCCAACGTTGCTGGGCGATTGAAAGGAAAAGGTGGCGGCAAATCGATTTTATTAAACGGGCATGTAGATGTGGTTCCGGCAGGAGATAAGAATCAATGGACATATCCGCCTTACAGCGGGCATATCATAAACGGGAGACTTTATGGACGCGGGGCAACAGATATGAAAGGCGGAAACGTTTCTTTACTCTTTGCGCTTGAGGCACTGCATGCGCTTCAGATTCCCCTGAAAGGAGATGTGGTGTTTCATAGTGTCGTCGAAGAGGAAAGCGGCGGAGCAGGCACACTTGCAGCGATATTGAAAGGGTACACAGCGGATGCTGCCATCATTCCGGAGCCAAGTCATATGAACATTTTTCCGATTCAGCAAGGGTCAAAGTGGTTCAGGTTGCATATTAAAGGAAGGGCAGCTCATGGCGGAACAAGGTATCACGGTGTTTCTGCTATTGAAAAGAGCACGGTGGTTCTTTCTCATATAGCGGCACTAGAAAAAGAAAGAAATCAGCGAGTGACGGAGCCGCTGTTTCAGCACATCCCGATTCCAATTCCGATCAACATTGGAAAAATTCAAGGCGGTGATTGGCCGTCCTCTGTCGCCGATCTTGTCACAATGGAAGGCAGGCTTGGTGTGATGCCAGGTGAGACAGTTGAGCAGGCAGAGAAGGAATTAGAAAATTGGATGACTGGACTCGCTGAAAAGGATGATTGGTTTCAAGAACATCCTGTGGAGGTGGAGTGGTTTGGTGCTAGATGGCTTCCGGGGTCAATCGACTCTGATCACCCGCTTTTAGGTCTATTGAAGGAACAATATGAAGAGGTCATGCAGCACCCGCCAAAGGTGGAAGCAGCCCCTTGGGGGACAGACGGCGGATTACTGTCACAAGCAGCGGATATCCCAATCATTGTGTTTGGACCGGGAACGACAGAGCTTGCCCACTTCCCAAATGAATCTATTGAGATCAAACATGTCATTGAAGCAGCAGAAATCATTGCTGGTACATTGGTCAAATGGTGCGAAGCAGCGGAATGATTCACACACAAAAAAAGAAGGCTGTCTACTCAGCCTTCTCCAGCGTTTAGATAAACCCTGGCATTCGCCCGCTGGTCTGTGCGCCGGTGCTCGCCCTTCCTAGACTTCAAAGGTTTTCATGTCACGCTGAAAGGAAGACAAAGAGCTAAAATAAAATTCATTTTAGCTCTTTGTCAACAATCTGAAGAAGGCTGTCTACTCAGCCTTCTCTTTATGTGTATTCTGCTGCTCACACATATAGGTCACTGGACAAAAACGAAGAATACCAGATCCCAATTTTAATCCGCCGAGCATGATGCCAAAAAGCAGCATTTTACTCCATGGTTTTCGAGCATATAAGGAACCAGCTACAGTACAAATCGTCATTCCGCAGGCAATTCTCATGAGCGCTTCCATTAAGCCAAGATTAGGTTTCATTGCAAGTGATTCTCCTTTTTTAAATTATTTTAAGTGTGATTTCAAGAAATTGTAACGTTTCATTAATGCGTAACGTGGTTCGTTATGTTACGATAGGGCTAATACAAATGAAGGAGAGTATGTGAATGTCCGAACGTACTTTTAATTGGAGAAACAATGACATCCGCACACAAATCGATGTAGTCGACTCAAAAATAGTTCCAACACTCCTTTTAACGAATGGACTCGTGCTAAACCCGTTTTTGAAGCAATGGGTGAAGGCAAATATTTGGATACATGATGATCGAATTGTTTATGTCGGAGCAGAGCTTCCTCAAAATAAATCAGCTAAACGTGTGATTGATTGTGAAGGTAAATACATTGTGCCGGGGTATATTGAACCTCACGCGCATCCGTTCCATATTTATAATCCCCAATCACTTGCAGAATATGTGTCTCAATTTGGCACAACAACAATGGTCAGCGATAACTTATTTCTTCTTTTGCAAAGCAACGAAAAGAAAGCGCTTTCCACTCTATGCGAATTAAAAAAGCAGCCATTTCAGTACTTCTGGTGGTCTAGATACGATCTTCAAACCGAGGTCAGGTATGAAGATGAGATGCTTCCTATTAACTATCGGAAAGAATGGATTGATCATCCCGACGTCCTTCAAGGCGGCGAATTAACGAGCTGGCCAAGATTAATGGACGGTGATGATCTCATTTTATATTGCATGCAAGAAACGAAGAAGCAGAGAAAACGAATTGAAGGACATTTCCCTGGGGCTTCTGAGAAAACGCTAACAAAAATGAAGCTGTTTGGAGCGGACAGTGATCATGAAGCAATGAATGCAGACGATGTGCTCAAACGCTTGTCTCTTGGCTATCATGTGTCGTTGCGTCATTCTTCCATCCGCCCAGATTTAGTGAACATTTTAAGAGAGTTGCATGAGCGTGACTTTAGGCACTACGATCACTTTTTCTATACAACAGATGGATCAGCACCTCATTTTTATGAAGAAGGCATGATCAATCGTCTCATTTCCATTGCCCTTGAAGAAGGCGTGCCTACTATTGATGCGTACAATATGGCAACCTTTAACATTGCGAAATACTATCAAATTGATGACTTATTAGGCGTGGTCGGTCCTGGCCGATTGGCTTCTTTGAATATTTTAGATGATCCGATGAATCCAAATCCAGAAACGGTGATTTCTAAAGGGGTGATCCTTAAATTAGAGGGGGAGAACCAGCATCAATTCCAAGAGACAAAATGGGAAAATGGCGGGCTCGAACCATTAGATTTAAGCTATGACCTGACGATGAGTGACTTGCAATTCTCAATGCCGCTCGGTGTCAAAATGCGAAATGCTGTCATTATGGAGCCTTATACAGTGGAGATTGATAACTCTGTCAATCAGCTGTCCTGTGACCATGATCAAAGCTTCTTCAGTCTGATTGATCGAAAAGGCGAGTGGCGCGTGAACACAATGTTAAAAGGATTTGCAAACAAGGTGCAAGGGTTTGTCAGCTCATTTTCAACCACTGGTGACATTTTAGTGATTGGGAAAAATAAAGATGATATGATGCTTGCTCATAAGCGAATGAAAGAAATTGGCGGGGGAATTGTGCTCACAGAAAACGGAAAGATTTTGCATGAAATCCCGCTGCAATTATCAGGCTGTGCATCAGCTGAATCGTTTGAAACGGTTCTTCAGCAGGAGCAAACGTTACGCGAGCTACTCATTGAGCGCGGGTATCCATTTGACTGCCCGATTGATACACTTGTCTTTTTCCAAAGCACACACTTGCCGTATATTCGGGTGACACCAAGAGGAATATTTGATGTCATGAAAAAAACTGTACTCTTTCCGTCTATAATGCGTTAAAATATAACAGAGTGGAGCTGTATCATATTTGCTAGATTTTTGACCGCTGTTATAGGGCAGAAGTGAGCAATGGATCTCTTCGCTGCTAGATATGGTGACAAAGCATAGGGCTTTGACATGACGAATGAAGTGCCCAATTGTAAAATGAATCTGTCGGTTACGCTGGCCGACCAACATATTTTGAATAATTAAGCAAGGCGGGGCGCAGGTTTGTCGTCTCGCCAAGCTTTCTACACATACTGTTTTTTAGGGAAAGACTTAACAGAGCAGAAGTGTTCTAGATATCGGAGGCAAACAAGTTTGTCAGATTGTCGCACAAGGAATATGACAAAACTTGTCGAATTTGTTTACGATAAAGAAGCTTCGGCTTACGAAAGAACCTGATGGCATTTTCAGCGTAGAACCAAACCTGTCATGATTCGTTCAAAGCTCATTGCTGAGGTTGAAAAAAATGAGTCAGGAAAGATACCGCTTTCTCGGAAAAGTCAGTGCGGAGCGGTGTGCCAATAGTAAAGGAGAAGATGTATAAAGATGCAAATTGATAAATTAAGGGGCAAAAGCTTAGATCAGCTATTCAACTCCATCTTATCCCTTAAAGACCTGGAAGAATGTTATCGATTTTTTGATGATTTGTGCACCATCAATGAAATCCAATCTTTATCACAGCGTCTTGAAGTAGCGCGTATGCTTCGCGAGGGAAATACGTATCACAAAATTGAAACGGAAACAGGTGCAAGTACAGCCACTATCTCACGTGTCAAACGCTGCTTGAACTACGGAAATGATGCCTATACGATGGCACTTGACCGCGTAGCAGAGCAACAAGCAACGGACGAAACAAAATAAAGCAGCTTTCACTGCAAATATTCTTTATGATTTGTCGTTTTGAAGTTGAACAAAAAGAGCCGTTTCATTTGAAATGGCTCTTTTTGATATCATCAAGTTCCCCCATAAACCATTGTTCACCTTCATAGGACACTTCATCGTCATCAGTGATTACTTCCTTAAAACCGATGGTTCGCATATTTTGTGCAACAGATAAATCCCATTCTTTTTGAATATTTCTCTGATCAGAAAGGGGAAGCCATGTCTGATACTTATCTTGTCTGTTGAAGAAATCTTTCACATAAGAATCCCCTTTAAACACAATGATTTGTGAATGCCATAATCCAGGCAGATCGACTGCGACCACGACACGATATATTTCTCCGTCGTTTGGTTTCAAATCAATGAGATGCTCAGCTCTATTCAATAGAGTTTGAATGCATAGACGTTTGATCTTTTTCGGTGTTCTGTTGGACGTCATAAAATCATAAGCCGCTGGTAGAGGCAGATGCCAGTAGTCAGAAACATTCGCCGGAAACGACTGCGTATTTGCGTTCATTTCTTTTATGATCTGTTGAGTCTTTCGTTTCATACCGCGGACCTTTTTTCACGCATACTCTTTCTCCTTATCATAGATCTATTAAGTTCTTTATACGTGATTGAGCAAAAATGTCAACAAAAAAAGGTGCGGAAACGCACCTTTTTAAGCTAGACAGACTGCTCTGTGCCGGAGAACATAGGGACTTCACTTGTCTGGCCGTTTTCTTGTCTAAAAATAATATGTTTTTCGTTAAAATGAATAGGTGATTCAATTCCAGCTGCTGCGCATAAATTAAACAAACCTTCTCTAAGGGACAGGATATAATTGCAGACTCGGTATTTCTTTTCTTCAATGGATAAACCTTTTTGCAGCTTTGGATCTGTGGTGGCAACCCCAACAGGGCATTTATTCGTGTGGCATACTTGCGCCCGAATACAGCCAACCGAGAACATCAATCCTCGTGCGATATTCACAAAATCCGCTCCCATGGAAAGGGCAATGGCGATTTTATCAGGGGAGAGAAGTTTACCAGACGCAAACAGCTTGAGTTGATCTCGAACCCCATATTTCTTCAAAATTTGATGGACCATCGGTAGTGCGGTGAAAATGGGCAGGCCTGCGGAATCAGCCAGTTCATGAAAGGAAGCACCTGTGCCACCTTCTCCGCCATCCACTGTAATGAAATCAGGATGTTTTCCACTTTTTTTCATATAGAGAGCAAGCTCCTCGATATCTTCTTTATGTCCAACAACTAGCTTGATTCCAACTGGTTTTCCGCCGATGTTTCGCAGTTGTTCAATAAATTCAAGCATGTCAGGAATGGAGTGAAACATCTCGAACCGGTTCGGACTGTCAATGGATTGGTGCGGCGGCAGTTTGCGGATTTGGGCAATTTCTTCTGTGACTTTTTCACCGTCAATGTGTCCCCCGCGTGTTTTCGCTCCTTGTGCTAGCTTAAGTTCAAAGGCTTTTACTTCATCATGCTCACTTTTTTTCTTAAACTCTTCAAATGAAAATGCGCCATCCTCTGTTCGAACCCCAAATAAACCAGGCCCAATCTGGCAAATGATATCGGCGCCCCCTTTGAGATGGTAAGGCGAAAGCCCGCCTTCACCTGTGTTCATCCATGTGCCGCCAGCCATTTTTAAGCCGGAGGATAGAGCCGTAATCGCCCGGTCGCCTAAGGAGCCGTAGCTCATGGCTGATTGACCAATCAATCCCTTGACGCGGAAGGGTTTTTGGCATGTATGTTCACCAATGATTTGTACATCTTCTTCATGGAGATAATAAGGTTTTGCTTCAACTTCTTTCGTATGTTCACTTCTTCTAAGTAAATTATCTTGATCAATTTGATACACTTTTGTTTGAATGTTTTCTGATTGGTCGATGCGCAATTCATCTCGCTGCTTTGGAAAGAGGACGTTTCGAATGTAATAACCTGGCTTGTCAAAATCACGTTTTGAACCAAATCCCATTGTCCGGCTGTTGTATTTTCCAGACATGACGGCCTGCTCGTATTCTCTTCTTGAAAAAGGAAGTTCCTCTCGATCATTGAGAAAGAGATATTGGCGAAGCTCAGGTCCTATTTTTTCAAAAATGAACCGCAATTTTCCAATGACCGGATAATTCCGCAGGACAGAGTGTTCTTCTTGTTTTTCATCTCTCATCCAAATCCATAGTAATAGCACGACAGGTACGATCAAACAAATCACAATAAGTGCGCCTATGACAATGAAAGTCGTTGTCATCCATATCCCCTCTTTTCTCTTTCATTGTTGTTGTTATTCCACTTTTCGGTCAAAGAGAAACCACATGGCAAGAACAACATACTGTGACGTTTAGAAATGAAAAGGCAGGGTAACTTAAAAATAAGATCAAAAGGGGAGGGAACAAACATGAATAAGCGTCCAAATACGTATGTACTTGCTGGATTAGGAGTTGGAGGTGCTGTGTTATTAGCGGTTAAAAATAAACAGCATCTGAAGAAATGGATCAGCATGTTCCGATCAGATGAAAAGGTTCCTGAAAAAGCTGGTCACCCTGATCCGTTAGATATTCAAGACAACAAGATGGTCGATGAAGGGGCCATGACATCTGTTCATTATTTTAATGAAGTGAGACAATAGCTTTAAAAACCGTTTTGAATCAATCAAAACGGTTTTTTCTTGTCTTTCTTTTGACATGATATTTAAGAGAATCGACAATGGTAAAACCAATCAGTCCATTGTGATCAGGCGTTGAGAATTGAAATTCAATGCCCGATAAATGATAGGTTGAGAGAACTTCCTGATCCGTAAAACGTAACGAAAGCTCGTCCTCATAAACGGGTGTGTGTTTCAACACCTCTGCTTCTTCTGCAAATAACTCCAGCCCAGCCACTCGGCCCTCTTTGTCGATGTCTACGTTCACACATTCATTCACGTCTAATTCAATGGTTTCTTTAATTGTCCCGATTCGAGGCGGGATGAGATAGATGTATCCGATGTCGATCGTTTGATCATATGTGATGGTTCTTTTCAAATCATTCACCTGCTTGGTCGATAGTCAAATGTTCCTTTCATGTATAATATCATGTGATGAGATGAAGTAGCTCTCATTTCAGTTCAGTATCCATCTATTGATCTCACTCAGCTCCTATTGAAGTGGAGCTTTTCATATAGTCTCCATTCACCTCGCCTAAAGTGAAAATCGACTATTTTCAAAAGAATGAAACTTTTAGCTGAAGGAGGTTACCCATTTTTTGCGGTGTCTGATTTTGTTATAATATTTAAATGGAATGAAACGAATGGAGGAACGTTTTTCATGTATGATGTTACCGAGTGGAAGCATGTCTTTAAACTCGATCCAAATAAAGAGATTTCCGATGAACAACTTGAAGCGATTTGTGAATCCGGTACGGATGCCATTTTAATTGGCGGCAGTGACAACGTGACAGAAGACAACGTGCTGCAACTCATGTCAAAGGTGCGCCGCTTTCTTGTGCCATGTGTCCTTGAAATCTCGACACATGAGATGATTGTGCCTGGCTTTGACCTGTATTTTATCCCCACTGTGTTAAACAGCGCTCATCCAGATTGGATTGTTGGTCTGCATAAGGATGCGATGAAGGAATACGGTGATTTGATGTCAATGGAAGAGATTGTGCCGGAAGGATATGTCATCTTAAACGAAGAGTGTAAAGCGGCTAAGCTGACAGAGGCAAATACGGCACTGGATATAGATGACGTAAGGGCTTATGCGAGAGTGGCAGAGCACTTGATGAAACTGCCCATCTTTTACTTAGAATACAGCGGAACGCTTGGAGACATAGAGCTTGTGAAAGAAACAAAAGCAGTGCTACATGAAACGGTTCTATTTTATGGCGGCGGTATTGAAAGCGAAGAGCAGGCGAAAGACTTTGCACAGCATGCAGACGTTGTCGTAGTGGGGAACGTCATTTATGACAATTTTAAAGAAGCGTTAAAGACAGTCGACGCAGTGAAAAAGTCATCATAGTCAAACAAGACGAAACGGGTTAAAATAGAACATAAGTTCGAATTGGCGGTGAATGAAATGAATGAAATATCGAATCATCTATTAGAAGGGCTGAATGACGCGCAGAAAGAAGCGGTCAAAGCAACAGACGGGCCGCTGCTACTGATGGCAGGAGCAGGTAGTGGAAAAACACGAGTGCTCACGCATCGAATTGCGTATTTAATGGCAGAAAAGCATGTGGCACCGTGGAATATTTTAGCGATTACCTTTACAAATAAAGCAGCAAGAGAAATGCGTGAGCGTGTACAAGCGATTTTAGGGCCTGGTGCGGATGACATTTGGATCTCTACGTTCCACAGCATGTGTGTGCGCATTTTACGACGCGATATTGACCGTATTGGTGTGAATCGCAACTTTTCTATATTAGACACATCTGATCAGCTTTCAGTCATTAAAAACATTTTAAAAGAACGAAATATCGATCCTAAAAAGTTTGATCCACGTAGCATTTTAGGTTCAATCAGTAGTGCAAAAAACGAACTCATTGACGCAGAGGAATACGCAAAAACAGCCGGTGACTTTTACGATCAAGTCGTCAGCGACGTCTATACAGATTATCAAAAACGATTACTCAAAAATCAGTCACTCGATTTTGATGATTTGATCATGATGACCATCAGACTGTTTGAGCGAATTCCTGAAGTATTAGAACACTATCAGCGAAAATTTCAATACATTCATGTCGATGAGTATCAGGATACAAACAGAGCGCAGTACATGCTTGTGAAATTGCTCGCGCAGCGTTTTCAAAATATATGTGTGGTCGGTGACTCGGATCAGTCCATCTACCGCTGGCGTGGAGCGGATATTACAAACATTCTTTCCTTTGAAAAAGATTATCCGTCCAGTGTAGTGATTTTGCTTGAGCAAAATTACAGATCGACCAAACGTATTCTGAATGCCGCAAACACGGTCATTCAAAACAATTCAAACCGTAAGCCGAAAAATCTTTGGACAGAAAATGATGAAGGAGCGAAGATTGCCTATTACCGTGCGGATAATGAATTCGGTGAAGGTCAATTTGTCGCTGGAAAGATTCATCAGCTTCATCAGAGCGGCAAGCGTAAATTATCTGATTTTGCGATCCTCTATCGAACGAACGCTCAGTCACGTGTCATAGAGGAAACGTTAATGAAGGCGAACATTCAATACAATATCGTCGGCGGTACGAAGTTCTATGACAGAAAAGAGATCAAGGACATTTTGGCATACTTACGCCTTGTGGCAAATCCAGATGACGATATTAGTTTTGCGCGCATTGTCAACGTACCAAAGCGTGGAATTGGGGCGACTTCTGTTGATAAAATTGCTGCATATGCAGAAATGAATGATCTTTCTATGTTTGAAGCACTTGGTCAGGTGGATTTCATTGGACTCAGTGCAAGAGCTGCCAATGCACTTGATGAGTTCAAGCAGCTCATTGATCAAATGACAAATATGCAGGATTATTTATCTGTCACAGAATTAACGGAAGAGATCCTAGAGAAAACAGGTTACCGTGAAGCGCTGAAGATCGAAAAAACGATTGAAGCACAAAGCCGCTTAGAAAATATTGACGAGTTTCTATCGGTCACCAAAAACTTTGAAGAACAAAATGAAGATAAATCACTTGTCACCTTCCTGACAGACCTCGCCCTTGTCGCAGACATTGATAAGCTAGATGAGGCTGAGGAAGAAGATCAGGATGCCGTCATTTTAATGACCCTCCACGCAGCAAAAGGACTTGAATTCCCCGTTGTGTTCTTAATGGGAATGGAGGAAGGCGTCTTCCCGCACAGCCGTTCATTAATGGAAGATGCTGAGATGGAAGAAGAGCGCCGTCTCGCTTACGTGGGGATCACACGGGCCGAAGAAGAGCTTTATTTATCAAGTGCGAAGATGAGAACGTTATTCGGCCGGACGAACATGAATCTGGAATCACGATTTATCAGAGAAATACCAGCTGATTTATTGGACAACCTAAATGAGAAAAAAGAAACGAAAACACCGTTTGGCCAAACGAGAGAAAGACCGCAAAGACGAGGGCCTGTCTCACGTCCACAAACGCAAACCATTCAAAACACAGGCGGCGGCAGCATTGGCTGGGCTGTCGGTGATAAAGCCGCTCATAAAAAATGGGGCGTTGGCACGGTTGTGAGTGTAAAAGGTAGTGGAGATAGTACAGAGCTTGATATTGCCTTCCCAAGCCCTACAGGCATTAAGCGTCTCCTTGCCGCATTTGCGCCAATCGAAAAGCAATAAACTGATAGGACTGACAAAACGGATGAAGTGAAAGGAAGAAGCAGATGGATAAAGAAGCAGCGAAACGCCGGATCGAGGAACTACACCAGATTTTGAATCAATACAACTACGAATATCACACACTGGATCGTCCAAGTGTTCCTGACGCTGAATATGACGCGCGGATGCGTGAGCTGATCTCTCTGGAGGAAGAATACCCTGATTTAAAAGCAGCGGATTCACCCTCGCAAAGAGTAGGAGGTGCTGTTTTAGACGCCTTCCAAAAAGTACGTCACGGTACACCGATGCTCAGTCTCGGCAATGCGTTTCATGAACAGGACCTTCTTGATTTTGACCGCCGGGTTCGTCAAGCAGTCGGTGACGACGTCGCTTACAATGTCGAGCTGAAAATTGACGGACTCGCTGTTTCTCTCCGTTATGAAAATGGCGTGTTTGTCCGGGGTGCCACGCGGGGTGATGGGACAACAGGTGAGGATATTACCGAGAACCTCAAAACCATTCGTTCCATCCCGCTCAAAATCAATCGGCCTCTGTCGATTGAAGTGAGAGGCGAGGCATTTATGCCAAAACCTTCTTTTGAAGCCCTTAACGAAAAAAGATTACAAAACGAAGAAGAGCCGTTTGCGAACCCGCGTAATGCGGCTGCTGGATCACTTCGTCAGCTCGATACGAAAATTGCAGCGAAACGAAACCTTGATATCTTCGTCTACAGTATAGCGGAGCTTGATGAAATTGGTGTTGAAACGCAAAGCGCAGGACTTGATCTTCTCGATGAGCTTGGCTTTAAAACGAACAAAGAAAGACGGATGTGCCAAACCATTGAAGAAGTGATCGACCTCATTGAAACACTGAAAACAAAGCGTGCTGATTTCTCATACGAAATCGATGGCATTGTCATTAAAGTCAATTCATTGGCTCAGCAAGAAGAACTAGGCTTCACAGCAAAAAGTCCACGCTGGGCTGTTGCGTACAAATTTCCGGCCGAAGAAGTCGTGACGAAGCTGATTGATATTGAACTAAGTGTGGGGCGTACTGGCGTCATCACCCCAACAGCGATTCTTGAGCCTGTAAAAGTGGCAGGAACGACAGTGCAGCGTGCTTCTCTTCATAATGAAGATTTGATCAAAGAGAAGGATATCCGCCTTTTTGATCAAGTGATTGTCAAAAAAGCGGGCGATATTATCCCAGAGGTTGCAGGGGTCCTTGTTGATCAGCGAACAGGAGAAGAAAAGCCGTTTCACATGCCGACTGAATGTCCAGAGTGTCAAAGTGAGCTGGTCAGAATTGAAGGAGAAGTTGCGCTTCGGTGCATCAATCCACAATGCCCCGCCCAAATACGTGAAGGGCTCATTCACTTTGTGTCTCGTAATGCGATGAATATTGATGGGTTAGGGGAGCGAGTCATTACACAACTTTTCAAAGAACAGCTTGTCTCTCGTGTATCAGACCTGTACCGTTTAACAAAAGAAGAGTTGATTCAGCTAGAACGAATGGGCGAGAAATCAGTTGATAATTTACTGCGTTCGATCGAGCAATCGAAAGAAAACTCTCTTGAACGGTTATTATTTGGACTCGGTATTCGATTTATTGGTTCTAAAGCGGCGAAGACATTGGCCATGCACTTTGAGGATATCGATCAGTTAAAACAAGCGACGAAAGAGCAATTACTTGAAGTAGATGAAATTGGTGAAAAAATGGCCGATGCAGTCGTCACGTACTTTGAGAAAGAAGAAATACTAGATCTGCTAAATGAACTAAAAGAACTTGGTGTCAATATGACCTACACAGGGCCAAAACCGGTGAAAGTAGAAGAAAGTGATTCCTACTTTGCAGGAAAAACCATTGTGTTGACGGGGAAATTAGAAGAAATGTCTCGTAATGATGCAAAGGCAGCGATCGAAGCATTAGGCGGCAAGTTAGCAGGTAGCGTAAGTAAAAAAACAGACTTAATCATTGCCGGTGAAGCAGCTGGAAGTAAGCTGACAAAGGCAGAAGAACTCAATATTGAAATTTGGGACGAAGCCAAAATGCTCGAGGAGCTAAAGAAATAAGAGGAGTGTTTTCTATTGAAAAAGTTGCTATTGCTGCTGACAATGCTCACACTGGTATTGTCAGCGTGTGCACCTTTTGGGGGAAAGGATGATGAAGAGGTCACACAAAAAACGGATGAAACGAAAGAAACAGCGATCATCCCAATGTACAACATCTCTGATTCCTATTACAAAATGGTGCTGCCGTTTAAACAAGGAGCGGCAAGAGGACTAACAGCAGAGCGTCTCAATACACGCTTAGACATTGATGAATTTGAAACAGGACTCATGCGCCTGGCAACAGAATCATTCAATACAAACGATTATCTGTTCCAAGAAGGACAGCATTTAGATGAAGATACTGTTCTCAGCTGGCTTGCCCGCAAAAAAACAGGCAGTGATCTGAAAAAGGCTGAAAAAGAAGACAAAGACTTTAAGAACTTAGGCTTAAACCCTGCTCTTCCAAACTCAGGTTCAACAAAGTCAAAAAACGAAAATAGTCCAATCTACTTAGCTTCCATGCTAGAGCATAATTACTTAATCAGAAAAGATAAAAATAGCTTACAGCTTGGCGGGGTTGTTATCGGTCTTGCGCTTAACTCTGTCTATTATTATCGCGAAAATATCGGAGATCCTCAGCAAGAGGTGACCATCGATTCATCGAAGAATTCAAAGAAACTTTTAGCAGAGGGCGAAAAAATTGCGGAACAAGTCATTAAACGCCTTCGTCAAATGGACGGACTGCAAAAAGTCCCAGTCATGATTGCTCTTTATAAACAAGCACCAAAATCATCTATTGTTCCAGGAAACTTCATCGCTAAAACTGATGTAAAAGCAGGATCAGCTGATATTGGCAGTTGGGATACGATTAAAGAAGAGAATGTCTTCTTCCCTTCAGATAATGCCAAGAGCAGCTACAAAGATGATTCAGAGCGATTTGACCGCTTCAAGACAAAGGTAGAAGACTACTTCCCGAATTACACAGGTGTGGTAGGCAAAGGTTTCTATAAAAACGGGAACTTGCAAAAAATGAAAGTAGAAATTCCAATGCAATTCTACGGAAAAACAGAAGTCGTGGCATTCACGCAATACTTAACAGGTGAAGTCATGGATTACTATAAGAGCACCAATATAGAAATCAACATCACCTCTTCTGATCAGCAAGAAGCCCTCATCACAAAAAATGCTGAAGATAAAGAACCAACGGTCCATATATATGACTAAATAAAAACCGCCTTTTGTCGGTTTTTAGCGTGTAGACAAACCCTCGCATTCTTTGTCAGTCCTGCGTGCTGGTGCTCACGAATGTGACATTCGCTCCGCGCCAGTACTCGTCCTTCCTAGGGCTGCAAAGAAGACAAAGGGCTAAAATCAAGTTCATTTTCGCCCTTTGTCAACAATCTGAAAAACCGCCTTTTGGCGGTTTTTTTATTTCTAATTAGAGGAATCTTTCAACTTTTGTCAAAGTATGTGAAGAAACCAAAAGGAAAGGCAGGTATGTTGATGCTCGTATAAATGCTGATTACCGTCATATATAAGTAAAAAGACGATAAAAGGAGAATCAGCATGCATAAAGAAGTAAAAGCACGATACGATGAACAAATGGTCTTAAAGAAAGCGGCTCTACTCTATCATTTTCAGCCAGAACAGGTCACATTTCTAGCCGATGCAGAAAATTATGTGTATGAATATACGGATGAAAAAGGGTCGAGTTATATATTGAAAATCACCCATACCATTCGCCGCTCCCGCACATATATTTTGGGAGAAATGGACTGGATTCGGTATTTATCTCAACATGGAATCTCAGTAGCTAAACCGGTTTTATCCACAAGAGGAAAAGATGTTGAAGCGATTCCCGATCAAGCAGGAGGCGCTTTTTTGCTGAGAGTGTACGAAAAGGCGCCCGGCAGAAAAGTGACCGAAGCAGATTGGAATGGACAGTTGTTTCAAGCGTTAGGAGCCTATACAGGGCGTATGCATCAAACGACTAAACAATATCAAGTGAAAGATCCTCGCTATAAGCGTCAAGAGTGGTATGAGGAGGAGCAATTAAAGCTTGAAACGTATATTCCTTCTGATCAAACGGTTGTGTTGCAGCGAAAAGATGAACTGATGCAAAAGCTTCACCAGCTCCGAATATCCAAGGATGTCTATGGACTGGTGCATGCGGATTTACATCACGGGAACTTCCACTATCATCATGGAGAAATCATTGCATTTGATTTTGATGATTGTGGGTATCACTGGTTTATCAACGATATGAGCATTTTGCTATACAACGTTCTTTGGTATCCGGTGATTCCGTATGAGGATAAAGCTGAATTTACGGGTGAATTTATGAGCCATTTTCTCAAAGGCTATCGACAGGAGAATGAGCTTGATGACGCATGGCTGGCGACAATACCAGATTTCCTTATGCTGCGTCATATGCTTATTTATGGGCTTTTACATCAAGCATTTGATCTCCGAACACTAAGCGCTGACGAAAGTGCCATGCTGGCGCGTTTTCGAAAGGAGATTGAGGACAAAACCCCAATTACGCCTTTTGACTTTCATCAGCTAACAACATAAATCGAAAGCCCCTTGCTGTTTCACATAGCAAGGGGCTTTTTATCCTACACCGTATCACACTTCACACCAACAACGCCTTCTAAATCTTTAATATCAAAGTACACATCGGTTGTATAGCGGTCTTTATGTACGCGAACACGTACTTCCATGATCGGATAGTCTTTTTCCTTTAAATCATCAATACGTACAGAATGAATCCGAATATTGAGTGCTTTCATTTCTTTTAAAATCTCTGTCATGCGGTTTCGATCAGAAAGTGACATTCTGATGCGGATTTCTTTTTCCTGTAAGCGAATGGGGCCAATCCGCTGGAAGAGCCAAGGTAAAAATTCCACACTGACAAGAATAAAGAAAAGACTGAGGAAGGCTTCTTTATAAAAACCTGCACCTGTTGCAACCCCAAGTCCTGCTGCTCCCCAAATCATCGCAGATGTCGTAAGACCTGAGATGACGTCATTGCTTTTGCGAAGAATCACACCTGCTCCAATAAAACCAACACCAGATATAATTTGCGCCGGTAACCTGAGTGGGTCCATTTGAAGCTTAGAGACTCGAGGGAAATTGTAGGCTGCATCAATGCTGATGATGGTTAATACGCAGGAGCTGACAGCAATGACAATACACGTTTTCAGCCCAAGCGGCTTTTTCTTAAGTTCGCGTTCAAGACCGATGATCAAACCGATTAAGGTGGCAACGGCTAATTTTAAGACCGTATCCCATTCAATTGTCCAAAACATGCGTATCGCTCCTTTCACTTCATGTACGTTTCACATCATGTATATGATCTTCTCACAGCCCATATGGCTGCACAACTTCTATTTTATTCAGAAACGGGAGAAAGAAAAGCATTTTATTGAAAAATAAAGAGAGTCATCCGCATAATGCAGATGACTCCTCATGTCTGGTTATTTTGTTTCTTCTTCGAGATGGTCTTCCATTTTGCTAAATAGCTTTTTAGAAGCTTTAGACGGTTTATTTGTTAAGAGGCTGACAATAATAGCAGTCAAACCACTTAAAATAAATCCAGGAACCATTTCATACAATCCAGTCGTGTTGTTTAAGCCTGTTGAAATCCAAACGAGAACGACAACAGCCCCAACAATCATTCCGGCTAAAGCGCCATGATGATTCATTCGTTTCCAGTATAGACATAACAAGATGACGGGACCGAATGAAGATCCAAATCCAGCCCAAGCATAACCGACAAGGTCAAGAATGGTATCACTTGGGTTTAGAGAGAGACCAATGGCAACAATCGCTACGACTAGTACAGAGATACGTCCAATCATCACCAGTTCTTTGTCAGAGGCTTTTCTTCTAAAGAACGTACGGTATAAATCCTCTGTCATCGCACTTGCAGTGACAAGCAGCTGAGAAGAAATTGAACTCATAATTGCAGCTAAAATGGCAGAAAGTAAAAATCCAGTAATATATGGATGGAATAACACTTTAGAAAACACAATAAAGATGGTTTCTGGGTCTGCCAAAGTGGTGCTTGTTTCATGAACATACGCCACGCCGACTAAACCGACAGATAGTGAACCAATGACAGACACAATCATCCAGCTCATACCGATACGACGTGCTGGCTTTAAATCTTTTACAGTCGTAATCGCCATAAAGCGAACAATAATGTGCGGCTGTCCAAAGTAACCGAGTCCCCAAGCGAGGAAGGAAATAATGCCAATGACGCTCGTTCCTCTAAAAATATCAAGCAATTTAGGGTCAATCTGTTGAATATCATTGAATGTGGCAACAGGTCCACCTAATTGAGTAAAGGCAACGATCGGCACGAGCACTAATGCTAAAAACATAATAGCTCCTTGAACAAAATCAGTTAAACTAACTGCCAAAAAGCCGCCGAATAGTGTGTACAAAATCACGATACTAGAAGTTAAGATTAAACCAAACATATAATGAGCACCAAACGCTGATTCAAATAAGCGTCCGCCTGATACCATACCTGATGAGGTGTAAAGCGTAAAGAAAATCATAATGATGACAGCTGAGACAGCTTTCAATAAAGTAGATGAGTCTTTAAACCGTTTGTCAAAAAAGTCTGGAATGGTAATTGCATCATCAGCAACTTCTGTATATGATCTCAATCGTGGCGCTAGGAATAGATAGTTTAAGTAAGCCCCACTAATTAAACCAACAGCAAGCCATCCAGATGAAAGGCCAGTTGTATACATAGCGCCTGGAAGCCCCATCAGCATCCACCCACTCATATCAGCTGCACCAGCAGATAGAGCCGTTACATAAGGACCTAACCCGCGTCCGCCTAACATATAATCATTCAAGTCATTTGTTTTTCTGAATGCATACCAGCCAATAGCCAGCATTCCAATAAAATAAATAGATAGAGAAATTACAATCTCAATACTCATGTTTCCATATCACCTTTTTCGTATTAATTTGACATCACCTCAATCAAAATATACAAAGAACAGTCTATTGAACTGTCTGCTCACTGCTATGGTTACTTAACCTATCAGAGTATTCCCAAGTGATCAACCTTCTTAAACATCCCCATCAGACAAAAAAAATACGTGTATGCGTGATAAGCGTCTATATGTAAGCGCTTACTAAATTAAATAAAAGAAAAAATTTTCTGAAAAATAAAAAGTCAACTTGATGAATATTTTAGACACTGGCTGCACCACAATGACATATTAGTGGACAAAGCCTTTCTAGGCGTCCTCGTAAAGTTGCTTTAGAACAGTAAAATTTGATATGATAAAGTGTATATGACTTATGATCATGACCACGAACACGTATCATTTTTGGAGGTGAACCTGCATGTCAAGAATTTCAATAGAAGAAGTAAAGCATGTTGCGCATTTGGCACGGCTTGCAATTACAGAAGAAGAAGCTGAGATGTTTACAGAACAGCTTGATAGCATCATTTCATTTGCAGAGCAGTTAAACGAGGTAGATACGGAAAACGTTGAACCAACAACACACGTATTAAAAATGAAAAACGTCATGAGAGAAGATGTTCCGAATAAAGGTCTTTCCATTGAGGCAGTCATTAAAAACGCGCCTGATCATAAAGACGGCTATATTCGTGTGCCATCAATTTTGGACTAAAGGAGGCCTGAGGCATGTCACTGTTTGACCACAAAATTTCTGAATTAAAAGAGCTTTTACATAAAAAGGAACTGTCTGTTTCTGATTTAGTGGACGAGTCTTATAAACGAATCCATGAAGTAGACGGGAAAGTACAAGCATTCCTAGCGCTGGACGAAGAGAAAGCACGTGCGTACGCAAAAGAATTGGACGAGGCCGTTGGTGAAAAGGACGAGCTTGGTCTATTGTTCGGTATGCCGATCGGTGTCAAAGATAACATCGTGACGAAAGATTTACGTACAACGGCATCAAGTAAAATCTTGCAAAACTTCGATCCTATTTACGATGCAACCGTTGTGAACCGCTTAAGAGAAGCGGAAGCTGTCACAATCGGTAAATTAAACATGGACGAATTTGCGATGGGATCTTCTACGGAGAACTCTGGCTTCAAAGCAACGAAAAACCCGTGGAATTTAAACACAGTTCCAGGTGGGTCAAGTGGTGGCTCAGCAGCATCAGTTGCAGCTGGAGAAGTACCATTCTCTCTTGGATCAGATACAGGCGGCTCCATTCGCCAGCCGGCATCATTCTGTGGTGTTGTTGGTCTTAAACCAACGTATGGCCGTGTATCTAGATACGGTTTAATCGCATTTGCTTCTTCATTAGATCAAATTGGGCCGATTACGCGTAATGTTGAGGACAATGCATATGTTCTTCAAGCGATTTCTGGTGTTGATCAAATGGACGCAACGAGTGCAAATGTCGATGTCCCAGATTTTCTTTCTTCATTAACTGGCGACATCAAAGGCTTGAAAATCGCTGTGCCAAAAGAATATCTTGGCGAAGGTGTTGGCGAAGAAGCAAAAGAGTCTGTTCTTCAAGCGTTGAAAGTATTAGAAGGACTTGGTGCCACATGGGAAGAAGTGTCTCTTCCGCATTCTAAATATGCGCTTGCGACTTACTACTTGCTTTCATCTTCAGAAGCATCTGCAAACCTTGCTCGTTTTGACGGTATTCGCTATGGCTACCGTACAGACAATGCAGACAACCTGATTGATTTATATAAAAATACCCGTTCTGAAGGCTTTGGAGACGAAGTCAAACGCCGCATCATGCTTGGCACATTCGCTCTAAGCTCAGGATATTACGATGCATACTATAAAAAAGCGCAAAAAGTCCGTACGCTGATCAAAAAAGACTTTGAAGATGTTTTTGAAAAGTATGATGTCATTGTAGGACCAACAACACCAACTCCGGCATTTAACATTGGTGAAAAGACAAGCGATCCACTGACGATGTATGCAAACGACATTTTAACGATCCCTGTTAACCTTGCAGGCGTCCCAGGAATCAGTGTGCCTTGTGGATTTGCAAATGGTCTTCCGTTAGGACTGCAAATCATCGGTAAACACTTTGATGAAGGAACCGTTTACCGCGTGGCTCACGCTTTCGAACAAGCAACAGATCATCATAAAGCAAAACCTGAACTGTAAGGGGTGAATCAGAATGAACTTTGAAACGGTAATTGGACTTGAAGTCCACGTAGAGCTCAAAACACAATCAAAAATTTTCTCAAGCTCACCGACGCCTTTTGGTGCGGCTGCCAATACGCAAACAAGTGTCATCGATCTTGGTTATCCTGGCGTACTACCTGTGCTGAACAAAGAAGCGGTGAACTTTGCGATGAAAGCAGCAATGGCACTGAACTGTGAGATTGCAACTGATACAAAATTTGACCGTAAAAACTATTTCTATCCTGATAACCCAAAGGCGTATCAAATTTCTCAATTTGATAAACCGATCGGTGAAAACGGCTGGATTGAAATTGAAGTAGACGGCAAAACAAAACGAATTGGTATTACACGTCTTCATTTGGAAGAGGATGCAGGAAAACTAACGCACACAGGCGACGGTTATTCACTCGTCGATTTCAACCGTCAAGGTACACCACTTGTTGAAATCGTATCTGAGCCTGACATTCGTACGCCAGAAGAAGCGTATGCTTACTTAGAAAAATTAAAATCCATTATTCAATATACAGGCGTCTCTGACTGTAAGATGGAAGAAGGCTCACTTCGTTGTGATGCCAACATTTCTCTTCGTCCAATCGGCCGTGAAGAGTTTGGAACGAAAACAGAGCTCAAGAACTTGAACTCATTCGCATTCGTCCAAAAAGGTCTTGAATTCGAAGAAAAACGTCAAGAGCAAGTATTGCTTTCTGGCGGCTTGATCGAACAAGAAACTCGCCGCTATGACGAAGCGTCTAAAAAGACGATCCTGATGCGTGTCAAAGAAGGTTCTGATGATTACCGTTACTTCCCAGAACCAGATTTGGTGGAGCTGTATATTGATGACGAGTGGAAAGAACGTGTAAGAGCATCGATTCCAGAGCTTCCAGACGAGCGCCGCAAACGCTACATTGATGAACTTGGACTTCCTGCATATGACGCAATGGTACTGACGCTGACAAAAGAAATGTCTGATTTCTTTGAAGCGACCATTTCAGAAGGTGCTGAAGCGAAGCAAGCATCAAACTGGCTCATGGGTGAAGTATCTGCGTACTTAAACTCGGCTCAAAAAGAGCTGGAAGATACGAAGCTAACGCCGCAAGGACTGGCTGGTATGATCAAGCTTATCGAAAAAGGAACGATTTCTTCTAAGATTGCCAAAAAGGTATTCAAAGAGCTTATCGAAAATGGGGGCGACGCAGAAACAATCGTCAAAGAAAAAGGACTTGTCCAAATTTCTGACGAAGGTGCACTGCTCAAACTTGTCACAGAAGCTCTTGATAACAACCCGCAATCCATTGAAGACTTCAAAAATGGAAAAGACCGCGCAATTGGTTTCTTAGTCGGACAAATCATGAAAGCATCGAAGGGACAAGCAAACCCACCGATGGTCAACAAGATTCTTCTCGAAGAAATTAAAAAACGATAAATCGCAAAAACCGCCTCTTCATTGAGGCGGTTTTTTTGTTGATGGATATGACAGGGTCTTATCACAGATTCAGACCACCGCCGTATATCAATTCATTGGTTCTTTTTTTATAATGAAGCATAAGCTTTAGCACATATTCGAAGGGGATAAAGGTGAACTAAAGTGAACATCGCCACGTATTGTCATTGGAGGAATAGCTTCAATTGTTCCACAGCTCTTTGGACAGCGGAGTCCTCACACGTTTCTAAATTTGTCAGCATCCCTTGAATGACCGGCTTGCGCGGCTCATCTTTGGCCAATTCTTCTTCAATAACTTCAATGGATACAAGGGTATCATCCGAAAGCAGATGCTCAGATTTTAACAATCGAAGCTCTTCTTGAAGAGTAGCGGCATTTGGCGCTTCATCATCCCAAATGTTTTGCTTTAGAATCGGCTTCGCATGAGAACGGAGAAGCCCATGCACCAAATCATCAAATCGGTCGAGAATAAAGGATGAGAGCTCATCACATGATAATTGCATCTGATCTTGCAAAAGCAGTACTTGCACATAAGATTGGATGATTCCTTGAATCATGACTGACAGGTCAGTTATATATGGTTCGATCTCCTGTCCATACGTGGTCAAAATAGAAATTTGGATTTCATCATTCATCTGCTTTTTAACCGTTTTGGAATACTTTTTAATTTGCTGATTTTCCGGAATAATGTTCTCGCTGAGGATCAAAATGATAAAATCCTTGTTCTCAGCAAAGTGCTGGAACTGTTCAGCGATTTGTTTCTGAAAGATTTCTCTAGGCGCAAGATGTTGATTTTCTTTTCGAATCTTTTCAATACTTTGCATAGACGTGTCGATATAATATTCAAACGCTCTGTTGAAAAGCTGTTCTTTTGATTTGAAATGCAAATAAAATGCACCTTTAGAAATTCCGCATTCATCTGCAATTTCCTGAATGGTCGTAGAAGAAAAACCTTTTTTCGCAAACAACTGAATGCTTGCTTTAATGATTTTTTCTTTTTTTTCGTTCATGAAATAAGGCCCCTTCAGCTTTAGAATGTTACGTCAAACGCAAGTGAAATGGTTGACGGCATTGTATATCACCGTTTATTATGATATAGAATGACCAGTCAGTCAATACATAAAGGAAAATGGAGGACATAATGAATTCGATCATCAATTTTGTATTAAAGAACAAGTTCGCTGTATGGCTCATGACGATTATCGTAACAGTTGCTGGTCTATATGCCGGATTGAATATGAAACAAGAATCAATCCCGAATATCAACACTCCAGTCATTACGGTTTCTACAACGTATCCTGGCGCAACGCCGGACGAAGTATCAGATAAGGTGACAGATCCAATTGAGAAGTCGATACAAAATCTCAATGGGGTGAATGTGGTCACTTCTAATTCTTTTGAAAATGCCTCATCGATTCAAATCGAGTACGATTACAATAAAGACATGGATGAAGCAAAGAAGGAAATTGAAGATGCCATTAGCAATATCAATTTTCCAGAAAATGCAGAAAAACCAAAAATCGCACGTTTTAGCATCAATGCGATTCCAATTTTAGCTCTTAGTGTCTCCGGTGATAAAGAGTCATTACAAGACCTGACACAAAAAGTGGAAAATGACCTTATTCCTTCTCTTCAAGGTTTAGATGGTGTCTCTTCTGTCGAAGCTTCTGGACAACAAATCAAAGAAGTAGAATTTTCTTTTAAACAAAAGAAATTGAAGGAATATGGTTTAGATGAAGAAACTGTCCAAAACATGATCAAAGGCTCTGATGTCAATGTACCTTTAGGGTTATACACATTTGGCAACAAGCAAAAATCAGTCGTAGTGGATGGCAATATTTTAAGTGTTAAAGATTTGAAAAACATGCGAATTCCTGTCACACCAAGTGCAAGTGGCGGTGCGGGAAGCGCAGGAGCTGGAGCGCCTTCTAGCGGCTCAGGAAATGCAGGAGCTCAAGGTGCTGATCAACAGGCTGGAAGTGCAAGTCAGCAGCAAGCAGCAGCAGCTCAGCAACAACCTGGTGCAGCAAGCGGTCAATCTGTAGAGCTGCCGACGATCAAACTTTCTGAGATTGCAGATATTAAAGTCGTGAAAGATGCAGAATCGATTTCTAGAACGAACGGAAAAGACAGTATCGGTTTGCAAATTGTTAAAGGCTCTGATGCCAACACAGTGAGTGTAGCAGAAGCAGTCACAAAAGAACTTGATACATTCAAAAAAGACAATAAAGGAATCAAAGTCAGCACGACATATGATCAAGCAGAGCCGATTAAAGAATCTGTCAGCACAATGCTGAACAAGGCGATCATCGGAGCAATCTTTGCGATCATTATCATTATGTTGTTCCTTCGAGATATCAAATCAACATTAATCTCGGTGATTTCCATACCGTTATCCCTGTTGATTGCTGTTTTATTATTAAATCAGCTCGATATCACATTAAATATCATGACACTTGGTGCCATGACAGTCGCCATTGGACGTGTTGTCGATGACTCGATTGTCGTCATAGAAAACATCTATCGACGAATGGCGTTAAAAGATGAACCGTTAAAAGGAAAAGCACTCGTTAGAGAAGCCACAAAAGAAATGTTTATTCCGATTATGTCTTCGACGATTGTCACAATTGCGGTATTCTTGCCATTAGCTCTAGTGGGTGGAATGATTGGTGAACTATTCATCCCATTTGCATTAACCATTGTGTTTGCTCTAATGGCTTCACTACTTGTCGCCATTACAATCGTTCCAATGATGGCTCACAGCCTATTTAAAAAGAACCTGTACGGCAAAGCGAAAAAGGTAAAAGAACACAAACCAAGCAAACTTGCTGGTGGTTATAGACGTGTACTCAATTGGACATTGAACCATAAATGGATCACGTCAGGAATTGCGATTTTGATGCTGATCGGTAGCTTATTCCTCGCACCACTTGTCGGTGTCAGCTTCTTACCGCAGGAAGCAGAAAAAACGGCAATGGTGACATACACGCCAGAGCCTGGACAAACGAGAGAACAAGCCATTGCTGAAACGAAAAAGGCAGAAGATTACTTAATGAAACGTGATCATGTCAATACGGTTCAATATTCATTAGGCTCTTCAAATGCACTGACAGCAAGTGTTGGTGGAAACTCTAACGGTGCATTATTCTTCGTACAATACGACGAGGACACACCGAACTTTGATAAAGAAAAAGATCGTGTGGTTAAAGCCCTTCAAGACAAAACGTCTAAAGGGGAATGGAAATCACAAGACTTCTCATCTGCTGGCGCAAGCAATACAGTGACGTACTATGTGTACGGTGACAAAGCAAGTGATATTGAAGGCACAGTCAAAGATGTCGAGAACATTTTAAAAGATGAGAAGAACTTGAAAAACGTCAGCACAAGCTTATCTGAGAAGTATGACGAATATACGTTTAATGCAGATCAAGAAAAACTGGCGAAACTAGGCTTGACCGCTTCACAAATCGCACAGGCGATCGCTCCTCAAAGTAATGAAACAACGTTGACGAAAGTAACAGAGGACGGCAAAGAACTAGATGTGAAGCTTCAAACAGAAAAAGATGAATACAAGAGTAAAAAAGATCTAGAGAATAAAAAGATCACAACACCAACAGGACAACAAGTCCGAATTGGCGATGTGGTGAAAGTGAAAGATGGCACAACAGCAAACACTGTAACAAAGCGTGATGGGAAGATTTACGCTGAAGTATCTGGTGACATGACAACAGACGACGTATCAAGTGTGACACAAGATGTCCAGAAGAAAGTTGACAAGCTTGATTTGAAATCTGGCGTTACGATTGATACAGGCGGTGTAAGTGCGGATATTGAGGAATCCTTTACACAGCTAGGACTCGCAATGCTTGCAGCGATTGCTATTGTATACCTCGTTCTCGTCATTACATTTGGCGGAGGTCTTGCACCATTTGCGATTCTGTTCTCACTTCCATTTACGATTATTGGGGCACTCGTTGGATTGTTTGTAGCGAAAGAAACCATCAGCTTAAATGCCATGATTGGATTGCTGATGCTGATCGGAATCGTTGTAACAAATGCCATTGTCTTAATTGACCGAGTGATTCATAAAGAGAAAGAAGGACTTTCAACAAGAGAAGCCTTACTTGAAGCAGGTACAACAAGATTACGCCCAATCTTAATGACGGCACTTGCGACAATTGGTGCATTGCTGCCACTTGCATTAGGTTTTGAAGGCGGAAGTCAGATCGTATCAAAAGGACTTGGCGTCACCGTTATTGGCGGTTTAACAAGTTCTACACTTCTCACATTGGTCATTGTGCCAATCGTGTATGAAATCTTAAGCAAGTTTAGACGTAAGAAAAAGTACGCTGAAGAAGAGTAAGAGGAAGCCCCGCTCATGAGCGGGGCTTCAGCGTGTAGACAAACCCTCGCATTCTTTGTCAGTCCTGCGTGCCGGTGCTCGTAATTCCTAGACTGCAAAGGTTTTCTATCACGCTGAAAAGAAGACACAGGGCTAAAATCAAGTTCATTTTAGCCCTGTGTCAACAATTTGAGCCCCGCTAATAAGCGGGGCTTTTTTATGATGAAATCTGACAAACCGCTTTTCTCATAAGCTCTTCAAAGGCCTCGAAAAAGGCATCCCGATCAACGTGGTCAATGACATGAATCGTCTTTCCATCTGGATGCTCTTCGGTACGTCCTTGTCTTGGTGTTTCGGTATAAACAATTGCATTCATTTCTTTTGAACGGGTAAATGAGGTGGAAGCAAGAGTGATGGTTGTCAGCACATCCCATAAGTAGTAAGTCGAGTTCGTTTCGTGATGAATGAGAGGCGGACAAAAGGCATAACATTGTCCAATAAAGTCAATCCCGATGTGAGAGCGAAGGGAAGCCCAGCGTTGACGGACATCGAGTGTGAGCGGGACTTGATTCGTGCTTTCCAGTGCGACCATTTCAATTGGAAACCGCTCTTGAAATACGGTGCTCACAGCATAAGGGTCCCAAAAAGCATTCCATTCTGCTGTTCCATCATGCTCGGGTTCTTCAACATTGCCTTTTTCAAGGAATGTGCCGCCCATCCACACCAGTTTCTCAATTTTATTTGAGATGGAAGGATCTTCTTCTAAGGCGCGTGCAAGGTCTGTGAGCGGTCCTGTAAAGAGTAGCGTAACAGGTTCGGTTGACTTTTTCATCGTTTCAATCAGGTGAAGATGTGCAGGAAGCTTAGATACTTTTGTATCAATAGCGCCTTTTTCATTTAAAATCGGCAGGGCATCTACATAAAAAGCATGCATGCGCCATTCCTTTGGAAATGGATTCACACCTCTAGAATTGGAAGCGGCTACTTCAATCTCATATGGGCTAAAACGATCAATAATTTTCTGAGAAGCGCTCAGCGCAGGCTCTAAATAACAATCAGCAGGAATCACAGACGTCCCGATCACTTTCAGGTGTTCCATTTGAAGAAGTAGAAATAAGGACACGAGATCATCAACACCGCCGTCATGATTGAAATAGACAGGCTTTTTCATGGCATATCATCCTTTTCATCGTTTTCTTTTATCTTATCAGAATGCTGATCTGCTGAGGGAAACGTGCCATGAGATTTCAAATATTAGGGGGTTGTTCTGTTGCCATTTTCAAATCTCATAGTATAATTAAAGGTTGTTAGTGGTGAAAATAGATTGCATAATGATAATAGGATGATGATGAATGAAACGTGCTCGAATTATATACAATCCGACATCTGGACGTGAACTCTTTAAGAAGAATTTACCGCAGGTTTTGCAAAAATTTGAACAGGCTGGCTATGAAACATCTTGTCATGCGACGACATGTGCAGGAGATGCAACACAAGCAGCCGAAAAAGCCGCACAGAGAGATTTTGATTTAATTGTAGCAGCTGGTGGAGACGGCACGATTAATGAAGTCGTCAATGGATTAGCACCGCTTGAAAAAAGACCAAAATTAGGAATCATTCCAGTTGGAACGACCAATGACTTCGCAAGAGCACTTGGCATTCCAAGAGAAGATATTTTAAAAGCGACAGATGCCATCATTGATGGTGTAGCAAAGCCGCTTGATATTGGTAATGTGAATGGACAGTATTTCATTAATATTGCGGGAGGCGGCCGATTAACAGAGCTGACCTATGAAGTGCCTAGTAAGCTGAAAACTATGCTAGGACAACTTGCGTATTATTTGAAAGGCATGGAGATGCTTCCTTCCATTCGCCCGACAGAAGTCGAAATTGAATATGACGGCAAATTGTTTCATGGAGAAATCATGCTGTTTCTTGTTTCACTAACAAACTCAGTAGGCGGCTTTGAAAAGCTGGCACCAGATTCCATTCTAGATGATGGGATGTTTGACCTGATCATTCTAAAGAAGGTCAATCTAGCAGAAGCCATTCGAGTGGTCAGCCTTGCACTCAGAGGCGAGCATATTCATGATAACAATGTCATCTACGCAAAAGCGAATCGCGTGAAGGTAGATGTAAAAGATAAAATGCAATTGAATTTAGATGGTGAATACGGCGGCATGCTGCCAGGTGAATTTGAAAATCTGTATCGCCATATTGAATTTATTGTGCCAAAAGCAACAGCTGAAAAAATAGGGTGAAGACTAAACTTGGTTCCTTATGGCGACCAAGTTTTTCTTTGCAAATGAGGTGATAAAATTGGTGAAAATGAAACCGCCTGTTGAAAAGAATGAATACTACAATGTAACCTTCGAAGATTTAACGCACGAAGGTGCAGGTGTAGCGAAAATTGAGGGTTTCCCTGTGTTTGTACCGAATGCCCTTCCTGACGAGCAAGGGAAAATCAAAGTCACACGTGTCAAAAAAGGATTTGCTTTTGGACGACTCATGGAGCTGACAAAGGAAAGTCAGCACAGGCAAGATGCGCCATGTCCCATTTACAAGCAGTGCGGTGGCTGTCAAATCCAGCACATGAGCTATGAAGGTCAGCTGCAATTTAAACAGAAACAAGTAAAGGACGTATTGGAGCGGATCGGCAAGCTTGATATGAGCCGTGTAAAAGTTCATCCTGTACTCGGCATGGAAGACCCTTGGAATTACAGAAACAAAGCACAAGTACCAGTTGGCGAACGGGAAGGCGGACTTGTTGCTGGATTTTATCAGCAGCGTACCCATGAAATTATTGATATGGAAAAATGTTTGATCCAGCAATCAGAAAACGATGAAGTCGTTCAAGCTGTCAAAGAAATATGCCAAGCGTTCGGTATCAAAGCATATAACGAAGAACGTCATAAAGGCTGGTTGCGTCATGTCATGGTTCGCTACGGTATTGCAACAGGTGAAATGATGGTTGTGTTTGTTACTAGAACGGCTGATTTTCCGCAAAAGCAGCAGGTGATTGAGCAGATTATAGCACGCTTCCCACACGTTCGGTCAATTGTACAAAACGTGAATTCAAAGAAAACAAATGTCATTTTCGGAGACGAAACAACCGTTTTATGGGGCGAAGAATACATTTATGATACGATTGGCGACATCAAATTTGCCATTTCAGCCCGCTCATTTTATCAAGTGAACCCAGCTCAAACAAAGGTGCTTTATGACAAAGCCCTTGAATATGCCGAGCTGCAAGGAGAAGAAACCGTCATCGATGCCTACTGCGGAATCGGTACGATTTCCTTATTTCTCGCACAAAAAGCAGGCAGAGTATATGGGGTTGAAATTGTCCCAGAAGCAATTGAAGATGCAAAACGCAACGCTGCCTTAAACGGAATCAATAATGTTGAATTCGCAGTCGGCGAAGCAGAAACCGTCATCCCAAACTGGTACAAAGAAGGCATCATAGCAGATACGCTAGTTGTTGATCCGCCAAGAAAAGGCTGTGATGAAGCACTGCTTGATACGATTTTAAAGATGAAACCGAACCGTGTTGTGTATGTGTCCTGTAATCCAGGGACGCTAGCTCGTGATTTGCGTATTCTTGAAGATGGTGGGTATGTGACGGAGGAAGTGCAGCCGGTGGATATGTTTCCGCATACGAGTCATGTGGAGTGCGTGGCGTCTTTATATAAATAAGGGTTTAAGAGTGTACAAGTTACGATTTATAACAAAATTAAAGAAAAAACAGCAGACCGCGGGAAATGCAAGAAATTTTGACAGAAAACCTTTTTATTGATCGAAAAGAGATGATGCGCTGATCAAATAAGAATATTTCCTTGATTTGTTGGCCGAGGGGCATGCGAAAGGAATTACGATAAATAGCCGTTGGATTTAAAAAGGTATCTTCAAATAAAACAAAGTTTACGAAATATGTTCAGTTAAAACAAAAGAAAGCTCTTCTTTATTAGAGGGGCTTTCTTTTGTTATCCGTCTGTTATTTATCATTGTCCAATTCCCATATTTTTTGACCATCCGGTAAATATACTGCTGTTGGTGGATCGTTATAAAGGGAAATTTCAGTAAAAGCATTACCTTCTTTCAGCCATTCATAAACAATACCACAATTATTGGTAGGATTAGCTAATATTTTATTCGCTTTAAATCCAGCAGCATGGTATTCCGTGTAATTTACATCGTCATCTTCTAATCCATTGTCTGTTTCATAAACAGTATCTAGTTTACCGATAATTCTAAAACCATTTTCCCATTCTAGTATCATATCACTTTTTTCAAAATCTATTAATGTTCTAATTAATGAATCGTATCCCATGTATATCCCCTTCTGATAATGATTTTTATGGTCTCGCTGGTACTATGTGAGCTCCATCTTTTCCGTAATGTATCAATCCGTTAGTAGTTTCTAGATACGTTTTGGATTTGTGATCATAGTATTTTCCTATTACTTGACCAAAATTTATTCTTTCTCTATTTTTAGTGAACATATCACCTTTTCCTGCAAATTTATCTAGTAATTCTTGTGCCTTTTTATTGTCTCCATAGAATATACTCTTGGTTTTACCATTCGCAACTTCTTGCTTATAGTTAGGTGCATCAGGAATATGTTTCTCTTGAGCGCCTGGTTTTACTTTTGCCGGGAACCCATTTACTTCACGATACGGACCTTTTGGTACGGAGTGTTTGCCGAAGGAAGGTGTTTTGACAATCTTCTTGGCTACTTTCTCTCCTTTCATGATTTTAAATACGTATTTTCCAACTTTAGCGATTTTAGCTACGGGTATCATGTACAAGCTTGATACTAGACGGTCCATGTCAGCGACTTTGTCACCTGATACAGGGTCTCTCCCTGTTATGATTCGAATTGCATCATTTATTCCTGTAAATTCAACCGCTGTATTTAAGATTTTTGGGGTTTGTTTTAAGTCGGAAATCTTTGTGATGCTCTCAATATTCACTTTGTTTTGGTCCGTTATTCGTAACCGATAGAGCATTCCATCTCGAATAACGTCAACTATTTTGGCATTTGCGAAGTCAATCTTTTCATCTGTATTATATACTTTTCCATTTACGAACACGGCGTCTTGATTAATTTTATTAGAGGGTTTCCTATTTACAACCGTATCCACATTCGATCGCTCTTTATCATTCAGCTTATTCAGCATGATCGCCATTGGATTTCCATCGGGATTGTCTATTTTTTTATTCAATTCGTTTAGGTTACTGCTGATCTTTTTGTCTTCCTTATCTTTGAGAATGGACCCTTTTTGATAGGTGGTGATCCCGATTTTTGCACCAGTGAACATTGTGCCTAGAGTGTCTATGTATTCTTTCATTGTTTGTATGGAGTTCTTGGTTTCATTCAAAGCACTGGCTTGTTCTCTGTCAAAGGCATGGAGCGTACCGATGGTTTTTGAGATGTTCATCCAGGCTTTTTGGTAACTGACTTGAAAAGCAGACTCGTCCACAATTGGTAAATGAATAATATGGCTGACTTTGCCGATGGCACTGCTCACATCTGACATGATATCAGATACAGCTGTTTCGGCATTTTTTAAACCTTGATCAAGCTCATGCTCGAGAAATGCTTGTGAGATAAAGCCATTTTCATTTGATTCAAATGCATGAAGTGCATTCTGTACCTTTTGGAGTACGGAGGTGTATTCTCCAATCGTGACTTGAAAGAATTGCAAGAAAGGGATATGGCACTCTGAGTAAAACGCTCGAATCGCTTCTCCAGCTTCCCCCTTTAGTGCGCCATCCAATGAAATGATTCGATTGATTTGGCTTTCAAGGGATTTGATATGTAGTGATTGTTGTTTTAACTGTGTCAGTGTTTGATCAATTGCATGGTGCAAAGTTTTAACATCTAACGTTTTCATGGTATTCTCCTTTAATGCTTGGTCGCAATCAATAGAGATTTTACCATTATACGGAGAATGATTGGGGAATAAATACTTAATTTCATGAAGTTGAACCGATTTGCTTAGGTGATAAAGACTAGTTGTTCAAATAACAAGTGGAACAGTTTGAAAAGGTGTACGTTCTCACAAGCTTGCCATGTGCTTTATTGACAGCACGTTGTATAACACGATTCCCGAAAGTTTCCTTTTTGAACAACGTTTACGCCTTCTGAAATTTTTGATATTTTATATAGTGCTGATCGTATTTTGTTAACGTTTGTTTTACGCTTCTTTTGCATTGTCGCTTATAAAAAAAACATAATATTACCCAAAAGAATACTTTTAACTGCAAAATGATTTGCAATTATTGGTCATAGTTGATTATGATCAAGGCCTGTTATAATAAGGTTTTTAACACCAAGAATGAACGTTTGCGTTGGCTTCTTACTAAAGTATATAATGATATTTTATAGAAGGACATGCCCTTTAGGTGCTATGTCATGAGAGGAATTGGATGAAAGATGAGTAAAAATTTCTGGCGTGATTTACCACGGCCATTCTTTATATTAGCACCAATGGAAGAAGTGACAGATGTTGTGTTTCGTCATGTTGTGAGTGAGGCGGCGAGACCGGATGTGTTTTTCACAGAGTTTACGAACAGTGAGAGCTACTGCCACCCTGATGGCATTCAAAGTGTGAAAGGTCGCTTAACGTTCACCGAGGATGAGCAACCGATTGTTGCTCATATTTGGGGAGATAAGCCTGAGAACTTTAGACAAATGAGTATTGGAATGGCGGAATTAGGATTTCAGGGGCTTGATATTAATATGGGCTGTCCTGTCCCAAATGTCACGCAAAACGGGAAGGGGAGTGGATTGATTCTTCGCCCAGACGTTGCGGCAGAGCTGATTCAAGCGGCAAAAGCAGGGGGATTACCTGTTAGTGTGAAAACAAGACTAGGGTTTACAGAGGTCGATGAATGGCGTGGCTGGCTCAGACACATTTTGGAGCAAGACATTGTGAATTTATCGATTCACCTTCGCACAAGAAAGGAAATGAGCCAGGTAGATGCGCATTGGGAGCTCATTCCTGAAATTAAAAAATTGCGTGATGAAGTAGCCCCTGATACGCTTTTGACGATCAATGGTGATATTCCTGATCGTCAAACTGGCTTAAAGCTCGCTGAGCAGTATGGAGTGGACGGTGTGATGATTGGGCGTGGGATTTTCCATAACCCATTTGCTTTTGAAAAAGAGCCGAAAGAGCATACGAGTGACGAACTGTTAGGTCTTTTAAGATTACATCTTGATCTTCATGATCAATATTCTTCATTAGGTTTGCGACCGTTTAAGGCACTGCATCGTTTCTTTAAGATTTATGTAAAAGGATTCAGAGGAGCGAGCTTCCTAAGAAACCAATTAATGAACACATCATCAACAGATGAAGTGCGTGCAATGCTAGATGAATTTGAAGCGAGAAATCAAGAACAATCATGATCAACAAGAGGAGGGAGAACCCTTCTTTTTTTTATAAATAGGACTATTAAACTAGTTTTCTCAAATGGTAAAATGCGATAGAAATAACAATTGGAGGTATTTTATTTGAAACCATTTTGGGACACAGACAGAGAAAGTGAAGAGACATTTAAGAAAATCAATGAAAAAGGCATTGCAAAAGCGGAAAAGAAATTAGGCGTCATCTTGCCTGATACATATAAGAAACTGATTCTTGAACAAAATGGCGGTTATACCTTGCATAATGCTTTTCCAACAGACCAGCAGAATGGATGGGCAGAGGATCATGTGTCATTTGATCATTTAAGAGGGATTGCCAAAGGCGAAGGTATTATGGATAGTGATTATTTAATAGAAGAATGGGAATTGCCTGAGGGGCTTGTACTGATTTGTGGGGATGGTCATACATGGATTGCATTGGATTATAGAGAAACAAAGGAGCATCCGCCGATTCACTACTTTGATCTAGAATATGAGACGGATTTCAAATTAGCGGATTCGTTTGATGAACTGATTGCGGGGCATTATACCGCAGAGGGTAGTGAAGAAGATGAAATGTCAGATGAAGAATGGCTGGCTGAATATGAAAAGCAGAATAAACCATTATCAAAAGAAGAAGTGAAAGATATCTTTTTAACCAAAGACCCTGAGCAACTATCAAAAATCGCGAATTTCCAAGTGGAACAAATTGATGATATCAAGTGGATTTTTTCTGAGGTAGAAACGTATATGGAAAGCCTTCAGAACGAAGAAATGTTAACGACTGCTGGCTGGGCAATCAATACGATCTTTATAATGAATGACGAAATGATTAAGCAGCATGCTGATGTTGTCGAGCATGCACGTCGTTTTGCGAAGCATTTGAATCAATCAGAAATAGATGAAATGCCCCAAATTGCCTTTAATATATCAATCGCATTGGAATTTGATTTAGAGGAATAAGTATCTATCATTTTAAAAATAGACCCCCTTACTAAAAAGGGGGTCACCATGTCCTTACTCCGCACTCTCCTCAACATCACGGCTATCTTCTGTTTCACCAATATAAATAGGACCGTTTGCATGGTCGATTCGGATTGGCCATTCGTATGGGACTTGCAGGCGTCGTGCGATGGCTCTCCAAAATTTTGCAGAATCAAATTCTAGTTCTTGAAAGTCTTTAAGCAATTCTTTATAAGAAGAACCATCAAATTGAATGTACGAGTCTTGCAGACGCATAAAGGCGTAATGTCTCACTTCTAATGCTGCCGCAGCTTCCATTTCTTCTTCTGTTGCTTCGCCAATGATTGTTCCTGCGGGTGGAAGCATGTCGTATACGTTAAATTCCTCTTCTTCTTCGTGTGCTGCATTGTGCTGTTGATCTGACATTTTTTTCACTCCTTCTAGTCTTCATCAAGCTTTTATTCGTGCTTACTTCTATTATCGGAAGGAAATGCGAAATGTGGAATGAAAAAAGAAGCAGATCCACAATACTTGCTTTTTCTTCTTGAATCTTTTATGATCAATTACAGATATAAAAGGTCTATAATAGATAGAAAGGAATGTTTCGATGAAATATTCTAAAGCGACCAACTATGCCCTGCATACGATGGTATTTTTAACCCTTGCACCAAAGGGGAAAGCAATAGGCGTTGAACCTCTCGCCAAGATGCAAGATCTTTCACCCACTTATTTATCCAAAATTTTAACAAAGCTTGTGAAGGCGGGATTGATTGAATCAACACCTGGCGCAAAAGGTGGTTACACCATTCTGAAAAAGAAGGAGGACATTTCGTTTCTAGACGTCATTCAGGCGGTAGAAGGACAAACCCATTTATTTCGTTGTTCTTTAGAACATGATTCTTTCATGCCTCACGATGGCTGTTTAATTGAACAAGTCATGCAGGATGTTGAAATGAAAATGCAGGAGACGTTAAGTCAAAAGCGGTTAGTTGATATTGCAAGCCAAATAGAGCAGACAGAAAAAAATCCATTTTTCAAGATGTGATTTTTTTTGAGTGAATTATAGATATTAAAAGTCTTTAAAGTCTTGGATAAAAAGGAGAGATTTATATGTTATTAGATTGTGCCATTATTGGAGGCGGGCCAGCCGGATTAAATGCAGCTCTTGTTGTGGGGCGGGGCAGAAAACAGGTCATGGTATTCGATGATGAGATGCCAAGAAATCGAGTGACTCAGGAATCACATGGATTTATTACAAACGATGGAATGACACCGTTTGAGATCAGACAAGCAGGAGAAGCGGATCTCCAAAACTACCCCAATATCCAAATCAAACGAAGCACAATTGTGGAGATACAAAATCATGAGGACAACTTCGCGTTACTGACACAAGAAGGAGAAAGATTCGAAGCGAAAAAAATCATTTTGGCAACTGGACTTCAGGATATACTGCCAGAAATGAAGGGGATTCATGAAGTGTATGGAAAGACGTTGTTTAGCTGTCCTTTCTGTGATGGCTGGGAGCTAAAGGACAAGCCGCTGGCTCTGATTGCTGAGAATTCACGCGCTTTGCATATGGCGAAACTTCTTTCCAATTGGACAAAGGATTTGATTGTGTTTACAAATGGACAGCAAGTGTTAGCTGAAGAGGAGAAAGCACTGCTATCAGCGCATTCTATTCAAGTCATTGATGTACCAATTGTAGCGATCAATCATGACAATGGGCAGCTACGCTCTCTTCAGCTTGCAAATGGAGAGATAGTGATAAGAGAAGGCGGATTTGTCGCAAGTGATTTCAAGCAGTCAACCCCTTTTGCTGAAAAACTAGGCTGTCAAATGACGAAAAATGGGGGCATTGAAGCAGATATTCTTGGGCGTACAACCGTCAGCGGTATTTTTGCATGTGGTGATAATTTAGGCGGACCTGCTCAGCTTGTTCTTGCAGCAGCAGCAGGAAGTCAGGCAGGAATGGGTGTGATTCATGAACTTGTGCAGGAAGAGTTTCAACAAAAAACATCTCTGTAAAAAGAGATGTTCAGCGATGAGCGATTTTCCGTTTTGCTAAGACGTGAGCAGTCCATTCAAAAAGTGCGTAGATGACAAAGAAGATTAGAATCCAGCTGCTGACATCGACCCATACATTGGTGATATGAATGATGTTCGCCTGATCAAGTCCAGTCTGTATCCACATCGTGATCAATGCGGTGAGGAACACCTGTAAAAACCATTTTTTCAATTGGTCACACCTCCATATCTTTCTATCATATAAGAAATGACAATTTATTTCCAATTGAATTTCCATCAGTTTCAACGGTAAAATAAGAAATAAAACCAATGGAAGGACATGAGATGAGCGATCAAACCAATTGTTTTTTAAAAAGTCATTTTCCTGATCTTGTCCTCGCGCCGCCTCTTTTTTATAGGTGGCCTTTTGGTCTTCGCTTTGAAGTGGCAGATTGGTCATTAGGAGAAGAATCGGTTGTATTAGAAAAAGCAGGCGATCGGGCTTTAAAAATTGTCAGATATACTTTTGATCCAGAAGACGATATTCTACTTGTCACGGATGTTTACACGCAGCATGAACATGAACTAACGAGGCAAAAGCTCCTTGTTTATCAAAAATATGCCGACCGACAAGTGCGTCACCGATTGCTTCACGAGCGTTTGACTTATGTACAATCAAAACTAGAAGAAACAATGAAAATAGAGAGATTTACACTCAAGTGTCAGCTGCAAGATATTCGATTGCGCCCGCTTCTACAAGCCATATGCCAAGAGGATTTTTGCAAACCGAATCAAATCTTGAAAGGAAAGCTAGGTTATGACAATTATCTCATCAATCTTTCAAAACAGATGATTTTCCACTTATATGATGATCGAGGCTGTGATCTTATTGCGGCAGATCCAGAACATCTGCGTCCAGTTTATGAAGGTTTACAGCACTGGCTATTAGACTATGACCGTGCTCAGATGGATCAGTTGTTTGCCGGGAAATAAGAAAAACCGCACTTTTGACAAGTGCGGCTTCTTTTTATGCTTCAACTTTATTGAAAAACTGTGGTAAGTAGTCTTTGTGTGCTTCTAGCATTTCATCTAGGATGCTTTTTGCAATGGCATCTGATGGGACGAGCGGATTGATGGTCATGGCAACAAGGGCTGTGTTGTAGTCACCTGTTACAGCTGCTTCAGCGGCTACACGTTCAAAGGATTTAATTTGAGAAATAAGTCCTTTGACAGCAACCGGCATTTCACCAACAGCGATTGGTTTTGGGCCGTCTTTTGTGATGACACAGTTCAGTTCAACGGCAGAATCATTTGGAATGTCACTGATGGCGCCATTGTTGATTGTGTTTACAGGCTGAATGTCGTGCTTGTCGTTATAAATGGATGCGATTAAGTTACATGCTGCATCACTGTAATAAGCACCGCCTCGTTTTTCAAGCTGTGGCGGCTTAATATCAAGATCAGGATCTTTGTAAAGCTCGAACAGGTCATTTTCTAGTGCACGGACGACTTCTGCACGAGTTCCCTCATTCGCTGCTGCTTTTTTCTCTTCAGCCAACATATCACTTGTCTTGTAATAGTAGCGGTGGTACGGACAAGGAATCACACCAAGCCCTTTTAAGAAATCTGCATCCCACGGAATCGCTTGAATGTTGTTCATGGACATGGTGGAGTTTGGATCTGCCATGTCTTCGATCACTTGATCCATGATGCTTTTGCCATCTAAGAACACGTTCAGTCCAAAGACCATATGGTTTAATCCAGCAAAGCTGACTTCGACTCTGCTTGCGTCGACATCAAGTCCTTTGGCGATGCCCATGCGAATGCCGATTGGTACGTTACATAAGCCAACGACTTTGCGGTGGTTTGAATAGCGAAGTACAGCTTCTGTGACCATACCAGCTGGATTGGTGAAATTCACAAGCCAAGCATCCGGGCATAATTCTTCAATATCTTTCACAATCTCAAGAATGACAGGGATGGTGCGCAGACCCTTGAATAGACCGCCTGGACCGTTTGTTTCTTGACCAATGACATCATATTTTAAAGGAATGCGTTCATCCTTCATACGTGCTTCCAGTAATCCGACGCGGAATTGTGTTGTGACGAAATCAGCGTCTACCAGTGCTTTCCGGCGATCTAAAGTTAAATGAACCTCGATTGGAAGTCCCGCTTTTTTTACCATGCGTTTTGCAAGATTTCCGACGATCTCAAGCTTTTCTTTACCTGCTTCGATATCGACGAGCCAAAGTTCGCTAATTGGAAATTCATCGTACCGTTTAATGAATCCTTCGACAAGTTCTGGTGTATAGCTTGATCCTCCGCCGATTGTGACAACCTTTAATCCTTTTGTCATGTTCTGCACCTCCGAATAATGTAACGCACAATGTTATAATAGAGTGAATCAATCTTTTATCATTTGTTTGTACATTTATAGCTTATCGTGAGAGTACCTTGTGCGTAAACGGTTTCAGCGTCTTTAGGCAAGGGTGCCCTATTTAGAGATTTGTTACATAAAAGAAACGTCTTGTGTCATGTTGTTGGAGAAAGGGGAAGTCAGATGTTTTCAAGTGAGGTCATTTCCAGCTTTAATGAACTAGAAAGCGCTTTATACCGATACATTATGGAAAACAGTGAAAAAGTCGTCTATATGAGAATTCGTGATTTGGCAGATGCCGCACATATATCGACCTCATCTGTCCTTCGCTTTTGTCGAAAAGTGAATTGTGAAGGCTTTTCAGAATTTAAGGTGAAGCTCAAAATGTATTTAGAAGCAGAACAAACACCTTCTTTGAAAAGCACGCAGCATTTCCTGTATGAATTTATCGAACGGACACTTAAAGGAGATTTTGAAGAGAAGATTAAAGAGGCAGCGAAGCTCATTGCGGATGCAAAGAATGTGCTGTTTATTGGGACGGGCAGTTCTGGTATTTTGGCGCAGTATGGGGCAAGGTACTTTTCAAGTCTTGAGAAATTTTCATTCTACATCAATGATCCGTTTTTCCCGATGAATATGCAGTATTTAGACAATAGTGTCACCATTGTGCTGTCGGTATCAGGAGAGAACCGCATAACGATTGATCATATTTCGAAACTAAAAAGAGAAGGCAGCACGATCATTAGTATTACAAACAATCAGCACTGTACAATTTCTCGTATTTCTGACTTAAATATTGCTTATTACGTCACAGACGAACGAGTCCATAGAGCCAACATCACCACACAGACACCCGTTGTGTATATCCTAGAAGCAATGGCGCGTGACATGTTTACGATGTTAAAAGAAAAGTAAAAGAGCCGCTGCCTCAAACAGCTGCTCTTTTTTTCTGCATCATGAAAGCGGTGATGGCAATGCTTGAGCAGATGAGTACAAACAGTCCGCCTAACAAATACACAAATCTCGCTCCGAATGTATCCGCAATTAATCCAACAAAGAAAATAGATAAACTGACAGACATAGAAGAGAGAACGTATTGAGCCGAATACACTTTTGATAAATCATGGACTGGCGTTTCCGTTTGAAGAATGGTTTGCTGAGAGACATCTCGAATTTGATAGGCAGGCCCCATTAAAATACAAAGCAGCAATGCAAGCCATGGCAGGCTGTTTAGCGAAAATAGGATCGTCAGCACTGCATAAATAAAAGAGCCCGCTGCCATAAAGAGGAGAAGTTGTTTTTGAATAAACTGACTTAGCCATGCGGCCATGAGTCCGCCTATAATGGCACCTATATAATATGCGGCATTGATATATCCCCACCATTCCGCACCTTCCTTTAAAACAAGTGTGACAAAGGCAAGCGTAACCGGTCCGACCCACAAAGCACCTGCAATATTTTCACAAACATCCATGAAAGTCAGGATGCGAACCGTTTTGTTTGTCCAAATGATCTTCCAGCCATCCTTGAACCCGTTCATCTTATTTTCTTTTTGAACCGTGTCTTCTTGCTTGAGTAGAGAAAAAACAGGGATGATCAATAGATAGGACAACACAATCATGAAACAAGAGGCCCACATTAAATAAGATGGACCAATCAACAGGACGAGCATTCCAGTAAACGAATAGCCGGCGATTTGAACAGATTGATAAAAAACGGAGGCTGTACTGTTCGCTTTCACAAGCTGATTTTCTGGCACAAGCATCGGCATGATGGCCTGTAATAAAGGGCTGATGAACCCGCCTGTGATGGAAATCAAAACGAATGCACTAAACAGCCAGATCAGGTGCTGCTGAAAGAAATCAAATTGGGTCGTGAATACGACGAGCATTCCAATACGTAAAAGAGGGACCCATTTCAATAGACGCTTGGCTTGAAAGAGTTCTGTCAAAACAGGAGAGAGGAGCCCAGCCAATAGCTGACATAGTGTTCTTATGAGCGGAAATACAGCCGCATAGGCGACAGATTGTGTATCTTGATAAATAACCAATGTGACTGTCATCAAAAATAGAATATCACTTAGCATGAGAAGGCTTTTACTGCCTGTATAACACCAAAACTTATTTCCCATATCCAACCGACTCCTTTTCAAAAACAAGTTCAGTATAGCATGTTGGCGAAGTGTGCAGAGGTTTTCCATTGAAAAATACATCTTAAGGATGAGAGGATTGTGATAAGCTAAATGAAAGAACAACGTAAGGAAAGGGGTTCAATCAATTGAGAACATTACCAGCACATGACTTTTTGGACAAGCATGGCATCCCGTATGACATCAAAACATTTTCTGCCGACACAGAGAAGGGCGCAGCGAATGTAGCTGCAGCACTTGGTTTTAGAGAAAGACAAATGATCAAAACATTGATCTTTGAAACAGGGGAAGGGGAGCAGCTGCTTGTAATGGTTGGTGCTGACCAGCACATCAAATCAGGGAAACTAAAGAAAGCCGCAGGCTCTCGTAATATCAAAATGGCTTCACCTGACACGGTACTTGAAGTGACGGGCTATCGGATTGGCTCGATTCCGCCATTTTGTTGGCAGCCTGAAGGGTTCCGCACGATTATCGAAGCATCGCTATTAGAAGAAGAGATATTAGGCGTTGGAGCGGGAGAATGGGGAAATGAAATACTCATCACCCCAGAACAACTAGTAAAAGCATCAAAAGCGGTCCCATTTGATCTTGTTCAGCCATCCGAATAGAAAAAGTGCCTGTTGCTGAAGCAGGCACTTTTTTAATTGGAGTCAGGTGCTATAAAGGGTCCGATGTCTTTCATTTGCAGAAAAGCATTCACCGTCCTATTTTCCTCAAGGTCATTCGCCCGTTTGCAGACCACAACAGGTCTGATAATGTCTATTCCTTCGATATACACGCGCCCAATCTCTCCACGTTCTAAGCTTCGCTGAACAGCGTCACGAGGAACAAGGGTGATGCCATAGCCAGCTTTGATCATTTGAATGGCTTCGTGGACACCACTGAATTGTAAATCAACGGTCGGTTTTTTAATTCCTTTAGCGGTAAAAAGGGAAAAAAGCTTGTCTCTCGTTGAACTGCCTTCTTCTCGCATTAAAAAGGGTTCATGGCTTAGGCGTTCTAGGGGGACGGTTTGTCCATTTAACGGGTGATCCACAGGCACGATAAAGTCATAACTTAAATCAGTTAAGTGAGAGGTGTGAAGATCTTCGTGGTGCAGATCTTCAATTACAGCAATCGCCACATCTGATTGATATTGAAGCAAGCTTTCGATCACTTGAGCGGAGTTTCCGCTTTTTAATTCAATGTCTGTCTGTGGCGATGATGTTTTAAAAGAGGCAAGCCAATCAGGCAGCAAAAAGTTAAGTGGTACGTAGGTAGAAGCAATTCTGAGTCTTCCTTTTTTTCCGTTTTGCAGAAGGGTAATCTGATATTCCACTTCTTTTTCCGCCTCGAATACTTGCCGGGCATATGGATACAGGATCTTTCCCATCTCCGTCAATGTAATCCCCCGGCCGTTTCGTTTGAAAAGACGAAAGCCGATCTCTCGTTCAATGCTTCGTAATTGTGCCGTCACAGCCGGCTGCGTCAAAGACAGCACGTCTGCCGTTTGAGTGACACTTTTTGTTTCGGCTACCTTTGCAAAAATACGGAGGGCATGTAAATTCATCTTTGCACCGCCTATCAATTATTTTGATGATTCAATCAAAAACATTCATTAGATTTATTATAAGGTATCCCTTATCGTAAAGGTAGCGAAGGGGGAAGAAAAATGGATCATCGTCAAAAGCAGGTCGTGTTTATATCACTCATCACGGCGTTTGCACTCATTGGGGATTCCATGCTGTATATTGTTCTTCCAATCTACTGGCGAGAGATTGGTTTATCGTCCATTTGGGAGGTAGGTTTACTGCTCTCGATCAACCGATTCATTCGCATCCCTTTAGCACCAGTTGTTTGGTGGCTATACCGGTATGTGCCGATGAAGACAGGTGTATTGATTGCTATTTTGCTAGCGTCAGTGACCACGATGCTCTATGGTGTCAGTGGCTTTTGGCTGCTGCTCATATGCCGATGTGCTTGGGGATTGGCGTGGACTTTACTTCGGATGAGTGGAATGAGACTGATTGCTGAAATGGATGAAGGCGCACAAGGTCATTTGACTGGTCTTTATAATGGACTTTACCGCCTAGGCAGTTTATTCGGAATGTTATTTGGCGGGATATTTGCCAGCTTGATCGGTTTTCAGTCCATGACGCTTGTCTTTGGCTTACTCACATTGATGGGCTGCATTTTTTATGTATCGTTGGATGAAATTGAAAAGAGAGAAGGCACGCAGGTGTATCATGGCATCAAACAGAAGTGGTTTACACGAGATGTGGTAAAAGTACTGATAACAGGCATGCTGATCGCACTGATCATCCAAGGTTTATTCGCATCCACGCTGAGTCATGTCATTGAAGCAAAGATTGAGCAAGATGAATTGACTCTGTTTGGCTTTGTCATCGGAGCTTCGGCTTTAAGCGGTGTTATTCAAGCACTCAGGTGGGGATGGGAACCATTTCTCGCACCGAGAACGGGCAAATGGTTTGATCGTCTTGTGATAAAGGAACGAATGTTATGCTGGATGTTTCTTTCTTTTGGAGGGCTCAGTTTTCTTGGGATCATGCTGAAGGTAAGCGGCTGGTTCCTATTGATGCTGCTTTTGATGCAGCTGATGGCAACAATTGTCACAACATTCACCGATACACTTGCCTTTCAAAAAGCTTCTGCTCAAACAGATAAGAACCGCTTTCTCGCCAGCTATTCTTTTGTTCAAGATATGGGGGCTGCTTTAGGACCTTTGTGTGGGTATACGTTGATCCAGTTTTTCGGAACAAACAGCGTCTTTTGGCTGATGCTTATCATAAGTTTAATGCTCGTCAGCATGTGGATAAGAAGCGGGCAGCATGTTTCTTCTAGTGCAGTGTAAAAAATAAAGCGTTATATAAAAAACTGCCTCATGCAGCTAATCGCAGGAGGCAGTCATATTCTCTTATTCTAAGTCTGAATCATAGGCTTTTTGCGTGAGTTGGCTGACGACCTCTTTCAAGCCATTGGGTTTATGGAATTCAACAGGTGTGCTTCCTTTTTCAAATACAATTTGATCTGCTTCAACGAGCACGACATATCGATTGTTGACCTTTGCAATATGAATCGAATGGCCGAAGTCGGCTAAAAGTCCTTTAATTTCTGTTTCGCCTAGACGCATCTTCATTGTGATATCAGGGGTTTGTTCAACAATATGTGAAGCCGCTAGTGTGACCTGTTCTGTATCGAGTGTTTCCCGAATCTCCCGTTTTTCACTTGCTTCCCATATTTCAAGGTCCTCTTCAAATTGTTTTAATTCTTCACTTTCATCCTGAAATGTTTCAAATACATGTTCCTGCACCATATTCATGACCTGTGATTTCATGATTTCAGGCATCGATTCCCCGTATTCGACGAATTTTAGAAAGTCTTCAAAATAACGAGCGTGTGAGGATTGATGAATTTTCACTTCAGCTTCCTCTGTCATACCTTCTTCTGGCATAAACGGGTATTGAATCGATTTCATGTTTTTTGTTGTAATTGCCATTTCTACTTTCTTGATCAAGGTAGATGTATCAGCAATAGAAGCGACCTTCTGTTCAAAGTCGCATTTCATGATAAAGACAAAAGAGTCATCGAAATATTTTTTAGGAACCGCAGATGCAACCAAAAACACGCCGCCTCTAACAGCACTTGTATCTAAATAGGTGCGAACAAACTGTTCACTGCATTCGTTAAATACTTCTTTTGTATCTGCAAATCGCGTCTGATGAAATAAATTGTAGTTTGGATTTGAATCGAGTTCATGCCCGGGTTCGACAATAAATCGGCCAATTTTAGTCGGTACTTGCTCAGACTTAGGGTGTCTGTCCACTTTTCGTTTGACGATTTTTTTAAGCTCACCGTCTAGAAAGTCTTTCAGCTCACTTTGTTCAAATTCTTCTTGGTTTAATGTTTGGTAATGTTTAAACCGTTTATTTGCTTGTTCCTCTTTGCCTTCTATTTCAACCACATAGAATGATAGAAATCGTATCGTAAAATCCACTGATTGGTCACCACTTTTTCTTCTTTGGATATGTCGAGTATAGAAAAAGGAGTGAAAATCGTCAACGAATGGAGAAATATCGTGTCATTATTTCCCGAGAAATGTTTCGTGAAAAACGCTTGATAATAATTATCATTCTTGATAGAATGATAAAAGAAAAGAAGGAACCTGCCAGTTCCTTCATCTCAGAAAATCATGTATTATTTTGTTTCAAATGTTTCGCAATCTGTTTCAGCATTGCGAGTCACGTCAGTCATTGTGCTTTTACCAATTTTAATTGTAGAGGCTGTACAGCTGTTGTCAGCCCAAAAACGGCAAGAGTTCACTTCACAAAGTACATTTTGTGCCATGGGAATTCACCTCCGTGATTCATGTTCAGAATGAAGCAAGCTGCCACTTGAGTTCATTCAATCTAGTAGTCTCTTTATTGAAAGAGGCTGTTTGTGCTGTATATGCACATGTTTATCATACCATCTACCCTGAAAATATACAATTTAAACTTTGAAAGAGCGAGAATGCAAATCTCGCTCTTTTTTGTTTGTAAAAATAGTTAAATGCTAGGTGGCACCCTCTCTTATTCCGACATATGAATAGAGTAGATTCAAAACCTGATGTCGGACAAAGTATAAGGGTACATGTACTGATTTTCCGCATGAAGATAGGGTTTTCAATCAAAAATTTTCATAGAGAGATGAGGGGAGAAGATGAAAGCAGTCATTCTCTGCGGAGGAAAGGGAACGAGAATGAGTGAGGTCACACAAGCGCTTCCTAAACCACTTGCTATGATCGGAGACCGGCCTATTCTATGGCATATTATGAAAATCTATCAGTATTACGGTGTAGACGAGTTTATCTTATTGCTTGGATATAAAGGAGAGAAAATCAAAGAGTATTTTCTCAACTACGACTGGCGGCATCACAGCATGCAGCTGGATATGTCGACAGGGGAAATGAAGCTTTTAGGGAATTCGGAGAATTGGAAAATCACCTTTTTAGATACGGGTGAGAATACGATGACAGGCGGGCGGTTAAAGCAGGTACAGGATTATATTGGTGATGAGACATTTATGATGACGTACGGTGACGGACTTGCCAATATCAATATGTTTCATTTGCTCAAGCGCCATCAAGAGCTTGGAGCAGCTGCCACTGTCACAGGAATTGAAAAGAAATCACAGTACGGCACGCTGAAGGTGTATAACGGGATGGCACAATCCTTCTCTGAGAAGACAGACAGTATCGGGATGATCAATGGAGGATTTTTTGTGTTGTCTCCAAAGGTTTTTGATTATTTAACAGATGATGATCAGTGCGTCTTTGAAGCAGAGCCTCTTCAGAACTTGGCGAATGATGGCGAGCTTGCAGTCTATGAGCACCACGGATTTTGGACAGCAATTGATACGTATAAAAACTTGAAAGAAATCAACGGCATGTGGACTGAAGGAAAACAACCATGGAAGGTTTGGTGACAGCATGAGCGGATTTTGGAATGGGAAAAACGTATTTGTGACCGGGTGTACGGGATTGTTAGGGAGTTACCTCGTCAAGGAATTGATAGATCAAGGAGCAAACGTAACAGGGCTTGTACGTGATCAGGTGCCAAGATCGAACTTATATCAAGGCGGTCAATTTGAAAAGATGAATGTCGTCCAAGGCGCACTTGAGGACATGCAAACGATAGAACGTGCGTTAGGAGAATATGAGATTGATACGGTCTTTCATTTGGCCGCCCAAGCGATTGTTGGGGTCGCAAATCGTCACCCGGTCTCTACATTTGAAGCCAATATTTTAGGAACATGGAATGTGCTGGAGGCATGCAGAAGGCAGCCGCTTATCAAACGAGTGATTGTGGCATCGAGTGATAAAGCATACGGGGATCAAGAGCAGCTTCCTTATGATGAAGACATGCCGCTTAACGGCAAGCATCCATATGATGTGTCAAAAAGCTGTGCAGATTTAATTTCTCACACGTACTACAACACATATGGTCTTCCGGTTTGTATTACGCGCTGCGGTAATTTATATGGAGGCGGGGATTTGAATTTTAACCGAATCATTCCGCAAACCATCCAGCTTGTGTTAGAGGGAAAGGCGCCAGAAATTAGAAGTGACGGAACCTTTATCCGTGATTATTTCTATATTGAAGATGCGGTCAAGGCTTATTTACTCCTAGCTGAAAAAATGGAGGAAAAAGGGCTTGCAGGAGAAGCATTTAACTTTAGTAATGAAATTCAGCTGACCGTGCTTGAGCTCGTTGATAAAATCTTAAAGGCGATGGGCAGTGAACTGAAGCCGTGTATTTTGAATCAAGGAACGCATGAGATTAAGCATCAATATTTATCAGCAGAAAAGGCGAGAAAGCTGCTTGATTGGAAGCCTGATTACTCCATTGATGAAGGGTTAGAAAAGACAATTGAATGGTATCGCGAATTCTTTCAAAAATAGAGGTGTATACAGATGAACAGCATATATTGTACGGTTCTATCAAGTGGAAGACTTTATCAAGCCATTGCGTTTTTCTTATCGTTGAAGCAAGTAGAAGATGATGCTGTCATCAAGACGTTATGTATGGATGATGCTGCATTTGATTTGCTTCATCAAATGAATTTCCCGCATGTCGATCTTGTTCATGTGCGTGAGCTTGAAACGCCGGAGCTTCTAGAGATCAAAAAGGAACGAAATGATTCGGAATATTGCTGGACATTAAAACCGATTTGGATTGAGTGGCTATTTAAGCAGGGCCAGGCGGAGGAAGTGACGTATCTTGATGCGGATTTGTTCTTTTATGAGCGTCCACAAGTGATTTTTCAAAATCAGCCTGATGCGTCTGTGCTGCTATCAAGAGGGGATATTGTCATTCCAAGCTTTGATCCAGAGGAAGTGAAGATGCTTCAGAAGCTTTTAGGGCGTTATAACTCAGGCTTCCTGCATTTTAAAGGAGATGAAGCCGGCCGAAAGTGCCTGAGCTGGTGGAAAGAAGAATGTCTAAAGGAATGCAAAAATGCGCCTGGAGAGGGGAAATTTGGCGATCAAGGGTATTTGGATCATATGCCGATGCTGTTTGAAAAAGTAGAAGATATTCAAACAAAGGGTGTGAATATTGGTCACTGGAATTATGGCCAGCATTCTTATCAGGAAGAGAATGGACGTATTTTGCTTGAGGATGGAAGCCCACTCATTTGCTATCATTTCAGTGGTTTTCGGATCTTAAGCAAAGATGATATGCAGCAAATCCATGAAAAAGGAAGAGATGACTTGCCATTTTTCCAAGAAGCCTATCGGGAAGTGCTGCGTCATGTGATTGAATCGGTAGAACAAGTCAATCCGATGTTTAACGGCTATGCCAAACTGGAGGAGGATGGCGCATGAATGAAAAGCCGAAGGTCAGCGTCATTATTCCGAGTTATAATGCGAAAGAGCGTTTAGAAGGGAGCCTCTTTTCCTTAACGCTTCAGGAAACCGATATTCCATTTGAGGTCATTGTCGCTGATAATGGGTCAACGGACGGCACGATGGAAATGCTCGAAAACATTGAGGTGAACTTTCCATTCAAAAAGGTGCGTATTCCTGTCAATCAAGGAATTGCCAAGGGGCGCAATCATGCCATTCGTGAGGCAGAGGGAGACCTCTTAATATTCCATGACAGCGATATGCTGGCAGAGCCCCAATTTATTCAAAAGCACGCAGAGGCACATGCTGATCATGAGGACCGTGTCATTTGCGGTGTATGCTGGAAGCGAATCTACCGTTATTTTTACACCGGTTTTGATAAAGATCATGTGAAGCGATTAAAAAAACAAGGGCTGTATCAGCGGAAAATGAAAGACAAAACGTCTCTTGTGTCGATGGAGGAAATAAAAAACGGCGCATTTCTAGAGAGAAGCTTCGACTTGCAGTCCGAATTTATTGATATTCTGAAAGACATTTTAAACACGTACGACTATGATTTAAGTTCTTATCAATTGCCGTGGCGATTTTTTATCACAAATAACTCTTCCGTCAAGCGAAAGCATGTTATGGAACTAGGGATGTTTGATGAAAAAATCGTTCGATACGGGTTTGAGGATTATGATTTAGGCATTCGTCTGCATCAGCTTGGCCTCTCATTTGAGCTGCGTGAGGATATTTTAAGTGTGCATCAGGAACATCCAAGTAATTTAACGTCATTCGATGACATCAAATATAACATTTTGTATATGTGCGAGAAGTACAACAATATTGATTCGATTGATGTTCATCTGGCTTTCTCTGGACCATTTTCTCATACCGTGACAAATGATATCGTGAAAGACATTCGCCAGCTGCGTAAGAATGAAGCATATGATGATCTGCTCGCTTATTTTTTGGAGCTGCTTCATATGATCACAGAGCGGAATGTGGGCATTAAACGTGATCAAAAGGACGTGCTGACGGCAAAGCATTTCCCTTTGAAAAAGCTGTCAGAGGCGGCCCAACTTGCCAAGCAGGAACATGGATGCACGGTGCTGGCAGAGGCCATCCAAGGGCTCACAAAAGAGCTGCTGCATGTTGACTTGTTCCAAGTGGATGTGTTGTAGATGGCATCCTATCATTTCACAACCATTGTGTCGAATACCCATGTATTTAAGCTACTGGCGCTGATTCATTCACTTGAGCAGACGGCTCAATCATACAAACTTTCTGTCTTATGTGCTGATCCTTTGGCTTACAAGGTGTTAAATCAGTTTCCTCATCCACATGTCCAATATGAACAGCTTGAAGATGTGGAAGATGATTCGCTGCGAAAAGCAAAGGCGGATCGTACGTTCCACGAGTATTGCTGGACGCTTAAGCCTGCGTTTCTACTCAAAATTCTTGAGTCCTCTGATGCAGATTATCTTGCTCATTTGGATACAGATTTGTATTTTTATCATGATCCAGAGGCGATATTTGCAGAAAATCCACTCGCTCATGTATTTTTGACAGATCATATGAATTCCAAGCGATTCTATCACTTTTATGAATTATCTGGCCGTTTTAATACTGGGTTTGTAGGCTGTCGAAACACAGATGTGGCCAAACGGGCTGTGACGCAGTGGAAAGAGAACTGCATTGCGCACTGTACAGTAGAAATGGATACGGAAAAAAAGACATATGGTGATCAGCGGTATGTTGAAAGATGGGTCGATGATTTTGAGGGTGTCCATGTGGTGGCATCTAAAGGTGCCAATGCAGCGATTTGGAATATTGAAAACTATAAGCTCTCCGTTGTGAAAGGAGATATGTATCTCGACGAATGTCCACTGCTGTTCTATCATTTTTCTGCCTTTACGATCATTGATGAAAATACCTTTAATCTGAATTGGTATTACTATATGACAGAACACACTCTTGTGGATCATTTGTATATTCCGTATGCTGATTTGATTCATCTGAAAATTAAACAGGTGCAAAAGGTCTTTCCAGACTTTCAGCAGGGGTTTATTGCAAAGAAGCATGTTCCTGATACGCATTTTTATGAGATATGAAAAAACCGCTCATTTATTGAGCGGTTTTTACCTTTTATGATTCATTCCATTTCGCTATGGTCTGATCGCTTGGCAGTAAGAAGGCTAGGATGCCTAATATCGGTAAAAAGGCGACACCAATCATGGTAGGTGTTAAACCGACTGCATCAATTAATGAGCCGAGGGCAACGGATCCAATCGCTCCCATACCAAACGCAAGCCCAACAGTTAAACCAGACATTGTACCAATTTTCCCGGGAAATAGTTCTTGGGCATAGACCACGGTGACAGAGAAGCTTGAGGTCAGAATGATCCCAATGAGTCCAAGTAAAACATAAGCAAAAACTGGTCCGGCAAATGGGAGAAGCAGGGCAAGCGGAAAGGATGCTAATAAGGAAATTAAAATGACGGTTTTCTTGCCGAAGCGGTCTGCAAGCGGCCCGCCTAAAAACGTCCCAATCGCACCCAATATAAGAAATAAGAAAATATAAGTTTGTGATTCTTTAATCGTCAAACCATATTGCTCAATCGCATAAAACGCATAGAAATTCGAGATCGCATTTCCATACCAAGAACGTGCGAAAATAAGAAAGACGATAATGCCAAGTGCTGTGAGCGCTGATTTGCGGTGAAGTTCAGATCTTGCTGCTTTTGCAGGCGCTTTTTTCGCTTGTGCTCGAATGGTTTGAAGTCTTCCTGAGTACCATCTTGAAATATAAAGAAGGAAACCGACAGCAATCATTCCAACAATCGTAAACCAAGCCACACCTGGCTGACCGAGAGGGACGAGCATGAATGCAGCGATTAGCGGAGCAAAGGCTTGGCCTGTATTTCCACCGACTTGATAGATGGATTGAGCAAGACCCCGTCTAGGACCAGCTGCCATGTTAGCAACCCGTGAGCCCTCTGGATGGAAAATCGCAGAGCCAAGTCCAATAAAGACGACGCACAGTAGGATGGTCGCAAATGATGGTGCAAACGCAAGGCCGAGAATGCCGACAGCACTTGAAAATAATGCGATAGGCAGTGCATAGGGCATCGGCCGTTTATCTGTGTACCACCCGATCGCAGGCTGCATGACAGAGGAGACCATATTTAATGTAAAGGCGATTAGCCCTAATTGAGTAAAGGTCAGCCCCATTGAGCGTTCTAAAATAGGGAACATGGCAGGAATCACGGCTTGCAATGTGTCGTTGAGCATATGGCAAATACCAATAATCAATAAAATAGGATAAACCGTTGAACCGGTGACCGCTTTTTGAGGTTTATCCTTTGTTTGAGCAGCAATAGCCAATGAGACTTCCTCCTTTCATTCAACTTGTTTCTTTTTTCATTCTCCTCATTTTATTCATAAGGTGAACTATAAAACAATAGCAAATTGTCATGATTTAGAAAAAAAGAGACACATGCGCTTGATGGAGCGTGTGTCTCTAAAGGTTTATTTATAGAAAGAAGCGATGACAGGCTTCATTTTTTGAATGACAAGTCCACTGCCTCCACGGTTTTTCACACTTTCAATCATGCCGACGAGGACGTAATCTTCTTTTTTAGGATTAAACGCAAGTAAAAATCCATTTTCAGTACCGTCTGTCGCACCTTGTTTGCTCTTTAGTTCCGCTGTTCCCGTTTTAGCGGCTATATCAGCCCCTTTTATTTGCAACGAGTGAGCGGTTCCGTTTGAATTGGTGACGACTTGAGTGAGTGCGTCCTTCACCGTATTTGCTGTATCTTCTTTGATGATCTGTTTTGGTGATGCGGTTTTTTCATCCTGAATGACTCGAGGGTACACAAGCTTTCCTCCTGTTGCAAATGGTGAATAGGCATGTACTTGTTCAATTGGTGACATGAGTAATTCTCCTTGGCCATATGCTGAGTCGGCAAGTAAGATGTCTGATTTGATTCCGTCGTTAGACACTTGTGCCGGTTTCATTGTAAACGGCATGTTTAAATCATCACCAAATCCAAATGTTTTCACTTTTTTCTCGTAAGTATCTTTGCCGATTTCAAGGGCTTCCTGTCCAAAATAAATATTATCTGAGTACACGAGGGCATCGACCATATTGACTTGTTCTTTGTCATGTACCCGTGTAATGCGATAATTTCCCCAAGATTGATCCTTCTGCCATTTCAGTCCATGAATGGTGCGTACTTTATTAGGTTTTGTGACACCTGTTTCCAGTCCAATCGCTGCTGTAATGGTTTTGAATGTGGATCCTGGTGCATATCTGCTCGCATACCGAGCTTGGAATGGGAGATCAGGATTTTCACTGTATGCTTGATATTGTTTAGGCGTGATCCCGTTGGTCATTAAATTGACATCGTAAGAAGGGGTGCTAACAAGCGCTAATAAATCACCTGATGATGGGTTCATAATGGTGACAGCCCCTTTTTCACCTTTCAGCTGTTGATAGGCTTTTTTCTGTAAAGATGCATCAATGGTCAGCTTGACTGTTTTTCCGTCTTTTCGGTCTGTTTTTTGTAATGTTTCTTCAATACCTGTTTCATCATGGATAATGAGGATGCTTCCGCCATCTTGTCCTCTTAAGTTCTTATCAAATGTGAATTCAAGGCCGGTTTTGCCGATGATTTGATCCGCCTTTAAAGCTGGATTTCTTTTGATATCATCCGCATTTGCTTTTCCCACATAGCCTGTCAGATGGGCAGCGGCTTCGTTATATGGATAGTAGCGCATTTCCTTCGTTTGATAGGTGACGCCATTTATGTCTTTTGGAATCGGCTTTTGCTCTAACATAGACTTTAGCGGGACAAATGTGTCATCTGTGACCCATGCTTGTTTCAGGTGATTTTGAATCAGCTCTTCATCTATATCAAAAGCGTTGCTGATTTTTTTGATGTTGCTTTCTTTTTCCGTACCTGTCCCGAGCTTTCCAGGGATGATGCCAAGTGCGTGTCCACCAGTTGTTTCGGCTAACGTGCGCCCTTTTCGATCTACAATATTTCCGCGTACCGCAGGATCCGTTGTCACTTTGATGGTGTCACCCGTTTCCATTTGCGGGAAGATGAGATTTGGTTTCCAGTCTACTTTCCACTCGTTATCCTCTTCGGAGAGAACGCCCTTGTAAGAGAGTTTGTTCAGCTTTCCAAGTGACGTTTTCATCGTGACTTCATAGGTGAATTGATACCCATTTCCTTTGTCCTGTTTTTCTACGTTGACGTTTGAGACGTTTAGATCACTTGCACCAATGCCGCTAAAGATCTTATCGTATTTTTCGGCAAGTTGTTTTTTAGAAAAGTCACTGGCTTTCAGAGAGCCACTTGTGACCTCATCTGCCAGTTTCGTGAATTCTTTTTTCTCCAGATGTTTCGTAAAGGATTCAGCGGCTTTCAGCGCCTCTTTTTCTTTTGAGAAAAGCGAATCTTTTAAGAAAAAGAGAGCAGCAGCAATCACGATGATGCTAAGAAGGGGAATGATGACTTTTTTCTGTTTCCAAAATGATTTTCGTTGATCTGTATACAATGAAAACACCTCAATTTTTGATTAGATCCTCTATAGTTTACAGTTACTGTGTAGGATTTGTATAGTTTCTCCTATGAAAATAGACTAAGACATGAAGTGGAAATATGAAGCAAGACACAGTTGCTGCTGAAGAATCTCTTCATTTTTTCTTATGATTTAAAGGATTTTTTATGTGATCATCGAATGTGAAAAATTAGAAAAATTTTAAAAGCGTTTTCATGAAGGGGGAATTGTGATCGTTTATAAAAAAGTGAATCTAACTGGATTTGTTCTTGGACCGATCTTCTTTTTGCTTATTTTTTTGCTCATTCCAGAAAGTGAATTGACCTATGCACCAAGAGTGGTACTGGGCGTTACTGCTTGGACTGCGACATGGTGGGTCACAGAAGCTTTGCCTATACCGGCTACCTCTTTATTGCCCATCATCCTTTTGCCAACACTTGGCGGGCTATCGATGGAGCAAACATCAAGAGCTTATGGAGACCCGATTGTTTTTATGTACATGGGCGGATTTATGATTGCCATTGCTATTGAAAAATGGAATTTACATAGAAGAATGGCCTTACATATTTTAAACATCATTGGCACAAGAAGTGACCGCATTGTATTAGGGGTTATGATGGCAACGGCTTTTCTATCTATGTGGATTTCAAATGCAGCCACAGCACTGATGATGCTGCCGGTGGCACTGGCTGTGATTAAAGAGGTGAAGGCGAACGATATTTTGTCTGGTGCATCTCTTGACCGATTCAGTAAAAGCATCCTATTATCAGTCGCTTATTCAGCCTCTATTGGCGGACTGGCGACACTCGTTGGGTCTGTGCCAAATGCTGTTTTTGCAGCGATGTCAAAAAAGTTGTTAGATCGAGAAATTATGTTTTTTGAATGGTTTTTGTTTGGTTTTCCGGTGGCGGCTGTTCTGCTTATTCTCTTATTTCTGTATTTGACCAAGATACAGTTCAAGGTAGAGCACACAGGTGAAATGGGAGCGGCGTTTATACGGAAGGGTTTAGAGGATTTAGGCAAAATGAAACAAGAAGAAAAATGGGTTTTTGCTATTTTTCTTATGACGGCTTTTTTATGGATTTTTAAAATCTTTTTGTTTGGCGGGCTTCCTGTCTCGGATACGTCGATCGCAATCTTTGGGGCGATGCTGTTATTTCTCATTCCAGCGACAAATGGAGAGAGAATACTAGAATGGCAGGATATGAAGCAGTTGCCGTGGGGGCTTTTGCTTTTGTTTGGAGGCGGGCTTTCGCTCGCTACAGGATTTGCGGAAACGAATCTAACAGGATGGATCGGGGAAAATTTACAGCATTTAAATGGGCTGTCGTATCTCATGCTGCTGATTATTTTAACGGCTTCTATTTTATTTATGACCGAAATTATGTCCAATACAGCAGTTGCGAACATGATCATTCCGATTACAGTAGGGCTTGGACTTGCAATTGGCATGGAGCCGTACGGCTTAATGGCTGCGGCTGCGTTAGCTTCCTCATGTGCGTTTATGTTGCCAATTTCCACACCGCCAAATGCGGCTGTCTTTAGTGCGGACGTGCTGAAAATATCTGATATGGTCAAGGCTGGCTTTTGGCTAAATGTGATCAGTATTGTAGCGATTGTGCTTGCGGTTTATTTCTGGCTTCCGGTCGTGCTGAGATGAAGACTTTGATCGAATGGAGACTTTTGGTGTTTTTGTTTCTTTTGGCTTCGGTACTGAAGCTGCCTTTTTGAGGTGCGGGTCCTTTGGCGTGTAATAGGTGGCTCCAATGTTGAGTCTGCCTTTAAGCTGATCAATGGAAAGCTCACCAAACTCTAAATGGTAGTCAATTTTGTCCACATGCAGTGATTCAATGTGAATGTGCGTATCCTCCGAGACAGGCGGAGCAGGTGCAGACATTTTCTGCTCAAGAGCGGTGAGTCTTTTTTCCAGCTCGACGACAGATGGGGATGGACTTGCTTCGGTTTTTTTAAAGAGTGATTGAATGAAATGTTTCAAGTGGACCACAACCTTTTCTTTCGCCTTGCTCTAGTCTATGGAAAAGCTACCAAGTATATACTTATAGAGATACATGAAGGGGGAGAAGGGCATGCTGCCTACACGCATTCAGATTACCCATATGAAGACGAATACGATTGGTACAGGGTCCTCGATGACATTCGGTTCGACGATCGTACGAAATCACTGCTCGACGATCAAAAGAAACAATGGTTTTGGTGAACAAAATGCCGATGGCGTGATCACGATCTTGCCAATTGAAACGATTGATGATCGTGATCTAATAGACGCAGTCAGTATTAATATTCGTCATCTATGATAATCGCAGTTGCTTTTCCTTCATCCTTTTGCAGGCGAATGTATAGCACGCCGTCTTTAAAGGCCGCATTCATTTGACCAAGAATCATATCTGGGAGCCGAATTTTTCTTTCAAACGGACCATACTTTCCTTGTTTTTGGCGAAAATCCTGTTCGTTAAAAAAGGAAAAACGTTGTCCTTTTACAACCAAGTATTCACCATATGACAGCACCTGAACATCTTCCTTCCGGTAGCCAGGCAGATAAATTAAGTACTGAAATTCAGTAGGGGTTTCCACAATGTCGACTGGTGGAAACGATGCATCTGTTCCTCGCTGATCTTGCTGCGAGAATGTAAAGGGAGACGGACCATTTGCCATAAAGGGAGATCTTTGCTCATCATCGAATATCATTTTCCAAAAATCATCTCCATGCATTTGCTGGGCAATGTCCATCCACTGCTTCATTTTTTCGAAGTCCATGTGAAGACCTCCTGTTAACATACTTGATGGGTGCTCGCATATACCTATAAAAAGGAGGTTTATCTGTGGTTCAACCAACTCCGTATATCAATATTAATATTTTCATGTTAAAAATTAATTCCTTTGAAAATGCGTCGGCGGTGAATGTCGGACAAAATTTGTTAGCAGAGTGGCAAAACTCAGATAAAAAAAATCAGGGGTACGGACAGAATTTTGGAGATGCCAGCGGTTTTGTCGGAACAAAGAGCCATGTAGATGATCGAGATCAAGTGGACTCACCTGCCTCTTTTTCGCCAGCAGCTAAACCTATTCCAAGGAAGTGATGTGTGATGTTATTCTCACCCTCAGTCGTCAATGTCGGTGCTTTTAAAATCAATGCAATGGATAGGGGGGCATCACTGACGCTAGGGCCTTATCAGCAGATCGATTATTTTCTCTCGATGAAATTGAACCAAGGTTTTGGTGAGGACAATGGAGATTGTTCACCGCTTGTCATTCCGATTTCAAGCGTACTCGATCCAGATATGGTGGACTCGAATTCAGTGAAAAACAGTGTGATTTAAACAAAAAAAGAGACCGGGATTCCCCGTGTCTCTTTTCTATTGTGTTTGATTCAGATGGCTTTTGCGTCTTGCGTAGGTAAAATACACAACGACACCAATGGCTACCCAGATGAGGAAGGCTCGCCATGTCTCCCATTTCAGTGTGGCAGCCAAGATCATACAAATGACCGCACTAATGATGGGAAGAACAGGAACAAAGGGTACTTTAAACGCTGTTTTCATATTCGGATGTTTTTTCCGGAGTATGATCACAGCGATCGAGATCACCGTAAAGGCCGCAAGTGTACCGATGCTGACTAAATTAGCAAGTGTTGATAAGTTGACGAAACCAACGATACATGCCGCAACAGCGCCTGTCAGCCAAGTGTTGGCAACCGGTGTCTTCGATTTTGGATGAACGTTTGAAAAGATTTTTGGCATGAGTCCATCTCGGCTCATGGCAAAGGTTAAACGAACCTGAGCGTAGACAAGTGCAATTAACACGGTCGTAATCCCAATAATAGCACCTGCCGATATAATACCAGCGACACTATTCAGTCCAACCACTTGTAAAGCAAAAGCGACAGGGTCACTGACATTCAGTTTCGTATAGTGAACCATGCCGGTTAAGACAAAGGACACCCCGATGTATAAAATTGTACAAACACCGAGCGCGCCAATAATTCCGATTGGCATCGCTTTTTGCGGGTTTTTGACTTCTTCTGATGCATTAGCGATTGCATCAAATCCAAGGTAAGCAAAAAAGACAGTTGCCGCTCCTGCAATCACGCCATGGAAGCCCATTGGCATAAAAGGTGTCCAATTTTCAGGTTTAACGTAAGCAAAGCCTGAAATGATAAAGAGGAGGACAATGGCAATTTTGATGAGCACAATGATGTTATTCAGCTTCGTGCTCTCTTTTACGCCTCTTGAGACAATAAAGGTAATGAGTAAAATAATGAGTGCGCCTGGCAGGTTAAAGATGGCCCCATCAGCGGCTCCGGGTGCAGCCGATAAAGCCTTCGGTATGTGCAGACCAAATCCACTGAGCAGTGATTGAAAATAGGATGACCATCCGCTTGCCACAGCAGAGAGCGCAACAACATATTCAAGCATTAAATCCCAGCCCATTAAAAAGGCGAGGAATTCTCCAAGTGTTGCGTAAGAATACGTATAGACACTTCCTGACACTGGAATGGACGAGGAAAATTCAGCGTAGCAAAAAGCAGCAAGGGCGCATGCGATCGCAGCCAAAATAAAAGATATAATAATCGCAGGTCCCGCATCTTTCGCAGCCGCAACCCCCGTTATCACAAAAATTCCAGTCCCGACCACACAGCCAATGCCAAGCAAGATTAAATCAAATGTATTCAAAGAACGGCTCAGCCGCTTCGTTTGACTTTCAAGCATGAGCTGATCGAGAGACTTTTTTCTAAATAAAGAACTCATGTTGACCTCCTAATGGATAAATCTTTTCGTAAGACGAATGTTAGTATATGCGTAAATGACAATTTAGTCAATTGGTTGAAAAACGCTTTAAATCACTAAAGTGTTAAATGTCACAAAAGTCTAATGTGTATCAAAAGACATCCGCCGTCATTGACAGGCGGATGTGATAACAGGAGATTTACGTTTCTTCAGCAAATATTTTTTCATTGTACAGCACACTCGGATGTGTTGGGTAATGGGCTGAGGATGCAAGATGATGGGTTTTGGCTTGAGCCAAATCACCGAGCTGATAATAACAATAGCAAAGCTGAAGGTGAGGATACCATGTTTTATATTGTGTCAGTGTAAAGGCTGTTTCGATTTCAGGTGCCTTCAGTGCCTGCTCATACCAATAGATCGCTGCTTTGTGTTTATTTTGTGCTTTGAAATGATCCCCAATCCGGCAGCAAAATTCTGGACGGGGCTGATCATATAAGAAGGATCGCAGTAAGGAGGATAAGGCGGCTTCTTCAAAACCGACTGCATAATAGCAGTCAGCTAAATTTTGGCATGTGCGAATTTCATCCTCAATCCAGCATTGTTTTGTGGCTAAAAATTTGTGATAAAAGCGAATCGCCTTCACATGCTGCTTGTTATCTCGTAATTCATTGGCGAAGTAAAAGAGATCACGAGGTGTCATCTCTTCGCCTTTTGCAAGCATGTTTTCATAAATGCGCAGATTGCGTCCAGGCTCTCCAGCGGTTGTTTTTTTACGCTTTTGATGGGTGACGGCGATATCAGCGGGAAAAATGTTGCCATACACTTGAAGGAATTCATGAACGGCCCCATACCACTGAAAGTTCAAGGCACGCTTGACGAGCCGATTTCTTCTATATTTAAAATTCACCTGACCGTCCTCGCTAAATCCAACGTGGTAAAACATCGAGACGGCATCTACTGCGGGATCTAGCGTCTGTTTGAGCTGAAGCAGTTTTTGCCGGTCCTCCTCAAGTAGGACATCGTCGGCATCCAGCCATAAGATATACTCTTTTGTCGCATGGGAAAAAGCGAAATTGCGTGCTTTTGCAAAATGCTGGACCCATTCAAAGTCGAGCACCTTTGCTGAAAAGGAGTGAGCAATGTCCTTTGTTTGATCCGTTGATCCTGTATCAACAATGATCATCTCATCTACAATGTCTTGAACAGAAGATAGGCAGTCAGCCAAAACCTCCTCTTCATTTTTCACAATCATACATAAACTAATGGTTATCATCTTTAGATCACCTCTTCATAGTGTATCGAGCATCAAAAGGAAACATTCTTTTCAGCAGCGGGTTTTTTTAAAACTAGTTTTCTGCTACTGACTGATTTAAAATAAAGGAAGAATCTATGTAAGGGCTGATAAAATGAGTTTATTGAATGTAGAAGGATTATATAAAACCTATGGCGAAAAAACGCTGTTTGATCATATCTCTTTTCATATAGAACCAAAGGAACGCATCGGGTTAATTGGACCGAATGGAACAGGGAAGTCAACGCTTTTAAAAGTCATTGCAGGACTTGAATCATTTGAGGAAGGCGACATCACAAAGGCAGGGACACTTGATATCGAATTTCTCGAGCAAGATCCTGAAATGAGCGGGGATGAAACGATTCTCGACTATATTTTTTCAGGAACAGCACCAATGATTCAAACAATGAAGGCCTATGAAAAGGCACTGGCTGATTTAGAGCATGATCCACAAAACGAGGCAAAACAAGAAGCGCTTATGCGTATGCAAAATAAAATGGATCAGGACGACGCATGGGATGCGAACCTTTCGGCGAAAACGATTTTGACAAAGCTTGGCGTTAAAGATGTGAGCCGATCTGTTCATGCGTTATCAGGTGGACAGAAAAAGCGTGTGGCGATCGCCAAAAATTTAATTCAGCCTGCGGGTTTGCTGATTTTAGATGAGCCGACAAACCATCTGGACAACGCAACCATTGAATGGCTTGAAGGATATTTGAGTCAATACAGCGGGGCTGTCATTCTTGTTACCCATGATCGTTATTTCTTAAACCGTGTCGCCAATCGGATTTATGAATTAAACCAGGGGCAGCTTTACACATATAAAGGAAATTATGAAGTCTTTTTAGAAAAAAGAGCGGAACGAGAAGCAGAAGCTCAAGTAAAAGAAACGAAACGTCAAAATTTGCTTAGACGTGAGCTTGCATGGCTCAGAAGAGGGGCAAAGGCTCGAACGACAAAGCAAAAAGCGCGTATCGGCAGAGTGGAAGAGCTGAAGGATCAAAAGGGACCTGATGCAAAGGGAGAGCTTGATTTTGCGATCGGTTCTCACCGGCTTGGAAAACAAGTGATTGAGGCAGAAGAGATCAGCATCACATTTGCTGGTCAAACCCTTGTGGACCAGTTCAGCGATTTAGTCGTGCCAGGGGATCGCATCGGATTTATCGGACCGAATGGAGTGGGCAAAACGACTTTACTCAATTGCCTGGCGGGTAAAATCGAACCGACGAATGGACAATTGACCATTGGACAAACAGTCCGCATTGGCTATTACACGCAGGACCATAACGAAATGAATGAAGAGCTGAATATCATTGATTACATCAAAGAAACAGCTGAAATTGTCAAAACGGCAGATGGCGTCATTGTGACAGCAGAGCAGATGCTGGAGAGATTTTTATTCCCTAGATCCATGCAGCGCACGTTTATCCGCAAGCTGTCAGGGGGAGAGCGCCGCAGATTGTATTTATTGAAGGTATTGATGGAAGAGCCGAATGTTCTCTTTTTAGATGAGCCGACGAATGATCTTGATACAGAGACGCTCAGCATTTTAGAGGATTATTTGGAGCAGTTCCCAGGCGTAGTCATCACCGTGTCGCATGATCGTTATTTCTTAGACCGAGTCGTCCATCGTCTGCTTGTGTTTGAAGGGAATGGACGTATTTCACACTTCCAAGGTGCTTACAGCGATTATATGGAGCAAGAAAAAGAACAGAAGCGGACAGAGACAAAACCAGCTGAAAAACAAGTAGAAGCTGCACCGAAAAAGAGAAAAAAACTATCCTATAAGGACCAGCTTGAATGGGATGGGATTGAAGATCGGATACAAGCACTAGAGGACAAACACCAGCAGCTCGAAGCCAGCATTGCTGAGGCTGGCAGTGATTTTGGGAAAATTCAAGAGCTGATGGACAAGCAAAAAGCCGTCGCTGAAGAATTAGAACAAGCGATGGATCGTTGGACAGAACTGTCGATGATGATTGAAGAATTAGAAAGTAATGAAAAATAAAGGTTGGCAAAAAAACTGTAGAGACATTCTACAGTTTTTTTTGATAAGAACATTTGGCATAAGCATCGTGCTGATGAATGGATTCTTCATTTCGGCACTCAATTTGAAAGCCTTTAATCCAGTTTTGTTCATATAGCTCTGCTGCAATTAACCTCGCAACATCCTCTACAAAACGTGGATTTTCATAGGCCTCTTCTGTCACTTGTTTTTCATCTGGTCTTTTGAGTACAGGGTAAAGGGGCGCACTCGCATTAGACTCGATGATCCGCAGTAGATCTGCTTTCATGTCGTCAGGGAGTTGACCTTGTTCAAACAGCTCTACCTGAATCGATACAGTGCCACGCTGATTATGTGCGCCGTATTCACTGATTTCTTTTGAACAAGGACATAACGTTGTCACCTGAGCAGTGCAGCCAATATGACAAATCCATCCGTTTTCTTCATGAAAGTGGATGTCGTATTGCACGTCTGCATGCATCAAACCGGACTTTCTGCTGATGGGACTCTTTTTTTCCATGTACCACGGAAAGGAAACTTGAATCGAGGCAGATGGCTGATTCATTTGCTTGGCAAGCTGTGCTGTCAATTCTTTTAAGGAATCCACATCAACCGGCTTTCCGCTCTCATAAAATGAGTGAAGCTGCTCGGTGAGACGGCTCATATGAATGCCTTTTTGATGAGCTGGCAAATATGTACTCAGCGTAAAATCAGCGGAAGCGGTTTGGTGCTGTGGAGTCGTTTTAGACAAAATATGTACAGGGTACGACACACGGCAAATTCCGACCTGTTCCAGATCAAAATAAAAGTCCTGTTCGGTTTGTTGGATGTCTATCATGTCCTCTTTTTGACTAGGTTTTGTTCTAGCGCTTGGCGGGACAGAACCGAATTGTGCGTGTCGTTCTTTTTTGGATGGAAATGAACACATATGGTACCTCCTTTAAAACGTAATGATTCCTATTTATTCTGCATCAAACCACAATAGAAATCAAGTGATCAAACATTAACGTTTACGTTAAGGTAACAAAGGTGTATAATAAAACATGAATTGATGAGCAGGAGGCACTGGTGATGGAATGGATGAAAATTGATCAAGTGGCGAAAAGAAGCGGTCTGACGAAACGGACCATTCGTTTCTATGAAGAGATTGGTTTATTATCAGCACCAAAGCGGACAGAGGGCGGTGTCAGACTTTACTCAGAGGATGACATGGAAGAACTGGAGAAAGTGATGCAGGCCAAAGAAGTACTTGGCTTTTCTTTACAAGAGCTTCAGTCGTTTATGGAAATCGGAAAACAGCTTGAGCTGAATAAAGAAGGCTACTTGTTGTCACTTGACCCGAAGGAACGATTAGAGAAACTGTTAGATATTGAGGCGCAGCTGACTGTGCAGCATCAATTGATTACAAAAAAGCTAGAAACGATTCAATCCTTTAAAAAGGATCTTGAAATGATGAAAGAAAGAGCGGCTCATGCCATTGAGCAATTACAAAAATAAACACCTCAGCGTGTTTATTTCAGCGTGTAGACAAACCCTCGCATTCTTTGTCAGTCCTGCGCTCTGGTGCTCACGAATGCCAAATTCGCTCCGCTCCAGTGCTCGTCCTTCCTAGACTGCAAAGGTTTTCTATCACGCTGAAAAAGAAGACAAAGAGCTAAAATAAAGTTCATTTTAGCCCTTTGTCAACAAAATAAAATAAACACCTCAGCGTGTTTATTTTATTTTGTTAAACAACTGTAGGAAAGGTTCTGATGGAATGAAGGAAGAAGAAGTATTGAAACAGCGTACGAGTTTGCTTAGACAGCCAAAAGCCGTCTGGGCGGTGGCCTTTGCTTGTGTGATTTCATTTATGGGCATAGGGCTTGTAGACCCGATTTTGCCAGCCATTGCATCACAATTACATGCATCTCCAAGTCAGGTGTCTCTTTTATTTACGAGCTATTTGCTTGTCACCGGCTTTGTGATGTTTTTTACCGGTTTTATTTCTAGTCGTATTGGTGCCAAATGGACGTTATTATTAGGACTCATCTTTATTATTGTCTTTTCTGCTTTAGGCGGTACTTCTTCAACCATTAATGAATTAATTGGTTTTAGAGGCGGATGGGGCATTGGGAATGCCTTATTTATTTCAACGGCATTATCAGTGATTGTCGGTGTGTCTGTTGGAGGAAGTGCGAAAGCCATCATTTTATATGAGGCGGCACTAGGTCTTGGGATTTCTGTTGGGCCGCTCCTTGGCGGTGAGCTTGGAACGATCTCTTGGCGCGGGCCATTCTTTGGTGTGGGAGTGTTAATGCTCGTTGCTCTTTTAGCCATTACCTTTATGCTTCCACCTATGCAAAAGCCGCAGAAAAAGGTGAAATTATTTGAAGCTGTTGGAGCCTTGAAATATAAGGGGCTTTTAACGATGGCATCTGCTGCTTTCTTATATAACTTTGGATTCTTTGTTCTTCTAGCTTATTCGCCATTTGTGCTTCATCTTGATGAGCATGGTCTTGGTTATGTCTTTTTTGGATGGGGATTATTTTTGGCTGTGACATCTGTCTTCTCAGCGCCGGTCATTCATCGCAAATTGGGTACATTAACAGCTCTTGTTGTTCTCTTTGCTTCGTTTGCTGTGATTTTATTCGGCATTGGAATATGGACATCACATGTGGTCGTGGTCATTTGCGGTATTGTCATTGCTGGGGGAATCCTCGGCATGATCAATACGGTGCTTACGACGGCTGTGATGGGATCAGCTCCTGTTGAGCGTTCAATTGCATCATCTTCATACAGTGCTGTACGATTTATTGGTGGTGCGATTGCGCCTTGGATTGCGGGAGTTCTCGCTGAAACTTACACAGCAAGCACCCCTTATTATGTAGGGGCGGCAGTTGTTCTCTTAGGAATGGTCATCCTGCTTCTTGGCCGTAAGCATCTGGTGAATATCCAACCAGGTCATTAATAGAAAAAAGCCTCATATCTTTTGAAAAGATATGAGGCTTTTTTTGTCGTTATAATACTTTGGTTGTCCAGGATTCGCAATTCCAAGTTTCAGTAGCCACATCTTGATAAAATTCAGGTTCGTGGGAAATCAATAGGACGCTGCCTTTATATTCTTTTAACGCGCGCTTTAATTCTTCTTTTGCATCGACATCCAAGTGGTTTGTCGGCTCATCGAGAACAAGCAAATTGGTTTCTTCGTTAATGAGCTTGCAAAGGCGGACCTTCGCTTTTTCACCACCACTTAAAACAGACACACGGCTTTCAATATGTTTTGTCGTTAAACCGCATTTGGCAAGGGCAGCTCTGACTTCATATTGTGTGTACGATGGGAAGGTGCTCCACACCTCTTCGATACAAGTATTGCTGTTTTGCTCTTTTACTTCTTGCTCAAAGTAGCCAATATGCAAGAATTCTCCACGTTCCACCTCACCAGAAATGGGGGAGATTTCTCCAAGCAGGCTTCGGAGCAGTGTCGTTTTTCCGATACCGTTGGCACCGTATAACGCAATTTTCTGCCCGCGTTCCATTTTTAAATTCAATGGACGAGAAAGTGGTTCGTCATACCCAATGACTAAATCCTTCGTTTCAAAAATTAATTTCCCTGATGTACGTGCAGGTTTAAAGTGGAATTCTGGTTTTGGTTTTTCTGCCGCTAATTCAATCATGTCCATCTTATCGAGTTTCTTTTGACGAGACATCGCCATATTTCGAGTGCTGACACGTGCTTTATTTCTCGCGACAAAATCCTTTAATTCAGCCACTTCTTGCTGCTGCCTTTTATACGCTGCCTCTAGTTGCTGCTTTTTCACTTCGTACACTTGTTTAAATTGATCATAATCACCAACATAGCGCGTGAGTTCTTGATTTTCGACATGATAAATCAAGTTAATGACACTGTTTAGGAACGGAATATCATGTGAAATGAGGATAAACGCATTTTCATATTCCTGCAAATAGCGCTTCAGCCACTCAATATGCTGTTCATCTAAATAGTTGGTCGGCTCGTCAAGAAGAAGAATTTCAGGCTTCTCTAATAGCAATTTCGCAAGCAGTACTTTTGTACGCTGTCCGCCGCTCAGCTCTGTCACATCACGATCCAGCCCGAGATCTGTTAACCCAAGACCTCTTGCAATTTCCTCTACCTTGGAATCAATGATATAAAAATCATTGTTCGTCAGGGCATCCTGAATGACGCCTACTTCTTCTAAAAGCTTTTCTAGCTCATCAGGATCTGCTTCACCCATTTTTTCGTAAATGTCATTCATTGCGGCTTCCATTGAGAATAAATAATGGAATGCATCTTGAAGGACTTCACGAATGGTTCTTCCTTTTTCAAGCACGGTATGCTGATCGAGGTAGCCGACACGGACATTTTTTGCCCATTCGACTTTTCCTGCATCTGGCTCAAGCTTGCCAGTAATAATATTCATAAACGTTGACTTTCCTTCACCGTTGGCGCCGATCAAGCCGACATGCTCGCCTTTTAATAACCGGAAGGAGACTTCGTGGAAAATGGCTCTGTCGCCAAAGCCATGACTTAAATCTTTAACAGATAATATCATTTTTTACACCTCAAATAGATTCAAAACGGCTAGTGCCTCTCATGATTATATCGAACTGTCCGGCTCGATAAAAGCATCAAAAGAAAAATTGCGTTTCAAAGCTGATTTTGAGATACTTAAGGATAGATTGAATGAGGATAAAGGAGATCAACATGACGGAAAATTGGGCATTTTTTAAAGAAGCAAAGCCATTTATTCAAAAGAACTTTGAAGCGGCTGGCTTTGAGAAGCCAACAGCGATACAAGAACAAACAGCAGAGTGGATTACGGAAAAACGCGATGTGATCGCAGAATCACCGACTGGAACAGGGAAGACACTTGCGTATGTTCTGCCGCTTTTAAATAAAATTGATGTGACTATCAAACACCCGCAAGTCTTAATCTTGGCACCTTCAAGAGAGCTTGTGATGCAAATTTTTGATGTCGTGCAAGAATTCAAACAAGGTTCAGACATCAAAGCTATTTCCTTAATAGGCGGGGCAAACATCAAGAAGCAGCAGGAAAAGCTAAAAAAACACCCGAATATCGTGGTGGCGACACCGGGTCGCGTACAAGAGTTAATCAAAATCAAGAAACTGAAAATGCACGAAGTCAAAACGATTGTATTAGACGAGGCAGATCAACTTCTTGTCCCAGAGCATATGAAAACGATCCAAGCGATCATTAAATCCACATTAAAAGAAAGACAAATCCTTTGTTTTTCTGCAACATTGAAAGAAGAAACCGTTCAGCTGATCAAAGACATTGCATCTGAACCAGAGGTATTGAGAATTAGCAGAAGCCAAGAAGAAGCGCAGAAGGTAGGGCATTATTACCTGTTATGTGATCAGCGCGACAAGGTGAAATTACTGCAAAAGCTATCACGGCTTGAGGACATGCAGGCACTTGTCTTTGTGCGAGATATTACGAATTTGAGCATTTATGCAGAAAAATTAGCGTATCACCATGTCGACCTTGGTGTGCTTCACAGTGAAGCGAAAAAAGCAGAGCGTGCTGTCATCTTAAAGGCATTTGAACAGCGTGAATTCCCGCTCCTCCTTGCAACAGATATTGCAGCAAGAGGAATCGATATTGATGATCTGCCATATGTGATTCATGCAGATATGCCAAATGAAGAGGGCTACATCCACCGTTCAGGTAGAACCGGACGCGCAGGAAAAGAAGGCGCAGTCATCAGTCTTGTCACACCTCAAGAGCAATCAATGCTGAAAAAAATGGCGAAAAAGCTGAATCTTTCGCTTGAAGAAATTGTGTATAAGCAAGGCCAGCTGCACCTTGCGCCCAAGCAGGCATAAGAAAAGGACCCTCCATAATTGGCGGGTCCTTTTTGTGTTATGAAATTTTGACAAGTTGTTTTCCGACATTTTCCCCTTTGAATAGTCCAAGGAATGCATCTGGAATATGGTCAAAACCTTCGATAATGGTTTCTTTGTAAGTCAGTTTGTCTTCTTTTACCCATTGTGCGAGATCTTTTGCCGCCTCTTCAAAACGATCAGAGTAGTTGGCAACAATGAAGCCCTGCATTAATGCACTTGTTTTAATGAGTTTTGTTTGCACACGAGGGCCAATGTCTTCGCTTGCACTAATGTTATAAGAAGAAATGGCGCCGCAGACTGGAATACGTGCAAAACGGTTCAAATGATTCATTACAGCATCAGAGATGTCGCCGCCCACATTGTCAAAATACACATCGACACCGTTTGGACAGGCTTTTGCAATGGCGTCATCTAAATCATTTGTTGTTTTATAATTAATGGTTTCATCAAAGCCCAGTTCTTTTAAATAAGCCAGTTTATCATCAGATCCGGCAATTCCAACGACGTGGGCACCTTTGATTTTAGCAATCTGTCCGACAACAGAACCAACGGCACCTGCGGCTCCAGAAATGACAACCGTTTCGCCTTCTTTTGGCTGACCAATCGCAAGAAGTCCAAAATAGGCGGTTTGTCCTGGCATGCCCAAAATCCCTAAGTAATAAGATAACGGCGCAATGGATGGATCAATTTTTGTCAGAGACTCTGCTTTGGCAGTAGAATATTCCTGCCAGCCAAGGAATCCAAGTACAAAATCACCTTTCTCAAATTGAGGAGATTTGGACTCGACGACTTCTCCGACCACACCACCTTGAATCACTTCATTGAGTTTAAACGGAGGTGTATAGGATTTTGTATCTTGCATTCGACCTCTCATGTAAGGATCTACAGACACATATTTCGTTTGAATCAAGACTTCGCCATCTTGCGGCGTTGGTATATCAACTGTTTCAAAATGAAAAACATCTTTAGTAGGTAACCCTTTTGGACGTTTTGCTAATTGAATTTGTTTTTGTTGACTCATGTCAAATCCTCCCTTTCACTTGCAACCTAGATTTACATTAACATGATGCTTCTTTTCGTTCAAAACATACGGTCTTTTCCAAGCACATACAAAAAAGCAGCCACCATCTAAAAGAAGGGGACTACTTTTTTTGAAGAGAGACAGAAAGGAGCGGCGGGAGACAACCAAACAGTTGATACTCATCCGCATCACGTTCTTTTAACAAATATTCATTTGCATTTTGCATGGAGGCTTTCATCATATCGTGCGTCACAAAAGGAAAAAGGATATTTAAATATGAGGACAACAGGTCTTGTGGATCTTGTTCGATTGACTCGATATCTCCAATGTTAATAATAATAGAAAAGAGATAATCGATGCAGATGTGAAAGTGCTGTTCAGCAAACAAAGTAAGCGGCTTTGCTTTTGATTCTTCAGGATTCCATTTTTGAAAAAGCTGTTTCACCAAATCACTGACAACCCATGCATTAAACTGCTGCTCAGCTGAAAAATAATACATCAGCTCCCCCCCATTTCTAGCCTCCAGTATAAGAATTGTACAACAAATGACAAGGAAAGCATATAATTTTTCAGAAAATTTAGTCATTTTTACAGTCTTTTTGTCAAAAATAAGTCCATAGACGCATTAAGTTCACAGAGTAAAAATGGATGTGCTGGAGGAAGGTTTAATGACAAAAGTGACGGGTAAAAGATTCGTAAGACGTTAAAGGAGGAATAATAAATGAAACCTGTTGTAAGAGAGTATTCAAATGATGAAACACTTCAAAGAGATGTGGAGCAATTAAAACAACTCGGTGTTGCAAGAGAGGACATTTATGTTCTGTCCCATGACGATGATCGAACTGAGCGTATTGCAAGCAATGCAGATGCCAATACGATAGGTCCAAAAGAAGTTGGACTCAAGCATGCGGTTGGAAACATCTTTAGCAAAAAGGGAGATGAACTCCGCAATAAGATTCACGAAATTGGTTTCTCAAAAGATGAAGCTGAGACATTTGAAGAACATTTAGACGAAGGAAAAGTTCTTCTCTTTGTGACTGACCATGAAAAAGTGAAAAATTGGGCATAAACGCCATCGTAAAAAGCCTCTTACTTTTGTAAGGGGCTTTTTTCAGATTTTTGACAAAGGGCTAAAATGAACTTGATTTTAGCCCTTTGTCTTCTTTTCAGCGTGATAGAAAACCTTTGCAGTCTAGGAAGGACGAGTACTGGCGCGGAGCGAATTTCACATTCGTGAGCACCAGCACGCAGGACTGACAAAGAATGCGAGGGTTTGTCTACACGCTGAAAGCCTCTTACTTTTGTAAGGGGCTTTTTTTCATACTGCGATAATTAAAATCTACCATCTGTCTTTTTCACTATAATAAGACAGGTTAAAAAATTGGGATAAACAGTAAAATGTCTAATTGAAAATATAGAAATATCAAAGGATACCATCAAAAAAAAGAAAAAAGTAGTGAAAATATCACAAAAAACCATTCGGGAAATAATTATGATATCTTTATTTTTATCTCAAAATGAAATAAAAATCTTGTGTAATTTAGTAGATAAATTTCTTAGTTCTATTGGTTTAAGTTGTATTTTTGTGTAGAAATAAGTGTTTTAAGGTCAAAAAACCACGAAATATACCTGTATTTTCAATTAGAAAATCATTCTAATGTTTAGGAAATAATTTGTTGACAAAATAATCTAAAAACAATATATTTGGCTTAATCAAGTCATTATGGAATTAGTTGTTAAATTTTTGATAGGTGGATTTCAGGATCAATTCTGTAAAGGATGATGCATTAAGACCTAAGGAAGAGCACTTCTGGGGCAAAGCGATACTGAAGAAATATCTATTAGACAAAAAGAAATGAATGATAGATAGCTTAGAATGGTAGATTCGTTTTTCTACTATGCCTATTTCTCAATGGTAATATTCAGAGGATCATCATAAAGAAAGCGCTTTCCTAGCGCTGTTAAGGAGGTGAACCCATATGAAGAAAATGTATAACAAACTGAGGCGCTGTAATAGTTGAATGGCTGTGGTTGTATGTGAAGATGAGTGCTGAAAAAGAAGAGTGACATGTGGGATGCTTCTCTCCTTTTTCAGAAAACAGATTTCCTAAAAAATCCATCTTTCATTTTATCATAAGGCTTTTTGCTTGAAAACCACCTTTGTTAGGAAAGGTGATTGTGAATTGAAGGAGGTCAAGTGATGAAAAAGGCTTTGTATCATGAAGACAGCGGGTTGTATTTAGAGAAAATGCGCATGGCTTTTCAAGAACACTATGAGCAAAGAACAGATATGTGGTCTACTGATCCATCATTAACAGACGCTGCTGTGATGTCTCTCAAGGCATGGCGTTCCAGGGAAAAGGATGCACTTGCTTCTGTGCTGGATATCGGCTGCGGGAATGGACGGGCTCTTGAACATTTACAAGGACTGTCGGCATATACCGGCATTGACCTTTATGAGCATGAGGAATGGCAAGGATTGAAGAAGAGAAAAGAGGTTCCTGTCCATTTTTATCATCAAGATTTTATGTCTTGGTCAATGGATCAAGGGCGCGAGCTGACGTTTGATCTGATTTTAGATCATGGCTGCTTTCACCATCAGCACCCTGATGACCACGAACGATACTTAAAGCAGATTTCCTCGCTGCTTCATGAAGGTGGTGTGTTTTCCCTTGTTGTATGGGGAGAAGAGTGGAAAACAGGCTTAATCGGAGAAGATGGACGCTTCCATTTTTCATTCTCAGATACTCAGCTTGGAGAAAAGATTTGTACATCAGGGCTTGAGCTCGTTTCGATTACACCATTACAAGCGAAGGCTGGGATCAGCCAGCATCATGTCATTGCTGTCAAAATCTAGTGCAAAGGAGGATAAACGCGATGTTTGATGTGATGGTTCTTGGTGCATACCTAGGCGAGTGCTTCAATCAATGTAGCTGAATTGAAGTACGGACTATTCATCCAATCAAAGGGTACAACCGGATGACGTGCATTTGAAGGACCAGAGCTTCTAGTAAAGGAGAAAGCAGCTCGAAGCTAGCAGAGATATTCTTTTAGAGAAAGAGCATGTCAGTTTCCATTCAAGAATCATCAAATGGTGTTGCTCTCTTACAGAGAATACAGCGTATGAAGCTCGATTTCTGCTCCTTTGTACTGGACAAGTGACAGTCTAAAAAGAGTCTTTATGAAAGGTACTGATGGATGATTGGCATCGCACATCTATTCAGCCAGTATGTCAGGAAATTTCTCCTGAGCCATGATTCTAGCTGGAACCGGTGCTCAGGGTGCAAAGGGAGTGCATACACATATTCATCACGCCATCACTGCGCTGAGAGAGTTCAATGGGGTGCAGTGATGAATAGGGGGAGACAAATGAACAAGTTTGTAGCTGAACTACAATCAATGATTCATCATTTTACATTTCAAGAAAAACACTATTTGCTCGTGGGGCCAGTGAACCTGCCGATCTCTATTGAACATGAAGAAGTGCAGTTTACATGGTATGCCTTTGCGTCTGTAGAAGCTGATACAACGCCAACGGTTGAGTCTATTGTACAAATGAGTACCGAGCAGCAAACATTTTCCTCTTGTCTCCTTTTTGGCGACTTTGAAAATGAAGTGCCGCCGCTTGTGCGAATTCATAGTGTCTGCCAAACAGGGGATGTGTTTGGGTCACTGAAATGTGATTGCGGTCCACAGCTTGCATCATCGCTAAAAAAAATCACCGATTACGGAAAAGGCATGCTTGTGTATATGGCCAATCAAGAAGGGCGCTCTATTGGGCTAATGGCCAAAGCCTTCACGTATAAATTACAGGAAATGAAACTGGATACATTTGAGGCGAACAGGTTGATCGGCTGCGGAGATGATGATCGGCATTACGAGGAAGCAGCGGCTGTCTTGCACTATTTAAACAAAGGGAAACCATTGCATCTCTTAACCAATAATCCAGATAAAGTCGATTCCATTGCTGCTTACGGTCTTCCGGTTTTACGGTTTGATCATACGGTAGAAGCCTCTCTCTATAATGAAGCATATTTAAAGGCAAAAGCAGCATCAGGGCATATGGTCGATGAGAAGAAATTAATTAATCAGTAGATGAGTTTATTTAAAGAAGGCGGGAGAAAAGCGTGAAACCTGATATCAATTGGATTCAAATCCCAAGCGGCTATGCGACGATTGGAAGTAATGAAGAAGATATGAAAAAGGCATCAGAATTTTGGAAGGACAAACTTCTGAATCCAGCCTATGGCCGTGAGAAAAAATTTCAAAAATGGTTGTACAAAGAATTTCCATCTTATCAGCCGTATATGAGCGAATTTTTCATTTCAGATACGGTCGTCACAAATGAATGGTATCAAAGCTATTGCGACGAGACAGGAAAGCCTTATCCAGAGAGCTTGACGAACCTAGAACTTGGCGGGGGAAAAGACCATCCAGCTTGGGGCATGGACATCGAGGAAGCTTTCTCATTTTGTCAGTGGCTGAGCGGGAAGCTTGGATATGAGGTATCGATCCCTACTGAGGAAGAATGGGAATATGCTGCCCGGGGCAATACGAGACATCAATATCCTTGGGGAGATGAGTTTGACCCCTCTTATTGTAATACGCACGAATCAAATATTGAAAAAACGACACCTGTCCGTCATTACGAAAAAGGAAGATCTCTATTTGGACTATATGATATGGGTGGCAATGTCGAAGAATGGGTCAACACCAAGTATCACATATATGAAGGCGGAATTGAGGTTGTCGATGATTTAACCGAGACACTCGGCAGTGATTACTACATTTTAAAAGGTGGCTCCTTCGCAAGAGGCGGAGATTTATGCAGAGTCGCAAGAAGACACGGTAAACACCCAGACCCTGTTTTTCGATTTACTGGTTTTCGTGTAGTTACTCGTCAAAAACAACATATAAAGGTGGGAGTGTAAAACCATGCATAGAGGACCGATTACATCCGTTTTATCAACTCAGCATGACCAAATTGTCTACACAGGTGGCTATGATCGCTGTATTTATAAATGGGACCGTGCCACGGGAGAAGGAACATTCATTGGCAGTCACGAGCATATCATCAACTCTTTATCCCTTTCGGAAAATGGAACGTATTTAGCGAGTGCATCGTCAGACTATACCATTCAATTATATGATACTGGCACACATACAAGAATTCGTACGCTATATGGTCATGCGGATGATGTGGAAGCTGTCGCATTTGCAAAGCAGGATACGCTTCTTGTATCAGTGTCCAGAGACAGAAGATGCTTAGTTTGGGATATTGAAACGGGAGCCATTTTAAGAGAATTTCATGGACATAGCAAGGATGTATTAGCTGTATGGATTCATGAGGATAAAGCTTATACAACTGGTGACGATGGCTATGTCCTTGTATGGCTCTATGAAACAGGAGAAATTGTAGGTGAAATTGGCCCGTTTGATTATGAGCTGGATACCATCAGCGGCAGCAATCAAAAAGAAGTATTCGCCTTTGGTAGAGACGATGGCACGGTCATCATTTATGATGCCGCTACATTACAGGAGAAAAAAATCATTAAAGCTCATTTACAAGGTGTGAAACGTGTAAACTTTTCGCCGAGCGGTAACTACTTGCTCACAGCGGGATATGACCATTTAATTAAGCTCTGGAATTATGAAACCGGTGATTTAATTGATACGCTGCTGCCTCATAAATATCAATGGGAGCGCTCGCTTGTTTGGACAGAAGATGAGCAGGCCATTTTAGGAGCCAGCTTTGGGAAAACGTATTGTGAATGGTCCATTCAAGAAGGAAAAGTGATTTCTGATGAGCAGGAATTGGCGACACCTTCTATTAATGATATTGCGTTGACTGAAGCGGGTGATATTATCACTGCATCAGATGACGGAAAATTCAGAAAAAATGGAATCGAAATCGCAAAATCAACAGGTGTTCTCACAAATGGAGTGGCTGTTGCTCGGGATGGAAGCTATTATGCATGGGGCGATCATGCGAGCCAGGTGCATATTGTACACGAGTCATTGCAGCAAATGGTCTCTTTTGATCTCAACACAGGTCCTGTCAATAGTGTGTATTTCCATGAGGAGGATCGTCAATTTTATATCGGCACTTATGGCGGTTATGTGCATGTCATTTCGACTGAACACTTAAAGGAAATCGGCCGTTCTAAAGCACATGATTGCGCGGTCAAAGCATTAAAGGTAGAAGGAGATCAAATCATCACAGCGGCAGTTGAAGGAACCATCTGTCTTCTCGATAAAAAGAGTTTGTCCTTAACAGCAGAATATATCGGGGCGACAGAGCTGTTAAATGATGTATTTATTGATAGCAAAAGAGATCGTATTGCCATTGTCAGCCGTGATAAAAACGTCCGATTGTTTGATTTGCATACAGGCAGAATTTTAAATCAGCACAACGAGCATCAATATTCCATTAAATCCATCACTGTGACAGACTCTGGCTATATTGTGAGCGGAGACTATTGGGGATATATTGTGGTCTGGAATCCAGAGCTAGATGTCAATACAGGTCCGATTCGAATTGCTAAGAATGGCATTAGTGCCATTAGACAACTAGGAAATGATGTGTATGCAAGCTCATATGACGGTGGTATTTATCATATTCGAGAAGATGGCACACATACGGAAGTACTGCGCTTATTTGAACAATTTCCGAAAGAAGTAATCTCTCATTAAGAAAAAGAATGTAAGCGGGGGATTCTCATGATAAGTGTTTGCAAGGAACATATGAAAAAAGGTCTGACTGTACTCAATTGTCCGCATGTGCTCCTCATTAATAAATATGAATGTCGCAAATGCTGTTTTTGTAAACAACGAGCATCATATAAACTGTTTTATTCCTTGCCTTACTATGATCGATCTGAAAAGAAACGGCTTGAGAAAGTATAGCACATGAGAATAGAACTCCTTCATTTTCTGAAGGAGTTCTTTCCCTTGAGAGAAGAAAGGAGCCCGAGATGAAAGACGATGTTTTTTATATGAAGCTGGCGATTGCCAACGCGAAGGCGATGAAAGGACAAACCTCACCCAATCCGCTTGTTGGTGCAGTGATTGTTCAGAGCGGTAAGATCGTTGGGATTGGTGCGCACATGAAGGCTGGCGAGCCTCATGCTGAAATTCATGCACTGCTAATGGCAGGAGAAAAGGCGAAGGGAGCTGACATGTATGTGACACTCGAACCTTGTACACATCACGGAAAAACAGGCCCTTGCACCGAAGCAATCATCAAAAGTGGTGTGAAGAAAGTGTTGATTGCCACCCAAGATCCGAATCCGGTTGTTGCAGGTAAAGGAATTGCCTTTTTGAAAAAGGCTGGAATTGAAGTGGAGCAAGGGATATGTAAACAGGAAGCAGATCGTTTAAATGCTCCTTTTTTTCATTTGATGCAAACAAACCTTCCATATGTTGTCTTAAAATCAGCTATTTCGATAGATGGGAAAATTGCCACGGCTGAGCAAGAAAGCAAATGGATCACTGGAATAGAAGCGAGAACAGAAGTGCAGCGCTTACGTCAAGAAGCAGATGCGGTGCTGACAGGAGTGGAAACGATTATTCAAGATGATGCCGGCTTAATTGTAAAGGATTCATTCAACCATCAGCCCATTCGTGTCATTTTAGATTCAACATTAAGGATACCGCTTCATGCCAAATGCTTAACAGATCATAGGGCAGAAACCATAATTTGTACATCACAAGATTATGATCATCAAAAGTATCAACAGTTGATACAAAAAGGTCATCAAGTATTTGTCACAAGCGGAGAACACCGGACAGATCTTCAGGATGTGTTACACATGTTGAAGAAGCGCTCTGTGATGTCAGTGCTTGTAGAGGCAGGGGGCAGTGTGAGTGCGTCATTTTTAGAAGCATCCCTTGTGAACGAAGCTGTTATCTATATGGCACCTTTATTAATCGGAGGGAAAGATGCACCTACTTTTTTTGAAGGAGAAGGTGTGAAAAAACTAAAAAAGGCGATCCGTCCAGCGGATATTGAATATAGTATGGTAGGAAAAGATTTAAAAATGACGATGACATTTTAACGATGGAGAGAGGTCCTTGCACGTAGAGTGCAAGGCCTTTCAAATTTTTTGATAAAAATAAAATTGTACATACACCTTTATCGATCATGATGAATACGATGGATTGGGGTGATTCTATGAGAAAATGTAGACAATGCGGAAAGATATACCCAACTCATTCGACAGACCACTACCAAAAAGGAAGCTGGTATGATGCGTATAAGGATGATGGCTGGGAATGTGATAGTTGTAAGAAAGGTAAATCAGACAAACAAAGGAAACCAGTAAAAAATCCATGCTGTGGAAAAGATCCTTGTGTGTGTGTCATTCAAGGACCGCCAGGGGGAAGAGGAAGGAGAGGCCCAGCAGGTCCGGCGGGTCCAGTGGGTCCAGTAGGCCCAGCGGGTCCAGCAGGAGCAACGGGCGCAACAGGCGCCACCGGTGTAGGTTTAACCGGTATCGTGGCATTTGATCCAGCGGATGCCCCAACCTATCCAGAAGGTCAAGTGGTGACATTTGATGGAAGTACGTATGTGGCGAATACAGCTTCACCAACAGGTACGCCAGGTACGTCTCCAGATTATACATTGTTAGCAGCTGCGGGAGATACGGGCGCCACGGGTGCCACAGGAGCCACAGGAACAGGAGCGACCGGTGCTACAGGAGATACAGGCGCAACCGGAGCGACAGGAGCCATAGGAGCAACGGGCGCAACAGGAGCCACAGGAACAGGAGCGACCGGTGCTACAGGAGATACAGGCGCAACCGGAGCGACAGGAGCCACAGGAGCAACGGGCGCAACAGGAGCCACAGGAACAGGAGCGACCGGTGCTACAGGAGATACAGGCGCAACCGGAGCGACAGGAGCCACCGGAGCTACGGGTGCCACAGGAGCAACAGGAACGGGAGCGACCGGCGCTACAGGAGATACAGGTGCTACCGGAGCGACAGGAGCCACCGGAGATACGGGTGCCACAGGAGCAACAGGAACCGGAGCGACCGGCGCTACAGGAGATACAGGCGCAACCGGAGCGACAGGCGCAACCGGAGCGACAGGAGCCACCGGAGATACGGGTGCCACAGGAGCAACAGGAACCGGAGCCACCGGTGCGACAGGAGCCACCGGAGATACGGGTGCCACAGGAGCAACAGGAACCGGAGCGACAGGAGCCACAGGAGATACAGGCGCAACCGGAGCGACAGGAGCAATTGGAGCGACCGGTGCAACGGGAGATACGGGAGCAACTGGAGTAACCGGAGCCACAGGTGTAACGGGAGATACGGGAGCGACCGGAGTAACCGGAGCCACAGGTGTAACGGGAGATACGGGAGCGACTGGAGTAACCGGAGCCACAGGTGTAACGGGAGATACGGGAGCGACCGGAGCAACTGGAGCCACGGGTGCCACGGGAGATACGGGAGCGACTGGAGTAACCGGAGCCACAGGTGTAACGGGAGATACGGGAGCGACCGGAGTAACCGGAGCTACAGGTGCAACAGGAGATACGGGAGCGACTGGAGTAACCGGAGCCACAGGTGCAACGGGAGATACCGGGGCAACCGGAGTAGGGTTAGCTGGTATTTTGGCATTTGACCCAGCAACAGCTCCAACCTATACAGTAGGTCAAGTGGTGACATATGAAGGTGGAACTTATATCGTAAATACAGCACCACCAACCGGCACACCAGATACGTCTCCAGATTATACGTTATTGGCAGCCGCAGGTGTGACAGGCGCAACGGGAGATACGGGAGCGACCGGAGTAACTGGAGCCACGGGTGCAACGGGAGATACGGGAGCGACTGGAGTAACCGGAGCCACAGGAGCCACGGGAGATACGGGAGCGACCGGAGTAACCGGAGCCACGGGAGCAACCGGAGTAACCGGAGCAACTGGCGCTACCGGAGCCACGGGAGCAACCGGAGTAACCGGAGCCACAGGAGCCACGGGAGATACGGGAGCGACCGGAGTAACCGGAGCCACGGGAGCAACCGGAGTAACCGGAGCCACGGGAGCAACCGGAGTAACCGGAGCCACGGGAGCGACCGGTGCAACAGGGGCTACAGGAACCGGAGCCACGGGCGCAACCGGTGCAACAGGTGTGACAGGATCAAGTGCGATTATTCCATTTGCATCTGGTACGCCAGCTGTTTTAACCACAATCGCAGGCGGTCTAGTTGGAACATCTAGCTTGGTCGGATTCGGTAACTCGGCGACAGGTGTCAGTATTGTAGGAGGAATCATTGATTTAACCGGAGCAGCAGGCACATTGTTGAACATGGCATTCTCCGTTCCAAGAGCAGGAACCATTACTTCATTTGCCGGCTATTTTAGCACGACAGCAGCCCTTTCTTTAGTTGGCACGAGTATTACTGTAACTGCTAGTCTGTTTGCTTCACCGACACCAAATAACAGCTTCACTCAAGTAGCGAGCGTCACATTGGCTCCAGCGTTAACCGGGATTTTAACGCTAGGGGCTATTACAAACGGCATCGCTACTGGTTTAAATGTACCAGTCACACCAGAAACAAGATTACTTGTCGTATTCTCGGCATCAGCTACAGGTCTTTCCTTAGTGAATACCGTAGCAGGCTATGCAAGTGCTGGTTTATCCATCACGTAATAGGCACACAGGGATGACTCAATACTGAGTCATCCTTTTTTGTCTGTGTGAATTTTCTCTTAACTTCATGAGAAAAAATGATATGATTTTCTTAGAGTCTATTCGGGTGAATCTACTGAATTAGGGGTTGTGGCGGTGAGGATGGGCAAAAGGAAAGTCACTTTACAAACAAAAATTTTGGGGTTAATTATTGGTCTTTTACTTGTTGTTATTGCCTTATTGACCATTTGTTTTGGTTTTTTGCAGACATCAGAAAGGCAGAGCCAAGCTGAACAGCTGGCGGTGCAAACTGCTAGAACGATATCTTATATGCCGCCTATTAAAACATCGGTGGCCACGGGAGATTCGCAAAATGAAGAACAGGCTGTGCTTGAGCAAATGAAAGAGCAAGTAAGAGCGCATGCCATTTTTATCACCAATCAAAAAGGAAAGGTTCTTTTTCATACGAATCATGAGGATGTAGGGAAAACCATCAGTGTGTCGGAAGGAAGAAGTACACTGCTATTTGGAGGAACTTCCATATCAACGGGTGATTCTGATGGTGAAACCGTAGTCAGAGGAAGTGCTCCGATCATGAAAGAAACTGGCAGTTATGAAGAGATTATTGGGACAGTCAGTGTCGAATTTTTAAAAAGAGATATCGATCAAGCGACAGCTCATCAACTCTTGAAATTAAGTTATATTGCCCTTCTTGTGCTCTTGCCTGGGGTTTTTGGAGCGATTTTTTTAACAAGGAGTATTCGAAAAGATATATTAGGGCTTGAACCGCATGAAATTGCTTCATTATATCGAGAAAGAGAAGCGATGCTGCATGCGATTAAAGAGGGAATCATTGCATTTGACCGTAAAGGTGCCATTACGATGATGAATACGTCAGCTGAACAGATGCTACGCGTCTCTTCAACGCTGCCTCTTCATATTAATCAAGTGTTGCCAAATGCCAATCTTCTTTCCTATCTAAAGGTAGAGACGATTGAACCTAACATAGAATCAGTCGTCAATGATAAAACCTTCGTGCTAAATGTCAAAAAAGTGGTGCAGGACAATCGAGTATTTGGAGGAATTGTGAGCTTCAGGGAGAAAACCGAGCTGACAAAGCTGCTGGATACATTGACAGAGGTCAGTCAATATTCAGAAGACCTTAGAGCACAAACACACGAATTTTCGAATAAGCTGTACGCTATTTTAGGCTTGCTTGAGTTGAAACAAGTGGATGAAGCCATTGAGTTAATTAAAGAAGAGTATACACTTCAAAATCGCCAGCATGATTTACTCATGAAACAAATTCGCTCTCCGAAGATTCAAGCCATTTTACTTGGGAAGTTAGGAAAGGCATCTGAGAAAAAGGTTCATTTTCACATTGATGAAAATAGTTCATTGGAGCCGCTCCCAGCCCATTTAAGTTTATCTCACTTTATCACCATCATTGGCAATCTCGTAGACAATGCGTTTGAGGCTGTATTGAATAAGGAGAAAAGAGAAGTCAGCTTGTTCATCACAGATATTGGATTTGATATTATCATAGAGGTATCTGATTCAGGGGACGGTGTAGATGAAGGAGCCATTTCACAACTTTTCACAAGAGGACATTCATCAAAGGGAGAAGGGCGAGGTTATGGACTTGCCAATGTCAAAGAAGTACTAGATGAACTTGGGGGCTGGATTGAAGTTGCGAACCAAAAAGAAGGCGGTGCCATCTTCACTGTTTACATACCGAAAGGCACAAAGGGGGAATAGGTTGTGATAAAGGTACTCATTGCGGAAGATGATTTTCGAATCGCTGCGATTCATGAATCTTATATACAAAAGGTACAAGGCTTTCAAGTTACCGGCAAGGCAAAGAGTGCAAAGGATCTGTGGGAGGCACTTCAAAAAGAACAAGTGGATCTCATTTTACTTGATGTCTACATGCCTGATGAGCTCGGCACGAACCTTTTGCCGCTGTTAAGAGAGCGCCATCCTGAAGTGGATGTGATCATTATCACGGCTGCAACGGAAACGATGCTGTTAAGAGACGCCCTGCATTATGGAGTCGTTCATTATTTAATCAAACCAGTGACCGCCCAAAAATTCACGCAGGTGTTAACCGAATATAAAGAGAAGCGAGAGTTAATCAATTCAAAAGAGGAAGTCAATCAAACGATGATTGATCTGTTTTTTGGTCAAATACAGGAAGAATCGCAGCAAAAGGATGAGCGAGACTTGCCAACAGGCATTAATTCACTGACTTTGGACAAAGTGAAAACATTCATGACAGCAGCGATGAACGGAATTACAGCGGAAGAACTCGGAGAAAAAATGGGCGCATCACGTACAACAGCAAGACGATACGTAGAGTATCTTGTGACAATGGGAGAATGCCGGGCAGAGCTGGCGTATGGAATCATTGGTAGACCAGAACGAAAATATTATCCCGCCAAAAAACAAACGGAGTCATAAAAAAATGAAAAAAGGAATACTCCTACTCATTTTGGTCTGCCTTTGTACAACGCTCACCTTTAATGAAAAAACAGCAAAAGATTCTTTCCTGGAGCACAGCCCATTATACATTGTGGTATCAGGTGTACCTGACGGCGGGTTTGACCAAACGGCTCAAGTGATGAAAACCGTGCTAGAACAAGAAAAGCTAGTGGAAGAGCCTGTGCATATTCTTTATCAAAGAGGCGGAACGGTTGATAAAGGCTGGACCTATATGATGGAGCGAGATGCCAATTATATCAGTTTAAATTCAAGCTTATTATTAAGCCGTAATTTGCTGGGCAGCAGTAACGTGACCATGAATGATGTTACCCCGCTTGCTATTCTTGCGGAAGAGTGGCAGGTAGTCGCAGTGCCAGTTGATTCTCCTTTCTCAAATGGAAAAGAGCTATTACACGCACTAAAAAAGAAACCGGATTCCTTAAAAATTGGGTTTGCCCCGGACTTTGGAAATGATGATCAAATCTCATTCGCACGGGCTGCCGAAATGGCAGGGATAGATCCGTACCGCATTCAGTTTTCAAAATTTGACAGTGCAGATGATTTATTTCAAGCACTCATTGACCATGAGGTAGATGCGGCGACTACGACCATTACAGAGGTTCGCCATGATTATGAAAAGAAAAGATTGAAGCTCGTCGCGACCACAACGAATCAGCGTTTAGAAGGATTCAAAGACGTGCCCACTTGGAAAGAACAAGGGATTCCGCTCATCTTCTCTCATTGGCGTGGTGTGATGGGACCAAAGCAAATGAATCAGCACGACATTCGAGCATGGGATCAGCTTCTTCAAAAAATGACGCAAACGAAGTCATGGAAAAAGCAGTTAAAACAAAAAGGCTGGACAGGCCGCTATATGAACAGTAAAGAAGCAAAGGTCTTTATGGAAGATCAATTAAGGCGTTATGAGCAATTTATACAAGGAGAAAAAGCGGTCAAATGAGACCGCTTTTTTCATGGAACCAACAAACAACAACGATTGCACAAAATGAACAAAAAGCATTTATCGACCAAAAAAGAATTAAAATTCATAATATTTACTTCAATTCAGGCGTCAGATATCATGACAGAAAGGGTTGGAAATGGGATACCAACATTTAATGAAAGCGTATACAACATAAGGGGTGAAAAAAGTGTTAGCAATCTTAGGATTTCTTATGATGGTTGTATTTATGGTTTTGATTATGACGAAACGTATGTCTGTTTTAACGGCATTGGTATTAACACCAATTGCATTTGCTCTTATTGCAGGTTTTCATTTTACTGAAATTTCTGACATGATTGTCAAAGGTGTACAGCAAGTCGCACCGACAGCGGTCATGATCATGTTTGCGATTTTGTACTTTGGCATTATGATTGATGCTGGTTTATTTGATCCGATGGTGGCGAAAATTTTAAACATTGTCAAAGGCGATCCTTTAAAAATTGTCGTTGGAACAGCTGTCCTGACGATGCTTGTTGCACTTGATGGTGATGGAACAACAACGTACATGATTACAACAACAGCGATGCTTCCATTATTTACGCTGCTTGGCATCCGTCCAATTATTTTAGCGGGGATTGCCGGAGTCGGCATGGGGATTATGAATACGATTCCATGGGGAGGGGCAACACCTAGAGCGGCAAGTGCACTTGGCGTTGATCCATCACTTTTATTTGGCCCGATGATTCCAGTCATTGGCGCAGGGGTTTTGAGCATGATTGTGGTGGCATACTTTCTTGGGAAGTCTGAAAGAAAACGTCTTGGTGTTATTGAGCTCGAACAGCCGATTCATGCCAATGAAATGGCAGCGGCACTGCAAGATGATATTAAGCGACCGAAACTTTGGTGGTTTAACCTGACACTGACTTTGCTATTGGTTCTCTTGCTTGTGTCAGGAAAAGTAAGCTTAACGGTTCTGTTTGTTCTTGCCTTCTGTGTCGCCATTATCGTGAACTATCCGAATTTAGAGCAGCAGCGTGAGCGGATTGCGGCTCATTCAACAAATGTTTTGGCGATTGCTTCGATGATTTTTGCGGCAGGTGTTTTTACAGGCATCTTAACTGGGACGAAAATGGTTGATGAAATGGCGATTTCGATTGTTTCAGCTATTCCAGAGCAGCTTGGCGGGTTTATTCCAGTCATTGTCGCACTAACAAGCGGGATCTTCACTTTCTTTATGCCGAATGATGCATACTTTTATGGGGTACTGCCGATCCTATCAGAAACAGCGGCAGCATACGGTGTCGATAAAATTGAGATTGCGAGGGCATCTATCATTGGTCAGCCGATTCATATGTTAAGCCCACTTGTTCCATCGACTCATTTACTTGTTGGACTCGTTGGGGTATCACTAGATCAGCATCAGAAATTTGGCATGAAATGGGCGGTTCTTGCAGTCGTCGCCATGACAGTGATGGCGGTTCTCATTGGGGCCATTTCGATCTGGTAATGAGAAGAGTGTCTGTTGCTCATGCAGGCGCTCTTTTTTAGGTCCTATTGCAGGGCAAGCTCCATTCATTTGACCTATATAAAGACATACATGATTCCTCCAAAAGATATATTTTTGAAAAATGCTGACACTTTTGCTGTTTTTTTCTTTATAATGCAAATCAACGAAGGGAGAGGATAGCATGTCCAAACAGAAAAGTACCATTCTTTTTGCTGCTGTATGCCTCATGGCAGGAAGTTTGTCGATGGTCACCCCAGCTTCAGCGAATGCAGAGACCCCTTATTATGGAAAAAGCTATGAGCAGCCAGCCTCAGTTCAAAAACTGTATCCTGAGCCTGACGAAACGTTTGATACCCCTGCTTTTCAGAAAAAAGGAAAAGCATTTACCACACAAGAAGAGCTTCAAGATTTTTTACGTGACATTGTCAGTAAAAGTCCTTACGCCACGCAGAAACAGATTGGAACATCCATTGAAGGCAGGTCCATTCCAGCCCTCTATTTTACAAAGGATCGCCACATCTCTCCACTGTCAAAAAAGCCAACGATCTGGCTTCAAGCACAAATACACGGAAATGAACCAGCCTCCGGTGAATCTGCCCTTGTCATCGCCAAACGACTAGCAGGTGATGAAGGAGAGCGCATCCTGAGCCATGTCAACGTCATCATTGTCCCAAGAATCAACCCAGATGGTTCTTATGCATTTGACCGCAGGCTTGCAAACGGAATGGATGGCAACCGTGACCACATGACATTAGAATCTCCAGAGCTGACAGCCCTTCATCAAGAATTTAATCGCTATGCGCCCGAGGTCGTCATTGATGCCCATGAATATGATGTCGGTCAAAAGCAGTTTGAAGATATCGGTGCATCAGGTGCTCTCAAGTATCACGATTTGCTGATATTATCCGGTAAGAATTTAAACATTCCTGAAAGCATTCGATTAACGTCAAATGAATTGTACGTCAACGGAGTGCGTGAAGCATTGGCGAATAAGGGATTTTCCAACGATTTATATTATACAAACACAAGAGGGAAGGACGGAAAGATCGACCTTTATGAAGGCGGAACCGATGCACGAATTGGCCGAAATGCCTTGGCGCTTTCACCAGCTTTATCCTTTCTTGTAGAAAGTAGGGGGATTGGAATTGGCAGAGAGGACTTTACTCGGCGTGTGGCAGCACAAGTCACCACTCATGAAAAAATCATTGAGACAACGGTGAAGCATGCTAAGCAGGTGAAGCAGCAAATGGTGACGGAGCGGCTGAAACTTGTGAAAAAAGGTCTTCAACCAAATGATGATGATCAAGTAGTCATTCAAGATGCTTTCAAGGCGCCTGTGAATGATTCACTTGAAATGGTGGATATTGAGAAAGGACAAACCACCAATGTCCCAGTGCGTTTTCATAGTGCAAGTGATGCGGTTCCTGTATTGACAAGAGAACGACCGACAGCTTATCTCATTCTCCCAGGACATGAAGGAGTAGATAGAAAGCTTAGAACTTTAGGATTAAAAAGTGTGACATTGCCTGTTGGCATGAAAGTGCCAGTTCAAGCCTATCAGGTGACAAAACGAGTGGAAACAAGCAAAACAGAGATTCAGCTTGAAACGAGACTCGTTGAAAAGAAACGTCAGCTACCAAAAGGAACAAAGGTATATGTGACTGCACAGCCAGAGACCAATTTGTTGTCACTTGCCCTTGAACCAGAATCAAAAGACAGCTATATGTCATCAGGTTTTATTGCATCGAAAGTAGGCGATGAACTACCAGTTTACCGATTCTTGTTATCTCAAAAGACGTTAGGTATGAAATAAAAAGGACTAAAATCAAGTTCATTTTAGCCCTTTGTCAACCACCCTAGAAGCGGCACAGTGCGTGCCGCTTTTTCTATTTTCGTCCAGCTCTGATCTCATCGGTCATGCCTTCATACGGTGCTTCTGCGATAATCGTTTCATCGTTTACCCCAGCATGGTGGATGTACGTAATGTCTGCGAATTCTGGTACGACATACTTCGGATAGGTTTCATATTTTTCACGGGATTCTTTCATGAGGTCGATATAGTCATTTTGATAGCAAACGGTGATATCTGGACGTTCATGCACCCATTTTGGGAAGAAAATGACGCCATGCATGCGTTTTTCCTCAGGCATAAAGTTTAAAGACACGTCTGTCCCAGTCGGTTCCGTCCAGGAAACTTTGTATACCCCTTTTGTCAGTTTCACAATATTCACTTCTTGATCACGAACCCAGCGGCCTCCAACCATTCCGCTATGAATGCGGTAATCAATGGTGTGATCATTTTTAATGTAAATCTCATATTCCCAGCCATTTTCATACGTATAAATCATATGAAGTCCAACGAATTGATCCATGTTTATTCCTTCTTTCAATTAAAATGATGTTGTTTCAAACATGTCACGATTTACATGTTTATTTTAGGGTGTATGGTATACTATTGTCAAAGAATATGCGTTGGAGGCATGTCATGAGAGTACTGAAATATGCCATTCTTGGCTTACTAGATCAGCGTGAGCTGACGGGATATGATATGAAGAAACACTTTGAAGATTCCCTTGGACAGTTTTGGAGTGCGAAGCATAGTCAAATATACCCTGAATTAAAGCGGCTAACAGAAGAGGGTTTTATTGAATTTGATATTCACATACAAGGAAAGAAGCTAGAGAAGAAGGTCTATCAAATCACTGATGCAGGAAAAAGAGAACTGCATGAGTGGTTAAGGAAAAAAGGCCCGATTCCAGACACAACAAAAGATGAATTTATGTTAAAAACGTTCTTTATCTCATCTATGGATCAAATAGAAGCGGCCGGTCTCTTCTCACATCAGCTGCAGGAGCGAACAAAGAAAGTAGAGATGCTTGAACAGAAACTGAACGTTTTAACAGAAGAAGACCCATCTGCCCAATCACTGCATTCAACACAATTCGGGCATTATTTAGTGCTGACAAGAGCAATTGAAAGGGAAAAAGGGTATGTTCGCTGGCTCCAAAAGACCCTTGAAGTCATTGATTCATCCATTGTCTAAGGACAATCGTCGCACGATATGATAAAAAATGGTTTGAAACAAGTGAATTTATCAATAGAAACCGCTACAATGGATATATTCGTATTAAAGTGAGGCGAGTATGTTTGAGTAACCAAGAAGCGTTGTGGAATGAAGCAGAAGCTTTTATTTCTGTATGCTATGAAGAATTAGGCAAGTCAAATGAAGAAAAAGCAGCACGTCTGCATGAAATAAAACAAGATATTGAGTCTGACGGCATGTATACTCATACGCAGGAAGAATTAGCTCACGGGGCAAAAATGGCATGGCGCAACAGCAACCGGTGCATTGGGCGCTTGTTTTGGTCAACACTGCATGTGCATGACTGCCGGCACGTGACAACAGAAGATGAGGTGAAAGAGGCACTCTTTCATCATATTGAGTATGCGACAAATGGGGGTAAAATCAAACCGTCCATTACCATCTTCCCACCAGAGAACAAGGGACGGAAGGAAGTCGTTATTTATAATCATCAGCTCGTTCGTTATGCGGGATATGAGTCGGAATATGGCATCATTGGGGACGAGGCATCACTTGAATTAACCAAGTTGTGTGAAGCGCATGGCTGGAAAGGCGAAGGCACGCATTTTGACCTTCTGCCACTTATGTTTCAGCTAAAAGATCAGCCGCCGGTTTTGTATGATCTTCCGAAAGAAATCGTTCAAGAGGTAGAGATCACTCATCCTGAATATGATGGGTTCGGTGATTTAGGACTGAAATGGTATGCTGTTCCGATTATTGCTGATATGAAATTAGAAATTGGTGGCATTCATTACAATGCGGCACCGTTTAATGGATGGTATATGGGAACAGAAATTGGCGCACGTAATCTAGCTGACGAAAACCGCTACAATATGTTGAAAAAAGTCGCTTCTATTTTAGGGCTCGATACAACAAAAAATTCGTCACTTTGGAAAGACAAAGCCATTGTCGAATTGAATGTCGCGGTTCTGCACTCTTATCGCGAGGCAGGGGTGACCATTGTGGATCATCATACAGCTGCCCATCAGTTCAAACAATTTGAAAAACAGGAGGAAAAGGCTGACCGTAAGCTGACTGGTGATTGGACATGGCTGATTCCGCCAGTATCACCAGCTGCTACGCATATCTTCCATCGTCACTATGACAATACGATCGTGAAACCGAATTATTTTTATCAGGAAAAACCCTACCACGGGACGGAAAGAGCCTAGCGAAAAGCTAGGTTTTTTTGTATGAAATGAGTCTTTGGAATGTTGTTTGATTTGGAAAATGATGGTTTAATGGCGGTGAAATCAAAAAGGGGGAATAGAGATGAAAAAAATGACGTTGCTCATATTTTTGGCTGTATTCAGTTTCAACGGATTTCTACCACTAGGTGATGAAAGAGCTAAAGCAACGACTGGAGCAATGGTTCAGAATGACATCGTTTTAAAGGTGACAACCGATCGTTCAACTTATACTTCGCTTCATCCTCAGGTCAACGTCAACATGACCGCAACAACAAATGAAACACTTTATTATACAGCTGCTGTTCGAAAACTTACTTTCCCAGTGACACCAGTCTTTACACACGAAGGGTCTATCTCTGGACAAAAAGCTTTCGCAGCACCTACTCGTTTATTACTTCCTAACAGTGGATCAGCCAACTATGATGTTCATGTGAGTCTCTACAAAGATGCTTCACGTACAACCTTGATTGGTTATTATGTTGCAAACCCATTTACTGTTGTGAAATAAAGGATACACATCAACTATCCTTTAATCCGAAAGTCTTGATAATGGGCGAACTTGGTGAGCGGCTCCATGTCCAAATGTGTGACTTTTGAAAAAGGACTACCTTTACGGACGGTCTCTAAAAAGTCAAACACCTCCTGCTGCTCTCCTTCTACTTTTAACTCCACGTGACCCTCATCTGTGTTGCGTACCCAGCCTTTTATCCCTCGATTGACGGCTTCTCCTTGAACAAAATAACGAAAACCGACTCCTTGCACTCGTCCTTTTACAATAGCGTGATAATGAACCAATGTCATCTCTCCTTTTTTCTCATCGTACCATAACCTGTCTCGTTCCTTCACGTACCGACTATGATTTGACTGTCAAACCATGTAAAATAAAAGCAATCAGACAATCAAAGGAGATGGCGAGAGTGGGGCAGACAAGGTACGACATCGAAGGAATTCAAGTAGGACAACCTATCACCACCTATGTGAATGGTAAAGAAATCAAAACAGCCATCAACAAAAAGCGTATTCACAAGCCTGTCTATTTGAGTCAGCTCAATTTTGGTGGAGACGGACAAGGTGATTTGGTTCATCATGGAGGTTATGATAAAGCCGTTTGCGTCTTTCCATATGATCACTATACTTATTTTGAGCAATTTTTAGGGGTGCCGTTACAGGAGGCAGCCTTCGGTGAGAACGTGACCGTGCATCAGCTTGTAGAGACAGAAGTCCGTATTGGAGATGTATTTCAGTTTGGGGAAGCGATTGTTGAGGTCAGCCAGCCAAGACAGCCATGTGTGAAGCTCTCTCTTAAGCATGGAAACATGAAGCTTGTGAAGGAAGTGCAGCAAACGGGATATACCGGTTTTTATTTGCGTGTGCTGAAAGAAGGAATGGTCTCTCCTGATGAAGCTCTTGTGTTAGTCGAAAAAGCGCCCCATTCCATCACAGTCCACGAAGTCAATGAAGTCAAATACCGTCAAGTAGATCAAAACAGGCTGAAAGCAGTTCTTGAAGTAGATGCCTTAGCAGATGTGGTCAGGAAGTCTTTAGAAAAACGTGTTCAGCCCATATAAAAAAGCCGTACATCTGATATGGATGTACGGCTTTTCAACATTTAAGAGCTCGTTTTCTTTTGCTCAAGAAGATTTGCAAGGAAATAAGTTTTAAAGCTTTGAAGCTTTCTTCCTTCATGCTTGGTCACACCAAGCTTCTTTAATTCTTCGACATACCAGCCTTTGCTACCATAATGCATGATAGAAAACTCCTTTCAATGGAAACTGCCTGCATTGTAACATCTCAAAAAAGGACGTGAAAAGTGTGCAGGTGTTTAGAAATGAAAACTGATTCTATCTGCCTATGATCCATGTATATGCTGGAAATAATCATTTATGAATTTGGCGGGTTGAGGGTAACGATGATCATGCCGACTGTCATAATCATGATGACAATCCCGAGGTAGGTCATCATGGATTGTTTTTTCTTAATACCTACAACCGTTAAAATAATACTTTCAATAAAGAAGATAACACCGATGATGATGAACCACATATCAAATAAGACCCCTTTCGCATATCTTTGCCTATTTTACCACAGGCATTTTTGTTTAGTCGTGACAGATTCGTGAAAGGGATTGCAGATTGTTGAGAAAGGTCTAAAATGAACTTGATTTTAGCCCTTTGTCTTCTCTTCAGCGTGATAGAAAACCTTTGAAGTCTAGGAAGGACGAGTACTGGCGCGCAGGACTGACACCGAATGCGAGGGTTTGTCTACACGCTGAAATCCCCTCCAGTGAAGGAGGGGACCCGCTTGCTTACAGCTTTGTTAAAATAATCGGTTCGTCTTTTGTGATCACAATCGTATGTTCAATCTGTGCGACCAGGCTCTTATCAGGTGTTTTAAATGTCCAGCCGTCATCCGCTTGATAAATCGACTCAGCATTTGTTGAAATGAAAGGTTCAAAGGCGATGACTGTCCCATTCTTAAACAAAGCATTATCGAATGGATCATAGTAGTTCAAAATATGGTTAGGTGCTTCATGCAGGCTTTTCCCAATGCCGTGTCCTGTCAGGTTTTTAATGACGGTAAATCCTTGTTCTTTGGCTGTATTGTAAACAGCACGGCCAATTTGATTTTGTCTTTTACCGGCTTTCGCATGCTTTAATCCTTCAAGGAATGCATCCTCTGCACACTGGCATAATGCTTCAAGACGAGCATCTCCTGTACCTAAAACGAATGAAATCCCAGTATCGGAATAATATCCATCAAGCTCTGCTGAGATATCAATATTAATGAGGTCGCCCTCTTGTAAAATGGTTTTTTCACTTGGAATGCCATGTGCGACTTCATCATTGACACTGATGCAAGTCGTACCGGGGAAATCATATTCTTTTTCAGGAGCTGAATTGGCTCCATGCTCTTCTAATATTTTTTTCCCAATCAAATCTAATTCTTTTGTAGACATGCCTGGTTTCGCTTGGCTTTTCATTTCTTCTCTTGCCAAAGCGACAATTCGGCCGACTTTTTTTAAGGCTTCTAACTCATGATCATGTTTGACAATCACTGTTCATTCCCGCTTTCTATAACTTCATTCTATTCAATAGCTTACCACATTTTACGCCAAAAGAGTAAAGGCTGAGATTCGGGTGAGATGTGGACAAATTGGTATAGATAACTAGATGTGCATATGATATATTTTTTATGAACATCATGAGAGATTTGTTCATGATGATGACGAAGGGGGGAGAAATAAGATGGTGTTTCAGTTTTTTCAAAAGTTAGGAAAATCATTTATGCTTCCAATCGCTGTGCTTCCTGCAGCGGGTATCATTTTGGCTATTGGGCGAGAAGATGTATTCAACATCCCGTTTATTCATGCGGCAGGAAATGCAATTTTTGCGAATTTGGCTTTAATTTTTGCTATGGGTGTAGCGATTGGTATTTCAAAGGATGGTAACGGAGCAGCGGCGTTATCTGGAGCGATCTCTTATTTTATTTTGTCAGCTGGTACCACGTCGATCAATTCGACCAACAATATGGGGGTATTGGGTGGTATTTTGTGCGGACTTTTGGCAGGTTACGTTTACAATAAATTTAAGGACACGAAACTGCCTGAATACTTAGGTTTCTTTAGTGGAAGACGGCTTGTGCCTATTATGACAGCACTTTTTACCATTCTATTAGCAGCCGTTTTTGGATATGTATGGCCTCCAATTCAAAGTGTGATCAATGATTTAGGGGAGTGGATTTTAAGTCTTGGAGCAACGGGTGCCGGGCTGTTTGGCTTCTTTAACCGCCTGCTCATTCCATTAGGACTTCACCATGTGCTGAATAATCTATTTTGGTTTCAATTCGGTGAATTCAGCGGAGCGACAGGTGATTTAGCGCGGTTCTTCAAAGGCGATCCAAGTGCAGGTGTCTTTATGACTGGTTTCTTCCCAGTGATGATGTTCGGGCTGCCAGCGGCATGTCTCGCGATGGTTGTGACCGCAAAGCCTGAAAAACGAAAAGCAACAGCCGGTCTTATGATTGGAATGGCACTGACGTCATTTATTACAGGGATCACAGAACCAATTGAATTCTCATTTATGTTTTTATCTCCACTTTTATATGGTGTTCATGCGATATTAACTGGTCTTTCGCTCTTTATTGTCAACACCTTAGGCATTCATAGCGGTTTCGCTTTTTCAGCGGGTGCGATTGATTACGTTTTAAGTTTTGGAATTGCGCAAAAACCCATTCTGTTACTTGTAGTTGGGGTCATCTATGGCGTGATTTACTTTGTTGTTTTCTATTTCCTGATTAAATTGTTAAAGCTAAAAACACCGGGCAGGGAAGATGATGACATCGAAGATATTTCAGGGGATGATACACATACTGCCGGAGCAAGTATTCTCGTAGAGGGACTAGGCGGCAAAGGCAATATCACCACAATTGACCATTGTGCGACCCGTCTTCGTTTAACAGTAGAAGATACCAATTTATTAAATGAAGGTACATTGAAAAAAGCAGGTGCCAAAGGGGTACTGACGTCAGGAAAAACTTCCGTACAAATCATCATTGGAACAAATGTCGAATTTGTCGCCGATGATCTTCGCAAGGAAGTCGCTCGGGACTAAAAAAAGCGTTCAGCCAGATCAAATGGGCTGAACGTTTTTTTGTTTTCGCTGTTCGATCACCAGTACAATGCTGATGACAACAAGTAAAAACCATGAACTGATTTTACCAAGATGGACGATAGACCAAGCATGCTGCTGATTTGGATATTGCCATGCTCCTAAAAAGGTCGTGACATTTTCGGCCACCCAAATAAAAAAGCCAATCAGCAAAAACGAGATAACAAGCAGCATGCGAAAGGTCGATGAACCGACCTGAAAGGAAACGGCTGTTTTTGGAGACTCAACAATTAGGAGCAAAAAAATCACATTCACCCTTATATTTTAAATATAATTTTGGTATATTTGTATTTATTTTGATTAAATTTAAGGAGAAAAATATGAAAATTAAAAAAGTCATTCTTCTATCAACCATATTCATTCTATTTATTACCGCAACATGCGTAATAATTTATGCGAAAAACAATTACCCAAAATTCATGGGTGAAAGTAAAGATAAGTATTGGAAAGCAGAACTAACGAGAAGTGACAAGACAAGTATAGGCCCAAACTATTATTTGGAACTTTATTGGAAAGGGAACGAAAATATAGAAAAAGAAATAAAAATTAAAACATTAAAACTAAAAATAGATGGAAAAGTATATGAAGAAAATGAGAACTATGATTTGGCGGAATATGCCACAGATAAATCTGAAAATGCTCCAGATCATATAACAACATTTGATTTCATACCAGAAGAAAAAATAAAAGGACACAAATTAGAAATAGAGATAGAGTGGAAAAATCAAGATTCTGAAAAGTCATCTAATATAAAAATAAAAGAAAAAAACATAGTAAATCTTAATTAATAAGATCTTTGTTAACAAAGACAAAAAAGCAGGCTCCAGTCAGCCTGCTTTTCCTTAGCAACTATGTAATTATTGATACCAACAGCCAATGCGCAATGACTTCAAAAGTCTCATTAGTTACCTCATCATCTTCAATCCAGATCAGATCCCAGCCTCTGCAATAATGTTTTCATACAAAATGTAACCCCTTTTCACTGTCTGAAATAACTTAGACGGTGATAACAAGAGAAAAGTTTACCTCTACTTGATATTCATGAACAATTTGTGAATATATATGTGAAAAGGATCACAAATGATATTTTACATAGTATAATAAGATCATAAAGAGAATGTGAAATATTTCACATAATTTAAAAGGAGGCATCATCATGTTTACAAAATTCTTACAAACGAATGTATGGGCAGCCGTTATTCTCTTGGCAGCAAGACTTTATATCGGATGGACTTGGCTGACATCTGGTATTGGAAAACTAACAGGCGGATTCGATGCATCAGGATATTTGCAATTTGCCATAGCTGAACCTGTTGTGAAAGATGGACATCTTGTTTATCCGTTCTATGTCTGGTTTTTAGAAAATGTCGCGTTGCCAAATGCCGGACTCTTCAGTGCCATGGTCATGTGGGGAGAAATCTTAGTTGGTCTAGGACTAATTGTTGGATTGTTTACAACAACGGCAGCCTTTTTTGGAAGCGTGATGAATGTCTCTTTCTTACTAGCTGGAACCGTCTCTGTTAACCCGCTTCTTCTTCTGATTGCCGTCTTCATTATGGCAGCGAAAGGAAATGCCGGAAAACTTGGCCTTGATTATGTAGCAGGTCCAGTCCTTAAGAGAAAACTGAAAAGAAAGCCGCATTTAGAAGTGGCATCTTAATAAAAGAAAGCATCCTGAGCGAAAACTCAGGATGCTTTTTATTTAGGAACCGGCTTTGATGAGGTTAATATGCACCACAGTCAGCTCGTGCTGACTGATATCTGGATCATGTCCGACGACAAATTCGAGCTCATAATCACCGGTCTGATAAACGTATTTCTTCTCTTTTGTTTGCGGGATGGTGCTGACTGAATCTGCAGGTCCAAGCTGTTTCTTTAATAGGGAAGGAGTCATTCCTCCGATATTCGTTTCTTTTTCTACATTTGTTCCAAAATAACGGATTTCGTTTATTTTGCCTTTTTTGTCATAGTGAAAAGCGAATCCAGGGTTGCCCATCTCAGCATGATACAAATCAAAGCCGTTTTGCCCGGTTGCTGGATAAGGCTGTCCTAATTTATGCCGTACGTCTTTTTTTGTTTGAACCCCTATTTTGAGTCCTTCTGCATAGTATGGCATTTGTCCTTTATGTGCCAGCTGATAAATGCTGTTTAGTGCTGCTTTCGGACCTTGAGGAATGGATTGTTCTGCCTGCGTTTGGGTCAGGGCGTGCGCTGAAATCGCCGGGCTGAAAGCAAATAAGGTGGAAGAAGCGAGTGAAGCGGTCACGAGAAATGCTGCTGTTTTTTTCATGATCAATAATCCCTCCTTCTTCACCTATACCCGGTGTCATGCGGATCAAACGTAAAAAGCCCCAGCTGATCTTGGATCGGCTGGGGCTTTAAATGAGAAAGTTATTTGGAAGACGAGCTGGATTCATCTTTGGCGGAAGAGGAATCTTTTTCATCCTGTACTTTCTTTGTGTAGTCATAATCATTTCGTTCAATTGGTGTAAAGCCTTTAGGTTTGTAGAAACGGAGTAAATCTTCCGTGACAATCTTATCAGATGTCTCTAGCATCTTTTTCACCGTTTCGTTTTCTTGTGATGCCTTTTCAGTCGGCTCGATTTTTTCACCTGTTTTGTTGCTGTAATAATTGTTACCTACTTTCGTGTAGTCCTTAGACACGAAGTCTCCATTTCTAAATGGCACAAGCTCTTTAAAGTTCTTCGATAAGATATCAGAACCAGACATTAAATAGTTCTTCGTATCATCTCCGAGCAGGTGGAGAAGGGTAGGCGCAACATCCACTTCACCAGAGTATTTATGAATCTGTCCGCCTTTTACGCCTGGCACATGGATAAAGAGCGGCACACGCATAAGCTGGGCATTTTCATAGTCTCCAATTTTTTCGCCAGTCACTTTTTCCATCGCTTCATTATGGTTTTCTGAAATGCCGTAATGGTCACCGTACATAATGACGACGGTATTGTCATAGAGACCGGATTTCTTCAAGTCATTAAAGAACTGTTCAATGGCTTCATCTAAATAATGAGCAGATTGGAAGTAGTTATCAACGACGGAGTCTCCGAAGTCGCCAGGTTCAAAATCAGTATCACCTTCATCCATACCAAATGGGAAGTGGTTTGACAGCGTAATGAATTTTGAATAAAACGGCTGTTTTAGATTTTCAAGCATTGGCATGGATTCTTTGAAGAACGGTTTGTCTTTCAATCCATAGTTCTTCGTATCTTGTTCATTCATATCGTAGTACTCAGAATCGTAAAATCTGTCATATCCAAAGGACTTAAACATTTCATTTCGGTTCCAGAACGTTTTCGTATTCCCGTGGAATTCAGCGGACGTGTATTGGTCCTTTTTCAAAATGCCAGGAAGCGCCTGATATGTGTTTTGAGCTTTGTTAATAAACACAGAGCCTTGTGATAATGGGAAAAGCCCCGTATCCATCATAAATTCCGCATCAGATGTCTTTCCTTGTCCTGTTTGATGGAAGAAGTTATCAAAATAAAACGTTTTGTTGTCATGGGCTAATGAATTGAGGAAAGGAGTGACCTCTTTTCCATTCACTTTGTAATCAATGACAAAGTTTTGCAGTGATTCAAGAGAAATTGTAATGACGTTCATACCTTTCGCTTTCCCGTAATAAGCCGGGTTAGGATCAGCGCTGTTCGCCTTTAGATAATTCTCTACATCTGTTACGTCACTTGAATTTGCCAGGGCACGCTGGCTGTTTGATTTCACATTTTGAATGGCATCAAACACCGTAAAATTATAAGCACCCAAGTATTTGACTAAATAATTGCGGTCGAACGATCTTGATAAAAGCTCTGGGCGATCAATTTCTGCTGCGATTAAGTTGACAACAAAGATCAGAACAGAGGACACAAGAACGAGTCTAAACGATTTTGTTTTTTGAACAGGTACTGTCGCTGTACTTGTTTGCTGCTGTCTTTTCATGCGGACTGCGAGTACGATCAAGATGATGGTATCGAGAAAGTAAAACATATCAGTCCAACGCATGAGTGAAAATGCACTATCACCTAATTGTCCGCCATTCGTTCCTGCCTGCATCACTGTAGGCAGCGTGATAAAGTCATTGAAGAATCGATAGTACACGATATTTGCGTAAAGTAAAAAAGACATGAAAAAGTGAATCACAATGATAGCGGCAGGCTGCCATTTTTTCTTGAACAATAAAGCAAAGCCAAGAAAGAACAAGCTGGAGCTAATAGGATTCACAAAAAGCAAAATATGCTGAAGCACATTTGATATACCAAGTTTAAATTCGATTAAATAAGCTGTATACGTCTTGAGCCATAACAAGATGGCTGCAATTACAAAGAAGCCGAGGCCTCTTTTTTGAATAAATGTTTTCATTTAAACACTCCTTTTCTCCGTTAAACGGAAGAGGCGGAACGAAAGAAAACGAACCATTAGAATATACCATGAAATGCACAAATAGAAAAGTCATAACCGGTGAGCACCTAAGGCAACCTGTCCGAGCTGGAGTTGGGAAGACATCGAAAATATTCGATCTCCGAAAAACTTTTTGTGAAATTCATCCTAATAATGACAGAAAATTCTGTAATTTTCCTGTTGCTATATCAATAAAACAGGTAAAAAGACACAAGTCTAAAGAATTAATTTGATTTCTACAATGGTGCATTTAGGCGGATTTCCAGTGTTTATTAATGTTTATGCAGGTTAAGTAAAAAAAATGAATGAATAAACCGCTGAATTGTCTGGATAATAATTCCTTCAAGAAAGTATATTGATATATATTGTTGTTTCACAAACATAATGGTTTTGATGTGTATTGTAAGGGTTTTATTCGTTTTGACGGGTGAACAAATTATCTAAATATACTTAAGTGAACAGTTCGACACTATAAACTTTTGAAACGGGGTCGATATAGACAGTGACAGGAAATCTTCCATTGAAAGGATTGATAGTATATGACTGTACGAGCACAGAACCTCGTTCAGAACTGGTTTCCGAGTGAGGACGGAAATGCAGAAGAGCGGAAAGAACTCATTAAATTAATGGAACAGATCATTTCAGGGGTCGATGACCTGAAGGATCCGAACCGTGCTCACCTAAAAGGTGAAAAGAATCGTGAGGAGGACTTTTACAAAAAGCTCACTGAAACAAGTCAAATTCCGATGAACGGACAACAAGCGGAACTTGTGAATGAAGAATTACTGAAGCTTTTACATAATCATCCATACCACACGAAGTATTTCTTCACGAACATTTTGCCAATGGCAAGTACACCAGGAATTCTAGGCATGCTGACGGCTATGCTGGTTAACGGAAACAACCTATGGGATGTGTATGGACCAGCAGGCGCAGAAGCTGAGGTCAGAGTGGTCTCAATGATGTCTAAGCTCATCGGATATGATCCAAATGTGAGCGGGGGCTACACAACATGGGGAGGTCAAGGGGCTATTTTCTCGGGGCTTCGTTTAGCAATTTCGAAAGTTGCACCGGAGTCATTACGAAAAGGTGTCCCGCAAAATCTTTATGCGTTTTGTTCTGATGCAGCACATTACAGCTTATTTAAGTCAATGGAAGCAACAGGGATTGGCACAGACAACTTAATCAGAATTAAGACGAATAAAGATCATTCGATGGATATGGAAGATTTGCGTTGTCAAATGGAACGTGTTGCCCAAAATGGCGGAATTCCCGTTTATATTGTGGCAACAACCGGAACAACAGATGCCATTGCAATTGATGATGTAAAAGGGGTGCGTGAAACGGCAGAAGCCATTGCTGAGAAGTATGGTCTCAAGGTGCCGCATATTCATGCAGATTCGGCGCTTGGTGGATTCTTTGCTTTCTTTAATGAGTATGATGTATCTGAAAACCCGCTGCAATTCTCAGACGGTGTTCTTCGTATGCTAAAAGAAATCAAAGCGAAATTCCAGCATCTTTCTCTTGCTGACACGATGTGCTTTGACTTTCAAAAGCTCGGCCAAACGCCTTACACATCTAGTTTATTCTTAGTGAAAAACGCAGCAGACCTAAAGCGTTTAGATCTGGAAGAACAAGAGACACCATACGTTGGTCATAGAGGCTACGGCGAATACCATACGGGTTATACACTGGAATGCTCAAGAATGGGAAGCTCCATCAGCATGCTAAGTGTGCTGCTAACGTTTGGAATTGAAGGATACCAGCGCTTGCTCGGTCAATTTTTAGAGGTGAACCTTGCATTTAGAGAAGCACTTTGTCAGGAAATTCCACAAGCAGAAGTCGTCAATGATGACAATGTCGGAATGGCTACATTGTTTAGAATTTACCTAGACGGCTCTCCTCGTTTTAAGGAAGAAGTGTCTGGTGAAGCAACTGCTATGGAAATTGAGCGCAACAATGATTTGAACAAAATCCTCTTTGAAAAGCTTGGAGAGAAAAGAGACGAAATGTTCTTTGGTGATACAACGAAGTTTTTACAAGTCAATGCCAAAGAAGGTCAAGAATTCTATCTAAGTGTGAGTAAATTTTTTGTGATTTCACCTTATACGTTACCGGAGCATATCCCTCATATCGTATCTTATTTAAAAGATGTCATTGCATCTGTTTGTGGACAATTTGAAAGTGTAGAGGCTTAAATTAAAATTGAGAGTGGAGATGTAGAAAAAAATGGCGAAACAAAGGAAATTTGGAGGACTTACGATATCCTCCAAAATCATGTCAGTCGTTGTCGTAACATTACTCGCAACCGTTGCATTATTCGTTCTAACATTTTATTTAGTTAGCCAGGATTTATCTTCCCAATTATTAAAGCAATTTGATTATCGATTAACAACAGATATTGATACAGCGAAAAAAGAAATCGATAATATTGATGGAAATGTCCTTAGCATTAGCGGGAAGGATGATCCCATTTATGTGGAGATCAAAAAGAAATTCACAGAGCTGAAAGAAGATCATACGCTTGAGAACTTATACGTGTTATCAAATAAGGGCGGCAAAGAAAGAATCATCGTACTAACAGGGGAAGACAATGATTTTGATCAAGATTATGTCTTTTCAGATGAAATGAAACAAGCTCTTTCTGAAGATAAAATGGTCAAAAGTGACATTTACGTTGATTCGTATGGGACTCATAAATCCGTCTTTTTACCAATTAAAGATTCAGGCGGTGAACTCACGGGGATTTTAGGAATTGACTTAGATGCGTCTGTTGTTCCAGCAACAACGAAAAAGCTGACAATTTATATCACAGTAGCATCTGCGATTGTGCTCATCGGTGGATTACTCTTCTCATTCTTCATGGGAAGAAGAATTGCAAAACCAGCACGTTCATTAATGGAATCAGCGGATCGAATTGCAGATGGTGATTTAACTGGCATGGTAGAAGTTCAAAGTAAAGATGAGATCGGTCAATTAGCGGCTTCCTTCCAGAAAATGCAGGGACGGATCAAAGAGCTTATTGGAAAGATCTCAAACTCATCAAGTGAAGTGTCGAAAATGTCTTCACAGCTTCGCACAGTGACAACAGAATCTAGTCAAAGTGCACAACAAGTGTCAGAAGCGATGACGAATATGAGTGAAGGAATCAATGATTCAGTCACAAACATTACAGACTGCACAACATCTGTTGCGGAAATCGATACTCAAATCGAAGGCGTGACAAAAGAAGTGGATGAAATGAAATCTGTTTCATCAGAAGTACAAGAGCAGTCAGAATCTGGTCAAAAATTAGTGCAGCATGTGCTTGAACATCTCAACATGTTACACGACATGATGACAAGCTCAAAGCAGGCGGCAGAAGAATTGCAATCACATTCAACAGAAATTGAAAGTGTCATCTCCATTATTACGGACATTTCAGCGCAAACGAATCTGCTTGCACTGAATGCTTCTATTGAAGCCGCCCGTGTAGGAGAAGAAGGAAAAGGATTTGCTGTTGTGGCTGATGAAGTCCGTAAGTTAGCTGAACAGTCAGCTGATGCAGCTAAAACGGTCTCAGACTTAGTCATTGGCACACAGGAAAATAGTCAGCGTGTCCTTGAAAGCGTGGAGGAAAGCAGTAAAGCTGTGGAAGAAGGCCGTGAGCAAATGAAAGGCACCTCGCAGAACTTCGCTGGTATTTATGATGGAGTGTCTCAATTTGCAAGCAGAACGAACAATTTGCTTCAATCTATTAAGCAGGTAGAACGAGCATATCAAACAATTTCTACATCGATTGAACAAATTTCGGTCGTGTCAGAAGAACATGCGGCAAGCTCTCAAGAAGTAGCGGCAGCAACAGAACAACAAAGTGCTGGCATGCAGCAAATTTCAAGTGCGATTGAACAGCTCTCTGACATGTCAGAGGACTTGGCACAAATGGTATCTACTTTTAAAATCGACAAAAAATAACGAGAAAGCTGGCTCTTGTGAGAGAGTCAGCTTTTTTGCTATGCTTAACCAAAATAACAGACAATCTGAAAGGAGACGTGTCATGGATTTTGCGCAGAGATTGTCAGAAGAACGGATCAAAAAGGCGATGGACCATGGAGCTTTTGAAGGACTAGCAGGTTTTGGGAAACCTCTGCCAAAGGATGATGCTGCTCATGTACCAGAAGAACTGAGGATGGGCTATCGAATCATGAAAAATGCTGGCTTTGCCGGGGAAGAAACCGCTTTGAATAAAGAACTAATGACGGTCAAAGAGTTACTGAAAACGAGTATAGATGGAGAAGAAAGAAAAAAACTCTCTCTCGTATGTGAGGAAAAACAAAAACGCCTCGATGAACTCACATCCAAGCGCCAAACATTTGCTCGTCCAGCCTCCTCCTTTTATAAGAATAGGGTCTATGAAAAACTAACGGAGCATAAAAAAAGATGATGACACGCTGCCTCTCTGAGCACATTGAGGGAGCTTTTTTTATGAAAGCGCTACATTTTCTTGTTGACTACATGTATATACAAATATAAAATATGAAGTGAACATGTATATACAAGTTTTGATTCTTTTTTCTTATAAAAAAACGATCTCGGAGGGGATAGCATGGCTGATTATCAGGCAGCGGCAGATCAGATTGTGAAAGCCATTGGAGGCAAAGAAAACATTGATCAAGCCACACATTGTGTGACAAGACTTCGTTTTGTGCTAAAAGATGAAGGTAAGGTGGATGAGAAAGCACTAGAACAAATTGATGAAGTGAAGGGATCTTTCTCAGCGAATGGCCAATACCAAGTGGTCATTGGTCAAGGAGTGGTGAATCGGGTTTATGCCGAAATGGTCAAACAGACGGGAATCGGCGAAGCGACAAAAGAGGACGTCAAGCGTGCCTCTGATCAGAAATTAAACCCACTTCAGCGTGCGGTGAAAACGCTTGCAGATATCTTTATTCCAATCCTTCCAGCTATCGTGACAGCCGGTTTATTGATGGGGATTAATAATATTTTAACAGCTCCTGATATTTTCTTTGATCAAAAATCCATTGTGGATGTGTATCCGGCTTGGGCGGATTTAGCAAATATGATCAACTTGATTGCAGGCACTGCCTTTACCTTTTTGCCAGCATTAATCGGCTGGTCGGCTGTCAAGCGGTTTGGAGGAAATCCGCTTTTAGGGATGGTCCTCGGACTGATGCTTGTACATCCAGATCTGTTGAATGCGTGGGGGTATGGAGCGGCGGAAAAGACAGGTGACATACCTGTATGGAATTTGTTTGGACTTGAAGTACAAAAGGTAGGTTACCAAGGACAGGTTCTTCCGATACTCGTTGCCTCCTATTTACTTGCAAAGCTCGAATTATTTATAACAAAAAGGACACCTGAAAGTATTCAGCTGTTAGTTGTTGCACCAATTACATTACTACTCATTGGATTTTTATCATTTATCGTCATTGGTCCCGTTACATTTGCGATCGGAAACGTATTAACATCTGGACTCGTCACTGTATTCCAGCAATTCGCAGCACTTGGTGGTCTTTTATATGGCGGATTGTATGCAGCGTTAGTCATTACAGGCATGCACCATACGTTCCTAGCAGTCGATATTCAGCTGATTAACTCAAAACTGCACGGCACGTTCCTATGGCCAATGCTCGCACTATCTAATATTGCTCAAGGATCAGCGGCACTTGCGATGATGTTTGTCTTAAAAGATGAAAAGCAAAAAGGGCTCTCGCTGACATCAAGTATTTCTGCTTACTTGGGGATTACTGAACCGGCGATGTTTGGGGTGAACTTGCGCTATAGATTCCCGTTTATTTTTGCCCTGATCAGTTCAGGGATAGCTGGTATGTTTATTGCCTCACAAGGGGTACTGGCAAGTTCAGTCGGCGTTGGAGGCATTCCAGGAATCTTCTCGATCATTCCGAAATATTGGGGGGCATTTGCCATCGGAATGGTGATTGTGCTGATCGTCCCATTCATTGGTACCCTTTTATATGCAAAACTTAAGAAGAAGGATGTATCACAAGAACTTAACTAGTGGTGGTGAAGGAAATTGAATCAACAAACAAACGAACCGTGGTGGAAAAAAGCCGTGGTCTATCAAATCTATCCGAAGAGCTTTTTAGACACAACAGGCTCTGGTACAGGTGATATCAATGGTGTGACGAAAAAGCTCGACTATATTAAAGAGCTAGGGGCGGATTGTATTTGGCTGACTCCTATGTATGAGTCACCACAGCATGACAACGGTTATGATATTAGTGATTATACAAAAATCCATGACATGTACGGCACAATGGCCGATTTTGAGCACATGCTGAAAGAAGCACATGAACGAGGGATTCGTGTCATCATGGATCTCGCTGTGAACCATACGTCGATTTTCCATGAGTGGTTTCAAGCCTCCCGAGAGTCGAAGGAAAACCCGTATCGAGACTATTATATTTGGAAGGAGCCGAAAGCGGACGGCTCTCCTCCGAATGACTGGCAGTCAAAGTTTGGCGGGCCAGCGTGGGAATTAGATGAAGCGACAGGTGACTATTATCTTCATTTATATGATGTTACCCAGGCAGACCTCAATTGGGAACATGATGAAGTGCGCAGGAAAGTATATGACATCATGCACTTTTGGTTTGAAAAAGGGATCGATGGATTCAGACTGGATGTCATCAATAACATTTCAAAGGATCAACGCTTTTTAGATGATGCCGGGCAATCAGTGCAAGGTGACGGGCGCATGTACTATACAGATGGGCCGAGAATTCATGAATTCTTGCATGAAATGAACCAGGAAGTGTTTTCGAAATACGATAGCATGACCGTGGGGGAAATGTCTTCAACGAATATTGCAGACTGCATTCGGTATACAAGACCTGATCGGCAGGAGCTGGATATGACGTTTAATTTTCATCATTTAAAAGTTGACTATCCTAACGGTGAAAAGTGGGCCATTGCGCCATTTGATTTTCTAGAGTTGAAATCAATTCTGTCAGAATGGCAGACGAAAATGCATGAGGGCGGCGGCTGGAACGCACTATTTTGGTGCAACCATGATCAGCCACGCATCGTGTCTAGATACGGTGATGATGGCACGTACCATCAGCAATCAGCGAAGATGCTGGCGACCACCATTCATTTGATGCAAGGCACTCCTTATATTTATCAAGGTGAAGAAATTGGGATGAAGAATCCTCGTTTTGAGGACATTTCGTCATACCGCGATATCGAATCACTGAATATGTACGAAGTCATGCTTGAAAAAGGGAAAACAAAGGAAGAAGCTTTGGCGATTTTACAGGTCAAATCAAGAGATAACGCAAGGACACCTATGCAATGGACGTCGGAAAAAAATGTGGGGTTCTCAAAAGGTACGCCTTGGATTGAACCAGCTCAAAACGGCATTTCAGTAGAAGCTGCCTTAAAAGATGAGACGTCGATTTTTTATCATTATCAAGCCCTTTGTAGACTTCGCAAAGAACTTGATGTAATCACCTATGGGAGCTTTACTTTACTGCTTTCAGATGATCCAAAGGTGTTTGCATATGTCCGAGAAGGCAAAGATGAGAAGATCCTCGTGATCAACCATTTTTATGCAGGCGAGACGGACTTTACACTTCCAGATGAGCTTGCAAAGGATGTCAATGAAATGGAAGGGCAAGTCTTGCTGTCCAATTATGAGGATGTGCCGGCAGATATCAAGGGATTTACGTTGCGCCCATATGAGTCAATCGTTTATCATTTAACCAAACGCTAGTAAATGGGGCGGAGGGAAAATGAAAGAGAATAAGTTTCGAGTGATTTATGATCAGCTCGCTAGACGAATTGAACAAGGTGAATGGCAGGATAAAGGCATCCTCCCATCAGAACATGAGCTGTCTGTCATGTATGACACATCCCGTGAGACGGTGAGAAAGGCATTAAACATCCTTGTGCAAAATGGCTATATCCAAAAAATTCGTGGGAAAGGCTCAGTATTGCTGAATCGAGAGAAAATGCAGTTCCCAGTTTCGGGTCTTGTCAGCTTTAAAGAGCTTTCCCAAACGCTTGGACGCAAGACGGTAACAACGGTTCATGAGTTCGGTTTAATCAAGCCAGATCAGTATATTCAGTCTCAGCTGAAAATCAGTGGGCAGGAGGACGTTTGGGAAGTCATTCGCTCTCGCAATATTAGCGGAGAAGAAGTCATTTTAGACAAAGATTACTTCTTGCAAAAACATGTGCCGTTCTTGTCTAAGGACATTTGTGAAGGATCGATCTACGAGTATATTGAAGGAGAACTTGGGGTCTCGATTAGTTATGCTCAAAAGGAATTTGTGGTCGAGCCATGTACTGAAGAAGATGAGAGGTATCTTGATTTGAACGGGTTTGATCATGTGGTGGTGGTGAAAAATTATGTGTTCTTGGAGGATACGAGTCTATTCCAATACACTGAAAGCCGCCACCGGCTAGATCGTTTCAGATTCGTGGATTTTGCTAGAAGAGAGAAGTAGACAGGGCCGAAGCTCTGTCTATTTCAGGTTGTAGGGAAACAAGGGATTAAACAATAACGAGAGCAACATCTCAGGAGGAAAAATGATCAGACTGAATAGACCACTCAAATTACGAGATTTAGAAATTTTTAGCGTGATGAAAGGTCACAGGATTTTATGTTATGTCATCATTGAAGACACGCGAAAACCGTTTACGGAAGAAGATAGAAAATTAGAGCCATTATGTTATATGGATGAAGAAGACATTCAAGCGATTTTGAATGTATTTCATATTTCAATTATCAGTGATGAAACATTAAGTGAAGAAGATTTAACCCTTGTGAAATCGTACTTTGCTGAATTTGTGAATAACACGAACTTAACGAATGTCATTACGAGAGAATATGTTCAAGAGGATTTATATGCCGTTGATGATGAAGATGATATCACGTTCTTTAATAGAATGCTGCGTCATATAGGGTCAGATGATGTGAAAGAATTTGATGACCGTCATTGGATGTATTTATCCCAAGATTGATAGTGAGATGGAAAAAAGACAAAGGGCTAAAATAAAGTACATTTTAGCCCTTTGTCCTCAATCTGAAAGGACAGAGCCAATGCTCTGTCCTTTTCGATTAAGATGATACTTTGTTTCGTGTGCGCTTGCGCTGGTAGTAATAAAGGATACCGCCTGAGGCGAGCATGAGTAAGCCAATCAATACCGCTGTATACATCATCGTTGCCGTATTCGGCAGTGTGCCGCCTGGTAAGCCGCTTCCATCCTGATTTGGATTCGAACCGCCTGGAGCAGAAGCTCCACCGTCTCCGCCATTTTGGTCTGGACTTGTTCCAGCAGCTTCACTTTGATTGAGTACGGTGTATTCACTAAAGTGCTCCGTTTTACCTGAGACAATCCCGTTTTCGAATGAACCGTTACTTGTTTTGGCATAGCGGTTTTTCTCACGATCGACATAATAGACACCTGGTTTTTTCGCTTTTTCAGGCGCATCTAATGTAAAGAACAGTGTGACGGGATCTTTAAAGGTAGACACATTTTTCTGATCTTGTTTGATTTGGAAATCGTAAGTGTCGGTTAATGCATTTTTCACCTTATTTGTTTTTGCCATTGATATATCTGCTTGTTGCTCTGACAAATTGGAGAGCGGTAATGCTAGACCGACTTTGTCATGATAGATGGTGACGTTTGGATCTTGCTCTCGTTTCTTCAGTTCAGCTACCTGCCCTTTTGATAGAGACAATTGAACCTTTTTCGCTTCGGTTGCTTTGTCTAAATAGAGCAATGCTTTGTTCGTATGCTGCACATACGTTTGGAATTTCTCATCATCTTGAATGTCATAGGCGCCTTTTCCTTTCAAGCGAGGAAGGAATACTTCTTTCACTCGATGGTCGATGACTGGAGAAATATGACCGTCAGCCTGTTCAATTTGCTCTTTGAAAATTTCATAGTCAACATAGCCTAAGTCTTCACCATGAGACGCTTCTGTAAAGACGCTGTAGCCATCACCGCCTGTGCCGACAAATGCGTTAGTCGCCACGCGGTATGTTTTCTGATCATCAATGTCAGTCAGATTGCCATTTTGATCTTTCAATTTGACATCAATCAGTCTACTGCCAGCCGGTTTACTCAGTGTAAACGTATATTCAATACCGGCTACATGAGGGAATGCGCCTCCGCCTTCTTCAATGCCTGAAAGACCTTGTTCAAGCGCTTTTTTAATTTGACTGCCTTTTAAATCTGCGACATATAGTGTGTTTCCAAAAGGCATCACCGTTAAAATATCCCCTAATGTGATATCTCCTTTTTCAATGCTGCCTCGAATACCACCGCCGTTTGTAATGGCAAGGTCAGCCCCAGCAGATTCTTGTGCTTTCTTTAACATGCCATCTGCAATAAAGTTTCCAAGGTTCGTTTCCTTTGCACGGACGTGTTCACGTTGTCCATCTAAAAAGACATCTGACGTCCCGACTTTTTCGGTTTTTAAATCTTGGATATCTGCCTTGTACTGATCAAGAATCGCTTTTGCGTCCGCATCTTCTTTCACAGAGTCGTCGATCGTGATGAGGTCAAAAGTAGATTCTTTTGGCTGTACGACGCCTTTTTTGTCAAAGGCCACGTCTACTTTTCCTAAAAATTGTCCGTAGTCTTTTACTTGCGCAACAATCGTTGGTTCTTTTTTATTGATGACCTTTAATTTTTCAACAAGGGTGTGGGTATGACCACCAATGATGAGATCAATGCCATCTACTTTTTGAGCCAGTTCTAGATCACGGTTATAGCCAATATGTGTGAGCGCAATAATTTTATTGATTTTTTCCTCAGTTTGAATGGTTTTGACTGTTTCTTTTGCTTTTTTGTATGCATCTTGAAATTGAATGTTGGGACCACTGCTGGATGTAATGGCTGTGTCTTCAGTGGTTAGACCGAATACAGCGACCTTTTCACCATTTACATCAAGTAGAATGTAAGGGTAAATGCCAGCTTCTTTTTTCTCACCAGCTTTAAATGTTGCTGGTTTTTTCACTAAGTCGCTTAACTGTTTTTCCTTAGAGACATTCACGTTTGATGACACGATCGGGAAGTTCGGTTTTTCAAACTGATGACGGTTTTTAGCATCTACACTGGATGCATCACCTGTCAGGAATTGACGAAGGACAGATGGACCTTTGTCAAATTCATGATTCCCAAACGTCATGGCATCGTATTTCATTAAGTTCATCAGTTTCAGATCGGCAAGTCCTTGCCATTTTGTGAAATAGAGATCACCAGAGAAGACATCTCCAGCGTCTAATAAAATATTGTTTTCGCTTTGGGCGCGAACTTCTTTGATCTTGGTTGCGCGTCTTGCTGCATCATCCAGATGTGCATGTGTATCGTTTGTATGCATCACCGTTAAATGCCAATTGTCTGTTGCAGGTGGTTCTGTTGTACCATCATCTTTAAACGCTAGCTTGTACACGCCAAGTCCGTCTGTGCTGGCATTCCGAATAAAGTCGACGCTGCTTGATTTCTCTGCGAACGGTTTTGCAAGTAGAGAAGATTCAAAGGTGACTGTTGCGCCTTTTACTGGTGCAATGGACCAGTTTTGATCTGCGCTTGGGTTAATGGTTTTTTGTTCAATAATATAATCCATCAGCACTTGGCGGTTCTCATCTGCTGAGGCGAGCACCACTTTATCTTGTGTGAGGTGCGGGAACCCTCCGCCGCCAGATGCACGGTAGTTGTTTGTCACGACTAAAAATTCTTGATTGTCAGAAACGGGTTTTCCGTTGTAAGACAAGTTTTTGATGCGGTTCGCACTAGCGTTAACAAGTGTGCCTGTTGTGCTGTATTTAGCAGGCTGTGTGACATCTACTTGGTACGTCACACCATCGATCACATCAAAATTATATGAGCGGTATTCTTCGTTTAAAATAGGCTGTTCATTTGAAGTATTTGGTTTGATTTGGTTAAACTGACCAGCAGACATTTCAAGCCAGTCTTTTACTTCACTGCCTTTTAGTTTTACAATCTGCACGGTGTTATCGTAAAGGTAAAGATCACCGATGTTTTTAATCGCTAAATCACCTTTTGCGATATTTGTATAATAGTTCACACCATTGCGTCCGCCGGCTTTAAATGGTGCACCTGCAGAGAGAATCGGCAAGTTTTTGTACGAAGTATCTTTCATTTTTTCTTGTGCATACCATTTCTGGGCATCTGTCACGATTTGAATAGAAGGGTCATCCATTACTTGAGCGAAAAAGCTGTTAATGTCTGCTTCTGTTTTTCCAACTGGCTTTCTGACGTAATCTAGGGTGTTTTGGTGAGTTGTTTGAATGGCATTTTTCACTGTACTGTTTTGAGATGTCACCCCGGCAACGGATTCAATTTTGCCTGTTCCGTCTGTGACTTTCCAGTTGCTGCCGTCTGGCTCTAGTGTTAAATCAATGACTCCGAGGTAGCTTCCCCAGTTTTTTGACATGACGACAGGAATGCCATTAATGGTTCCCTTCGCGACATCAAATTTGTCTACGCCGCTATATTCAGCGCTAGGGAATGTGCCATGCTGGTGGCCAGACACAATCGCATCAATGCCTTTTGTTTTCGTGGCAAGGTCAAAGATCATATTTTCTGATCCTTTAGGTGAAGCTGTTTTTTCAATTCCTGTATGAGCAAGAGCGACGATGACATCTGCGCCTTTTGCTTTCATTTCTGGAATGGTTTCATTGGCAGACTCCACAATATCCTGCACTTGAACTTGTCCATCTAAATGCTTCTTATCCCACGTCATAATTTGTGGTGGTACGAATCCTATGTAACCGACTTTCACAGTTTGGGAGGCTCCGTTTGCATCTTTAAAGGTTTTATCCTGAATGACATAAGGAGTAAATCGGTGTTCTCCGTTTAACTTTTTGACGTTTGCATTGACAATCGGGAAGTTGGCGCCCGCAATGGTACCATCAAGAAAAGATAAACCGTAGTTAAATTCATGATTGCCGAGTGTACCTGCATCATATTTTAATTTGTTGAGTGTATGAATAATGGGGTGAACCTTTGTTTGATTGATGATGCTGTCTTTTTCATTTTTATAAACGTATTCTCCAAGAGGGGTTCCTTGAATCAGGTCTCCGTTATCAACAAGGAGTGTATTGGGATTTTGTGAACGGTGCTTGTCAATCAGCTCGGCTGTTTTTGCCAAACCGAATTCATTTGTTTCTTTGTCACTGTAGTAATCATAATTCATCATGTTCGCATGAACATCCGTTGTGGCTAAGATACTGACCTTTACGGCACTGCCGCTTTCTGTTTCTGCATGAGTAGGTACTGCTGGGAGAATGAGACTAATCAACATCATGGAAGTGAGCAGAATAGACAGGTTTTTCCTTCGTTTAGACCTATGTGCTTGCTTCTTCACCTGATCTCCGCCTTTCTAATTTTTTTGACCACAATACCTATTGTAGAAATGTTTCGTTAACTTTTGTAGTTATTTTTTGCAGATTATTGTAAAGATAACATAAATCATACGAATTACCTTGTTAAGGGAATGTGAATGAGTCTAAATGCTTATTTTTTCTGAAAGGGGGTTTTCTCATAGGGATAGGATGTTTGATTTCAATTGGTGGGGGTATAGTGTGTAGTGTAAACGATAATCAAGCAGGAGGGTTTCTACATGGGTAAGAAAATTGCAGTTGTCTTAACAGATTACTTTGAGGATGTTGAATTCACCGAGCCTGCAAAAGCCTTTAAAGACGCAGGCCATGAGATCACAGTGATTGAAAACGAAAAAGGAAAAACAGTGAAAGGAAAGCAAGGAGAGGCAGAAGTAAGAGTCGATGCGTCTATCGATAACGTGAAACCAGAAGACTTCGATGCACTTCTGATTCCTGGCGGCTTCTCACCAGACATTCTGCGTGCGGATGATCGCTACGTGCAATTCACAAAAGCCTTTATGGACGAGAAAAAACCAGTATTTGCGATCTGTCATGGACCGCAATTGCTTATTACAGCGAAGACGCTGGAAGGAAGAGGTGCGACCGGCTATACATCCATTCAAGTAGATATGGAAAACGCAGGCGCCAAATTCAAAGATGAAGAAGTCGTCGTTTGTCAGGATCAGCTTGTCACAAGCCGTACACCTGATGACATTCCAGCATTTAACCGTGAATCATTAAAACTGCTTGCAAAATAAGTAGTTTTGACAGGATAAACAAAGCCAGCACCTTGGGAGGTGCTGGCTTTTTCTGTGCATGGATGTAAGAAAGCGGCGTCAACCGCAATTCAGTATCAGGTGCACGATTATTTTCTTAAGCTTTTCAGCTCGCTTGCAATGGCTTGCATTTCACTTGGGCTGAATGAAGATTTTTTCATCACCATTTGGTGAAGAAATTCAATATCTTCATACTTATCTGGACTGAAGTCTTCGGCTTTGATGACTCCAATATTCAGCATATTGAGCTTTTGCGAAATGTCTTCAATCAGCTGATTGACTTCAGCCGCTTTTTGCTGTGACAAGGGCGGCACGTCCTTTCCTGCATGTGTCGAATAATATGTCTATTTTAACAGAAAAGCAAAAGAATAAAAGGGCTATTATGACGACACTGAAATGTTTTTTTCCTTTTTCTCCTCTTTGATCTTATCAATGATTCGTTTGGATTCAAACACCACAACACCTGATAAACCGATGAGTCCAATTAAGTTTGGAATGGCCATCAGTCCATTGAGCATATCTGCTACGCCCCAGACGAAGTCATTCTTAAACACGGCACCGAAAAAGACAGCTATCACAAACACGATACGATAATACATGACATACGAATCCTTCGCCAAATATGTAAAGCATTTCTCTCCATAATAGGACCAGCCAATGATGGTTGAATAGGCAAACAGGAGCAGACCGATTGCTACGATGGTTGAGCCAGCTGGACCGAGGAAGTGAGCAAAGGATAACGAAGTCAGCGCATCACTTTTTTCTGTTAAATACATATCTGCCATGACAATCGTAATGCCAGTGATAGAACAAACAATGATGGTGTCAATAAACACTTGCGTCATAGAGACGAGAGCTTGACGGGCAGGCATATCCGTTTTCGCAGCTGCAGCAGCAATTGGTGCTGATCCAAGACCAGCTTCATTGGAAAAGACGCCTCGCGCGACACCCCAACGAATAACGGTTCCAATCGCACCACCTGCCACGGCTTGACCTGTAAAGGCATCTGAGAAAATAAGACTGACTGCGCCAGGAACAAGATCAGCATTCATGACAAGAATGATGAGCCCACAAATGACGTAAAATAAAGCCATGACTGGTACAAAAATAGATGTCACTCGGCCGATACTTTTAATTCCGCCTAAAATCACGAGTGCCGTAAAGGCGGTAATGATGATACCTGTTACCCATGTTGGAATTTGAAAAGTAGAATTCATGACGCCTGAAATGGAATTAGACTGTACCAGGTTGCCGATCCCAAAGGCAGCACTGGCACCGAAAACAGCAAATAGCACCCCTAGCCATTTCTGTTTTAAGCCATGCTCTAAATAATACATAGGTCCGCCAGACATTTCGCCTTTTTCGTTTTTGACCCTGTATTTTACAGCAAGAACAGCTTCTGCAAACTTGGTGGCCATCCCGAAAAATGCAGCAAACCACATCCAAAATACTGCACCAGGACCACCTGCAATGACAGCTGAGGCAACACCGACGATATTCCCTGTACCGACAGTTGCAGCAAGAGCCGTCATTAATGCTTGGAAATGGGAGATATCTCCCTCTGAAGTTTTGTCTTGTTTTGAAAAAGCGAGCTTTAAAGAATAAGGAAGTAATCTAATTTGAATGAAGAGAACGCGAAAGGTGAGGTAGATTCCAGTACCAACAATTAAAATTAACAGGGGAGGCCCCCACAAAAAATTGTTCATCGTCGTGACAAATTGCTCAATGATTCCCATCTAATGTCCCCCTTTGTTTGTGTAATTCTCCTAAAGTTTCTCCTGTTTTTGTGTAATTTGTCAATGCCGATGGGAGTTTTTCTTGCAAAGTTTCCAAAAGAAAAAGGGCTTGATATGATAGAGAAAAGGTTTTCCAAAGGGATTCTTAGGGAAAAGATAGGAGGAGAATGAAGGATGATTCATGTATTATTTGTATGCCTCGGCAATATTTGCAGGTCACCGATGGCAGAGGCGATGTTTAGAAAACGAGTCGAAGACGAAGGGCTGAGTGAACACTTTGTGATTGATTCAGCAGGCATTGGCGGCTGGCATCAAGGCAGTCCTCCGCATGAAGGAACACGAAAGCTGCTTGATGAAAAGGGTATCAGCTATGAAGGAATGACTGCAAGACAAATCATGGATAAGGATATCACCACATACGACTATATCATTGCGATGGATGCTGAAAATGTTGGCGCCCTCCGCAGTTTAGCCGGCTATGGAAAACATCACTTTATTGGCCGTCTTCTTGACTTTGTAGAAGACGACGATCGAGACGATGTGCCAGATCCTTATTACACTGGGAACTTTGAGGAAGTACATGATTTAATTGAAACAGGAATTGATCGTTTTTTGACGTATGTAAAAAAAGAGAAACACCTTTAACTGAAAGGAGATCAGATGAGATGGAAGAGAACAAACAAATCGTGCTTCGGGGAGCTGTTATAGGCGCAGCCTGCGGCATATTGCTGACATTATTTCATCGTCCAACAAGAACTGTACTGAAAGAAAAATGGAATGACTGCCAGCAAAAGCTGGATGAATACCGCCTGGAGCCGGGCAGGATGTCTGCTTGCGTGAAGGAAAAAATGGAAGAAACGAAGCAATTGATGAGAACGGTCTCAGATGATTTGTCTTTTCTGAATGAACAAGTGAATCAGTTAAAGGAAACAACACCAAAGGTATTAGAGATTATTGAAGAAACAAAGGATCACTTTCAAAAGAAACAGAAAGATTGATCATTGGAGATGAGGCGTATGGGTTTTGTTAAAGCGTTAATTGGACGCTTTTTGCTGCATGAAGGACCGGCAAAATCAGCTGAACTTGCGTATTTCTTTTTGCTTTCATTATTTCCGTTTCTCATCTTCGTGCTGACGCTTGTTGGTTATTTGCCGCTGACATCAAAGGATGTTCTAAGTGTCATTTCTGGTTATGCGCCAGAGGGAGCGCTTTCGATGATTGAATCCATTGCCGAAGAGACGCTGAATAACCGTAACGGCGGATTGTTGTCATTCGGGATTATTGCGGCACTCTGGTCTGCATCCAACGGCATTAATGCGGTGGTCAGAGCATTTAACCACGCTTACGAAGTTGAGGAAAATCGTTCCTTCATTCTCGTACGTTTAACATCAATCATCTTAACCATTGCGATGGTGCTTACGATTATTTTTGCCTTGATGCTGCCTGTCTTTGGAAAAGAGCTTGGTTTATTCGTTGCCAAATTAGTAGGGCAGTCAGATGCGTTTCTCACCATTTGGACCGCCATGAGATGGATTATTAGTCCACTGATTTTACTGATTGTTTTTACATCCCTATATTATTTTGCCCCTAACATCAGGCTGAAATTGAAATTTGTGCTGCCGGGCGCCATATTCGCCTCTGTTGGCTGGATTCTCGTCAGCATGCTGTTCTCATTTTATGTAGGCGAATTTGCTAACTATAGTGCGATGTACGGAAGCATTGGGGGAATCATTATATTAATGATCTGGTTTTATTTAACCGGCATTATGATCATCCTCGGCGGCGAGCTCAATGCGCTTTTACATAAGCGTAAAATCGTACCAGGCAAGGTGTGAAGAAATCCGGGCATCCTAAAGGAGAACGAACATGTTCAATCTTGACGGATGGGGGAATACCGAATGTCTAAACAATCGAAAAAAGGCGGAAGCAACACAAAACAAAACAAAGGCCATCAGCCAAAGCACAAAACAAGCGGAAGTGCGAATGGACAAAATGGGTATCACTAGATAAAAAAACTCCTCTGCATAGGTGCAGAGGAGTTTTTAATGAGAAATGGATTCGTTTGGAGTGTCGACCACTGCCAGCGTCTTCCCAAATCGAACACAACAAAACACAAATAAAATCACAATGCTGACAAGGTAAAGTAAATTCATGCCCTCGAACGTTTGCACAAAGAATCCGCCAAGAACCGGACCGAGAATACTTCCTGCACTAAACGCCATCCCGCACATCAAATTCCCAGCAGGCAGCAGATGCTTTGGCAATAAGTCTGTCATATAACTGATGCCAAGTGAGAAGGTCGAACCTACAGCCATACCTGCGATAAAGAAACAGATCGCAACAGCCAAAACGGACTGAATGAAAATCCCTGCTAAAAGGAAAAAGAATGAACCGACGAGTGTCACAACTAAAATCATGCGTCGTCTGCCGAAACGGTCACTCAGCATCCCGAGAGGAAGCTGAAAAACAATACTCCCAATCGCAAACGCAGGTAAAATAAACGCAACAGCATCTATCGTCACCCCGCTTCTCAGCGCATACACAGGGAAGTTACTATTGAGCGTCGTTTCTAAAAAGCCATAGCAAAACGGCATCATAAACGCTACCCAGCCAAATTGAAACGCCTTCTTGAAGCGCTTCAAACTATTTGTCTGCTCTGACGTCTGCATTTCACCTGTATCAGGATATGTATTTTTTAAAACAAACACAAGCAGCCAAATACACAAACTAACTGCACCAGACACAATAAACGGCAAGGATGGATTGATTTCAATGAGTGGTGTTAAAAAAGGGCCAGCGGCAAAACCGAGTCCAAAGGATAACCCATACAATGAAATATTTCGCCCGCGATTTCTAGATGAAGAGGCATAGGTTACCCACGTCTGTGTGGAGAAATGAAGCATATGATCACCGATGCCGATCATCAGCCGCAAGAAGAACCAGACGACATAAGATTCAATAAAGACAAAACTAAATAAACTTAAAAAGACAGCAGCGCCCCCAATGACGATCAATGGTTTAAATCCGAAGCGGCGCAGCGGCGCTTCCATAAAAGGAGACGCAAGCAGCACGCCGATATATAAACCGGTGGCATGCAGTCCGTTTAACGTCGGGGAAGTGCCGGCATGTTCGAAAATAATCGAAATAACTGGCAGTAACGCTCCCTGTGAAAAACCAGATACGGATACAAGTAAAATTAAAATCATAAAATGAATTCTCGACATAAGAAGCTCCTTACAAGTTCATGCTTTCATCGTACAATGGAACCATAGGGGTTTCAATAGAAAGGTGGAAAAGGAATGAAGCTGATATACGAAAATGATCGGTGGGTCGCAAATGCTGATCAAAGGCAGCTGTCTATTTCGGGAAATGAAGAAGCGGGATACAGGCCGTATCAATTGTTCACCTCGGCTATTGCGGGCTGTTTTGGAGAAATGGTCATTCATGTATGCCGAAAAAAACGAATATCCTATCAAGGGCTGACCATTACACCTGAAACGACAAGAGAAGGAACTGTAAACAAAATCACTCATATTCATTTACATATGATCTTTGAAAGCATCAGCACCTCTGATGAACAGCTGGAAAAAGTAATGAAACTTGCGTTGAAGCATTGCTCCATGGTGCAATCCGTGAAAGGAACGATTGATATCACCCTTTCACACGAACGAATCTAAATGTATATGATGCCGGCACTCACGAAAGAATAACAGTCAGATATGATGTAAAGGAGATTGGCTGTATGAATCGTTTGTTTCTAGTGATTGTCGCAATCGGTGTTCCATTATCTGTGATTGGCAGTTTTCTTCATTTCCCGCAGGCTGTCATGTTCGCCGTCTATTGTATCGCCATCATCGGTCTTGCAAGTTATATGGGAAGAGCGACAGAGAGTCTTGCCATTATAGCGGGACCAAGAATTGGCGGTTTGTTAAACGCTACTTTTGGAAATGCAGTGGAATTAATCATTTCATTTTTTGCATTAAAACAAGGACTCACTGCCATTGTCCTTGCTTCACTCACTGGCTCAGTGATTGGCAATTTACTGCTCGTGGCCGGACTGTCCTTTTTCGTTGGCGGATTGAAATTTAAACGACAAGAGTTCAACGTCCACGATGCAAGGCATAACTCTGGGCTGCTTATGTTTGCGATTATTGTGGCATTTGTCATTCCAGAAGTCTTTTCCATGGGGATGGCAGAAGATCGTCAATTTGTTTTAAGTATCGGCATTAGCATCGTGATGATTTTGCTTTATGTCGCAGCACTCTATTTCAAACTGGTCAGCCACAGAGGTGTTTATGTTGCCAAGCAGGAAATTGCGGAAGGGGAAGCAGCGACGGAAGAAGAAACACCAGAGTGGTCGGGGAAGTTTGCCACGGCGATTTTACTCCTTGCGACAATTGCTGTGGCGTATATTTCAGAGCGGCTCGTCCATACATTTGACACAGTCGGAGAACAGTTTGGCTGGAGTGAACTGTTTATCGGGGTCATCATTGTTGCGATTGTCGGTAATGCAGCAGAACACGCATCTGCTGTCATTATGGCGTATAAAAACAAATTGGATGTCGCGGTCGAAATTGCTTTCGGTTCTACGCTTCAAGTCGCCATGATGGTCGCACCGATCCTTGTGATCAGCTCTCTGTTTTTTGAAAAGCAAATGCCACTGATCTTCTCATTACCAGAGCTCATTGCCATGGCATCCTCTGTTTTACTAACGGTCATCCTTTCAAATGATGGGGATACGAACTGGTTTGAAGGTGCTACATTGCTCGCTGCCTATTTCATTATGGCGATTGGATTTTTCCTTTTATAATCTTTTGTGGATAAGGGACGTCTTTCGGGAAAATACTATGGAAAAATGAATGAGAAAGAGTGATGATATGAAAAAGATGCCCCGCATCATGTTTGTTGTTCTCTTATCCTTAAGTTTTCTATACAGCTTTCCAGCCGAAGCAGCAAAGCCGTTTAAGGTGCCATCGTCTGTCGCCAGTATCTCAAAGGAAAATACGTATCCAAATGCGTCACAAGATCAGCCGCTGCTCCAGCCGAGCGAGCTGACAGCCGAATTATTTAAAACAACAAGTGTACCAATTGAAAATACACATTTGATTAAAATGCTGAATGAATCCAGTATCTCAGGTACACCGCTAGCAGTTGGCTACAGGGCAACGATTTTTCTTGGAAGATGGGCACTTAGCTATGATTCAAACGAAACCGTCGCCAATTGGGAATACAAAAAAGTGAACACGAATCACATTGATAATAGAGGCGGAAACAAAACAGCCATCGGCAAATATGTGCAAAAGCAACAAGTAAAAGTAAGTGGAGGGCTCACAGCAAAAGTACCAAACCCAGAAGATGTGAAAACATTGATGATGCAAAAAGCCATCCAAAAAACAAAACTTCCGCTCGCCTTCGACACAGTGATTGGTGCAGGAACAAAGCGAGATCAGTCCTACCACGTATCTCCGAAAAAAGCAGCATCGCTTCATGCCTATGCACCAGCGATTAATGAAAAAGGAAAGGTCACATACGGAGAAGTGTATCTTGTGCTCAAAGGAAATAAACGCAAACTCGTCGTGAAAAATGTGACCTCACAAGGAATCGGTGCTTGGATTCCTGTTCAGGATCACCTGACGTTTGGGTTTCAAGGGATGAATTAAAAACAGTCATCTCCTCTTACCAAGGGGAGATGACTGTTTTTTGATTAAGATGTCCTATCTTTTTTCTTTTTCATTTCATGAATGTAAAAATCAAAGGCGTTATATAAATACCATATAATGAAAAAAAAGAAAATGATTTTAGTGAATATCGTCAAATTGTTGAAAATAAAGCATAGGCCAATATAAGGGAGGATCATAAAGCCAGAATACGAAAACCACCATGTTTTAAAAATGAAACTCAACCCCTTGGTTATTTGTGGGAATGACTCTATCTTCATATTACATGGTCTTGAGTAGAACGTAAACCTTACCAAGAAAATAAAAAAGCCAACGCAGAAGTTGAATGAATCCAACAACTACGATGGCTTAGCTGATTATTCCCCTAAATCCACATTATGATAAACTTGCTGCACGTCTTCAAGCTCTTCTAATACATCGATGAGTTTTTCAAATTGTGCTTTCGATTCATCATCTAATGTCACTTCGTTTTGAGGCAGCATTGTGATTTCGGCCACAGTAAATTCTTCTACGCCTGCCTGTTTGAACGCTTCTTGAACTTGATGGAATTGATCTGGTTCAGCATAGACGATCACCGTATCATCTTCTTCCATAATGTCACGTACATCAATGTCTGCTTCCATTAAAAGTTCAAGCGTTTCTTCTTCACTTTTCCCCTCGACACCGATCACCGCTGTTTGGTCAAACATGTAAGCAACAGATCCACTGACGCCCATATTTCCGCCGTTTTTCCCAAATGCTGCACGAACATCAGACGCTGTGCGGTTGACGTTATTGGTCAGGGCATCAACGATCACCATTGATCCGTTTGGACCAAATCCTTCGTAACGCAGCTCATCGAAGTTCTCTTCTGCGCCACCTTTGGCTTTTTCAATCGCACGGTCCACAATGTGTTTTGGGACACTATATGTTTTTGCACGTTCTAGGACAAAACGAAGTGCTTGGTTTGATTCTGGATTTGGCTCACCTTGCTTGGCAGCCACATAGATTTCACGCCCGAATTTTGCGTAAATACGACTTGTATTGGCATCCTTTGATGCTTTCTTTTCTTTAATGTTGTTCCATTTACGACCCATCTTATTCACTCTCTTTCACTTAGTAAATACACAGTATGAGGGTCCCCATGCTGCATGAAATCAATCTGCTTTCTATTATACATGAATCAGTCAAGAGGATAGAAGTAAGAGGGCTGAAATGAAAGGAATTTCTTAGCTGAAGTGTCCGAGCTGTTCGAGTGTCTCATCTTTCTCATGTGGTCTAGTCAGCTCATCATACCGAATGATCTAGTGAACTACATGCATGATAATTAACTGATTAACAAAAAGTGATCAAAAAAATAACCCCATCAAAATGAGGTTATTTTGCAGGCTGTGGATAGACGAGATCCTCAAGCAATTTCACATCATGCTGATGAAGTTGTGTGATCATTTCTTTTCGCACAGCGAGGGCGGCTTCGAAGTATTTTTCATCCTCGACCATTCCTTTTACGGTGATCTCAATCCCGCGATTCAATTTATTGAGCCCCATAATGCCATGAACCTGAAAAGGTTCAATGGCGTTTTGGAATTCATCTTTTTTCAGTAAATCATGATGCATTTGATTTAACTGATCACATGCTGTTTCTAGCGCCTTGAAAGCAATGTCAGGATTTTGGTTTGCGCTGATCAAGACTGACTCTGTGATACGCATGTAGTGCATATTGTAGTTTTGGATTTGACGAATGTCTCCGTTTGAAATGGTTAACAGCTTGCCGCTCCATTCTCTAATTTGCAAAGACCGGAGACCAATTTCTTCAATGGTTCCGTTAAAAAGATTATTGACCGTCACATAGTCACCTTTATGAATTTGCCTTTCATAAATGAGGAAGATGCCGGCTAAAATATCACGAATCAAGGTCTGAGCGCCAAAACCAATGACGATTCCAGCAACACCAGCCCCCGCAAGAATCTTCCCAAAGTCATGAAAGAATAGAGAAATCACATATAAGACAAAACATATGGAAGCTGTATACTTTGAAACCGATTTGACCAAGCTCTCAATCGTTTTTTTCTTCTTGTCTTCAATGAATTCAGTGCGTTTAAAGAAAATCTGAAGCGCTTTGTTGATCATAAAGACGGCAAGCCAAAGAATGAGGCCAACAAGGAGAATTTCAATGTATTTGTTCTTGACCACTGTCAGAAATGTTTCGTCCATCTATCGGTTACCCCCTGGCTGTACGAGAAGTAAAATCAACATCTTGATAATAACTGTTTTTCACAAGAACATTCGGACCAAGGCATTGCACACTTGGGCAATGACAATTCAGTTCTTTTGCCAATTTTGTGTTCATCCAGCGTGTATAAGCTGATTGCAACGTATCGGTTTCAATATTTCCTAATGGCGGTGTATCGCCAAAGTCTGTCACAATAATATTCCCATCAAAAATATTCACATTCAACCGTGAACGGCCATCAGGGTCATTTCGTACTGTCACATTTTTCGCTTGACGCAATCGAGACAAGAGGCGCTGGTCTTCTTCATCTGTGCTGCATGAATAAAATGGCAATGTGCCAAACAGCATCCAAGTGTTCTCATCACGAACATCGAGCAGCTGATGAATCGCATCCCGCATTTGCGGAAGCGACAATGATTCAAGGGCGCTGGCAAAATCACTTGGATACATCGGATGAACTTCGTGACGCTGGCATTTCATCTCGTCCACGATTTGACGATGGATGTGTTCAATATAAGGAAGCGTACGCTTATTCAGCATCGTTTCAGCAGATACGGTTACACCCGCTTTCACAAGTGCTTGACTATTCTCAATCATGCGGTTAAACAATTTCTCACGCTGCTCAAAGGTTGGCTTTCGGTCCATCATTGCAAAACCAACCGTAGCAAACTCTTCGACCGTCCCCCAGTTATGTGAAATGTGTAGGACATCCAAGTATGGAATAATTTCTTCATATCGAGCCAAATCAAGCGTTAAATTCGAATTAATTTGGGTACGGACGCCGCGTTCATGGGCATACTTTAATAAAGGAACGACATATTCCCGTACAGATTTCAGAGACAGCATCGGCTCTCCGCCTGTAATGCTAAGGGAACGCAAGAGCGGTACTTCATCTAAACGGCGAAGCAGTAAATCGAGTGGAAGTGCATTCGGATCTTTTGGCTGCAAAGTATAGCCAACCGCACAGTGCTCACATCTCATGTTACACAACGTCGTTGTCGTCAATTCAATATTTGTCAGCTTCATTTCTCCGTAATCCTGCACATCGAGATAGGCTTCCCAAGGGTCGAATGCAGGTGTAATCGGACGAAGTGCTGTTTTTTGGTTCATGGTATCTATCTCCTTTTCATTCGGGCAAACATAGACCCGCCAACAGTTAATTTTAAGCCCCATCACCGTTATACGCAAGAGGGGACACAATTGATTTACAAAGGAAAAAAAGATAAGCTATAAACAAATGCTAAAGGGAGTGTATCTATGGGCAAGGCAGCAGACAGCAAAGAGCAGCAGGTTGATTATTTAAAGAACCGATTAGATATGTTTATGAATGTGATTGATTCATTAGATCCTGAATCCACAGACGTTGAGGATATAGACAGACTGATCCAGATGATTGACGACCTAGAAGCGAAATATGAACGGTTTAAAACCGATTGGAAGGAAGAATAGCTCGCGCTGATGCGGGCTTTTTTCTTTAAATTGGCAGGTCAAAAAGTGTATGAGTACCCGGTATAATCTGCACAATAGAAGAAAAACCGGGAAGTGACGTAAATGAAAAAATGCATACTGATCTGTTTATGTGCGCTTTTTGTATCGATGCCTTTTTCAAAACTAGAAGCCGTGTCTAATCAGCCGATTCATTGGGGATTTGCTAAAAGCAAAGGGCACAAGCCAGCAGATGCCGGCAAGGAACTGACGACACTCTTAAAGAAATATGATGCTTTCTATTTAGGAAATACGAAAAAGAAAGAGATTTATTTTACTTTCGATAATGGCTATGAAAATGGGTACACACCCAAAATCTTGGACGTACTGAAAAAACATCAAGTACCCGCCACCTTTTTTGTGACTGGGCACTTTGTAAAGGACCAGCCCAAGCTCGTCAAACGTATGGCAGAGGAAGGTCATATTATTGGCAACCATTCCTATCACCATCCAGATTTAACAACAAAGAGCACGAAAGAAATCAAAGAAGAACTGGATCGTGTCAATGAAGCGGTATACAAAATCACAGGAAAACAAGATAACCTCTACCTTCGTCCACCGCGCGGGGTGTTCAGTGAAAGGGTACTAAAGGAAACGAAACAGCTTGGCTACCAAAGCGTTTTCTGGTCAGTAGCGTTTGTAGATTGGCACATCCACCATCAAAAAGGAAAACAGTATGCGTACAATCAAATGATGAAACAGGCGCATCCGGGTGCCATTTACTTACTTCATACCGTTTCAAGGGACAATGCCGAGGCACTTGATGATGCCATCACTGCTTTAAAAAAACAAGGATATACCTTTAAAAGCTTAGACGATCTCATGCTTGAAAAAGTATGGCATCTCCCTCAGCTATAGAAAAAAGCTTGCAGACATCTGCAAGCTTTTTGACTTATCCTTCTCTTATTTTACGCTGGAACAAAAGGGGGCGATGACGAGTAAAGGAGTCAATCAAGCCCTCACCGAAAATCGTGATGCTTTGCTCCCAAGGGTGTCCTAGTAAACCCCAGGTCATCTCTTTTGATAAAAAGAAATAGTAATCCCCATTTGGGAGCACAGGAACTCTCCATTCTCCAAATTCATCTTTTTCAAATGAGCCGTATGGTGTGATCCAATAGCATTCGTGCTGCCAATCAAGTACCTGCATATATTCGCCGGTTCCGGTGATATTCTCCTGAAAAGACAGCAGTGCCTTCTTTTCAAGGTCTTCATCCGCACTTAGGAGAGAAGGGTCCTCGAAATAAGCAGAGATATCATATGTGATGTAAGGAGATGGTGCTTGAAAACCGGGAAAGCGAGAGATGCTTGGGTTAAATTTAAACTTTTGATCAAATGTTTTCCATGCGTACTTTAGTTCTTTGTCTGTCAGTGGAATCCAGTTTTCCATAGTATCTCCCTTTCAAGCACTTCTCTCAAAAAACTATTTGAAAATCCTAAACCATCCTTTATGTTTAAACCACAAAAGCATCCCTGAGACAAGCAAACCCATGAAAATCAGTACGCCAAAATAGCCATATTTCCAGTGTAATTCAGGCATGTTATCAAAGTTCATCCCATATACCCCAACAATAAAGGTCAGTGGAATAAAAATCGTCGAGACAATGGTCAGTGTCATCATGATGGCATTCATTCGGTTGGAATTTAGTGTTTGATAGCTATCTCGTAAATCGGCTGTCATATCACGATTTGACTCAACGATCTCTGTTAGTTTCAATAGATGATCATAAATATCATTAAAATATGCTTGCCGGTTTGCATCGCTTTTCATCATATTCGTGTTCACAATTCGATATAAGAGGTCCCTCATCGGGATAATGGTTCTGCGCAGTTTGAGCAAATCGGATCGAATACCGAATACTTCGTTCATTAATGTACCATACGTTTTATGCCCTTCTTCATCCTCGATTTCATTGAGCCTGTCCTCAATTTGATAAATAATAGGAAAATAATCATCGACGAGCTGGTCGATCAGCATATAAGCCATATGCTCTGGACCGCTCTCTCGCGCTTTATCAGACCCTTTGAGCTTTCGAATGACTCGATCAATGTAGGGTGCTTCCTTCAAATGAAAAGTAACGATATAGTTTTCTCCAACAAACAGGTCGACTTCCTCAGATCGAAGTGTTTTTTGATTGAGGGCATGAAGAACGAAAAATATATATCCTTCATAAAAATCAAGCTTCGGCCGCTGTAAATAATGGAAGCAATCTTCAATCGCAAGCGGATGGAACTGAAAAAATTCCTTTAACAGTGCTGCTTCCTTTTCCGTTGGCACATAAAAATCAATCCAATACCAGGCAATATCGGGGCTTGAAAGCTGCTGCAATGTTGCATGTTCAATCAAGTCGCCGTTTTTTGTCACTGCAAGTTTTTTCAGCATGTGCACCCCTCCAGACTTGCATTATATCATGAAGCAGCAGCGGTGAACTTATACGTTTTCACCATAAAAAAGCCGATCTCATCGCTGAGATCGGTCCAATGTGCGTGTATGATTGATGGATAAAGCGAGAATTAAGGACGACGGAAGTTGACGAAACCACCGTTACGGTCGAACCAACCTCTAAATGCCCAGTTGATGTAACCGCCATCACCTTTGTTTGTGAAAGATCCATTTTCAAATACCCAAACTCCGTACGTAATGCTTCCGTATTTAACAGTAGCAAACGTTTTAACACCGTTGAAACGAGTCTCATAGCCTTGGCTTAAGTTAAATACCATAACATTGTATTTTGCGCCAGCAGCATAGAAAGCAGACTCCATTAATCCTTTGACAAAGCCTTCACGGTTTGTGTTAGCATTTGCAGCATTAATTAATGCATTGGCAATTCCAAGTACGTCAAAGTTAATGTTAACATTTGTCGCATTTGTCGTTGCTTTACCTTCAGCAGCTTTGTTTAACACAGTTTGCTGAATAGTTGTTGAAACTGGAGCAGTTTTTTGCTCAGCAGCGTCAGCGAATACTGGTAGTGTCGAAGAAACAGCAGTGGCAAGGGCAACAGAAAGAATTGTTTTTTTCATTGGTCGGATCTCCTTTGTTTTTAAATTTTGGGTCTTCTTTTAGTAAAACGTGAAACTAGGTGAAGCCGGTTATCAATGAGGTAAATATGTTCCTGCAAGATGAAACAAATGATTGCCTAATCCGCTAATTCCTTTGTTCACCTCCTTGATATGTCATAATTATACAAATATTTTTGAAACAGAAGATATCACCCATAGGTTCTATTTCTAATTTAAGGAAAATGATCCTAAAATGTTGAAGATTGCTGTCGAATTTTAGCTAAATTCGACTAAAAATTTTCATCTATCCAAAAGGAGAATGACCATAAATAAGGAAGATATAACTGATAAATTCTTGTACTCTTTATATTTAAAAGTATTCAATATAGAGAATCATTCATGCAAAGTGAAACAATCACATCTGCGTGTGTTGACAGAAAGGAAGAGGAAAAACATGTGGGAAAAACACCTATTGGTTGAACCGCCCTATCACTTCGATCAAGTGCTGAGACGTTTGTCGAGCGATCCATTAAAGGCGGTCGATCTGGATAAAAGAGAAATCAAAGTACCGATGAGGCTGAATCATAAACCGTACATGGCAGTCGTTCAAGCGACAGGAACAAAAGAAGCACCTTCGTTCCGGGTACAGGCTAACGGGCCGGAGGAAGCCATCCTTTCTGAGGTGAAGCGGATATTTGGCATGGAGCATCAATTACATGCCGTGCATGACCATTTTGCTCAAACAAATCTTGCGCCCATTTTTGAACGTCATATCGGAACGCCGCTTATGCTGGATTTCCATCTATATCATTGCTTGATGAAATGCATCATTCATCAGCAGCTCAATCTTGCATTTGCTTATGAGCTGACGAAACGGTTTGTTCATACGTATGGTGAGCAAATCGACGGCGTTTGGTTTGACCCTTTACCGGAAACCATTGCATCACTTGAAACCGATGATTTGAGAAAACTGCAATTCAGTCAGCGAAAAGCGGAATATGTCATTGATGTCTCAAAGCGAATAGTGAGCGGCTCTCTGGATTTAGAAGAATTACACGACTTAACGGATATTGAAATTGAAGAACGTCTGCTTCCGATTAGAGGGATTGGACCTTGGACGGTTCAAAATGTCCTCATGAATGGACTTGGAAGACCAAATCTCTTTCCAATGGCAGATATCGGGATTCAAAATGCGATCAAACGTCACTTTGACCTGCCAGAAAAGCCAACAAAAGAAGAGATGGCAGTTTTAAGCAAGGAGTGGGCACCGTATTTAAGCTACGCCTCCCTTTATTTATGGAGAAGTATTGAGACAGACAAATAATTGAAAGGCATTTTCTCTCTTCGTCCAAGTCGTGATATACTATTCAGATGGAATAAAATGAGGACAACCGATAAAGGTTTAAATAGAACGGAGAGAATAAACGTGAAAGAAAAACAGCAAGGAGCCCTTCTGCAAAAGGGGCAGCAGTTCCCGCTTACCATTAAACGCCTTGGCATTAATGGGGAAGGGGTCGGTTATTTTAAAAAGCAAGTGGTCTTTGTCCCAGGTGCACTTCCAGGTGAGGAAGTAGTAGTTGAAGCAACGAATGTCCAAGCGAAATATGCAGAAGGTACGGTGAGGAAAGTCCGCAAGCGCTCAGAACATCGAGTGAAACCGCCGTGCCCAGTATACGAAGAGTGCGGAGGCTGTCAGCTTCAGCATTTGGCATACGAGCAGCAGTTAAAGGAAAAACGCGATATTGTCATTCAATCAATGGAGCGTCATACAAAGCTGTCGGTTGAAAAGATCGACATTAGACCAACAATCGGTATGGAAGATCCATGGCACTACCGAAATAAAAGTCAGTTCCAAGTCGGAAGATCACATAGCGGCGACATCATCGCAGGGCTTTATGGGCTGAATTCCCATAAACTTGTCCCGATCAAGGAATGTATCGTCCAGCATCCGAAAACGAATAAAACAACAGGCGTCGTCCGCAAAATTTTAGAGAAATTCGGCGTATCTGTTTACAACGAGCGGACAAGAAAAGGCGACGTGCGCTCGATTGTTGTGCGTGTCGGCTTTGAAACAGGTGAAGTCCAAGTCGTCCTTGTCACATCAAAGCCTGAGTTTCCAAAGAAAAAAGAAATCGCCGAAGCCATTCAAAAACGTCTGCCAGAAGTGACGTCTATTATGCACAATATCAATGGCGAAAAAACATCAGTCATCTTTGGGCATAAAACATCGCACCTAGCTGGCAACATGGTCATCCAAGAATTTTTAGGAGACGTCTCATTTGAATTGAGTGCACGTGCTTTCTTCCAATTGAATCCGAAGCAGACATTAAAGCTTTACGACGAAGCGAAAAAAGCGGCTAAACTGACTGGCAAAGAAAAGGTAGTCGATGCGTATTGCGGTGTTGGAACCATTGGAATGTGGATCTCAGATGGCGCAAAAGAAGTAAGAGGTATGGATGTCATCAAAGAATCAATTGATGACGCGAAGAAAAATGCCAAAAAACACGGCATGAAAAACGCGACTTATGTGACAGGCACAGCCGAACACTGGCTGCCAAAATGGGTTAAAGAAGGCTTCCGTCCCGATGTTATCGTCGTCGACCCGCCAAGAACAGGCTGCGAACGCACTTTCCTAGACACCGTCAAACAAGTCAAACCAAAACGCTTTGTCTACGTCTCTTGCAACCCATCTACACTAGCAAAAGACCTCGAATACATGTCAAAAGACTACAAAATCGAATACATGCAGCCAGTGGATATGTTCCCGCATACGGCTCATGTGGAGTGTGTAGTGTCTTTATCTCTTAAATAAAAAGGGAATGACAGCTATGATAGACCAAAATGCATTCAAACGATTCCAACTATATATGGACCCACAGCAGACGAAATTGGTGGACCGAAAACAGCAATAGAAAAGGCAGTAACTAAATGAAAAAACCCTTCCAACAGGAGGGGTTTTACTTTAACTAACAATCTATTTTTTCCTAAGCTCTTTTTTCGTATTCTCTTCTATCATTGTACTTAGACCTCTATAATGAGACATCCATCATGAACTCTCGATTCTCAAACAAAATCATGTCTTACTCAAATATCAGTTGAATGAATTTTGGAATGAATGTCAAAAATCAAGATTCTTACAGGGAGTTATTGAATATGAGACTAAAAGAACATGAAATATAACAACTTTATATATTCGTAAGAGGCCCACCTATTATTTAATCATTAAAACTGCAAAATGATAATTGGAGGGATTATGATGAATGACAAACAGTTTTCTTCATTTATAAAACAAGCAGATGAACCTTTTGTTGGGTGGGATTTCTCATTCATATCTGAAACTGGAAGAATGAAAAGTGAGTTGCTTTCATGGTCATATGGTAGTATAGCTACTTCTCTTGTTCAAAGTGCAAAATCAATGCTGGACATGGGAACAGGTGGTGGAGAGTTTTTATCAAAATTAAGACCTTTTCCAACATCAGTTTATGCTACAGAAGGTTACTTACCTAATGTACCTGTCGCAAAAGAACGATTAACCCCTTTAGGAGTTAAGGTAGTTCAAATTTCTAATGATGAAAATTTGCCGTTTGAGACTGGAAAATTTAATCTTATCATCAATCAACATGAGTCATTTTCATCTCAAGAGGTGAGAAGAATTATCTCGAAAGAAGGTATTTTTCTAACTCAACAAGTCGGTGGACTCGATTGCATAGAGATTAATGAGAATCTAAGGGTACCAATAAATGAAGAATTTATTGATTGGAACTTAAAGCTAGCTTTAAAAGAGATACAGGAGAATCATTTTGAGGTGTTGAAAAGTGCTGAAGAGTTCCCCATTCTAAGATTTTATGATATCGGAGCATTGGTGTATTATCTAAAAGCAATTCCTTGGCAAGTGCCAGGTTTTGAAATAAGTAAGTTCAAGGATGAATTATACACCATTCATAAAACCATTGAACAAAAGGGTTATTTTGACGCAAAACAACACCGATTTATGATTTTAGCTAAAGCAATTTAGTTGGAAATGGAGCCTTCGATCTATTTGAAGGCTCCAGCTTAATTCTGAACTAATGTCATTCCTGTATGCACGATACATGGCCTGAAAATGTTTCCTTTTATTATTGTCGGACTTGAAAGCATTCTAAAAAAATAGAGGAGGATAACGATGAGTCAATTTGAGATTCTGACAAAATACATACCGAAGCTTCAGGAGGATCATATCGGAGAATGGGTGATCGATCAAGAAAATGATGGAATAGCTGAACGCCCAATCCAGATGCCTTTTGTGAATTATTCAGAAACGGTCCAACGCTTTATTGAAGATGTCTATACCTTTGCAGAACAGCATCAAGAAATGGAACTTATCCACTATAGAGAAATCCTCAAAGAAAATGGCATTGAATGGGGAACGAACGATATGGAGCATGTGGACATTTCAAATTTAAATGCACAGTGTGTACTTGCTCTCATCATGGGGGTTTTGAGAGCTGAGCGATTTAGTGAGGGAGCCATATTCAATTTCTTTAAAAGTGGAGCGATCTTGAAATGGCTTGAAAGATTAAAAAACCTAGATGTATGAAATCTAGGTTTTTTGTTTTTGATACGAGATCACGAGCATGTGAATTGCTCCGCTTCTTGACGAAATAGATTAAGCAGCAGCTGCTTGGTGTTTTCCAGAGAGAGATGGGGGTCCTTATGAGTTAAGACTCCTATCGGGATAAAAGGGTCCTCCATTTCAATTGGAATTTTCACAAACTCGTCTGATAATGGGGTAGAGGAAAGGACGACGCCGACAGAGGGAAATCCCTTTAGAAATGATGGAATGGCTGAAATCTGGCTGACGGTATAAGTGAAGGGCTCCACATTTATTCTTGAAAGTTCCTTTTGTAACTTCATGTGATATAAACAACTTTCCCCGCCTATGATCAGAGGCTGTTCATAAAGTTCCTTGATCAATGAGATCGTTCCAACTTGATCTGCCTGCTGTTTTGCAATAATAAAAGACATTTCCTCCTTGTACAACTCCTCAAACGGAAGTGTGTTCATCACAGGTTCCCCTGCAATAGCAAAATCGATCTCCCCCTGGAGGAGCTGCTTGTGAAGGAAATCTGTATTACCGATGATAAAGTGGCATGTGATATTCGGTTTTTGCTTTCTGAATGTTTGAAGGACGGAAGGAAGAATAGAGACAGCAATTGGTTCTATGACGCCTATATTCAAGGTTCCGATTTCTTCTTTTTGGAGTTTTTGTGATTGCTCTAATACAAAATGCCAATGGAGTATCAACTGATCAATCTCTTTGGCAAACAATTGTCCTGAAGGGGTTAATTCAGCCTCCCATCCTCTTACAAACAATTGAAATCCTAACTCCTTTTCTAATCGTTTAATCTGATTCGTTATGGTCGACTGTGCATAATTCAATTTTTGAGCGGCTTTTGAGAAGGTCCCTTCCTGAATCACGGCTTTAAATGCTTTTAACTCTTTTAGGTACATTTCTAATATTCTCCATTCGATATATGAATACATTTTTATATATTATTCAATTATATAAAACGAGTATTGGGATGTAAAATGAAGTGAGACAGAAAAAGGGAGATGACATACATGCCATTTGTAAAAGTCAATTATATGGAAGATGAGTACGATAAAGAAAGCTTAACTTCTATTAGCCAAACGATCATGAAGGCTCTGATAAAAGAATTTCAAGTTCCTAAAAAAGACTACTTTCAGGTATTCAGTTCACATAAGAAAGAAGAATTTTTTTTTGATCCCCATTATCTTGTTCGTCATGAAAGAGATCATCGTCTTTTATATATCCAAATTACATGTGGTTCAGGAAGAACCGAGGGACAGAAGCAATCTTTATATAAGGAAATAGCTGACCAGTTGTATAACAAACTCCATATATCAAAAGAAAATGTATTCATTATGCTGATTGAGACAGGCTTGGAAAATTGGTCCTTTGGAGAAGGGCTTGCGCAGATGATCAAGTAACGGAACGATTGAAAGGGGAAATAGCTATGCATCAACCAATCAAGCAAACTGTAAAATTCACTCTCGGAGCTTTTGCTCCAGCATTTGTTGAGTATTCAGAAAAAGTTCTCTTTGGAGATTTATGGAGAAGGGAGGAACTTTCTCTTAGAGATCGCAGTATGATTACAGTCTCAGCTTTAGTAAGTACGGGCAGTCTGAATCAGCTGGAATACCATTTACATCTTGCCAAAGAAAATGGTGTCACCAAGAACGAATTGATTGAAGTCATCACTCATCTTAGTTTTTATATCGGATGGCCTAAAGCAGCTTCAGCACTAGAAGCGGCTAAACATATTTTGGAGGACAAATAAAATTCATCAAACAACGAGCCCTATTTGAGATAGGGCTTTTTTATATGCGAATAAATTGTATTTTAAAATCTTCTATTGACTTTCCCCTTTACTGAAAGGTTTATACTTTGATCAGATCAACAAAACGGAGGAGATGCAGGATGTTCAAGATTGGCGATTTTTCTATGTTAAGTAAAGTCCCTGTCAAAACCTTAAGGTATTATGACCAGATCGATTTATTAAAACCTAAACAGATCGATCAAGAATCTGGATACCGGTATTACTCAGCTGAGCAGCTGCTTGAGGTTAATCGGATTTTTCTGTACAAGGAATTAGGCTTTACGTTAAAGCAAATGAGTCAGCTTCTTCGTGAAGATATTTCTGTCGAGCAGATTCAGGGCATGTTTCTCTTGAAAGAAAGTGAGATTCAGCAATTGATCGAGAGAGAACAGCAGAAATTAGCGCGTATTAAGGAGCGGATGCACCTCATCAAACGAGAGGGTTGTGTTGAAAAAGAGCAGGAGGTCATCATCAAATCGGTTGAAAGCAAACGCATCATGTCTTTTCAATCCAACGGAACTGTTGATGAAATCCCATCATTCTTTCAAACGTTTCATCATTTGTTACATAAACACCCGCAAGAATTGAACTCAGAGCCACAAATCGTGCTGTGGAGGGAATCACTTGCTAAAGAAAGTGAGTTCGAATTTGAGGTTGGGTATTCCGCTAAAGCGTTAAGGGGCTCTCTTCCTCAGGGAATTACGATGCGCACGTTACCAGCTGAAGAAACCATGGCGACACTATTATTTCATTCACAATCCCCATTTGCACAATCTGCTTGTGTTGACCTGGCGACATGGATCGAACATAACGGATACCGCGTGAAAGAAGATCAGCCGGGCAGAGAGATTTATTACCCATTGTCTGAAAATGAAGAAGGAAGACTCATTGAAATTCAAATTCCTATAAAAAATGAAGTCAAATCGTAAACATTGCCCAAAGGAGAAACGTCACGATGAAAAATAAAGTCGTTGTTTATTTACTTTCTTTAGCAGCCTTCTTCATCGGAACAATCGAATATATCATTACAGGGATTATTCAAATGGTCGCACATGATTTACATGTCACAACGTCTACTGCTGGTTTATTGGTCACATCCTTAGCGCTCTCAGCAGCAATCGGCGCACCGATTGTCATTGCACTAACCATCAATATGGACCGCAGAAAAATATTAACATGGGCGCTGATCATTTTTATTTTAAGTAACTTTATCACAAGTATCAGCCATTCGTTTGAAATGGTCATGATCACAAGAATTTTACAAGGAATCAGTGGGGGAACGGCGATTGTAGTGGCAATGGCTGTGGCAACTCGTCTTGTGGAACGAGAAAAAAGAGGAACAGCGATTGGCATCATTTTAATGGGATTAAGCAGCTCCTTGGTTTTAGGCGTTCCAATCGGGACATTTCTAAGCAGTATGATCGGATGGAAAGCATTATTCGCAGCCATTGGAGTGATCACGCTTATTCCGCTAATTGTGGTGTATAGGCGGATCCCTTCTATGAAAGAACAAGAACCGGTGACGCTTCGTATGCAATTATCGATTTTAAAAGACAAGCGAATATTGCTTGCAGTGGCAGTCACGTTATTCTATGTAGGGGGATATTCGACTTTATTTACCTATTTAACGCCTTTCCTCCAAAAATCAGCCAACCTAAGCATCACAGAAATCAGTGGCATTTTATTACTAGCGGGAATATGCAGCTTTTTGGGATCAAGCCTTGGAGGGATGGCAGCAGATAAAAAAGGACCCATCTTCACGATTTTTTCTGGCATCATCTTGCAAATCATGATGCTCATGCTACTAGCATTTGTCACAGGGAATCTCGTGGTCATGGTGGCTGTTATCATGATATGGATGATCGCAACATGGAGTACATCACCAGCTCAGCAGCTATATCTTGTAACCCTTGTTCCGAAATCTCCTGATATTGCATTAAGTGTCAATACATCATTTATTCAATTCGGATTTGCTTTAGGCTCGGGGGTAGGGGGGATTGTGTTAAACGGAACCTCTGTATTGAACCTAAGTTGGCTCAGCGCCGGTACGGTTTTCCTTGCGTTACTCATGACCATTCTCATGGTGGCGTTTGACCGATTTTCTCAACATATGCGTTTGAAGGTGATCGAGCAAGGAAGGTAACTTAAATTCAATTTTGTATGGAAGGGACTACTTATTTCGGGTAGTTCCTTTTTGGTTTGAAGAATGCACCAGTAAAGTGATTTATTTGATAAAATAGGGGGCAATATCCAAAGATTGAAGGCATTCATATATTTCTTTTAAAAACGATGAATATCAAACAAAAGCACCACTAGACGAGGAGAGAAAATAAATGCAAATAAGCGAAGAGATCATCAATCGAAAAGGTGCTCGAAAGGGGACTGATATCCCTCATGACGTCTTGTTCCTTTTGAATCAAGGAAAAATAGAGAGTGTGAATTTAACTGAATGGCTGGCTGTCAATCATCTGACGTTATTACATCATGTTTTGCCATCCGTTGGTTTAGACCATCATTTAGACGATGTATCATCTGATGTCACTCAACAAAAGGCTGAGTCTGGAATGAAAGCAATTCGTCTCATCGGTCAATTGTTAGATGAAGTGTTACAGAAAGAGAATGGGGAAAAACAAACGGAAGTGCTACAGGCGTTTACTCACCATGTATCTGATAGCGTCCGCTGTTGGGCTGCTTATATGAACAAACACCGTTTATCAACTTTGGAAGAGAAATTGGCGTACATTCAACCATTTGCAGCTGATCCTCATTTTGGAGTTCGAGAAATTGCGTGGATGTCAGTGAGAGAAAGCCTAACGGATCAGCTCGATCAAAGTATAGAACATTTAACAGAATGGGCTAAAAGTAAAGATGAAAATATTCGCCGATTCTCAGTAGAAGCTATTCGCCCAAGAGGTGTTTGGACAAAGCATATTGAGTCATTAAAACAAGAGCCAATGAGGGCACAGCCTATTCTAGACTTGCTCAAATCTGATCCATCAACATATGTTCAAGATTCTGTAGGAAACTGGCTCAATGACGCTAGTAAAACACAACCAAATTGGGTCATAACCCTGTGTGAACAGTGGTTAAAAGATTCTGATACAAAAGCAACTAGCAGAATTGTCAAGAAAGCCAAAAGAACGATTGTGAAGGGGAATTTTTAAACACTAATATCAACTGATTAGACAGTCCATGAAAATGAGTAAGCAGTCAATTCAGCGGTTTGAGAATAGGACTAAACCCATAGAGGCAAGCGAAAAAGTAAAGGGGATTACTCTTTACTTTTTTCGTGTGAAAAACCAAATTCACAATAGAAAGGAAAAATATTGAAACATTTTTTCGATAAAAACGTAGTACAGATAGAGCTTTTATTAGAACCAATAGAGACGGAGAGGAGTATTGTATGGAACAAGTAGCACTGAAAAAAATGAGAACAAACCAATTAGTCACATGTAATTTAATAGCTGGCATCATGATCGTGACGTTTTCAATCTTTTTTCAATTCTTACATATTCAATTAACTCATTTGTTTTTTTGTCTAGGAATTGTCATGCTCTTTCAAAGTATTTTAGGATTTTTTAAAAGGAAATCAACAAAATCTATCATTCCCATTTTTGAGCAGGTAGCTATCTATGAAAAAGAGAAGTTAGGAAAAGAGTGGGAGAAAGAACAGAGAACAGAAAATATTTCGAGAGTAGTGTTGAGTGGTCTGATGTTTTTTCAGTCATTTAGCTTCCGAGATGTAACGAACCCATTCTTTGAAATACAACCTGCATTTCTATTTTTCTTAGTGGCTATGTTTCTAGTTATTATGAATGTAAGCATGCTTTTTCGCTTTAGAAAAATTGATCGATCTACTGAGGAACACGAATTAAAAGGGTATACAAAGGAATCAAATATGATGGGTTTGGTTTTAGGCCTTTTATCAGCTATCATCCTATTCGGCTTTATCGTCATATTCGTCCTTCCATAAGATAATCACTTAACAGATTGAGGTGAAACAAATGAATGAAACTCTACAGCATCTAATAGATGATACAAGAAAGAAGTTCGGCTTAGATGATTATCGTTTAAAAAACTACGAGTATTACCGAAATGTGAATATGTTTAATGAAACAATTTATAAATTGTGTATGGAATGGTTTCCTCCACATCAAACGGCACCTGTGGACGAAGATTTAAATCCGGATGGCACAGCCGTGATAGAAGTGAATTTGAATACAGGAAAGGTTGAGAGTGCTGTTTTTGTCAGGGGTAAAACATATGCAAAGGAGGGTGTGTGCTTTGATAGCGGCCAGAATGACGCCATCAAATGGATTGAACAAGAAACAGGGTTGATATATGGAGAGCACTTTCACTTGCATAAAGAGGAGAAAGGGGAGCTTATTTTTGAAGAAAAAATTGCTGGTGTACCAGTGACCCCTTCGGGCATGATTGATGTGAAATGGGATGAACATGGACAACTCATTTACTTTGTTCTTCACGGCCCATTTGTTTCTATAAAAAAGCACAGGGCTGAAAAATATACGCTGCTCATTGAGAAGATTGAAAGCTTAGCCCTTCAGCAAGTGCAACGAATCGAATGGCCTTCTTTTGATCAGAATAAAATTCGTCCAATTTATGCGTTAGAAGAAGTGTATGTAAAGAATGATGGAACCGGAATCCTCCCGTTTGAAGGTACGATACAGGAACATCAATGTCTCAATATCAACCAAATCATCAAATGGGATGAACCAATAACTGAACCTTTTGTAAGAAAGGAATTAAATATTCAAGAAGACATCTCAGATGATCAAGCCTTTTCAATTGAACCCTCACCAGATACAATGCCCATAACAGAGGAAGAAAAAGATAAGTGTTTGAAAGCAGTTCAAAAATTGTTGAGTCAGGAATATCCTAACGACACCGGAAAATGGGTTTGCATTTCTCTTCATCGTGATCATTACATTCATGCAACAGTAAAAGCAAATAGACAAGAGAAAAGCTTGCTTACAGATAAAATCTTGATATTCATTGATGCCCTTACATTTGAAGCCGTTAATTACATAGATAGAAAAGAAATGTTTAAGGAGTGTGGCATGTTGGATGAACTCCACCCCCCTGGCGAAATCACCCTGACAAAACAAGAAGCCTTCGAAAAATTAAAAGATCGGTTAGAGCTGACCCCCATCTATGTATATGATTTTACAGAAAAGCAGTATGTCTTATGTGGAAAACTAGATTGTCATGATGGAGTGGATGCAGTGAGCGGGGAAGTCATTCCTTTACAGGATATTTGAATTGGCACTTTACGCTATTGAAAGAACAGTCAGTGCTGTTCTTTTTTTTGTCCCATCTCCCTCTTTTTTGCAGAAAAATGGAATATTGTAGCAGGAAGTTGTCGTTTCATCACGAAAGAAAACAGGTAAGAATATGATCATAGGTCCATTGTTTGGATTCGTGGTGGAGTCAATGAGAAGACATAGGAAACGTTATACATATTAAACATTCGTGACAGTACAGTTGATCTACAGTATCAAGTCTAAAAAGTGAATGATCATGTCTCAAGCCGTATGCGAAAATACGTGTACCGAGATCATATGATGAGTTGGTTCCGTTTGTTTTTAGGTGAGTTTGAAGCCAAGTTAGAAGAAAGTGAGGATATCTACCTTGAGTACATTGGAAGTGTTTCGTCAGTTTTTGGTTGACCATTATCCTGCGTTACAAGATGAGCTTTGGCTAAAAGATGTTGATACCCTTCGAATCTCTCCTATTCTTCATCCTTTTCTGAAAAGCAAGCTGCCAGATGGGATTGAAAAATTCACTTGTGTCCTATTCACGCAGCAAACAGATCAAACCACTGCCCCGCTCAAAGTATACCTTTTATTAGATGAATATGGGCAATCGCTTTACGCCATTGATTTGATGAATGAACAAATCGTGCTTCATTAATACAGAACCAAAAAGCTGCTTGAGCATGTCTCAGCAGCTTTTTTGGTGAAACTTAGTTTGTCATATCAACCAATCTTGATTGCAAGTTGTCCAATTCTTTCTTTGTTGGAAAAGAGCTGATCAGCAGCGTAGACCGTCCTAATTGATGAGGAAGCTCAGTATCGGTCACAATCATATCAATCCCAAGTCGATCCATTGTCAGTTCATTTAATGTATTTTCTGGACTTGTGAAAATATGAATGAGAGGAGGCAATCTTAATTTAATTAAATCCGCAATAAACAAACTATGATTATAACCTAATGTTGAAATGACAAAAATGTTCAACACGTTTCTCCGATCCATTTCCAAATGAACAAGCCCTCTCCAGTTAGAAGTAATGATACGAATCAATTCTCGTTCATTTTTCACAAAAGAAGCGAGTATATCGTCTGTTTTTAACTCTTGGATGATATGAGTAATCCTCGAATAGAAGTAAGGAAGCTGTTTTTTTACCTCTGATAAATAACTCGATTTCTTTTTGAAAAGGAATCCATCTCTTACGGTAATTTCCCTAGAATACACATAATATTGGAGAAGAATCAGTGTCATCGCCTTGCGATTAGCCACCTCTTGATGAAAAATCAACTCCAATTGATTGATAAAGGAATGAATGGCTTCAAAGAGCTGTGGTGTATGCGATTGAAAGAACGTCAATTTTTCTTCGACCGTTTCAATTGATTTATAATGGCCAATAGCTGGTTCAATCAATAATAAAAAGACAAATTCGTGACGATCCAATGTAACACCAAAAGTGTCCTTTGTCATTTGGCAAACGTGTTCTTCCAAGTTTTTGATTTGTTTATAGATACCTTTAGCTGTAGATGTTTGTTTTTCCTTATCCATTGAGTACCTATAATTGCGTCGTATGGTAAAATTTTTCCTCAATCGGTGTATGGAAACGGCGAGCCATAGGCAAAATTTATCTAAAGCCACATCAGGTAGATTGACTTCGAGCACCTGAAATAGCTTTTGTAAAAAATCAACTGCATCTTGCTTTTGAATATCATCGAATGGCCAAAGCCTGCTTCCATAAACTTCAAACAAAAATTCCACAAAAAATTGACGAATCTCCTTCTCATTTCCATGGAACTGCATACTATCTGGTCGTAACTCAATGTCATACGAGGTAAGAAGCGAATTGATTTTATGTATGGTGTTATACAATGTGGATCTACTGATATTCAGCGTGTCCATCCATTCATAGAAAGACCTGTTTTGTTCAAAGAAAACGCCGTCAATCAATCGAATTTCAATCGTATCTTTTAGAATTTCTTTGATATAGTAGTCGACTCGTATCGTCTGTGTATAACAAATGGATATGCCTTGTCTTGGCTTTATGCGGATTAACGGCTCACCGTTCTCTGTTTGGAACGACTTCATTTGTTCTAAATCGTTTTGAATGGCACGAACCGAACCGATTTGTTCATTCGATATCTCTTGAAGGCTCCACCACTTATCTTTTGATACAAGCAGTTTTAGAATTTTTATCCATCTCTTTGATTTATTATCAATGAGCTCCATTAAACAACTAACTCCTTCCCTTGGCTTGCCTTTATATTATGAAGTTCACTTAAAGAACATTTTAATTTCTAAATAGGCATAAAATGATTTTAATGTTTAGGCTAAATCGTTTTGTCTTCACTTTTCATGATAAAAGAGAAAAAAATTAGACGAAAACAAATGTTATACCCTAATTCTCCATATCTTTCTTTTAAAAGATGATAAGTATGCCATGAATCCCATAAAAATGGATCATTTTGTTTATTTTTTTGCTGCTCAAACGGTAAAAGTAAGAATAAAAAGCATCGGCTTTTTGATTACCATATGGAAGGGAGTAGAAGGAATGCGATCTATATGATGCTGAACTATCTCACCATACATACCATATGAGTCATGCTTGTTTTATATGAACGTTCTATATGTGAATACATGCTTATATATGCATGTACTAATTATTTATTGTTCGTTCCAGTATAAATAGAAAAATTCACATTTAATCTTTTCACGATCCCTCTCACTATTCCCCATTTCTATAGACCCCTATCTAGTTACTATTCCCACTACTCATGATTTCCTTTCAATTCATGATTGATCAACTCATCTTATTCATAGGGTCTTAAGGTGCATTTTTTTTAGAAAATATTTGATCAGAAGCGGAGTGATTGATCTGACAGTATACAACTGATTTTTTTATCATTGTTGAAAATTAATTTTAGAAAAGGGTGGATGTATTGAAAAGAATATTGTCATTGGCTCTCATTGCGGTGTTAGTCATACAGTCTAGTATATTAGGAATCTTGCCTTTAGCAGGGGCACAAGCTAAAGACATTCAAGAGAATATTTATGTGAATATTGAGTTTGCTGATAGCGAAGGCAACAAGTTATCAAACATAGAAGATCAGCAAGTTAGAAAGGCCATTGTGCATTGGTCTATTAAAGGAATTGATCTCAAAAAGCAATATCCGTATATTCTCTCTCTTCCTTCAGTCATGCAGGTAGAGAAGGAGCAGAAAGAACTCATTACTGTCGATGACATCCCTGTTGGTGAGTATACCGTTTCAAAACAAAATGAAGTGACTGTCACATTCAATGAGGATATTGAGCTTGATCCGAATTTAGAAGGATCTATAGATATTGACGTCACCAGTATAGCTGAGAAAAAAGAGAAAACAAAGCAAAATGAGCATAAAGAAAATCTTTCAAAAGATGATTCAACCTCATCGGAGAAAGACAAAGCTGCTAACAATCAAGAAACTGTTCAAAAGACACAAAGCGATGAAGATGAGTTACTAAAAAACAAAGTGAACGTGTCTAAGCGTGTAGGGCTGCAAAGTGTTTCAAAACAAATGCAGATACAAGAAAATCTCCTTACTGATGCCAAATTAATTTTTGAAGATCAGGAAGGTAATTCAGTTGATAAGCCTGACGTCAACTCACTGATTTCCATTAACTATAAGTGGGCCATCCCGAATGGTCATAACTATAATGGCGGGGATGAATTCCATTTCAAGGTTCCAGAGGAATTAGTCATTTACGAAAAAATCGATCGACTCGAGATGAAATTTAATCAATCGATCATCGGTTATTTTTCTGTAGATGAAAGCGGAAATGCCTCCATCGAGTTCACAGATTTTATTAAACAATATTCAAATATCCAAGGAACACTTCAAGTATGGACACAATTAGATAAACAAACAGTGATCACTGAAGAAAAAGAAGTGGTGATTACCCCGATTGAAGGCAAAGATACGATATCGATTCCGATTCAATACATTCCAAATGGTCCAAATGTCTCTAAAAAGGGAGAACCCAATCGATCTTACAATGCTGAAACCATTCAATGGACAGTCGATTTTAATATGGACTTAGATGATGTCAAACAAGCGAAACTGTTAGATCCGATTCAAGAAGGTCAAGCGTTAAAAAAAGATTCAATCAAGCTTTATCGTGTAGATACAAAGCTAAATGGTGAAACATCGCTTGGACAGCTGCTTGACGAAAATCACTACACCATCGGCCAAACAGCAGATGGTCAAGATTTCACGATCGAATTTAAAGATGACGTGCATCTCGCTTACCGTTTAATGTATGAAACGGACATTACGAATCAAGATCAGTCTGCATTTCGTAATAAAGCCTCCCTTGTCTCTGCTGATAAAGAGATTAGTTCAGCAGAAGGAACCGTGAATGTGACAAGAGGCAGCCCTTTAAATAAAAAAGCCGCCCACTACGATCCAGTCACACAAACGATTACTTGGGAAATTCGGTATAACTATAACGAAAAAAAGCTGGCTCAAAAGGATGCTTTGATAGAAGACTTCTTTAACGGCACACAGGCGCTAATATCTGACTCAATTCAAGTCAAAGAAGTCACAATTGATGAGAATGGCAAAGAATCAGGAACAAAAGCGTTTGAAGATTATGTGGTTCAACCTCAAAAAAAGGATGAACAAAACGGGTTTACCTTGCAATTCAATCAAGATATCCACTCGGCTTACCTGATCACATATCAAACAAAAGCAACCGAGCGAATTTTCGAAGCTGAAGACATTATCAATACTGTAACAGCTGGCAAAGAGAGCGAACAAGGGAAGCAAAGAATTGATCAGCAAATCCTAACGAAAGACCACGGAACACCGGATTACAAGAACAAGACCATTCCATGGCGTATCATCTTCAACAAAGATCAACAAACCATGAACAACGTGATATTAAAAGATACGTTTACAAACGAAGGATTGACGCTGCAAAAAGATAGTTTAAAAGTGACGACAGGTAATACAGTGCTTGAAGAAGGCACAGATTATCAAATCGTTGAACATGCAAATGGATTTGATATTCAATTTACGAAAGAAATCAAGACAGAACATACTATCACATATACAACGTCTTTTGATTATGAAAAAAGAGCAGATAAAGATCAAAAGAACTTGCGTAACCATGTAAAACTTGAATGGGTAAATGAAGATGGCAAGGATTTGACGAAGGAAAACCAATCTGTCTTTACGCCTGACACATACACGCAGTCCAATGGGTTCAAGAATGGAACATATGATGCAAAGAAAAAAGAGATCACATGGAATATCGGTGTGAACTATAATTTGAAGCATCTAGAAGAGGCGAAAATCGAGGATTTCATTCAAGGAAATCAGCGTTTGCTTAAAGATTCAATTATCGTCTACTCGCTTGATTTACAAGGCGGGGAAAATGGTGCGGAAGAAAAAGAAGTATTAGCGAAAGAACATTATGACATCAAATTCCTTGAAAATGAAAAGGGAGAATCAGGCTTCGAAGTCATTTTCAAACATGCCATTGATTCCCCATACAAAATCACGTATCAAACAAGTGTTGAAGGAATGGATTTAGTACAGAAAACCTACGAAAATAAAGCGACCCTTTATGATGGGAAGACGAAAGAATCAGACGTGAATGCTGTGGTGTCCATTCCAAATGGAGGGAAATACACGAGCAAGTCAGGAAATCAACAAGGGAAAGTCATTGATTGGAAACTGAATATCAACTTTGGTCAATCAACAGTCCAAGATGCGACGATTATAGACCATCCGAGCAGTAATCAAGCCATAATAGAAAACTCATTTCATCTGTATTCGACAACAATAGATGAAAAAGGGCAAGTGACTAAAAAGGATGAGCTTGAAAAAGGGAAGGATTATGAACTAGACCTTGAATTCGATCCAGATTCTTTTCAAATCAAATTTAAAGAAGAAATCACGAGACCCTATATTTTAGAATACCAATCTCTCATTTTAGATAAGGTGGGAAGTACACTTCAAAACGAAGTAACGTTTAGAGGTGAAAATGTAAAAGAAATCAAAAAGGAATCCGAAGCCTCAATTGTGGTCAAACGTACCGCTGGCATGGGAGATGGCACAGGAGCGATTGGCGCTTTAACCATTAAAAAGGTAGATGCGAGTGGTGGAAAAGCGCTAAAAGGAGCAACCTTTTCTCTGACAGATGCTGCGAGCGGTATCGTCATTGGAACAAAGACAACAGATGAAGAAGGAGCTCTTCGATTTGATCGTCTTCTGTATGGTGACTATATCGTGACAGAAGAGAAAGCACCTGATGGTTATTTGAAAACGAAGGAACCGATCAATGTCACGATTGATCAGCCTTACGAATCAGGAGATCAAACGAAAATAGGAAACAGCATGACGGTGCAAAACCAAGAAATCCGCCAGCATGTGAAGCTCACGAAAAAAGACAAAGAAACGGGTGCGGCATTAGAAAATGCAGAATTTGAACTGAAAAATGAATCTGGAGATACCGTCCAAACCCATTTGAAAACGGATGAAAAAGGAGAAATCCTATTCAAACATCTTGAGCCAGGTTCCTATTATTTTGTTGAAACAAACGCACCGAAAGGCTATCAATTAAATCAGCAAAAATGGCCGTTCACCATTAAAGAAAATCAAACAGAAACAACGGTTGTCACCGCAGTAAATGACATCATCAAAGGCTCTGCAGAATTGAGCAAAATAGGTGAAGGCGGAGAGAGACTAGAAGGTGCACAGTTCAAGCTCTTAGATCAAGATGGGCATGAGCTAAATGGTGCGCTTGTCACAGGAAAAGATGGCAAGATCACGATCAATGAACTAAGACCGGGTTCGTATCAGCTCATCGAAACAAACGCACCAGACGGTTATGTATTAGATGAAACACCCATCACATTTGAAGTACCACTCGATCCAAAAGAACCAGTCATCATTTCACAAAAGAACCTCTATGAAACAAGTGCATTAGAAGTGATGAAAGAAGGGGAAGATGGCAAGAAGCTTCAAGATGTTCGATTTGAAGTCTTGGATCAAAATGACAAAGTCGTGCGTAAAGATTTGACAACAGATGAAGATGGGAAGCTGTTGGTCGATGACCTCAAACCGGGCAAATATCAGCTTGTGGAGACAGAGAGTATTGATGGTTACCAAAAGAAAAATAAACCTTATCCGTTTACCATCGAAATCGCACAAAAAAAACCGGCAGAGATCAAAGTGATCAATGATCTCAAAACTGGAGCTGTCCAGCTCACGAAACTCGGTGAAAAGAATGATGTGCTTGAAGGAGCAGAATTCAAGCTAGTAGATGCAAATGGAAAAGAGATAAAAACAGGTCTTGTCACAGATGAGAACGGGAAGATCATCGTCAACGATCTGAAACCTGGAACCTATCAGTTTGTTGAAACGAAGGCGCCATTCGGTCATGAGCTTGACGAAACACCTGTCACTTTTGCTATTCCATTTAACCCTGAGAAGCTGGTCAGTGTGACAAAAGAAAATAGCCGCACAACTGGCGGAGTGCTGTTACACAAAAAAGGTGAAGATGGGAAATCATTAGAAGGGGTTGTCTTTGATCTATCTGATGCCAAAGGAAAGATTGTGGCAGGAGGAGAAGGAATTACAACCAATCAGGATGGAAAGATTACCTTCACAGGTCTTAAACCTGGAACCTATCAATTTGTTGAAAGAAAGAGTCTTGAAGGCTATGAATTGAGTGCGAAACCACTTGTCTTTGAAGTTGAATTAGGTCAAAAAGACTTGATTCAAGTGGAGGCAATCAATCAGCTCAAGAAAGGTTCTGTAGAACTAACTAAAATAGGGGAAGAACAAGAAAGATTGAAAGGCGCAGAATTTACCCTTTTCAATGATGATGGTAAAGAATTGATGTCAGGTTTAACAACCAACGAAAAAGGCATCATCACTGTCAACGATTTGAAACCAGGCGCTTACCAATTGGTTGAAACGAAGGCTCCTTTTGGACATCAACTTGATGCAGAACCAGTAGACTTCAAGATTGATTTCAATCCAAATCAACTGGTGAAAGTGACAAAAGAAAATATTCGGACGACAAGTGCGGTAAAGCTTCAGAAAAAAGGGGAGGATGGTCAATTGCTCGCTGGCGTGACCTTTGACCTGATTGATGCGCACGATCAGCGTGTGAAGAAAGACTTAAAGACAGACAAAAACGGTCAACTGACAGTCGATCAACTGAAGCCAGGAACCTACCAATTTGTCGAAACAGCAAGCATTGCCGGCTATGAATTGGATCAGACACCTGTCTCATTTACGATTCGTTTAGGTCAAGACAAACCAGCAAAAGTAGAAATGATCAACAAACTGACGCCGGGAGCAGTGGAACTGACCAAAGTGGATGCTGAAGGACACACGTTGGAAAACGCAGAGTTTGCTCTTCAGAGTAAAGACGGGAAAACGTTGAAGAAATCACTTGTAACGGATCAAAAAGGAAAGCTTCACATCAACGATCTAAAACCGGGAGAATATCAATTCGTTGAAACGAAAGCGCCTCACGGCTATGAATTAGATGATCAGCCGATCCGGTTTACGATTGAGAAAAATCAGCAGAAGCCTCTTCAAGTAACAGCGAAGAATCACTTGATTTTAGGAAGTCTGCGTATCATAAAGGTAGACCAGCAGACTGATAGAACCTTAAAAGGTGCAGCTTTTGACATTCGTACAAAAGCAGGGAAAATCATCAAATCTGTGACAACAGGAAAAGACGGAGAAGCCATTGTCAAAGGGCTTAAACCTGGTGAATATACACTCACAGAGACGAAAGCTCCAAATGGTTATGTAGCGTTAAAAAAACCAATCGCTTTTACAATTCAAATGGGCGAAGTGGAGATCAAGACATTGATTGTGAAAAATGCTCCAATGAAGAATGAAGAGGACCACACGAATCCTCCAGTCTCAGATCAAGGGGATCAACATCCGCCTCATGACTCAAACGGTGAATTGCCAAAGACTGGGGAAGAATGGCTTCGTTATTTGATTTATGCAGGGATTTTACTAGTAGTGTCTGGATCTGTTCTTCTTGTAGTCAGAAGAAGAACCATTCAGTAAAAGAAAGGAACGAGTGTATTGATGAAAAAAAGAACCTTATTAGGCAGCTTTTTGGTGGTCGCAGGACTAATGCTCATCTCCGTTCCTTTTCTATATGAGTGGCGAACGTCTCAAGAGGCAGCAGCCATGGAAGAGGCATTGAAAATGATTGAAGAAAATGACAGTGATGCCCTTTCTTCTATTCCACATTTAACTGTGTCAGAAGAAGACCTGCGAGATACGATGGAGCTTGAGATCCCGTCAATTGATTTAAATGAAAAAGTGCTACCTGTTACAACAAAAGAAAATTTAAGTATTGCACTGACTCAAATCAAATCTCATCAAATGCCAGGTGAAGGAAATTTCACGATTGCAGGCCATAGAGGGTATAGAGGCGACCGGCTTTTCCGGCAGCTGCCAGAGGTGCCTAAAGGAGAAAAAGTCGTCTTACATCATCAAGCAGAAACATACGAATATAAAATTGTCAGCTCTGCTACGATAGAACCGACGGATGTTGATGTACTAAAGGATCGCGGGAAAAATGAACTGACATTGATCACTTGTACTCTTGATGGCCAGAAACGATTTGTCTTAAAAGGAATACGAATCAATGCTTCAAAGGATAAGCAACCTTCGGATGTATAACACCAACATAATAGATGATGGGTATGCTGGAAAAGCAGCGTTCACGACCGACATGTTACACCAATTGTTAGTAGAGCATTATCCCACTTTAAAAAACGAACGTTGGGATGTGGATATAGATACAATTCGGACTTCGCCTATTCTTCATCCTTTATTAAGAAGGAAGATTCCGATAGGTATTGAAAAATTCACATGTGTTTTGTTCACGCAGCAGACAGGGTCCTTTGGAGAGCCTTTGATTGTGTACTTTTTATTGGATGAAAAAGGCGAATCGATTTACGCAATGGATCTCTTGCTTGAGCAGCATGATCCACATTAAACGAGAAATAAAAAAGCAAGATCTTTAATGAACGGGTTCGGTTTTAAGGTGGGAAAATTGTATTAGTCATATAATGAGGACTCTAATTCGTCTATGAATTGGAGTTCTTTTATTTGTTTATATGAAAGAGTACGAGCTATCGTCAAGACCTGTGCAGAATATATGGAGTATAGTGAAAGCGAAGTCGTTGATATGTTGTTGCTCCATATTTTAGATGAAAAAGATTTTATAAAATGGATTGAAAACAGACGTAATCATCGGCGGATTGTGGTTAAACGGACAAAGAAGATCATCTAGTTTTTATCCCTTCCTCTATTTCTTCGGCAAAAATATCGGAAAGAATCAAGTTTTGACTCCAAACTTCTGATAAAATTCATTTAGATATCCATCATTAGTAGGTGTGGAGGTAAAAGAATGTTTAAAGAAGACCCTGAATATATTTTTCGTCATGATGCACGACCAGAAGCTGTTCATGATTTAGCCGATGTAGATGAAAATGCCACTGAGTTAGTAATCACAGGAAAAACAAAAAATATTGAAAGGTTGAACTCTTTTTCTAACCTGACGAAATTGTGGATTTACAAAGTGGGCCAAAAGGAATTCAATGCGATCTTGAGCTTAGTTAATCCCAAAATGCTCTATATGCGTGAACTGAGAGTAGAAGATTTATCAATCATCAGTTCTCTTCAAGATGTTGAGGTATTGTCACTTGAATGGAATACAAAGGCACAAAGTTTATGGGATCTATCAAAAAACACTTTTTTAAAATCTTTATCCTTAACAGATTTTTCAAAGTTGAATGACATAGCTCCTTTGCAAAAAAACACTGGTTTAGAATGGTTGCAATTGTCAGGTGGGATTTGGAATACATTAAACTTAAATACTCTACAACCTTTAAGATACCTCAAACATTTAAAATATCTGTGCTTATCAAATATAAAAGTGAAGGACGAGTCTTTAGAGCCAATATCGGCATTAGAGGGACTCAAGGAACTTGACATTTCAAACCAATTCCCGACAGAAGAATACGCTAGATTATCCGTCACCCTTCCACATACGAAGTGTGATCGTTTTGCACCATACATCTTTTTATCAAGTCCTATTGTAGATAAAGATGTAATGGTAATTGGAAAGCGGAAACCGAAAATAAATTCAAAAGTCGATGGGGAAAAGTTGAAAAAATACGAAAAACAATTTAAAGCGTACCAAGAAAAGTATAAAAATTAACTTAAAAAGCAATGGATAATCTATTCCATTGCTTTTTCTATTACGCAAATAACTTCAGCCCAACGACGCCAATCACAATCAGCAGCAAGCTGAGGATACGAATCATGTTTTTCGGCTCTTTAAATAGAATCATATTAAACAAGACAGAACCCGCTGTTCCAAGTCCAATCCAAACCGTATAGGCAACGGAGACTTGAACGGAAGAGAACGAGGCGTACAAAAACAAAAAGGATAAGGCAAATCCGCCGACAAATAACATGCCTGTCGTGAGTTGCTTTTTCTTACTAAACATATTGAGACCAATGGTTCCGCCAATTTCACAGGCAGAGGCCAACAGTACAAAAAACCAGCCCATTTATACCGCTTCTCCTTTCTGCTCATGTGCATCTCCATCAGACACCTTCAGTCCAATAATTCCGAGAATTAAAATACCCATAAATAAAAGCTTTTCTAATGAAAACGAACCGCCGAACAGCGCATAATCCATTAAAGACGTACCAATCGTTCCAACTCCGGCAAACACGGCGTACACGGTCCCTGTCGGCAGCTTCTCGCAGGCTTTCATTAGAAAATAAAAATCAACCGGGATCAGGCAGATAATGATCGCCCACTCCCACACAGCATCTGCTTTATTTAAACCAAACACCCAAAGTAATTCAAATAAACATGTGAGTGCAACATACATCCAGCTTTTTTTCATCGTATTTCCTCCTAAAACTTAAAACTGACGATTCGTCATTTTGAAGCCAAAAAAGAGCGTACAGCAAGTGCTGTACTAAGTTAAGGTGTCTCTATGCCGAGTGCGTAAAGAAGGAATTGCTTGACCTCTCGTTTTTGAATCAGAACCTCTTCTGTATCTGTTTCTGTAAATAAGTACATTTGCTCAGCTGATGATTCAAGTAAACCGATAATGAATTTCGCAGCATATTGACAGTTCAAGTTCGCACGGACTCTTTTGTCCCGCTTAGCTTTTTCTAAAAAAGCAGCGACCCATTTGTAAATCGGTTCATAAATATCTTCCCATTCCTTTAGATGCTCGGTGGCAGCTAAACCTGAGTAGGTCAGGGCAAGGACATCACGGTATTGTCTTGTAAAAGAGAAAATAAATTCAACTAGCGCATCTGCTTGATCAAGTACATCCGCATGCTGAGTTAATTCCTTTTCGATCGCAGGCACCATCTGTGCGATCAGATGTTCAGCGATAGCAGGCATGACGGAAAGCTTTGAAGGAAAATATAAATAAAACGTTCCTTGCGCTACTCCTGCTGTTTTCACAATATCCGATATGGTCGTCTTTTCAATTCCCTTCTCTTTAAAGGCATCAATCGCAGCAAGCATAATTTTTTCTCGTTTTGACACAGGATCACCGACCTTAAAATGACTGAATGTCAGTCAGTTTAGCGGAAAAATGACGATTTGTCAATATGGGTTTCTCGTCATTGAATAGGAGAATAAGTGATGAATAGATGCGGGCAGGCCTGAATAAGCTGTAAATATGGTCAAGCATGATGTGAGAAAGGGGCAGCTCTCTGTATGACATTCAGTGCGATGTTTTCCATGACTTATTTTCTCTTGCTCGTCCCGCTTTATTTACATATGAGATACAGACAGGCGAAAAAACAAAAACGATTTATCTATTTACGAACTGAAATCGTTTTTGCCTGTCTATTTATGTATACAAATGTTTTATTATATTTGACGGTCTTTCCTAATCGTTTTTCCGCTCCAAGGGATCAGGTGAGTGTCAACCTCATGCCTTTGCAGTCCATTTATCAAAATCTCCATGCCTATCATCATGGCTATCCCAATCTTGTTTTTTTAAATTTGGCAGGGAACATTTTGTTATTTGTGCCACTTGGTTTTTTTCTTTATCAAGCATTCCGAACCTTGCGCTGGCAAAAGGCGATTCTTGCTGGCTTTTTCTTGTCAACAATAATTGAAGTGCTTCAATGGATATTCTCGCAATCTGGTATGATTACAAGAAGCAGCGATATTGATGATATTCTATTAAATACACTTGGCACAGCGCTAGGTTGTATGTTGTATCGGATGTATCAACGAAGGAAGGAGAAAATCAAGTGAAGCGAGTTTGTATCATTCCATGTGGGGCGAAGAAAATGTGGGACGTCCATCCAGAGGCAGGGAGCCAGCCGGCGAACCTCGTTTATTTAAGTCCGCTGCATCAGCGTACGAAAAGCTATGCCCGAACGTTCTTTTCAGACTATCTAATCATTTCAGCGAAGCATGGATTCTTAAAGGCAGATGATATTATTCATGAAAATTATGATGTGGCTTTTGGTACACCGCATACTGATCAGATAACAAGAGAAGCACTAAGTCAGCAATTTCATGAAAAACATCTCACTGCATATGATGAATTAGTGATACTAGGTGGAAAGAAATATCGAAAGGTGATCGATCCGTTATTACTTCCTCATCAGACAGCGATTTATCCGCTGGCTCCATATAAAGGAATTGGCTATATGCTTCAGGCGTTAAAGCAAGCTGTTGAGACAAAAGTAGAACTTCCGCCGCATATTTAACGTATTCACATCTACCGGTAAGCAGGGTTTTGATCATTAAAAAGAGAATGAATGAAGTAGCGATGCTGATTGTTTCATATCTTTTCAGCAGCCACTTGGATGTCCGCATCGCTTATTAGAGTGGCTAGATGAAAAAGGAGGCGTATGAACATGACAACCATCTATTTAGCTGGTGATTCAACCGTTGCATCTTATCCAGATCGTCCTGTTCAAGGAGGATGGGGAGAGTTTTTACATCGCTACACAGCGCAGGGTGTGAGCGTCGACAACCGCGCAATCGGTGGAAGAAGCTCAAAAACATTCATTGAAGAAGGACGGCTTGATAAAATATTGGCTGACATTCAGCCTGGGGACTGGCTGTTTACACAAATGGGGCACAATGATGCTTCAACGGAGAAGCCCGAACGGCATACAGATCCTTTCACAACGTATAAAAGCTATTTGTCTCAATATATTCACGGAGCAAGAGCGAAAGGAGCTACACCGCTTTTATTAACGCCAGTCGGCCGCTTTCATGAAAAAGACGGAGAATATATCAACGATTTCCCTGATTACTGTGCCGCGATGAAAGAACTAGCTGATGAAGAAGAAGTCCTTCTTGTAGATTTAAATACGGCAAGCCTTCAGTTTTATCAAATTTCCGGCATAGAGAAAACGACTTCTTACTTTATGCTGTCAACAGGCATAGAGGATCGCACGCACTTTACAAAAGAAGGAGCAGATGCGATTGCAAGACTTGTTTCGCTGGAATTAAAGGACCTTGGATTAACGATTGTGTGATGGCTGACAGGACGAGAAAGCGCTCGTCCTGTTCTTTTTTTGCAGAAAGCTATTGATTCCCTTCACCAGAGTAGACTACAATAGGTACATATGATAATGAGAATCAATATCAATGATAAATAGATCATTCAATGAAAAAACGGAGGGACTCAAATGACAGATCAGCTTGAATTGTTTGACGTCACCATTATTGGCGGCGGTCCAGCAGGAATGTACACCGCCTTTTATAGCGGGATGCGGGATTTAAAGACGAAGGTACTGGAGTATAACGAAAGCCTTGGCGGAAAAATCCTCCTCTATCCTGAAAAAGTTATTTGGGATGTGGGTGGTTTGCCGCCAACAAGAGGTGAACAGCTGATTCAGCAGTTAGAAACGCAGGCGAAAACATTTGAACCAGAGATTGCGTTGAATCAAAAAATCACACAATTCGAGCGGGATGAGAATGGTCATATCCTGCTGACGGCTGAAAATGGCGATCGTCATTTGACAAAGACCCTCATCTTAGCGATGGGTCACGGAATTCCAGTTCAGCGAAAACTTGAAATCGAGCATGCAGACCGTTATGAAGTAACAAACCTTTATTACACTGTGCAGGAGCTAAAGACGTTTGCAGGAAAGCGGGTGGTCATCTCTGGAGGCGGAGATTCAGCTGTTGATTGGGCCAATGCCCTCGTTCCAATTGCTGAAAGTGTGACCGTTGTGCATCGTCGTGATATGTTTGGTGGACATGAAAAAAACGTCGCCAACATGAAAGCATCTAGTGCTCGCATTCTCACACCGCATGAACTCACAGAGCTTCATGGTCAAGGTGACAAAATTGAAGCCGTCACCATTCAGCACTTAGAAACAGGCGACATCGAACGAATCGAAACCGATGCTGTCATCGTCAACCATGGCATGAAAGGTGATTTAAGCGTTCTATCAGAATGGGGACTCAAGCAAGGTGAGTGGGGACTCATCGAGGTCAATGAAAAGATGGAAACCAATTTACCTGGCGTCTATGCAGTTGGCGACTTATGCACACATAAAAGTAAAGTGCGTTTAATTGCCGGTACGTTTGTTGATGGAGTCAATGCACTCAATAGCGCAAAGCTATACATCGAACCAGAAGCAGAAAAAGTAGCGTACGTGTCTTCACATAATGAACGCTTTAAAGAGAAAAACAAAGAATTACAAACGGCTGGAGCGCGATAATCACCATTCAGTCAGACATTGAAGTGCTAAAATGGTTTATTTTAGCACTTTTTTATATGGAAGGAGAAAGAGGAAATGACCGCCTATACTCATACAATTCTTCGCATGAAAGAAAGCAGTAAACGATCTCTTTCTGTGAAACAAACGGACTCATGGCAAACATCTTCACTGATGTTCTTGTCTACGGACGGTGCGGTAAGACTTGACATGGAAGGAATTCGATATGAGCTAAACGCCAAAGACAGTGTGTTGATCCGCTCAGGAATAGATGTTATGGTTCAATCTTTATCCAGCGAGCAAGTAGTGATCTATACTGTCACATTTGACCAATTCACTCTGGCACAAGATGCACAAAATGAATTGGTCTATAAGGTGAATCACGATAATCTCCCTGATAACGGGGAAGTGGTGAAAGGCTCTGCCGTCCTTTTTTCTTACATCAAACAAATACAGACGAGCCAAATCATACAAGAACAGGCGAAATGGCTGGAAGAAATCATGTTCATTTTCCGCAAACAATCCAAGCCATACAACGAAAAAGTGCATTATTCGATTAACATGATCTTGCAGTATATGGCTGAGCATTATGATCAAAAACTAACAAGAAAAGACTTAGCTCATAAGATGGGGTTTCATGAGAGTTACTTTTCTACCTTTTTCAAACAAAGTATGGGAATGAGTGTGACAGAATACATTGCACAAATTCGAATAGACGAAGCCAAAAAACGTCTTTTGCAAACAGACGATCAAATTCAAATCATAGCACGGCAAGTCGGGTATGCAGACAGTTTATATTTCAGCAGGAAGTTCCGTCAAAAAACAGGAAGAACGCCCAGTCAGTTTCGAATGAACCGAAGACCAGAGCGGATTGCTGCTTTTCAATTTGTCGGGTCATTGGTTGCAATAGGCATTGAGCCTGTTTGTATTGACGAAGAAACCGATCTCCATTCAGATATACTCAAAGAACATCTAGCTAGTTCGCTCGTCATAAATGAACACACGCCTGATGACGTCTTTAAATCACTTCAATTAGATGTCATCATCGTCCCTAACTATTATTATTCAAAACCTGCATTGATCAAGCGATTGGAGCAAATCGCACCAGTTCTTGTTCTGCCATACGCCGGTCATCATGCTGTACCAGAGGTACTGTCTATAGGACGCCTTTTAGGAAGAGAAAATGAGGCAAACGATTGGGTGAAGCGATTTGAACAGCATAGTCAACAGGCAAGAAACACCCTGTCTTCCTTTAGAGAAAAAGGCGAGACCGTTGCAATCTATGAAATGAGAGGACATGACAAAGTGTATATGTGGTCCTATGAGGCAAGAGGGGCCTTCTATCTTTACGAAACGCTTGGCTTAAAACCTCCAAAAGCCATTTTAGAAGAAGTTCTTCTTCCTAATCAACATACAGTCATTCCTTTAGAGAGACTTGGAGAATACGAGGCGGATCATATGTTTTTTATTGTCTCTGACCAATATGGGTGGTATAAGCAAATGGACAAGCGAATGGAAGAAAGTGATGTTCTTCGTCAATTATCGGCTGTGAAAAATGGTACCTTTTATCCAGTAAAACTGGAGGAGTTTCGATTTGATGAAGGAGAGCGTGCACTTCTTTTGATGGACCGGTTTGTCTCTCAATTGACACAGCCAGCCTATCCAACAATTGTCCATATGTAAGTTGCGAGAATCCTCCATAGACCACGACAGATGAGGTTGATAGAATACATGAGACTAGTAATTGATAACTATTCTCATTTGAAGTGGCGAAAATGAAGGAGGAATATGGAGATGAAAAAGACGTATTGGATATGTGCTGTCATTCTTCTAATGATATTGACGGCTTGTGGCAATAAAGAACAAGCCAAAACAGCAGAATCAAAGCAAGAAACGAAAACGGTTGAAACAGTGAAAGGAAAGATAGAGATTCCTGCTGAACCTAAACGAATTCTCGTAGATGGATATTTAGGAAGTGTGATTGCACTTGACGTTCAGCCTGTGGGATCGACCACGCAGGATTTAAAGAACGTACACTTAAAGGACAAGATAAAAGGAATAGAGGACATCAGTGACGAGCGTTCAGCTGAAAAAGCACTTAGCTTAAAGCCTGATCTGATTATCACAGCCGTACAGGATGAAAAAGTCTATGATGTGTACAAAAAAATAGCGCCTACCATCGTGTATCCTTACGGTTCTTTCAAAGATGCACATGAAGAATTAACGACGCTGGCAAAAATTTTAAATAAAGAAGAGGAAGGAAAAGCATTCCTCACCGCCTTCGATCAACGAATCGAGGCTGCTAGGAAAAAAGTGAAGTCTGCTTTAAAAGAGAATGAAACGGTCTCGATTATGGGCGCTTTTAAAAATGATGTCTATGTATATGGTAACGGAATTTATCGAGGCGGGCAGGCATTATATCAGCAATTACAGGTAAACCCACCAAAACAGGTCAGAGATACAATTTTAAAAAGTAAGACAGGGTATGAAGTCATTTCTTATGAAACCCTTCCTGAATATGCAGGAGATTACATTTTCATTGATGAAAGCAACGGCGGAACATTTGATAAAAACAATTCTATTTGGAAGAGTCTAGAATCTGTCAAAAAAGAGCAGACCTATCAAATGGATACAGAGTTCTTCTGGCCTTACGATCCGATTGCAGTAGCCAATCAAGCGGAAGAGTTTGCTGACATATTGACAGAAATGTCTGATCGGTAGGAGGTCTGTCAATTGTTAAAGCGTTTCTTCTCATACTACAAACCATATATGGGGCTGTTTATATTAGATTTTTCCTGTGCGGTACTGGCAGCCTTACTCGAATTATCCTTTCCCCTTGCCATCAGTAAAGTGATGGACGATTTGCTGCCAAATGGTGATTGGGATGCCATTTGGTTTTGGGGCATTCTGCTCCTCGTTTTATACGTGATCAGTTCTACGATGCATTATGTCGTGACCTATTTTGGGCACAAATTAGGCATTAATATAGAAACGGATATGAGGAATCAGCTATTTTCTCATGTGCAAAGAATGTCCTTTCGCTTCTTTGACAAAAAGAAAACGGGAAAACTCGTGTCCCGTATGACAAATGATTTAATGGATATTGGTGAAATTGCGCATCATGGCCCGGAGGATTTATTTATCGCGATCATGACACTCACGGGTGCTTTTGGCTTGATGCTATCGATTAATTGGCAGCTGGCAGTTCTCACATTTATTGTCGTTCCATTCTTGATCGGATTATCCGTCTATTTTACGAAAAAAATGTCTGCTGCTTTTGATAAAATGTTCTCGAGTATTGGTCAATTCCATTCACGTGTGGAAAACAATATTAGTGGCATACGGGTTGTGAAAGCATTCGGAAATGAATCACATGAAATGGACCGATTTATTGAACATAACGAGCAATTTAGAAAGACAAAGCTAACCACATATCAAATGATGGCTGTGCATACCGCTGTCAGTCATTTTCTTATTAAGAGTGTGACAGTGTTTGGCCTTGTATGTGGCGCATGGTTTGTGCTGCAAAAAAATATGACGTATGGGGAATTTGTGTCATTTGTGCTATTAACAGGCATCTTCTTAGGACCCATTCAACAAATCAATGCAGTCATTGAAATGTATCCAAAAGGTGCAGCGGGCTTTAAACGATTTGCATCACTCATCGATCAATCACCAGATGAAAAGGATGCGGATGATGCCATTGAAGTTGATCAGTTAAATGGGGATATCGTTTTTGAGCATGTGTCTTTTCAATATGAATCAGACAAACCGGTTCTTCATGACATCAATCTTGAGGTGAAACAAGGAGAGACCATTGCGGTCGTAGGTCCCTCTGGTGCTGGGAAATCGACGCTTTGCAGTTTGCTGCCACGTTTTTACGAATGGCAGGAGGGTACCATTACAATTGATGGCATAGAGACAAGAAAGATGACACTGCCTTCGCTGCGGAGACAAATTGGTGTCGTCCAGCAAGATATTTATTTATTCCATGGGACCATCCGAGAAAACATTTTATACGGAAAACTCGATGCATCTGATGAAGAAGTGTGGCAGGCAGTGGAGAAAGCCCAACTGAAGGATCTTGTAAATAGCTTGCCAAATGGGCTTGATACGATCATCGGTGAACGCGGAATGATGTTATCTGGCGGACAAAAACAGCGTATCTCTATTGCACGTATTTTCCTTAAAAATCCGCCAATTTTTATTTTAGATGAAGCCACATCTTCTCTGGATACGGAGACAGAATCCTTTATTCAGGGCTCACTTGAAGAACTATCTGAAGGACGAACCACGTTTATTATTGCGCATCGCCTAGCGACCATCCAGCATGCTGACCGGATTGTGGTTTTAACAAAAGAGGGCATCAAGGAGCAAGGCAGGCATGAAGACCTGCTGGAAATGGACGGGATGTACCGGCGTTTGTATGAAACACAGTTTAGAATGTAAAAGAGGAAAAGCCGGCATATTGCCGGCTTTTTAGCGTGTGATCATCATCCGACCATTAACTGCGGGGGGCAAATAACATCACACTGACACCAGCTAAACAGATCAAAGCACCCACCCAGTCGTACAGATCAGGGGTTTTGCGATCGACCCACCAGCCCCAAAACACAGCGAGAACGACAAAAACACCGCCATAGGCCGCATAAACCCGCCCAAAGGTCGGGAACTGCTGGAATGTAGGGATGACGCCGTAAGCGACCAAGATGAGGCTACCTGCGATTCCGTAGCTGACGGGTTTTGCTTCACGCAGCCACAGCCAGACAAGATAACCGCCACCTATTTCAGCCAGACCAGCTAATAAAAAAAGAACAATCGTTACAATCATTTTCGGACACTCCAGTTCTCCTGTTTCGTTCTATTATGACATGATGAAAGGATGCGTTCTACCTGATGTAAATTGAGAGCCTGACGAGAGTTTGCTAAAATCAACTGAACAGTGAATGAAACACATGGATTCTTGACTTTCCTAGAGGTGGATGATCCAAATGGTCAATCCATCCGTTTAGTAAGTACATTCTCATGAGGAACACATTTCCTTTTTCAGCGCTCTTTTTTTCTCCTTGAAAAAAGAGTAAAGTACAAAGGAGGCTGATCTCAGCAATTTGGGTGATGAGCCATACGTGAAGATTTCATGATGAATGCATAATGCTCTTTCTCATGAAAAAGGAAGGAGATGACCATGGACACACTGAAGGATTTTGAGCTGTATCACAAGATCAAACATGATCGACATAAGCCCTCGCTTGAATTATTGTACGATCGCTATGAACGTGTGTTATATTCGTTTATTTATAAAATGACTGGAAACCGTGAGCTGGCGGAGGAAGTGCTTCAAGAAGTCTTTATCAAGCTCTGGCGCGGCATAGGAGAATACAATACAGATAAAGGGAAATTTTCCTCATGGTTATTTATGATGTCACGAAACACGGCAATCGATCTATTAAGGAAACACCGAAATGAAACAGCTCTTGAAGATGAGCATATTGAATACTTGGCAGATCATCAAGAAGATGTGTCAAAAGAAGTAGAATGGAACGAAGAAAAACAAATCATACGTGAAGCAGTATCAACATTGTCGAAAGAACAGCAAACCATCATCGAAGATGTTTATTTTAAAGGAATGACACAAAAGAGCATTGCGGAAAAACTAGGCATTCCTATTGGAACGGTGAAGGGAAGAGTTCGATTGTCATTGAAGCATTTACGAACGAAACTGTCTCGCGGAGGAAAGGAGGAAGAGGCATGACTCAGTGTAAACATCAAGTCATTGATTACTTTAACGGGCATTTACAAGGAGAAGAAAAGACGCAGTTTGAAGAACACATCAAACATTGCTCGGATTGCAAAGAAGAGCTTGAAGAACTGACATCGCTCATGTCTGATATTCCGTTTCTAGCAGAGGACGAAACGCCTCCGGCAGGGATGAAAGACCGCATTTTATCAAGAGTATTTGAAGAAGAGATACGAGAGACAACAATCGCTGCAACATCGAACCCGCCTCAAGATCTCAAAATAGTGCGTGATGCAAATGAGATGAAACCGCCAATGAAGAAGAAAAATCAATGGCTTTTGCCTCTCGTTGCCGCACTACTTCTCATTTCTGCAGCTGGGAACGTGTATTTCTTAACAAATGGAACAGATCAAGCAGAACAACCTGTCAAAGTTGTTGCGACAAAATCACTGGCATCTGCCGAATCGGCAAAAACAACGGGTGCTTTTTCAGTGATTGAGCATCACGGCAAAAAAGAGCTTGTCGTGAGTGCCGACGGATTAAAAGGCCAGCTTGATTCATCAGCTGTTTATCAAGTATGGCTCATTAAAGGAGATCAGCCCGTTCCGGCAGGTGCCTTTAAAACAGATAGCAAAGGAGAGGGCACTGTCACCTATGCGTTATCTGAAAAAGAAGCAAACGAATCATGGGATACGGTGGCTGTCACCCTTGAACCAAAAAAGGATAACAAGCTTCCGCAAGGCCCTGTCGTACTGAGTGCTGCATTTTAAGCTTGATTCATGAAGGATGCCTTTTTAAGGGCATCCTTTTTTGATAGGCAGAAGGAACCTTATGACAAATGAGACGTACTACATATAGAGGTGAGGCACATGCAGCGATACATAGAAAAACAACTATTTCTCTTATCAGCTAGACACGCATTTACCGCATTTTATTTTTTGGTGATCCCATTCATTATAAAAGACCTTTTTGAATCAACTCCTTTATTGATGGTCATGATCTCTCTTTTTATCATTCATCATCTAGTGACAAGTATGGTATGGTTTTATAAATCAAGAAACATTCGAAAGCGTCAATCAGGTGACCTAACCAAACGGGGACATCTCGTTATCCTGATCATGCAGAGGCTCGAACAGCTCATGATGCTCGGTTTTGTGATGTTATTGATCAGTGGATCGATGCAGGGAGACATTGTGACGCTATTATTCACAATTTTTCTGTTCATCGTCGTTTTCTTTCAGCACATTCAGTTTTATTATGTTCAGTACTTCTTTAAATCGAGCGGCTGGTTCACCTATGTCCTCTCTTTACAAAAGGCTCGACCTTCTTACATCGTGAGGGAACGAAGGGCTTTGAAGAACTCCTAAATGTGCAATCGCTTGCTGACTGATCCATCAGCATCAGAAATGTATGATAAAATGTGGAAAAGAAGCATGGAGAAAGGGAGTGCGAGCGAGTGAAAGCAGTTGGACTATTTGAGTATTTGCCAATTGAGCATGAACAAAGCTTGATCGATCAGGAGGTGGCAAAGCCCAAAGCAGCTGGCAGGGATATTTTGGTGAAAGTAGAGGCTGTGTCGGTGAATCCAGTGGATACAAAGGTGAGGTCACCGAAGAATCAGAAAGAAGAAGAACTGAAAATTCTTGGCTACGATGCAAGCGGTACGGTGGTGGAAGTGGGCGAAGCGTGTACGTTGTTTCAGCCGGGTGACCACGTCTATTACGCAGGAGATATCACGCGACAAGGCTCAAATAGTGAATACCAGCTTGTGGATGAGAGAATTGTGGCGAAAAAGCCTGCAAATCTCTCTTTTGCCGAAGCAGCTGCCATGCCTCTTACAACAATTACGGCATATGAAGCGCTATTCGACCGAATGCATATGAAGCGGAATGCAGAAGGCTCGACCTTGCTGATCATCGGTGGAGCAGGCGGAGTGGGCTCTATCGCCATTCAACTCGCCAAATTAGCGAAAGCGACTGTGATCGCCACTGCTTCAAGACCTGAAACAAATGAATGGTGTCTCTCATTAGGGGCTGATCATATCATTGACCATCACCAGCCGCTCTTAGCGCAGCTTCAGGAAAAAGGGATTGGCGTAGTGGATTACATTTTATGCTTAAATGATACAGATGGCCATTTCAAAGGGATGGCAGAAGCGATTAAACCTCAAGGAACGATCTGTACCATTGTTGAAAATCAGCAGCATTTAGACATTCAATTACTCAAAAATAAAAGTGCTGCATTTGTATGGGAATTCATGTTCACACGGCCGATGTACAAAACATCGGATATGATGAAGCAGCACGAGCTTTTAAAAGAAGCGAGTACATTATTTGAAGAGAAGAAGTTAAAACATACATTAACAAAGGTGCTTAGCCCCATCAATGCCGCCAATTTGAAGCAGGCACATCAAACACTTGAGCAAGGGAAGATGATAGGTAAATTTGTTCTAGAAGGATTTTAAGGAGGGGCAGCAAATGACGACGTCATTACAATATCCGATTGGCTTATATGAACGGGTGGACCAACAAACGAAAAAGCAGCTGGAGGCATGGATTGATGAGCTGGCACTCATTCCTCAAAAGTATGAAGAGGCAGTTGTTCCATTGACAGATGATCAGCTGGATACCCCATACCGGCCAGGTGGATGGACCGTTCGTCAGCTCATTCACCACGTAGCCGACAGCCATCTGAACGCCTACTTGCGATTTAAACTTGCGCTGACAGAAGAAACACCGCACATACGTCCATATGATCAGGAAGCATTTGCTTCACTTCCTGACAGTAAGGCGTCTATCAGTCTATCGCTGCCGTTAATCAGCAGTCTGCATCGCCGATGGGTCACATTACTTCGCGAGATGACAGAGGAAGATTTCAACGCTGCATATTACCATCCGGCCGATCAACAAACGGTGTCCTTATATGATGCAACAGGAATGTACGTCTGGCATTCACAGCATCATCTCGCCCATATCACGGAATTAATCAAAAGAAATCAGTGGAAGTAAAGGAGTCAACACATGTCTAGTAGAAGAATTGTCGGCGCTATGTTTATCTGCATGGCGGCATTGTTTTATATAGCAAAATTCGTTTTGTTTGAGATTCGTTATGGTGGAAATGTAAGCACAGTAAGAACGATCGAGGAACTGGAAGATATACTCCCAGGCGGTACGTGGATCAGCATCATTTTTCTCATTATCGGTTTAGGTTATCTCCTGTGGGATGATCGGGAAGTCATTCGTCAATATCTTTTCACCCCAGATAAACAAGGAAAAGAAGAATTAAAAAAGACGGACCTCAAGTGACCGTCTTTTTTTCTTTTTTAGCCACGTTCAGGACGAAGTGCTTTTTCTAAAATGGCTAGACCTTCATTAACTTTTTCTTTTTCCTCGTCATTGAGCCGTTGCAGGGAATTTTTAATTTTTTCATGCCCTTTTTGATAAATACTTCTGAAAATATTTTTCGCTTCCTCTGTCAATTCTACGACAATGATTCGACGATCACGCTCAGAATGCTTTCGTTCCACAAAGTTCGATTGTTCTAACCGATCAAGCAGCCCTGTCATATTGGACAAAGAAGCCCCCATTTTTTCAGCAATTTCGGACACTTTAAGAGAGCCATGGTTATTGAGCAGCATGAGCACTTTCATTTGAGGCATACTCATATCAAGCTTCATCCATTCAGAAACATCTCCAAGTCCTGCAGCAGTGAGCACTTTCATATACAGCACCCATGTCTTTTTTTCCTCAGGAGATAGGATTTCCTCTTTTAGTACGGTGGTGTCATGAATATTATATTCCACGCTTGTTCACTTCCTTTAAGCGGCTCTTTTCTTTATATTACTGATTTTTACTTCTAATTGAAAGTATCATGAAGCTTTTGAATGTTAAACTGCATGAATTAAGTGGTATTTGTTGTATAATAATGGTCAGTTGAAATTAATGAAGCAACTTAGAAAGTTGGGAAAAACATGTGGAACAAAAAAACGGGTATGACGATCTTAAAAATGCTCTTTCCGATCGTGATCATCCTTGTCTTAATTTTTGTCGCCAAGCAGGAGCTGAGCGGCCTTTCCATTAAAAAGACGTTTTATATTATTGACAGCTTGAATCGAATGGACTTGTTTATTCTTGTCTTTCTTGGACTTGTCGCTGTTTTATCCATGTCCTTATATGATTTTATTTTAAGAAAAAGCCTTGATATGCCCATCAGCGGCTGGAAAACGATCCGAATTTCTTGGATCGCCAACTCCTTTAACAGTGTACTTGGATTCGGTGGTTTATCAGGAGCAGGGCTTAGAACGCTTCTATATAAGGAATACATAACCGATACGAAAAAATTGCTGAAAGGCATAGCCCTTTTAACATCCTCTGTTCTGCTAGGCTTATCTATTTTCAGTGATTTGATTTTAGTTAGGGTCCTGCCAGTTGAAAGTATTATTAGTCAGGAGCCGTGGTTATGGGCATTTGTCATTATTTTTGCTTGTATTGTGCCCATTTACATCATCATGGCGTCCATTCGAAAAAGCTCGATTGAGAGCGGTGAAAACGGACTGAAGCACCCGATCTATGCTTATATTGGTGCATCGTTTTTAGAGTGGCTGGCAGCTGGTCTTGTCATGTACATGGCTGTTGTCTCTATGGGGATGAACGTTGATGTCCGTATTGTATTAGGCGTCTTTGCGATTGCGTCAATCGGCGGTTTAATCAGTATGGTTCCGGGCGGATTTGGTTCGTTTGATCTGATCTTTTTACTCAGTATGCAATACATTGGGTTTGATAAAGAGATGGTGCTGACAGCGCTTGTTTTGTACCGCTTCGTTTACTCCATTTTCCCGTTTATTCTTGGACTTTGTCTAGCGGCATACGATTTAACTGGAACAACACTCAGGCGTCTTGAAGGCAATCCGAGAATGGCGCCTGCAATTGAAACAACAAACGTCTTAATTGTGTTGCACCGAGCGCTGCTCATCCGTTTATTGTACGGATCTTTGTCCATTTTAACGTTTGGAAGCGGTTTGCTCATTATGGCTTCCGTTGTGCTTCCTGTTGATCGTTTAGGTGTGATCACAACCATTCCACGCTTTTTGTTATCAGGATTTAATGGTCTTTCTTTAATGTTCGGGATCATTTTAATGATTTTGTCCATTGAAGTGTATAAAAGAACAAAACGGTCTTATCTATTGACAATGATTGCCCTGGCAGGCGGCTTTGTGTTTACTTTACTAAAAGGGTTTAACCTAAGTTTGATCTTTATATTGCCGGTCATCATGGTGGTATTTTTCTCGCTTCGAAATCAATTTGTGAAGCAGCAGGCGCCTTATTCTTTGAATCAGTTTGTGGCCGCCGCCGCCGGATATTTACTCGTGTTGTTTAACTATAATGTCATTGGAAACTTCATTTGGATGAAAATTGGTCATTTCTTAAGCAAGGACTATTTGGTTCATAATGAACGGCATATCACGATGACCAGTATGATTGCTTTAATTGGCGTCCCTCTTTTCTTTTTCATTAGCAAATTGATTTTTAACAAAAAAGCAGTTCCAATCGGCGAAGAAGCCGATGAAGAAAAATTAAAAACTTTTCTCGAAGAAAAGGGAGGAAATGCTCTTAGTCATCTAGGTTTTTTGGGAGACAAAAAACTGTTTTTCTCAAGTGATGGAGAGGCGATGCTTCAGTTTGGCCGGATTGGCCGCTGCGTTATTGTGCTTGGAGATCCTTCTGGGCGTAGAGCCTCTTATCCGCTTGTACTGGAAGAATTTTTGGAGCAGACAGAAAAAGCAGGCTATCGTGTCGCTTTTTATCAAGTAGAACGTGAAGGAATGGCGCTTTATCATGACCTAGGTTTTCACTTCTTTAAGCTTGGGGAAGAAGCCATGGTCGATTTAGAAACGTTCTCTTTGTCAGGAAAGAAAAAATCAAACTTACGGGCTGTCGCAAATAAATTTGAACGAGAAGGCTATACGTTTGAAATGCTGGAGCCGCCCTTTTCAGAGGAATTGATCTCAACCTTAAAACAAATCTCTGACAGCTGGCTGGGCAAGAAAAAAGAAAAAGGATTTTCATTAGGCTATTTCCATGAAGACTACCTTCAAAAAGCACCGATTGCGATTTTAAAGGATGAACAAGGGCAGATCATATCTTTTGTGTCCTTAATGCCGATGTACCAAAAAGGAGAGATATCCATCGACCTCATGCGTCATATGCATGATGCACCGAACGGGATGATGGATGCACTCTTTATCCACCTTTTTCAATGGGCGAAAGAAAAAGGCTACACATCCTTTAACATGGGAATGGCGCCATTATCGAATGTTGGCACGTTCCACCAGTCCTTTCTGACAGAACGTTTGGCGAGTGTCATCTTCAATAACGTCAGATATATGTATAGTTTCAGCGGCTTACGGTCGTTTAAACAGAAATATAAACCAGAATGGCGCGGAAAATATTTAGCGTATAAAAAGAATACATCACTGCCTGTCACAATGGTGCTCGTCACTAAGCTGATAGGAATGGACCCAAATCGAAAACGGCGTCCATAAGTCCAAAGAACCTTTACCTTTCACTAGGTGAAGGTTTTTTTAGACAAAAGAATAGCAAAAGTGGTAAAGTTGAAGGGTAAGGGGGATGTTCACATGACACTAAATGAATGGTTTACAAAGGGATTAGCTGAACGTACATATGTACACAACATGGAGAAAAACCGTGAAAACTTACTCACGGTGTACAACCAGTACGCAATTCATCAAAAGGAAAAAGAGCTGCTTCAAAAACTTCAAAAGAAAAAACTGAGAGCGCTTGTGATCACGGCAGATTGGTGCGGCGATGCGATGGTCAATGTACCTATTTTCATGCGTATTGCAAATGAAGCACTGATTGATGCGCGCTATTTCATTCGGGACGAGCACCTAGACCTGATGGATCAGTATTTAACGAACGGGACCGCAAGATCGATTCCGATTATCGTCATTATTGATCAGGACGGGAAAGAAGTGGGGAAATGGGGACCTCGCTCAGCAGAAGCTCAGCGCTTTGTCGACGAGAAAAAGCCGGATAAAGATGCACCCGATTTTGAGGAGGCATTTAAAGTGTTTGCGAAAGAAGCCGCACATCACTATACGACAGATCGTTACTTATGGAAAGATATTGAGAAAGAAATAGTAGAAGTTTTGGCAAAAATATAAACCAAAAGACTACTTCGCCGCAATGGGAAGTAGTCTTTTTTTATCTTGTTTTTGCGTTTCACCTACAAAACACCGCATAAAGATGTAGAAAAACCGCAGAATTCTATCAAATACCGCAGAAAACCGCAAAGCATCACGATTTTCCCAACCACTTTTAGTTGAAAAACCTCATATAGGCCATGAAATCAGCTATTTTGCCCTTATCTAAAGGCTCATATAACGCACGTTGGATGGCTTTTTCCCAATACAAGAGGCCCAGCAACTATAGTAATCTAGTTGTAATCTCCTTTGAACGAACTAAAAAAAATAAATGAAGGAAAAGGGCTGGCGATCAATTTATGAAAAAAATCATCTATCTCGATCAAGAAAAAAAGAAGCTCGCTGAATCAAAGAAAAGAGAACAGCGTTCCATCAAATCACTCAGACTGCTTGTGTTTTATGACGGACAAAGTCCTTCATGTGCAAAAGCAATTGACCTGTTGAAATCACTTGATTGGAAAAACCGAATTCACTTTGAATCATTTAGACACTCACAGCTGCTGAGACTGAATAAAATTAGTGAAGAGAAGGCAGAGAAACGAATCGTGTCTATTTCCTTAGCGAAAAATCAAAAAAACTCAGGGATTTATACGTGGCTGAGAATGGCTTGTCACATTCCTGCATTATGGGGAACGGTCCCATTCATTGTACTCAGCATTTGGCTTGGCTTTGGACAGCATGCTTACGATTATTTTGCGAGAAAACGGTACATTCATTCTGTCGAACAAGTCACCCGTCCCGATACAGATCAACAAAAGACCATCTAATCATAGAAAAAGCATGACCTTCGATCGGCAGAAGGTCATGCTTTTTTGTAATATGGGATAAATGATGCTAAGTGATCAAGCAGCTTCGTTGTGTAAGACATATATGCACGCTTATCAAGCTCAGAAGCCGCATAGGAAAGCAAGGTTCTAAGAGCAAACAAGTACTCATTGTGGAGCTGATTGTGTTCAAAGTAAGGAATCGCTGCTTCTACTAAATAAGTTTTCAAATCATGAGGATTCTCTTCAATCATCAATTTATAGATTTTAATCATATATAAACAGTTAGGTTGAATACGAGGCTGTTTGAGCAGCTCGTGTATGTATGGAAGCGCCTTTTTGCGATCATATTCCGCATACAATGTCGCGATTTCATAAAGCGTTTCACAGTAACGATCTTCTATCTGTTCTTGATTAAAATAATTGAGTGAATCTAGTAAATAAGGCACAGCGGATGAGAAATCGCCTTGGCGTTTTAAGAGAACCCCGTAATAAAAATAAGCTGTCATCTTAATATAAGCATCAGGGTGAAGCGACGTGTGTAAAATCACTTCTTTTAAATATCTTTTAGCTGTTTGAAAGGCCTTTAATTCCAGTGAGATGACCCCATGAATGAGTGTACAATGAATGACCCGCTTGAAATTATTTTTTTGTCTATACAAATCCATTGCTTGATGTGTGGCCTCAAGCGCATCACCGAGATGCCCCATGGCTCCAAGTGCTTTTGCATAGTGATAATACAGGTCGCTCTGTTCAACAGAAGCGTAAGAAAAGCAGCTTTCAAGTCTTTTCAATCCTTCTTCGAGCTGACCGATTTTAATCTGGTGGATGCCATCTAGATATTCAAACGTTTCTTTTTCTGTGTCAATAAAGGTTTTTTCAAACTTTTTAAGCACGCGGTGCGTTTTTAAGGCAAGCGGCTGTTTTTCTGTTAATAAATAAAATTGAAATAAGGACAAATGATACTGAATCCCTAAATCTAGCGAAAAGAACTGTTCTTCGTGTTGAATGATCATTTCTGCATTTTGCTCTGCTTGATCGAGTGCATAGAAATACATGTTCATTTGAAACTCATCGAGCAATGACAGCAGGTGACGCGCCTTTTGCGACAGCGTTTCTTGACTAATTCCAAGCCGTTCAAGCAAAAGATTGATCGTATCTTGATTGGCCTCTTTTGAGCCATTTTCAATTTTACTTAAATGAGAGACAGAACAAATTCCTTCTGCCAACTCCGATTGGGTCATATTTTGTTTATAACGATAGAGTTTGATGATTTGCCCAATATTGATTTTCATTCCATCCAGAAGCCTCCCTTCCAATCATGGGTTGAAAGCTTTTTGAGAAAATAGCCGCATGAGACAAAGTGGAAATACCTGAAATCATTTCATCATCTTGGCTTTTTTCTCAAAATTTGTTTAAAACGTAATATGATTGTAACATTACTTGAAAAAGTCAAACAACTTTTTAGCAGAGAGGTGAGGTCCTATTTGCAAACAACACATGATCATGTTTATAATGTGAATGAGAATCAATTTCAATTAAGGTTGATTGAAAGGATGACATATATGCCAGAAACAAAACAACAAACAGAAGCGTTAACGGTTCGAGACGCTGTCAGATATAGACGATCGATTCGAAAATTTAAAGAAACGCCGGTGAGCATTGAACAGCTTCAGCCATTATTAGAGGACGCAGTCTATGCACCCAATCATAAAATCACGGAACCTTGGCGTTTTTTATATGCAGTGACGGATGAAGCAAAAGAGGTATTTGTGGAGCGGTTTATTGCTTTCTTTAAACGCAACAATCCAGACGCAAAAGAAGAAAAGATCAATCAGTACAGAGATTATTTTTCTAAAGTACCAGCACTTTTACTTGTTGTTCTAAAAGAAGACGAAAATCCAGTTGTGAGAAATGATGATTTTGCCGCTGTGAGTGCGCTCATTCAAAACTTCCAGCTGCTGGCTTGGGATCAAGGAGTCGGTATGGTATGGAAGAGCGGCCGTATTTTATACGACAAAGGGTTTCAACAGGATATGGGATTAAAGGAAAACGAACGCTTTGCAGCGATTCTTCACATCGGTTATCCAGAAGAGGTGCCTGAGGAAAAGTCACGTCAGAAGGCATCAAGCCTGCTAACTGAAATCAAATAAAAACAGACCTTTTGATAAGGTCTGTTTCTTTTTACTTATTGTTTTTTGGCACGCTGATCGGCTGCTTTCATACGTGCCATCGCTTTTACGTCATTCGGATCTGCAAGTTCTTTGGAAAATTCAACATATTCGCCATCCGTCTCTTGTGCCGCAAGCTGGTGGTTGGATTTTTTGTGTTGGTCTTTTTTCAAAGCTTTTCCCTCCTTTACAAGATCACTTTAGTTATGTGCTTGTAAAAGAGGAATATCCGTTTTATTTGTTTCTTTTTTCTGCTGCTCTTTCCGCTTTTTTGAATTCCTGCTGATACAGAACTTCCTGGGTTTTCTTCAGTTTTGAAGTCGGCTGGTGTTCTTTTTTCTTCATCAAAATCGCCCCCTCATCTCATTTTTAATAGGATGGGTGTTTTTGACAACATTTATTCCTCTGAATGCAAAATCGCTTCTTTTAGCTCAGGGTGTAAAAACTCATAAGAAGACAGCAGTGCCTTTTTCGGCAGGGCGCGCTGGCCTTCTAGAACAAGCAATGACATGTCGCCAAGTGCAGTTTTGATGACAAAGGACGGCACCTTCAGCCAGTGAGGGCGATGAAGGACAGATGCAATGGTTTGCCCCAGCTGCTTCATTTGAACAGGATTTGGAGACGTGACATTGAGTGGACCTGATATGTGATCATGTAGAATGGCATACGCAATGAGATGTGCTACATCCTCCACGTGAACCCAAGATACCCATTGCGAGCCAGAGCCAATTGTTCCACCGGCAAACAGCTTGTATGGCAAGGTCATAAGAGGAAGTGTGCCTTTTTCTCCTAGCACTACCCCAAAGCGTGTATAAACCGTGCGAATACCGAGCGCCTCAATTTTTTGCCCTTCAGCTTCCCAAAGTTTTGACGTATGACTTAAAAAGTCTGTATCGGCTGGAGGGGCCTCCTCCGTAAAGTCTTCTGTCTTGGAAGTGCCGTAGATACCGACAGCACTTGCTTGAATGAGAACTGATGGTTTCGATTCCTGCGCTTCTATAATTCGTCTCACTTCTTGTGTGGATTGAATACGGCTGGAGAGAATGCCTTTTTTTGCTTTGTCCGTCCAGCGTGTGAAAATGGATTTTCCAGCAAGGTTAATCCATACATCAATCGCAGGCAATCCATGTTCAGGCTTAGCACCTTCTGTCAGCCACTGCACATAGTGTAAATGATTTTGTTCGGATTCCTTTGGATTTCTTGTTAAAATATATAGATGATGTCCTTCAGCTGCGAGCACCTTTGTAACATGCTGGCCGATAAACCCGGTTCCTCCGGTAATGGCGATATTCAATTGACATCTTCTCCTCTCATATACATACCTATATCTTTCACGATTTTGAATCAGAAGAAACATCCTGACTGTTTGAAAAAAGGAGTGATCACAGGATGCCCTATATTACGAAAATCTCTGCTCAGAAAAACAATACAGAACGCGTGAATATCTTTCTTGATGAAAAGTACGCTTTTAGCGTTGATCTAGATGTGCTCGTCCAGCATGATTTGAAAAAGGGAAAAGAGCTGGACGAAGCCGATATCATAGAGATTCAATTCGGTGATGCAGTAAAAAAAGGATTTCAGCAGGCCGTCGATTATTTATCGTATCGGATGAGATCAGTGAAAGAAGTCACCGATTATTTGACGAAAAAAGACATACCAGCACCTGCTATTAGTGAAATTATACACAAATTAAAACATTATAAGTATGTAAATGATCTTGAATTTGCAGAAGCATATGTAAGCACCCACCGAAAAACGAATAGCAAAGGCCCGTCAGTGCTAAAAAAAGAATTAAAGCTGAAAGGCATAGACGATGACACCATCGAACAAGCACTATCGCAATATCCAAATGATTTGCAGCTAGAGGAAGCAGTGAAGCAAGTGCTGAAGCTGGTTAAGAAAGAGAAAAACCGGTCCGCAAAAGAAATTGAACAGCGTATCAAATTGCAGCTTCAGCGAAAAGGATTTTCATTTGATATCATTGATAAAGCCCTTCAAGAAGCCTATGATGGACAAGAAGAGGAAAAGGAAGAAGAAGCCCTTCACTATATGCTTGAGAAGGCAAAACGCAAGGTAGGATATGACGGATCATTTGAGAAAAAAATGAAAGTGAAGCAATTCCTTTACCGAAAAGGATTTGATCTTGATACAATTGATCACGTTTTAGACAAAGGGGAATGACAGATGGAAAAGCGCTATAGTGAAATGACAGAATACGAATTAAAGCAGGAGATTGCCGCTCTTTCTGAAAAAGCAAGAAAGGCTGAGCAGCTAGGCATTGTGAATGAATATGCCGTGTTGGAGCGGAAAATTGACATGGCGAAAGCCTATTTATTAGATCCAGCTGCTATTCAGACGAAAACGATTTATAACATCAAAGATACAGACGAGCAGTTTTATGTGGAGTATTTAAATGGTGTTTTTGCTTGGGGCTACAGAGTATCAGCGCCAAATAAAGAAGATGCCCTACCGATTTCAATGCTTACGCAAAAGGACTGATCAATAGCCATTTGCTGAGGTAAGAAGAAAAAGGACTGATCCCTAGAGATCAGTCCTTTTCTTTACTTCGAACGTTGTTTACGGACGTTGTTCTGAAGTACGATGTCGTGCTGCGTTTGCTGCGTTTCTCCGTTGACCTGAGAGGCAGAATGTTTAGCATTCGCCCATGGTTGAGGGTAAGCAGTTGTTCTTAATTGAACAAAGTCTTCCATATACGATTTCCCATTTGAACTCATATCTCAAGCACTCCCTTTGGAAAAATTAGCGTTTCCCTGATGCCCTCATACGTTCCTGTGGACGTGTATTCGTCTCACCGTTCGGCCTTTTAGACGCATAAGCATCTGTGGCCCCTGGTTCGCCTTCAAACTTGTGATTCACTTGATTTGGAAAGCCCTTTGCTTTATTACGCATACTGATTCCCTCCAAACAATACAAATCATTTGCGTCTTTTGAAGACGTAAGGGTAGTATATGAAAAAAGAGGTTTTTTTAAAAAGGCACTTTCTGCTAGATGAAGGAGGAACCAGTATGGAACAATATTTTGAGCGATTAACCGAACAACTAATGGAAAAAAACAATATGCTCACATATGAAGAAGCACGTACATGGGTAGAGCTCCTTTGGAGTGATTTTGAAACAACCTATGCAAAGGCTGGCCGCAAATATAAAGGACAGGAAACGACTGAACGGATTGTCCAAGAATGGATCGAAAGCTATGGTGCTCAGCTGCATTTATTTCAAAATAAACAATCGAAGGCAAATGAGCATTTGCAACAAAACAACAAAGGGCTGCTTCATTAAAAGGGTTGCCCTTTTCACATCCACTCATCTTTTTCAACAAACAGGAAAATATATAAATGACCAAACAATTTTATGAAACAATACCCAGTCTGTGATCAAAATTACAGGCTTTTTACAATGGATAAACTTAAAATTACATTAAATTCATGTTGGTGAAAATCACTGGAAATAAAACTCTGATATAATGTAACGATTAAGGATACATGAAATTTATGGATAATAAAAAAGGGTTTCGTTTTCTGACAAAAAAGGAATAATGAACATAACAGACTATGTGAAAAAAGTGAAGAGAAGGTGCGATATGGAACGGGAACTGCTCTCTGTTATAATTCCTTCTTACAATGAAGGTGAAAACATCAGACGAATCTTTGAGGCACTCGAGGAAGAGTTTCGCGATTTTCATTATGACTTTGAAATCATCTTTGTGAATGATGGAAGCAAAGACAATACGCTTCAATACATGAGAGAGCTCTCTCACAAAAGTGCAAAAGTCAAATACATTTCCTTTTCCCGTAACTTTGGGAAAGAAGCTGCAATTTTAGCAGGTCTTGAGCATGCAAAAGGGGAAGCTGCGATCATTATGGACGCCGACCTGCAGCACCCAACGTATTTGATTCAGGATTTTGTTAGAGGCTACGAAGAAGGTTATCATCAAGTCATTGCCAAACGAAACCGTAAAGGGGACAGCAAGCTTCGTTCTTACCTATCATCGATGTATTATAAAGTGATGAACAAGGTGGTCGAAGTGGACTTGCGTGATGGTGTAGGAGATTTCCGCTTAATTTCCCGTCAAGCGATCGACGCATTGCTTCAGCTGAAAGAGGGAAATCGTTTTTCAAAAGGGCTTTTTTGCTGGATTGGCTTTGAAGAAAAGGTCATCTATTATGAAAATGTGGAAAGACAGCACGGTGATACAAAATGGTCACTGAAGAAATTATTTAACTACGGGATTGATGGTGTCATTTCCTTTAACAACCGCCCGCTGCGTATTTGTTTTTATACGGGTATTTTGATCTTATTTCTCTCTTTGATTTACATCGTGGCGACCTTTATTCAAATCGTCAGAACGGGCATCATGGTACCGGGTTATTTCACTTTAATCTCAGCTGTGCTTTTCCTCGGTGGTGTCCAGCTTTTGAGTCTAGGCGTGATCGGAGAATACATTGGCCGGATTTACTATGAAACGAAAAAGAGGCCGCATTACTTAATTCAAGAATCAAATGTCATGGAACAAGAGACGAGCTCAAAAGAACAAGACCGAGTGTTAACGCAGTTATTTAAATAACGTGGAGTCAAATAACCGGCAAGCACGAATCGCTTGCTGGGTTGTTTTGTTTCAAAGAACAGTGGATCTTTTGGAGAAAGGATTTAGATGATGAAACGTAGATGGATACTCATTGGAATGTGCCTCATTCTTGCTTTATTAGGACACTCCTTTTTCTTATATGAATATACGCAAGGCCGATATATGACGGGAGATGGAGATGGCATTTCGCAAATGCTCCCGTTTAAAAAGCTGCTGTATGACGAATACGTCAAAGGAAACTTCTTTTATTCCTATCAATTTGGTCTAGGCGGCGGTACATATACGCAATTAGGTTATTATTTTACAACGTCGATGGTCTTTATGGTCACAGTCGCTGTTGTCTGGCTGTTAAATGCGCTTCATCTTTTACAGTCAACAGACATTCACTTTTGGGCAAATGCTGTTATTTGGCTGAGTGTGATCAAGCTGACAGTCATTCTGTTCATCGCATATCGTGTGCTCCTTTCGATTGTGCAACATAGGCTGGGGGCGCTGACAGGTGCCGGTATTTACGGACTGTCTATTGTGTACTTTCGGCATCAAACGTTTTGGGAGTTTTTCACCGACAGCATGATGTGGCTTCCGCTGCTTGTGCTCGGGGTTGAACGGATTTTTAAAACAGGCAAGCCGGCTTGGTTTATTGCGGCTTGCAGTCTCATGCTGATCAATAATTTTTACTTTGCTTACATTCACTTTATCTTTTTAGCCATTTATCTCGTCTTCAGATATATGATTAAGCTTCAAAGCGAGGAGCGAGGCTGGAAGGTGTTCTGGACCCTTGCGATCTCTACGTTGTTATCGTTTGGGATCAGTGCTGCCTTTTTTATCCCGTCTGTTTACGGCTTTCTTAATAATGTAAGACCGCCGTATGAACAGGCAATTCCTTGGTTTGAGCTGCATGATCATCTGCTGTTTACAAGCAGGGTGTACTTATTGCCGGTCATCTTTCTGATTTGTCTGTTTCTCGTTCCGCTTTACCGGAACAGATGGTTTTTCATGTTCACATCAATCAGTGTTCTGCTGATCATTTTTCACTACAGTCCAAAGATGGCGAGCGTGTTTAATGGTTTTTCTGCACCGCAGTACAGATTTGAATATATTCTTGCTTTTACAGTTGGAGCAGTCGTAGCCATCACCATCAAGCATTTCTCGCAAATGGAGTGGAAGTGGAAAAAACGTGCGGTTTTAGGCGCTTGGCTTGTATTCCTTCTCGCAGTCGCTCTTTCAGAACGAGCAAAGGGAAATATGGATGTTGTTGTATTTACTGGAATAGGACTGCTTGTGATCAGTTTGTTCTTCCTCTCGATACATGCGGGAAAACGTCTGCACCTTCGACTCTTTTCAGCTGTGCTCATCGTTGTGAGCTTACTGACAGCAGGCGTGTATCAGCAGGGCTACTTATTTGAAAGAAGCAATATTAAGAGCGTATCAGATACGTATCTGAATAGTGAGGCGTATGCTGGACATGAGCAAATGAAGCTCATTCAGCAGATTCAAAGCCGTTCAAAAGAAGATCCGCTTGCCCGGATTGATTGGATGAACGGCGTGCGCAACAACACCCCATTGTTTGAAGGCTTTCAAGGCATGAGTGCGTATTCAAGTATATTGAATCAGCATCTGCTCCATTTCTACTGGAATGACCTGCAAATTGATATGGGACGGGAAAGTGTCAGCCGGTATGCAACAATGGGGGACAGGGCGAATTTATACAGTCTGACCTACGGGAAGTATTATATGAGAGACAAATCGATGTCTTTCTCACCGCCGGTTTATTTTAAGCCAATATTGGAAAGCGAACATTATGAAGTGTATGAAAATACACGCCCGCTCCCATTTGCAAGAACAACGAGTACCGTCTATTCAGAAAAGTCACTAGAGCATGCGTCAGCACTTGATAAAGAACATGCGATGTTGCAAGGTGTGATCTTAAACAAAAAAGGAAATGCTGAAATCGACCAATCGCCTGATCGAATAAAGGATACAAACATTCATACTGAACAAGCGGTATACGAAAATGGCGTGCTTGATGTATACGGGAAAACGGGTGGGCTGAATATCACCCTTCCAGATGATATGGTCCGCGCTGGGGATGTGTATGTGAGCTTTTATGTGAAGCGGACCGACCGTAACGAAGGGTTTCAGTTATCTGTGGATGACTATGTCACATCACGCAAAAGCAATACGTCTATCTACAAAACAGGCGTTAATGACGTGACGATCCGAGTCCCTGCGGAAAAAATCCTTTCCATACGAGTTCCAAAAGGGACGTATGAGCTGAGTCAATTAAAGCTGTATCATGAGTCTTACCGCACCCTTGCGCGGGCATATGAAAAAGAAAAACAGGATGATGGCAGCCAGCAGGTGAAACTTAAAAATAACCGCTTTACGATTTCTTATGAGAACAAGCGCGGCGATGATTATATGATTCTGCCTGTTCCATATGAAAAAGGCTGGGAGCTCACGGTGAACGGCCATCAAACCGAGATTGAACAAGCCAATTATGCGTTTATCGGTTTTCCAATAGAAAAAGGAAAAAACGAGATCGTGCTAACCTACTATCCGCCTTATATCAGAATTCTCGCATTGATTTCACTCGTCAGTTTGATCGGTGCGATCCTCTATGCACGGAGAAAACACAAGAAACACCACTTTTCAGCATAAGTGGTGTTTTTTTATCTTTCATCTCATACGTAAGTTTCTTCATCCCATTCAATCGTGTATTCGTTCATTTTTTTATCAATATCGTTTTGAATACTCATGTGCTGAAATAGCGCATTCAATTCTTCTGTCCTCTTTCTTCGATCTTTTTCATAATAATAGAACGCATCTCGATAATCATGATCCCTTAGCATCTTTGCTATGAGCATGGCATCTTCTAGACTATACGATGCTCCTTGACCAACAAAAGGGTTCGCCGTATGTACCGCATCACCTACAAGAACAACACGTCCTTTTGACCACACAGGAAAATCCTTTATTTCATAGATACTTCTTGGAAAGAACATGTTAGTATGATCGATGATGTCAGAAAGGTGTTTAGGAATGTTCCAATGTTCCATTTGTTTATATAATAACTGTCGGATGGTTTCTTTATTGGCTTTCTCAAAATGTTTTGTAGGTAACTTCTCAGGACACTGAGAGAAAGCTTGCCATAAAATATTCATTTTATTTGTTGGATGCGCTTTCCCAAAAATGAATTGAAAGTTTCCGTCATTGTAAAAATAACTTGTTGCCTCATCCAATACAAAATCCTTCACAAACGATACTCCTTGTAGTCCCCAAAAACCGCTATAGTCTAATTTAGCATTAAACGCAATAGCCTCTCTTGTTTTAGAAAAAGTTCCATCTGCTCCTATTACAATATCACCTGTTATCTCAGTTTCATCTTCAAAAAGAACCTGAACGGTATGAGGCTGCTGTTTGATTGAGATTAATTTTTTGTTGTATTTCACTTCTATTCCTTGACGGTGAACTTCTTTTAAAAGTGATTTGATGATTTGGTCTCTCATGACGTTCAGTAAAGGAGCATCATAATATTTTTCACTATAATTGTGAAAGATCGCTTCTACTTCATTTTCACTGTTTATTTGCTGGAGCTTCTTTATCACGGTTGCATTTGCTATCACTTCATTTTTACACCCGATTTCATCCAAAATCTTTACCCCATTCGGAGACAGTAAAAAACCTGCTCCTGTTTCTAATTCTTCATCTGACCTGCTTTCATAAATCGTACTTTCCATTCCAGCCTTTTTTAAGAATAAAGAAGTAGCCAATCCTGCTACACCACTGCCGATAATGATCACATTTTGAGATTTCATTATTTTCCCTCCTATTTTATAAACAGACCGGTCGGTTTATTTTAGTGCAAAAAAATAAGCTTTTTCATATAGGACAGCGTATCACAATTCCCCCTCTTCATTTGGTAATTAAAGTATATGATAATATGTTATAAATGATTTCGCAAGAATGAAACTAACCAATTTCTGATCAACTTCTTTTAAAAACATGAAGGGGATAACAAAACATGAACAAAGACACCGTGATAAAACACTATGAACACACCCTTGAATGGGTACAGTCACTAACGAAAGTAACAGAAGAAGAATGGCGTAGCGCCATCGCTGATGGAAAGTGGAGCATTGCTGAGATCATCGCACATTTCGTTCCATGGGATGAATTTATTTTAGACGATCGCCTAAAGGAATTTTGGAACAATAAAGCGTTACCTCAGGCACCTGATGTGCATGAAATGAACCGGCAGTCAGCCGAAAGAGCAAGAAAGGAAGAGAGAAGCGAGACGATCGGGCGATTTATTGCTGTTAGAACAAAATTGCTTCAAGAAATGAAGAAAATCGAAGCATCCCGCTGGACTACACCCTTTCTGATCGGTCAAACCGAGCTGACGTTATCAAGTTATTTTCAAGGTTTGATTAAGCATGATCTTCATCATATGGAGCAGGTCAAACAAGTGCTCTCCACAAAAAGACGATAGCGCCTCACGAAGCTTCCTTATCAAACGAAAACGTCGCATAATCAAACAAAAAATGAAATAGCCAAAGACTTAGCGCAAAAAGAATTTCTTCAGAAGTAGTCAGCAAAATGCCGTCAACCAATTCGTCTGATAAATAGACAGCACCCCAAATAAACAAAAGGTGAAATAAAACGGTATAGAAAACAATGGATCGTTTTTTGGACCGACACTTACGAACAAAACACATGAGCACGTGTTCCAGATGTTCAAAAGAGATCCCGAGTACAACGTAGATGCCCATAAACAGAAGCAACGATAAAACCGATTGATAAAAAGCACCCGTCAAATGAAAGAACAGTACACAAAACAACAAAAATATGTAACAGACAGCTGATAGCGCTATCAGGCATTTCACCCCTTGCCATAAAGCGTGAATAGATTGCTGCATGGATAAACAACACTCCCTTACATGAAGATACCTGCAAAAAGGACAGCCTTTTTGCAGGAAGGTTGGAATTAATCCTCTTTTTTAGGTGCAGCGATGACAGGATGTTTTTCTGTATCAAGCAGTTTTAAGAATTCTTCGCCTTGATCTAAATGATCCAAAACAAGCTGTTTCGGTGTCACCGCAAGCCACTGATTGAGTGAAATGTCTGCATAATGATCGCTCTTAAAGATTTCTAAGAAATAGAGCGGTTCGTCGCCTGTATTTTCTACATAATGCCCCATCGCAAATGGCACATAGCCAACGTCTCCCGCCTGATAGTTGAAGGTTCTCGCATGTCCATCAGAAGCAAAGACCGTCATTCGTGCCTTTCCAGAAATGAAATATTGCCATTCATCCGTATTTGGGTGCCAGTGCAGCTCACGAATGGCACCTGGATCAACTTTCACAAGAGCGGATGCAATCGTTTTAGACGCTTTAAAATTGGTAGAGTCCGCAATCCACACTTGTCCACCGCTTGACGTAATCGGCTCTTGTTTTAACAGCTCATATTTAAAGGAATTCGGAACTTCTCCTTGCTCTGTTTGCACCTTGTCACATTCAAGGGAACCAGGAATTCCTTTTTGGAAAATATACTTCTCTTTCTCTGGCAGCTTCTTAAATTGCTCCTTTGTCATTCCAAAGTTTTGGAGAACGACTTCCTCTGGGGTATGGGCAAGCCAATCAGTCACTTGGAACGTACTATTTTCAGAGAAGGAACCATCATCAAACACAAGCAAGAATTCAGCTCCCGGTTCAAGTGCTTGAATAGAGTGCGGCAAGCCAGAAGGGAAGTACCATAAATCTCCCTCAGTCACATCCTCTGTAAAATTCCGCCCCTCTGCATCAACCGATGTAATTCGTGCTTCTCCATAAATCATGTACGCCCACTCCGCTTCCTTATGCCAGTGCAGCTCGCGAATCGCACCAGGCTTTAGCCGCATGTTCACAGAGGCAAGACTTTTAGAGATTGGCAGTTCACGTACCGTTACCTCGCGGGCATAGCCGCCTTTTTCTAAACGGTTGTGCGTATCAGAAAAAGAATATTTCATGTTGGGAACCGTTCCATGATCGGTTTCTGGTGGCGTGAGCATATCTGGGTTTTGCCTGTCTCGCTCGAGATTACGTGGAATTTTGACCGTTGCTCCTTTTTCTCCTCGAATCGGCTGCGGTACCCCATTTTGCTTTTCACTCATGATAAAATCCCCTTTCAACATCGTATTGTGTGAGGTGACAAAAGGCCTTTCATTTCGCCCTCGCTTTCATAAGGTGAAACGAATCAAGAAGATGTCAATCTGATTCATCATTTTTTTGAACAGCGACCAATCGTTGGATGAGTTTGCTTAATTCATCAAACTTTCGTTCAAAGCGTGTCAGCAAATAAACCGTCAAAATGGCAGGAAAGCCAGCCTGACCAAGCTGCTTCAGCCATTCCTCCGAAAAAAAGGTCTCCATTTATCTCACCTCCCAGCGGATGCTCGTCTTCTCTATAAGTGGTATGAAAGAAGAAATATGAAATCAAAAGGGGAGAAAATGAACCATTAGACCCGTTTCACAAAGTTTACTTTTTTTAACTTTTGTCCACTTAATGCAAGTAGAGAGAACAAAGGGGAGGATGCACATGGATTATCGGCTGTTATTGAAAGCAAAATGGAAGGAAATCGTTGACCACCCGCTCATTCAGCAATTTTTAAGCAATCCTAAAAACCAGCAACTGCTTAGGCAAGTCATGGAAGAGCCAAACGAAGAAAATGCGAAAAAACTAGATTCCGAGTTCAAGCAGTTTTATCAAAAAATCCGCATCATCAAGTATATTTCCACAATGATCCGCATCTTTTCAGTCGACTTTGACAAACGAGTGAAAAAAAAGCAGCAGCGTTTTCCGCTCATACTCGATCATCCTGATACGCAAGAAGTGAAAGACCCTGTTCAAACAGATACGTATGAAGCGGTGCTCTTCAACCAACAAGACTTAGGGGAGCACCTGCAAGACCCAAGATTGTACAAGGCCTATCAGCAGCTCACAGAAAAACAAAAAATGGTTCTAACCCAAATCTATGTCGATGGTCAAACAATGAAAGAAATAGCCGACCGGCTAGGCGAAACGAGACAAAACATCTCAAACATCCACAAAAAAGCGCTCAACAAACTAAAAGAAGAAACAGGGGGAAATGTCCGTGAACGAAGACAAAATGACCAATGGAGAAATGGAAGAACTCATTGAAACCTTCACACCCATGATCAAAAAGAAACTACAAAACACGGCATATCAAGAAAGGGAAGACCTCGAACAAGAACTCTATATCAAACTCATCGAAAAAGTAGACTGGCTGATTTACCAAGAAGGACCTGGCTTTTGGGAGTTTATTGTGGAATATATGACGAAGTTGTAAGAGTTGTAAGCACAAAAAAAGACTCGCTCACACAGAGCCGAGTCTTAATTTTTTTTGCAGTTTTTCTTCACTGAAAATCCAGCCGGTATAGGAATTTTTGATTTGGTGGTCCATGTCGATATGGCAGATCGCGACAAAAGGATAGTGACCTTTGCTGCGGTAGCGCAAATCAATGAACCGTACCTCATAATGATCCTTGTATTTATCCACTTCCCACCGGTAGACAGGGGAGAAGGAGAGAAAGGCTGAAATGTTTTCGTCTTGCTTGGCAATTTTCATAATCTCTGTATCAGGGACCGGCACACGGTTAAAGGTGTCTAAAATGATGATCTCACCATTCATACTGCGTCCAACATGGAAAGAGGATTTACATTTCACGGCAATGCGCCATTGTCTGAACTTCATTGTAGGCGAAATAATAATGTCTTCAATTTCATCGAATCGTGCACGCAGCTGACGTTTAATCTGAAGCTGCATGATGACCCTGACGATATAATAACAGAAAATCACGGCATACAGCGTAATAAACGTATAGCCGGGATGCCCGCCAATCGCCCAAACGACAATGGCGACAAGATGTGTAAAAAAGATAAACGGATCAAACGTATTAATGATCCCTAGCGCTACCCACTTCTTTGAAAATGGCCGAATGGCCTGTGTGCCGTATGCATTGAAAATATCGACAAACACATGAAGCACGACGGCTAATAGTGTCCATAACCAAAGGTGAAGTAAATTTGCCCCCGGCACAAATGGGAAAATCACAGCCGGAATCAGCAGTGACCAGAACAGTACAGCCGGAATGGAATGAGTAAATCCTCGGTGATTTCTTATATAAACTGCATTATTTTTTAGTTTTAGCACAGTATCAATGTCTGGTGCTTGGGAGCCGGCAATAGTCGCAATCATCACGGCATGAGCCATGTGTGGATCTGCGCTGACGGCTGGATCTAAAAGCGCAAGTCCCCCAAGAGAAATGCCCATTACTACATGAGTACCAGTGTCCAATTGATTACCTCCTAGTTGTCATGCTTAGGAACAATCATACAAAGTATACGTTTCTCAACAAGACTATGTGCAAAATCACTTTTGCTTTATCCCGATTTAATGTAACATGTTAACGTATCTACAAACAGTATACAACAAATAAGGTTCTTTTCAGAACGTTAGCTCTCGGTTCGATAAGAAGGAGTATAGAGATGAAAGACATTCAAGAAAAGCTGGACCGCAAAGATATTGCGGGTTTTCAGCATGATTTAATCGATTGGTATGAAAAAGAACAACGTACCCTTCCATGGCGTGAAAATCAAGATCCATACCGCGTCTGGGTATCAGAAGTAATGCTCCAGCAAACGAGAGTGGATACGGTCATTCCGTACTTCAACCGGTTTATGGAGCAATTCCCGACGGTGAAAGATCTCGCACTAGCTGATGAAGAAAAGGTCATGAAAGCATGGGAAGGTCTGGGCTACTACTCAAGAGTGCGTAATTTACAGGCTGCTGTGAAAGAAGTATATGAATCCTACGAGGGCGTTGTCCCTGATACGAAAGAGCAATTTTCAAAGCTGAAAGGAGTAGGTCCGTATACGAGCGGCGCAGTGCTGAGTATCGCCTATAACAAGCCATACCCTGCGGTAGACGGCAACGTGATGAGGGTCATTTCCCGTATCTTGTCCATATGGGATGATATTGCAAAACCAAAAACGAGAAACATTTTCGAATTTGCGGTTGATCAGCTCATTTCCCGGGAAAAGCCGTCAGAATTCAATCAAGGGCTAATGGAGCTAGGTGCGCTTATTTGCACCCCAACCTCTCCTGCATGCCTCATTTGTCCTGTAAACATGCATTGCTCGGCACTTGAGGAAGGCGTTCAGCATGAGCTGCCGGTGAAAAGTAAAAAGAAAAAGCCGACTGCGAAATCAATGGCAGCGGTGGTGTTATTTGATGATGCAGGCCACCTCTATATTCATAAGCGTCCAAGTACAGGTCTGCTTGCGAATTTATGGGAGTTCCCAAACATGGAAACAATGAAGGGAAGAAAAACGGAAAAAGAGCAGCTGATTGATTTCTTAAAAGAGGAAGCGGGTGTACAAGCAGAACTTGGTGATTTAGAAGGCACCATTCAACATGTATTTACCCACCTCATCTGGAATATTTCTGTTTTCTTTGGACGTGTGACCTCTGTATCTGATGACACGATGCTGAAAAAAGTCACAACAGAAGAATTTGAGGCATATGCTTTGCCAGTCTCACATCAAAAAATATGGAAGATGGCACTTGAACAGCCTAGTCATATTTAACCGTTGTACCATGGGTATAATCGGCTTCATTTCGGTGCAGACCCCCGCGGTTTTCAATTTCAGAAATGATTTCTCGATACTTAGATTGCCCTTCTTCGTTTAAATAAGGTAAAATTTGTTGGAAAGCATGATGAAAAAAAGCAAGCTCAGTATCTTTCCATTGATCCTTTGACATCATGCCAAGCTGGCTTAAATCGCGTCCGACATACATGAATGTAACCTCCTAATAGGAACTTTCCTATTAGTGTGAAGCGAATGGACGAAAACTATTCAAATCAGGAGATGAACCATAATGAACAAGCGTAAATGTGCACTAATTACAGGCAGCAGTAGAGGTGTCGGGAAAGAAGTAGCCCTTCGCCTGGCTGAAAAAGGATATGACATTGTCATTAACTATGCAAGAAGCAAAAAAGCAGCACTTGAAACAGCTGAAGAAATTGAAGCGATGGGTGTTAAAACATTAGTTGTCAAAGCCAACGTTGGTCAGCCAGAGAAAATCAAAGATATGTTCCAGCAAATTGACGAAACGTTTGGCCGTTTAGACGTATTTGTGAACAATGCGGCATCTGGCGTTCAGCGCCCAATCATGGATCTTGAAGAAAATCATTGGGACTGGACTATGAATATCAATGCGAAGGCCTTGTTATTCTGCGGACAAGAAGCAGCCAAATTAATGGAGAAAAACGGCGGCGGACATATCGTCAGCATTAGCTCACTAGGCTCTATCCGCTACCTTGAAAACTACACGGTGGTAGGTGTATCTAAAGCAGCACTAGAAGCTTTGACACGCTACTTATCCGTTGAGCTGTCACAAAAAAATATCGTCGTAAATGCCGTATCAGGCGGCGCCATCGATACAGATGCACTCAAGCACTTCCCAAATCGTGAAGAGCTATTAGAAGACGCTAAGAAAAATACACCAGCAGGCCGTATGGTGGAAATTAAAGACATGGTCGACAGTGTAGAATTCCTTGTATCAGGCAAAGCAGATATGATTAGAGGACAGACGATTATCGTCGATGGCGGACGTTCTTTGCTTGTTTAAAAAAAATCATGAATAAGATGTACACCTTCTGCACAAATTAATGTGCGTGGAGGTGATAATGATGGATAAACAACAAAACAAAACAAACGCACAACAAGTGAAAAAACAAAACCAAGCTGCTGCACAAGGCGGTCAATATGGCACTGAATTTGCTAGCGAGACTGACGCACAGCACGTAAAAAAATACAACCAAAAAGCTGAGCAAAACAAACAACAAAACAGCTAATCACTGAAACAAAGGGAAGCACTTCATCTACGAATGAAGTGCTTTTCTTTTTGCCTCTTTCCACCATCCGACAAAACCTGTAAAACCTCTACATAAACAGTCAAAGGACTTCTTCCTTCTTTCAAGAAATGGTATAGATACAAAAAGTGGAATCGAAGGAAAGGGAGGAGTTAGATGTCTGATTTCGATCAGCTTGTCAAAGAACAAATGCAGCTTATGGATCAGCTGCTCGATGTACAAGGAGAACTTGATCTGTACTTAGAGACAGAAAAACAATTGCTGCAAGGTGAAAAAAAGGAAGAGCGGCATAAGCTTCATGATCAAATCAAACAGAAACGAGAGGAACTGCAAAAAGTCCAGACACTATTTACAAAACAGACTAAACAAGTCATCAATTCGTATAAACAAATGGAGAAGAGCTCAACCGTGATGTAAAAGAGTGTGCCGTTCAATTGGGTTGAATGGCTTTTTCATTTCATTTTTTAATGATGTAACGGTATAATATAATAGAGACATGTTTAGTTGGGAAATTAGGTCTTTGGACTGTTAGGTTTGTTTGTTATAGAAAGTAGGGGAGAAAATATGGGCTATCCCAAGGAAGGAGAAACCATCCAAATTCAAAGCTATAAACATAATGGCTTGATCCACAGGATTTGGAATGAAACCACCATTCTGAAAGCAACGGAATTGTGTATCATTGGTGCAAACGATCGAACAATGGTGACTGAATCCGATGGCCGAACATGGATGACAAGAGAACCGGCTATTTGCTATTTTCATGCAAAACAATGGTTTAATGTCATTGGGATGCTTCGAGATGATGGGGTGTATTATTACTGCAACATCAGCTCTCCTTTTGCGACAGATGAAGAGGCGATTAAGTATATTGATTACGACTTAGATGTCAAAGTCTTTCCGGACATGACGTATAATATTTTGGATGAGGATGAATATGCAGATCATAAGAGGCAGATGAATTATCCAAAAGAAATCGATAGTATCTTACGAGAGCATCTAAATACATTACTGCATTGGATTCACCAGCGGAAGGGACCGTTTGCTCCAGAATTTGTGGATATGTGGTATGAACGTTTTTTGCGTTATACAAAATAAGTAACAGCAGCTAAAACCTGTTTGGCTTTTCAAAGCCAACAGGTTTTTGATTGCGTACGGATAAGAGGCACTGATAGATTGGGAAGGAGATTTACATGGGGGTCATAAAACGTTACATGGCTTTTGTAACACCGTATAAAAAACAGATTGCATTGACAATGGTGATCGGAATGATTAAGTTCTCGATCCCCTTAACATTGCCTCTGCTTTTAAAGTATGTCATTGATGATGTCATTCAAGGCTCTGGATCGGCTGAAGAAAAAACATCCACTCTCTTTATTATTATGGGAATCATGCTTGTATTATTTTTAGTGATGAGACCGCCTGTTGAGTACTACAGACAATACTATGCGCAGTGGACAGGCAGTAAAGTATTATTTGATATTCGGGAAAAACTGTTCTCGCACATTCAAAAGCTAAGCCTTCGTTATTACGCCAACACGAGAACAGGGGAAATTATTTCAAGGGTCATCAACGATGTGGAGCAAACAAAGGAATTTGTCATCACAGGGCTTATGAACATTTGGCTTGATTTGATGACCGTCCTGATTGTGATAGCCATTATGTGTACACTGGATCTTAAACTCACCATTGTGTCTGTCATTATTTTTCCGCTGTATGCGTTAGCAGTGAAGTATTTTTACGGACGGCTTCGCAAACTGACAAAAGAGCGGTCGCAGGCACTCGCTGAGGTACAAGGGCACCTGCATGAGCGAGTACAAGGAATGCCTGTCATTCGCAGCTTTGCGATTGAAGAATACGAACAAGAGAATTTTCACGATGAAAATAAAAATTTCTTAAACAAAGCGATCAATCATACGAATTGGAATGCCAAAACATTCGCCGTCGTCAATACGATCACAGACATTGCGCCGCTGCTCATCATTGCTTTTGCTGGCTATACCGTCATTAACGGGTCGCTTTCAATTGGGACAATGATTGCCTTTGTCGGCTACATTGACCGGATGTACAACCCGATTCGTCGTCTCATTAACTCATCGACGACTTTAACTCAGTCAGTAGCCTCAATGGATCGTATTTTTGAGTTTATTGATGAACCGTATGAAGTAACAGACAAGCCCAATGCAAAAGAAGCCAATCACTTAAAAGGAGAGGTAGAATTTAAAGATGTGACGTTCCGTTACGAACATACACAGGAAGAGATTTTACACAATATCTCCTTGAAAGTAGAAAAAGGTCAAACCGTTGCGCTTGTAGGAATGAGTGGCGGAGGGAAGTCGACACTCGTCAGTTTAATTCCAAGATTTTATGATGTCACAAGCGGATCACTCGAAATTGACGGCATTGATATTAAAGAGTACAAGGCAAGAAGCCTGCGTAATCAAGTCGGGATGGTCCTCCAAGATACATTCTTATTCAGTGACACCATTAAAGAAAATATCGCTGTGGGAGACCCGGAAGCATCCTTTGAGAAAATTGTGTCGGCTGCCAAAGCGGCTAATGCGCATGATTTTATCATGTCTCTTCCTGAAGGATATGACACGAAAGTAGGAGAACGTGGCGTAAAGCTATCAGGCGGTCAAAAACAACGAATTTCAATTGCAAGGGTATTTCTTAAAAATCCACCGCTGCTTATTTTAGACGAAGCGACGTCTGCACTTGATTTAGAAAGTGAACATTACATTCAAGAAGCGATGCAAAAGCTGGCAAAAGATCGCACAACTTTTATAGTTGCGCACCGTTTATCAACGATTACACATGCGGACCTCATTGTGGTCATGGAACAAGGCGAGATTGTGGAAAAAGGAACACATGAAGAATTAATGAACCGAGACAGCCACTATCGCCATCTATTTACCATTCAAACATTAAATTAGTAGAAGCCTATCCGATTCTAGCGGATAGGCTTTTTTATGCTTGTCAAAAACATGACATATTTCCCAGCTTGTCTCAATACAATTTTAAAAAGTATGACGGGGTGGTGAAGATGTGAAAGAACAAGAAGTATTGCTAGATGTCAAACAGCTGTCCATTGCCTTTCAGCAAAAAAAGCAGAGAGTACCGATCGTCCATGACATCTCATTCTCTATTCAAAAAGGAGAAACCTTAGGTATTGTGGGCGAATCTGGCTGCGGGAAAAGCATCACATCGATGTCTTTAATGGGGCTGAATCACCAAACAGAAACAACAGGTCACATACAATTTGAAGGTCAAAACCTGCTGTCACTTTCGGAGAAACAATGGCGAGAGGTCAGAGGGAATGACATCTCAATGATTTTCCAGGAACCCATGACTTCTCTCAATCCACTCATGACCATCGGCAAGCAAATGACAGAAGCCCTTTTTACACATCAGGCCATCAGCCAAAAAGAAGCAAAAGTGAAGGCGGTAGATTTGCTTCAAACGGTAGGCCTGAAACAAGCAGCGTCATTACTCAAAAAATATCCACATGAACTATCGGGCGGCATGCGTCAGCGTGTGATGATTGCGATGGCGATGCTGTGTCACCCAAAGCTCATGATTGCAGATGAACCAACGACTGCACTTGATGTCACCATCCAAGCACAAATTCTTCGTTTGCTCAAAAAGTTAAATGAAGAGATGGACACCGCTATTTTATTTATTACTCATGATTTAGGCGTCGTGCGGCAAATATGCCAGCGTGTCATGATTATGTATGCCGGTCGAATCGTAGAAGAAGGAACCGTTGACCGTATTTTCCAAAAACCTCTCCATCCCTACACGAAAGGTCTTTTCGCCTCTGTTCCATCATTTAAAGAGAAAAAAGAAAAACTCATGTCGATTGCGGGTCATGTACCTAAGCCAGGAGCTATTCGGTCCGGCTGTCAATTTGCACCACGCTGTCCATATCAAATGACGCAATGTCTTGAAAAAGACCCATCTTTACAAACCATTTCATACAATCACCGCGTTGCATGTTTTCTAATGGAAGGAGGAGAAGACACTGAATCACCCACTCTTGCAAGTGAATCAACTGACGAAGCGTTATGACACATCGGCATTTTTTTCTAAACACAAACAGACGACTTTGGCTTTAAATCAAGTGTCCTTTCATGTGAAAGAAGGAGAGACGCTCGGCATTGTGGGCGAATCTGGCTGCGGGAAATCAACCCTTGGCAAAAGCTTAATGAGATTAATCGAACCGACTTCTGGCTCAATCCAAATGAAAGGAAAAGAAGTGACGCTTCTGAAAGAACGAGACATGCGTTCCTTCAGAAAAGACATTCAAATGATTTTCCAAGATCCATATGCTTCCTTAAATCCACGAATGAAAATCAAAGACATTTTAGAAGAACCGCTCATTGTTCATAAACATGGAACAAAAGCAGAAAGACAAAAGCGTGTAAAAGAGATGCTGCACATTGTTGGATTTGACCCATCCTATGGAGACCGTTATGCGCACCAATTCAGTGGCGGTCAGAGGCAGCGTATTGGAATTGCTAGGGCGCTGATTACTCATCCAAGTCTTGTGATTGCCGATGAGCCAGTTTCCGCTTTAGATGTATCGGTTCAAGCGCAAATATTGAATTTAATGCTCGAATTGCAAAATACGCTTTCTCTGACGTACTTGTTTATTTCTCACGATCTAGGCGTTGTCAAGTATATGAGCGACCGAATTGCAGTGATGTACGCTGGCCGTATTGTAGAAATGGGTCCTGCGGAGGACGTATTTCACAAGCCGCTTCATCCTTATACATCGCTTCTTCTGACATCCATTCCACATATGGATCACGTGCTGGAAACGCAGGATGTGTCAGCGGAAGAATCCACCCTGGTGTCAGAAGATGGCTGTCCTTTCTATAAAAGATGTCCAAAAAGGTGGGCGCAATGCTTGCAAGCTGTTCCGCCTTTGTATGAGGAGAAAACAGGCCATGCAGCTGCGTGCTATTTATATCAAAAGGAGGAACACAATGAAGAAGACATGGTTATTCAGTAGTTTCATTTTTGTGCTAGCACTTGCGTTATTTTTAGGGGGCTGTTCATCTTCATCAACATCAGAAGAAAAAGCCACAAAAGACACTCTCGTATTCGGCAGAGGAGGGGACTCTACGTCACTTGATCCGATTACAACAACAGAAGGCGAAACCTTCAAGGTCACAGAGAATATGTTTGAAAAGCTTTTGAATTACGGTGAAAAAGACACGACCATCCATCCGGGCCTCGCAACAGAATGGGATGTTGCAAAGGACGGAAAATCGTACACGTTCTACTTAAGAGAAGGTGTGAAATTTCACGATGGCACAGACTTTAATGCAGAAGCAGTGAAATTCAACTTTGACCGCTGGATGAATGGAGATGCCGAAAAATTTCCTTACTACGGCATGTTTGGCGGCTATAAAAAAGATAAAGGGCATGTCATTAAAGACATCATCGTCAAAGGAGAGCATGAAATTGAATTTCAGCTCAAACGCCCGCAAGCAACATTTCTGAAAAACATCGCCATGTCACCATTTGGTATCGCCAGTCCTGCAGCAGTTGAAAAAAGCGGTGATTCATTTAGAGAAAACCCAGTTGGCACAGGACCATTTAAGTTTAAAGAATGGAAGCAGAACGACCGTATTGTCTTAGAAAAGAACGAAGATTACTGGCAAAAAGATAAACCAAAACTGAAACAAATCATTTTCCGCTCTATTCCTGAAAACTCTGCTCGTTTAAATGCGCTTAAAACAGGCGAAATTGACTTAATGGACGGCGTCAATCCGTCCGATTTAGATGGCATTAAAACAGACAAAGCGCTCCAGCTGATTGAAAGACCATCCATGAACGTAGGTTATATCGGGTTGACAGTGACTAGAAAGCCGCTTGATAACAAGTTGGTTCGTCAGGCACTCAATTATGCAGTTGATAAAGAATCAATCATCGAGTCGTTTTATGGAGGGCTTGCTGAACCAGCAAAAAATCCACTTCCTCCGTCATTAGAAGGCTACAATGACGAGATTGAGCCATATCCATATGATCCGGAAAAAGCAAAAGAACTATTGAAAGAGGCAGGCTTCCCTGACGGTTTTCGCATCAAGCTTTGGGCAATACCTGTGCCGCGTCCATATATGCCAGACGGGATGAAGGTAGCTGAAGTCATTCAGTCAAACTTTGAAAAAGTTGGTGTCAAAGCCGAAATCGTCACATATGATTGGGCGACTTATTTAGATAAAGCAAGTAAAGGCGAAGCAGATGTGTTCTTATTAGGATGGACAGGGGACAATGGCGATCCTGATAATTTCATCTATACATTATTAGATAAAGACAGTATTGGCGGCAACAACTATACATTCTTCCAAAACGATAAAATGCATGACATCCTCATTGAAGCGCAGACCGATACGGATCAAAAGAAGCGAAATGAATTATATCAAGAAGCTCAAGAAATCATTCATGATGAAGCGCCTTGGATTCCATTAGTCCATTCAATTCCAATGCTTGCTGCATCTAAAGATTTAAAAGGCTACCAGCCGCATCCGACTGGTTCCGAAGCATTGACTGACGTATATTTCGAATAAGCAAATAAGGGAGATCGTTCGATCTCCCTTATCCAAACAATGAAAAGGCGGTGAAAGCTGTTTGTTTGCTTATTGTATGAAGCGAGCAGGAATGCTCATTCCAGTACTGATCGGAATGACCTTAGTTGTATTTTCTATTATTCGGTTTATCCCTGGAAATCCGGCGCAGGTCATCTTAGGACAGCGGGCAACGAAAGAAGCAGTAGAGCAATTGACGATTCAGCTTGGTTTAGACCAGCCGTGGTACGTACAATATGGTCACTACATGCTGGGGCTTTTAAAAGGCGATCTAGGGACTTCCATACGAACAGGAGCGGCTATTGCCCAGGAAATGAAGCCTTACTTATTCGCTACATTAGAATTGACTTTCTTCGCTATGTTGCTGGCGATTATTGTCGGTGTGAATGCCGGAATCATTAGTGCGTGGTTTAAACATTCTTTCTTTGATTATGTGGCCATGTTTATTGCGCTCATTGGGGTGTCCATGCCGATTTTCTGGTTAGGCTTAATGGGACAGTGGCTATTCTCGATTGAATTAGGTATTTTGCCGACTACAGGACGAGAAAACGTCAGAAATCCGGTAGAGTCGATCACCTATATTCATACGCTGGACACGCTTTTGCAAGGACGATTTGATCAATTCTTTGACAGCATCAAGCATTTAATTTTACCAAGTACCGCTCTCGCAACGATTCCTGCTGCGATTATTGCAAGGATTACGAGGGCAAGTATGCTGGAAGTTCTTCATTCAGATTTTATTCGAACAGCAAAAGCAAAAGGGGTACGTTCATTTTTCATCATTTATCAGCATGGGCTGAAAAATGCGCTCATTCCGATTTTAACGATTATTGGTCTTCAAACAGGTCTCTTGCTAGGCGGAGCCATTTTAACAGAAACGATCTTTGCTTGGCCGGGAATTGGGCGGTATATTTACGATGCCATTAGCTATCGTGATTATCCTGTCATTCAAACTGGCATTCTTGTTGTAGCGCTCATATTTGTGCTGATCAATTTCATTGTGGATATCTTGTATGCAGTCATTGATCCGAGGATTAAATACTAGAGAAGGGAGAGTGACGACATGGAAGCGCAAAAAGAGCTTCAAGCACCTGAACAAAAGGAAGAACGCTCTCAATCACTGATTCTTGAATCGATGAAACTGTTCTTTCAGCACAAGCTGGCGGTCATTGGCACTGTGATTGTCTTTTTATTTCTGATCCTAGCAATCTTTGCACCGCTCATTGCTCCTTATGGAATCAACGAGCAGTCACTAGGCGAACGATTTAGTGCCCCTTCGGCTGCACATTGGTTTGGTACGGATGATTTCGGGAGAGACATATTTTCTAGAGTCGTGCATGGAGCTCGGATTTCATTATGGGTGGGTTTCTTCTCCGTTCTCGGGTCGGTTATTTTAGGGACATTGCTTGGATTGATGGCAGGTTACGGCGGCAGATTGCTGGATGCTGTCATCTCAAGACTATTTGATATTTTACTCGCTTTTCCTAGCATTCTATTAGCGATTGCGATCGTTTCCATCTTAGGCCCTTCCTTACAAAATGCCCTTATTGCCATAGCGATTATTAACGTCCCGACTTTTGGGCGGCTGGTTCGTTCAAAGGTGCTGAGCATTAAGCAAGAAGAATATGTTTTAGCAGCAAAGGCAGTCGGGATGTCACACCGCCGCATCGTTCTTCGTCACATTCTGCCAAATAGTATGGTGCCGGTGATCGTTCAGGCGACGCTTGCGATTGGTACAGCCATTATCGAAGCGGCGGCTTTAGGATTTTTAGGATTAGGTGCACAAGCGCCAAGTCCAGAGTGGGGGAAAATGCTTGCCGATGCGAGACCTTATCTCGTACAAGCGCCGTGGACTTTATTTTTCCCGGGGATTGCGATCATGCTGACGGTTCTTGGTTTTAACTTGATGGGAGATGGATTAAGGGACACCCTTGATCCTAAAATGAAGAAAATAAAATAAGACCGATTCTAAGAATCGGTCTTTTCTATTTAAGCTTCTTTTTCTTCTGTCTCAATCTCACTATCTTTTGGGTGATACGTTTGGAAGCTTGTAATCAAAGTATCTAGATGCTCCAATTCATCACGGTATTCAATAATGCTCGACATCACATTCAGCATATTGTAATCCAGCAAGTCGTTTTCTTGATTTTGCTGGTGCTGAATAAATGATTTCGTTAATGCTTCAAGACGAAGAGAGCATTCATTCTGAAAATCATCGTCCTGCGGTTTCATTTTTCCAACAAACTTCATCAAGGTACGTTCATGCCAGTACAGTAAATAATCAATCTCATCTGTTAAGCTCTCTCTGAAATGCTCTGGCATCAAATGAATTTCATTTTCTAACTTATGAAGCTTTTTCAGCAAGTACAGCGCTCGATTAGACGTCATGATTGCCTGTCTGAATAAAACAAGCTTTCTAGATTTGACATAAGTTGTTTTCTTTAAATAGCTTCGTTCTTCTTTGTATAACAAGTAAATGTGATCTAATTTGATCATGCGTTCTTTTATTTGATCGATGTCATCCTTTAAAGTGGAATGATCAGTAGACTGTCTGGAGCTCAGACGGATCCATTTTAAAATCTCCTCCGTATTTTCCATAATGTGATGAACAAGCTTTGTTTCATACTTTGGCGGCAGGAAAATCAAATTCACTAAAAATGAAGAAAGTACGCCTAACACCACAGTTGCTGTTCGAATTAAGGCAAAGGAAAGGAAATGATCCCCTGCACTTTCTAAAATCGCGATGACGGTTACGAGTGCAATCGGAATCGTGTGTTCAATCTTCAGCTTTAAATTAATCGCAATGACCATGACGGCAGTTAAGCCGATGATGACTGGTCCTGTGCCAAAAAGCAGACCGAACGTAATGGCAAGTGCTGCTCCAATAATATTGGCTTGCACTTGATCAACAATCGTTAAAAATGATCGATAAATAGATGGCTGGATAGCAAATACAGCTGCAATTCCCGCGAAGACGGGTGTCGGCAATCCAAGCCATGTTGCCAGGTAAAGCGCGAGTACAATGGCAATACCAGTTTTTAAAATACGGGCTCCAAGTTTCATTGGTTTTGTCCCTGCATTCCTTTCTTTTCGATAATAGATGACCACTTGTCATATATCATAAATATTTTGATGAAACAACTAAGTAATATACAGCGGTCTTCCGAAATATTCAAGTGATTTTTGAAAGTTCATGAAAACATCAAAAGAAGGTATTGAGAAAAAATGTAACAGATTCACTCGCTTTTGACAATCAAGAGCTGGTAAATAAAAAAACAGACGCATGAATTTACGTCTGTTTTTCTCTTCATTATGATTGTTTCAGTTGTTCAAACGCATGATCTACTGCTTTGAGCGTTTCGGAAATATCATTTTCAGTATGCGCAATGGTTAAGAACCAAGCTTCATATTTAGAAGGAGCGAGGTTAATACCTTGTGCGAGCATGAATTTAAAGAAACGGGCGAACATTTCACCATCCGTATTTTCAGCCTGCTCGTAGTTCACAATCGTTTCTTTTGTAAAATAAATGGTGAGAGCACCTTTTAAGCGATTCACTGTAATATCTACTTGATGTTTTTTTGCGTGGGCTAAAATTCCCTCTTCTAACATGGCCCCGAGTTGATCAAGACGTTCGTACACCCCGTCTTGTTTTAACACTTCCAAGCATGCAATACCAGAAAGGATGGAGGCGGGATTACCTGCCATCGTACCAGCTTGGTAGGCTGGTCCAAGCGGGGCGACTTGCTCCATAATTTCTTTTTTGCCGCCGTAAGCGCCGATTGGAAGACCGCCGCCGATAATTTTACCTAATGCAGTGAGGTCAGGTTTTACTTGAAGCAAGTCCTGTGCACCACCATACATAAAGCGGAAAGCTGTAATGACTTCATCATAGATGACTAGAGCCCCTTTTTCATGAGTCAGGTCATTAACCTGCTGCAGGAAACCGTCTTTAGGCTCTACGATGCCAAAGTTCCCGACAATTGGCTCAACAAGAACAGCTGCTACTTCATCACCCCAGCGGTCTAATGCTTCTTTGTAGCTGTCTATATCGTTGAATGGAACGGTAATGACTTCATTGGCAATACTTTTAGGCACGCCCGCTGAATCTGGTGTTCCTAAAGTGGAAGGTCCAGAGCCGGCCGCAACTAGCACAAGATCAGAATGACCGTGGTAACATCCGGCAAACTTAATGATCTTTGTTCTGCCTGTATAAGCGCGAGCGACACGGATTGTCGTCATCACAGCTTCTGTACCTGAATTGACAAAACGAACTTTATCCAAAGCAGGCATCGCTTCCTTCAGCATCTTAGCAAAAGTGACTTCATGCTTCGTTGGTGTTCCGTAAAGGACACCTGTCTCGGCTGCTTTCGTGATGGCTTTTGTAATATGAGGATGAGCATGTCCCGTAATAATTGGACCGTATGCTGCCAAATAGTCGATATAACGGTTTCCGTCAACATCCCAAAAATAAGCGCCTTCGCCTTTTTCCATTGCAACAGGTGACCCGCCGCCCACTGCTTTATATGAACGAGATGGGCTGTTAACCCCTCCAACAATATGCTCCAGCGCCTCTTGATGTAATTTTTCTGATTCGGTGAATTTCATAAATAGCCTCCTATCTCAACGTATCACGTCGTCTATCATTATTTTAACATGCCGATGCAAGCGTCCTTAGTTGAATATCTTCTCGAAATTGGATAGGCTAATGAAAAAATAGGTTGGAGGGATTGTATCATGACAATCGAAGTGGGGCAGCAAGTACCTGATATTGAATTACTTGGTGATAATGGAGAGAAAGTAAAGCTCTCTGATTTTAAAGGGAAACACATTGTCCTTTATTTTTATCCAAAAGATATGACGCCGGGGTGCACAACGGAAGCTTGTGATTTCCGTGACCGCCATCAAAGCTTTGCGGAATTAGATGCTGTGATCATCGGCGTAAGCCCAGACGGTCAAGACAAGCACCAAAAGTTTAAAGAAAAACATGACTTACCTTTCCTGCTTCTTGTAGATGACGAACAAAAATTGTCTGAAGCTTTCGGTGTATGGAAGCTGAAAAAGAACTTTGGTAAGGAATACATGGGAATTGAACGCTCAACGTTTCTTATTAATAAAGAAGGAAAGCTTGTGAAAGAGTGGCGTAAAGTAAAGGTGAAAGATCATGTGGAAGAAGCGCTTGAGGAACTGAAAGCTCATGCTTAATATGTTGACGAGATGAGATCGGCAGTCGTGCCGGTCTTTTTTGTATAGAAGAATAGGTAAAAAAGAGGATTGTAATTGACAAAGTTTCGGCTCTGGGGGTACACTATTTATAAAGATTATAATATAAGAATATTTTTGAAAAGAGAGGTGCATGATGAAATGGCTGCTCACGAACTAAAAGACGCTTTAGATGCTCTAAAAGAAACCGGTGTTCGAATTACTCCGCAGCGCCATGCCATCTTGGAGTTTCTCGTAAATTCTATGACACACCCAACCGCGGACGATATATATAAGGCACTTGAAGGAAAATTTCCTAATATGAGTGTAGCAACGGTTTACAACAATTTACGAGTCTTCCGGGAATCTGGATTAGTAAAAGAATTAACGTATGGGGATTCCTCAAGCCGATTTGATTTTGCGACATCTGACCATTACCATGCGATTTGTGAAAACTGCGGAAAGATCGTTGACTTTCACTATCCTGGCCTTGATGAAGTAGAACAGCTTGCATCCCATGTGACAGGCTTTACAGTAAGTCATCATCGCTTGGAGATCTATGGCACTTGTCAAGAATGTGCAAAAAAAGAAAATCATTAATGAAAAAGCTGACCAGTTGAATGGTCAGCTTATTTTTATGACTTTTTTCGATTGTAGGATTCATCAAACTCTTTGCCTTCTAATGCTGGATCGAGTGTAAGTGGCTCTCTGCAATGCATGCACATGTCCACCCGCCCAAGCACTTTTGTTTCCTTCTCACAGCCTGGACATACGACCCGGACTGCCTTCGTAGAAAGCATACCGATCCAAAAGTAAACGGCTGTACTCAATCCAATCGATAACACGCCGAGTAGCATAAAGAAGGTCGACAGCCAGACCGATTCCTTGAAGAACACACCGATATACATGATCAAAAAACCAACAAAAACCAAACTAAGTGCAAATGTTCTGATTTTATTAATCTTACTGGAGTATTTCGCCATCCCTAGTCCCCCTTATCTCCAATATAGCACATTTTACCTTTCTGTTTGAATTAGTTATAGAGTTTTGTGAATAAATTGCTTATAATGATTCAACGATCTTTTTTCATGTATTGAAGGAATTTTGATTCTATGAGGAGAAATACATAGCATTAGAGAAGAACCTTACACCCGAGTATTGGAGGAATCACTATGGAAAATCTTCTCCGTCCTATTTATCAAGAGAGAGCAAGTCATCCAGATACATTAGCTGTGATTATAGTAGAAAGAAGACATAAAGTATCTTCTGAGACGGATAACTTTGATGCAGCGCTTCTAGTCATCGTAAAGGATGCGGAAGAACCGTTATTTATTAAGCACTATGAATCCGGTCACCAAACAGCTTCTTTAAATGTTGTCACAGATGATCAGTTGAAGGAATGGATTACCTTAGGTACCAACAGACGGATTATTGATTGGATTTTAAACGGAAAAGTCCTGTTTGATCGAAATGAATATATTTTCAACTTGATTGATGAACTGAGTACATTCCCGTTTTCTAACCGCAAGCTCAAAATTGGTTTAGAATATGGCAAGCTCATTCGAAGATATATAGAAGGAAAAGCATTTTTTGAATCAAATCAATTCCTCGATGCATATAATTCCATTGTGCATGCCCTGCATCATCTGGCGCGTATTGAAGTGATTGATAAAGGCTTCCACCCAGAAGTGACCGTTTGGAACCAAGTACGTCATATGGAGCCGGAAGTATATAAACTTTATTCAGAGTTGATTGAAAGCCACGAAAGTCTTCATAAACGGTTAGAACTTTTATTCCTAGCGAATGATTTCTTGATTCATTCAAAAGCAGAAATTGGTGCGGCTCATTTGCGTCATGTCATGGAACAGCAGGAAATTTGGCTGTTTGGCGAGCTTCTTGCACATCCTGATCTAAAACATTTCACACCTGATCTTAGTGTGATGATTGATTTCTTTGTGGAAAAAGGAATTGTGCTAGTAGAGCCAATTGAAACGAAGGGACAAAAAATCTATCACCGAGGATATTTTGTTAAAAAAGATATTGACGCATGAATATTATGATGGTATATTATTAAACGTCGCTAATGAGCAACCGAGTTGCTTTGAAAGAAAAGCGGACAAAAAGAAATTCAAAAAAACACTTGACGCACACGGCGCTCAAATGTTATATTAAGAAAGTCGCTTCTGAGCGATAACGAAGATGATCTTTGAAAACTAAACAAGACAAAACGTACCTGTTAATTCGAGTTTTTATAAAAAATCCTATGATACTTCATAGGTAGTCAGTCAGACTGACGAGGCAGGAAATGATCACATGCTAAGTTCGCTACATCGTGTAGCAACGCATGTGTGATATGCATCCTGCATACCTCGGAGAGTTTGATCCTGGCTCAGGACGAACGCTGGCGGCGTGCCTAATACATGCAAGTCGAGCGGACAGAAGGGAG
>NZ_SEIZ01000006.1:0-160381 GCF_004634445.1 Bacillus sp. 005/A4HT-01/001
GTGCTTCTCACAGCTGCCTGCCAGAACATGAAGAAGATTGCCACACACCTAGCAAAGCTAGGCTAGGTGTGTGGGAGACCTTTTTCATATTTTTCATTTAATCTCACCTATCATAATGATGGTGAAAATAAAAAAGCTTGTAGAAAAACATGAGTTTCTCTACAAGCTGAAGACAGGATAATTCCTGTCTCTTTTTATTGCACATGAAAATTCGTTCCATCTGTTGTCTCTTTCACAATCCCTGCACGAATGACAAAATCGCCGAAATGTTCATGTTCTTCTCGTTCTTTTGCGTAGCGGGGGAGAATAGAGCCAAGTTCTTTTAGAATGTCTTCCTCACCCACATTTTCACGGTATAATTTACTTAATCTGCTGCCATCAAATGCGGCACCAAGATACATATTATACTTACCAGGTGATTTTCCGATAAATCCAATCTCTCCAAGCGCATGACGAGCACAACCATTTGGACAACCAGTCATTCGAATGGTGATTTCTTTATCACTTAATCCGTTTTCTTCAACGATGTCTTCGATTTTATCAATCAATCGTGGAAGGTAGCGCTCTGCTTCAGCCATCGCTAAACCGCAAGTTGGCAAAGATACACAAGCCATTGAGCTGCGGCGCAGGGCGGAATGCTGCTGGCCGTCTGATAAACCAAACTTCTGAATGAGCTGTTCGATTTGTTTCTTTTTATGAGTTGTCACATTCCCAATGATTAAATTCTGATTGGCGGTTAGACGGAAGTCACCTGTATGAACTTTGGCGATTTCGCGGATGCCTGTCATCAGCGGATAATCATTATAATCTGTGATGCGTCCGCCTTCTACAAACATCGTATAATGCCATCTGCCATTAATGCCTTTTACCCAGCCATAACGGTCACCGTTATGATCAAAGTGATAGTCCTTTGCCTCTAAAAGAGTAAACCCAAGACGGCGCTCAAGTTCTTCTTTTACATTCTCAAGACCAAGGCGGTCCACCGTATATTTAAAGCGGGCATTTTTTCGCACGGAACGGTTTCCGTAGTCACGTTGAATGGTGATGACTTGTTTGGCAATTTCTACGACTTGTTCAGGTGTACAAAAACCGATGACCTTTGCAAGCTGCGGATAAGTCGCTGTATCACCATGCGTCATACCCATTCCGCCGCCAATTGCGACATTAAAACCGACCAGTTGATCGTTTTCGATAATGGCAATAAAGCCTAAATCCTGCGAAAAGACATCAATATCGTTAGCAGGAGGGACCGCCACACCAATTTTGAATTTCCTTGGCAAATAAAGCGGACCATACATCGGTTCAACTTCCTTATCTGGCGTTACCGCAACCTTTTCCTCATCAAGCCAAATTTCGTGATAAGCTCTTGTTTGCGGGAGCAGGTCATCACTTAATTTTTTCGCCAGCTCGTATACATCATGGTGCACTTCTGATTGATAGGGGTTTGAAGTACACATGACATTCCGGTTCACGTCGCCGCAAGCAGCAATTGTATCAAGCATAGTAGAATGAATGTCTTGAATGGTCTTTTTCATGTTCCATTTTAAAATACCGTGAAGCTGAAAGGTTTCACGAGTAGTCAGCTTTAACGTACCGTTTCCGTATTTGTGAGCAAGCTCATCCATCACAAGCCACTGCTTAGATGTGGCGATTCCGCCAGGCAGACGGACACGCAGCATAAATTGATAGGCAGGCTCAAGCTTTTGTTTTTGTCGTTCATTTCTCAGATCACGATCGTCTTGTAAGTAGCTGCCGTGATGCTTCATCAGACGGTTGTCATCATCAGGAATTCCCGCTGAAATCGGATCAAGCATCACTTCTTTTAACGTACCCCGTAAATAATCACTTTTTTCTTTGATTTCCTCTACGTCGCTCGGAGGTCCATCCGGCGCTGTTAATGCTGTCTTCACCATGTAAGTAAAAGCTCCTTTCTTTCAAGCATCAAATCAATAAACGTCACGCTGATAGCGTTTTTGTTGCTGTAAGTTGGCAAGATAGCTTTCTGCTTTTTCTTTGCTCATCGCACCTTCTTCTTGAATGATGGATAGAAGGGTATTGTGGACATCATGCGCCATATGCTTTTCATCTCCGCAAATATACACGTAAGCACCTTGCTCAAGCCATTCAAATAATTCTTTGCTTTGTTTCTTCATTTGGTGCTGGACATATACTTTTTCCTCAGTATCTCTTGAAAAAGCCACGTCCATTTTCGTTAAGACGCCGTCCTTTAACCACTTTTGCCATTCCGTTTGGTATAAGAAATCCGTCACAAAATGCTGATCACCGAAGAATAACCATGACTTTCCGTTTGCACCCAGTTCCTCACGCTCCTGCATAAATGAACGGAAAGGGGCGATGCCTGTGCCTGGTCCTACCATAATGATCGGTGCATCTGGATCTTGAGGAAGCTTAAAGTTTTGGTTGTGCTGAATATAAACAGGTAACGTATCACCTGGCTGCAGGCGCTCTGCACATAGAATCGAACAGACACCTTGGCGTTCTCTGCCGTGCGCATCATATCTGACAGCCCCTATCGTCAAATGAACCTCTTCGTCATTTGCTTTGAGACTGCTTGCAATGGAATAAAGGCGTGCAGGGATTTTTCTTAAAATGGACGTGAAATCTGCGGCGGTTCCTTCAAAAGGACCGAAATCACGAGCCGCATCTACTAAGTCCCGGCCTGCGATATATTCTTTCAGTTTTTCTTCGTTTCCTTCTTCTAAAAGGGCATGCAAGGATTCGCTTTTTGTCAGTTCAGCGATCTTTTGAAGAAGTGGTTTTGTTAAAACCGTGATCTCAAAATGCGAGGTGAGTGCGTCTTTTAAAGGAAGAGTGTCTCCATTTTTATGAACGGTGACGGATTCTTCTGCATTCCACCCGCATGTTTGAATCAGTTCGTCGACAAGCGCAGGATCATTTGTCGGATAAATGCCAAGGCTGTCACCTGGCTCATACACGAGGCCTGATCCTTCAAGAGAAAGCTCTAAGTGACGTGTTTCTTTATTAGATCCACGCCCATTTAAGTTGATATTTTCAAGAACTTCAGCATAAAAAGGATTCGTTCTTGAATATTCAGAAACGGCCGTACTGTTGGCTCCCGCTGATTCTTGCGGCAGTGAGACAGCTTCACCTTCACTCAAAGAAGAGGCAACACCTTGAAGCCATTCTGAAAACGGCTCATCATAATCAAGGTCACAGTCCACTCGGTCAAACAGGCGAGTACCGCCAAGCTCTTGGAAGCGTTCATCAAATTCTTTTCCTGTCTGACAGAAGAATTCGTATGAGCTGTCACCTAATGAAAGGACAGAAAAGCTTAAATGATCGAGCTTTGGCGCACGTCTGCCGTGAACATATTCATGGAACGAAAGGGCATTATCCGGCGGATCTCCTTCGCCATGTGTGCTGACAATGACCAGTAAATTGTTTATTTTTTTCAGATTATTCGGTTTAAAATCGGACATAGAAGAGAGCGTCACTTGAAAGCCTTTCTCTTCAAGATGCTGGGCTGTCTTTTTTGCTAACCCTTCGGAATTGCCTGTTTGCGACCCATAAAGCACGGTCACATCTTTGCTCACAGGCTGTACAGGTGCTGCGGCAGAAGGCGCCGGAGTGACAGCTTCTGAGCCGGCAAGCGCTGCCTGCGCTGATAAATAACCAGTAAGCCAAATTTTTTGCTGATCTGTTAAAGTCGGAAGCAGCTGATTGAGTAACTCTGCCTGCTCCTGGCTAAACGGACTGTTCAATACATGAAGTTGCAACAATATCCACCTCACAAGGAATATAAACATAGATTAATTCGATAGGAATTATATATATAGGTTCAATTTGAACTTTACCGAAAGTTTGCCATTAAGTAAAATATATAATATTGATTGTCATGATTAAGATTTCTAATAGCTGTGCAAGGTGAAATGAACATGTTTAGTCAAGGAGGTAATATTAGTATTATTAGAGATTTAGAAGATCCAAAAGTTAAGTTTAAGTTAGCAAAGAATGTGTCAATCCATAGAAAGGAATTAGAAAAATTAAATCTGAGTCAAATTTCTGATTTACGAATTTATGCGAAAGATAAATACGAAAGAGCTGCCAATTTTTCTACAAAAGCTTCAATTATTACAATAACAATTGTGCCAATATTTTTATTTTTGAATTCTTACTTTAATTCATATTTTAACTTTGGATTAAATTTTATTTCTAGAAAATACAATTCTAACGATCCGAAATTACTTGATAGCTCACATGAGCAGCAGAATGATTTTGATAAACTTTCATTCAGTATATTTGATACTTATTTATATTGTGCTTCAAGTATTTTAATAATTGTTTTTATCGTTCTTCTCATTAGAAGATTTGATGTTTCCAAAACAAATAAACTTTTCAATTTAATTGATGAAATATATTTAATGAAATTAAAACGAGAGGAAAAATTCCAAGAGGATTATAGACAATTGCAAAAGATAAGAGCTGTGAATTGGAAAGTAATCTCTTTTGGTTATTATTCTGATCGTTTAGAGATTTTGATGAAATCTCCAAATTTAAAAGAAGCTGAATTTTTTATGTTCTATGAATTAGACCATATTAAAGAAGTTGAAGTAATTTTGGGAATTAGTTAAAAATTAAATTCTCGATTATTCATCAAATAATACTCTTCTTATTGATAAGTATTATCATGATCTAATCATTATGGATAAGAATAAATAGGAGAGTATGAGATGTTCTTAAAATTCGAACTGGGTTCTTATTGTTAAATAAAGAAAGGAGAAAAACCTTAAGGTTTTTCTCCTTTCTTAAATTACGCCGTTGGAAGTCCCATCACAGCTTTCACTTCTAAATATTCCTCGATACCGAAGTCTCCCCATTCTCTTCCGATACCAGACTGCTTAAAACCGCCAAATGGGGCAAAGTAATCTGTTTCAGCATTGTTAATGGTGATTTGACCGGCACGAATATGTTCAGCGACATATTTTAATGTTTTTTCATCTTGACCAACAACATACCCAGCAAGACCATACACTGTATCGTTGGCGATCTCAAGGGCATGATCGAGGTCTTGATACGTGATCACACTCATGACCGGCCCAAAGATTTCTTCTTGCGCAATGGTCATATCATTTTTCACATTGGTGAAAATGGTATGCTTGGCGAAATACCCTTTATCGATTCCGTCTGGCTTTCCAGTTCCCCCAGCAAGAAGGGTAGCACCTTCTTCGATTCCTTTTTCAATATAAGATTGCACCGTATCCCATTGCTTTTTAGAAACAAGCGGGCCAGTAGCGTGATCTTCTCTCGGATCACCAACTGTAAACTTCGGCAGGGCGTTCAGCAGCGCTTTTTCAAACTTGCCTTTCATTGATTCTGGGATCAGCACACGTGTAGCTGCAGAACACACTTGACCTGTATTCATCGCAATATGATGAATGGCTGTTTCTGCTGCTTCGTCCACATCTGCATCGTCTAAGACGATAAGAGGGGATTTTCCGCCAAGCTCAAGTGCTACTTTCTTCACATTGTCCGCTGCGTTTTCCATAATTTTAGAGCCGACGGCACCTGATCCTGTAAATGAAACGAAGTCAATATCAGGGTGTGAGCTAATGCCGTCACCAATCACGTCACCCGTTCCGTTTACTAAGTTGAAGACTCCTTTCGGTACACCTGCTTCATCAATAATTTCTGCAAGAATCATCGCAGCAAAAGGGGTAATTTCCGCTGGCTTTAAGACAACTGGTGAACCTGCCGCAATGGCACCCGCAATTTTAAGAGATGTCTGATTCGTCGGGAAGTTCCACGGTGTAATCAATCCACTGACACCAATTGCCTCTTTTATAATCGTATGTCCACCACGATCTTCGGTAAATGTATAAGATTTCAGTGCTTCCGCTGCTTTAGAAAAATGTTCATAACCCATTTTGTAATGAACTTCTTCGGACACTTTCAGCGGTGCACCAAGCTCTTTTGTCATCACTTCTACAAGTTCATCCTTGCGTTTTTCGTACCCGCGCACAATGTTTTCCAGCATTTCTACTCGTTCATTTCGAGATGTTTTTGAGAAAGAAGGGAAGGCGGCTCGGGCTGCTTTGACTGCCTTATCTAAATCTTCTTTCGTTCCTAAACTAATGGTGCCAATGACTTCCTCTGTCGCAGGGTTAATGACCTCCGTCGTTTCGTTTCCTGTTGATGCGACCCATTCTCCATTAATAAAGTGTTTCTCTTGATTTCTCATTCTGACATGTCTCCTTTTTATGTGTGATTCAATCCATTATTTTGTTTTCAGCTGATATAAAACTGTACCCACTGTGAAAAATCTAAAACAGAGAAACTGCATAAGAAAAAGTTTCTGATATAATACGCAAAGTGGGACATATGTCCTTTTCAACATGAGGGCATCTATCATTTAATGGAACTAGACTGAAAAAAGAAGGAGCTTTTGAACGAATGAAAGGTGTTATTTTCGCATTATTAGGAGGCGCTTGTATTACACTGCAAGGCGTAGCCAACGCCAGAATTAGTCAAGATATCGGGACGTGGCAGGCGGCAACGATCACGCAGCTGACAGGGTTTATCATCTCTCTCGTCATTTTACTCATCGTACGGGATGGCCACTTTAAGGAATACAAAAAAGTGCAGCCTCTTTATTTAATTGGAGGTGCATTTGCAGCCATTATTATCTTTAATGAGGTCACTGCCATTCAAATCATTGGTGTGACACTCACCATCGCTGCTTTACTTATCGCACAGCTTGCGTTTACCTTTGCCATCGATGCAAAAGGATGGTTTGGTGTTCAGAAGAAAAAAATGAAATGGCCCCATTATGCAGGCATCTTTTTAATGATTGCAGGCGTCATCATCTTAAAACTATAAAGGAGGGCATCAGATGGAGGAGCTGCATGATGAATCTCTTTTTTCCTCTTATATGAAGACGCATCAGTTACAGAATGTCTTTCATCAAAAACTCATCTCACATGTGAGCTTGTGGCGCTATCAGCAAGGTGAGCTGATTTGTTCAAAAGGGGATAAAAGGGAGTATATGTACTTGCTGGTGAAAGGAAAATTAAAGATTTTCACCACCACAAAGGAAGGAAAAACATTTATTCTTTGCTTTAAAAACCCACTTGAAGCGATTGGAGATATTGAATACGTTCAGCAGACAGATATGGTCAATACAGTTGAAGCCGTTACAGAAGTACATATGCTCAGGATTTCTCATCAAGCCCTCATGCGGCATGCAAAGGACGATCCACGAGTTTTAACCTTTTTGCTCAAGGGCATCACAAACAAATTTTATACAAAATCAAATGATTTAAGCTTCCACCTTTTATACCCTGTAGAGGTCAGGCTTGCAAGCTATTTATTGTCTGTTTTAACAGGTGATGATGACGCGCACGCACGGCCGCTTCGCCTCACGGATGCAGCGAGCTTAATTGGAACAAGCTACCGCCATATTAATCGGGTCATTCAGCAGTTCCAAGAAAAAGGGCTGATTGAAAGGCGAAGAGGAAAGATTACGATTTGTGATCAAAAAGGGCTTTTAGAAATAGCAGAACACAACATTTATGAATAGAAGAAACGAAGGGACTTATATATGATCATAGGAATAATATTAGCTGTCACTGCTGGGGCACTTGTCAGCTTACAAACCATTTTTAATAGTAAAGTTAATGAGCATACAGGCTCTTGGTCAACAACGACGCTAGTTCTAGGAATGGGCTTTATTGCTTCACTTTTGATGGGTCTTTTGTTAGAAGGAACCGGCATGTTTCAATTAAGGCATATGGAAGCCTGGTACTGGATAAGCGGAGCCATCGGGGTAGGCGTTGTCATCTGTCTTGTTCAGAGCATCAAACGTCTCGGTCCCACTTATGGAATCTCGATTGTTCTCACCTCCCAGCTAGGTTGTGCGCTTCTATTTGATTCGCTTGGCTGGCTTGGGTTAGAAAAAGTAACATTTTCTTTTACAAAATTATTAGGTGTACTTGTCATTGTGGCAGGAATCCTCGTATTTAAGTTAACCAAGCTGGAACCAGTAGAAGAGGAGCAGTCAAGAGAAAAAGGGCTGCCACAAAAGTAGCTGCCCTTTTATTTAAATCAACCGCCGCCATAAAACCGTTATGGTAGATAAACCAGTTAAAAGGAGCCTTTTCATGAAAGGCTTTTTTTTCTGTCCATAGTCGCTTGCTTTATATTCTGTTCGATCTTTCGCTACGAGAACACTATAAGCGATTTTTCGTTCGATTGCTTCCGTAAGAGATAACGCAAATGGTGCACTATCAATCACCAAAATCGATTCAGTATTTAAAAAGCTGGATCTTGCATCTAGATTATATGTTCCAATAATACTTAAGTTATCATCAATGACCATTGATTTCGCGTGAATTGAATACGGCCCTTGATATTCATACAAATGAACACCCGTTTTCATGAGTTCCTTTTTCGTGCTTAAATATCCTGCAAATGCTAAAGGGTTTGGTGTCGCTGTAAGAGAATTTGTCACGACCGTCGTTTGAATATCACTTGGTAATGGCGTGAGTCCGTCTTTCATTGGCCGTGTCGGTATGACATAAGGCGTCTGGATCAGAACCGAACGCTTTGACCGCTGTGCGAGATCGTTTAACTTTTTCAAGACGAGCGGACGTTTATTTAAGCGTTCCACTGGATTTGTGAAAAATGCAATCTGCTTTGCACGAATGGCGTCTTTTGCCCAATCATATGTGGACGTGACAAAGGGTTCTTTTGTACGAATGGCTTCCTGATAAGATCGAAGTAGCTGTTTTCTTAGCTTTTTTCCTTTTTTCGCTTTTGCCTTGGAAAATACATCTTTTGTTCTTTTCGTAAAATCATGATTCCACAAATAAACGAAATACTGCTCCATTTCATCTAATACTTTTCCTTTTTTGGCGTTGTAGAGCAGCACATCTCGGTCATATGCAAAGTCTTTCGGCGGCTGATCTGCAAAGTATTTATCACCAATATTTCTGCCGCCCATGACAGCGACCCTGCCATCTACCAAAAGAAGCTTATCGTGAAGGCGGTTATGCCACGTCCATGGCTTGAACAAACGAAAAGGCTCATAAAAACGAATGGCCATATTCGGATGATTCGCCACAGCATAACGCAAATGCTTCAGCGGTCCACGCAGGCTATGGCAAATGCCATCTAACAACAGCTGAACTTTTACTCCTCGATCAGCCGCTTCAATTAAAGCACCAAGCACCCATTCGGCGGTTTTTCCTTTTTGAATGGAATAATAACTCAAACGAATGTTCTTTTTAGCCTCGCGAATCATTTGAACTCTCACTTGACCCGATTCAAATCCGTCATCAAGCAGCATGACTTGATTTATGCCTTGGTCGTCTCCTGAGATGGAAGAAGCTTTATAGATGCAATGTTCTTTACATGTTTTTTGAAACGGTAAATAAAACAAGACAAATGCGGTCAAAAATACATACACCACATATAAAAGGATCAGAAAAAACAAGAATTGAAGCACAGTGATCAACTCCTTTCACACAAACCGTTCTTTTTCTTAGTTTATGTTAAAAACAAAATTTCACTCATCCAGCTTTCCCAATGAAAAATACAGGATAAAAGAATCACCTTGTTTTCATAGGGCATTTAATTATAGTATGAAATGAGTAAGGAGGAATCGCATTGAATGAACCATTATTTAATATACCAAGTGATGTGTACCAAACGTTAAGTGAAACAGAACGTTATTTACTGCATTATATTCACCAGCATTTAGAGGATATCTCCACCTTATCCATCGTCACATTAAGTGAAAGAGCCAACGTATCGACGGCGACCATTGTCAGACTGATGAAGAAAATCGGATACAACGGCTATACATCCTTTAAATATCGATTGAAACAAGAAAAGAAAATGACAGATGATAGTGATCAACTAAAAAATATTGACGAAGACATCAAACTAGCCATTCGAAAAAATGAAGAAGAGGTCTTAAAGACGATTCAACTGCAAAGTATTGGGCAAATTGAGGATGCGGTTCAAAAGATCCATGATGCAGACAAAATTTATATTTTTGGCAGAGGCTTTTCAGAGATGATCGCCAAAGAGATGACCATCAAATTGCAGCTCATCGGAAAAACATGTGAAGTTCATGACGACCCGAATATCATTCGGCTCAAATCACGTGACATTGATAAAAACGAGCTTGCCATCTTTGTTTCATTAAATGGAGAAACGTCGGAACTAGTGGAAGCCTGCCAAAACCTCAGTATGAAGCAGGTCACGACCATTACGGTCACAACTAGAATTGATTCTACATTAAGTAAAATATCAGATATGACACTCGTCGGATATAAAGGGGAACAATCATTCTTCCCAGATTATGAAGTCAGGTCCCGCCTGTCGCTTCATGTCATTGCCCGTATTTTACTAGACGCCTATGTGATTCGGATGAAATAAACACTCAAAAAGCCTTCCACACTTTATGATGGGGGGCTTTTTACCGTGAAAACCTTTACACAATCTGAAAACATTTTCACTGAATCGTATGAGATACTTTCTTTAGAGAAAAGAAAGAAGGTGAAACCAATTGATTTATACCTGCACCTTAAATCCTGCTATTGACCTATATATTGCATTAAAAGAAATGCGGGCAGATACAGTCAACCGCACGGAAGATGAGGATTATCAGCCGAATGGAAAAGGTGTTAATGTCTCCATTATGCTAAAGAAATATGGCTTCACCAGCACTGCATTAGGATTTATTGCTGGGTTTTCAGGTTCATATATTGAACAATCGTTAAACGATCTCTCCATTCAAACTGATTTTATCCCAGTGGATGGGATTACACGCATTAATGTATTTATTAACACAACGGAAGAATACAAGCTTGTGAATCAAGGACCTGCTATTGAGGCAAAAGCGCTTGATGCCTTTCGCGAAAAAATCTCGACCATTCCAAAAGGCAGCATCTTCATTATGTCAGGCAGTCTGCCTAAAGGCGTTCCTGCTAGCATTTTCTCAGAGATAGCCGCTATTTGTCATCAAAACAACGTGAAATTTATTTTAGACACAAGCTCTAAAGCGGTTTTAGAGACTCTTCAGTACAAACCATATTTACTAAAACCAAATGAAGAAGAGATTGCCGCATTTTTTGGAAAAACCCACCGTTTATCAGAAACAGAACTCGTTGAATCAGGACGAAAGCTGATCGAGATGGGTGCAGAGCAAGTACTCATTTCCCGAGGAGGAGAAGGTGCACTATTCCTTACAAATGAAGCCGTATTAAAAGGAAATGCACCAATAGGAACGGTCGTAAACACGGCTTGTTCTGGTGATGCCATGCTCGCTGCATTCCTAAGTAAACAGCTGGAAGGACAACCACATGAAGAATGCTTACGCTACGGCATTGCAACAGGGGCATCTACCGCCTTTTCAAAAGGGTTAAGTGATTTACATGACATTGATTCATTAATTGAGCAAATACACATTCAGAACATATAAGGGGGAGTTCACATGAGCCGCAAGAAAATTGTCGCTGCCACTGGCTGTCCAACAGGCATTGCGCATACATTTATGGCAGCTGAGGCATTAAAAATCGCAGCTGAGCAATTAGGGGTCGACATCAAAGTTGAAACGCATGGTCAAGTAGGAATTGAAAACGCTTTAACGGATCAAGACATTTTGGAGGCCGATGGGGTCATTGTCGCTGCTGACAAAGATGTGAATACAGATCGTTTTCACGGCAAACCACTCATTGAAGTGCCTGTAGCAAAGGGGATTCGCACACCAAATGAACTGATTCAAGGCATTATCAATGGAGAAGCTCCCGTTCATCAAGTGAAAGGAAGAGCTTCTGGAACAGAAAAAACATCTGCGCCTTCATCAGCTCAACAAAAGTCAGCGAATAAGTGGATACACACCATCTACAAACATTTAATGAACGGTGTATCACACATGCTTCCATTTGTTGTTGGAGGCGGGGTCTTAATTGCTTTATCTTTTCTATTCGGTATTTACTCAGCTGATCCTCAGCATGAAACGTATCATCCGTTTGCTGCCTACTTGAAAAACATTGGCGGACTCGGCTTCAGCTTAATGGTGCCTATTTTAGCAGCATTTATCGCTGATTCAATCGCCAAACGCCCAGGGATGGTTGTCGGATTTATCGGTGGCTTGCTTGCAAACGATGGAGGCGCTGGATTCTTAGGTGGTATTATCGCAGGTTTTGCAGCAGGGTATATCATCGTACTTCTTCAATTCCTGCTTCAAAAATTACCAGCATCACTTGACGGATTAAAATCAATTTTCATCTATCCTGTCATTGGTATTTTCTTAATCGGGGCTGTCATGACCCCGCTATTAGTTCCAATTACAGCGCTAAATCATTCATTAATGGATTTTCTCTCATCAGTTCAATCCACCAATCCATTGCTTTTAGGTTTAATTGTTGGAGCCATGTGTGGATTTGATATGGGAGGACCTTTTAACAAAGCAGCCTATGTCACAGGAACGGCTTTACTCGCAGAAGGTAACCTTTACTTCATGGCAGGGGTGTCAGCAGCATGTATCACACCGCCGCTTATCATTGCGATTGCCACAACGATTTTCCGAAAACATTTCACACCACAGGAACGAAATGCTGGGATGATCAACTATATTCTCGGAGCGACTCATATTACCGAAGGAGCCATTCCATTTGCAGCCAAAAACCCAGTCGTTGTCCTGCCAATTATCATGTTTGGTTCCGCCATCTCTGCTATATTGACGTATCTCTTTGGCGTACAGGTTCCTGCTCCGCACGGTGGATTCCTTGTCCTTCCAGTCGTCACAGGCGCATTTCAGTGGGTGCTTTCCATACTCATCGGCTCACTTGTAGGTGCGATTCTATACGGACTTTACCGCAAGAAAATAGACAAACCCGCAGTTTAATAGGGAGGAAGAGAAATGATGGAACATATTTATATGAATCTGCATGAAACAGCTTCTTCACAGGCTGGCGTTTTCGCAGCCATAGCTGACATTGCCTCTGAAGCAGGGATTTGTACATCTCCTGAGGCTGTCAAAAAAGGACTAGCTGAAAGAGAAGCTCTGAGTACAACCGGCTTTCAAGATGGATTTGCCATTCCGCATACACAGTCAGACGCCATTCAAGTACCGGCACTCGTCATCGTCCGTACAGAAACCGGAATCGAATGGGACGCTTTTGATGGGAAGCCTTGCTTTTTCTTCTTATCCTTGCTCATTCCAAAAAGTGAAGCAGGAACCACTCACTTACAAGCACTTTCTGCTCTTTCACGCGGATTAATGGATGAAATGAAACGGCAAAAACTGCTCGAAACAAGAACAAATGAAGAAATGCTCGCTGTATTAAAAACAGATATTTTGACGAGAGAGGATGTTTGACCATGCCTTTACTTTCCACAACACCTATGCTTGAAGCAGCAAAAAAAGAAAAATACGGAATTGTCGCATTCAATGTACATTCCTTTGATAGTATTTACTGGGTACTCGAAACGGCAGCTGAATTAAAATCACCTGTCATTTTGCAAACAACGGTTGGCACGGTCCAATCGCTTGGCGCAAAAGCCATTGCAGATACAGTAAAGGCGGCAGCGGATCAATACCAAATACCAATCGGCCTTCATCTCGATCATTGCACTGATTTTGATGTGATTCTTACTTGTATACGAGCAGGATATACATCTGTGATGATCGATGCTTCCATGCATTCATATGAAGAAAATGTACGCCGCACAAAAGAAGTGGTGGACCTTGCCTTAAAAGTAGGAGTGAATGTGGAAGCCGAGTTAGGCAAGGTAGGCGGGGTAGAAGATGATATTGTCGTGGATGAAAAAGATGCTGAAAAAGCCATTCCATCTGAATGCCGTCAATTTGTAGAAGAAACTAGTGTACCTACTTTAGCACCTGCGATCGGCACGGCCCACGGCATCTATAAAGGGGTGCCGGATATCGACTTTGACCGCATTGAACAAATTGCAGCGCTTGTCGATGTGCCGCTTGTCCTTCATGGTGGTTCAGCTGTACCAGATGAAGATGTCAAAAGATGTGTCGCACTCGGTATGGCAAAGGTCAATGTGTCCACTGAACTGAAAAATGCATACTCTGAAGCGATTCGTGATCATTTCTCAAACGAACCTGAAAGCTTAGATCCGCGTATGTATTTACAAAAAGCAAAACAAGCAGCCAAAGACATGGTCACATCTAAAATAAAGATCGTTGGCAGTGAAGGAAAAGCCCAACTTTTATATCAATAAGATGAAAAAAAGCAGAGCCGCATCGCTCTGCTTTTTTCACATTATTCGCTTTCTTTCATTTCATTTGATGTACGTACTCGTGCATTTCCCATAAATACGACCGTAATCGCCGCAAGTGCAATCGGGAATAAAGCAATCATAAATACATACGTAATACTTTGTGACATCGCATCAATCACTTTATTTAAAATATCAGGCGGAATTTGTGAGCGTGCCCCCTCTTGGAAAATGGCTTGTGGATCACCAACTTGAGAAGAAGCTCCTTTCATTCCGCTAAAAGCATCTGCTAAACGATTTGTCAGGACATTGGTTTGAATCGTTCCAAAAATCGTCACGCCTAAAGTCATCCCAAGTGATCTCATGAACGAATTGGTAGAATTAGCACTGCCGCGGTAGCGCGGAGAGAGATCATTCATTGAAGCAGATGGCAGAAGGGAGAAGCTAAATCCAACGCCAAAACCTGAAATCATCATAAAGAGCGTAAGCCACAATCTTGCTGTATCAGGCGACATATTGGCAAGCAGCAGCATCCCAGCAAAAAATGAAATCACAGAGATGGTCATTAATCGTCTAAAAGGTACTTTCGTCTGCATCGTTCCACCAATCATACTGCCAATCACGGACCCAATCATCATCGGTGTTAAAATAAACCCAGCACTTGTTGCAGATTCACCGTACACTGCCTGGACGAAGATAGGAATAAAGACAGCTAGAATAATAAACGTCCCGCCATATAAAAACGCCAAAATTTGAGATGTCGCAAACAGACGATTTTTAAACATCCAAAATGAAATAATCGGTTCTTCTGCCTTCCGTTCAACAATGAAGAAGATGGTGCCGAAGACAACAAACACAGCAAATAGTGTCAAGATTTGAACAGAATCCCATGCATACGATTTACCGCCAAGCTCAAGAGCGAACATTAAACTGACAACCGCAACGACAAGTGTAATGGCACCTGACCAGTCAATTTTCTGCTTGCGATGCTCAAGCGATTCTTGATAAAATTTGGCGATTAAGAATACACTGACGATACCAATTGGTACGTTAATATAAAACACCCAATGCCAGCCGATCGAATCCGTAATAATTGCTCCTAACAGCGGTCCTAATACACTGGATAGACCAAAAACTGCACCAAACATACCGGACATTTTCCCGCGTTTTTCTGGCGGGAAGATATCAAAGATAATCGTGAAAGCGATCGGAAGAAGAGCACCGCCTCCAAGTCCTTGAATCGCACGGTAAATAATGAGCTGATCCATTGTTTGTGCGATGCCGCACAGCGCAGATCCAATTAAAAAGAAAATAAGTCCAAACAGAAAAAAACGCTTTCGACCATACATATCTGAAAGCTTTCCATAAATCGGCATACCTGCCATCACTGCCACCATGTAAGATGCAGTCACCCAAGCAAATTTATCAAAACTGCCCAAATCGGCGACGATGCTTCCCATTGCTGTTGCGACAATGGTGTTGTCCATCGCTGCCATAAAAATTCCTAACAGCAAACCGATGACAACAAAGCGAGTGGATGCCTTGCCTTTATGATCCACGTTATTCATTTCATTACCTCCTGCTTACGTTCTCTTCACTTTTTTGCTATGATCAACTTAAATATAAAGTAAGAGAACATTTATCTTGATGATCAAGATAAATTGATTTTAAAGGGAGGAGAACAAGTTGTCAATAAAGAACGAGGCTGAAGATCGAGCGGACCAGATCATTCATACGATGAGACGCCTTGCTACACGAACAGTCCTATTTCACCAAGCAGCCGCTCAATCGCTCGGCCTTTTCCCAACAGATCTCAAATCAGCAGATTTGTTAAACGAACTTGGACCACTCACAGCAGGTGAATTAAGTGAAAAAACTGGTCTTAGCTCAGGTGCGGTCACCGCTCTCATTGACCGGTTAGAAAAAGCAGGCTACGTCAAAAGGGAGAAGGACCCAAAAGACAAGCGAAGAGTCATCATTGTTCCATTAACGGCTGGGAAATCACAAGTGAAGGAACTCTTTCAATCTTTATCGGCATCCACCAAAAAACTCACAAATGAATACAAGCCAGAAGAATTGGATTTAATCATTCAATTTATTTCAGAAGCAGCTGAAATCATGGATCAAGAGCTGCAATTGCTTAAGTCTAAATCGTAAGAAAGCACACTGATGCGTTAACTACACCGAAATAAGTAAAGCGAGAAATGAACGAAAACAACAAAGATGCTCTCATTGCATCTCTAAAAAAACAAAAAGTTGGAAGAGGAAAATAGGCAATTAAGAGAGCAACTGAAAGTAGCATATGCAGATGTCTATAAAAATTTATAAGAGAGAACAACGTTCACCCTCCTTCAACTAACGGAGCAGTATAGCGCAAGAAGAAGTTGCTGAAATAATGATAAGTATATTAGGATGCTTATCCTAAAAAGGGGAGGTATAACAGAAAGTGGAGATTATAAAGTTTAAGGAAACTGATACAAAGGAGATTATTTCATTGTTTTATGAAACAGTTCATTCCGTAAATTCAAAAGATTATTCCCAAGTACAATTGGATGCTTGGGCACCAAGAGATGAAAAAGAATCTAAAATGAATTCTTGGAAGGAATCATTGAGTCAAAATATAACATTTGTTGCTAAAGTGAATGGTAAAGTTGTTGGTTTTAGCGATTTAACGCATACCGGGTACTTAGATAGACTATTCGTTCATAAAGATTATCAAGGACAAGGTATAGCCACAGCTTTAGTTGATATGCTCGAATCTGAGGCAAAGAAACTAAAGCTTTTAGAAATTGATACCGAAGCAAGTATCACAGCTAAGCCATTTTTTGAACATCTAGGTTACAAAATTGTTTGTTCACAAACTGTGGAAAAAAAGGGGGTTAAGTTGGCTAATTTTAAAATGCTAAAAAAAATAAAATAATCATTTTTTTGTTATGCTAACAGGTGCGTTAGTTTAAGAAGAAAGGGTATAACATATTCGTTATATAAAATATGTTATACCCTTTAATAGACAAGAAAAATGAACCGAATATGTTGTCCAGAAAGAAGAACCTGCGGACGCTGATCATTGAGCACTTAAAATGCCTTGATTGGTGTCCGTTTTTTGAAGAAACGCACCTTTCTCTGATTAAATAGAAGCTGTTTTTGTATCTTTATTCCTATTTCATGACATTCCTTGTGTTGGTAAAATTGACCTTGTCAATGAATAGGAAGGAGTGAATTCTGCTGGGGAAGATACTTGATGCAAAAGCACTAACCAGTGCCATGGATACAAGGTCAAAACACTATCAGGAACTCCGCGAACAAATGGTAGATTTAAAAAAGGCATTACAAGGTGTTGCCAACCTCGGTGATGATTTCACTGGAAAAGGTGCCGATAACATTAAAAGCTTCTATAAAGAACTCGCTGGAAATGTAGACATGTTTATTAGCTTTAATGATAAGCAAAAAGCCTTTCATGAAGGTGTTTCTGGGACACTGGATGATACGAGCTTTGGCGGCGATACCTTTATAGAGGAACACTTTTTAGACAATGCAGTACATATGGGCATCAAGAATGCAAAAAGCATTGTGAAAGATCAAAAACAGGCACTCAAAACGATTTTTCAAGATATTGATGACCTCATTTCCCTAGAGGTATTTGATAGCCAAACCTTTGCTGAAAAAATAGAAGATGCGGAAGATGAACGAAAAAAGACGGTCAAAGAACTAAGAGAGCTTGATCAAAATTTAAAAGATGAATATGCTTTGTCAGAGACGGAGCAGCAAGCTACAATGGCATTGTACGCAGAAATGATCAATGCCACAAATGACGGAAAATCCATTTCGCCTATGAATTTTGACAAGAAAGCGTATCAAAATAGCGAAATCTACAAGGCAAAAAGCGATATTGAGAAGCAAACTTCTGAATATCTAAAAATCAAAAAAGATCAAGAAGAAGCCCGCAAGATCGCAAAGGAACAAGAAGCGCTCGCCAACCGTCCGTGGTATGAAAAAGCCCTTGATTACGGTGGGAATATCGTTAATGAGCTGACAGGCGTGAACGATGCAAAACGTGCCGCAACAGGTGTCGATCCGATCACAGGTGAAGAACTCACCGCAGGACAGCGAGTCGCCGCAGGCAGCATGGCAGCAGCAGGCTACATCCCGATCGTCGGATGGGCAGGACGTATTTTCAAAGGCGGTAAAGCCGTTTATAAAACGACTCAAGCCACGTCCGCCGCAGTCAGAGCGGTCGACATTTACAAGACATCACAGAAGTCTTTTGACGCCCTGAAAACGTCTCAAAAAGGCTTATATGGCCTCACCGCAACAAACGGCTTCAGCGAAGCGATTACGGGTCGAGATATGTTTGGAAATAAGATCTCGAAAGAACAACAGGAAGCGAGTATGAATGCGGCGCTGGGGATGCTTTTGCCGTTTGGGGCAAAAGGGTTTCATGGGAAGATAGGTTTAAGTTCTCAAAGTCCAGAAGGATTTAATCGAAAAAGGGCTTTGCGACACGCTAAGGATTTAGGGGGGATACCTAGGTCTCAACAGCCTACTCGTCAATGGCAAGTAGGAGATAATGTTTTTAAGAAAGGGCAAGAATATCGTAATTATGAGTACAGTTCTAACCATACTCACCATGGCCGGTACTATGAATTTGATACCCCAAAAGGAAAAAGAGTTATAGTGCAACATACTAATGATGGAAAATTACACACTCACGCAGGGAAACCAAAAGAGGGTGCAGATCCATTTAATTATGATTTTAAAAAAGAAAGATATTCAAATATATATGGACCAAATGGTGATCACCATATCTATTACAATGAATAACGAGGTATGAAAAATATGGCATATAAAAATGAAAAAATACAGAAAAAAATTGCTTTGATGAATGCTAAAAAGAAAATACAACATTTAGCATATATTGAGGTAATTGATTTTGAAGATGATACTTCTCAATGGCTAAAATTATGTGAAACAGTATTAAAACAATTTCGTCAAATAGATTCAACACCTTCCGAAATATTAACAAATACAGACAAAGACTCGATTATGACTTGGTTAAAAAATTCATTAGATTTTCTCAAAGAGAAAAAAGAATGGTTTATTTTAATTGAAAATGACCCTTTTCCTGTTTGGGCAAATGTAAAAGCTTTAGATTTCGATAAGGCAATTGAAGAAATTTGGCTATTTTCAGAGAATCATAGCATCATTGTAGCAGATAAAATAACAGGTAAAATTGCTCAAATATTTTCAGAAGAAAAACACTTTGAACTTCATATTGGAAACTGCGCAATTTAATTGTAAGCAAGATTAATTGATCAAAGAGCAGAACCACAACCTGTTTTCTATGAGATGAAGGTTTTTAAACTCGACTATTTAAACTGATAATTTTAATGATAATAGGTGATTCAATGAATGAGAGCTCTAGTTATTTAAAGAAGTTAGAAGATTTTTTAGGTGGGACATTTCATCAGGATATTGATTCACCAGAGGAAGCGTTAGATGAGTTTATCCATGAAGCTAGCAAAGAATGTCTGCTGTCTACTATAAAGGATTGTCAGGGTTTTTTGAATAGTACTCTAACAATACAAAAAAAAGAAAGCTTTATTGAAAATAATGCAGAAATATACTTTCCGGCGATCTCATTAAACCCTATACAGTGGTTTAATCAAATAATAGAGGAAATGAAAAAAGCAGTGAAAATGCAGTAACAAAATGAACCTTGATTGGCTAATACCTTTCAAGGTTTTTTGTGTTGATTGAACTTCATACCGAAAAAAGTGGAGATAAAAATAGAAAGTTGAAGTGGTATTTTGATAAAGAGTCGATTCACAACATTCAATTATGAAATTCACGCTCTAAGTTTCAAACAAAATCGTTCATGAACCACCAATCTTATTCCCATGCTTCTTTTAATAAACAAATACCTCTTTCGATTTGTTCAAGAGAAAGGTTTGCGAAACCGAGCAGTATGTGCGGTTGTACAGGTGGATTTTCGATAAATAAATGACTTGTTGGATAAACTTTAACATGCTGTTGAAGAGCTTTTTCAATTAATTCTTTTTCGGAATAGGGAGTGTGTATACGTAACATGATATATAACCCTGCATTGTCACCAATGATCTCAATTTGTTTTCCAAATAAATGTTGAACTTGTTGTACCAATAAATTCATTTTCCTTTTATAAGTATTGCGCATACGCTTAATATGCTTTGTCCATTCACCACTTTTCATAAATTCAGTCATGGTCAGTTGGTGCAATAACGAAGCATTATGTTCGAAATGTTCAAATTTGCTCATATAGATATTGATTAATGAATCAGGTAACACCATATATGCTAATCGTATAGCTGGTAGAAATGCTTTTGAAAACGTACCAAAATAAATGACATGTGCAGCATCTAAAGAGGCTAAAGCAGGAAATGGTTTTTGTCCATATCGAAATTCTCCATCGTAATCGTCCTCTAATAAGAAACCGTTATTTGATCGTACCCATTGAATCAATTCAATTCTCTGTTGAATCGATAGTGCAGTACCAGTAGGATATTGATGTGAAGGTGTTATGTACAATAATTTCCCGCTTTTATTTACGAGTGAGTCCAATAATACACCTTGTTTTGATGCAGGAATACTTTCAATCTCAAATCCATGTAAATGACAGACCTCACGTACACCGCTATAACCAGGGTTTTCAACAATCATACTAGAAAAACGTTCTTTTAATAGAAATCCCAAATACAACAGTAGTTGCTGTGTATTACTTCCAACGATAATATTTTTGAGGTTAATGATCATACCTCTGGCTTGAAATAAATAATCAGCCAGTTCTTGTTTAAACCCCGGTTCTCCAAAAGGTTCTCCATATTGAAAGCTAATAGATTGCTGCAGAACTTTGTTGGAAATTTGCCGCCAAACTTTTAAAGGGAATTGTTCCTCATCAACAGTACTTGCTTTGAAATCAATGAAATCGATCAATTGTATTGGTTCATTTCTAGGTACTTCTGAAATAGAGGTATGAAGAAATATCGGTTCAAATTCATTGACACTATAGCTTTTACGCTCATTGGCTTGAATATATCCTTCAGCTAATAATTGATCATATGCTTGTAGTGTAGTGTGGCGACTAACACCTAGGTCATTGGCTAGTGAACGAATGGAAGGAAGATTTTCTCCTGTTTTTAACTTTCCCTCCTCGATTAACTTTTTAAATTGCTCATAAATTTGTTTATATTTTGGTTGATTGGCACTGAAAGGGAAAATATAATGTTTCATTTCTTCATTCCTCCCTTCTGACATTTAATAAAGTATAAATCTGTACATTTTTACATGTCAGAATATCGATTATTATACTACTAATTGATATGAAAAGGGGATAGAAGAGTGGATATAGTAAGAGCTAATGAAAATGATTTAAAACAAGTTTCGGTTCTATTTGATCAATATCGTCAATTTTATAAACAGACTTCTAATATAGAAGGTGCTTATCATTTTCTAGTGGAACGATACCGTAAACAAGAGTCTATTTTGTTTGTTGCAAAGCAAGGTGAACAATATGTAGGATTTGTACAACTGTATCCCACATTTTCATCTGTTGCGATGAAAGATGCGTTCATTTTAAATGATTTGTTTGTTATAAACGATTTTCGTCAAAAGGGAGTAGGTAAGGAATTGATGAAAAAAGCATTTTCATTTGCAAACGATAAAGGAGCCAGATTTATCTGTTTAGAAACAGCGACTTCTAATATAAAAGCACAACAATTGTATGAAAAAATGGGCATGACAAGCGATTCTTCAACTCAGCACTATATTTATTATTGGGATTGAACGCAGAAGAATGAAGTTTTGGGATGGCAGAAAATTTAATATAACTCGGTCAAAAAAAGATGAATATGCTTTGTCAGAGACGGATCAGCAAGCTACAATGGCATTGTACACTGAATTGATTGCAACAAAATGACGAAACAGCGATTCCTATGGATTTTGACAAGAAAGACTTTAAAAAACACAAAGGGGGGTAATTTTATTGAATTCTTATGATGAAGATCTAATAAAGGATTTGGAATTAAAAGACCTTCTTAAATATGTCAAAGTACATAAAAATCCAAAAATTTATTTAGACTTAATAGAACAAAAATTTGATTTTGCTGGTTCAAAAATAGATTGGTTACAAACCAATAAACATTATAGTAAGAGCTCAAATCATGAATCGTTACTTTCTGATGCTCTTCTCTTTATAACTGAATTAAAAGAAAAATATTTAGATAATAACTTACAAGTAATTTACATAGGGGATAACCTTACAGAGTTTGGGTACCAGTTTGAATTAAAACATCTAGAAGAGTTACTAGTCTATTTTTTAGATATCCCACAGCACCACTACTTTATATCATTAGAAGGTGATTGGAGTATTTGTATTTCATTTGAAAACGATTTGGATTTCGGATTTAGTTTAAACAAAAAATAAGTTTAAGCGTCACATATAGGAAAAATAAAAAATGAATAAGAAGTGAAAAAACCTTGACTGGCTTTATACCATTCTAGGTTTTTTGCGTTTATTCGTCCTCAAACACGTAAAAGAAGACAAAGAGCTCTTTGTATACAAGTCTCAAAGCACACTCAAACGAGTGTGCTTTTTCTTATAACAAAAGAACACCCAAAAACCTGCACAACATTTACTGAAAACATTTGGACTTCTTTGACTCATGCGAGTTGATTAGACTTATAACCAAAGGGAAGAGGGGAGGGATTCCAACTGCACTTAACCAAAAGGGGCACGACTTTATTATCGATGCTGCTTCACACGACCACTTATCTATCAATTGAAGATTTACAGAATCGACTGAATGTCTCTACTCGAACGGTCTACGCTGAAATCAAACGAATGAATAGTTGGCTGGAAACCCATCAGCTTAGTGGCGTCCAGCGAAAAGATCAACGAGGCTACTATTTACATCCACACGAGAAAGAAGTCATTATCGAAAAAGCTGACACTGTTCTTGTCGGTCATGACTATGAACCATGTGTAAAAGAAAGACGTGCCATCTTGCTCCTATCCATTGCATGCAGTGAAAAGCATCTAAAAATTGATGATTTTATGGAGATGACGAAGGTAAGCCGCAATACACTGCTTGAAGATATGAAACAACTAAAAGAAGCACTTTCAAAACAGCAGCTTACACTTCATTATCAGGCGGCCAGTGGCTATTTAATTTCAGGAGAAGAAAGAACAATTCGGTTGGCGCTGAAACCTTATATTCATTTCATTCGCACCATGATAAAAAATGAAAAAACGTTTCCATCGGTTTGGTTAAAGGGTCCTATCTCATATAAGAGAATACATGATCTCCTTCAACAATCCGAACAAGATCTGAAGCTTGAATTTGCAGATGACATGCTGGATCAGCTGTCTATGGATCTCTTTTTCTACTTTAAACGGATGAAGCTAGGACGTGCTGTACACATTTCAACAGAAGAAAAACGGACACTGCAGGAAACAGATGAATGCTTGGCTGCTATTCGTTTCATGGCGCAAATTCAAAAAGAAACCAGTCTTTTGGTTCATGATGATGAAATCTATTTTCTTAGCACCTTATGGCTCAGTGCCAAAAAACAAAAACTTCCAACAAGTCAAAAACCAGAAGAACATCTCATTCGAACCATTGCGAGACAAATGATCATGGACTTTCAGCGTTATGCGTGTATTTCCTTCCAGGAAGTAGAAGTCTTGGAACAAAACTTAACCATGCATTTAATTCCGGCCTATTATAGGCTCATCTATCACATTGAGATCATCAATGAATTAACAGATTCCATGAAACATGCACAGCCAGAGGTGTTTGACATCACGCAAAAGGTTGCTTGCCATTTAGAGAAGGCAGCCTGTTCAAAGATGAGCGATCATGAAATTGCCTATGTGGCGATGCATTTTGGCGGCTGGATGAGAAGAGAAGGGATTTCATCGATTGCGAAACGTTCTGTTTACATTGTCTGCGGAGAAGGAATTGGCACAAGTCACATGCTGAAAACGCAGCTTCTTGAATTAATCGGCTACATCGACATACGCGGACTGTTATCAAAACGTTCATATGAAGAATTAACATCCATTGATGCCGACTTTGTTGTGTCAACGACACCTATTTCGTTTAAAGGAAAACCTGTTCATCTCGTTCACCCTATTCTCACTGCTTATGAGAAAAAAACATTGCTTCAATATGGAGAAGGCTCAGAACCTAAGCTTGATGAGCACCATGTGAATGCTTTATTCAATATCATTCAGCAGCATACCATCGTTCAAAATGAAAAAGCATTGCTTCATGACCTGAAGGAGCTGCTTCATCCCACATATGTATCACACCAGAAAGGGTGGAAACCAGTGTTAAACGATTTATTAACAGAAGAAACCATTCAGCTCCAGCAAACAGCAGACACATGGCAGGAGGCCATTACAAAAGCAGCGCAGCCTTTGCTTGATCAACAAGCGATTCAGGAAAGTTATGTGAAAGCGATGATCCAGTCTGTTCATCAAAATGGCCCTTATATTGTGATTGCGCCACAAGTGGCGATTCCGCATTCCAGACCAGAGGATGGCGTGAACAAATTAAGCATGTCACTTATGTCATGTCATCAGCCCGTTTCCTTTTCAAAGGATGGAAAAAAGCAAGTTCGTCTCATCATTGTATTAGCTGCCATTGACAGTATGACCCACCTGAAAGCACTCAAACAGCTGACGATGCTGTTAAGTGAAGAAAAACGGGTGAGACAATTGATTGAAGCAGAGGAATTAGCAGCCATTCAACAACTAATCAATCAATTTTCACAAGTATAAAGGAGGAAAAAGAAGATGAAAAAAATTCTAGTTGTATGCGGAAACGGTTTAGGAAGCAGCTTTATTGTTGAAATGAATGTCAAAAAGGCATTAGAAGAATTAGGACTTTTAGCAGAAGTAGATCACACCGATCTCAGTACAAGCAAAAATGAACAAGCAGACCTCTATATTGGCGCAACAGATATTATCGATCAGCTGGATGACGGCACAAGAAAGGTCGCTGGATTAAATAACTTGTTAGACCAGGAAGCCATTAAAGACGTCCTTCGTAAACACATATAATCGACGGAAAAAGGGGGATTCACATCATGATAGAACTGATCATGAACGATATATTGGGCACACCCGCAATTCTCATCGGTTTGTTTGCACTCGCTGGTTTGCTTTTGCAGAAAAAGTCAGCTGCCGATACTGTATCAGGCACCTTAAAAACAACAATGGGTTTTTTAATATTAGGAGCGGGCGCCACAGTCGTATCTGATTCACTTGGGGTTTTCAGGAAGATGTTTGAAGCAGCCTTTCACATTCAAGGGGTTGTCCCAAATACAGATGCCATGGCGGCCATTGCCCAAAAGGAATTCGGTACACAGACAGCGCTCATTATGATTTTTGGTATGTTGGTCAATTTGCTTTTGGCAAAATTCACACCCTTTAAATACGTCTTTTTAACTGGTCATCATACGCTATATATGGCGGCTATGCTTGCAGTTGTTCTTTCAACAGCCGGCATGCAAGGGACGCTGCTGATCACCACTGGTTCAATCGTATTAGGTGCAGCGATGGTCATTGCTCCCGCAATCCTTCAGCCGTTTACAAGGAAAGTCACTGGAAGTGATGATTTGGCGCTCGGTCATTTCAGTACGTTCGGCTATTTTACAGCGGGAATGATCGGCAAATGGGTCGGGCGCCCAGAGAAATCAACGGAAACCATTCAAGTGCCTAAGTCACTCGGCTTTCTAAGAGATACATCGGTGGCCATCTCCATTACGATGGCTTTGCTTTTCTTTGCGATTGCACCGTTTGCGGGAATTTCATTCATAGAAAACATTAGTGGTGGTACGAACTTTGCTATCTTCATTCTCATTCAGGCCATTACCTTTGCTGCTGGGGTGTACATTATTTTAGCAGGTGTACGGATGGCAATCGGGGAAATTGTGCCTGCTTTCAAAGGGATTGCCGATCGTTTCGTCAAAGGGGCAAAGCCAGCACTTGATGCGCCAACTGTTTTCCCATTTGCTCCAAATGCAGTGATCATCGGTTTTTTATGCAGTTTTGCAGGAGGCATCGTGTCTATTTTCCTTCTTCCTTTGTTTGGTTTAACTGTCATTGTTCCTGGACTTGTGCCACACTTTTTCTGCGGTGCGACAGCGGGCGTATATGGCAATGCAACGGGGGGAGTGAGAGGTGCAGTCGCCGGTTCCTTTGTGAATGGAATACTCCTTTCATTTTTACCAGCTTGTTTACTCCCTGTGTTAGGCACTCTTGGCTTTGAAGGGACAACATTTGGCGATACAGACTTCGGTATCATCGGAATATTGATTGGATTGATCAAATTTTTATTTCATCTTTAAAAAGGAGGCATTTCAGGATGACAGCTATTTTCTCACCTTCATTGATGTGCATGGATTTAACACACTTCCGTGAACAAATTCAGCTTCTGAACACAAGGGCAGACCGTTATCATGTCGACGTCATGGATGGTCATTACGTAAAAAATATGACCTTATCACCCTTTTTCATTGAACAACTTCGGAAACTGACAGACGTTCCGATTGATGTTCATCTAATGGCCGAACAGCCTCAGGAATTTTTAATTGATGCATGTATTGATGCAGGCGCAACGATGATTTGTTTACATCCAGAAGTGGTGCAAAAAGACGTTTTTCGAATCATTCGGCATATTCACGAAAGAAAGTGTGAGGTCGGCTTTGTTCTCAATCCCGCCACACCAGTTGCAGCATTAGATGCTTTTATTCATTTAATAGACCGGGTGACGATCATGACAATTGATCCAGGGTTTGCGGGTCAGCCTTTTATCAAAGAAATGCTTCCGAAAATGAAAGAGGTGAAAGAAATCAAAGAGAAGGGGGGATACTCATTTTCAATTGAGGTAGACGGCTCTTGTAATGAAAGCACGTTCCGGTTGCTTGCTGAGGCAGGAAATGAAATTTACATCATTGGCACTTCAGGTTTATTTGGCCTTCACGAAGAATTAGATAAAGCATGGGAAATAATGAAGCAATTGTTCGCAAAAGAAACAGCCACAATGAAATCACCTTAGTAAAAAGGAGGATGAAGCCCATCCTCTTTTTTACGCAATTTTACTAAACAAACTATCTCCTTATCAAAACATACTCAAAAACTTCATAAAAGCACAAATTTATAATTGAAAGCGCTTTATTTATGTGTTATTCTTCAAATATCTTTAGTAAACATTTAGTCAAAAATGATGAGGAGTTTACCTATGACTACACTCAAAGATATTGCTCATGATGCAAAAGTATCCGTCTCTACTGTATCCCGTGTGTTAAATGGCGACCAAACGCTTGCCGTTTCACACGCAACAAGACAAAACATCCTCGACATAGCCAAGAAATTAAACTATACCCCCGTCAGAGCAAGAAAAGCCAATCAAGTAGAAGTAAAAAGCCCACCCGCCTCCCCAGTCATCGGTGTCGTTGTCGCCCAATCCATTGACGAAGAATTAAATGATCCTTTTTTTTCATCGATTCGAAAAGGAATTGAAAAAGAATATGCCAAACGAGGTCTGTCCACTCTCCATACCTTTCGCCTAAGAAACATGGATAAAGGGGTGATACTAAAGGATATTGACGGTTTGATTGTCATTGGACGAATCAGCCCTGATACGGTTGAAAAGATGACAAACCGAATGGAACATATTGTTTTTATCAATCATTATGCAGATGAAGATTTGTATGATTGTGTACATGTGGATTTTGTCAGAGCGGCAGATCGTGCCATTCGTCATCTGCAATCTCTCGGCTATACACATCTAGGCTATATTGGCGGGAAAGAGAGGGAGCATTATTTTGAAGGAAATGCTGTGATTGAGGATGAAAGACAAACAACTTTTATCAAAAGAATGCAAGAAGCGGGAACTCTTCATATGAATGACATCCACATAGGCGAATATTCGATGCAAGAAGGCTACTCACTTATGCAAAAAGCCATTCAGAAAGGAAAGCTTCCAGAAGCCTTTTTTATCGGAAGTGATTCTATGGCAATAGGCGCTATGCGTGCGCTACATGAAGCCGGTCTTCGTGTACCTCAAGATGTCTCAATCGTGGGGTTTAATGATATCGAAGCCGCTTCCTTTTCAAGCCCGCCGCTCACAACGGTTAAAGTATATACAGAACAAATGGGGGAAGTAGGTCTAAAGCTTTTGCTTGAGCGGATAGAAGGAAGAAAGCTTCCCCTAAAAGTCGTCGTGCCAACAAAGCTCATGCAAAGAGGCAGCACATGCCCAATCCATGAAAGGGGGTGAATAAGCATTTCAGTAAACAAAAAAGAGACAAAAAAGCAGGAAGGAAGCTGCTGAGCATGATGGCCAGATCATGCTGAAAACAACGCAGTTTACCCAATTGCTCTCTTATCTCTTTGAAAAGAATAGAATTCCAGTATAATGGACTTCTTTTGTTTCCGCAACTGCATGAATTCTACCGATAATCGTCTGAATTTTCAGTGATCAAAAGGAGGAAACGATGAGTAAAAAAATTCTGATGCTGTGTGTAGCTCTAGTTTTGTCGATGATCTTGTCTGCTTGCGGCAATAACGGTGCGTCTGAAGCAAACGGGAAAGTGACCTTGACCCTATTCTCCACAATGAGTAACAGCGGGGAGAGAAAGGCATTTGAAGAAGTGATCCGTGATTTTGAAAAAGAACATCAAAACATCCGAATTGATGCCAACTTCCCTGGCAACAGCTATGAAGATATGATACGCGTCAAAATGGGCGCAAACGATATGCCAGACCTATTTGATACACACGGCTGGGCCAAGCTGCGATATAGCGAATACGTGGCTGATCTAAAGGAGATGGACTGGGTAAAACAACTCGATCCTTCACTCGATCAAATTTTAAAAGACAAAGATGGCAAAGTCTATGCCTATCCGCTGAACCAAGCAAAAGACGGACTTAGTTTTAATGCCAATCTATTAAAAAAATATGGCCTGAAAGTTCCTAAAACACTGGATGAACTGAAAAGTGCTTTACAGACTGTCAAAGAAAAAAGTAACGGGGAAGTGGTGCCACTCTGGATTCCAGGAGGCGACAATTCAAATATTGCCCAAGTCTTTGATGAGCTGGCAACGCCTTTACTCATTACCGATCAAAAACATCAATACGGAAAAGACCTTGAAAATGGATCATTTGATTGGTCTCACTATACACCGCTTGCACAGTTTATGAAGGAGCTGAAAGATGAAGAGCTTTTAAACAAAGATGTGCTCACGGCGAAACTATCCCAAGCACCTGAGCTGATGGCACAAAACAAAATCGCTTTCACCTTTGTGGGAGGATCTTTAGGACCTGAGGCGACTGAACTCAATCAATCGATCAAAGTAGGCACCATGCCCGTACCAGCTATTCATGAAGGAGATGAGCAAAGCTGGATTGGTGGAGAACGCTTTACTGTTGCGGCATGGAAAGACTCAAAGCATTTAAAAGAAGCAAAACAATTCATTGACTTTTTAGCAAAGCCTGAAAACGCAAAAAAAATCGCAGAGGGCACTTCCTCTGAAACGGCATTAAAAGAAGTCAAAGCCAAAAACTATTATTCTACATTTTACGAGCAATATGAAGATATTAAGATTGAACCATATTTTGATCGGAAATACTTACCGAGCGGCATGTGGGCTGTCATGGCAACGACCGGTCAAGAATTATTAGCAGGCTCCATCACACCGGAACAACTATCGAAGAAAATGGAAGAGGAATATAAGCGTCTGAAAAAACAATAGCAGGCTCATGCTGAAACAGGAGTGAAGCCAATGAGTGACATCACAAAAGAAAAACAGGCGGCGACATTTACCTCTTTTCCAAAACAGAAGATGAAAAATAGCCAAAATTCTTCACTTTGGTGGATGTACTTGCCTGCTGTTCTCGTTGTCAGTGCCTTTATCATTTATCCCTTTTTTAACGGGATTCAGCTCTCTTTTACAAATTGGAACGGTTTTTCACAACAGTATGAGTGGATTGGGCTGGATCAATACAAACGACTACTGCAAGATCCAACCACATGGCTTGTTGTGAAAAATACCCTTCTTTACGGCATCGGGAGCACCATCTTACAAAATATGATTGGTCTTGGATATGCACTCTTATTAAATCAAAGTTTAAAGATGAGAGCCATCACAAGAACGGTGATCTATTTACCCGTCATGATCAGCCCGATTGCTATGGGCTATATTTGGTATTTTGTCTTTGCGTACCAAGGTGGTGCTTTAAACGACGTTGTTACCTTTTTTGGATTTGATCCAATGAACGCACTTGGTAATCCGCAGCTAAACACTTGGATCATTGTGTTTGTGAATACGTATCAATTCGTCGGGATTGCCATGATCATTTATTTAGCAGGACTCCAAAGCATTCCTAAAGATTATTATGAAGCAGCACAACTCGACGGAGCTTCAGGTCTTCAGCAATTTTGGCGCATCACATTACCGCTTTTAATGCCATCTATCACCATCAATGTTGTGCTCAATGTGATCGGTGGACTTAAATTATTTGATGTCATTGTCGCGCTCACTGGTGGAGGACCCGGAGATTCCTCTCAATCGATGTCGACTTTTATGTACGATTTGTATTTCAAACGGCAGGATGCAGGCTATGCAGCGACGCAAGGTGTCTTCATGGCTATTATCATCCTTGTCGTTAGTGTCGCAGCGCTCATTTATTTCAAACGAAAGGAGACCGAGGTGTGATGGATAACGCCTATAAACGAAAGAAAAGATGGTACTCCTTACTCGCCCTTTCGATTACATTGCTGCACCTGATTCCATTTTATATTTTAGTCACGACCTCTCTAAAGGGGATAGGAGATTTTAGCTCAAAATGGTTGTTCCCATCAACGCTTCATTTTGAAAACTTTCTGATGGCATGGACAGATGCTCAGCTTGGCCAGTCCTTTTTGAATACAGTGATCATTACGTTCAGCTCGGCTGCCCTACTCATCATCTTTGGATCACTTGCCGCCTATCCGCTTGCAAGAAGAGGAACAAAGCTGAATCAAGCGGTGTATCTCTTATTCATTTCCATTATGGTCATACCGCCGCTCACAGCCCTTGTCCCTTTATACAAAATGGTTGTACAAATTGGCATGATGAATACTTATCAAATCGCTATTTTAAACAATGTTGCTGCTTTTTTGCCACTGACGATTTTTCTATATGCCGGTTTTATCCGGTCGACGATTCCAAAGGAGCTTGAAGAAGCCGCTCGTATTGATGGCGCGGGAACACTCAGAGTCTTTTTCACCGTCGTTTTTCCGCTGCTGAAGCCGATTACCGCTTCTGTTTTAATCATTGCCTGTGTGTATATTTGGAACGACTATCAATTTGCCATCTTCTTCTTGCAAGATAAAGAGATGCATACACTTACAGTCGCCTTATCCAATTTCTTTGGTCAAAATCAACACCAACTCCAGCTCGTTGGCGCCGCTGCTCTTATTGCGATGCTGCCAATGGTCACGATGTTTTTACTTTTGCAAAAATACTTTATCGCAGGGCTGTCTCAAGGCTCTGTTAAAGGGTAATCCAACCTTGATGTAAAAAGGAGTGTCGTCTATGTCTAAAATTACATTTATCGGTGCAGGAAGTACCGTGTTTGCTAAAAATATATTAGGAGATTGTCTGTTCGTTCCCGCACTTGCCGGCTTTGAATTTGCGTTATATGATATCGACCACAACCGGCTGAAAGAATCAGAAACGATGCTACGTCACTTAAAAGAGAACTACGGTGCACATGTGACCATTCAGTCGTATCACAACCGGAAAGAAGCCTTAAAGAATGCGAAATATGTCATCAATGCCATCCAGGTAGGAGGCTATCAGCCAAGCACTGTTATTGATTTTGAGATTCCAAAAAAATATGGATTAAGACAAACGATTGCGGATACGGTTGGCATCGGCGGTATTTTCCGTTCACTTCGAACCATTCCCGTGATGCTCGACTTCGCAAAGGATATGGAAGAAGTATGTCCACACGCCTTATTATTAAATTACACGAATCCAATGGCCACATTGACTGGCGCTATGCTGCGTTATACTCGGGTTCAAACGGTTGGTCTTTGCCATAGCGTACAGGTGTGTACGAAAGATTTATTTCAATCACTTGAAATGGACCATGAAGGCATTGAAGAAAAAATTGCCGGCATTAATCACATGGCATGGTTATTAGAAGTGAAACGAGACGGTCAAGACTTGTATCCAGAAATCAAAGCAAGAGCAAAAGAAAAACAAAAAACGCGGCATCCTGATATGGTTCGTTTTGAACTAATGGATAAATTCGGCTACTATGTCACCGAATCCTCAGAGCACAATGCAGAATATCATCCGTATTTTATCAAATCTCGTTATCCAGAACTGATTGGACAGTTTAACATTCCGCTCGATGAATACCCAAGACGCTGCGAGGAACAAATCAACAATTGGAATACGATGAAACATGACCTTGTGGGAAACACACAAATCACGCATACGCGCTCTAAAGAATATGGTTCACGTATCATTGAAGCGATTGAAACGAACGTTCCCTTTAAATTTGGTGGAAATGTACTGAACACAGGAGGACTCATTCACAACCTTCCTGAAAAAGCTTGTGTCGAAGTGCCATGTGTTGCAGACCGGAGCGGTATCATGCCATGTTATATCGGAGAGATACCTGAACAATTGGCTGGACTCAACCGGACCAATATCAGCTCACAGCTCATGACGATTGAAGCTGCAATCAGCGGCAAAAAAGAACACATTTACCAAGCGGCATTATTAGACCCGCATACAAGTGCTGAATTATCAATTGATGACACCATCAAACTATGTAATGAATTAATTGAAGCACACGGGGAGATGCTCCCGGCTTATACAGAGCCGAGTCAATACGCAATTTCTTCTAAATAACTAACATAAACAGTCTTAGCCTGATGCACTTGGCATCAGGTTTTTTAGATCAACAAACTGATCATTGACTGGAAGCGTTTTTAATATTATGATTTTTCTAAAGTTAACCAACAGTTAACCAAAAATACATCATCAATTAGTTAACATGATCATGCCACATGACAAACAGACAAAACGACCTAAAAGGGGGACAGATCTTCGGAACCAAAAGAGCTAGAAGGTATAGACTTCACATGTTTTATCAGAACGTAAAGCAGAACTGTGGTTTCATTTGACAAAGAGTGTATACAGATGAAGGCCCCTTAGATGAGACAATGACGATAAATCAACACACGATTGCATCACAATCCAAACAAAGAGGAGAGAGGGAACATGACCAAAACAGATGTACAAACGTTGAAAAATTATATTGGCGGACAATGGGTGGACGCCGAAACGAACCAAACGGAAGCTGTTTATAATCCAGCTACTGGCGAGGTTATCGCAGAAGTACCGCTTTCAACAAAAACGGATGTAGAACATGCAGTCCAAGCTGCACAAGAAGCGTTCACCACTTGGTCTAAAACAGCTGTTCCCCGGCGCGCACGTATTTTATTTAAATACCAACAGTTACTCGTTGAGAAATGGGATGAGTTAGCTGAACTCGTCACGCTGGAAAACGGAAAAAGTGTAACAGAAGCAAAAGGAGAGGTGCAACGAGGAATTGAATGTGTGGAATTTGCCGCTGGTGCACCAACCTTAATGATGGGGAAACAACTACCTGATATTGCGACTGGTCTAGAGTCTGGCATGTACCGCTACCCAATTGGCGTCATCGGTGGCATTACCCCTTTTAACTTTCCGATGATGGTCCCATGCTGGATGTTCCCGCTTGCCATTGCCTGCGGAAATACATTTGTCTTAAAACCTTCAGAACGGACGCCAATCCTTGCTGCACGGTTAGCAGAATTATTTGAAGAAGCAGGACTTCCAAAAGGTGTGCTCAACATTGTCAACGGCGCTCACGATGTAGTAAACGGTCTGCTTGAACATGAAAAGGTAAAAGCCATTTCGTTTGTCGGCTCTCAGCCAGTCGCAGAATACGTCTATAAAAAAGGGACAGCACATGGTAAACGTGTACAAGCACTTGCCGGTGCAAAAAATCACTCCATCGTCTTGAAAGATGCTGATTTAGAATCGGCCACAAAACAGATCATTGGCGCTGCTTTTGGATCAGCAGGTGAACGCTGCATGGCAGCAGCTGTTGTCGCAGTGGAAGAAGACGTGGCAGACGACTTGATTCAACAATTGGTCGATGAATCCAACCAGCTTGTCATCGGAAACGGAATAAATAAAGATGTCTTTCTCGGACCAGTCATTCGGAAGGAGCATAAAGAACGAACTCTTCAATATATCCAATCAGGAATTGAAGAAGGCGCAAGCCTGATTCGTGATGGCAGACAAGATAACGAAACAAATGGAGAAGGGTATTTTGTCGGACCAACGATCTTTGATCATGTCACAAATCAAATGAAAATCTGGCAGGACGAGATTTTTGCCCCAGTCTTATCCATTGTCCGTGTCTCATCACTCGCAGAAGCAATCGACCTGTCCAATCAATCAAAATTCGCAAACGGTGCCTGCCTATACACAGACAGCGCTTCAAGCATAAGAGAATTTCGTGAAAACATCGAAGCCGGCATGTTAGGCATTAACATTGGTGTTCCTGCTCCAATGGCTTTCTTCCCATTTTCTGGCTGGAAAGATTCCTTCTACGGAGACTTGCACGCCAATGGAACAGACGGAGTAGAGTTTTACACGAGAAAGAAAATGGTGACCGCTCGTTATATGTAGTCTACATTTATTGAACATTGAGGAAGAATGCAGCTCCATCATGGAGACTGCATTTTTTTGTTGTCTTCTAGTTAAAAAGTAAGGGTTTTCATTGCACTCTTTACAGGGATTCGCAGGGAGAAATCATTCTTTGTATTCATTCTTCATCACGAAACATCAACATAATTTGAAATTGGGCCTAAACCCCAATATCAGGAAGATGAAAACAGGAGGAAATGACACGATGAGGACGAGGATGAAGTGTAGCGTTTGTTTATTGATCTTCACTTTGGTACTGAGTTGTTTGCCGGTATATGAAGCAAATGCGGCAAGCACTCCTATTGCCAAGCAAGTAGGAAATGCAAACCCGCTCATTGATCATCACTTAGGAGCAGACCCGTTTGCGCTTACCTATAACGGAAGAGTGTACCTTTATATGTCGAGTGATGACTATGAATATCAAAGCAACGGAACGATTAAGGACAATTCATTTGCAAATCTGAATAGAGTATTCGTCATCTCTTCGGCGGATATGGTCAACTGGACCGATCACGGAGCGATTCCAGTAGCGGGGGCAAATGGGGCAAATGGCGGCAGAGGCATTGCCAAATGGGCAGGCGCATCATGGGCCCCATCAGCGGCGGTAAAGAAGATCAATGGAAAGGATAAATTTTTCCTTTATTTCGCTAATAGCGGCGGAGGGATTGGAGTCCTTACAGCAGACAGCCCGATTGGCCCATGGACTGATCCAATTGGAAAAGCGCTCGTTACGCCAAGTACACCTGGCATGTCCGGAGTTGTATGGCTTTTTGATCCGGCCGTATTTGTAGATGATGACGGTACTGGTTATCTATATGCCGGCGGAGGCGTTCCAGGCGGTTCCAATCCAACGCAGGGACAATGGGCAAATCCTAAAACAGCAAGAGTCCTGAAGCTAGGTGCTGATATGACAAGTGTGGCCAGTAGCGCATCCACCATTGATGCTCCTTTTATGTTTGAAGACTCAGGGATGCATAAGTATAACGGAACCTATTACTATTCCTATTGCATCAATTTTGGCGGCTCACATCCTGCCGATAAACCACCTGGTGAAATCGGCTATATGACGAGCTCAAGTCCGATGGGACCCTTCACGTATAAAGGACACTTTCTGAAAAATCCGGGTGCTTTTTTTGGTGGCGGCGGTAACAACCATCATGCGGTGTTCAATTTTAAAAATGAGTGGTATGTGGTGTATCATACGCAAACCGTTAGCTCTGCCTTATACGGAAGTGGCAAAGGCTATCGCTCTCCACATATTAACAAGCTTGTGCATAATGCAGATGGCTCCCTTCGAGAAGTAGCAGCCAATTATGAAGGGGTGAAACAGCTATCTAATCTGAATCCATATCAACGTGTTGAAGCTGAAACATTCGCTTGGAATGGACGCATTTTGACAGAAGCCTCGTCAGCACCAGGAGGACCAGTGAATAACCAGCATGTCACCAATATTCAAAATGGCGATTGGGTGGCTTTAGGGAATGTAGACTTTGGTTCAAATGGCGCTAGAACATTTAAAGCCAATGTCGCATCGACAGTAGGCGGGAAAATAGAAGTACGCCTTGACAGCGCAAACGGCAGACTGGTCGGTACACTGAATGTCCCTTCCACCGGTGGAACACAAAACTGGCGGGAAATAGAAACAGCGATTAACGGCGCATCCGGAGTGCACAACGTATTTTTTGTCTTTACCGGAACAGGCGGGGGAAATCTATTCCAATTTGATTCTTGGCAGTTTACTCAAAGGTAGCGAATAAAGGTGCTTAAATGTTTGATAGAGGAGTGGGAAATTTGATGTCATGTATAAAAAAACCAATGCTTGCTTTATTGGTGTGTTTCACCATGCTATCTGTCATGTTCATAGGCCCCGGAGTAGCTGAAGTATCAGCAGCTGACGCAAACATTAACCTTAATGCAGAAAGACAAGTGATTCGTGGTTTTGGCGGAATGAACCATCCAGCTTGGATTGGTGATTTGACAGCGCCACAAAGGGAGACTGCCTTTGGCAATGGACAAAATCAGTTAGGGTTTTCCATTCTTAGAATTTATGTAGACGAAAACAGAAACAATTGGAGCAGAGAAGTCGCGACGGCCAAACGAGCGATCGAGCATGGTGCTCTAGTCATTGCTTCCCCTTGGAATCCTCCAAGCAGTATGGTTGAAACATTTAACCGGAATGGATCACCTGCCAAGCGGCTTAAATACAATCAATACGCAGCATATGCTCAGCATCTGAATGATTTTGTCACTTACATGAAAAACAACGGAGTCAATCTTTATGCCATTTCTGTACAAAACGAGCCTGATTATGCGCATGAATGGACATGGTGGACACCTCAGGAAATCCTGCGATTCATGAGAGAAAATGCCGGCTCCATTAATGCACGTGTGATTGCACCAGAATCGTTTCAATACCTTAAGAATATCTCAGATCCTATCTTAAACGATCCGCAGGCGCTAAGGAATATGGACATTCTCGGCGCTCATCTATACGGAACCCAAATTAGCCAGCTTCCGTACCCTCTTTTCAAACAAAAAGGGGCAGGGAAAGAGCTATGGATGACAGAGGTCTACTATCCGAATAGTGATAACAATTCAGCGGACCGCTGGCCTGAGGCATTAGGGGTATCAGAGCATATTCACCAATCAATGGTGGAAGGGGACTTTCAGGCGTATGTGTGGTGGTACATCCGGAGATCATACGGTCCTATGAAAGAAGATGGAATGATTAGCAAGCGCGGATACAACATGGCGCATTTCTCCAAGTTTGTGCGTCCAGGGTACGTCAGAATTGATGCAACGAAAAGCCCTGAATCAAATGTTTTCGTCTCAGCTTATAAAGGAAACAATCAGGTCGTCATTGTGGCGATTAATAAAAACAATGCAGGGGTCAATCAACACTTCGTCGTGCAAAATGGCTCTGTTTCTCAGGCGTCTAGATGGGTGACGAGCGGCAGCAGCAACCTTCAACCTGGAACTGACTTAAACATATCAGGAAATCAATTTTGGGCTCATCTCCCTGCTCAAAGTGTGACAACATTTGTGGTCAAACGCTAGAGAAACACGAAAAGCCAATTTTCTCATTAAAAAAGAAAATTGGCTTTTTTCTGTGTAAATAGAAAGTTGATTTTTCACGACGTCAACACTTTGGGTATAATAATAACAATGACTTCAGGAGAGTGATCATTATGCCAAAGGTTCAAAGCAAAGTATTGATTATAGATGACGAAAAAGAAATTTTAGAATTAATCCATACCGTATTAACAAGAGAAGGCATTGACCAGGTGTTAACAGCTTCAACTGCCCGTGATGGGCTCACGCAATTTCATCAAGAACAACCAGATCTCGTCATACTGGATATTATGTTGCCAGACGGAGAAGGCTACGATATTTGCAAACAAATCAGAGATGTCTCACATGTTCCGATTATCTTTTTATCAGCAAAGGGAGAGGAATCAGACAAAATTGTAGGACTTGCCATTGGCGGCGATGATTACATTACAAAACCGTTCAGTCCAAAAGAAGTCGCCTACCGGGTAAAAGCCCAGCTAAGACGGTCATCCTACTTACAGCCTTCTCAAGCGGAGCCCGTGATCAAAAAAGGACCATTTGAGTTAAACGAGCAGCAAGCCGAACTGACGAAAAACGGAGCGGCAATTGAACTCACACCGAAAGAACTTATGTTGATGACTTATTTCTTGCAGCATCCGAATCGCGTCATCAGTAAAGAAACGCTTTATCAAACGGTTTGGGGAGAGGATTTCTTCGGTTCTGATAATACGGTAATGGTTCATATACGAAGACTGCGGGAAAAAATAGAACATTCCCCATCTACACCAGAATTTCTCGTGACGGTCAAAGGACTTGGCTATAAATTTGTTGTAAAGGATGCGTAAAGATGAAATGGCGATTAACAGGCAGATACATGGTCTCTGTCATTATCGTGACCATTATCACGGTCTTTATTAACTTATTTGGATTCATGATATGGCTTGTACTACAAGCAAGCAGTCAGCAAAACGAAGAAAATACGCCGGAAACCTTCACAAGAACATTTGAACAATACATCACCTTGTCTAATCAAAATATCACTGTGAATAAAGAAGGACAGCAAGCTTTAAAACAACAAAATGCGTGGATTCAAATATTAGACGAAAATGGACAAGACGTCTATCATGCACTAGCACCTAAAGGCTTAAAAAGCAAATACACACCTATAGAAATTGTAAACTTACATAAATATAAAGATAAGCAATTGATGTCGACGATCTATGCTGGCGGGAAAAATGGAAAGGGTAAGGAATACAGCTACTTCATCGGATTTAAGGACCCTTCCATCGGAAAATATTTATTTTCTTTTGATACGAAAGAATTAATAGCGCAATTCAATATCGGGACGATGATTTTATTATCGATTGATGCCATCATTGCCTTATTCATTGGATACTTATTCAGCCGGCAACTCATCAAACCGCTCGGCCGTGCCATTTATGGCATCCAGAGGCTCGCAAACGGAGATTATACGACGAAACTGCCAACGAAGGGGATATATAAAGATGTGTTCTATAATGTCAATCACTTATCAGAGCAGCTCGCTTCAAGCCAAAAAGAAAAAGACAAATTAGAGCAAATGCGGGAAGAGTGGATCAGTCATATTTCTCATGATATTAAAACACCATTATCCTCTATTCAAGGCTATGCAGAAATCATGAAAGATCCAAATTATCCTCTTTCAAATCAAGACATTAGACATTATGCCAGCATCATAGAGAATAAATCACTGTACATCAAAGATGTGATGGAGGATCTAAATTTAACAACAAGGCTGAAAAATAACGACGTGATGCTGCATAAAGAACTGGTGAACATTGTGCCATTGCTGCGTGAAACGTTAATTGATATCCTCAACGATTCGAGATATGCAGATCAGACCATTGAGCTGCAAACGCATGTAGACAAGCTCATGCTGAATATTGATACGATCCTCATACGAAGAGCGGTCACCAATCTCATTTTAAATGCCCTTGTTCACAATGATGCTGATGTGAAAATCATTGTACAGCTTGAACAAAAAGAACATACCCACATCACCATTCAAGACAACGGCAAAGGAATTGAAGAGGCAGAGCTAGAAAAAGTGTTTGATCGCTACTATAGAGGGACGAATACTGGAGGGACACATGCAGGCTCAGGCCTTGGAATGGCGATTGCAAAAGATATCATCCAAAAACATGGGGGAGATATTACAATACAAAGTATGATAGGAGAAGGAACAACGATTGATATCCAATTACCCGCTTAAACGGACATACAAAAAAACGGTTCTGCTCAATCACAGAACCGTTTTTTCTAACTCTTATTCTGAAAACACTTTTATGCCTTTAACAATGTTCCAAATGAAGAAGTAGATCGCCACAAGGAATGTCACAGCATATGTTGCAATTAAGAACGGACCAGCATGACTGATATCGTTCATGCCAAGTAAACCTGAACCGGCAATACCAAGACCGAAAATCAAATAAGGAATAATATGTGTCCATAGTGATTTTTTCGCATGGTATTTCACTTCGTCTTTTCCTAAGAAATAAACGATAATCGGAAATAGAAACGGTGCAAAAAAGATACTGAAGTAACATAATGAAGACAAAATTTTATTTTCTCTCAAAGCTTTTCACCTCTATGATTGATTTAGAAGAGGGGACCATTTGACTCATCCCTCAATTCCTTACAAACCCATTGTACAACCTCAACCTTAACTCGTATTAATCCGAACCTTACAGCAACCTTAAATATGTTAAACTGTAAAAAGACAAGGAAAGATAAAATGATTCTGGGTATTTCAATCTATTTTTTCAGAAAAAAATAGTTGACTTTGGTCATTCCTCTATTTAAAATAAAGTCGTAACCGATGCAGGAGTGTTACTGATATGATCAGGCACCACCAAGTCAGGTAAACAGATTGTACATTTGTACGTTGTTTGCTGAGATTTTGGTGTTTTTTTATGCTTTTTTAGCATTTTAGGTAAGGTGGGATGAGGATGTTCACCGTCGTTAAAGTTTTAAATAATAATATCGTATTAGCTCTAACAGAGGCTCAAAATGAAGTCGTTGTGTTTGGAACAGGAATAGGTTTTAAAAAGAAGAAAGGTGATACACTTGATGAGAGCGCTGTCAGTAAGACATTTTATTCTGATCAGACGTCTCCATTAGAATCTCAACTTGCCGCTATCCCAACTGATATCCTTTTATTAACTGAAAAAATCATTCGCGTAGGCGAAGAGATGTTGAATAAGAAGTTAGGTTCCAGCGCGCTCTTTTCGCTATCCGATCATCTCACCTTCGCTATTCAAAGGCACGAAGAAAAAATGGCGTATGAAAACCCCATTGTGTGGGAAATTCCACATCTCTATTTTCAAGAATATCAAGTCGGGAAAAAAGCACTGACAATTATTCAAAAGATGATGGGCATTTCTTTTGAAGATACTGAAGCTTCACTCATTGCCCTGCATTTTGTAAACGCTCAAATAGATGGTCAGTCTATGGGAGACACCATTAAGATGACTCACCTGACGAAAGAAATCGTCAAAATCATTCAAAATATTTTCGAGTTGATATTGGATAAATCATCCATTAATTATTCGAGGTTTATTACCCACTTGAGATATTTTATTGTCAGGCAGGAAACCAATCAACCACCGCAGCAGATGGATGACTCGTTAAAAGAATTAATACAGGATCGTTATATGAAGAGTTATGCCTGCGGATTGATCATCAAAGAAATGTTAAAACGAGAATTCAATTGGAATGTGACAGAAGACGAACTTGTTTTTTTAGTCATCCATATTGAGCGAATCACAAAGGAACACCAAAAAAATAAATGATTTCTTTTAGGCGTGTTATGAAAAAGCATTAACCTAAACAAATCTCCATGAGAAAGAATGATCTTTTCTATGGTGGATTTTGTTTAGGTTTTTTTTGTGAAAATGAAGGGGTGAAAGCATGGAAAACAAAGAATTGGCTGGAAAAATTGTAAAATTAATTGGTGGAACCGAAAATATATCTCAAAGTTGGCATTGTATCACACGGCTAAGATTTAATCTCAACGATGAAAGTCAGGTAAAAGTAGATGAGCTGAAAACATTAGATGGTGTTTTAGGTGCTCAATTCCAAAGTGGACAGTTCCAAGTCATTATTGGAGCAAAGGTAGCAGAGGTTTATGAGGAAATCGATCATCTAGCCGGTCATAGTAGCAATAATTCTGCTCCTGTTAAAAACACGTCAAAGATGAACCCAATTGAAGTCGTATTCGATGTGATCAGCGGGATTTTCACACCTATTTTGCCAGCGATTGTTGGTAGTGGATTGATCAAAGGAATCATGGCACTGTTCGTTAGCTTAGGCTGGCTGACGGAGACAAGTTCTACCTATCAAGTACTTCAAATTTTTTCAAATGCTGTCTTTTACTTTTTACCTTTCCTCATTGCTTATTCGGCAGCGAAGAAATTTAAAACGCGAGAATCTCTTGCGCTCGCATTAGCAGGGATTTTACTATATCCAACGATGATCGAAGGTGCAGCAAAAGGAGCAGATCCATTAAATTTTTTAGGGTTAAGTATTCCACTAAATAATTACACATCTTCTGTATTACCAATTATTTTAGGTGTGCTATTACTAAGTTTTGTCGATAAGTGGATAACAAAAGCGATCCCAAAATCTTTAAGTATCGTATTTACACCGGTACTGAGCCTGATGATCACGGCTCCTCTTACACTGGCTTTTATCGCTCCTATTGGGAACGTTTCTGGGCAATATTTAGAAATCTTTTTCACTTCTTTGTTCAATTTCGCTGGTCCGATTGCCGGTTTATTAATGGGGGGCCTTATGCCACTCATTGTGTTAACTGGAATGCATTACGCATTCTTCCCAAGCACGTTAGCCAGCTTTGAAAAAGTGGGTTACGATATCATGCTGCTTCCGATGAATTTCATTGCGAATATGGCACAAGCAGGCGCTGTGTTAGGTGTCATCATCCGCACCAAGCGGGTAGAAACAAGGTCTTTAGCACTTTCAACATTGCTTCCTAGTTTCTTCGGGATCACAGAACCAGCCATTTATGGAGTCACACTTAGACTAAAAAAACCTTTTTATGCTTCATTAATTGGCGGCGCAGTCGGTGGATGTTTTTACGGTTTATTTTCAGTTAAAACGACAGCCTTTTCGATCCCAGGCATTACTTCACTGCCAACTTACATTATGAAAGGGACAAATAATTTCCAGCTGGCTCTGATTGGAATCGCCCTTAGCTTCATCGTGTCACTTCTCATCACCATTCTCCTTGGATTTCAGGAGTCTGTCACGGCTTTTAATGAGCAAGCTGCAGAAAAGCCAAATCACACTGAGAGTACAGAGAATCAACAAATGTCTAAGCAAACAAACCCTTATGAAGTTCAAGCACCTATGAGTGGAAAGGTCATTCCTTTATCTGAAGTGAATGATTCCGTGTTCTCAAGTGAAATGATGGGGAAGGGAGTCGCAATTTTGCCTGATAAGGGGGTGGTACAAGCACCGTTCTCAGGAAAAGTAGTGACTGTTACACCTACTAAACATGCCATCGGACTCGTTTCAGATGATGGGATTGAATTATTGATCCACGTGGGGATTGATACGGTCAGCCTAAACGGCCAATTCTTTGATGTACTGGTAAAAGAGGGCGATAAGATAAAGACGGGGGATCATTTATTATCGTTTGATATAGAAGGCATTCAATCAAACCATTTAGATGTAGTGACACCTATAATCGTCACAAATTCAACGCAATACCTTGATGTGATTCATACAGGTGACACTCATGTCACCGCAGGTCAAAATAAGCTCTTAATGCTTATTCACTAATATAAAGAGAAGGGATGATTGAAATGAAAGAATTAAAAAAAGGATTTTCAGATGATTTTTTATGGGGTGGCGCAACTGCTGCCAATCAAATAGAGGGCGCATACTTAGAAGGTGGCAAGGGCCTGTCGACATCAGACTTTGCTGCATATAAAGATCCTTATGAAAAAGGAAAAGTGAACAACTTTACTTTCGATGTGAGTTCAGCTGAATTAACAAGATACAAGGAACAACCCGATGAATTTGATTTCCCGAAAAGACGCGGAATCGATTTTTACCATCGATATGAAGAGGATATTGCACTATTTGCAGAGATGGGCTTTAAAGTGTTTCGCTTGTCTATTTCATGGGCAAGAATCTTTCCAACTGGTTTAGAAGACAAGCCGAACGAAGAAGGATTGGCTTTTTACGATAACGTATTTGATGAGTGTGCGAAATATGGAATTGAACCGTTAGTCACGATGTCTCACTATGAAATGCCGATTACTTTAACAGAGAAATATAATGGCTGGATGAGTAGAGAGCTTGTCCCGTTGTTTGAAAAATATGCCCGTGCCATTTTAGAAAGATATAAAAATAAAGTGAAGTATTGGATTACATTCAATGAAATGAATATGAACCTCAACAGCCTTTACACCGGTGCTGGAATTTTAGAGGACCTAGTAGACCATAAATTACAGGCTGCGTATCAAGCATCACATCATCAATTTATCGCCAGCGCTCTCACTGTGAAGGCTGCAAAAGAAATCATTCCAAATGTCCAAATTGGCTGTATGATAAACCAAATTGAAGCCTATGCAAAAACAACGAAACCAGAGGACCAGCTGCAAGCGGTAAAATCGAACCAATTGAATATGTTCTATCCGGATGTTCAAGCTAGAGGTGAATATCCAACATACATGGTGAAATATTTTGCTGACAACGACATCAAACTTGATATCGAAGAGCAGGATGAGCAAATTTTGAAAGAGGGCATCGTTGATTTTGTGGCGATCAGCTACTATATGTCCCACGTAGCAGAAGCCCGAGAAGATGCAGCCGAGCTAGCGGGTACATTTGATAGTCCAATTAAAAATGAGCATTTGGAGTTATCACAATGGGATTGGCCAATTGATCCAATGGGTCTGCGCATTTCATTAATTAAACTGTATGACAGATACCAAAAACCTTTATTTGTTTGTGAAAACGGACTTGGCGCAAGAGATACATTGACACCAGACAGAGAAATTCACGACGATTATCGAATTGATTATTTAAAACAACATATTGAACAGATGAAAGAAGCAGTCAAAGAAGGTGTCGACTTAATGGGGTATACACCATGGGGTTGTATTGACTTAATTAGCTGCGGAACATCTCAAATGAGTAAACGCTATGGTTTGATCTATGTAGATCAAGACGACAGAGGGAATGGGACATTAAATCGTTACAAAAAAGATTCCTTCTACTGGTACAAAAAAGTGATTGCAACAAATGGGGAAGATTTATCATAATCCAGATAGAATGATGATGACACCATTGCATCCGCCTTAATTGGCCGGGTACGATGGTGTTTTTTTGTTTACCGAAAAGTAACCTCAATTATGTCATAGCAAGCGCTAGAGATCTCTTTGCTACAATCATTTGATAACAAAAGTTGGCCGAAAAATGTTTCACCTTGACCTTGAAGTATAGTTCAACCTTTATAATGTACATATAGTAAAAAAAATAATAAAAAAGGAGTAACGATGGAGTTGATGACTAGAGGAGAACTTGCCAAAAAAACAGGAGTAAGTCCTGCCGCAATTCGTTACTATGAAGAGCACAACATATTACCTGCTCCAAGACGACGTTCAAACGGTTACAGATTCTATACAGACGACTATGTTGTGAAAATTCAATTGATCAAAGATGCGAAAACGCTCGGTTATTCATTAAAGGAAATAGCTGAAATTATGGACATGCTAAGTCAAGACATAGACCTTGATACCCTAAGACAAATTGTCCATCTTAAACATGAAGAAATTGAAAAGAAAATTAAAAGCCTTCGTCTCATTCAAGACCTTTTATCTAACTTATTAAAAACCCCTGAAAAAAAAGTACAAGTCTACTTGGAATCATTTCGTGTTCCGAAGCAGGATGATCAATAAACCTATTGGGTGAAGGAGAGAAAAAAATGAGTGTAGAAATGTATCATGGTGAACGTTCTAAAGAAAGTATTCAATTTGAAACATTATTCGCTTCGCAAAGTAATAAAGAGAGTTTCTCTAGTATCGAACAGACAAAAAAATTTCTTGAGCAAAAAGGAATTGAAAATACACAGCCTTATGCCATTGGAGATGATGTGAAGTTAATCAGTGAGGTACAAGAGCAGACATTCGAAGGCATGCAAGTTTTCACATTGAATGAACAAGCATCACAAAATCAAAAAGTCATTCTCTATCTACATGGTGGTGCGTGGACAAATCAGCCTTTGAATGTCCATTGGTGGTTCATGGATAAAATGGCGCAATCACTAGGTGCGAAAGTAGTCGCTCCTATTTACCCAAAAGTACCTCATTATAGCAACCAGGATACGTATCCGAAAATGCTTAACCTATATAAAGACCTTCTGAAAACTGCTGGAAGTGCCAATCAATTGACGATCATGGGAGATTCAGCTGGCGGAAACATCTCACTTGGTCTTGCGCACCTTTTAAAGAAAGAGGATCTGCCGCAGCCGAAGGATATCGTGTTACTATCTGCGTGTGTGGATATGAGTATGAGCAACCCTCTCATATTTGAATATGCAAAAAAAGATCCGATTCTAGGTCATGAAGGAATGGGAGTCATCACAAAATTGTGGGCAGCTGATCAAAGTCTCACAGACCCATTGATTAGTCCGATTTACGGTGACTTTAAAGGGCTCGGGAAGATCACTCATTTTATCGGAACACATGATATGTTATATCCAGATGCCATAAAGCTCGATGAAAAACTATCAGCACAAGGAATGGACATCAAAACCTTTGTTTATCCTGAAATGCTGCATGTGTTTGTTGTCATGCCAATTCCAGAAGCGGCAGATGCTCTGAAGAAAATCATTCAAGTGATCAATCGATAGGGATTCAGTTCACACCTAGAAAGGGTAAATGTTCTGATGTAAATAAGGGAAAAGGTTGCTTACTTGAAAGCAGCCTTTTTCAATTGAATATGAAATAAATTCAAAATGGCCATTCACTACAGATTAAACGGTCTTTTGGCTGGTTAGTAAAGGAGAGTGAAGTTCAGTTCATCACCTCATGTTTGGTATAATACATACGAGCAGTGAGGCGAAAGGGGAAACGCGATGAAAACGTTTGATCTATCACAAGATGATATCGAATTAATAGACGAAGCAAAAAAGAGGATTATCAGTCTTTATGAAGATGACAAGCATCATGTAGGGGCAGCGATCCGCATGAAAACAGGAGAAATCATATCAGCTGTCCATATAGAAGCCTATATCGGACGGGTAACTGTTTGTGCAGAAGCCATTGCGATTGGCAGCGCTTTATCGAATGGATACAAAGATTTTGATACAATTGTTGCAGTGAGACACCCTTATTCAGATGAAGAAGATAGAAGAATTAGGGTAGTCAGCCCTTGTGGCATCTGCCGAGAGCTCATTTCAGACTTTGGACCAACATGTTTTGTCATCCTTGATATGGATGGGGAGCTGGTCAAGGTGAAAATCGAAGAACTCATTCCGCTCAAATATACTCGAAACTGATGTACCACATAAAGATAAAATAGGAAAAGAGATGTAGCAAACGTTACATGTGATCCTTGCTACATCCAAGATGACTGAAAAAGCGTTCAACAAAAGCGGCCCCATGTATGTTCTCCATATATTTCGTGTTAAAAATATACTGTTCCATTTGTTCAAGCTTCCGCAGACTCCGCACTAGTATTTTCCGATCATGATCAGACAGAGTAGGATCATCATCTATCTTCTCTAAGGCCTTTTTCACACGTGCAGATACATGTTCAACATATAAATGGTTTTTGGATGCTGGCGGAATACATGCCGCTAGGTCACAGCCTATAAAACGAACACCATCAAGGGTGCAGTTTTCAAAATTGGCGATCAGCTTTTGTTTGCCATTTCCCTCAAACGTTATATCTATTAGCTTACCAGCAAAGGTACAATTGACGATGTTCGCTGCCTGTAAAACACGGTCATTGAATCTACAATTAGAGAAAGTACAATCGATAAACGTAGCATTCTCCAATGTCATTCCCCTCATATCGCAGGAAGAAAATTCGCAATTGGTGAAGACAGCTTCGTTTTTGCCAATGCCCACAGAGCGCAAATCTGAATGACTAAAAGTACAATGATCAATCGTACTACCGGCAAAAAATCTCGCATTCGTCAGATCACACGTATCAAATACAAGATGATCCAAGTGACAGCTCCAAAAAATAGGAAAACGAATATTTGAGTTGATGATTGTCGTTCTGCTGATTGTTTCGTTTTCATACCTGGTCACATCAGAAAATGCTTCGTTGTCTACTGATATACCAGACTCAAGTCTTCTCATCGCTATCACCCTATCATTTCTTCAGAAATTTTTCACCATCATGATGTTCATTCAGCAAGTTCATTTTCCATCAGCTCTTGTCTTTGACTCAAGATTATATCACAATACGATATGCGTTTAATGGACCTTTTGTGATATGAGGAATGTCAGAATTAATATCACAGATTTTCGCATTGATGTCTATTATGCCAAAGCTAGTGATTCGTTTAGCGTGCATATCGTGATATGTTTCAGCGGTTTCTTTTGTTTTGAATAAGTAGATTCCCTATCGGGGTCAGCTTGTATACATTCTTTGACTGAACACTAAGGTAAATCACAAAAACCTAAACAAAATCCACCGTCATAAACAATGGGTATTTGTTTAGGTTTTTTAGCGATTGGATCGTTTTCGAAGAACTAGGCATGAGACAGCGAATACTGAGAAAACGCCCGCCGATCCAGCAGCAAACACCAGCTCAAATTGTTCTGGTTTCGGTTTGAATAACAAAGGGACTGAAAGAATGAGCGCAGCACCACTAAAGCTTAATCCTAATATCAACATGGCCAATAATTTATTCATAGAAACACCTCTTACACTTAGAGTGAGAACAATGGAGACCTACTGATCTAAGTATCATTGTTATGATTCGACAACCTTTAACCGTCCTAAATGGAGTGTATCATATGATGGTAGGAGATTGTTTTTTTTCATGAAAACACAATCGTACAACAAACAACTTTAAACGAACACCGTTCTTTACGAACGGTGTTCGTTATAATATAAATGAAATGAAATTTAAAACGCTTTCCACAAAGGGATGAGGAGATGCAGAAGATGACGTCATTATCTAAGAATCAAAAGCAAATCGCTATCATCGGAGGAGGACCTGGGGGACTAACACTTGCCTTAATTTTGCAAAATTACGGTATACAAACAACCATTTATGAACGAGAGATGCATGACAAGAGCCTTGAACGAGGCGGCTCACTGGATATTCACGAAGAAACAGGTCAAAATGCCTTAAAAGAAGCAGAAGTTTATGAGAAATTTCAAAAGAACGCCCGCTATGAAGGGGAAGATTTCCGATTACTTGATAAATCAGGAAGAATTTATTTAGATGAAGAAACGGAATCAGATCAAACAGGTACTCGCCCGGAAATTGATCGTGGTGTGTTATGTGAACTACTGTTAGAACAAATTGATGCTGAAACCATCAAATATGGGTATAAACTAGAAAGATGCGTTTCATTAGAAAGTGGTATGACAGAGCTTCATTTTGAAAACGGAGTTGTCGAAACAGTTGACCTTTTGATTGGGGCTGATGGTGCTTTTTCTCGTGTGCGTCCTCTGTTAACAGATATTGAGATTGAATACTCTGGGCTCACGATGCTAGAACTGAATGTCTTAAGCGTAGAGGAGAAACACCCTGATTTAGCTGAATTTAATAAACGAGGTAAGATGTTTGCTTTGGCAGACCACAAAGGACTGATTGGGCAGTTAAACGGAGATGGCCGAATCAAAGTGTATGCAAGCCTTATGGTAGAACGCAACTGGATCGAGACTTGTGGTATACCGTTTCATCAAGCGAAAGAAGCAAAAGAACAATTATTAGCGTTATTTAGTGATTGGGATGATCAGCTGAAAAATTATATTCGTTATGCAGAAGATGCCATCATTCCAAGACGGATTTATACGCTTCCTGTCGGTTTCAAATGGAATCGTCATAAAGGAGTAACGCTTATCGGTGATGCAGCTCACGTCATGTCGCCATTCGCAGGCGAGGGTGTGAACATGGCGATGTTTGATGCAAGGGAGCTAGCACTTGCTATTGTCCGGCATCCTCATCATTTTGAAAAGGCGATTGAAGAATACGAAGACATGATGTACGAATATTCATCGAAAAAAGCTAATGAATCGGAGAATAGTTTAAAACTGTGTTTTTCAAATGACGCTGCGGTCAAGCTTGCAAATATGATGAATTCTTTTCAAAAGGATGATGATTGATGCTCAATTTACTATTTTACTTTGACATGTTATAAAGAGAGTATGAACAATTCAAATCGTCGTATGATCAGTCGCCGGTCTCGGCCGGCTAAAGAACCCTTAAGCCGTGAGCTTATTGTGAAAACGGCCTATGAGCTTCTTAAGGAGCATGGGATAGAGGGCATGAGTATGCGTAAGGTGGCTAAAGCATTGGATACGGGACCTGCATCCTTGTATGTCTACGTGAACAATGTTCAAGAACTCAGTGCTTACGTATTGGATTATGGTCTCGGACAAATGGTCTATCCAGATTCAAAGGATAGCACATGGAAAGAACAGTTATTCGACCTATTGCATACTTATTTCCTCCTGCTATTCGAAAAACCTGGTCTCGCTGAAATTTCTCTTTCCACCATTCCACAAGGAACGAACTTTCTTCAGTTGACCGAACATCTTCTCGCTGCATTGCATGAAGGCGGGATCAAATCTACATCCGCAGCATGGGGAGTAGACCTATTGCTGTTATACGTATCTTCTGTAGCATACGAAAAGGTCTCTTGGAAGAAACAAGGCTCTTCACAAATTACAGACACAAAAAAAGCATTTCTTCAAGCAGACAAAACGCAGTTTCCTTTCATTCATCGTGTAAAAGAAGAAATGTTTGCAGGTGATACCGTATCAATGAAACGGTTCCGATGGGGAATTGACGTCATTTTGTATGGCATCCAGCAGGAAGACAATTAGAAAGGAGCACAAGCAAAAAGCAGTCAATGGCTGCTTTTTTTATATGGTGATTTTCATATTTGTGATCTTGTGAGCATTATGATATATAAATAAATCTATATATTGTTTTTATATATAAAAAATTATATAATCTAGTGGAATAAAAAAATGAGGTGCTTAGGCGTGGAACATATTAAAAAGTTATTAGAGAGTTATATTCCTTTAGCAAAATCTACTGCAAAAATGTTTGGAACAAATTGTGAAGTGGTGATTCATGATTTAACGAATCCTCAAGCATCTGTCATGTTTACAGTAAATAACCATGTGACAGGAAGAGAAATAGGCCAATCATTTGATCATCTAGTCAAGACTGTATTACAATCAGAAGATTTTAAAGAAGATTATTTGGCTGGTTATACATTTGTAACAGAAGATAAGCGTACGATTCGTTCTTCGACTTCATTAATACGTGATTCAAAGCAAAAAGTGATCGGAGCTTTCTGTATCAATTTTGATGTTGAAGCACTGAATCAAATGCAGCAATTTATGGATACTTTTCTTTCTACACAAGTGGAAGCTCAAGAAAAAGAAACAACATCAAATGATGATCTTGAAAATGTAGAAGAAATAGTAGATCAATTGATTCAACAAATCATTCAAAACAGTGTTCATCCAGTTATGAAACGTCGTGAAAAAATTGAACTAATCAAATTCATGGATGAAAAGGGCATTTTTTTAATGAAAGGATCTGTTGAGAAGGTCGCATCTATGTTAGGCATTTCCAAAGTAACGGTCTATAGCTATTTGGATGAAATCAAAAATAAATCGAGGTAAGGAGTGTCAAAATGGAAAGCATACTCGAGGTAGGAAATCTAAAATCAAACGGACACTATGCATTCGCAACCATTCATCAAAACACGGTCTATGTGTCGGGACAATTTGCTATCAATCCTGAAACGACAGAAAAAGAGTTCGGCCCCATTGAAAAAGAGACATTACAAGCGCTTAAGAGTGTAGAGATGATTGTAGAGGCTGCTGGAAGTCAAAAAGAAAAGATTTTGCGCATGACATTATACATTTCAGATATTGAATTATGGGACAAAGTAGATGCGGTTTATACCGAATTTTTCGGTGAACATAAACCAGCTCGTACGATTGTACCAACGAATGAATTACATTTTGGTTTCAAAATTGAAATGGATGCCATTGCATATATTTAGAATATTTTTTTGACCACCCTATATAAAAAATTATATTTTGTATAAAAAAATATTCAAAGGGGCAGATGAAGAATGAATCAATTAAGTTGTAACCATTGCGGGGAAAAATATGAGATGACACCAACTCTATGGAAATGTGATTGTGGTGGAGTATTCAATCTAGTGAAAGATACCCCGAAAATAGACGTCACAGCTTGGGAGCACTATCCAAATTCATTATGGCGTTATGTTGAAACCATGCCATTTCCAAAAGGTTCTAAGACGTGGGAAACTGTGACAATGGGCGAGGGCCAATCTCCTTTAATCGTTCTAGATCCTAATGAGCCAAACACATATGTAAAAGTTGATTATATGATGCCTACACTATCATTTAAAGACCGTGGAGCAGCTGTGTTAATGACAAAAGCTAAGGAATTAGGGGTAACAAAAGTCATTGCTGATAGCAGCGGGAATGCAGGAACGGCAATTGCTGCGTATGCGGCGCGTTGTGGTATTGCCTGTGACATCTATCTAAGTGATCAAACATCACCTAAAAAAGTCGCTCAAATAAAAGCCCACGGGGCAACGATTAAAGAAATTCATGGTACACGAGAGGACATTGCAGCTGCGGCCCAAAAGGCAGTAGACGAAGAAAACGTTTTTTATGCAAGCCATGTCTATAACCCTTATTTTTTCGAAGGTACAAAAACATACGCCTATGAAATCTATGAACAATTAAAAGGGGCACCGGATGCTTTAATCATTCCGGTTGGAAACGGCACTCTGCTGCTCGGTGCGTATTATGGCTTTAGAGAGTTATTCGAAAATGGTCTCATTCATAAAATACCGAAAATTATTGCCATACAAGCAAAGAACTGCGCACCACTTGTGAAAGCTTTTCAACATGCGGAGGAATCAGCATCACCTGTCACAAATAAAGGGACTGTAGCAGAAGGGATCGCTATTGCTGCCCCAGCGCGTTCTAAACAAATTTTAGAAGCTGTATACAAGACGAATGGTACGTTTATTGATATTGAAGAAGAAGAAATTATACATGCACGCTCTAAACTGAGTCAGAAAGGATTTTATGTCGAAGTGACATCTGCCATCAATTTTGCTGGCTACATGAAATATCAAAAGGAATCAGAAGAAACCATTATCATCCCTCTTTGTGGGGCAGGGATTAAATCAAAATAACCTTAGGACTCCGTTGCGTGCCTCGTTGTCCTATTATAGGATCAATCAGGAGTAATATTTGCGAATGTTGAATACATTGACCATCACAATTTGAAAACGGAGGAATGATTCGTGGGAATGGATTTTACTCATTTCGAAGCACATTGGTCTTACACCGACTTCCATGATTTTAGATGCAAGTTAGCAGCATGTATCGGGAAGAACGCTCTCTATCTGGCAGAAGAAATGGAGTTAGCGCATCAACAAAATGAGCCAATCGGATTGATATAAGATGAGAAGAAAGCTACTTTAAAAAGTATGTTTAAACCGTAGTAGCTTTCTTTCCACTCTACCTAATTATTTTTCATTTGTTTCTCTCCCCAATAACATATCTCATCTAATACAGGCATCAGTGATAAGCCCTTTTCAGATAAACTATATTCTACTTTTGGAGGCACTTGGGGATATTCTTTACGATGAATTAAGTGATCCGCCTCAAGCTCTTTTAGTGTATTGGTTAATGTTTTAAAAGAAATCGTTCCGAGCTTACGTTTCAGCTGATTATAGCGAACAGGACCATCGTTTGAATATAAAGCATACAGAACTGGCATTTTATATTTCCCACCAATTAATGACAAAGTATACCCAAAACCAGTATCTTTTAGCTCAGCTTTCGTCTGGAAGGACTCCTCATTCATTTTATACTCTCCTTTGGGTTAGTATCGCACTTTGATTACCGTACTTGTAGTATGTTATAGCATACAATAAAATCAATGTACATCAAAAAATGATGCAAAACTCAGAAAAAGGGTGAATGAATAATGAAAACGATTGTCTATGCACATCCTTGGGATGGAAGCTATAATCATGCCATTTTGACTTCCATAACAGAAAAATTAGAAACAAAGAGAGAACCGTTTCAAGTAATCGATTTATATAAAGATGGATTTAATCCTGTTTTTACAGCTGAAGAATTAAAGCATTTTCATAAAGGAGAAACGCCTTATTCATTAGTGAAGGATTATCAAGAAAAATTAAAACAGTCAACAGAATTGATATTTATATTCCCAGTCTGGTGGTGGGATCTACCTGCTATTTTAAAAGGATTTATTGATAAAGTGATGTTAAGCGGTTTCGCATTCATTGAAGATCAAAATACTGGTACTTTAAAAGGTTTATTAACAAATATAAAAAAAACAACCGTGATCTCAACATCAACTACAGATAAAGAGTATATAGAATCTGAAGCTGGAAATGCCATTCAAAGCGTTTTTATTAACAGAACGCTAGCAGATTTGGGATTGAAAAATGAATCCACGAAATGGATTCATTTTTCTAGAGTGAATTTAACAACAGATGAAAAGAGAAAGCAATTCTTAAAAGAAATATCCCAGAATATTTGATTTACAGTACAACAAATAAGGGCCAACTTCTACGACCGATTTAATTTATTGAGAAGGTCGTAGAAGTTTTGAAAAACAAACAAAAGGATAGGCTTGAACAAGATGGTAAATGCAGATCCATTGTATGACCTGATAAACAATAGCCGTATAAGAATCCCACTATTTAAAGTAAAGCTTTATAACTTTAGTGCTACACGTTTCAGCAGACTCTTTATCACCAGTCATTTAAGCAACAACAAATCGTGCCTGCCTAATTGACCTCTTGCACTCCTCCAAATACACCATTATTTAAATCCATACCATTTCTGTGTTTTTTTAATATTTTTTATAGCACTGCCGGCTCAAGCAGATTGTTAACATCATTTTCATTAAAGATAATACTGACTCATGCCATTTTTAAAGATAGGCAGGGTCTTAGTCACTAGCTCTTCTGATGAAATAAGTCTTCCATCCTTATTCCATGTGTATGCAGCTCCGTATATCCCCCAACTTAGCATAGTAGATAGGGTTGCTACCATTTGTTTATCCTCTAATTCGATGATGTTTTTAGTTCCTTTTAGCATAAGATCAGCTATTAGTTTCTGTAACTCCTCTTTAATTTTACTTTCGATAATAGTTCCTAAAGAATGATAACCTTTGGGACATAGGTCGCTTATCTCTTTATGGTGATCACACATGGCTAGAAAAATATTTGCAATGACTTTTTCATTGAATCCATCGTGATCATTGAGTCTTTTTTTCAATTTGTCTGTAAATGTATTGGTGATTGTAGAATGTAATAAATCAAATTTATCGTCAAAGTGCGCATAAAATGTAGCCCGGTTAATAGTAGCCTTTTCTGTGATATCACGTACCGTTATATGGTTGAAATCTTTTTCACTAGCTAACGAAAGAAAAGAGTCTACAATCAATTGTCTTGTACGAAGTATTCTCGGATCTTTTTTTGGCATAATTATTTTTTCTTCTCCTTTTAGGGTTCATCATCTTGTCTAAAAACGACAATACATTAGAAGTGTTGCGTAAACTACATATTGGCTATTTTGGTTATTGTTTATTATTCTTTTTCATCTTATCATCAATTATACAACGCGCGTTGCTTAAATAACACATGTTATTACGAAAGATTTTTGATCAAGGAAATCATTGTGATCATTCTGAATAACAAAAGGAGATAGACGACCATGAACATCACTATTTTTGGTGCAACTGGTGCAATCGGTCAACTTTTAACACAGTTTGCATTAGAAAACGGAGATATCGTTACGGTATATGTTAGAAACCCTGAGAAAATCAAGCAAAAGCATTCGAATTTACGCATTGTAACGGGTGAACTAACGAACACTTCAGCTATTGAAACGGCAGTTTCAGAAGCTGATGTCGTGATAAGCACCTTAGGTCCCGGCATTGATTTGTCTCGAAAACAAAAAGGTACACCGATCGCCGATGGACATAACCGAATTGTCAAAGCGATGAAGAAGTTCACCAAAAAAAGGTTGATTACACTCGCGACGCCAGCCTTGCAATCTGAAGACGATAAGAAAAGCTTATCGACGATATTGCCAAGAATATTGCCTAAACTTCTCATGCCAAATGGTTATGCCGAAATGAAGAAGATAGGAGAACTGATTAAAGAATCGAACCTGGATTGGACAGTCGTTCGAATCATTAATCCTAATATCAAATACAACGGGCAATCTTACGGTTATTCATTCGGCGATCAGCCAGCTAAAATGTCCGTATCTAGGGAAAATGTCGCTAAACTCATGTATGACGCTGCTAGGCAACACCAATTAATCGAAAAAATGCCCATTGTCTATAATCATTAAATCAGCTTTTTGTATGAGGTTGTTGATTCAGCAGAAATTATAGGAATCATTTAGGGTCATACCAAAATATTGCGTGTGCATTCTTTTTATAAGTATTCAAAATCAAAATCATAAAGTGGAATTTAGGAATCCAACCTTTATTAAAAGCCTATTTTGATACAATCATGAGTGCTGGAAAAACGTTTAAATATACATCAGAAGGTCCAGAAGGATTGATGAAAGGGAAAAAAGCAATCCATATTCATGGTATGGGAGGATTTTATTCGCAGGCAATTGGAATGGAACATTCCGATTCTTACGTAAGAGGTGCGCTGAAGTTTGTTGGAATTGAAGTGGAACCAACGATTTTTGTTGAAGGTATTGACTATGATCCAACTAAAGAAGAAGAAATTGTTACTTCAACAATTGAAAAAGCAAAAACGGTAGCACGAACGTTTTAAAAAAGAGCATTGGTGGGATTAGTTAAAAAGATTTTAATTAACATCATCCCACCTCGCACGTTCAAAAGCGTAATAAAGAAGAATAGACAAAATACATTCATTAAAATCATAAAGGGGGAACATAGGATGAAAGTAGAAATTTGGTCTGATTTTGTTTGCCCGTTTTGTTATATTGGCAAACGTCAATTTGAAATAGGGTTAGAACAGTTTGAACATAAAGAAGAGGTCGAAGTCTTATTTCGACATTTTCAATTAGATCCATATGCGAAAAAAAATACAGGAATGGATATCCATCAAGTATTATCCTCTAAGCATGGTGTCCCATATGAAAAAGCAAAAGTACTGAACAATCAATTGAAACAGAAAGCAAAAGAGGTTGGGTTAGATTATCAATTTGATACAATGATTCCTACGAATTCATATGATGCACTTCGTCTTTCTTATTATGCAAAAGAGAAAGGGAAGATTCGGGAGTTTATGGAACGTATTTTGAAAGCTCATTTCACAGATTCACTAGATATCGGTGATCACGCAACACTTGCTCAACTTTCAAGTGAAATAGGTCTTGATGGCAACGAAGCTTTGGATGTTTTATCAAATGATCAATATAGCGAGAATATCGCAGCTGATAGAGCCGAGGGATCTAAAATTGGGATTCAGGGCGTGCCCTTTTACGTTGTGAATGATAAATATGTCATCTCAGGAGCACAACCTAGCGAAGTGTTTTTAGAAACATTACAACAGGTATGGAAAGAAGAGTACGGGAATCGTAAGGTTGAAGAGCATAAATTAGAGTCGTCGCTCGATGAATATTGTTCAGATGGAACATGTAAATTTTAATGGATATTCAAAAAAGATATAGAAATCACAAAAGATTGATATAGCTACTTTAAATACCACTTTATAATGAAACATTTACTTCCAAAAATCAAAGGGGTTTAGCGATATGAAAAATACAATTTTTCAAGGTACAATCGAGCATTCAGGATTTGTAGTACCCGATATCGAAGTAGCAGTTGAATTCTTCACTCATATTTTGGGTTTTGAAGTCTTGTTCCGGCCAAAACGGATGCAGTTTGAGGACGATAGTTTAAAAAGGTACTTTGGGGTTCACGAACATTCAGTTGTAGAAGGGGCGGCATTTTTGCAATATGGCGGTAGAAAGATCGAACTGGTTCAATGGTCGACGCCAGATCAACAGAATGTTCACCTAAAACCCAGTGATATCGGTGTAGCCCATCTAGCTATTACAGTTACCGATATAGAAGAGGCTTTAAAATATTTTGCAGAACAGTCTGATGTTAAAGTCAGAGAGCTGAGCTCTCTTGGATTTTTCTATATCACAACTTCATGGGGGATGGAGATTCAAATAATGGAATTACCCCAAAAACCTTTATGACCTATCTAATTTGTACCAAGACAAGAACAAGGGTCCTTTAATTAGTTGAAACAATAACTGTATCTTAATTTGTGGACCCTCTTTCACCTTCTGATCATAGGACACCAAGAAGGGTCCTTTCCATCTAATTGACCTCTTGCAGGCAATTGATCATTGTTTTCTCCTCTTAATACCTCACTAATATCCTGCTTTCTTAAAATCCATATCATTTCTGTGCTTTTTGATGTCTCTTTTAGCTTTGGCAGCTCTAGCAAAGTGTTAACAGCAGAATGCCCAATGCAATTCTGATACCGAGTCAGATCGCGATTTAAAATATCAGGAATGCCATTCGATTAGCAACTCTTTTTTCATTTTCTGTCATAATCCCTTCAGCATTTATTGGGTTAGGGTTTTTCCACGTACCAGTGGCATGTATAACCGCCTTTGCTCGTAAGTTTTTTCTTCTTGATTATTTAATTTCACTCGAATGATAAAAGGCACAAGACCTCTGTCTTTTGTTTTTATCAACACCTTTTTGCCAATTAGGAGGACTGGGCTATTTAAATAACTATGTGGTTTCATTTAAAGAAGAGAAGTGGGTATTTAAATCAATCATTTTCACACGAATGAATCTTTGTTTGAATTCATATAATCAATTGATTATATAAGTTTTCAGTTATATACTATTGAAGGAGTTGAAAAGAGGGGGAATCATTGTGACTACAGATGTTTCAATTGGTGTGACATATATGTCGAATTGTTTAAAAACACTCAGTGATCAAACAAGACTGATCATGATGAAATTGTTTTTGGAGAAAGAATATTGTGTTTGTGAACTGGTAGATATGTTCGAAATGAGTCAACCAGCGATTAGTCAGCATCTACGAAAATTAAAAAAAGCTGGATTTGTTCATGAGAACAGAAAAGGGCAGTGGCGTTATTATTCAATCAATACACTGTCTCCAGAATTTGAGACGATTCGGATCATCTTAAATCAAATTGATAAAGAAGATGACCTTTTAAAAAGTATACAACATAAAGCAACAAACATTTCTTGTTCGTAAGGAGGGATGGGTTTGAGTTTTGCCGTTTTATCATTAATCATATTTTTGTTCACTTTGGTACTGGTTATTTGGCAGCCAAAAAATTTATCCATAGGGTGGTCCGCTTGTGGAGGAGCTATTTTAGCATTAATCGTAGGTGTTGTGAATGTAGACGATGTGATCACCGTGACAGGCATTGTTTGGAATGCGACTTTAGCTTTTGTCGCCATTATCGTCATTTCACTCATCCTTGATCGAATCGGCTTTTTTGAATGGGCAGCATTGCATATGGCAAAGGCTGCAAAAGGCAGTGGGCTACGTATGTTTGTGTATGTGACCATCCTTGGTGCAATCGTCGCTGCTCTATTTGCAAACGATGGTGCAGCACTTATTTTGACACCCATTGTTTTAGCCATGGTCAGAGCATTACACTTCAATGAAAAAATAGTATTCCCTTTTATTATCGCGAGTGGGTTTATTGCAGATACAACGTCGCTTCCACTTGTCGTAAGTAATTTGGTGAATATTGTAACAGCCGACTATTTCAACATTACATTTATTGAATATGCATCCAGAATGGTTGTTCCAAACCTTTTTTCATTGCTAGCGAGTATCACTGTGCTGTACCTTTTCTTTAGAAAGAGTATACCAAAACGCTATGATATGACTGAGTTAAAGCAACCTAGGGAAGCAATAAAAGATCCAAAGATGTTTAGATTATCTTGGTATATATTAGCTTTTTTGTTGATTGGTTATTTTGCAAGCGAATTTTTATCTATACCTGTATCGGTCATAGCTGGAGTGATTGCCATTTTATTCTTGGTCATTGCACAAAAAAGCCCTGCTGTTCAAACAAAAAGCGTTCTAAAAGAAGCTCCCTGGGCGATCGTTTTCTTTTCCATAGGTATGTACGTTGTTGTCTATGGCATGCGAAATGCAGGGCTTACTGATGCTCTTTCAAGCGTGATTCAAGCTGTAGCAGATCAAGGTTTATTAGCAGGGACTCTTGGTATGGGATTTATAGCAGCGATTCTTTCATCTGTCATGAATAATATGCCAACGGTCATGATCGATGCATTGGCCATATCCGGCACCGATACACAAGGAATGATGAGAGAAGCGTTAATATACGCAAATGTCATTGGTTCTGATTTAGGACCAAAAATTACGCCCATTGGCTCCTTAGCAACACTACTATGGCTCCACGTCCTTTCTCAAAAAGGTGTGAAGATTTCCTGGGGGACATATTTCAAAATAGGGGTCATTTTAACTGTACCAACACTATTCATCACACTTTTAGCGTTGTATTTCTGGCTAATGATTATACATTAAAGGAGACGATCAACATGTCAAAGAAAACAATATACTTTTTATGTACCGGTAATTCTTGCCGCAGTCAAATGGCTGAAGGTTGGGCTAAAAAATATCTTGGAGATGAGTGGAAGATCTATAGTGCTGGTATCGAAGCTCATGGATTAAATCCGAATGCTGTAAAAGCAATGAAAGAAATAGGGATTGATATTTCTCATCAAACGTCTGACCTGATTGATCAGAAAATATTGCATCACGCTGACTTAGTCGTAACACTATGCGGTGACGCAGCTGATAAATGCCCGATGACTCCTCCTCATGTCGAACGTGTCCATTGGGGCTTTGATGATCCAGCAAAAGCAGAAGGAACAGAAGAAGAGAAGTGGTCATTTTTCCAAAGGGTAAGAGATGAAATTGGAGATCGATTGAAACAGTTTGCTGAGACTGGAAAATAGTGCTGCGTTTGAGTCAATTGAATATAAAATCTAATAATAAAGAGGATCAAGTCAAAGATTCTCTTTTTGCATTAATTAATATCTAGTTTACATAATATATATTCTAGGAAGTTAAATAACAATTGAATTTTCTTCGTCTCATTATTAAGTATACTTATCTTATTGAGATAAAACAAAAAATGAAAATCCAACAGTTGATTCGTCAGATTTTCATTCCTCTAAATGTTTTAAGATTTTTGCAGGATTCCCGCCAACAATCACATTTGCCGGAATATCTTTTGTCACAACAGATCCTGATGCAATGACAGCATGATCTCCGATTGTCACACCTGGATTGATAATGGCGCCGCCGCCAATCCACACATGATGTCCAATTGTGACTGGTTTGCCGAATTCAATACCTGTTTGACGTTCTTCTGGATTTAACGGATGTCCAGCTGTGTATATATGTACATTCGGACCTAACAAACAATGATCTCCAATTGTAATCTTGCAAACATCTAATAACACAGCATCAAAATTCGCAAAAAAATGCTCACCAACCTCGATATTGTATCCATAATCACATTGTATTCTGCCTTCAAACACCACATCTTCTCCGCAAGCGCCTAAAAGCTCCTTTAAAATGGCCTTTCTCTGTGATGGCTCATTTGTTTGCTGATAGGCAAATGTCAATTGTCGCGCTTTTGCTCGATCTGCCATCAATGTGTGGTCATTTGGATGATAGTATTCTCCCTTGATCATCTTTTCTTTTTCTGTTTTCATGTTCATCTCCCTTTTATTGAAACTTCATTCATCGTTTGAATGAATGCCTCGGTGAATTGTGTCGTCGTCTCATTTCCTCCTAAATCCTTCGTTTTCAAGTTCTTTTTTAAGGTCTCACCAAGAGTATGTTCGATCAGACTGGCTGTCTGTTTTAATCTTTCATCTTGATATTTCACATGTAGCCAGTTACAAAGCATCACTGTAGAAAGAATCATGCCCATTGGATTGGCGATATTTTGACCAGCAATATCCGGTGCTGAACCATGTGCCGCCTGTGCCATCGCTTGATTTTCGTTACAATTTAATGAGGGTGCCATTCCTAAACTGCCGACTAGTTCCCCTGCAAGATCAGATAATATGTCGCCAAACATATTTTCTGTCACAATCACATCAAAATCACCTGCACGTCTCACTAAATGAGCAGCCATCGCATCAATATGAATATCCTCAACCTCCACTTGCGGATATGCTTTCGCTACCTCTTGACATGTTCGTAAAAACAAGCCAGATCCTAATTTGATCACGTTCGCTTTATGAACAATGGTGACTTTCCCCCTCCTCTCCACTGCACGTTGAAAGGCCGCGTGGGTAATACGGGTAATTGCTTTTTTTGTAAACACACCTGTAGATATGGCGACATCTGGTGTAATCATCCACTCTCCTGTCCCCTGATACATATTCCGGTCTGGATAAAAGCCTTCTGTATTTTCTCGAAAAATGACAAGGTCGACGCCACTGGCAACGCTTTTCACACCTGGTAGCGATTGCGATGGACGAATATTTGCAAATAAATCAAATGTATGACGCAGTTCTCCACTTGGATTTCTTCTTTCTTTCAATTGATCAGGATATGAAGCTGAATCATGAGGTCCTAATATCCAGCCATGGCATTTTTTCAAGGCGGCTATCGTAGAAGCTGGCACTGGATCTTGATGAGAATGAATGGCTTCAGCACCGATAGGACACTCTACAAATTCCACAAATGGTTCATTGAACTGTGACAGCGCTGTCTTAAAAATACGCATACTAGAATTAACAATTTCCGGTCCAATCCCGTCTCCCTTTAAAACACCTATTCGATATGACATATGTATCGCCCCTTTTGTCTTTATTCTATCAAAGAATGATGAAGTTGGAATATTTTCTTCATGATGATCCTCCCTCATGTTATTTACGAATCAAGAAGTCTCCTTTATAATCGAGTAGATTTGTTCTGTAAGACTACATAGATATGAGGGATTAGATGAAATTAAAGTGGTATAAAGCGATCATTGTTATTTTTACGATGTCTGGGATCTCCATCTCCACTTGGTTTTCAAGGACACCAGAAGTGAGAGATTTGTTGCAAGCAGATACAGGCACAATGGGACTCATTTTACTCGGCCTATCTGTAGGTTCCATTGTCGGGCTGATTCTTTCCAATGTATTCGTTCGCAAAAAAGGCGGCCGAGTGGCGATTGTGGTCAGCGCTTTTTTGATGTTTATTGGATTCTCAACCCTTGCAATCGGCGCCGCCCTCTCTTCTACGCTGATTGTCACTGCTGGTCTTTTTCTTTTTGGTTCAGGCTCAGGCATGTGCAATGTAGCCATGAACTTAGAAGGAACGGAGATTGAGTATCAGATCAAGAGAACGATCCTGCCGATTTTGCATGCTTCTTTCAGTATTGGAACGTTAATTGGTGCAGGTGCCGGAATACTCTTTATTTATTTAGGTGTGTCTGTCTTCATTCACCTTCTCACCATTGCACTCCTTTTCTTTCTCAGCATCCTGATTTGTACACGGTTTATTCCGCACGGGACAGGAAAAGATCAGGATGAGACGCAGACAGAATCAGTAGAGGCTTCTCAAACATCATGGCTGAACAAACGAACGATCTCATTAGCGATGATTGCCTTATGTCTCGCATTTGTAGAAGGTTCTGCAAATGATTGGATTCCACTAGCAATGGTTGATGGCTATCAGGTTTCTCATTCAATGAGTACGGTCATCTATGCATTATTTTTGTGCGGAATGATTAGTGGCAGATTACTGAGCGGACGTTTCATTGATCGCTTTGGCAGGGTGCTGTTGCTAAGAGTCGCGATTTTATCTGCTGTCGCCGGACTATTCTTGGTGATTTTAAAGATTTCACTCGTCGTGTGTATGATATCTATCTTTTTATGGGGACTTGGCGCGTCCTTAGGCTTCCCGCTGACCATTTCAGCAGCTGGTGATGATAGCCGCTATGCTGTCAAACGTGTCAGTATCGTCACTTTATCTGGGTATACAGCCTCTCTATCAGGGCCCCCTGTTTTAGGACTGCTCGCCAATCAAGTCGGACTGCTTCATGCGTTTATTTTTGTTCTGTTTGCCATTTGTATTGCGGGAATCTTCACAAAAGCTGTTGCAAAACCGACATCAATACATTCTTTTTGAAAAGTGCCAGATCTTTGATCTCGGTACTTTTTTTAAATTTAAAAAATAAAATTGAAACCTTTCATGAAGTGAAACAGTCCTATAGATGTCTTGATGTTTAGCGCTTTTTTAAAGAGGGAAAGTAAAAAAATAAGACTTTTCAAATAACTGAAAACGTGGTAAGATCATGAAAATAAACAGGAAGGGGTGAGAAAAATGAAAAAAAATATGCTGTTAAAATTAGCAGTCTTATTCATAGCACTTGCAAGTTTTCATTTGTTCTCAATGCCTCATTCCGTTCAGGTATATCATCATGCAAAGGTGGTTGCTGATCAAGAATCACATGAAATGAAAATCGTTCAGACAGCAGGCGATGAAAAGAAACAAAAACATGTGAACGCAGTATTTGCGGCATTTACAGCACTGCTAGTCATTGGCAGTATGGCAGCTGGATTTGCACGCATCACTTATACTGATCGATTTGACCGGAAAAAGAAGCATTTACTTGCAGTGTTCTACCAGTCTTCGAATTTCCGAGTAGCTCGTGTTAACCCAACCATTTAAATCAAACAAAAATTGGGAGGTTTTACACGATGTTATTTTTCTTAAGAGTATTCATTCTAGGTCTGTTCTCTGTCACTTCACTTTCTCTTTTCGTTTACCAAGGAATTGAAGTAGTGCATGCCATCACAAGCATGTTTGGCAATCACGAGAGTTAAATTGACCTCATCATAAAAAACCCCCTGCCTTACGCAGGGGGTTTTCATTTTGCTTATTTATTGTCATCTTGGTCAGATGCAGCAGGTGATAAGAGAACTTGAGTTACTTCTCCCTGCTCTTCCTCATCTAAAATAAACGATCCATTGCTATAACGATCATTTGCCCTTAGTGTGGAAATATCGAGCGGGATCGTGGCACCCTTTTCCGTATCAATCTCAAGTGTATCGTGCAGTGAAGCAGCAATCACAGCAACAATTCTGTGAGGGTTTTTCTTTAATTCTCTTAGCATGATGACTCCACGTTTTGCTCTTGATGTCTTATCAAATTCAGAGAGGTTCATCCGCTTCACAGCACCTCTTTGTGTCGTGAGAACAAGCACATTGTTCTTCGGATCAATGATTTGTCCAGAGACCACCTCGTCTCCATCCTTCAAATTGATGCCTTTCACACCAGCCGCTCTCGGACCGACCACACTCACTTCTTCTTCATCAAACCATAATCCATAGCCATTTTTCGTTGCAATAAACAATTCTTGCTGACCTGTTGTGACATGAACATCTACAAGTTCATCATCACCTTTTAAATTCAAGGCGACAAGCGGTTTTGAATAGCGCTGCGCTTTATATTGGAGAAGCTCTGTTTTCTTTACCATACCGCCTTTTGTGAAGAACAGGAGATACGATGATTCATCGAATTCTTTAATTGGGATCGCTTTTTGAATGGATTCATCGCGATCAATCGAAATAATATTCGTAATATGCTGCCCCATGTCTTTCCAGCGTATATCTGGCAGCTGGTGAACTGGACAGTAAATATAGCTCCCTTTATTCGTAAAGAGCAGAAGAACATCTGTTGTATTCATTTCAAACTGGTGAATCAGTCGGTCTGTATCCTTCATACCGAAGTCCTTACCGTTTGATGCAGCATAGGAACGCTGGCTTGTCCGTTTGATGTATCCATCCTTTGTGACTGTGACGTACACGTCCTCTGATGCGATCATCACTTCAAGGTTAATCTTAATTTCTTCAATTTTTTCCTCAATGACGGATCGTCTTTCATCAGCATACGTCTTTTTCAACTTCTTCAAGTTGTTCGTAATGACTTTAAACAGCTTCTTCTCATTTGCTAAAATGTCTTCAAGCTCTGCAATTCGCACGTCAAGCTCTCTTGCTTCGTCTCTTAGTTGAGTGATATCTGTATTTGTTAAACGATATAACTGGAGAGAAACAATCGCTTCTGATTGAGCTTCTGTAAAATCATATTTCTCCATCAAATTATTTTTCGCATCACGCTTGTCATTAGACGAACGAATCGTCGCAATGACTTCATCTAAAATGGAAAGAGCTTTAATTAATCCATCTACAATATGATGACGTTCTTTTGCTTTTCGAAGCTCGTATGCTGAGCGGTTCGTCACCACTTCTTTTTGATGAGCAATGTAAGCGTCTAGTACAGTTGTAAGCGTCATTAAAGTCGGTCTTCTGTTATGTATCGCGACCATATTAAAGTTATATGGGATTTGCAGATCAGAATTTTTATATAAGAAATTCAAGACACCATTCGCATCCGCTTCTTTTTTCAGCTCTACAACAATCCGAAGGCCGGTACGATCCGTCTCATCCCGAACCTCAGAAATTCCTTCTACTTTTCTTTCAATGCGGAACTCGTCCATCTTTTTGACAAGATTGGCCTTATTCACTTCATAAGGAATTTCTGTGATCACGATTTGCTGACGTCCACCACGAATGGTTTCAATCTCCGCTTTTCCGCGAATCATAATCTTTCCTTTTCCTGTTTCATATGCCTTCTTAATACCATCCACACCTTGAATGATCCCGCCTGTTGGGAAATCAGGCCCTTTGATGACTGTCATTAAATCTTCAACCGTACAATGCGGCTGTTCAATTCGCTTAATCACGCCATCAATCACTTCTCCTAGATGGTGCGGCGGAATATCAGTCGCATAACCGGCTGAGATCCCTGTTGAACCGTTCACAAGAAGGTTGGGAAACATCGCTGGTAAGACAACAGGCTCTTTGCTTGTATCATCAAAGTTCGCGACAAATTCGACTGTCTCCTTGTCGAGGTCCTTTAAAAGCTCTGATGCAATGGCAGAAAGCCTTGCTTCGGTATAACGCATGGCAGCAGGAGGATCTCCGTCGATACTCCCGTTATTTCCATGCATCTCAATCAGCACATTTCGCACTTTCCAATCCTGGCTCATTCTCACCATGGCTTCATAAACAGATGAATCACCATGCGGATGATAGTTACCAATGACGTTACCGACTGTTTTGGCAGCTTTACGGAAGTTTTTATCTTGTGTATTTCCTTCTGCATACATCGCATATAAAATTCTTCGTTGTACAGGCTTTAATCCATCACGTGCATCTGGAAGTGCACGATCTTGGATAATATATTTACTATAGCGACCAAAACGGTCCCCAATCACTTCTTCTAACGGTAAATCATGAAATCGTTCTTGTTGTGCCATGTTTAAACCTCCTCAGCTAGCGACAAGTTTTCATTTTCAAGAATGTTGCTTTCCTCATCAAGTCCAAAGGCGACATTCTTTTCAATCCATTTACGGCGTGGTTCTACTTTGTCACCCATCAGTGTCGTGACGCGGCGCTCCACCCGTGCAGCATCATCGATCTTCACCCTGACAAGCGTTCTCGACTCTGGATTCATTGTCGTTTCCCATAGCTGGTCGGCATTCATTTCACCTAAACCTTTATAGCGCTGAATCGTATATCCTTTTCCAACTTTCTTTAGTACGTCATCCATTTCTTCATCAGACCAAGCATATTCAATGACTTCTTTCTTCCCTGAGCCTTTGCTGACTTTATATAAAGGCGGAAGGGCAATGAATACTTTGCCATGCTCAATCAGCGGCTTCATATAGCGGTAGAAGAATGTAAGCAATAGAACCTGAATATGCGCGCCATCTGTATCAGCATCTGTCATAATGACAATTTTGTCATAATTGATGTCTTCTACATTAAAATCGACACCAACCCCGCCGCCAATAGCATGGATAATGGTGTTGATTTCTTCGTTTTTGAAAATATCCGCAAGCTTTGCTTTCTCTGTATTAATGACCTTACCTCGAAGCGGCAGCACCGCTTGGAATTTCCGATCACGTCCTTGCTTGGCTGATCCACCCGCTGAGTCGCCCTCTACAAGATACAGTTCGTTTCTTGCCGGGTTTCTAGATTGAGCAGGTGTTAATTTTCCGCTGAGTGTTGCTTCAGATTTTTTCCGTTTCTTGCCGCTCCTTGCTTCTTCTCTTGCTTTTCTAGCCGCTTCTCTTGCCTGCTGCGCTTTAATCGCTTTTTTGACAAGCAGTGTTGCCGTTTCGCGGTTTTCTTCAAGGAAATAAGCCAATTTTTCAGAAATTACGGCATCAACAGCTGACCTTGCCTCACTCGTTCCAAGCTTTCCTTTTGTTTGCCCTTCAAATTGAAGAAGTTCTTCAGGAATTCTGACAGAAATAACAGCTGACAAGCCTTCACGAATATCCGTACCTTCTAAATTTTTATCTTTTTCTTTTAAAAGGGTCACTTTGCGTGCATATTCATTAAAGGCTCTCGTCATGGCCGTTTTTGCACCAGACTCATGCGTACCGCCATCTTTGGTTCTTACGTTATTGACGAACGACAAAATATTTTCTGAATATCCGTCGTTAAATTGAAAGGCAAAATCGACTTCAATGGACTGATGTTCGCCTTCAAACGAAACGACTTCACTAAGTACATCCTTTTCCTCGTTTAAATAAGCAACGAACGCTTCAATACCTGTCTCATAATAAAAGGTTTCCTGCACATCATGGCGCTCATCAATCAGCTCTATTTTTAGCCCTTTTAATAAAAAGGCTGATTCTCTTAAACGCTCTGATAATATATCAAAATTATAGGTGGTGACACTGAACATCGTTGGATCTGGCTTAAAATGAATCAGTGTACCGGTCTTTTTCGTTTTCCCGATTTTTTCAAGTGATGTGACTGGCTTTCCGCCATGTTCAAAGCGCTGGTGATAAATAAATCCATCGCGTTCTATCGTCACGGTGAGCCACTCTGAAAGTGCGTTCACAACGGACGCCCCAACCCCGTGAAGTCCACCACTTGTTTTATAACCACCTTGACCAAATTTTCCGCCTGCGTGCAGGACAGTTAAAATGATCTCAGGTGTCGGTTTTCCAAGCTTATGCATACCAGTAGGCATTCCGCGCCCTTTATCTTGGACGGAAATGCTGTTATCTTTATGTATTTTGACAATGATATGATCTCCATGGCCAGCGAGCACTTCATCGACAGAGTTGTCTACAATCTCATAGACAAGGTGATGAAGACCGCGGGAATCCGTCGATCCAATATACATCCCTGGACGTTTACGGACCGCTTCAAGCCCCTCTAGCACCTGAATAGAATCATCGTTATAATCTACTTGCTGCTTTTTAACCAAATGCTTAATCCCCTTTCACTAACAAACATAACCGGCTAATCATCAATGATCTCTCTAGATTTTAATGATGATCATGCTGCTCATTACTGTCCACTTTAATAAGCTGCATCATCACCATGCATGTGTGATTCAGCGATACATGCTCTTTTGCACGGTTATGAATCATGTTCTACATTTTGCAATCAGAACTAGAAGTCCATTATAAACAAGACTGTTTCATAAGCCAAATGCAATCATATGATGGTTTTAGCAAAACAGAACAAATGTTCTATATTTATCTTATCGCTCTTTTTCTCGATATGCAAGGTCACCGATAGGTCCCTGTCGCCTTATTTTATCGCTTTCTTCTAGAATCGCAAATATATTTCTGCAACAAAAAAGCAAAAATCCTTGAAAAACCAAGGATTTTTGACGATTTAATGAGTTTTTGTCATCGCATGAGCCACTTTGATACATAAATCCATGATGGCGACCTTGCCATTTTCCTCAATCAGCCTTTTTGCCTCTTCATGATATACGCCTTGCTGCGCCCAAAAAACAGGTGCGTCTATTTCAAGAAATTCTTTCGCCACCTCAGGCAAAAACTCAGAACGTCTAAAGACATTGACGATATCAACAGGCCCTTCTATGTCTTTTAAAGAGTCGACCGCTTTTACCCCAAGTGCTTCATCAATCGTTGGATTGACAGGAATGATGTCATAACCGGCATCTTGCATGGCTTTTGAAACCATATAGGACGTTCGGTGCGGCTGATCTGACAAACCAACAACCGCAATTCGCTTACTGCTTTTTAATATACGCCCAATTTCTTGTTTTGAAGGATGTTTCATCCAGACACTCCTTTTCTTCTATTTTAGCGAATTTCTTGTTAAAAACAAAGCTGAATTCATCGGCCATCGTTTTTTTCAAAAAAAGATCGCCATGTTTTTCATAAGATCATGTTAAAATGTAAGACAAGAGGGAGAATATAAAGGAGTTATGCAGATGTTAATTGCTTTGATGTTTATTTTGGCTTATCTTCTCGGCAGTATTCCATCAGGTCTCATTGTCGGGAAAGCTGCAAAGGGAATCGATATCCGTGAACATGGCAGCGGGAACCTAGGTGCGACGAATGCATTCCGTACGCTAGGTGTGAAAGCAGGGTCCATCGTTATCACTGCTGATATTTTAAAAGGGACTCTTGCTTCGGCTTTACCGTTTTTCATGCAACTGGACATTCATCCCTTATTAGCAGGAGTTGCTGCTGTTATCGGTCACAGCTTTCCTGTCTTTGCAAAATTTAAAGGGGGAAAAGCGGTCGCTACATCAGGCGGCGTGCTGTTATTTTATGCCCCGTTCTTATTTATCACGATGATCGCTGCTTTTTTCTTATTTTTATACATTAGTAAATATGTTTCATTATCATCTATGCTGACTGGGATCTACACATTCATTTACAGCATATTCACCCAAGATCTATTTTTAATTATTGTTGTTGCTGTTCTTGCTGGCTTTGTGATCTTCAGACACATCGCCAACCTCAAACGAATTCTCAACAAAACTGAACCGAAAATCAAATGGCTTTAGCCGTTTCATCAATTTAAATATGTGGTAAAAGTAAAGAAAAGCTGTTTTTGCATCCTGCATTTAAAAACAGCATGACTTCAAAAAGGGGCGATCACATTGAAATTAACGATAAAAGATGATGCACTCAATTGGTACAAGAATGAACTGGATTTAGAAAAAGGTGATCATGTTCGCTTTTTTGTCAGATATGGCGGGTGCAGTAATGTACAAAAAGGCTTTTCTCTCGGCGTCGCAAAAGATGAACCTCAAAATGCCGGCGCAACCGCTGAAGTAGAAGGCATTACTTTCTTTGTGGAAGAAAGTGATATTTGGTATTTTGACAACCATGATCTGCATATTGATTATAACGAGTCCGTGAAAGAACCAGAATTTCATTATGAATAAACAAAAAGATACCTCATCCCTCGGGTATCTTTTTTGTTTATCACTCAATATAAAGTCCATACTCCTGAATGTTTCCTAACGACCGCTCTTTTTGTAAAATCCGTTTTTGCGAATCACCGATGAGATCAAAATGAGGAAAACCTTCGCGAACATGGATCCATTCTTTCTTTAATCCATGCTTTTGTCCCCAAGCGATTAATTGCTCCATATCCTGACAGGCTGCCTTTGTGACAGTATTCGCATGCGGAAAACGGTCATCAAGCCAATAGTGTGTCAAAAAGGCCACATTCCCTTGCCGAACAGCTGATTTCCAAGCATTCAAATCTCTTCTTTTAATTCCAAATGCCATGAATCAAACCTGCTTCTTGGACTGTTCGTATACGCTGTGCCATGCAGGGAAAGCTTTTCTAAATTGAATCGGTCTAAAGGTTTCTTTGTCCACACATATATGTGAGGTGGTCCCTGTAATAGCCGTTTGTCCATCAGGTTTTTGTATTTCATAGCCATACACTGTTTTCACGCCGTTATATTCTTCAATCCATGTGTGAACTGTAGCCGTTTCACCGTACAGTAGTGGTTTTTTATATTGAACCTGAAGATCGACAACAGGTGCAAGGACACCGTCTGCCTCTAACTGGGCATAGGAAAAGCCTAATTCTTTAATTAACGCTGTTCTGCCGACTTCCATCCAGATTAAATAGTTGGCATGATACACAATACCCATTTGATCTGTTTCTGCATAACGGACTTCTATTTCTTTTTTAGATACATACACGTTTTCATCGCTCTCCTATCAAAACCTAACGTCTCTGACATTTTACCACATTCCAAATGGTTCTTCTAAAAAGAGGCAATAAAATAAACCAGGAATCCCTGGTTTATTCAGTGTAACCGCTCTTTCTTGCTGCTTCCTCGTCCTTTATTTCAGAACGCATTGCGTCAATACTTGTTCTACGGTTTTCATTTTTTTGCTTGATCATCTGCTTTTCTTCCTCTGTTGAAAGACCCATTGCTGCTTCAGATTCATCAATATTTTCAAGTGTGTTTTCGATCATATCCTGCAGCTTCTCAACATTATCAGAACGATCATCTGGATTGGATTGATATGACTTGTCATTCATCATGCTTCCCTCCTATTATTCGCCCTTCGTCTGTATCACATCAGGCTGTTCATTCGATTTATTATGCATCTTTTTGCCTTTATTTCGTTTGTATGCTACAGGTTTTGTCCCTAAATGGTCTGGTGTAAACTGCGCTTGTTTATCATGCTCTCTACCCATCATTCATCCCTCCCTCTTCTTTAGGATGAACGAAAAAGGTCAAAACATAACTTATTTCTGTCTAAATCGCTCTTCCAACTTTTCTTCAAGCTGGTTTAAAAATTCCTCATTGCTTAATAATTCTTTTTTATTTTCAAGCACAAGTTCTTCAAATGTACGGCGCTTTCTTCTTCTCATGTCTATCACCACCTCCACTCTGTTCATACCATTTTCGCCAAAACATTTAGAAAATAAGCAAAAAAGAGCTGAATCATTATAGATCCAGCTCTTTTTCAATTTCTTTTTTTGTGAGCATTTGATGCTTTACAGTCAGGATACGCCCTTTTTCATCTAGTATGTATGTCGTCGGATAGGAAAGTACCTGATATCTCGCTTGAATACCTTTTTGATCTAATAAAACAGGAAAACTGACCTTAAGTTCATCAATAAATGAGGCGACGTGATCCACACTCTTTTCAGTGTTCGTCAAATTCACCGCTAGTACCTCAACTTGCTCATTTTCACTTCTAATTGCGTCTAGATCTGGCATTTCTGTTCGGCAAGGCTTACACCATGTCGCCCAAAAATTGAGGAGTACTTTTTTCCCTCGATAATCAGATAACGATGCCATTTTGCCATCAAGGGTTTTGAGCTCAAAATCAGGGGCTTTGTCCCCTGTTTCAAGACCGATGGCGGGTTCTTTTGGTCCGAATACATTCCATGCAAGTAAACCAATCAACACAAGTAAAACAGCGCTTGCCATTCCTTTTTTCCACATGATTGATCCTCCACTATGTTAAAAAAGAAGAGAAAGCTGTCTAATCGCCTTCTCTTCTTTGCTTTATTAGTTGCTTGCCAATTTTTCACGCAATACCATTTGAAGGATACCACCATGACGGTAGTAGTCAATTTCGACTTCACTGTCAAAGCGAACAATTACTTCAAATGTTTTCTCGTTGCCATCTGTATCAATTGCTTTTACAGTGACAAGATCACGCGGACGAACTGTTTCATCAACATCTACTTCGAATGTTTCTGTTCCTGTTAGTCCATAAGTTTCTGCACTTTCACCGTCTTTAAACTGTAAAGGAAGTACGCCCATGAAGACAAGGTTACTTCTGTGGATACGCTCAAAGCTTTCCGCAAGAACGAATTTAATTCCAAGAAGATTTGTTCCTTTTGCAGCCCAGTCACGTGAAGAACCCATTCCGTAGTCTTTGCCTGCTAAGATCGCAAGACCAGTTCCATCTTCTTTATAACGCATGCATGCATCATAAATGGATGTCACTTCACCAGTTGGCCAGTACGTTGTATACCCGCCTTCTGTTCCTGGTGCAATTTGGTTCTTAATGCGGATGTTTGCAAAAGTACCTCTCATCATTACATGGTGGTTACCACGACGAGATCCATATGAGTTAAAGTCTCTTGGCGAAACGCCTCTTTCTTGCAAGTATTTACCTGCAGGCGTGTCTTTACCAATTGCTCCAGCAGGAGAAATATGGTCTGTTGTGACAGAATCACCGAACTTCGCCACTACGCGCAATCCTTTAAGTGGTTCAACTTTACCAGGTTCAACTGATAAGTTTTCAAAAAATGGCGGGTTATCAATGTATGTGGAATTTTCATCCCATTTATACAATGCATCATCCGTCGTTTTAATTTCATTCCAGCGGTCATTGTTGTCAAAAACAGTTTCATACTCTGAACGGAATAGCTCAGGTGTGACAGTGCTTTTGACGACGCTGTTGATTTCATCCATTGATGGCCAAATGTCATTGAAATAAACGTTCTCGCCATTTTTATCGACACCGATCGGATCTTTTGTCAAATCAATATTCACCGTACCAGCAAGTGCATAAGCCACAACTAATGGTGGAGATGCAAGGTAGTTTCCTTTTACAAGCGGGTGGATACGACCTTCGAAGTTACGGTTACCTGATAAAACAGAAGTGATCAGCAGATCATTTTCAGAGACAGCATCTTCAATTTCTTTTTCAAGCGGTCCTGAGTTTCCGATACATGTTGTACAGCCATACCCAACAATGTTAAATCCGAGGTCTCTTAAATATGGAAGAAGTCCCGAATTCACAAGGTACCCTGTTACAACTTTAGAACCCGGTGCTAGTGACGTTTTCACGTAATTTGGCACCTTCATACCGAGCTCACTTGCTTTTTTCGCAACAAGACCTGCTCCGATTAAGACGTATGGGTTCGATGTATTCGTACAGCTCGTAATCGCTGCAATCGCAATCGCACCTGTCTTCATCACAGCCTTTTCACCATTTGCTAGATCAAATTCGATTTGTTTGTCTAGCTCTGATTTTTCTAAGCCAAAACCTTGGTTACCAGCTGGGCTTTCGATGTGTTTATGGAACGTCTCTTTCATTTGAGAAAGTGGAATCAAATCTTGTGGACGTTTAGGACCAGATAAGTTTGATTCAATTTGAGAAAGATCAATTTCCACAACATCAGTAAAGATTGGCTCTTCTGCATCTGGCGTATAGAATAAGCCATTTGCGCGAGAATATTCTTCAACGATATTAATTTGCTCTTCATCACGTCCAGTAAGGCGAAGGTAAGCAAGAGCTTCCTCATCTACTGGGAAGAATCCGCAAGTAGCACCGTATTCAGGCGCCATGTTTGCAATCGTTGCACGATCTGCTAACGGCAATTGTGCAACACCAGGTCCGAAGAACTCGACGAACTTGTTAACTACGCCTTTTTCACGAAGAACTTGTGTCACTTTTAAGGCAAGGTCAGTTGCAGTCGTTCCGTTTGGAAGCTCTCCAACTAATTTAGCACCAATGACTTCTGGTACTGGGAAGTATGAAGGCTGACCGAGCATTCCAGCTTCTGCTTCGATACCGCCAACGCCCCATCCAAGTACACCGATACCGTTAATCATTGTTGTATGTGAGTCAGTACCAACTAATGTATCTGGGTAAGTGATGATCTCGCCATCTTCTTCGATTGCATGAACAACACTTGCAAGATACTCTAAGTTCACTTGGTGAACGATCCCTGTTGCAGGCGGAACAGCTTGATAATTGTTAAACGCTTTCTTTGCCCAGCTAAGGAAGTTATAACGCTCTGCGTTACGTTCGAATTCTAAATCCATGTTAATGTTTAATGCATCTTCAGTTCCAGCTTTATCGACTTGTACAGAGTGGTCAATGACCAGGTCAACTGGAATTTCAGGGTTGATTTTATCTGGGTCTCCGCCCACATCTGCCATTGCTTTTCTTAAAGAAGCAAGGTCAACGACAGCTGGCACACCCGTGAAGTCTTGTAAAATAACACGAGAAGGTTTAAATGGAACATCAATTTCTTTTACCTCGGCAGTTCCCCATTTTGCCAAGTTCTCAACGTGTTCCTTTTTGATCACTCTACCGTCTACTTGGCGAAGCACTGATTCTAACAGTACCTTAATGGAATAAGGCAATTTAGAAACATTTCCGATTCCTTGTTTCTCGAGTGCTTCTAACGAATAATAGTGATACGTTTTCCCATTTGTCGAAAACGTTTTTCTAGATTGAAAAGCGTCTTGTTTAGCGACTTGCTGCTGTTTCGACATGTCCAAAATCCCCCTTTTGATGATCAAGATCAATTTCAATTCTCAGAAAAATCGTCGTATTTCACCACAATTTTCTCACAATTTCATCTTAAAACAAATTCATACATAAGTAAATAACAATGCTTTTATTAAATTCAATAAGTTTAGCTTATCACAAGGAAATGATTACTCCTCATAAACTGAGCAGCACGGGTTCATACTAATGCTGAGGTGATAGAACATGACAAAAAGAAAAGCAAATCATGTCATTGACGGCATGAACGCAGCCAAAAGCCAAGGAAATGGTGCAGGCTATATAGAAAATGATCAGCTCGTTTTAACAGAAGAACAAAAGCAAAACAATAAAAAGCGTAAAAAAAACCAATAAGAAAGGAGTGAGAAATGATGACGAACAAAAACACTGGGAAAGACATACGTCAAAACTCTCCTAAAGAGCATCAAGGCGGGCAGCCTGAGCCACTATCAGGCAGTAAAAAAGTGAAAAACCGCAACCATACAAGACAAAAGCACAATTCACATCATGATATGTAAACATTTTCTCTTAAGCCCGTGACCAAACGGGATGTTTTAGGTCTTTCACACATTTCAGCTTTTATCATATGATTTATTATGAGATGTGATGGAGGAGTGTTTATGGAGAATGAAAAGCAAGTGAATTCCTCTGATTTTCTTGAAATAGATGATTGGCTGAATGTATTAATGGACGATCCTTTTGCATGGTATGACGAACAGCTCCCAATAGATCTTTATGAAACGAGCCGTGATTATATTATTGAGATCGACCTCTCCACCCTATCGATCACTGATTTAAAACTGACCTTTTCCGGATGTGAGCTCATCCTCGCTTATTTGATTGATGAAAGAGAACAGCCGATTGAAAAAAGTGTCATGCTCCCTTTTTATTTGAATGACAAAGACATTGATACAGATTACGAAAACAGAATCATATCAATCAAAATCAAAAAGGATGCCCATCGTCAAGACGGAGCATTTTCCTTTCAAATGCCGCACTTCAAACATTAAGAGCCCGCCTGTATACAGGCGGGCTCTCTTCCGTTCGTTTCAAGTCAATACCTTGTGCGAACCACCATGGCCAAATAGTAGAGTCGCTATACCATAATGTATTCCTTTTCTACTAAATGGTTTGGGTCATTCTAGTAAATGGGCGCCTCTTGATCAAAAAAGGCGTTTATAGAAAAAACACATACATTTTTGTTATTTTCTTCTACCTTCCCTTCATGTAAAATAGAATAGAGAGAAGGGATATAGGGAGTGAGAACATGTTAAGCGGCTGGTTTTTGTGGTTCATTTTATTTTGGGGTACAGTGATGATTGGATTACTAGCGATCGGTGGCTTTTTTATGTTTCGCAAGTTTTTAAAACGATTGCCGAAAGAAGACGGGAAATCAGAGCTTGATTGGCAGGATGAATATATTCAAAAGAGCCTGCACCTATGGCGCGATGAAGACAAACAGCTATTAAATGAGCTAGTATTACCGGTTCCAGAGCTGTTTAGAGATGTCGCCAAAGAAAAAATCGCCGGTAAAATTGGCGAACTGGCACTTAAAGAACAAGCGGCCAGCATTAATTTAGACTTAATCATTCGTGGCTATATTATCGCTACACCGAAGCGGGATCATAAATTTCTACTAAAGCGCCTTCAAGAAAAAAAGATCGACCATTCGCCATATGAATCTTTATTAAAATAACCTCCTTTTTAAAAAAGGAGGTTTAATTTATTTGGGCCTGCTGCAGATCTAATTGTTTAGACATCTTTCTAAACGACAAATACATCGCAACCCGCCAAGGGACAATCATGCCAAAGGCTAGAATCCAAAACATCCCGCTAAGCGCACCATAATCAATGGAAGAGCTTAAAATCGTCTTCATTCCGATACGAAGGACAAGAAGCCCAATGAGAATAAACACAAATGCTTTTGAACGCTTCAAATAGATTTCATTGCCTCTAATTTCAAATTTCGATGTTTTAATTAAAAAGATAGAGAAAAACATCCCTACAGTAATCGCCTCTAAAAATTCAGCTCCAGTTACTTGAAACATTGGCACAAAAAACATCAGTGCACCAGTGCTCATAAAGATAGGAGGTAATATAATTTTTTTCGCGGTTGCAGGTTTTGCAGATGATTTAATGCGAATAAACATGACGGCTACCGCCATACATACCGCCACTATAGAAGAAATTATGATCATCATATCAAATCATTCCTTTATTCTTTAAGGTCAGTCTATGTATAATATACTCCAATTGACGAAAAAAAACCATTCGCCGCGACTGTAGAAAACGATTTCAAAAACCCGTAAATCCTCCAAATAATGATGAAAACATAATAATGATCCATGTCAGAAGATCAAAGAACAGCAAGATTCCTACCACGATCATAATAATCCCGCCAGTTTTCATAATGAGCTGCTGGCGCTTTCTGATCCAAGCCATTTTTGTGATGAAAAAGGAAAGAACAAAAAATGGGATAGCAAAACCTAATACATACGCAATCATGTAGGTCACAGCGGACTCTGGCTTGTTGCTGGCAAGTGTGATGACAGCTGATAAAATCGGGCCGGTACATGGTGTCCAACCAGCAGCAAAACCCATTCCGATGAGAATCGATCCAAAAAAACCGGCTGGACGATTCTTAAACTGCAACCTCTTTTCTCCCATTAAAAAAGAAGGCTGAAATACACCAAGAATCATAAAGCCAAAGAAAATAATGAGAATGGCACCAATTTGACGAATCGCATCTTGATATTCAATGAAAAACTTCCCAACAAACGATGTCCCAAATCCAATGGCAATAAAAATGAGAGAGAATCCAATTAAAAAGAATAATGTATGAAGAAGACTTCTCCTTCTCAGCATCACCTTCTCAGATTTCACTTCATCTATACTAACGCCCGTAATATAGGATAAAAAGGCTGGATAAAGTGGCAGACAGCACGGTGAGATAAAAGAAAGAAACCCTGCTCCAAACGCTAAAAAGTAATTCAAATCTGACAAAAGAACACCCCCTTCTTACAATATACAATAAGAGATGACAAATTCATTTCATTTTTTTTACATCATCTCAATAAAGATGGTCTAATCTCTTAAAACCTTATATAATTTAATTTGACATCAAGATACCAAACCCTTTAAATTTGAAAATAAACCTTAAAATGGATATAATAGAACCGATTCTTTTTATCAAGATTTGCATGAAAGGAACATGACTTTGGTAAAAACATCATTATTAACTCAAATTGAAGAAAAAAGAGAAGAGTTGATGAAAGTTGTCTTGCATAATGGGATGACATCAACAGTGACCATCGAACATAGCCAGCAGCTAGATCATCTCCTCTTACAATATCAACGACACTTACACTCAAACTCAGCCAACTAATGATATCTCAAGATAGAAACAAATGCCGCACGATTTTAGAAAAGTTGATATGTGTGACAATAAAAGAAACGAAAACCTCTGCTCACAGGGGTTTTTTGTTTTATCTTTAACGGACGGTTCACGGCAAAATAAAAACCACTTTCCCTGCTTTATTCATGCAAGTACAGTGGTTTTATGCGTCTGATGAAGGTGACTTCAATAAAGAAAGGACATCGCTTGTCCAATCTTTAGGGACCATGTTCCATCTATGATCATAATAACGTACGTATTATTTCGCTTGGTTGTTCATGGCTTTCATCATTTGATTGATTTTCTTTTGGGACGGTTTCATGCCCATTTGCATCATCATCATTCGAAGCATTTGTTCATTAATTGGTGGATTCTTTTTCAAGTAGCTCATCATATACTTACGAGCAATAAAGAATCCGAGTGCAACTCCTGCAAGCAGTGCAACAACGCCTACAAGGATGACAACCCATAAATCCATAATTCTTCCTCCTTCATGTTGTCTCGTATAAAGTGTACTAAACAAAAGGCTATTATACAACATTTCACGTTCAATTTTATTTTTTTAAACAAAATTCCTCACTTTTACCGGATTGAGCCACCCGTGCTTCTTTGATCCAAAGTCCATAGCCAGGAAACAAGGACTAATTTTTCTGAGTACTTCAAAAAACACAGCTTCTGCCTCATAACTGCCTGTGGCAGACATTTGAATGTAACGGTCTTTTATAATGAATGCGGCTGTGCCTTTTCCATCTGGCAGCGATGCACTGTATATTGAGCCTATTTGTGTATAGTGAATGTTGGTTAAATTGTTCATTAAACGCTGGTGCATATGAAAAGCAGGGATTCGTTTCGTTACATAATCCACTTGCTTAACAAGCATGACTAATTCGTCATCACTGCGGTTCGTCCAGTGTAACGATTCAAACAAATGAAACAAAATAGATTCTCTACCAAAATAATGATGAGCAAACTCATCCTCAATCCAATAAATATAATAATGGCGTTCCATGTCTATCCCTTCCTTTCACATTTCGTCAATCTCGCTTATTGCTTGTATTATACAAAAATGTGAAAGAAAGAATTGTCTATATATGAAGCAAGAAGAAACTAGTTTTGTCAAAAAAACAAGAAAAAAGAAAAAAGTTTGCAGAGCATAGTGAAAAGCTCTGCAAACCGACTGCAAAAAAGCATGATGCTTGGAGACTGATTATTTATTCAGCTTTGCTTTTACGCGGCTCACCACGTTGCTGACAGTGAAACCGTATTTTTCAATAATGGTTTCGCCCGGTGCAGAAGCGCCAAATTTATCAATCGCAATCACATCGCCATCAAGGCCAGTGTAACGTTCCCAGCCAAGTGAAGCACCCATTTCGATTGCAACACGTGCTCTCACTGCTTTAGGAAGAACGGACTCTTTGTATTCGTCTGACTGCTCATCAAAGCGATCCCATGCAGGTAAGCTCACGACAGAAACGCGAATGCCTTCTTTTTCAAGTGCCTTTTGCGCTTCAATGGCTAAACCTACTTCAGATCCTGAGGCAAGTAGAAGAGCTTCTGGCTGTGCATCAGCTGCTTCAACGACGACATATCCACCTTTTTCTACGCCTTCATACGCCTTCTCTGGTGCTTGATCAATCGTTGGAAGGTTTTGACGAGTAAGAACAAGCGCTGTCGGTTTATTCGTTGAAGATACAGCAATTTTCCATGCAGCAGCTGTTTCGTTTCCATCAGCTGGACGAATAACAGAAAGATTAGGCATCGCACGTAATGAAGCGAGCTGTTCAACTGGCTCATGCGTTGGTCCATCTTCCCCAACCGCAATGCTGTCATGCGTAAATACATAAGTGACAGGAAGTCCCATCAATGCAGCAAGACGAATGGCAGGTCTTAAGTAGTCTGAGAAAACAAAGAATGTTCCGCCGAATACACGAAGTCCGCCGTGAAGTGCCATACCGTTTAATGCTGCACCCATTGCGAATTCTCTCACACCAAACCAAATGTTTCTGCCAGCATAATTCTCTCTGCCAAAGTCAGTTGTATCTTTAATGGTTGTTTTATTTGATCCAGCAAGGTCAGCAGACCCGCCAATAAAGAATGGTACTTGTTTTGCAATGCCATTTAATACTTCTCCAGAAGAAGCACGAGAGGCAAGGCTTGAACCTGCTTCATATACAGGAACCTCTTGATCCCAATTCTCAGGAAGTTTCCCTTCAATCGCGAGCTTCAGCTGAGCTGCCAGTTCTGGATATTCTTTTTCATATTGCTCAAACAGTTCATTCCACGCTGATTCTTTTTTCTGTCCAGCGTCTTTAACAGCTGTTTTGAAATGATCGTACACTTCAGAAGGTACATGGAAATCTTCTTCAAACGTCCAAGAATAAGCTTCCTTCGTTAGCTTCGCTTCCTCACTTCCAAGCGGTGCACCGTGCACCCCAGACGTTCCCGCACGGTTTGGAGATCCGAAACCGATTGTCGTTTTCACTTCAATAAGTGTAGGTTTGTCTGTACTTTGTTTGGCTTTTTCAATGGCAGCCGTCACTTCGTCAATGTTATTGCCGTCTTTTACATAAAGAACTTCCCAATTCATCGCTTCAAAACGATTCTTCACATTTTCAGAGAAAGAACGATCGAGGTCGCCATCTAAAGAAATGTCGTTTGAATCATAAAGAACAATTAAACGGCCTAAGCCTAAATGACCAGCAAGTGAAGCAGCTTCAGAGGAAATGCCCTCCATTAAGTCTCCATCTCCGCAAATGCTGTATGTATAGTGATCCACAACATTAAAGTTATCTTTGTTATACGTTTCTGCAAGATGTCTTTCTGCAAGTGCCATTCCTACAGCCATCGCAATCCCTTGTCCTAAAGGACCTGTTGTCGCATCTACGCCCTCTGTATGTCCAAACTCAGGATGTCCAGGTGTTTTGCTTCCCCATTGGCGGAATTGTTTTAAATCTTCGATGCTCAGATTGTATCCGCTTAAATGAAGCATGCTATATAAAAGCATAGAGCCATGTCCCGCAGATAACACAAAACGGTCTCTGTTAAACCAATTTGGATTTTGCGGACTTACGTTTAAGTGATTCGTCCATAAAGCGTACGCCATTGGTGCAGCGCCCATCGGCATTCCAGGGTGACCGGAATTCGCTTTTTCAATTGCGTCTATGGAGAGAGTACGTATTGTTGCAATAGATTTCAATTCAATCGTTTCCATATAAATCCCCTTCCGTATCTTGTGTACACCATTATCATAAATCTACTGTCCTTTTTTCACAACTATTTCACGCCGAAAAAGAAGGATTTTGTCACATTTAGTTTATCGATCACCTAAAAACTTATACAAATATGAAAAAAGATGAGAATATTCCTCCCATCTTTTCAAAAATCAAGAAATGATGACCTTTAATGAAGATTCTGGTCTCTTTCTCTTTTTAATTTTTCTGGTGTGACATCGTTTCCTTCTGGATCGACGATTTTCACGGTTTTGAGTGTATTTTTCATAGAAGAACGAAAAGCCTTTAAATATTCCTCTCTTAATTGCTTCTGTTCTGTTTTCTCAGCGTCCGACAAACCGGCCTCTTTCGACTTTTTTGAAAGCTCATTGATTCTTGCAAGCTGTTCTTTAGAAATCATGACAAACTCCTTTAAAACATTTTCTCTACATACTACTAAATATCAGTCATTTTTACAACAAATCACGCTTTAAGTCGCAAGCCCTTTTTCATATTCTTGGTACCTTCTATGGACGGTTGCTTTTGAAATGTCAAAACCAAGTGCCTGCAATGTCACTGCAATTTCAGCGAATGTCATGTTGTTTTTTCTTAATCGAACAATTTCAGAAATCGGTACTTCAATACGTTCGCGGCCGGGCGCCTGTTCTTGGTGTTTTAAATTTAGTTCGGGTTGATACCCTCGCTCAACAGCTTTTTTCATCCCACGCTTAATTTTTAAATTATGAATTTTCCGCTGATACTCTTCTACAACGCCTACAATTTCAATGACCATTTCATCTGCTTCTGAAAGCTCAAGCTCTCCTCTATGAAATACGCTGTACACCTTGACTTTTTCTTTAAACAGACAATGAAGAAGAGCGATTTTCGCCTGCCCTCTTCCAAGGCGTGTCTCATCTTGAATGAGAACAGCATCGATTTCTTCCTCTTTCAGCGCAGCCAGCATGTCAAAAACACCGTCACGATCAAGATCGTAACCACTCGCTTTTTCTTTAATCACTTTGACTACATTCATCTTGTGCGCTGCAGCTAAAGCAAGCAGTTCTTCTTCTTGTCTTTTAAGCGAGGTTTCTTGCTCTTCTTTGGCAGTACTTACTCTCGCATAAATGATTGCATTCATGTCTTCAATCGACCTTTCTACTGTACTGTTGCAAGTTGATATACGACTGGATGCTCTTTTTTAACTGGAATCACAAGGATATCTCCCGGCTGGATGTCAGTTGAAGCGAGATCATTGTGTTCAGTTACCCAGTCAATAAAAGCATTTTTATCGATTGATTTACTGTCGTTTACTTGATCAGCTAATCCCCAAAGAGTATCACCTGATTGAACCTCTATTTTAACATATTGATTTGGATCATTATGGCTAGTGACTGCAATAAGTGAGAGAAATATGCCAACGATGAATGAGAATAGCCCAATAAAAATAATAGATTCCTTTAACCTCATAATGTCATCTCTCCTAATAGAATGTGTGTTCGTTCTTTCTGACACTCATTATAAATACGAACAAACGTTTCTGTCAAACGTTTTTTTCGAACCTATGTTTGTACTGTTAGGAAAAACATGCTATAATTTCTTTAAAATTGACGTTTTGAGGTGCAAAAGATGACGAAGCTATCAAAAAGACAACTCGATATCCTGAAATTCATAAAAGAAGAAGTAAAAAGCAAGGGTTACCCCCCATCCGTTCGTGAAATTGGCGAAGCTGTCGGTCTAGCATCAAGTTCAACTGTCCATGGACATTTAGCTAGACTAGAAACGAAAGGTTTAATTAGAAGAGACCCGACGAAACCTAGAGCGATCGAAGTACTAGATGAAGAGGAAATGAATATTCCAAAGAGCGCTGTAATGAATGTTCCAGTCATCGGAAAAGTCACAGCAGGCTTGCCTATCACGGCTGTTGAGAATGTAGAAGAATATTTCCCACTTCCAGAAACTTTTGCAGCGCCAGATGAACAAGTATTTATGCTTGAAATTATGGGAGAAAGTATGATTGATGCAGGTATTTTGGACAAAGACTACGTCATTGTGCGTCAGCAAAGCACTGCCAACAATGGAGATATTGTGGTGGCTATGACAGAAGAAGATGAAGCAACAGTGAAACGTTTTTATAAGGAAGATACACACTTTAGATTACAGCCCGAGAATCCATCAATGGAACCGATTATTTTACAGAATGTGAGTATACTAGGTAAAGTGATTGGCGTATTTAGAAATATTCATTAAAAAAAGCCGGTATTTCATCAATTGCTGATGAGAGCCGGCTTTTTCTTTTATGAACAAGAATATGCAAGAATACTGGAGCTTGGGAACGAGCCAAATGTAAAGTTCGGCCATATAAAACCCGTTGTACGGCCAAAAGGCTGCGAGGAAAGAACATACATGAGAAATACTTGACCGTTTCTAAGGAACACAATGGTCCACCTTCTATTACATCCAGCTGCAAATTGAACCGTTTGCTGGCTTCCGCCTACACTCTGCCCTGCAATGAGCGGCTGCATACTTTGAGGCTGAGAGACTGCTTGTTGATATTGCGAGATGATATGCTGCGGCGGGGCTGGCGGGACCGATTGTCCTCCTGCACCTTGCCCTTGCCCAGTCCCTCCGAATGGCAAGCCGGGAAATCCTCCAACTTGAGAAATAGGAAACGCCGGCATGCTTTGGACCTGCCGATCGTAAAAGTACCCATTCCACGTACCTTCATATGGATTATACATACTAAACACCACTTTCTTAGACATTCATCACGACAGTATATGTCATACATAAAAAAAGAGTGTTGAAGAGACAAATAGAAATCTTTCCAAAAGACGTTTTATTCTTCTTTAGAACGGTTAAATACTAATGAGGAAGAAAAAAATAAAAAAATGAAAACTTTTTGTCTCCCTCAAACGTTATATAGATAGAAAGAAAAGAAATAAAAAACATTTAGATTTAATACTTGTAATATCTCTGTAACTATTGTAACATTTGTAACATAAGAAGTTTTCATTGAGAAAAGGAGGCAATCGCCTTGAAAAAATTATTTGTTTTATTAACCGCTATTATGCTTATGATCTCATTACAAACAACAACACTGGCCGCTTCCAAAAAATCAGCCGCTTTGACAAATAAAGAAGCGTTACATATTGCCCTTGATGCAAGAGAACACTTTTGGAGTGCGATGTCAGGCTACAACATTAAAGAGCATTCAGATTACAAATTAAAATCATTTACTTATAAAGATATGACTTACAACTACCTGTCTAAAACATTTGATACAAAGAAAAAACTAAACAGCTATCTATCTCAAGTGTTCACAAAAGATGCCATTACTCACGGTTTAAAAGACTATCAGTTCATCGTTCATAAAGGAAAAATGGCTGTGCCAGTTGGTGACGGAGACAATATGCTTAATTGGGATAAGGCAACACCTAAACTCGTCTCTAAGAAAAGTACAATCCGCACATACGAATTCACAGTACCAACACTTGATGGACGCAAAGTAAAACGTACTGTCACTTTCGAGAAAGTACAAAACGAGTGGAAAGTAACAAAAATTGACGCTGTGATCTAAATAAAAACCAGGCCGTTCACTAGGCCTGGTTTTTATTTGGATGAAAATTCAGTCATACGATCTAAAGCGTGAGCAAGTGATGAAGCCGTTTGAAATTCATTAAAAGGAAGTCCAAGCTGTACAGCCGTTTGAGCAATTTCTGGTCTAATACCTGAAATGGTCGTATCAACCCCGATTAACCGAAGTGACGTGACAAGATCAAAGATTTGATGTGCTACCATCGTATCAATGATGACGACACCCGATAAATCAATACATAAATGTTGAACACCTTTTTGCGAACACTGTTTTAATGTATTTTCTAAGATAATCTTTGCTCGCGCAGTGTCAATATCTCCAACTAAAGGCAATAAGGCAACATGACTTTTTAACACAATGACTGGGGAACTCAACTCATAAATCATGTCTCTTTGTGCAACGAGTTTTTTGGTGGTATTTTTCACATATTGCTGAATAAAGACATGAATTGAAATGTTAAATGCCTCAGATATCAAATCATACCAATAAAATATTCGGTCAATGTCAATATCACCTTGATGCTGTTTTATAAACTCTTTTAAGTAATGAAGAACCACTCTTTGATTGGACATATATTCTCTCACGACGTAATCTAATGGCGTGTTCAAGTGCTTTGGATCACTTGCTAAGTCTTCAGACCATTTTTTAAATTTCGTATGTAAATACGTCTTGTCTTCAATAAGTGCGCGTATAAAATGCTGATAATAATCTTGATTTTGCCGTTTTAGCTCTGCTATGATGCTGGAATCTGTTGAACGATAAATGGATTCTGGATCATCATCCTCAATTGATTCATACCATGTTTCAGTCAGTTTCTCTGCATGTTGCATGAAAAAATCGTATAATGCACGGTTCTTTTCCATAAGCATATGTCCCTTCACATTTTCTACTTGTCAGTCTTTGTACCTGATGGATTGATTGTACCACTGAATCTTTTGTACCTGCTAGCTCGAATACGCTCCTGTTGAACAAAAAAAGCCCCCCTCAAGGAGCCTCTTGTCTATGCTTATTTGACAATAAATAAAATTCGTTTCCCGTCAGGATACCCGCTGATTTGATGCCCGACCCATGAACCAGCGCCTCTATTATCTGATGGACTGACATATTGAACGCTCGCCCCCTTTCCTCCTTCAAGACACACTGCCATCGGCCATTCATCCCGGTCAAAACCAGGTTTTGTGGGAATTCCTTTTAATGATTCTTGCCTGCGGGCATCTGCCCCATTTCGGTCAATGGTACACACATCTGAGTGCCCTTTTCGAATAGCTTCTTGAATATGACTGCCTGTTTCAGGATACCGTTCCTTAGGAAATTGAATCACATGATCATAACGATCTGCCCCTTTTGCGGAACGATCCTCTCCAAAACCACCTAATAACGCACCCATCCAAATGACAAAACAAAGAACGACAGCAGCGATCCAGCCTTTTCTCATCTTCAAAAGCTCGTGACCTCCTCATACTTTTGATGAAATGATGTTGACTTGAAGGAAATGAGTCATTTTTAATGTATGAGTGGCTGCGTGATGACATGTGAAAAACATGAGCTGAATCTGCCTAGCAAAAGATTCATAAGAAAAAGCGAATGATTTCTTCATCATTCGCCTTGTTCTACTTAAGATATTTCATCTACTCTATATAATGTTTCGTTTTGTGAAGACATCTCGGACGGCATCCCCTCTTCAGCTGATGAGGATTGTTTATATTCTTCTGATGAGATGACTGTACCATGTGATTTAATCCAGCTCACCAATTTGCTGTTAGCTGATGACTGATTGTCTGGTAATAAAAAGTATTTCACCTTTCCTTGTTGAATAAGTGCTTTTAATTTGTTGATAGTCAAAATAGGATCTGTCCCATTAAAACCGCCTAAGGCCATGACATTCTCATCTTCATCAATGATATATGGCGCTGCGGTAACAGTCGTAAGCGTTGCAAATAAATACGTTTCTCCTGTTTGATGCGCCTTTAAATAAGTGAGTAAGCCTTGATCGACACTAGATGTAAACATGTTCCCTCCTCGTGAACTAGCCAGCTGTACACCTGCCTCTGGAAGAACAGCATTTCCACCATATATGATTGGGGTGGCGGACCAAAAACCTGGAAACAGTAACAGCGTTGTCAAAGCAGTGATGAGCAGTCGTTTCATGATCAATTGTTTTTCTCTATACATCAGCAATAGGATAGCAATACTTGTTCCCGCAATCGCAATGGCATACATCCAAATACTACTGATTTGAGTCGTATAGTTACTCAAAATATACCCTTGGAAGATGGCTGTAACAGCGATTGCTGCTGGAAGCAAATACGCAGATACTCCTTTGTTAGCCTTAAATAACTCTCCCAGCTTCTTAGCTCCTATGCCGCATAGTGCTGCAATAGGCGGGGCAAGCATAATGAGATAGTAATGGTGAAAGAAACTCGCAATACTAAAGAATCCGGCAGCAGGAATCAGCCATGCTGTCCAAAACATCGTTTGTTTCCATTCATTTAATTGAGCTTTTCTCTCCTTCCACCAGCTGATGATCATCCCTAAAAGCCCAAACAAAGCAAACGGCAGCATCCAGCTGATTTGACCTGACAATGCAGATTGAAATAAACGAAATATACCGGGATTCCCAGTGCCATACATATTCATGCTTTGTTGACCTACAGCACTTCCAGGCGGAGAACCACCATCTGGACCATGTTGAGGTGGCATCATTTGATTTTGGGGTGGCGGCGGCTGATTTCTGTTTGACTGATCCTCTGACGAATCGCCTAATCCAGAATTGTCTGGCATCACCATACCTGCTTGCTGGTTCATGTCACCAAAGGATTTCCCTGTCGTCTGACCAAGCAGCCGTTCCGTGCCGTTATACCCAAAGGCAAGTTCTAACACTGAATTTGTTTGACTGCTTCCCACATAAGGGCGCTCACTTTCAGCTGTCATATCTACAGTAACTGCCCACGATAGAGATAAGCAGGCTAATACGACGATCGAGCATAATAGCGAGAAAATTTTCTTTTTTAACGGTACGCGAGCAGCAATAAAATAGTAGAAAATAAATGCTGGAACGACCATAAACGCTTGCAGCATCTTCATATTAAATCCTACCGCTACCAAAGCGAAGGCAATAAGAAGCCAGCGCATCTTCCTGCTTTTTACAGCACGCATCAAGAAATACGTACCCGCAAGTAATGTGAAGACGAGCATACTGTCTATATTGTTTGTTCTGCTCACAGCTGCGGCAATTGGTGTGAGAGCCATAACGGCCGCTGACACCCTTGCAGCACCTTGACCGAAAGCCGGTTTTATCATGAGATAAAGAAGAAGAACAGATCCCACTCCAGCAAGTGCCTGCGGCAATATCACACTCCATGTATGAAAGCCAAAAATAAGTGCACTGATGGTTTGAATCCAAAAAACGACGGGTGGTTTATCAATTGATACGAATCCAGCTGCATCAAATGAGGCATAAAAAAAGTGATGGAAGCTTTTGGACATACTTTTGACTGCAGCTAAATAATATTGATTGGCACTGTCATTCTGCCAAATTTGATAAGTGTAGAGAAAAGCTGCAATCAATAAAATCAACAACAATATCATATCTATTTTTTTATTTTTCACTCATATCTCTTCTTTCTTTTTCATTTATTTCATTCAGCATAGCTTTTAAATATGAAATAGTGATGAACAAAAAAAGAAACTTTTCTGCAATTGACGATAAAAAAAGCCTGTGCCCTGTAAAGGAAACAAGCTGAATGCCCTATTTTTTATTGCGCCTTCGCATAGTTGATAAATTCAACAAAAGCAGCAGTCGCTTTTGGTCCGCCGTTGATCGTTCCGTTTGAATAACCCGCATTATGGACCCCGACGATTTGTTGGTTCTGATCTAGCATCGCAGAGCCAGAGTTTCCGCTAAATGTATCGATCGTATAGTATGCGAGATTCGTATCTTCTCTCGTGACTGGACCTGACATTTCCCATTGTGACACTTTGCCAGTCGATCTCATTTTATCACCTGGATATCCAGAAATTTTAATCGTTGTACCTGTTAGACTTGTCACTTGACGAATAGAGCGGTAGCCGACCGTATTTCCAATGTTCGTATCTGTTTTAATGACGGCAAAATCATATTGACTCGCCCCCGTGTTGATATATCCGCTTGGTACATAGAATTCGGTCATGTTTGCTGAGCCGTTCACAGCCGTGCTGTCATTCATGCCTGGGTAGACAGACCCTTTTGCACTATAGCTTCTTGTGGCTGTATTGTAGACGCAGTGTCCGTTTGTCAATATTTTGTTTGGAGCAATGAGTGTTCCTGTGCAGCTAGATCCACCAAATGTAATATAGGCAATAGAATTATAGGGTGCTACTCTTGTATTCGTCACTTTTGTTCTACCATCGTCTCCAATGACTACTTTTGTTTGAAAGTCTTTTAAATATTTTGTGAGTGGTTTTACTTTTTCGCCAATAGTAGAAGAGAGATCATCCACTTTGTCAAAGGATGAGGGGGTTTTCATATCGTTGTGGAAGTCAGCTGAAGAAATCACCTTTCCGTCAGAAGTCACCATGTCATAATCAGACGTAAGTACTGAATCAGATGCTGCATGGGCAAAACTAGGCACACTTAAAGCACCAAAAACGAGTAGAGAAGGGATTAATTTTTTCACCTTTTTCATCATATTCCTCCTTTATGTCCTATATCAAAAATGATACGATTGTTTCATATTGGAGTAAATGAGAGAATATTCTTATTTTTTACAAAATATTTCATTTGTAAATTAGGTGTTTCGTATCTTCCAAATATTTATTCTAGCGATCTCTCTATGAAAAAAGAAAAACCGCCATTTTGGCGGTTTCAAGATTGTTGACGAAGGGCTAAAAAGTGATTTATTTTAGCCCTTTGTCTTCTTTTCAACATGATCAGCTCCATACATCTTTTACATATCTGTTGTCATTGGCTAAAGATGTCAGCCATTGTTCAGCTGTTTCTTTCGCACACTGTTTCTCAGTCTGATACAGTTCAATAAGTGTTGCCTCGACATCTGGTGCCATGACCTTTCCATCCCCGCAAATATACAGGTAGGCGCCTTTGTCGAGCAATTCAATGAGCTTGGCTCCATCATTTTTAATGAAGTGCTGGACATACACTTTTTGCTCCTCGTAGCGAGAGTAAGCACGGTGGATGGTGACGGCTCCTTTTTCTTGTGCAAGCTGCATTTCGTCATAATACAGATCATCTTCATGCGGGTGGCGGCAGCCAAAATAAAGATGGGCTTCACCTAACGACTTCCCTTCATTTTGCCAAGCTTCCCTTGCCTGAATGAACCCTCTAAACGGGGCGATACCTGTTCCTGGTCCAATCATGATCATTGGTATTTCAGGAGAAGGCGGCATTTCGAATCCTGCTTGAGCTTCATGAAGGAAGCAGGCCACTTCATCTCCTTCTTGCAGTCCGCATAAATAGTTTGATGCGACGCCTGCATATTCACCGCGTCCGCTCCATGATTTTCCTTTCACAACAGCTACTGTGATACTAAGCCTCTTTTCATCTACCTTTGGCGAACTGGAGATCGAGTAATAACGAGGCTTCAATCCTGGTAAAAGGGCTAAGAAATGATCAAATGGCAGTTCACATGCTTCGTACTGTTCTAGTAAATCAAGCATGGTCACACGCTTCTTTAATACAGCTTCTTGATAAATTTCTCCCGCCATTTGTTCAAGTTCAATACGATGAGGTGGGCATACCGTATATTTTGCAAGTTCTCTTAGCTGAGTACGTGTCACAGGCTCTTGCAGCTCTACATGTGACGCCAGCAATTCTCCGACTTGAATTGGCTGATTTAATGGTAAATGACTTGCTTCTTTTTCCGAAGAGAGTATCATGTGCTGATCTGGATCGAGCTTAAAACGATCGGTCACTCGCTGAACGAGTGTTGCACTATTTTTTGGCACGATTCCGATATGATCTCCTTCTTTATAGTGCTTGCCTTCAGGTAATTGAAGTTCGATATGCCTTGTTTGGCGGGTACTTTTTTCAGATTGTAATTCTTGATTTTTCAATACAACAGCTGAAAAGGCACCGTATGTTTTAGCAACAGGACGTTCCACTAGCTCATTCGTATATGCAATGGATAGGTTTGGCTTTTCTTGGCGTTTCTCCTGCAAGGTTAAATTGAATTCTTTTGCAAGCTCATCGAAGACTGTCTTCTGGAATGTTTCTTTATCTTCATCCATATCACCGCCCGCATCGCCTTCACCAATATCCGTTACACGCTTCGCCCCTTTTCTTTCAAGTGCTTCATCAATCAGACGAGGAATACGCTGATACGTGCTCGCCCAATTTCGATCCCCGCACCCAAAGACTGCAAATGTCACGTTTGATAGATCTTGCTCCTCATCCTGCGTCACCCAATCCACAAACTGTTTCGCATGGTCAGGCGGATGACCGTTGTATGAAGCCGTTACAATTAAAACTGCGCCTGACTCTGGTAACTTTCGAGTATAATCATCAAGCGGTGCCGTTGTCACGTCAAACCCTTTTGCTTTTCCGTCTTCAGCAAATTCGTTTGCCATCTGCTTTGCTGTGCCCAGATTTGATCCGTACAAGACCAATAGCGGTGTTCCATGACTCGCTATTTTTGCTTCAGCAGAGGCCGTGCTTTTTGTTGGTTCTTCTTTCGGAGGCGCCATAAAGAATTGCTGCTTTCTTGGCCGCACTTTGATTTTAAAATCATTCGGCTTAATCGTCAGGGATTCTTTTAAATCCAGTTCATACGACGTATGGTCAATCAGTTCAAGGTTGTGCAGAACCATCGCCAGAACCATCGTGGCTTCATGAAGGGCAAATTGCATCCCAATACATGCACGCTGGCCATTTCCGAACGGTTTATAGGCATGCTGTGGAATCTTTTCAGGATGCATAAAACGTTCAGGCTTGAATTCTTCTGCATCCTCCCCCCAAACCGCTTGATCCCGATGTAATTTAGGAAGCAGCACATTGACACTTTGGTTTTTTTTGATCGGATATTTCCCTCCAATGACTGTATCCTCTTTCGCATAAAGAGAGAACGTAGGCGCCGTCGGCCAGAGGCGAAGTGCTTCATTTAAGACCATACGCGTATAACTTAGTTTTTGAACCTGCTTAAATGTCGGCAGTTCGCCTTGTAGCACGTCGTCTGCTTCTTGTACGGCTTTTTTTAATTTGTCTGGATTCTTTAGTAAAAAATAAATCGCAAATGACAACAATCCACTTGTTGTTTCATGACCTGCTATTAAGAAGGTAATGATTTGATAACGGATATTTTCATCTGACAGGCGTTCACCTGTTTCAGGATCCTTTGCATGTAGCATGAGAGACAGTAAATCATTGCCCGTTTTATCTTGTTTTTTCCGTTCTTGAATAATGTCATCTACTAATTGCTTCATAAAATCAACATTTTGTTCAAATTTTTTTCTTCTTTTGATCATTAATTTATCTGCGACCGGCAATCTACTTGCTTGATCCATCGCTTCATTTAAACCATTCAGCATGCTTTCAATAAATGGATGCTGATTTTCTTTGTAAAAGCTGTTAAATCGAAAATCAAAACCGCATAGCCCGATCGTATCTAAAGTGAGCTTTGTCATATCTTCTGCTACTTCAATTTCTTCATCACGGCCCGTTCTTTGCCATTTTTGTACAAGCTGTGTGGCAATATCGAGCATCATCTCATGATAGCCCTTCATGGCCTGCTGGCTAAACGCCGGCATCAAGATGTGATGAGCCTTTCTCCAATTCGGCTCTTCTGTCCAACTTGTGAATAACCCATCCCCTGAAAATGTTCTCACTTTATTGAGACTGCTTCCAATGAATTTATCAAAACGCCTCTCATCAAATACTTCTTTAGCAAGTTCATGGCTGGAAACAAAAATACTTGTTGCTTTTGAAAATTCAAACTGAAAGATCGGCCCTAATTCATCTGCCAGCCGCCAAAAGGTTTGAGAAAGCTCTCCTTTTTTGATATGAGGAATATTTTTTAAAGGTCCGTATGTTTTTGGTTTTGGAATGATTGATATTTGTTGCATGTGCCCACTCCCTTTATTTCTTTATGATGCAACGCTAATGGCACGCCATAAGCATTGCTCAATATCTTCTAAAAATTCAATCGTTGGTTCAATTTCCTCTGCTAGAATCTGTTTATGAAGCTGAACGAACGCTCCAAATACAATGGATAAAATTGTTCTCCCTGAAAGATTTGGATGAATTCCATCCTTTTTGCCTTCTTCAAAAATATGAAATAGCTCATTTAATAGCTGCTGCATCTTCTCTTTACTTGTCTCATCTAAATAGTGTGAGCGTTTGTCAATTTCTAAGAAGTACAGACCACTTGGATTCTCTTTTGTAAAGAGCACTAAGCAATAAAAGACATGTTTGAAATAAGCCCTAATGCTTGCTTTAGGGTCTGGACTGTTTGTATTCACCTTGTCGATAAATGCAGTCAGGCTTCGCTGGTATAAAATGTTCACAAGAGCCTCTTTACTATCAAAATAACGATAAATGGTTCCTGCTCCAACATTGGCTCTTTTCGAAATCATCGGCATCGTTGTACCGTCAAAACCCCGTTCAATAAATAAGTCCAGAGAAGCCTTCATAATCTGCTCCTGTTTATCAGTAGTTGCTGCGGGCATTTCATCCTCTCCTTTCGTTTTATCAGGAATGAATATTCATTCCGCTTGGTGTATATTATATTAATATTTTAAATTCTTCTATTTATACTTAAACATACTTATTTTTCTCCGTCACTACATTTTCTGAAAATAATAATAATTGAGAAATGATACCTAGATAGATGACATCCAAACGACTTATAAATATTGGCAGTTCTGTGACGCGCGGGTGTCGTCTGAACTATATGTTCATTCTTGGTCAATTGGAGAATGGATGTGATCGTCATATGTATCAATATATAAACTGCCATTACTTGAACGAACCGCATAAACAATGTCTTTTAAAGACAGCTGCCTTTTTTGAATTTCTTCATATATCCACTGCTCCGTTAATTGGTTTTCATGAAGGTTTTTCAAAATGAGCTTTCCGTCCATAATGACTTCAATGGGCATGTAACGCTCTGCCTGCATCCATAGGTTAAGATCTTTTCGCGTGACATAATCAAATGAAGGGTATTTTTTCACCGACATATGCCCATCTGTTTCAATCATTGCAAATTCAACTTCACTAATGTCAAACACATTCTTTTCTCTGAGCTGTTGATTTAAATAATCAAGTGTATACCTCATTCCTTTCATATTCTCTTCAAGGATTTTGCCATTTTGAATCACAAGCGTTGGTTTACCAGCCATAAAACCTCTCATCTTCCGGCTTCTTAAAGCAAGTAAAGAAATCACATAAATAATGATCACAAGTGTCACAAAAGAAATGGTTGTGTGATGAAGCGGAAGTGTAGTATTAAACGCCAAGTTCGCCGCAATTGAACCTAGACTGATCGCCGCAATGAAATCAAAAATATTCATTTGTGCAATGGTTTGCTTTCCAAGAAGACGGGCACCGCCGAATAAAATAGCAAAAGCGAATATGGTTCGAAGAATGACTTCAATATGATCTGGCATTTCAGCTTCCACCTTTCGATTTCATGAAAAAAAGCCTTTTCTCTAGAAAAGACTCTTTGTTAGACTATGCATTTATTCCGTCATTATTCAAATGGGCCGCTTCCGTTTGCTCAAATTGTGAACGCAACTCAATGATTGAGCTGTTTCTCACGTTTACTGGATCTTGCTCGAGTAGCCATGTATAAAATCTTGCTTGCTCTGCTGTTTGCAAAGCCTGCATATATTTTTGGGTGGAGCGCTTATCTGCAACACGCTGTTTAATGGATCGCATTTGCTTCCAAAATTGATAATAAGGAAGCTTTAACTTGGTCATAAAGCCGCTGTTATCCTCAATGACATAACCTTCTTCTTTGATTGTGTCATCATGTGATACAGATTGATACCATTTATAGAAAGAAGTCCAATCATGAAACACTGCCACTTGCTGTTTGCACCGCATGCCAAGCTGTTCACTGAGCCTTTTCACTTCAGCAAATGGTTCTTTTTCATAGCTCAGCTGACGCTTCACGATATCAAGTAAAATGAGTTGATCATGATCATATGTGATAATATGCGGGTCTTTCTCTGGCAAAATGACTTCAAATACAAGGGATACATGGTTGTCGCGTACGTATGATTTGATGTAGTCGACCTGCACATCGTCAAAGGTCGCATAAAATAGCTCTTCGACCCAAGCAGCATGCTGATTTTGCTTCACATGTGACGTATACGACTTGGACGTAAACACCAGTTCATCTTTTATGTCGTTAAACCCAACCGTGCCTAAGTATCCATTTGCTTTATCATAGACCGTCACAGGAAATTGAAGATGATTCACTAAATGCTGCATTCTGGTTTCAGGACGTTCATCAATATTAAAGAACTTATTATAACTTCTAGACACAATCTGCTTTGAAGTCATATTGATAAACAACCCTCTTGCTTTGACATTTATTTCATCCCATTGTCTTTCACTAAATGCTTTTTTGGTGAAATTAAAAGATGAAATATCGTGTGGCAGCTTTAATTCTTGTACATATTCATGCTGATCTAAATGGGCTAAAAAATCATCCAGCGTCACATTGGGCTGAACAAAGACCGGTTGCTTGTTTTCAGAAGCTCTATAGACAGGATTGTCAATTTCATGTGTCTCAATCCCGCTTGCTGTGATTTTTAACACACGTAGCTGTCCGCCAAATTCAACCTGACCTTCGAGATTATAAGATCTTTCCGCCGCTTGAATAGGCAGTCTATATAAATTGCGATGACCGTGAATTTGAATGATATCTAATCCAGAAGTATTTTGCACAAATAAGTGGTCAATGTCATCTGAATATTCACCTACTCCGTGAATAAGCTGCTGCGTTGAGACATGCAGAAGCTCTTCTGGCAAATGGGCAAGCCCACCATGGGTGACAAGAAATGTCTGACCATGATACGTAAAATAGGTGAGCTGATGAAATGTTCTGACAAACTTCCTTAATTCTTTTAGGTCAAAACCTGCTTCCGCAATTTCAGGCGCAGTATGACGGTTAAACATATTACTTCTCACTTTTTCTTCATGTGCATATTTGTAAAGATGCTGATCATGATTTCCTTCAATGACGATCACATTGCGGCATTCTCTATGTGCCAGCATCCATTCTAAAACTTCCTTGTTTTCTATTCCTCTATCAAGCAAATCACCTGCAAAGATATAAAGCTCGTTTTCTTTCAAGTCTCCTTGCAAATAAGTATTTAGAGCTGTGTAACAGCCGTGAATATCACCGAAGACGTGAATGGCTTCATACTGATCAAAAGACCTGGGCTGATACGTCATAATGACTGGATATTCCTCAGGCGTCAAAACGGTTACCCATGAAGGCACCTTCTCTGTCTTTAACCGTTCATTCATTTGATATAACACAGATTCCTTCACTACTTTGTGCGGCTCTCGACCGCGATTTTGCAGCAGGGCTGTTTCAAGAGGCACTTGCGTAAAATCGACGACATACACTCTATAGCGGTATGAAGTAGCTAATGATTTATACTGCGAAATGGACTTACTTGTGACATGTGTTGCATCAATGACAGTAAAGTCTCCTCGTTCCATTCGGGCTGTGAGGAGTTCAAATAATAAAGACCAGACTTTATGATCATGTTTGCTTGAAATTTCCGGTTTCCCATTGACTGATAACTGCGGAGGCTGGGTTAACAGACGGATCTGATCCGCTGATAATGTATATGGTTCTAAGCCTTGTTCTTTGATCCAAGTTGATTTACCTGCACCTGGGAGACCTCGTAAAAGGACTAAAGTTCTCATAATGGTTCTCCTTTAATGAGTGATATTTTACCTATTATAGATAAATTATGGATAAATCTCAATCTTTTATTGATTATGGTAATATATAGATATAAGGAGGGTTACACATGCCTAATGAAGCGAATACTGCATTCAACATTGGGGATATCGTATTTCAAGTATTTTCTCTTCTATTCATTGCATTGATCGTGACCATCGTTGTCATCGCGATTCGAATGATAAGAAGAAAACAAGTGGAATTGAAGAAAGTCGAGGCTAGATTAAACAAAGTAATTGAAAAAAATCATTTAAAAGAGTAAAAAAATCCGGGAGTTAACCGGATTTTTTTGTTTTCATCACGATCCCTTGTCGCTGCTGCATCAAAAAGAAAAAGACACCTAAAAGGACAAGAAGACCACCGAACATTTGCAGCAGCGTGACTTTCTCTCCAAGCAGTAAAACAGCGAGTATCGTTGCCCCAACAGGTTCTCCTAGAATACTCATTGAAATAGTTGTCGCATTCACATAGGTTAACAGCCAGTTGTTAATGACATGGGACATGGTAGGGATAATGGCGAGCAGTAAAAAAATCCCCCATTCTTTACCCGAATAGCCTACAAAAGGCGTTTGCTGTATAAGGTTAAATAAAATTAAAAAAAGGCCGGCAAAACCAAATACACAAAAACTATAAATCCAATGAGATATCTTTCTCACAGCTTGTTGACCGATTAATAAATAACAAACAACAGCGATTACACTGAAAAAGGATAAAATGTCTCCTATAATGGCGTCTTGGCTATGTCCGATATCCCCCCATCCGATCATGAGCGCACCAACAATCGCCGCACACATTGTGAAAATGGCTGACTTCGTTGTTTGTTCACGAAAAATGAGAAATCCGCCTAATAATGACACCATCGGCTGAAGTGCAATGATGATTGTAGAGCTCGCCACTGTGGTGAGCTTCAATGAGCCGAACCACAAAACAAAATGGAGCCCTAAAAAGAAACCTGACATACATAAGAAAAACCAGTCTCTCCGCTTTAACGAGACAAACTCTTTTTGACGCGGCAGAATAAACGGAAGCATCAAAACCGCCGCAAATATCATTCGATACATACTTAAAATAGCAGCAGGCGCACTTGACCACTTCACAATAATGGCCGAAAACGAAATCGCAATGATGGAGATCACAAGCGGCACCGCAATCGACTTCTTTGGAGCATTTGTCTTCATTTCCATTAGCAGCTTCCTTTACATCAGCAGTAGATGAGCTTCTCATCTTGTATGACGTCATCTTACTATGACCATTCGCCTAGAGGCAAGATGAATTTTAAGAATGTTTACATAAAAAAAGCTTTCTTCACGAAAGCCCCAGATTGTTGACAAAGGGCTAAAATGAACTTGATTTTAGCCCTTTGTCTTCTTTTCAGCGTGATAGAAAACCTTTGCAGTCCTAGGAAGGATGAGCATCGGCGCGGAGCGAATTTAACATTCGTGAGCACCGAAGCGCAGGACTGACACCGAATGCGAGGGTTTGCCTACACGCTGAAGCTTTCTTCACGAAAGCCCTCATTCATCATCTATTAATACATACACAGCCCGCACCGGCCCATGAACACCAACGACTAAATTCATTTCAATATCGGCAGAATTACTTGGACCTGATATAAAATGAATGGCGCCTTTCGTCTGCTCTCCTTCTTCTACTAGGCGATGAAGAGCTGAAACAGCATGAATCATCCGCGGGACAATTGTGCTTTTTTCAATACATACGATATACATCATCGGTAAAAAATGAAGTGCTCTCCCTTGACCTTGATGGGAGGAAAGAACAACGGTTCCGGATTCTGCAAGTGTGTAATCGCTGAATACCACTGCATATTTCGCTTGTTCTGCCCGCCTTATATTTTCTTCTCTTGATGTATCTGCATTCCAGCTAGTGACTGAGATTCCTTCTTTCCGCAAGGCTTGAAACATAGGATGACATTCATATTGTGCAAAACGTCTATCGCTCGAAGTCATCACAGGACCTTCTCCATACTCTTTCATCAATAATCGTAACGTTGAGGGTGCTTCTTTTGGCGTTGTTTCTACCACTTTCGTATGAATTTGCTGACATTGCACCTTCAATTGCTCTACCAATTCTTCTTTCGACAGACCTTCATTTGTTTCCCAATTGACTCGATGCTTCCAAACCGGACGCCGAATAGATGCAGGCTTGGAGGAGCTTTTGCCTAATTGTTGCTGGATATGTGCTAAAAATGGATCCCGATGAGAAATGGTTCCTTTCATTGTCGCTCCTCCTTTTGTTTCTTTTTAAACCAATCCCGAAACCTTTCTTTGCTTGGCGCTGGGAGGTCACGAATTTCTGTCCAATTCTTTAAAGGACCCGCACCTTTTGAAATCTGTCCGTTTGAAGCCATACGTTTCAAGAGCACAGGGGCTGCTTTTGTTCCAAATCGATACATTCTAGGAGTGGATGCGCCCATTCCGAACATTTTCATTGCCATCATTTCCGCTTTAGGCGCTCTCCCCTCTTTTTCAACGATGACTTGTCGATGTTTGATTAATAATTCGTGAAGTGGAATTTTCACTGGACAAGCATCTGTACAGGCTGCGCACAAACTTGAGGCGAAAGGAAGCTCTTGGTAGTCGTCATATCCTCCAAGTAGCGGCGAAAGAACAGCACCAATCGGACCCGGGTAAATTGATCCGTACGAATGACCGCCAACATGCCGATAAACGGGGCACACATTGATACAGGCTGCACACCGAATACATTGCAAAACTGGCTGAAATTCCGTCCCTAATATATTTGACCGTCCGTTATCCACAATGACCAAATGAAACTCTTCTGGTCCATCGACCTCTCCTTCTCCTTTTGGTCCCACGACAGAGATATAGCTTGTTAACTTTTGACCGACTGCGCTTCTGCACAATAGACCGACAAGGACATCGAGCTCCTCCATCGTTGGTACAAGCCGCTCCATCCCCATGACTGCGATATGTGTCTTTGGAATAGACGTGACAAGATCCGCATTCCCTTCATTCGTCACAAGACAAATCGATCCTGTGTCAGCCACAGCAAAGTTACAGCCCGTCACACCAATATCTGCTTCAAGAAATTTTTCTCGTAACAAAGCTCTTACAAATTTGGTCATTTCTTCAGGAGTCTCTGACATATCATATCCAAGCTTTTCGTGAAAAACTTCCCGTATTTGTTCTTTCGTCATATGAAGGGCTGGTGCCACGATATGTGAAGGTGGTTCATGGTCATCAACTTGAAGAATATATTCTCCAAGATCGCTTTCAACTACCTCGCAGCCAATCTCTTCTAGCGCTTGATTCATTTCAATTTCTTCTGTGACCATTGATTTTGATTTCACGATCTTTTTTGCTGCTTTTTTTTGTGCTACATCTTGAATGTACGCTGATGCCTCTTCCTTTGTTTTTGCAAAAAACACATGACCTCCACGTCTACTCACGCTCTCACTTAATTGATATAAATAGTCATCAAGATGGGCCAGTGTATGCTGCCTGATGTCCTCTCCAAGTTCACGCCACCTTTCCCAGTTTCCAAGCTCTTCACTTGCAGTCATCCGCCTTTTATACAGACGCTCCTGTGCCGAAGAAACAGCTCCTCTCATCACAGCGTCTTCTAATCCTTCGCCGATCCGCTCTTTAAAAGCCTTCTCTCCAATTTTCATACTCATGTGCCGTTCCCCCTCTTAGCTTCAGCGGCTATTCAACACTTCTGCGATATGCATCACTTTGACTGGCTTATGAAGACGATTCAGTCTTCCTCCGATATTGAGCAGACATCCACAATCAGCACCAATGATATATTCAGCGCCTGTCTCCTCTATGCTTTGTACTTTTTCATCGACCATCTGCTCAGAAATGGGTGTCATTTTGATTGAAAAAGCTCCTCCAAATCCGCAGCAATTTTCAGCGCGAGGCAATGGTTCCATCACCAAATCTTTGACATTTGACAACAGTGTGAGAGGCGCTTCCTTAATTCTAAGCAGTCTCGTCATATGGCAGGAGGTATGATAGGTGGCTTTTCCTTTCAAACTCGCACCTACATCTGTTACATGTAATATATCAACAATAAATTCCGTTAATTCATATGTTTTCTCAGCAAGTGCCTGAGCACGGGCGAACCACGCTCGGTCTTCTTTAAAAAGGTGCGGATATTCTAAAAACATGGCCTTACAAGAACCTGATGGTGTGACGACATATTCAGCTGATTCAAAGGCTTTCATCATATTTTTGGCCGCTTTGATTGTTTCTTTTGTATAGCCGCTGTTAAAGGCGGGCTGCCCGCAGCACACTTGTGCTTCAGGTAATTCCACTTCAACACCAAGCCGCTTTAACACCTCAACAGTCGCCTTTCCTACATGTGGCTGCATAGTGTCAATTAAACAGGTGACAAATAAACTGACTCTCATCGGCGAACTTCCTTTCTTTTGCTGCACCTTGATTTATGTCCGGTCATCTGATGACTGAATAATGGATCTTCATTTCATTTTAATCCCAAATTTCTGAAATTTCAACGAACGGATTTGTCTAAAATTTGGACATCATGCTTGTGTGATACATGAAAAAACGCCCTTTTTACAGGGCGTTTGAGAACATTCATGTTTTTATTTCTTCATACTACCGAAGGAAGTGTCGTCTTTCACACAAACCGCCTTCACTTCATGATTTTCTTTATGTGATGAATTCGTTTTTCAAAAGAAGGATGACTTTCACGCCATTCAGATTTTCTTCCGTCATCTCCATCTTCTTCAATCAAATGACTTAATTTTATCAAAGTATTGAGATATAGAGTTTGATTCTCAAGATGGTGAACAGCAAAGCGATCCGCCTGAATCTCAAATAAGCGACTCATTTTCTTTGGCAACCACTCCGTCATAAATATCATGATCAATAACCCTGCTGGGAACAACAAAATATATTGCCACCAACCATTGGCAAGCATCACCTGTCTGGCATAGTACATACTGATTCCCATAAGTAAGGTGACAATCACAGTGAGGTAAATGGTGAAATGCGCATGTTTTAATTTTACATGTCCCATTTCGTGGAATAAGATCGCACGAATTTCCTCTCTATCAAACTTATCTAATAACCCTTCCGTCACATATAGATTGACTTTTCTTCTAAATGGAAGTTGAAATGAATATATCCAGGCATTCACATCATGTTGTGAGTCTTTTTTCACCCATATATTTACCTTTTGGTTCGTTTTATGCTCAATATCTTTGCAAATATTTATGAATTCGTCCGTCCGTAAGATTTCATACTTATTTATCATTTTTTGAATGAATGAGTAACCCATAATAAATAAGATGACTAGGGCGAAATACCAAGCACAAAATAGAAAAAGATGATCCATAACCTTCGCTTGAAACGCCAAAGGCATGACTAAATAAGAGCCGAAATATATCAAGGATAATGTGATAGCACCAAATAAAACGGCTTGCTCCCTAACGTTCAGGAAGAATGAATTTCCTAAAGTGGCTTCATTTTCTCCTAATACATCAGAAGAATCTTTTGTCACATACTCAAATGAATAAGCTGTCAATAAGACTGACAGGAAAATAGGCAATAGTATAGAGAGAATCATACTCAACACATAAGATCCTGTAACTAATAGCACGTATCCCATTAAGAAATAATAATTTAATCCCAAGGGAAGAAAAATGGCTAGAACAAAGGGAATGAATAATGTGAATAGGTTTTTCATCGATTCATGAAGGTTAAAAAGGAAAAATAACAAAGCGGGCAAAAGAATTCCCATTAAAGTCATGAATGTAACAAATGTGGTGCTATACTTAAAGTTTGTGTTGATCTTAGTTGTTTCTGTTAGATTCGTTAGATTGTATGTAGAAAAGAAGGGATTTTGCGTTACCTGTTCCATCATGATCGTATCATCATGGATAGGTACAAAGCCTTTTCTTAGAAAAACCAATGCCTTATCATTCATTATTTTGTCTGTTTCAATCTTACTGATTCCATTCGCAGATGGGATCTGTGTGAGATTTATGTACTTTCCACTTAATTGAAAGGATGCTTCTGAAGAGCCATTGAAAGAACCGTCTTGATAGGTTAATAAAACGTCACCCTGATATAGCGAATGAGCGACGAATACTTTTGGATTGCTTTCTTTGTTCGAATCAAGTAAAACAAATGGTGAAACAACGGCTGAACGAAAACCGAGTTCAATCATAATGACGATGATTGTGATTATACTGGCAGTGAGATAAGAGAGGAAGGCTTTGCGTAACATGTCATCACATCCTGCTGTTTAATAGGATTAAAACAAAATGAATATCTTGAATAATGTATTTCATAATAAAGTAAGCGTCATTCATTTGCTGGAATCGTCTCATAAAATTCTAACATCTACATACAAGAATATGTACGACAAAATGGACATTACACCTATATTTTCAAAATAACGGATCAACAAGGATAGAAAAAACGCCCTTTTTACAGGGCGTTGTTAATTGTTTAGTTTGACATCATTTCTCGTATTCTATCTTCAATAGGTGTTAAAGAGCGGCCTAATAGTTTTTCGAAATCATGGCTTTCGACTGCTAATGCCCCATCGCGAATTCCGCTTTGCATCGCTTTGACAAATGGAACAGCTTCTTTCGGTACACCATTTGACGCTAAAAATTCTCCAAATGTATCTACATCCATGTGCTCTACTTTGATTTCTTTCCCGCTCACTTTGCTGACCATTTGTGCAAGTTCAGTGTGTGTGCGAAGCGGTCCTGACAATTCATAGATTTCCTGATCATGTGCCGGCAGTGTTAACGCATTTGCTGCTGCTTCTGCATAGTCATTTCTTGTTGCCCAGCCGACTTTACCTTCACCAATTGGGCTGATAAACGGCGCTCCGTTCACTGATGCCAGAATCGTATCTTTTTCATTTTCCACATACCAATTGTTTCTTAGAAAAACATGAGGTATGCCAGAGGTCAAAATTGCTTCTTCTGTTTTTGCATGGTCATGTGCTAGGTTAAGCTGACTTTCTCTTGCATTGACAACACTTGTATAAGCAATAAATGACACATTCGCTGCTTTCGCTGCTTGGATGGCATTGATATGCTGCTTCACGCGATCTCCATCCCCAGACGAAATGATCAAAAGGCGATCAATCCCTTGAAACGCTGATTGAAGTGTATCCGGCTGTGTGAAGTCTCCCTTGCGCACATCCACCCCAGCTTCCTTTAGATGGACTGCTTTTTGCGGATCTCGAACACTGACCGCCAATTGTTCAGCTGGTACTTTTGCGAGCAAATGTTTGACGACGAGCGATCCAAGTTGTCCTGTTGCACCTGTCACTAATAATGTCATTGATTTGACCTCCTCATTTTTCGTTCAACGGTGATGTTTCATGTATGAAGCAGCTGGTTTCTTGCATCAGATCATTCGTTATAATCGAAATGGTTACAACGAAGGGGTAAAAAAAGCTCTATGTATGAGCTTTTTCTACTCTGCCTCGATTAATAATTGCTTAATTGTCACTTGTTTAAGATGATGCTCAAGTGCGGACTGTGCTTCTTTAAGTTCTTGCCGCAGTCTCGTATCCATGGCTTGACCAATTGGACATGCAATGACTGGTTGATGAAAGCTAAATAACTCTTCATCTGCGCTTACATCCACAGCCCGGTACACATCTAGTAGAGTGATGTCCTCTGCCGGCCTTTTTAAGGAAGCACCGCCAACTCCTCGGCGAATCTCAATGAGATCCGCCTTTTTGAGCATAGCCATCATTTTTCTGATAATGACTGGATTTGAATTGACACTTTCTGCAATAAAATCCCCTGTGCACTCTTTTGAAACACCCGCAATAAATGACAAGATATGAACAGCAATGGTATACCTGCTGCTAATTTGTTTCACATTCCTTCACCACCGTTGTAATCAATATAGTTACAATGAATGCATTTGTCAATCAATAAACGGATGTTTCTTTCTTTCCCAATCTTCAAATGTCATCATCTCATGATGTTCTCCTGCATCAATTTCAAGCGGTGCTATGCATTCAAGCAAATTGCCATCTGGGTCAAGAAAGTAAATCGCGGCATGAAATTGTGGCGGATTATCAAGAACTAAAGGCTGCTGCTCTTCCGAAAAACCAAACATCGGATGAATGCTGATCCCTTTTTCTATCAGCCATTCTTTGATTTGCTCAATGCTGGATGTTTCTATTTGGAAGGCGACATGTCGCGTCGCTGGATGATATGGAACAGTGGACATATCAACCTTCCAAAGGCCAAGCCAGCTCTTTCCTTTCTCAATCCATAAAAAGGCCACTCGTTCATTTTCATGAGCAAGGGTTAATTCCAATTTTTCAAAAAAAGAAATGGATGCCTTCAAATCACTCACAGGTAAATGTGCTTCATACAAGCCTTTCATCATCATTTCATTCACTCCTTTACTATCTTCTATTGTGCAGGAATTGAAATCATTCTTCCTCAGCAAAACGATGTATTTCAACCAAGCCATTGGATTGAGATGGTTAAATGTTTGATCCATTGCATATGGGGGAAGGTGTTCAAATAAAAGAAAGGAGTGTTCAATATGCCTTGGACAATGGAAGATTATCCAGCTTCATTCCAATCACTAGACAAAGTCATTCGAAAAAAAGCACTTGAGATTGCCAACAAAATGGTGCAGGAAGGCTATGAAGAAGGTAGAGCGATTCCAATTGCGATCAATCAAGCAAAAGAGTGGAAAAAGAATGCGACAGAAAAAGAAATGGAGGACTTTCACTCTCATGGTTCTGTGACTCCTTCTAAGAAAAGCAGCTCTGCACGACCTGAGCTCATGGATCATGCGCAGCATGTCGTGAAACATGATGAAGGCTGGGCGGTTCAAACTGAAAAAGCGAAGCGTGCAAGTGAGGTAAAAGAAACGAAACAGGAAGCCATCGACCGCGCGAAAGAGATTTCATCTAAAAAAGGAACATCAGTTGTCATCCACCGAACAGATGGGACGATTCAGGATGTGGTGAAGCCAAAATAAGACCGCCCTTTGGCGAGCGGTCTTTTCTTTATGCATTCTTTTCTTTTTTAGCGGGTGCTTTTCTTTTCTTAGGTGCTGCTTTTTTCGTTTTTTCTGGTTTTGATCGATCGATAGAAGCCTGCAAAGCGGCCATCAAATCAGTGACATTGGATGAAGCCTCTTTTTTACCTGTCGTTGCTGGTTGAACGGTATGTTCTCCAGAGATTTTGTCTCCAATGACATTCATCAGCTGCTCTCTGTATTCATCGCGATAAGCGGCTGGATCGAATGTGGTGGTCAGCTGCTCAATTAAAAGGAGTGCTGTATCTAACTCTTTCTTCACGATGTTTTCCTCTTGCGGGATATTCGGGACGTCTGATACTTGTCTAATTTCGTCAGGGAAATGAATGGTTTCCATTAGTAAAATATGTTCGTAGCACCTAACAATCGCTAATTGCTCCTTTGAGCGAATCATGATCTTGGCTACACCGATTTTCCCTGATTCTTGCAACGCTTTTCTTAATAATGAATAAGCCTTTGCTCCGCCGGTATCTGGAGATAGAAAATAACTTCTTTCATAATAGATGGGGTCGATTTCTTCTATCTTCACAAAATCAATAATTTCGACGGCTTTTTCTTCATTTTCTTTTCTCAGCCTTTCGAGTTCTTCCTCATCCAATTCAATGAATTTATTTTTGGCATACTCGTACGCTTTTACAATTTGCTCTGGCGCTACCTCCTCGCCGCAGTTAGCACAAACCTTTTTGTAGTTAATCGGCGTATGGCATTCTTTATGAAGCTGTCTTAATTTAATATCTTTGTTTTCTGTAGCGGTAAACAGCTTGACTGGAATATTCACCAGTCCAAAGCTAATGCCGCCCTTCCATACTGTATGCATCGTAACGCCTCCGTTCTTTTCTCCTTACTATGTAATGTTTTCATCAGAGTTATGTATGTTTATGAAAATTTCATCCCACCATAAGAACACATGATGTAAGGAAGTGAAAAACACAATGAATCCGATGCGTTTAACGTCTGCACATGATATTCCTGCTGGAGCAGACTGGCTGTATGAATTAAAATATGACGGCTTCAGGGCCATTCTTATTTGGGAAAAAGACACCATCCATTTAGAGAGCAGAGCGGGAAAACGATTAAACAAACAATTTCCTGAAGTCATTGAGCAGTGCCAGCAACTAACAAAGCAGCTTGCACCTTTTTTACCGCTGACCCTAGATGGAGAATTGGTCTTTTTACTGAGTGAACAAGAAAGCGACTTTACTAAAGTTCAGCAAAGAGGCCGCCTGAAAAACACAGAAACCATTCAACGCCAGGCTAAGCGGTTTCCATGTCATTTGATTGCATTTGATCTATTGAGGTGCAAAGGGAAATCCCTCGTTGATTTACCGCTGATTGAAAGAAAAGCTGAGCTGCATGAGGTGTTCCAAGCTGCAAATCTTCCTCCCTCCGTTCAGCTGAATCACCCTTCTCTTCTTCAAATCATCCAAACCGATAGCAGCCCTGATGACATGAAAAAAATCATGCTGACCTATTTAGCGGAAGGATTAGTTGCTAAAAAGAAAATGAGTAAATGGCAGGAGCATACCCGCTCGAAAGAATGGCTCAAAATCAAAAATTGGCGGTTTGTATCTGTCATCGTGACTCGTTTTGATAAAGACAATGGCTATTTTCAAGGATGTCTTTATCAAGAAACGAATCTCTTAGAGGTTGTCCAATTTAAGCATGGTTTTTCTAAAGAAGAAGAACAAACCCTGCGCACCTTATTTCTAACCAAAGGTCAAATGACTGGAGCATCACATTATGAAATCCCACCATCCATTGTCGCAAAGATCGCCTGTATTTCTTTTGATGGATCAGCCTTACGTGAGCCCCGGTTCTTTTCGTTTTTATTCGATGCAGATCCAGCAACGTGTACCTTTCAACACATGCTCAAACAGCTTTATCCGCTCCCAGCTATGATTGACGTCACCCACCCAGAGAAACCGGTTGTACCTGCCCTTCATATCACAAAGGCAGATTACTTACTTTATTTGAGGCAAGCCGCTCCCTATTTATTACCCTTTTTACGTGAAAGACGTCTTACGTTAATACGCTTTCCTCATGGCACTGGTGGAGAATCTTTTTATCAAAAGGCAACGCCCGATTATGCGCCTGATTTTGTTGAGACAGATCAAGCGCACGATATTTCTTACACAATCTGTAATGATCCTGACACGTTGCTTTGGCTTGGTAACCAGCTGGCGATGGAATTTCATATTCCTTTTGAAACGAGAGATACAGATCGGCCTGTAGAAATTGTATTTGATTTAGATCCGCCTTCTGTTAAAGAGTTTCACCTAGCAATAGAAGCAGCCAAACGAATCAAGGCCATTTTAGATGGACTCTTTCTCACCGCATTTATTAAAACAAGTGGTGGGAAAGGGCTGCAAGTTTATATCCCATTGAAGAAAAATGCCTTCACATATGAACAAACTAGACAATTCACTGCGTTCATCTGCCAATTTTTATGCGAACAAGCACCCGAGCTGTTTACGCTAGAGCGTCTAAAGAAAAACCGCGGCAACCGTTTATATTTAGACTACCTTCAACATGATGCTGGAAAAACAATCATCGCCCCGTATTCCCCGAGAGGAAACGAGCTTGGACTTGTTGCAACACCGATTGAATGGGAAGAATTAAATAGCGAAGAATGTCATCCTTCTTTATTTACGATGCCGGCTGTTATGAAACGTCTAAAGGAAAAAGGCGATCCATTCCGTCAAATGAGGCACCATGTGAATGATGATTCTTTTCGACAAGTTTTATATCAGCTGCAGGACATATTACCAGCTCATAAAATGGACACACGCGGTCATTAAGCGTTACACTTATTCATTAGAGAGGAAGAAAGGGATGACTATTTTGACCGCACACTCAATACGAAACATTGCACTGATGTTCTTATGTCTTACCGCAGGAATAGTGGATGTTATTGGCTATTTAAGCCTTGGGCATGTGTTTACAGCAAATATGACGGGAAATATTGTACTGCTTGGCATTGCAGCAGGCAGTTCATTGCAGTTAACCGCTCTTCATTCCATCACGGCACTTAGCGGATTTGTTCTAGGTGTTTTATTAGCTGTTGTCATAGGTGGAAAACAAGAAAAAACATTTTGGCCAAAGGCCGTTACACGCATCTTTATCATAGAAGTCATCATCTTGCTTCTATTTGCTCTTATGACCATTTTCCCTTATACGCAAGGTGCTTATTTTATGCTGATTATCCTTTTAAGTATGGCGATGGGCATGCAAACGGCGGCCGCACGCAAATTAAATGTCGCTGGCATTTCTACAACAGTTTTAACGAGTACACTTGCTAACTTATTTGAAGATTTGGCGCAGCGCTTATCAAATCGGGAAAAAAGAAAAGCCCCTATTCAACATGTGAGCTTGCTGCGAATCGGTTCTATTGTCTTTTACTGCCTAGGAGCTGCTTTAGCTGCGTATACAGATGCTTACGATCCGTTTATCATCATTTGGCTGCCTATTTGCATCCTAGGGGTTATCGTGATCACAGCTACATTTAAGCACTTTCACCAATTGAAATAGCCAATCTTAGATGGCTATTTCAACCACTGTGATAAAACATTAATAACTTCTTACATAAAAGCCAGGAGGACGCCCCATAATGAATGTGGAGCCATATGGAGAATATCCAGAAAACGTCCCGAACCCTCCATATCCAGGGTAACCTCCTAAGCCCGAGAACACGCCAGGGCTCACATAATACCCGCCAAAGCCAATATGAGGTCCCACTGCTCCGCCGCTAAAACCGCCGCCATGAAAGCCTCCATACACCCGTGGATCCATACAATCACCTGCCTTCAACTTACACTTCATCTCATCATATGCGTGACAAATGGAGCGGTGTTCCCTCTTTTGTAACAATTTCTATGTACAATAGACCAATTTGTTAAAATTTGAATGAAAAGTCCTGCAAAAAATTAAATTAAGCAAAGAAAGGTGACCTTTTTAACTTGTTGCTCTGCCCTATATTTATTTAGAATAATGGAGCAGGTAACAAATTTGCACACCCCCTTTGTTGCGAATTCTTCTTATTAAACGTTCTTGCAGCGTTTAATAAGAAGAGCCTATTTTCACACATATAAAAAACCCTTGCTGATCATCATCAACAAGGGCGAGAAATGATTGGGTGATTAACCACCAATGATTTTTTCTGCTACTTCGAAAGAACCCGCTACATTTTCAGTTAAAACAGCCGCAGCGACCGCTAAACCCACAACGAATAATACTTTTAATCCTGTTTTCATCTTATATCAACCCCATTCTTTTCATATGTAAATCCGCTTCTAAACTTTTATTCAAGTAAAAAACAGACTGCTCATAAAGTGCTTGCTTTTCACAATACTTTGCAGCAAAGTGAGAAAGCTCTTTCACTTCATGATATTCATTCTTTTCTTCTAACTTTCTTAATTTCTCATCAATTTGCTGAAATCTTTGTGGCACATTGGTTAAGTAAAGATCATGTACGATGCCTATTTTGAGCTGAAACACTTCATGAGAAGCTTCTTTCATTCGGGCATATGCAGCCTCTATATACTGGCTTGCACGCTGCTTTTCACCAATCACACAGAGTTCTCGGCTGATCAGATACGTAGAATGGAAAAAGAAATCTGAATCATAATACTCTTGATGAGACAATGCTTTTTCAAGATGTCGTATGGATTCTTTCGGTTTATTCCAAAATGAATATAAAATGGCCACATTATGGTGGTGCTGAGCCAGCATAAAATCATCCTGTTCGCTCGTCAACACCTCTTCCGCTAAACAATAATTCTCAAGCGCTTCTTCGTACCTGCCAATCTCTGTAAGGTTGGCTGCAATAAGAGAATATGAAAGTGCAGTTCTTCTTTCATAGTGCTTGTGACGTTTATAGACGTGTAGAGCCCTGCGAATATAACTTAATGAAAGCATGATATGACTCAGGCGATAGTAAAGCCACGCGACCTTAAAATCGAAATCAGCGCGTTCAATTTCACTTGGAATTTTATCTAAGAGCTTTTCCGCACTTTGATACATCTGTAATGCAACCTCATAATTCCCCTGATGCTGTTCATACACACCCTCATAAAAATCAAAATAGTAAGCAAGGCGATTAGACAAATCATCATCTTTTTTCCCATAATGGCCTTCTATACTTTTCGTTGAAACATTGCCTTTTTGCCCTCTTAAATTGTACATCAGAATATGATGCCTTTTCTCAAGAAGAGAATAATACATGAGGATGTCAGCATCATCAATTTCCTCTACTGCTTGTTTCGCTTTAGCAAATAGCCGTTCTGCCTCATCTGCATGATCTTTTTTGATTTCCATGTTCCAGTCATTTAATAGTGATGCCAATTCCGCCACAGGAACTTTGCTCATTCTACACCCCCAATCACCTTCAGCTACACCACATGATTTCACTAAATATGGAACTTCTATTAGCAATTGCTAATTCGTCCATTTGACATCATTTTAATATGAATCACTTGAATCTTCAATAACCGATTCCTTTGTTATTGCGTTTCTTTCTCCTAGTCAATGATGCATACACTAAAAATTCCGTCTTTTTTCTATTAAAGGACACGGTTGAATTGAAAAAAAAGCCCTTATTGGGCTTTTTGGATTTATTCCAATCTGATAATGGTTAATGCCGCTCCAACAGATCCCCCGCCAAGTAATACTACGGTTGCGACTAAACCGAATATTTGAAGAGAAATTTGATTCCCTGCTGCAAGTGTTGTAATGAGAGATACATTGTAGGTAGATGTAGATAAAGCAGGTGTTAAAATAGACCCTGCTATGGGTGTTCCGTTGTTAATCACCCTTGTTCCTGCCAGAAGTGCAGCGCTTGTATTTACTTGATACGTGATAAAATATCGCCCTGAAACAGGTACAGTAAACACCGTATTACCACCACTTACGGTAAATCCATCTAAACTTTGGTTATTAGGCAGCGTCACTGCCGTTCCGCCCAAAACAACCAGCACCGTACTTCCCGACGTATTGGATGCGTACATCGAATTAGTTGTTAAACTAGTACCGGTTGGACCTGTGGCACCTGTGGCTCCGGTTGAACCAGTTACTCCCGTTGGACCTGTGGCACCAGTTGTGCCCGTTGCACCGGTTGAACCCGTGGCTCCAGTCGGGCCGGTTATTCCTGTTGAACCCGTGGCTCCCGTTGGGCCAGTTACTCCCGTTGAGCCGGTTACTCCCGTTGGACCCGTGACTCCCGTTGGACCAGTTACTCCCGTTGAACCCGTGGCTCCCGTTGGACCAGTTACTCCCGTTGAACCCGTGGCTCCCGTTGGACCAGTTACTCCCGTTGAACCCGTGGCTCCGGTTGAGCCGGTTATTCCTGTTGGACCCGTGGCTCCCGTTGGACCAGTTACTCCTGTTGAGCCCGTTGCACCAGTTGGGCCAGTTACTCCTGTTGAACCCGTGACTCCCGTTGGGCCAGTTACTCCCGTTGAACCCGTGGCTCCGGTTGGGCCAGTTACTCCCGTTGAGCCGGTTATTCCTGTTGGACCAGTTATTCCCGTTGAACCCGTGGCTCCAGTCGGGCCAGTTACTCCCGTTGAGCCGGTTATTCCTGTTGGACCAGTTATTCCTGTTGAACCCGTGGCTCCTGTTGGACCAGTTATTCCCGTTGAACCCGTGGCTCCAGTCGGGCCAGTTACTCCCGTTGAACCCGTGGCTCCAGTCGGGCCGGTTGGACCGGTTACTCCCGTTGAGCCGGTTATTCCTGTTGAGCCCGTGGCTCCCGTTGGACCAGTTATTCCTCCACACATATTAAGTTGGGCGCACATGTCTCACACTACTTTCAAACTGTGGAATCTTCAAGACATACACACTAATACTGATAATTGAGAGAAAACGAAACGACAATACTTCCAGTCGAGGTTCCACCAGTAGCTAAAATCCCAATCGAGTTCAGATCACTGAGCGTAATGGATCGACTCTCTCCTGGCGGTACCGTGAAATCAGGAACAGCTGTACCGTTTACCTCTAAAGCCACGGTAGGTGCTACAGCCACAATCCCATTGTTTTCCACCATGATGGTTCCGTTTATGACATAAGGTGTTCCATCTGTCCAGACGACAACTGCATCAGCTGCTGCTGCTAAATCAAGTGTGAAGCATACTGCATCATTTACAAAGCCCGCTTGTTCATTACTACATCCGCCTAAAATAGCCATTTTAACCCTCCTTCAACCTAGTCTTGATAGACTATGATCCATTGACCTTTGAAGATTGTGCGATTATCACAGCTTCAAAGCTTTATTTTTCTTCTTTGCACCATGTTGATTTGCATGTCTAATCGTGCTTGCACACTTTCAGTTGATGGAGATTTCAAGATAAATTTCACATCTTTCACAGTAATCGCACGACTTTCTCCCTTTTGGACAAGAAGATCATAACAAAATGTACCAGTTTGAATCCTAATTGCGACTGGTACATCCTGATGATCTTGATGATGCAACACAACAGTTGCCGTATTGAGAAATTTTGTTCCATTCCGCCATACTTCCACCGAACTGGGCGTTGTGGAAAAACAAAGAAAGATGTGGTGAGATTCTATATTCTTTAAAATAAGCGCATCATATACAGGAAGCTCTACTTCAATCATTCCACATAAAAAAGAAAGATCGACAAGAATTTTCGAACTGGATCGATACAAAACTTTTTGACAGCATGTTGATCTATTGCAGCACGGTACAAGAAGTTCCAACAGCACACAATTCTGCTTTTCATTGATAGAGCTCAAAGAAAAATAGCAAGTCTTAAACACACTTCTTTCAAAAAACACCCATGAGTAAAAAGGTTCCCCATCTTCCATGGTGAGCAAAAAGGGAGAACTCATCGAACGTTTGTGAGTAAAGCCTTCTAATTTTGTTTGATTGTTTATCTCTTTTAGTTTACTCATCAATAGGTTTGTCACTTTCAATCAGCCCAATTCCATGCTGTATACATAACTATATGGTCTTTTATCATATGTGCCTTTGACTATTTTGTGCGATTGGATTAGATGATGAGCACAGCTTTTCATTTTTCAAGTTTCTCTATATAATATGAACAAGAACTTCCGTGCCTCAGTAGCTCTAGAAGGGAAGAGCACCGTAAAACAATTGTAGCTAGCGGGTCGCAAGGCAAGGGTTTCAGAAGCACCGAAAAGCAAATGAGCTGAGACAGGTGAAACTCCTGTCGGTGAAATTCCGTAGGGAAGCGTGTTGCCCCCTAGCCTATGCTTACGAAAGGAGTGCGGGTTCGAATCCCGTCTGAGGCTTGATGAATATGGAGGATGAAAACAATGCAGGTTTTTGAAGAATATGTAAGCAATATCGGTCATCCAGAGCTGAAACAGCGCACGCAAGACATCTTACAATGGATTTCAGACACATTCCCTCAATTAGAGCCAAGAATTGCTTGGAATCAGCCCATGTTCACAGATCATGGCACATTTATTATCGGATTTAGCGTCGCAAAACATCACATTTCTGTCGCACCAGAAGGAAAAGGGATTGATCACTTTTCAACAGATATTGTACAAGCTGGTTATGACCATGGAAAAAAGATGTTTCGGATGAAGGAAAGCTTACCGATTGACTATCCTCTACTTAAAAAAATCATTGAATTTAACATTGAAGACAAAGCAGATTGTTCCACATTTTGGCGAAAATAATAAACACCCCGATCTGATTTCATAACAGATTGGGGTGTTTTTTCGTGGACTTACATTTTATTTGGTTCTCTCTCCTGCCCATTTCTGCTCCACCCATTCAAAGCACGACAGAAGTACATTAACGCCCTTTTGGAATAGCAGCAAATAAACAACCGTTACTGCCGTTAAACAAGCGATCACAGCACCTGCCAACACATCAAATGGATAATGAACACCTACCCAAATCCTTGAAAATCCTACAGCGCAGGCAATGAAAAGCCAGTAAATACGACGCTTGTGGAAAAGCCAAAAGACTATACAAATGGAAAAAATAAAAATGGTGTGATCACTCGGAAAAGAGTTGTTCACTTCCTTTTCGATTAAAAGATTAACATGATTCAATTCTGCAAAGGGCTGCTGATTGGAATAAAAGAGCCCAGCGACTTTCCCTAGCATCTCTGCCAAGATAAAGGTCAACCCAGCAGATATCATCATGCATCTGTTTTTTCTGCTTCGGTTTTTTCTGCTTCGGTTTTGAAACCACATGATCAAAAACATGATTGCAATGAACATCACTGAATATTCAGCCAATCCAATAAGAACTGGATTTAAGACATCGTGATTCATACTAAGCTGATTAATCGACCGAAAAACCCGTTCATTAAACTCCTGCATCTCATTTCATTCCTTTTGCTTCGTTTAGGAAAAGGATAAATGAAAAAAGAAGACCGTGACATCGATCGAGCGAACAAAACAAAGGGATCATCTCACATTTTTGTCACTTCATTGTCATCCGGATACCAAGAAACAAAGCACTATTTAGAATGATACTGCTCCCATTCTTTTTTCAGCAAAGCATATTGATAGGTATTTTCATATTTAGGTGTGCCATCTTCATTTGTAGTAAATGAAACAAACTCAAGAAAGAGGCCTTCCTTCCTCATGCCTAAACGCTCACATAATGTTTGAGATCGATCATTGTCATCCTCTACATATGCATATAAGCGCCTTGCTCCTTTATTGACAAATAGATATGACAAGAGCGCTTCAGCACTTTCACGGGCATATCCCTTTCCTTCATATGACGCATGAAAATTCCAGCCAATCGAATACGTATCCGGCTCATCTTTTAGATAAAACAGTTCACCGATAATCAACTGACTTTCTTTTAAACAAACCGCCATATAAGAGTGATCTGCTTTTCTTTTTTGCACCTTAGCTACCGCTTCTTCTAATGTAGAGATTTGATCATCCAGAAAACAATTCACTCTTGGTTGAGACAAGTATGCAAGCATTCCGGGTGCATCTTCATCACGAAATGGTCTAAGAATTAACCGATTTGTTTCTATTTTATCCATAAGACTCTCCTTACTACTTTTTCTTTATCTTTCACTATTTTAGATGTCATGGACTATTTTTGCCAATTTGATTGTATGAACGTATCCATTTTTTTAAACATAATGTCATCAAAACTGCTATAATAGAACATAAGTTTGCATTTTATTGAAAAGGGATGACTTGAAATGATCAAAACGGTAGAAGGCAATATCTTAGACGCAGAAGAAGACATCATCTGTCACCAAGTGAATTGTAAGGGTGTCATGGGAGCAGGATTAGCAAAGCAGATCAAAAGCAAATATCCCAATGTGTATAAAGATTATAAACGGTTATGTGCAGAACAAGGAGATGATTTATTAAGCTCCGTTCAGCTCATCACAACGAGCGACGGAAAAACCATTGCCAACTTATTCGCCCAAGTTGGATACGGAAGAAAAACAAAACAAACAGATGACGACGCATTACGCAGCTGCTTTGAACATCTAAAACAGACAGTGACAAATCCAAATGAAAAGAACCCCCTTCATTCTATCGCCATTCCTTATGGGATCGGCTGCGGCTTGGCAGGCGGCGATTGGACGATTGTTCGAGAGATGATGGAAGAGGTTCTTGGCGATTGTGAAGTGACGGTTTATCGGTTTAAATAGATGAAATGAGAAATTCTGATGAAAACAAATATTACAAAAACCCTCCTTCATTTATTGGAGGGTCATTTGCTAATTGCTATTTGTTATTTTTCAAATAATTTAGCACAGCTTCTTTATCTTCCTCATCTTCAGGTAGAAATCCGAACGTTTCGTATTCCCAAACGGCTATTCTTTGTACATTGTCTATGCCTAATGAATAAACATCATCGTATCCATACTCAATAGAGAATTCCCCTTTATGATCTAATTGGAGGGTAGCTGTTGTCCAAGCACCTAAATCATTTTGTATATATGCCTTTTTCAATGCTTCAAAAATTTCACTAAGTTCGTATAATAAGTGGATGTATGTTGACTTATTTACACTATATTTATGAGGAATTTGATGTCCATTAACATATTCATTTCCATTTTGTTCTTTAAAATAAAACACTATCTCAGCCGAATCATCAAGTATTTCTGCATACATCCAAACTTTATCCCAATCACATGGTATTAATTCATTAATTGATTCTGCTATTTGTTTATAATTTTTTTCTAATTCTTCCATTGGGTTTTAACCTCCAGGTTGATTCTTAATAAATACTTGAGAATAACGTTCTCCAATTTTATACTCCACAGAGAAACTAACAGGTCGTAATGAATCTCCCTTATAGATAGGTTCAATGTTCACTGCTACTTGTTTAGGTGGGTTTGAATTCAAAGCTTTCAACCACCGTTGTTCCATGGTGTACCATTTCCCGCCGCTTCGATTAATCTGTGAATTCATCGGAAGTAGGTTATCAATATCCCCAGACCCTTTAAAAATAGATGCAATTAAATGCCCTCCATCATCATCCAGCAATCGATCCGGCTTACCTGAATTGGATTGAGCATATTGATTTCTTTTGACTTCTCCGTATTTTAAATCACTTGCTTCGACTTTGACAATGCGGCCATAGTGATCTGTTGTGTAGGTGTAACCTTGCTTTGTTGAATAAACGACATTCGGTTTTAATACCTTTTTGCGTTTCCATCGCACATAGTGCTCTCCGTAACTGACAACAGTCGGTGGTGATTTTGGTGCCGGTAAGCGTCTGCCTGTCTTAGAGATTCCGTATCCTGAGTTGTTGTCTAGACGCTTTGCCATGGAGAGGAGTTTATTTTTGAGATTTTCTCCGTCAAACACGTTATAAGGGAGTTTCCCTCCACCAGCCATTTGAAACTTTGGTGAGTATGGCAATAGATTCGGAATAGAGACTCTATCTAATGATTTTGCTCCTTGTTCAAGGCCTTTCTTCACTGTTGTTTTGGCCGCTGTTGTCCCTGTTTTTGTGATGGCTCCTGCCCCTTTAGAACCAAAGACAATTTCTGCAAGAGAACCAGTCGCATAGGCGAACCAGTGTGACCGAGAATACGCATCACCATCTATGACCTCTTTTTGGAATGAGTCTGAAATCGACTTTCCAATCGCTTTCGACGTTTCAATTGGATGAGAAACAGCCGTTACGACCGATTCAACGGCACCTCCAGGATCTGTCACAAGATCGTAGATACCAACTACTGTATCTTTTGCCACATCATATAGACCCACTGCAGCACCTTTTACACTATCAATGAACACCTCCGATGCTTCTTCCTGTGCTTTGATTTGGAGAAGCTGGCTGTAATACATTTTTTGATCATATGTGAGATTCTCATAACCGATCTCATCTACAATCTCAAAGTACTTCGCTTCTGATAGACACGAAGGATCATTGAGCTTTTCTTTCAATTCTTTGATTCTTCGTTTTTCTTTTTCTTCTTTTTTCACCTTTAAATAGGCTTTCACTTGAGCATCAATCTGATCATGGTTCTTGTACACGTCTGTCTCATGGAATGCTTTTGCATCATAATACATTGGCTGCGCATTTTTTCCTTTTCCAGTAGCAGCCATCATCTTTGCATAAAAAGTGTTGAGGTGATTCTCAACCGCTTCTGAATTTGCGTATTCCGTTTTCAAATCATTGTCTATTTGATGTAAAACTTCAATGGTCTCTTTTCTTTTTTTGTTCGCATCGTCTAAATGTTCATTGACCTCTTTACTTGAAAAAGTATGTAATTCAATTAAATCACTGATATCGTCAAAAATAGTGGAAAGTGCCTCTTTTTGTTCTTTGACCATATCTTTATTGTTCTGAATCCCTTGTTTCAATTGAGTGTCTAAAAAGTGCTCATCAATAAAAGTACTCCCGCCTAATGATTCATCATCAAGCTTTCCTTTCACCCCATCTAAAAAAGCTTTCTGCATATCGATAAAATCAAGATATGTGTCTGTGTACAGCGCAAGATCCTCATAAAAAGATTTGATATTGTCTGCACCTTTTCCAGTAAATTCATCACCTAAGCCCGACACACTTTTTAATGCTTTTTTCACAAGTTTCATTTCTTCTTGAAGCTCATGATAAGCCTTTGATCTCTGTTCTACAGCTGATAGTAAAGATGGAGCATCTAATATTTTCATATAAAAAGGACTCCTTTTATGGCATATTCTTTTACTAGAATACCATAAGGAGTCTGACACTTTAATCCACTTTATCGTTTTTTAACCAATTATCTATCAGAGCTACCTCTTGATACATAAGTAACTTGTTTATAAAAATACATCATTGAAAGTTATTGATAATTGTATACAATGCTTTCTTTAGCACAACCTTATCATCATTTGACAAGTTTTGGAGCGCTGTATTGTTCAGCTCAATTGTTGCTGCTTCAACTTTTTCTCTAATGGCTAAAGATTTTTGAGTCGCCTCTACTAAAATATTTCTTCGATTTTTTGGATCTATTGTGCGTTCAATTAAGTCAGCTTTTTGCATTTTATCTAAAATTCCAGAAACTGTTGAGGCTTCTAAATACACAAGTTCTCCAATTTGTTTGGGAGATAGCTGGCCCTCTCTCCACAAACAGTTCAACACACCATATTGAGCGGGTGTCAAATCACATTCCTCTAAAAGCTTACTAAAGTACTTAAACACTTTATTTTGACTAACACTTAGTAAAAAATTTATGCACTCTGATAATTCCATTTTATCTCCCCCACATTGACTTTACCTATAATATCATGGTAGTTTTTTAATTGAAATACTTTTGCACCAGAAATGTTTTGTCATAACATATTTTTAGAGAGGAAGATAAATAGTGGATTCATTTAAAGCGATTCTAGTGACAGAAAAAAATGATCAAATTTGTTATGATCTTCAAAATGTAAGTGTGAATGATCTATCTGAAGGAGAAGTATTAATTAAAGTAGCATATTCTTCAATCAATTATAAAGATATGCTGGCTGTTCAAAAAAATGGAGGTGTTATTCGTAACTATCCAATGATTCCTGGAATTGATCTAAGTGGGACTATCGTTCATACAACAGATCATCGTTTCGTAGAGGGTCAACATGTTATTGTCACAGGTTTCGCTATGGGCATGAGCCACACTGGAGGTTTTTCTGAATATGCTAGAGTACCTGCGGATTGGATTGTTCCTTTGCCAAATAACTTGACTTTAAAAGAAGCAATGATTTTTGGAACAGCAGGCTTTACAGCCGCTCTTTCGATCATGGCTTTACAGGAAAATGGGATGAATACAAAAAATCAACCTCATATACTCGTTACAGGTTCAACTGGTGGAGTTGGTAGCATCGCGATACAATTATTATCTAAAATTGGGTACAAAAATATTCATGCTTTAGTGCGTAAAGATCATCAAGTCGACATTGCAAAATCTTTAGGAGCAACTGATGTCATTTTTGCAAACGAGTTAGGAGAGCTCAAAAAACCATTAAACAAGCAAAAATTTGACTTCGTCTTAGATACCGTAGGAGGAGATGTGGCTTCTGTCATAATACCTCAAATTTCTTATGGTGGAAGCATGAGCATGTGCGGGAATGCAGGTGGAATTAAATTAACAACAACTGTGTTACCTTTTATTTTAAGAGGGATCAACCTTCTAGGGATCGATTCTGTAAATGTACCAATCAATAAACGCAAAGTCATTTGGAACGAGATAGCAAACGAATGGAATATCGCCCAAACGACTCTAGTCAATGAGATTACTCTCGATACGTTACCTGAAACAATTGAAGCCATTAAAAATGGCCAACATTTAGGAAGAACAATTATTAAATATTAAACTCTATTTGAACTATATTATACAAGACTACCAATCCATATACCCCATGTTCTTAGAGCATCAATACCAAGTAAACACAAAGCTAAAAAAGGTGAAACTATACTCCACTAAATAATAAAAGAAAAACTCTATTATAAGGGTTTTTCTTTTTTGGAATCGTACTCTTTAATAATATCAATTGGATCAATCGCATCATCATCTTGTGTATATGCCTCTACATAAGGAGTAATTAATTTCTCAAACTGCTTTTCATCATCCACTAGAGCAATACAAGTTTCATACCCTTCAAAATCAGATGGGTATAAATTTGCAACAGCACTACCGGTTTTTAAAGCCTGATCTATCGCATTTTTTAATTCCAATAGACCCTTCCTGTTTCCTAAAATCAATGCTTCTCTGTGATGAGTTTCTTGAGCATATATATTACACATCTCTAAAACATCATCATCGTCTACTTGAATAGACATATAAAAGCACCTCCGAAGTTAAATGTCAACATGCCAAAGAGCCATGACCTCAAACGTCTGATCCCAATAGTGATTGCGGATACCGCAAACAAAAATAGCTCAAACTACTTAACTGTACTTTGCTCCTTTTTATATTTCATTACTTTTATAATTCTATAAACTATTACAGCAACATAGCACACAACTAAGGTAATCAGATATTCAAAAGGAAAATCTCTTTGTACACCTTGATAAAGAAAAATTGCTAAAAGGACTGTAAACAAAATTATTTGAAAAACTTCTTTTTTTATCATCCAAATCCTCCGATATACTTTCACTTACGTTTTATACTTTTAATTACAATCCAGAGAAAGTTATGTTACCGTGAAATTATAAAACAATCAGTTTCAACATTCTACAGTCAGTTCCATATTTAGGATTTAAGTAACAAAATTGAAAGAAATTGAAAGTATGTACTATATTTGTTTTTACCTCAAATTGTTTTCTTCTCTTTCTTCATAAAAACATCTTGAAATTCTTCATACATTTTTTCATCTTTTCAGAATCCATGCTTTATACAGCTCTCGCATAAATATATACAGTGAATTTGGGTAATACCTAGAGTTCCTCTAACTGACATTAAAAGTTTCCTCTTCAAAAAGCTTCATAAATTCATTTGTTTTTTTAGTATCTCTATACGCTGCCATCAAAGCAAATGGAGCATCTAAATATAAAAAAGACTCCTTTATGGCATATTCTTTTACCAGAATACCATAAGAAGCCTGACGCTTTAATCCACTTTATCGTTTTTTAACCAATTAACCTCCAGAGCTACCTCTTGATGCAACTGTTTGGACATCTTCATGTAGAGGTTGAGTCAAACCGTTTGTAAAGAAAAGTGTACCTAGAGCTACCACAGCTAGTGACAATGTAATAAAAACCGACTTCTTCAATTAATTCACTCCTTTTCCTACATACTGGCTTGCGAGTAAGGCTCTTTTATAGTAATTTAATGATTGTTTCAGCAAGCCTCTCCCCTCTAAATATTTCGCCACATCAACCAGAATTTCCTCTAAATCAACCCATATTCTTTTCTCTTCAAGCTCTAAACACAGATTGTTTATATTGTTCAATTGAGATTGATTTTTTTCATACAATCGTTCTTTTAACAATTTAAATTTTATTTGAAAAACGTTATGGTTGACTTGTTCTGATAAAGAAATGCCTAGATCTATCCATTCAATCGCGTCATTACTTTTACTGGAGATTTCTATTCTAGAAAGTTCATATAAACATCTCATCTTCAATAAATCTTGATTTTCGATCTCTTTATAACTCAACGTGCGCCTAAATAGTGCTGATGCTTCTTCTAAATTTTCTTTTTTGCTTTCTAGAAAACCCATATTGTAATATAGATGAATGATTAAATGATTGTCATTAATACTTTCGATCATATTCTCAGCTTCACTAAAAAGAGCTCTTGCTTTATCATATTCAAATTGATCAATTAAGTTTAACGCATGTAGCATCCTACAGTTAATCTGTCTTTTGATATATGTTTCATGCGCATTAAATGTATCACACGCAATTTGTGCATGATATTTTGATAAAAAGGTCATTTTCAAATCATAAAATAGAACTGCGATTTTATAATGAAATTCAGCTTTTTCTATTTCATCATCAACATAAGCCAACTTTTTTTCAGCTATTCTGAAGTAACTTAATGCCTTATCATAATCTTGTAAGTAGTCATGATAGATCCCATTATAAAAGTAGAAGTAATATGACATGAGTTTATTTGTTTTTTCTTCTTTTTCGTCTGGAGCATTCCGCTGAAAGAATGGCTTATCTAAATTTCTGCTAATATTCTGAAGTTTCAGCTTAAGCCTAAAGCTCAACAGTTGATAGTACAAAAGAATATCTTGATTTTCTTCCATTAAATCAATTGCCCTGTCTATGTCATCTTGCATTTCTATAGCTGCCGACAAATCCCCTTTTTGTATCGCAAGATTCCAAGTGTTTAACATGTTTCCTACCTCCTGAGAGGCAATTAATCCTGACATTCCTTTACCCCCTTCTAAACAAATCCCTAGTATAATTCTAACACGCATTTTACAACATATGTAAAGTGAATCTGCTCATAATAGAAATTTTCGGTATCCCGCAAATATGATAATAATTGAATGGTATGCAATTATAAGAGTTGGTTAAAAGAGAGTAGCCAGAAAGGACTTGATACTTATTTCTTTTAGATTGAACACCTTCATTTTTTAAAAAGAAATTCACAAAATATTGTTTTGAAATTGATATAAAAAGACCTGACTGAGTTTCAGCCAGGTTCACGAAGGGGTCAATCTAAATTATATTATAATGAATTCAAAACAGATAATTAAACATCCGTTCTCATTCACTCTTTGAAAATTCACCCTATACAGTACACTCTACATGCTCTAATTTTGCCTTAATCTAAAAAATCAATATTAACAGCGAAATTTCCAGCTGTTACAGTTATCTGAGGAATTTCAGTTTTTTCAAAAATGTCTACAATTTCAAATAATGTCTTTTTTATAATATCGTTACTTGGCATTGTATCTACTCTTAATATAAGGATTGTGTCAATGCTTGCAGCTACTTCATAAAGAACGTCTTCATCTTTAACAGATTCAATATAGCTTTTTATTCTTTTAAAGAACCACTCTACTTCTTCTAAATCTTGTAACGGATATTTAGTAATTTGATGAATATCGGCTGGATCAGGTGCTTCTTTCTCTAAGATCGCTTCAAGTTCTGCTTTAGTTATATATTCCTCTTCTTCTTCTTCGTATTCACCCTCTGCTACTTCCTCGTCAACACTGTACTCAACTGTATAAAGCCCCTCAATGAATTCATCAAAGGAATCTGCTAACTTAAAGTCTTCTTCCATCTCAACATCAAAATAATGAATTGCAGGATTCTCTTTCGTTTTTCGATAATCCATCGTTACCCAAGTGTGACCATCCCCGTTAATTAAGACAAGCCCTTCTGGCAGCTCCCACTCTTTTATCAAATAGGCACTATCCATAATTCCTTCATCTTCAGCAATTCCCAAAAGATGATTAAATTGAATATGATCCTCGGCCCATGAATTAGAGTGAGTGGTTGGAAAAGCATTATGAATGGTATAACCACCATTCTGTTCTAATATGAGCTTTTTATATGTATCTGGCAAAGTGATACCAAGTTTCTTTTCAGCCTTAGCTATTTCTTCTGCGTTGATCTTTTTTAACGTATAGTAACCTTCCTCGTCTATTTCCCAAAATGATTTCAAGGTGATGCCTCCTAGTAAAATATGCACATAAGTATACCATCTTGCTGAGTATATTTTACAATTTAGTCAAAATAAAAGAAGAATATTTGTTACTTAGTCATTCACGCTGTCTATTTTTGTCGAAACGATAGTAAAAAGAAGGTACTTCATGTAAAATTTCCTTTGCACCTAAAAATCAGGAGGATCCAATATGAAGAAATTATCTATATTCATTTTTATTTGTTTAATGATGCTAACAGCTTGCAGTAGCGCAGCATCAAATGAAAAACAGCTCACGACAGCCAATATTATTGAAGCTTTTAAAAGTGCTGGGCTTGAAGCAGAAAAACCATCTGATCTTAAACAAAAAGAGTTTGGAAATATAAGAGAAGAAGGAAAAAGGATTCTCGTTCCTTCCTTAGGTGAAAATGCTGGTGGAAGGATTTTTAAATTTGGAAATGAAACTGATTTACAGCAGGCGAAATCCTATTATGATGAGTTAGGCAATGCTGGATCTTTGTTCTTCTCTCACACCTATTCAAAAGGAAACTTTTTATTACAAATGAACGGTGAAATGAAAGATTCTGAATTTGAAAAGTATAAGAAAGTAATGGATGAGGAAATAAAATAATTTCATATATTTCCAAAAGAAGGAAGGTCAATAAATGTCATCATTTTGGCTGCTAACAGTTATCCTTACGATTGTTATATTGGGTGTTTCTTTGGTCTTTAAAAGAAAGAATGCACCTTTACAGTATGGAATACCATCGATTCTTATTCTCATGAGTATTATCTTATTATTAATAAGTTTTTTCGTAGGAAAGTGGGAAGGTTTAGGACTGGGTGCAATCAGTATATCTTTACTGATTGCATCTGTGATCACTTTAATTATAAATGCCATCTTGAGTTATTTTAGGAGTAAATAACATAGAGCAACTTCCCATTCAGAAGTTGCGTACTTTTTAATCTTCAGGGTACTCAAAGATAACGGACATGCTTTTAAAAGTGCTTCGACCCTTTCAATAATTGGAGGAAATGCTTAAGTGTTACCCTCTTCCCACCTTCCTTACGCTGCGGAATAAGGCTTGGTTCTGCTATATAGTCATTGTCATTTTTGACAGCAACACGAACGACCATATCCTTCCCTAAAATATGCATATGGCCACATTCCTCAGCACCTTTGTTCCGTATCCAGATTACGCCATTGATAAGAGAGGGTGTTTGATTTCTAGTGAGATTCTAATTTGAATTCATTTTTGAAAAAAAATCTTGAAGAACTAATTTTACTGGTGAATTCGCAGTAGTAGCCAACAAATGATTTGCATGCCATTCTATTGGTTTATTACATACCTGATTTGATCCATCTTTCCATGAAACCCTTTCGCCCCAAACGGCAAAAGCATTCCAAGCGCCGCATTCATACTCGCCTCCTGCTGTTCTTTCGAGATCTTTTTCCCAAACATATCTCTACCAGTAATCGCTTCGCTGAAGCCGTTGGTCGCAATGAGGCCGTATAAACCTTTTTGGGATGTCTTTAGGGCATCAAAAGATTTTTGTGACGTCTTGTAGATATCGACCGCTCTGACTGCGGTTGATGTGGCTTGGGTGGTTTTATAGACCGCTTTTCCACCTTTAAAAATGCGCCCTACCCAGCCGACAATTGGGATGTAGCCAGTTGCCGCCATGCCACCTGCAGCGACTCGTTGGCCTGCCGTAAGCTCTTCGCCTGTAATTGGATCGACGCCCGTAGCTGCACGTTTTGCATCATTCACACCGGTTAACTCATTGACAATGTTTCCCCCATAATCAAGGGCTTTTTCATACCAAGGACGGTTGGCTAGCGCTTTTTGTTCCTTTGCGATCTCGTGGGCTTCTTCTTGTTCTTTTTAAATTTTGAGATATTCAGCAGTTTGCTTCTCAATATCGCTTTTTGCCTTGTAGATTTCACTATCTTGAGATGCTTTTTTGTCAAAATTCAGAGGTGAAATGGATTTACCGTCATTCGTGGCATTGATCATTTCTGCATACAATGCCATTGTAGCTTGCTGCTCCGTTTCTGACAAAGCATATTCATCTTTTAAATTTTGATCTAGTTTTATTAAGTCTTTTACTGTCTTTTTTCGAACATCTTCAGCATCTTCTATTTTTTCATCAAAGGTTTTGCTATCGAATACCTCCAGTGAAATGAGGTCATCGATATCTTCAAAAATCGTTTTAAGAGCATTTTTTTGATCCTTCACAATGCTTTTGGCGTTTTTCATGACCATATGTACTGCATTGTCTAAAAAGTGTTCTTCTACAAAGGTGTCCCCGCCAAAGCTCGTATCATCAAGCGTACCAGATACACCATCATGAAAGGCTTTCTGCTTATCGATGAAGCTGATAAACATATCTACATTTCCGGCGAGCTCTTTGTAGAAACTTTTAATGTTATCCGCACCTTTCACAGTGAAATCGTCACTGAGATTTGCTACGCCTTGTAGTGCCTTTTTTAAATCAATCATTTGTTCGCGGAGTTCCTGATAGGATTTCGCCCTTGTATCCATGGCACTTGTTAGTGCTTTTGCATCAAGTATCTTCCCCAGAAGAAGTCACTCCCTCCTATTCATTGACAAGGTCAATTCTACTAACACAAAACTTGTCATTAAATAGGAATAAAGATACAAAAAACACAACATAAAAGCGGGCACCCATTGTGGCACTTAAATTGCCCAATGATCAGCGTCCACAGGTTCTTCTTTCTGGACAAAATATTCATGTTCGCTTTTTCTCGGCAATGCAAATAAAAAAAGTGCCCATAAAAATGGACACTTTGGTTCTATTATTCCCAAAATGCATCGCCTTCAGAATCAATATACTTCTAGAAAAGTTTTAAAGTCTACATAACAGTCTTTAAACAGATAAAGATATCTTCTTCTATATCATTTTATTTATTGTGACGTATCACACAAAAACGTTATGCTTTTATTAAACCATTTTCTTTTAGAAATTGTTCGAACAATGCATCACCTTTATCCTCAATATCTTCATCATCAATATTATACTCTCCAACCAACAAAACAAAATCATCATATTTTTCATATTTTTGTTCAAGTTTTATACCATAGCTTTCTTGATAAAAAAACAATAACCATTTCCCTGAATCTAAACTTTTTAAAAACACTCCTTCATAATCTAAATCATTTTCATAATAGCCTACATGCAAATGCATTGTATCGTCTAAGTTAAGCAACGTTGATCTCCCCTTTAGAAAATAACATGATGATCTTTTAGATTTGGTGGAACATGATAATGCAGAACAGCAGGTCTTCCATGTTTTATAGGTGCATAATCTAGTCTGAATAGTGGTTTTTTTGCTACGTACCTGTATAATGCGCCCTCCTGATCCAGGGCCATCAATAATACGATTTTGAGGCGCCTTTAATGCTTTCTGCACATATGGTCTAGCTACTTTCCATCCTTTTTGCATTCCCTTTTTTCCAACTTGAGAAATTAATAATCTTAAAGCAGCAGCCACCACCGGTATCCACTGACCAGTTACACTGTCTTCTTTCAATTCAGCATTCTGACTCTGTAACGCTAAAGTTTCTTCTATTTCAATAAATACTGGATCATTCAAAAGAAAGTCAAATTCTTTATTAAAGTTTGAAACATCTATACTGGTATCCTCGTATCTTGTTCAATCAATTGATCACTAACCACAAGTTCACTATTCAGTGAAGTTACGCTCTAAGAATATGCTGGAGTCACCGCGGAAAACATAGAATAAAAGACAGTACTACTAAAATAAGCTTATTCTTCATATAAACCCTAGTTTCTCAAAAAAATTTAACTGTATCCATAACTGAATACCCATTTATTTTATCTGAATTTTTGATTTTTTCCCATGATTTTTTAGAGATTGTGGATTTATTATAAGAAGAATATTCTTCAAAAAAGAGAGCAGCAAGACCTGCCATGTAGGCAGCCGCCATTGAAGTACCACTACTATATAAAAAAGAACCATCTTTTGAATAACTTTTTATATAATGCCCCGGAAGTAACACATTTAATCCATTACCTACAGTTGTCCCTTTCCATATATCACCGTTCATATTTAATGCTCCTACAGCGATAACACCTTCAAATTTAGCAGGGTAGAGTATATCACTCTTTTCTTGTAACCCATAATTCCCAACCGATGATATTACAACAATAAGTGCCTCATCCAAATTTTCAGCCCAAGACTTTGGAACAACCAAGGTATTACCACTAAGGAACCTTACTAAAATATCATCCTCGGCTACTTTAAGTACATAACCTGCTTTATTAAGTTGTTCTCTTTTTCCTTTCTTAGATGCTTTAATCCAGTCTCCTTCTAAGAATTTGTTTTTCATCTGATAATCCTCCACCTTTTCCTGATCCGACTAAGCAGTTCATATAGATGAACACGATGTCCATCCTCTAAGCGATAAAGTAGGAACCACCGTTTTGATCGTTTGCGTGCCATCTTAGGCAGCCCCGTCTTCCTCTTCTTTTTAATCATTCTCGTCAGAATCGTCTTGCACACTTTGAGGGCAATCTAATCATTAGTAGCTGCTTCTCATCTTTCTGCATAGGTACAGCTTCGTTGGCTTGGACCTCATACTAGAAAAAATAGACACAGATTCAATGAATAATTATGAAGAGTATATCTCCAAGATAATGGAGTGATTTTTTCATCATTTTTTGTGGGTGAATTGTGGTGGCAGCTTCTTCATTTTGAAATATGAGAAACACCCACAAAAATAAAATCCCCCTGAAGCCAATGGCTCCAAGGGGTTTTCTTTATTAATACTGAGACATATACTGATCGCGTTCCCATGGGTGTACTTGGGTTCTAAACATATCCCATTCGATTTCTTTTGATTCGATGAAGTGCTCGAATAAGTGATCGCCTAGTGCGTTGATCATGACTTCGTTTGACTTGAGCAGCTCAAGTGCTTCTGCAAGTGTTGCAGGTAAGTCAGCGATGCCGTTTTCAAGGCGCTCTTCTTTATCCATGACATAGATGTTTCTGTCGATTGGCGCTGGTGCGTCTAGTTTGTTTTTGATTCCGTCTAGACCTGCTGCAAGTAATACGCTTAGTGCAAGGTATGGGTTTGCAGATGGGTCTACACTGCGTACTTCTACACGTGTGCTAATGCCGCGTGATGCTGGAATACGAATCAATGGGCTGCGGTTTTGTGCACTCCATGCTACGTAGCAAGGTGCTTCATATCCAGGAACAAGACGTTTGTAAGAGTTCACCGTCGGGTTTGTGACCGCTGTGAAGCTTGTTGCGTGCTTCACAATACCTGCGATAAAGTGTCTAGCCGTCTCGCTTAATTGTAAGTCTGCTTTCTCATCAAAGAATGCGTTTTTACCATTTTTAAATAATGATAGGTTACAGTGCATACCAGATCCGTTTACACCGAACAATGGTTTTGGCATGAATGTCGCATGAAGACCGTGCTTTCTAGCGATTGTTTTCACAACAAGCTTGAACGTTTGAATGTCATCACAAGAACGGATGGCGCCTGCATATTTGAAATCAATTTCATGCTGACCAGGTGCTACTTCGTGGTGAGAAGCTTCAATTTCAAAGCCCATTTCTTCAAGCTCAAGCACGATGTCACGGCGGCAGTTTTCGCCTAGATCTGTTGGTGCAAGGTCAAAGTATCCACCTTTATCGTTTAGTTCGAGCGTTGGCTCGCCTTTTTCGTCTAATTTAAATAAGAAGAATTCTGGCTCAGGTCCAAGGTTGAAATCACTAAATCCTAGTTCTTCCATTTCCTTTAAGATACGCTTTAAGTTGTTACGAGGGTCTCCATCAAATGGTGTTCCGTCTGGCTTATAAATGTCACAAATAAAGCGTGCAACTTTACCTTTTTCTGCTGTCCAAGGGAAAATAACAAACGTGTTTAGATCTGGATATAGGTACATATCTGATTCTTCGATACGTACAAACCCTTCAATAGATGAACCATCAAACATACATTTGTTATCGAGAGCTTTTTCTAACTGGCTCACAGGAATCTCAACATTTTTAATTGTTCCGAGAATGTCTGTAAATTGCAGACGGATGTACTTTACGTTTTCCTCATTTACTAATTTTACGATATCTTCTCTTGTGTACTTTGCCATTTCGTAAAACTCCTCCCCTACAAAAGGTAAAATGTGTATAGCAATGCTTTTGCTAATTGGTTAACGGAAGAACCTTGACATATCCCCCTGCCTAAAGGTCGTTCCTTGTTGGAAACGTCCAGCCTGAATGAGTTCCTTCTTCAGTAGCTTCCTGAGTTCATCATCTGTCAAGTTGTGCTTCGCTGTGTTTTTCTCCTCTGTCTTTGTTTCAGACGATGGATTTTCTGCCTCAGCTTTGGCAAAAAGTTTTTTGATTCCTGCCATGTTTACACCTTGTTCGATGAGGTTTTTGATTTCTAGTAATTTATCAACATCATGGAAAGAAAATAATCGGCGATTCCCATCACTTCTAGCTGGAAATACTAAACCATTTTCCTCATAATAGCGAATTTGTCTTGCAGATAATTCTGTTAGCTGCATGACAATCCCAATTGGGAATAAAGGCATTGAGCGGCGAATGTTATCACTCATCTCAACTGTCTCCTCCTCTTTGCTTAAATTTATTATATGTCATGTTATATTATGTGTCAACGAAATGTTAGGAATATTAACATGGATTTTTTTATCGAGCAGGCACTTCAATAAAACCTTGCTCTAATAAGGCATCTACAGCACTGCAAATGGCATTTTTCACATGGGCATACGTGAGACCACCCTGAACATAGGCTGTGTATGGCGGTCTAATCGGACCATCAGCTGATAATTCAATGCTGGCTCCTTGGACAAATGTGCCCGCTGCCATAATCACATCGTCCTCGTATCCCGGCATATAGCTCGCATGCGGTGTGACATGACTGTTAATCGGTGATGCATATTGAATGGCCTGACAAAATGCAATCATTTTTTTAGGGTCTCCAAATTCTACAGATTGAATCAAGTCGGTTCTTTTCGCATTCCACGACGGGTTTGTTTGGAACCCGAGTTTTTCAAGAAAACGCGCTGTAAAAACGGCGCCTTTTAAACTTTGTGCAACAACATGCGGTGCTAAGAAAAATCCTTGATACATTTCCTGGAGCGCATACAGCGATGCACCCGCTTCACTGCCGATGCCTGGAGATGTCATTCGATAAGAGCAAGCTTCTACCCATTTTTCTTTTCCGACGATGTAGCCGCCCGTTTTGGCAAGGCCGCCGCCTGGGTTTTTAATGAGAGAACCTGCTATAAGGTCTGCGCCCACATGACACGGCTCTTGTAATTCAGTAAATTCACCATAACAGTTGTCAACAAACACTATGATGTCCTCATTGATGTCTTTCACAAATGAAATCATTTGTTCAATTTCTTCTATTGTAAAGGATGGTCTTGAAGCATACCCTTTAGAACGCTGAATCCCGATGACTTTTGTTTTTGGGGAAATAGATTCTTTGACTTTGTCGAAATCGACAGATCCATCTTGACGCAAATCAATGGCTTTGTAATCGATCTGAAAATCTTTTAATGAGCCTGTCCCTTCTTTGCCGCGAATCCCGACAATCTCTTCTAGAGTATCGTAAGGTTTCCCCGTCATGTAGATCAATTCATCGCCAGGTCTTAGCACACCGAATAAGGCGATGGAAATGGCATGTGTTCCAGAAATGATCTGCGGGCGTACAAGACCGCTTTCCCCTCCAAATACATCCGCATAGATCTTTTCTAATGTGTCTCTTCCCATATCATCGTAGCCATAACCAGTTGTCGGGTTAAAATGAGAGTCGCTGACTTTATGTTTCCGGTAGCTTTCAAGAACCCGCCACTCATTTTGTTCGCTCTTTCGATCAATTTGCTGATGTATTTGTGAAATGTCTTGTTCTGCTTCTGCTGCTATTTTTTCTAAAATGGTGCCATGTTTTAAAGTGTGAAACATCGTGATTTAATTCCTTTCCTACAACATATACTTCTTGATTTGTCCTAATATGGTTTGCTCCTCACCACTAAATCCAGTGATGTCATAAAGCTCTGCTTCCTTTTGAAATTCCAGTGATTCCACCAAGGTTTCTGACTTTAAGGCAGATATGAGTTTCCCTTCATATGCCGGAATCCTTACATGATATGGCTTTAAAAAATCTTTTTTCAGTTCAGCCATGATATCCGCTTTTAACCGCTTCACATCTTCCTCGCGCCTAGCACTGATTAAAATGTGGCGCTGCTTTGAGGAAGGGATAAAATCCGGCCGGATTTGGTCTTTTTTGTTATAGACAGTCAGCATCGGAATACGGTCAGCTTCTAATTCTTCTAAAAGCTTATGAACCGTTCGTTCGTGCCCTTCATAATCCTCATTCGAAGAATCAATCACATGAAGCAAATAGTCTGCTTCTTTTACTTCTTCAAGAGTGGAACGAAATGCTGCAATCAGTGTGGTTGGAAGGTCTTGAATAAAACCAACTGTATCGGAAATCAGCACACTGTAGCCAGATGCCAATGTCATTTTACGTGTCATTGGGTCAAGTGTAGCAAACAGCAAATCTTCTTCATGGCTATCCGCTTCTGTTAACTGGTTAAACAATGTAGATTTCCCGGCATTTGTGTACCCGACAATAGCGATTTGGAATACGCCATTTTTCTTCCGTCGTTCCCGGTATCTCGTGCGATGTTCTTTGACTGCAGACAGTTGTCCGTGAATTTCGTGTATGCGGTTTCGAATATGACGTCTGTCTGTTTCAAGTTTTGTTTCACCTGGACCTCTTGCGCCAATTCCGCCACCTTGTCTTGAAAGGCTGATCCCTTGTCCACTCAGTCTCGGCAAGGCATACTGAAGCTGGGCAAGCTCTATTTGCAGCTTCCCCTCTCTTGTACGGGCTCTTTTGGCAAAGATGTCTAGAATCAATTGCGTACGGTCAATGATTTTCACATCTAAGGCAGTCGCTAAAGCTTTTAACTGGCTAGGCGAAAGCTCGTCGTTAAAAATAATAACGTCACAGTCTAACTCCTCGCAAAGCACTTCAAGCTCTTCCACTTTCCCTTTTCCGATGTAAGTCGCGCTGTCCTGTCTATTTCTTTTTTGCGTCATGATGCTGACAGCTTCACCGCCAGCTGTTTTGGTTAAGGAAGCTAATTCTTCCATAGAATATTGAAAGCGTTCATCCGTTATATGCGGCAGTTGACAGCCGACAAGGATCGCTTTTTCGATCATTTCATGTTCATTCAACGTCAGTTGTTTCCTTTCTGTACTTAAGTTTCAGTAGTACCATCATACCAAACACACCACACGTATACCACCATTCGGAAGGTTTAATTTCTTGTCTCTTTACAAAAAGGATACGCCATTTCAAGAAGGCGTATCCTCTTTCATTTGCAGATCATGGCTTTTAATCGTAAGTAAATCTTTTTTATCATAATGATCCACAAGAAGCAGCCTCATCGCCTGAGTTCGGATCGCTTTTTCAATGGTGTTTCGCACAAAACGGCCGTTGCTGAATTTGGCAGGACTCGTTGTGCTCTTGATGTGCATTAAATAGTCTCGCAGTTTCCATTCTGCCTCTTGGGTAAAGACATATTCCCGATCGGCCATCATTCGTTTTGCAATATCCATCAGCTGATCGACCGTATAATCTGGGAAATTGATATTGATCGGAAATCTCGATTGCAGACCAGGATTTAGAGAAAGAAAATGATCCATTTCCTTGGAGTATCCAGCTAAGATGAGGATGAATTCATGCTGCTTATCCTCCATATGTTTTACAAGGGTATCAATGGCTTCTTTCCCGAAATCCTTCTCTCCTCCGCGGGCAAGAGAATAGGCTTCATCGATGAACAAAATGCCGCCTAGTGATTTTTTAATCAAATCTCTTGTTTTTTGAGCTGTATGTCCAATGTACTCTCCAACAAGATCTCCTCGTTCTGCTTCAATTAAGTGCCCCTTTGAAAGAACATTCATTTCAAAGAAAAGCTTCCCGACAAGCCGTGCAACCGTTGTTTTCCCTGTGCCAGGATTTCCTTTAAACATCATATGAAGCGCTTGTTTTCCTACCTTTAATCCTTGTTCTTGTCTTTTTTGATTGACAAAAATCCAAGCATAAATTTCTTTTATGTTTCGTTTCATTTCATCCATCCCGACAAGGCTGTTCATTTCTCGTTCTATTTCTCGTAAGATGCTGTGTTTGGCCTCATTTTTTTGCAAAGCCTCTAGGTATTCTGCCTCTGAATCTGCATCAACCAATACTTGCTTCTGTCCATTAAGTATAATGTTGATTTGGCCGTTATTTTTATATGTGACAGCTCGCTCCAACGTATTCACCTCTCGCTCTTCTCTCTTTAATCTATTCGGGTGGAGCTGTAATCGTGACAATCGCCCGCACTAGCATCGGTTTACTGTCAAAATGACCCGAGATACCGGTTATTGTAGGGGATTGTGCGGTTTCCCAGGAAATGATGTGCTATTTCCATTGTATTCATCCATTTCGGGCGGACAAACCAACAATTTGTTTTTTCTTAGAAAAATAGCGCCTTTTCTTCCCAAATTGTGCAGAAAAGAGTCTCGATGATTTCCGCATTTTGTACAGGCAATTTTTCTATTTCCTCATAAAATAAAGACGAGGTGATGAATAGATGGTGAAAATTTTTATTGATCCTGGCCACGGAGGAACAGATTCTGGAGCTGCTGCTAATGGACTTTTGGAGAAAAATATCACACTGCAAATTGCGCTTTTTCTGAGAGATATGTTGATTAGTGAATATGATGGGGTTTCCGTCCGCTTAAGTCGTTCAATTGACCAATCCGTCACGTTATCCCAGCGTACGAATGCGGCAAACAGCTGGGGAGCTGACTATTTCGTGTCTATTCATATTAATGCTGGCGGAGGCACAGGTTTTGAAAGTTATGTGTACCCTGGCGTTTCAGCACCAACCACCACGTATCGCAATGCCCTTCATGATGAGATTGTCCGCTCCGTTGATTTTGCCGACCGCGGCAAGAAAACGGCGAACTTCCACGTTCTGCGGGAAACTTCTATGTCTGCCATTTTAACTGAAAACGGTTTCATTGATACGGTAGCTGATGCAAATAAGCTCCGTAACGCTACTTTCCTTCAAGGGATCGCTCGTGCTCATGCCACTGGATTAGAAAAAGCCCTTCAATTGAAAAAAAAAGCAAGTAACCTATATAAAGTGCAAGCAGGGGCTTTCAAGGTCAAAGCCAATGCGGATGAACTAGCAGCTACACTCAGATCCAAAGGATTTGAAGCGCTGGTCGTACTGGATAGCGGCATGTACCGAGTCCAAGCTGGCGCTTTCCGTTCAAAGCAAAATGCAGATGACCTCGTCGCTCGATTAAAGCAAGCCGGTCACGACGCATTCGTTTTTCAATAATCTAAAAAACAAACCGGCTCAAGTCATCTTTAGAGCCGGTTTGTTGTCTATCCAATTATGCTAAAATGTTCACGACAAATTGAGACCATGTTTCAAGACGATCGAAGTACTCAGGCTTTTTCAAATCTGTTACTTTCATCCATTTGCCTGAGATTTGATCTGTTTCTTTTACTTCTACATGAGCACCCGGCGATAATTCAAGGGCTGATAACAGTCCGATGTGCACACGGCCGACACTATTGTCATCATCATTAATGAGTCCAAGGGTTTTCATCTCAAGTTTGTCTTCTCCTTGAATCGAAAGTTCCTCGTCCAGTTCACGATCGGTATTTTCTTTTAGAATCTCAGCAAATTTTTTTCCTTCAATGAAATTCATATGACCCCCAAAGCCAAGAGATAACTTATGATGTAAGCGAGTCTCTCCCCCACCTTGAAGTCTTTCATATACATACACTTCGTCCTCACGCTTAATGACAACATATGGAATTGGCTGCTTAAAGTCAGGATTTTCTTCTGCATCGCCTCTTCGCATTTGCTCGAAGTGCTCTTCGATTTCTTTCATAATGGTGTTGATTGTTTTCTCTTCACTATTCACACCATTAAACGCAAGTGTTTCGTTTTGGAACACGCGTGCGCGCGGTGCAACTAAAATCATTTCGTCCATTTTTCCCATGTTCGGTAACCTCCAGTATGTAACACATTGTTAGAAATGGCAAAAAGCCAAAACGAGTGATGCGTTTTGACTTTTACGCTTTCCTTATGATTCATCTCCAAAGAAGAAATCGTCATCTTTTAACGGCTCAACTGTTGCCTTTTTGTAGCCATTCCCTTTCATTGAGAAGAAGTCATGTGACTTTGTTTTTGTATTGAGTCCGTTCAATACAATTGGGTTGATCTCTTCTTCTTCAAAGTAAGGGGCAAATCCAAGGTTCATTAACGCTTTATTGGCATTGTAACGAATGAACTTTTTCACATCATGCGATAAATTGACTTGGTCATAAATATCCTCAGTGTAATGAAGTTCATTTTCATAAAGCTCATTAAGCAGATCGATAGAGAAATCATAAAGCTCTTTTTGCACGTCAGGTGTTTGTTTGTTGTAAATTTCTTGTGCTAACAATCCAACATACACACCGTGAATCGCTTCATCGCGCAAAATCAAGTTAATGATTTCACCACTTTGCATGAGCTTTCCTTGCCCGTAGAAATATAGCGGGTAGTAAAAGCCGCTATAGAATAGGAAGCTTTCTAAATACACTGAAGCAACCATTGCTTTAAATAAGGAAATCGGGTCATCCTTTTGAATGGAACGGTACAGACCTACAATCATATCTGCTTTCTTTTGCAAGAATTTATTTTTCTTGACCCATTCAAATACTTCACTAATCGTTTCAGTCGGTGCAAGCGTCATGAAGATATTTGAGTATGATTTTGCATGCACGGCATTTTCCATCATGGCCATAAAGTTTAACACGGCTTTACGTTGATGACCGTCCACATGTTCAGCCACTATCGGCATTCCTGTATTTCCTTGTTCTGTATCAAGTAACGTCAGTCCAGCCAGTACCTTCATGTACGTATCTCGCTCTTCTTCACCTAAATATTTCCATGTCAAGAGATCCCCATTTAAGGAAATCTCTTCTGGAAGCCAGAATTGCTTGACGTTTTGGTTGTAAAACATTTGTGTAAAATCATCTTCGTGTTTTGACCAGTTGGCTGCATCATAAATTTTTGTCACGTTAAACTCTCCTTTAATCAAACAACACAAGAAAGACAGCCTTCCTGCCCTGTATCCTTCGTTCTTGCATAATAAAGTGTCTTAATGCCTTTATGGTGTGCATAAAGATCGATGCGGTTTAAGTCACGCGTTGTCATCGTATCTTTTAGGAATAATGTAAAGCTAATTCCTTGATCGACGTGCTGCTGAATGGTTGCGATCATATCGACTACTTTAAACATGTCCATATCGTATGCTTCTTTATAGAAGAACCAGTTTTGTGCTGAAAGTCCTGGCATTGGATAATACGTTTTGCTGTTTCCGTATGTTCTTTCTTCGATACGTTCCATAATTGGCATTACAGAAGCTGTTGCCGATTGAACATACGAAATAGAACCTGTTGGCGCAATACATAATCGATAGCTATGGTACATGCCATTTTCCGCTACAAAGTCTTTGAGTGCTGCCCAATCTTCTTTTGTTGGAATGTGCATGCCTTCAAATAGCGCAGCCGCTTTTTCTGTTTTTGGAGTGAAATCATTTTCTACGTATTTATTGAAGTACTCACCTGTTGCATAACCAGAGCCCTCATAACGATGGAATGTTTCCCCTTTTTCTTTTGCAAGCTCACTTGAACGCTTAATGGAGTAATAGTTCACCATCATAAAGAACGTATTAGCGAAATCTCTTGCTTCTTCACTTTCATAAGCGATTTGGTTTTGAGCTAAATACCCATGAAGGTTCATCGCACCAAGTCCAATTGACTTCATCGCTTTGTTCGCTTTTCTAACAGCTGGTGCATTGCGGATATCTGTTGTTTCAGACACAAGTGTAAGTGAGTCCGTTGCAAGCTTGACTGTTTTTTCAATGGATTTGTTTTTCATCACGTTCATGATATTTAAAGAACCAAGGTTACAAGAAATATCAAGTCCGATCTCATCATCTTGATCATAGTCCGTGTAAGAAGAGACTTCTGAAGCTTGAAGTACTTCTGAGCAAAGGTTTGAGAATTTCACACGTGAAATATGGTTCAGAGCGTGCTCTCTATTCACATTATCTTGGAACATGATATATGGATAGCCTGATTCTGAGCGCAGAACAGCTAATTTTTCAAGAAGTTTTCTTGGATTGACTTTTTCTTTTTTGACTTTCGGGTTTTCTACAAGCTCGTCATACATTTCTTCCATATCCATCTCATCAAGATGCTGTCCATAAGTTTTATAAACTGTATGAGGATAGAATGTATAAGCTGTTTTATCTTCTCTAGCAAGCTCGATAAATTTATCTGGGATGACGACACCGATCGAAAGTGTTTTCACACGAACATCTTCATCCGCAGAGATTTTTTTCGTATCTAAAAAATCATTAATATCTCTGTGGAAAATATTCAGGTAGGCACTGCCTGAACCTTGTCTTTGTCCCATTTGATCTGCATATCGGAATGCATTATCAAGAAGTTTCATGACGCCTACGACACCTTTGGTCGCATTTTCAACATCTTTGATCGCTTCACCTTTCGCACGAAGCTTTGAAAGGTTCAAGCTAACGCCGCCGCCTAATTTAGACAGCTGCATGGAAATATCAATGGCTCTTGAGATATCGTTTAATGAGTCATTCACTTCAAGCAAGAAGCAGCTCACCAGCTCACCACGTCTTTTACGGCCTGCGTTTAAGAATGTTGGTGTACTTGGCTGATACTCTTGGTTGATCATCAGTTCCACAAACTCAAGTGCTTTCTTTTTGTCTCCGCCCGCAAAGAAAAGAGCCACAACTGAAATGCGGTCTTCATAGCGTTCAAGGATTTTCTTTTTGTCATTTGTTTTCAGTGCATAGTCATTGTAAAACTTAAACGCACTCATAAATGATGGGAATCTAAATTTCTTGGCATATGCAGCTTCAAATACTTCTTTAATATCTGACATGCTGTATTGTCTTAAAAATTCTTCCTCATAGTAGTCGTTTTCTATTAAGTAATCAATCTTCTCTTCTAGATTATGAAAGAAGACCGTGTTTTGATTAATATAATCTACGAAATAACTATGTACAGCTTCTTTGTCCTTGTCGAACTGAAACTTTCCTTCTTTTTGAATCATAATCTCGTTATTTAATTGTATCCACTTTGGAACCTGATTTTGTGACAATTCTTTCTACCTCCTGTGTAAACAATTCAACATCCCTTTTTGTTCCGCTTAGTTCAAAGGTGTGCAAAATAGGAACTTGATATTGTTTAGAAATCGTATCGGCGCTTTTGGCAAAGTTATCTCCCCACACTTTGTTCCCACTCACCGCTACACCTAGTAAAAGGTGCGCATTTTTCTCTAAAAATGACTGAGTGGTACCAGGGACTTGTCCAAATCCTGTCGTAAAGGTGACGAGAATAAACGGCGTATCCAAAAACTCTTCTCCAGTCAATTTTCGTTTGTCTGTAAAAGGGGTCTTGTCCAAAAAGCGTTGAACATTTCCTGTTTTTGAATCAAATACGATTTGAATCAATTCCATCACGACCTAGTTTTTAGTATTGTTGATCATTTCGTTATTCACTATATATAGTATACTATGTTTTTTCAAAACACAATATATAGATGCTCGAAACGAAAAAAATCAACCAACCCGGCCGAACATTCATAGCCGAACTCGTACGTTCAAATAAATAGAGCAGAGCAGGTTCTAAAAATAGACTGCCCTACTCCCTATTCAACTGAAACCGAAATCTATCATAACACGAAAAAAAATCGCTTAGTAGACTAGACTTTTTGTTTTATTTTTTGTAGGCATCGCACTGTAAATCTTCTGACACTTCTGTTATTTCCACTTCAACACCTAATTCTTTGAGCACCGCTTCAAGCGCAGAGACGATCGAGGCTTCTCTTACTAACTCTTTCCCGTTTACAGAAACGCTTGTTCCATATTCGAAACAGGAGTCATCTTCACAAGTTTGTTCCCAATGATTAATTATAATTTTGTGTGTCATGAACTCATCCTTTTCTGTCTAGATGTCTGATGCATGTTTATAGTGTAGCGACTTCACATTCATTTGTAAATTTACGTGCTTACTCTTCATCAAAGTCTTCACTATCACCATCATCTTCATCCCATTCATCTATGTACTTTGTCGTAATGAGCGTCAGCTCTCCTTCTTTTTCATCAAACCGGTATACATGTACTTCATCATCTTTCACAACAGCAATGTGATTATTTTTTAGCGCAACAGATGATGGTAAAAGACCATCAACATGGCTCCCATCATGCTCACTAGAATGGTTATGCCAACTTTCTTGTCTCGTTTCGATGTTCGAGATGGCGCATGATCCAAATAAGACAACGATTCCAATCAAAAGAAGGATCACTCGAATCCTTCTCAATTCAAGCTCTGCATTTTCCATATAAATCCCCTCACCTTTTAAATGTCCAATAAGGATTTATACGCAACTTGGACAGAAAAGTTTCATGGCATACAAAATAGCCCCTCTGCACTGACAAAAAACGTAGCGGGTTTCGGCCGGTTTATTCGCAGCTGCATGGGGCTATTGGTGAAAACGGGTGTTTATTCTAATTCAAGATTTACATTTTTTTGAGGAGCAAATGTTGAAATCGCATGTTTATAAATAAGCTGCTGCTTCCCTTCTGTCTCAAGCAGCACCGTGAAATTGTCAAATCCCTTTACTTGACCGCGAAGCTGAAAGCCATTCAGTAAAAATACTGTGACAAATGTATTGTCTTTGCGGATCTGATTCAAAAATTGGTCCTGAATATTAATCGGTTTCATGTTTCGTCCTCCTTGATTCTGATAACTACAGTTTCGCTTTAAGTCCAAGCTTTCCTGCTATATATGCGAAAATTTCCTCTTTTTTGTCCGAAAAGTGGCAAGGTGGTGTCATATCAAACCAGGTGACATCCATTTTATTACGGAACCACGTAAACTGACGCTTCGCATATCTGCGGGAATTTTGTTTTAATTGCTGGATGGCTTCATCAAGTGAGCAATCGCCTTGAAAATAGGCATACAACTCTTTATAACCAATCGCTTGAACAGACTGACAATCTTTCAAACCAGATTGATAAAGTGCGCTCACTTCTTCAATTAAGCCTTCATCTAACATCATATCAATTCTTTGATGAATGCGCTCGTACAAAAGCTCTCGGTCCATTTTCAGCCCAATGAAGGCAGTGTCATAAAGAGGAACTTCTTGATGCCCGTTTTGCATATCAGACATTTTCTGACCTGTTGTATGGATGATTTCAAGCGCCCTGATCACGCGGCGGACGTTATTCGGATGAATCGCTTTTGCAGCGTCAGGATCGGCTTCTTTTAGCTTTTCATACAGCTTGATCGGTCCATGCTGCTGCTTAAACAGCGTCATCTCTTCTCTAAAAGCAGGATCACTTTTCTCATCAGTAAACGTGTAATCATATAAAACAGACTGAATATATAGCCCAGTTCCACCAACAATCATGGGTGTTTTCCCTCTCGCAGCAATCTCTTTGATTTTTAAGCGGACAAGCTGCTGAAATTCAGCTGTAGAAAACGATTCATCCGGTTGTTTAATATCGATTAAATGGTGCGATACGCCATTCATTTCTTCAGGGGTGATTTTCGCTGTGCCAATATCCATCCCTTTATAGATCTGCATGGAATCCCCGCTGATAATTTCTCCATTAAATGCTTTCGCTATCTCAATGCTCAGCTTTGTTTTTCCGACAGCTGTCGGACCTACTAATACAATCACTGGTTGTTTTTTCATAACATCACTCTCTTTTACAAACTGCCTACAGTATAGCATAACTTCTCTTTCTCTCCTATATACTCCTTGTCACCAGCCAAGTGGTTCATTCCCGACCACTTCATATGTCTTTCCTTTTAAACGGTGCTTATGCGTTGGCCTTTCTTCATCTGGACTGTAAACGACTCCCCCGTATGGAATCGGGACAGAGTCGGTATAGGCAGAAAACGTGACTTCCTCAATTTCATGGTAGTGCGTCCCGTCCACTCTTGGGATAGCAGGTCCAGTGACGCCATAATATCTATGAAAATGCCCTCTTTCAAATGACGTGATCCCCCGGTAATAATGAGTATGTCTGTCGGTACTGCTTCCATTCACAGGCTGAGAAATACCTTCTATTAAATGATAATGTTCTTCTGTTACATCCGTTCGCGCTTTATAAGCATGTGCATGAGGTGGACATTTAGCCCAATCAGACGGATACAGGCCCATTTTTTACATTCCTCCTTATTTTAGGCATTCACCCAAACACAAGTGGGCCACTCGAATACACTGATGTCAGTTACAGTGATTTTATGTGAAAGGAGTCTTTTTTTATGAATTATTTTGACGCACCGTTTGTTCAAGATGAGATGAGAAGACCTTTTGGATTTGGACGCCCTGGATTTGGTTTTGGAAGACCTGGGTTTGGTTTTGGGCGCCCTGGTTTTGGCTATGGGAGACCTGGATTTTTTGGACCGCCATTTTTAGGTGGTTTTGCTGGAGGGCTTCTAGCTGGGTCGCTTCTTGCTCCAGGATATGGCTATGGTTATCCTTATCCACCGCCATACCCGCCATATGGACCATACCCTTATTATTAAATATGACGATTTAGTGAAAACATCCTCTTATAAAATGAATCGATTGACACATTTGTTTTTCATAGGTTAACATTTACTTTACCGACCGTTCAGTAAAGTAGGTGTTTTTTTTATGTCTAAAACGAAAAAAGAACAAATTTTTGAGGCAGCAGCTCACACCATTCTAAAAGAAGGATTGAGTCAGCTCACCCTTCAGCAGGTGGCAGAACATGCAAATATGACCAAAGCCGGGCTACTGTATCATTTTTCGAGCAAGGAAGACCTGATCCAGCAAATGAATGAGCATGCGGTTGCCTCTTTTCGTCAGCAGCTTGACACGTATCAGGAAACATACAAAAACGAAAAGGCGCCTTATGTACGTGCCTATATATTGGCCACATTAAATGATCTTGATAGGCAAAACACCACACAGCTATGTACAAGTATGCTGGCAACCATGTCATTTGATGAAGCGTTATTAAATCCTTGGCGTCATTTTTATGCGGAATTTAAAGAAAAAGCAGCCGAGGAAATCAATGACCCTGCACTTAGCCAATTGATCCGTCTTGCCTGTGATGGCATATGGTTTTCAGAAATGTTTCAGCTTGAACCATTGAATCGAGAGGAAAAAACCCTTTTACTTCATCGGATTTTACACATTTTAGAGGAGGGATGATGATGATCCTCGGATATCTTTTTTTGGCTATCGCCATTTTTTCAGAAGCGATTGGGGCAGCGATGCTGAAACTATCAAATGGTTTCACACGCTTTAAACCTAGCGCTGTCGTTGTCGCTGGCTATACACTTGCTTTTTACATGCTGTCATTGACCCTAAATATCATTCCACTTAGCATGTCTTACGCCACATGGTCTGGGGTAGGTACCGTCCTCACGGCTTTTTTTGGCGTGCTCTTTTTCAAAGAAACCTTGAACCGTCAAGCACTTATTGGAATGGCAATGCTTGTTTCAGGGGTCGTACTATTAAATATGTCTTAAAGGATGTGAAGTGATATGAAAGGAATGCTTTATTTAACAGGAGCCATTTTGACAGAGGTGTTTGGCAGTACGATGCTGAAGCTTTCGCAAGGTTTTACACAGGTGCTGCCGAGTATGGGGGTGCTGATCGGATTTGGGTGCGCCTTTACCTTTCTCAGTTTGGCACTCAAAACAATTGAGCTGTCATCTGCATATGCCACATGGTCTGGGGTCGGTACAGCACTTACTGCTCTTGTGGGCCTCGTACTATTTAACGAAACCATTCATATGAAAGGATTCATTGGTCTTGCACTTGTCATATGCGGCGTCATTGTCTTAAATCAATCCAAAAAACAAAAGAAAGAACCCTTCGATCAAACCGAATGGACGTCATAAAAAAAGTCATTTTCTCCATTAATCAAGAGAAAATGACTTTTTTATCTTAATAACCAGCTTTGATGGTTTCTTCTAAGGAAATATGGACATTCCCTTGCACAGCTCTAGAGATCATACATGAGCTTTCAGCTTTATGTGCAAGCTTACGAGCTCGTTCTATGTCCTGTGCAGTAGCAGACTCTTTGAGAATGATGACAGGACGGTGAATGATTTTCTCATATGTAAACACACCGTTTGTCACATCGACAACTGCCTCAGAGCTCATCGATAGATCCTCTTTCTCTAATTGACTCCGCTCCATCATGGCTGCAAGTGTAATGATATAACATGTGGCCGCTGCACCTAGGAGCATCTCATCTGGATTTGTTCCAATACCCGGTCCATCCATTTCTTTTGGAATGGAAATCTCCGTCTTTAACTGTGCACATTCGATTGTCCCCACATCGTTACGCAGACCAGGCCAGCTTGCCTGAAGATGAAAATGATGACGCGCCATATCTGTCTCTCCTTTTGTTATCACTTTTTATAGTGTAACAAGAATTCACCTTGCTGTCTTAAGATGTGCACCATCCTTACGTATATTCTTCATCCAGCACCGTGCGAATCGCCCTGACATACCGGTAGAACGTCTCGTTTTTTGTACTCGATCGATACCGAAAATCGAAACTGTCAAATAACGCTTCCCGTTGACTTCTACTAATCTCAAGCTGTACACTTTGCCCTGTTTTTGTAAGATTATTAATATTATGATTGCTCGTTCCGCTTAGGGTTGCGTGTGCAACTGCAAGTTCAGCAGAAAAACCGTTGCGCTCTAATGAGTTCACAATTTTTTCAGCACGGTCATAGTCTGTTCCGCCAACAAGGGTGTGGTCAATTCCCGGCTCCCCTTTATATCCATGAACAGCTAATACATAATCATGTGCTTTTGCCTGTGCGACTCCGATTGGTTCATCGAAGTTTGTACTTGTAATATGAAGTTCTGATGCATTTTCTCTAAAACCTTCAAATAAGTACGTAGAAAAATCGTTATCAAAAAAATGGACAATCTCACTAACGCCGCCTTCGATTCTCCCGCCATGAGGCGACATCACTAGAAGACGGCTGCCGGGCACTGGATTGGATGTGATTTGATAATGATCTGTTGATTCATTCTCTTCCAGTTCTTTAAAATTGCGATACATATCATTTGAACCGCTTTCGTCTTCTCCACCTGATGACACTGGCTCATCATGTTCCTGTGCTTGCATGGTATAATAGACGCCCCATCCGATGACAAGCAGGAGAAGCAAAGCAAAAAACTTCTTCATTCCCGTTCTCCTTTAACAGATTTCTAAGCCGTTTCTATGATTAATATTGAATCATCATTTCTTTTCATTTTTTCCACATTTTCTCTTCAAATTTGATCATAACACTCTAGATCATGAGATTCCTCAAAAATAAGATAATTGCATTTATATACACAGAAACGCCTCTCCTGATTGAAAACAGAGTTAGAATAGTATGACAAACAAATGAAGTTATGTTTAAAATGACCTAGTCCTACCCAGTCTGTTTTCTTTAATTCGTCTTTTTTTTATGCTGATTTGGTTTTTTTCATCTGGAATGAATCACATTTGTATGAGCATTGACCCTGTCTAGAACCCCCTTTTTTCTGCAGAATCCTCTGTTTTACTGGTTCTCTAAGAAGAACTCTCCCACCTATCATCGGCAGTTTTGATATGATTTCCACCTTTTTCTATTATTTTACAAAATGTAAACGCTTTTTCTTTTTGGATGAAATGAGTCAGACGCCAATATGAACAAAAGAAGGGACAAGAATCCGAACGAAGATGCTGTCATGTTCATAACGTAAGAGTGTACGAGAATTGATAGCTAGAATGGAGGGCATCACATGTTTGGATTTTCCATGGTACAAATGGTCAGAACACATGCTAGTAAATTGGATCAACCTTTAAGAGAGACCGTCCTTCACCTCTATAAACCTTTTAAGTGGACACCTTGTTTTCTTCATCGTTTTTTTGAAGGTAGGTTAAAGAAGAGCAAGAAGCTTCGGGTCATCATTGAATTTAAAGAAGATGCAGTCGAAGCAGGTATTCAAAGCACAAAGCAGCTATTGAAAAAAAGCAGAAAAACAAACATCAAAAAACATTTTTCACACATTGACTGCTGCGCAGCTGATCTTACCCCTGCTGCTTTAGAGGAACTCTTAGCGAATGGGGAGCATATTCGCAAAATATATTTAGACAGACAGGTACATGCACTGCTGGATGTGGCGACACAATCAAGTCATGCGGATGAAGTCGTTCGAAATGGCACGACCTTAACTGGCGAAGGCATTACGGTTGCGGTCGTTGACACAGGCGTATACCCACATGAGGACTTAGATGGAAGAATTCGCGACTTTGTAGATTTAGTCAAACAAAAAACGAAACCTTATGATGATAACGGTCATGGAACGCATTGCGCTGGGGATGTGGCTGGAGACGGAGCTGCTTCAGGTGGCTTATACAAAGGTCCTGCTCCAAAAGCCAATATCATTGGGGTAAAAGTGTTAAATAAACAAGGAGCTGGATCACTTTCTACTATTATAGAAGGTGTTGAATGGTGCATACAGTTCAACGAAGACCATCCTGACGACCCAATTCACATTATCAGTATGTCACTTGGCGGCGATGCGCAGCGTTATGATGACGAACAAGACGATCCGATGGTGCGCGCTGTCAATGCGGCTTGGGATCAAGGGATTGTCGTATGCGTTGCTGCTGGGAACTCCGGCCCTAACAGTCAAACGATCGCCAGCCCTGCCGTGAGTCAAAAAGTCATTACAGTCGGAGCATACGATGATCGAAATACGCCCGAATCAAGTGACGATGTCGTGGCACCATTTTCGAGCAGAGGTCCAACGGTCTATGGTGAAACAAAGCCCGACCTCCTCGCACCAGGAGTCAATATCGTCTCTCTTAGATCACCAAGATCATTCCTAGATAAACTAGATAAATCAAGCAGAGTCGATGATGTTTATACGACATTATCTGGCACTTCGATGGCGACACCCATTTGTGCCGGTATCTGCGCACTATTATTAGAGCATTCATCAGATTTAACTCCTGATGAAGTCAAAACTTTATTAAAAGAAAATACAAGCAAGTGGTCTGGAGAGGATCCAATGATTTACGGAGCAGGTGCCATCGACGCAGAAAAAGCAATCCAAGAATAAATAAAAAAGCCCTTTACGTTTTTCGTAAAGGGTGTTGTTTTATCTGTTTTTATGTGTGAAGTCTTTCTTCTACTTGAGCAGCTGACATGTTATGCTTCGTTCTCATACATCTCATCTCCTTTTTGAATGTGCGTACGCGCTTCGATCACAATTTCAAAAAAAGTGGAAGATTCCTTGTACATGTCGCGTTCCTTATAATAATTAGCCGCATCAAGTGCCAATTCCTCTAAATCAGCAAACATTTTTTTGTTTCGTAGTCCCAAAAGGGCTGACCTCAATTGTTCCCAGCTGTCTGTTTCTATATAGAGTGCCTGTAAAAATTGGAATTTCAATTGATAAATTTCATCTCCCAATATAGAGGCCTGATTCATGCCTTCCTTTATAGCCTCACTCGCTCGCTCCATATCTTCGAGTTTAAAACAAGTAAGAGCCAGTGAAAACAATGATTTGATCATCGTTGCAGCTTGATCTTTTTGATAAAGTGAAATGGCTTGTTCAAAGAAGACAGTCGCTGTATGGTAGGTTCCCATACTATAATGACAAGTTCCTAAGTTATTGAGGGCCATCGCCTTAAAATAAGATGTGCATTCTTTTCTTTCCATTGCTTCACACACTTTTAAAGCTTTTTCTAAATAAGGGAGCGCTTTTTGATGCTGACTTACATCAATCCAATTACCTGCCATCACAAAATCGCATTGAATGCTTCTTTTTCCATAAAGCTGATGTTTCTTATAGATGTCTCTCGCTTTTTTCGCATAATGCATAGAAAAATAGGTTTGTTTCATATGATAGTATACTTCAGCAATTTTATAATAAAATTCCGCTTTTTCGATCTCATCTGTCACTAAGATCAGCTGATGTTCCGCATGCTTATAATAGGAAATGGCTTCGATATACCGGTGCTGGGTAAATGCATACATTCCATGAAAAAAATGAAAGTAATAACCCAATAAACCCGTCATCTCATCTTCTGCCTCTTCAATTTCTTTTGGAAAAGAAACCGCTTGAAGCGATTCATTCCCTGCATGGACTGGCGTTAAGTGCTGAAGCATCATTTGATGGCGAAAATCCATGAGAGAATAATAGAGTAATAAATCTTGATCTTCTTCCATCTCATGAATGTCTTCTTCAACAAGGCGCTTCATATCGTTTGCCTGATCAACTTCAAATTTGCAAATATGTGTGTACCATTGATTGATTTTTACACCTACTTCGGAAGATGGTATTTTGTGTGCCATCCACTTCAGCCCCATTCTATCATATCAAACTGATAACTATTATTTTACATAATTTATGATTTTAAGGCAAATTGTCATTTATTTCATATTTTATGTTGATTTTGCACATTTCTATCTTTTTTACCAAGTTTAAAGAGAGTACTTTTGCCCATCAAAACCTTTTTTCTACGAAGAAGGGTCGAATTCTCTAAGCACTTCTTTTAAACCACTGACATAGCGACTAAATGCTTTTTTCTTTCCTTTTCTCGTATCAAAGTTGTCAAAAAAGGCTTTTCTCTGCGCCGTACTAATTTCTAACTGGACACTTTCGCCACTGGCATTTTGATTATTAATGTTGTTTGGATCCGTTCCAGAGAGGCGCTCGCCTTTTTGCACGAGCTCTGCGGAGAAGCCCCGGTCTTTTAGTTCTCGCACAACCGCTTCTTGCATTTTTTCGTTTGTCCCGCCCACAAGTGTATGTCTTCTATCACTTTTATAGCCGTGGATTGATATAGAAAAGGGATATGTTTTAATCATTTGAACCAAAATCGGTTCATCGAATTTTGTACTAGTGATATGCAAGTCACGATTGTTATCTTGTTTTGTTCCTTCAAATAAATACGTAGAGTACTTCTTTTCAAATGCTTCTACAATTTCACTTGTTCCTGGTTCAATTTCGCCGCCGTGAGGAGAAAAGACAAGTAATTCACTTCCCCCTTTTTCATGAAACTCTATCTCATAGCCGTCTCTTTCATGCCGTATAAGCTGTTTAAAACTTTCATATTGATCCCCTTTTTTTCGCTCTTTCTTATACTTTTCTACTTCTTCATGATGTTGTTTTTGCTCTTTATTTTCTTGGATAGAATGGCTGCATTTCACCATTAAAAGAGCACACAGGATGAGAAAGATGAATCCACTTATGAGTAGTCTTTTCATTTCACCGCTCCTTTTCATTCTCTTCGATGTCATCTTATCGCATTATTTTACTATCAATCGCTAAAAGAATTCAAAGAATGTCCGGCTCCTTTTCATGAATCAGGAGAAGTTACCTGTTTTTTTATGTTGCCCTAGGTATTTTCGGCTTCTTTAAAACGGTTCATGTGTAAGTAAAAACTAAATCCTATGACCTCATTTTAGTTTTAGTCAAAAACACCTACAAAATTGGGAATTTTCATCTTTTTTCAAATAAAAAAGCTGTAAACAAAAGGAATATCTCCTTCTGTTTACAGCCAGTCTCTGTATATCCAGCATCAAACTCTTAATTCATTCTCTAATGCTGTCAGCACTTCATCTTGCGACATGCCTTGTGCAAGTGAAATTTCGCTCACTAACATGCCCCGTGCATCTTCAAGCATCTTCTTTTCACTAGAATTTAAGGCTTTTTTCTGATTACGTCTCATCAGATCTTTGACAACGTCTGCGCCATCTTCAATCGAACCCGTTTTTAGCTTTTTCAGATTTTCATCATATCTTTGCTTCCAAGTAAGCGTGTCGTCGTTTGTTTCTTCTGCAAAATTGTTCATCACAACTTTCAGCGTAGCTTGATCAGCTACCGGACGTATACCTAGTTGATTGATTCTGCCTTTTGGGACCATCATCTGCATATTCGGCATTTGAATCAGAAAATATTCCTGCGTCTTACCTAAAATCTCTTTTTCTTCCATTCCTTCAATCACACCGGCTCCATGCATTGGATAAACAATTTTATCACCTATTTGAAACAAATCCGCCACCTCCGAAAGTATTCACAATATCATTATAACACATTTCAGCAGAGGATAAAAATTTATATTTTATCATGTTAATTTAGCACTAGTCAATTCTTTTTATTTGAGTTTTTAAAGAATTAGCCTTTTTTTACAAAAGGAGCGCCACCATCCAGTCCTCGTACACCTTTCTTGCATATACTAGCATTGAGTCACATTTAGGAGGGATGACAATGTGCAAATGCAAGAGCAAACATTCCCACTCAAAATGCTATAAAAAGCATGACGATCATCACCATATTGAGCCGTGTGAAAAAAAGATGTCTTATCATAAAAAAGATGATTGGTTTGAGAGCGATTTTTGGGATACGTCAAGAAGCTACGATCCCCATTATTTTCCTAAAAGTGTCTGTAGCAGATGTAAGAAGCGTCGCAGAAAAAGACATAGCTTCTCATTTTAGTGCTTGACGCTGCACCTGCTTTTGTTTTCCCGGCTGAAAAGCCGGTTTTTTTGTTGCATGTTGTTCTTTTCTTTCATATGGATAGGCTCATGAAACAGGTGCAGTTCATAAGATATGGCAACCTGAAAAAAAGGATGAGATACAAAATGAACAATATGAATAACCAAACCAACCATTACCATCAAGGAAATCCCTATCACACGTTTGAAAATGTGTATACAGCCAATCATGAGCATATGATCGCACCAAACATGCATGACCCTATGAATATGCCAAATCATTATCATACCGGTAAAAAAGATGCTTATAGCGGACACCATCCGCATCATCATTCAGCCTATTCCCCTTTTATGAAGCAGTATGAACCCTATTCAAATGTACAGATGAACGATCACCATCACTTCGGTCACTACGGCGGTTATGGTATGGCTCCCTACCAGCCATATGGCTATCATGATATGCAGATGATGATGCCGGCAAATCATCATATGACAGGAAATGCTTACGGAATGAACCAACCAAATGCATTCCTACCCCGTTATTACTAAAAAACAAGCAAAATAAGGGTATAAAATACCATTTAATGACATATAGGAATATGGTAACCTTATAGGTAAATAATGGATGTAATCATCTATTATTTACCTATAATCAACCAAGGGGGAAGGAAGAAATGAAGAAAACATGGACAATCATTATGATGGGGATGCTTACATTGGTCATGGCACTCTCAGTACCGCTAGCCGCATCAGCTGAAGGGGCTAAAACAGAGGAAGGCAAAGCTTCAACAAATGCACGACCAGCTGCACTTTATGCAAAAATCACAGGAGCAAGTAAACAGGAATGGTCTTTTTCTGACATTGACCTGACTTACCGTCCAAATTCTGTTCTTAGTATTGGTGCAGTTGAATTTACTTTACCAGCAGGTTTTCAAGCCACAACAAAGGATATTATCAACGGAAAAGCATTAAAAGACAGTTACATTTTGAACAACGGAAAAACTGTCCGCATTCCAGCTCGTTTCGATTTATTCGGAAGTTCCCAATATACATTACAACTTTCTCATAAAGTACTTCCTGCTGCAGGTACATATACGTTCCGCGCAGAAAATCGTGCGATCAGCATTGGTTCCACATTTTATGCAGAGGATACGATTGATATTAATAAACGACCAGTTGTCGTCACACCGCCAAATCCTTGCGGATGCTAAACGAAAAAGCGCTCTTAGAGCGCTTTTTCTCATTCATCACAACCCTTGCCGCTGTGCTTACTGCATTTTATATAATTGTTACACCATATCTCATTATGGTCTGTCATCATTTAGTTGGCAAACTCATATATGGCGTTTTTTATTATTATTTTTGCTCTTTTAGTTTTTTAAAAATCACAAATTGATATACGCCAAATAGTAAGGTTAGAATCATCATTGCGGTAAATAGTTGGTCGACTGGAAGCAAAAAATATACGACAAAAAAAGATAAGAGCAAAACAAAGTAACCTATATTGAACGCTTTTTTGAATGTCATCATATTCCCTCCTTTTTACAATCATATCACGCTACACCTAATCGTATAACCAAATAACAAAAACCCCTATCCATTTGAGGAAAGGGGTTATCCTTACAACATGACAGCAGATGTTTATCTTCACATCACAAAAACACGAACCAAACTATCGGATTGAAAAATTAATTGGTGGGCAAACCGATTCACCCACCAGCTAAAATCCTGCTACATCACCCGTTTAAACATTTTTTCCATTTCGTAAGTGGAATGATGAATCATAATCGGCCGGCCATGCGGACATGTAAATGGGTCTTGTGTTTGGCGAAGTTCATCTAATAAGGCTTTGATTTCATCGTGACGCAAATGACGATTTGCTTTAATCGAGCCTTTACAGCTCATCATGATCGCCGCTTCTTCTCTCAGTTTCTTGATATCCACACGCTTTTCATCAAGTACTTGCTGAATGATTTCTTCGATGAGTTCAGCCTCTTCTCCTTTAGGAAACCACTGCGGATGCGATCGAACGATATAGCTGCCTGATCCGAATGGCTCTAAGAAGACCCCTACTTTTGCTAAAATATCGATATGCTCTTCAATAATCAACATATCGTTTTTTGAGTAGTGAAAGGTTAATGGAACAAGCATTTCTTGCACTTCCTGTTCAATGTCTCCTACCTTTTCACGAAAGTACTCATACTTGATTCGCTCTTGGGCAGCGTGCTGATCGATGATATAAAGACCGCGTTCATTTTGAGCCAAAATATACGTTCCGTGCATTTGTCCAATCGGATACATCACAGGGACACGTTCACTTTCAGCCTGATGCTGGGCTGCACTGTCTTCCAGTATCACTTCGTCATGTTGTTCATGCGAAGCTGCAGATTCCTCTACATATACATGGTCAAACGTTTCTTCAGACGATGCTGGTAAAGTCGCTTCCGTACTTTCCGGTTCACGCATCCCGTATGTGTCGTTCTGACTGGTCTCGTATACAGCCGATTCGAGCGAGTCCGGCTCATAGGAAACCGGTGTTTCCATTCGGCTTTTCATTGCTTGTTTAGAATCAAAAGATAAAGACTGCTGCTCATTTTTCACTGCTGGCATTGGTGCTTTTTTTGGCACTGAAGCACTTGGAATGAGCTGCTGCTTTTGAAAGACGTCCTTAATCCCTTGTTTGATCAACTCATGAAGTTCCTGCTCTTTACTTAGTCTTACTTCAAGTTTAGAAGGATGTACGTTCACATCGACTAAAATTGGGTCCATCTTCATCTCAATAAATGTAATCGGATGGCGTCCGATCGGGAGCAGTGTATGGTATCCTTCATGAATGGCTTTCACCAGCGGGAAATGCTTGACATATCTGCCGTTGACAACAGAAGACATATAATTACGTGATGCCCTTGTCACTTCTGGTAAGGAAATATAGCCTTTTACTTCAAAATCAAGTGATTGTACATGTAGTGGCAGCATTTTTTTGGCCACTGCCGTTCCATAAATGGACGCAAGCACATGCCGCACATCTCCGTTTCCATTTGTTTGAAGCAGCACTTTTCCTTGATGTCGCAAACGAATCGACACTTCTGGATGAGCAAGTGCAATTCGGTTCACAACATCAGAAATGTTGCCAAGCTCCGTATGAACAGTTTTCATGTATTTTAGACGGGCTGGCGTATTATAAAATAAGTTGGTGACCACAATTTCGGTGCCGCGACGGCCAGAGGTTTTTTTCTCCGAAATGATCTTCCCGCCTTGGAGAGCTAAGTGTGTTCCAGCACCTTCACCGGTACTTGTCTTCATTTCTAAGTGAGAGACAGAGGCAATACTTGGCAGCGCCTCCCCCCTGAAACCGAGCGTCCTGACACGAAACAGATCATTTTCATCTTTGATTTTACTCGTCGCATGACGCTGAAAGGCGAGCTTACAATCTTCAGCATCGATTCCCACCCCATTATCAATAATTCTAATAGAAGAAAGTCCTGCTTCTTCTACATCGATTTCAATGACAGTACTACTAGCATCGATCGCATTTTCCACGAGCTCCTTCACAACAGAAGCCGGACGTTCGACCACTTCACCAGCTGCAATTTTATTTGATAGGTCATCGGATAACTGAATAATCTTTGCCATTTCTTGCTCACCTCACCTTACATTATAATTTCTTTTGCAATTCATATAGCTTTGTCATCGCTTCAAGCGGTGTCATATCCATTAAATTAAATGACTTCAATTCTTCGATCACTGCTTGATCTTTGTTTTTCAGCAAAGGTTTTGTTTGCGGTTTTTCTTCCACTTCAAAGAAAGAAAGCTGCTGTTTTTCCTCAGCCAGTTCTTTTTTCGGGGCTTTAGAGACGCGCGGAATCACTTCATGTGATCCGCTCTCAAGCTCCGTTAAGATGGTCTGAGCTCGATCAATGATCGCATCAGGCAGTTCAGCAAGCTGCGCTACATGGATGCCGTAGCTTTTATCCGCTGCTCCTTCTTTGATTTGATGTAAGAAAACAACTGTCCCTTCATGCTCTTCAGCTCGTACGTGTACATTTTTCAGTTCGCTTAATTGGGATTCAAGTACCGTCAGTTCATGATAATGAGTGGAGAAAAGGGTTTTGGCACCAATATGATCATGCACAAATTCAATGATTGCCTGTGCAAGAGCCATTCCATCATAAGTGCTTGTCCCGCGTCCAATTTCATCAAATAAAATCAAACTGTTCTTTGTCGCATGTACCATCGCATTTTTTGCTTCAAGCATCTCTACCATAAAAGTACTTTGACCAGAAATCAAATCATCTGCCGCCCCAATGCGTGTAAAGATTTGATCAAAAATCGGAAGGGTTGCCTTTGATGCTGGCACAAAACAGCCGATTTGCGCAAGAATCGAGATCAATGCCATTTGTCTCATATATGTGCTTTTCCCTGACATATTCGGACCAGTAATGAGCAAGGTTTGTCTCCCTTTGCCCATTTGGCAGTCATTCGGCACATACTCTTGATGATCCATCACTTTTTCAACAACAGGATGACGACCATCAATGACTTCCACTTCATCTGATGAAAATTCAGGGCGAACATAACGCCGTTTTTCACTCACAGTGGCAAAGCATTGCAGCGCATCAAGCTCACTCATTTGTTTTGCAAGCAACTGTAATCTAGGAATATAGGCTTTTACTTGTTCCCGAAGCGCAGAAAATAGTTCATATTCCAATTCACTAATATTTGATTCCGCCTCAAGAATAAGGGCTTCTTTTTCTTTCAATTCAGGTGTAATATACCGCTCTGCATTGGCAAGGGTTTGTTTTCTTTCATAACGGCCTTCTTCTAATAAATGCGTATTTGCACGGGTCACTTCGATATAGTAGCCAAACACTTTATTAAAGCCGACTTTCAACGATCGAATGCCTGTATATTCTCTTTCTTGCTGTTCAAGACGAGCGATCCAATCTTTCCCGTTTCGGCTCGCATCACGATATTCATCTAATTTTGCATTGTAGCCATCTTTAATCAAATTGCCTTCTTTTAACGTCATCGGCGGATTCTCATAAAGAGCATCTTCTAATAAATCAAGTAAATCAACGCATGGATCAATGTCATTTGCTCTAGATTTCGCCATACCCTCCGGGAGAGAATGGACAAGCTCTTTAATAGCCGGCACTTGCTTGAGAGATTCTTTCAATTGAATAAGATCACGGGCATTCACATTTCCAAATGCCACACGGCCTGCTAGACGTTCAAGATCATACACTTGCTTTAAACGTTCTCGCAGATCCTCTCGCTCAAAGAAATGTTCCATCAAAATTTGCACCATTTCCTGGCGTTCTTTGATTTGTGAAAGGCGGATGAGCGGACGATCGACCCATTGCTTCAGCAATCTTCCGCCCATTGCCGTTTTTGTTTCATCTAAGAGCCATAATAAAGAACCCTTCTTGCTTTTTGAACGGATGGTTTCTGTTAATTCAAGGTTTCTTTTTGAGTAAAGATCAATTTTCATCGTTTGTTCAAGCTCAAATACTTGAACTTGCTGAAGATGATCAAGACTCCTTTTTTGCGTTCTTCTTAAGTATGCATAGAGTGTTAAAAATGCCATTTTCAGATGTTCGTCAAGATGAGCAACGAGTCGTTCAGCTTCATCTATTAATTCATCGCTATCTTCGTATGAAATGGTCGCTTGGCAGCGTTCCTTCAGGGTTTTCACCGTTTCTTCATCGAGCTGCTTTGATACCACAATCTCTTTTGCACCGACAGAATAAATTTCAGACACAACTTCATCTAACCGTTCAATGAAAGCCGCCATGTTTTCACCTGTTGATAAATCGGAAAGCGCAAGACCGTAGCCATTTTGAAAGCTGGAAACAGACGCGATAAAGTTATTTTCGTTTTCATTCAGTCCTTTGCCATCCATGACCGTACCTGGTGTAATCAGTTGAACGACCTCTCTTTTGACCACACCTTTTGCTGTTTTAGGGTCTTCCACCTGCTCACAAATGGCGACTTTATAGCCTTTTTCTATCAGTTGTTCTATGTATGCAGACGCAGAATGATATGGAACACCACACATTGGAATCGTGCCGCCATCCCTGCTTGTTAACGTAATTTCTAATTCTTGTGCTGCTTCTTTTGCATCATCAAAAAACATTTCATAAAAATCGCCTAAGCGAAAAAATAAAAAGGCATCTTGGTAATCTGCCTTGATCTTTAAATATTGCTGTATCATGGGCGTATAACTTGCCATATTTCTAATCCCTCACTATATTACTTTCGAATTCATACCATCTTTCATTATAGCATAAAAATTCACCTTTTTTCCCTAGATCAAGGCACAAAAAAACTAGGGGGATATGCGCCCTAGTCATCAATTACTCTTCTGGATCACCCGCGAGGAATTCTGGATGAATATCTTCTAATTCCTCATCCACTTCTTCTTCCCATTCGTGATCATCTTTTTCTTTCCAGCTTGAATTGACTTCTACAACAATTTTGGTTTCCCCTACTACTTCAGCAATGAATTCACGCTCTGCTTGAACGACAATTTTATTGCCATTTGGAGAAATGGTGACTTCTAAGCAGTTGGGCTGCTGTAAGACTTTCGCAATCACTTCGTGCTCATCATCAAGGAAGTTTTTATCTTTATATCTCAGTTTGATGATATCTACATATTTTACACGTTCTGTGACCACTTCGGTTTTCGTGTTGTCTGCGTAAGAATACCACACGTTAATATCAAATGTACCTTCAATCTCAACTGTTTTACCGACCTTTTCGGCATCATACTTATGATTAATGATCCAACCGCCTAGGATGCTGGTTGGTTTTTGCGATGGAGAAATGGTGTGTGTGCTTTGGGTAAATTTCCTCCCTTTTGCAACCACCGCTTTTGTAATAATTTCTCTGTATTCAGACATTCCGGCATGCCTCCTTGTTCTTGATCGTTTTATCTTATGCTGGGCATTCGTCTAGTGTGTCACGATTTTGAGTCTCATGTTCAATTAAATTCATTTCTGTTTCAGTGTATGCATGGTCGCCCATAAACTTGCCTTGAAAATTGGAAAAGTTGGAGAGTGAGAGATTGGGGTTGATGGAAGCTGAAGGAGAAAGAAGGTATGCAATTCTTACATCAGAAAACAAAAAACCCCGCATCTGCGGGGTTTTCAGCTTGTAGACAAAGTCTACAAGCTTTTTTGTATAATAAGGGTAATAACACAATTCTGTGGGGGATGAACATGTTATCGAAACGTGAAGAAGAAAGAAGAAATCAATTAGAAGTAGTGGCTTTAGATGAATTAGTGCCTCAAGATCATCTTGTACGAAAAATAGATCAAGCAATCGATTTTGACTTCATTTATGATCTTGTCAAAGATCATTATAGTTCCGACAATGGCAGACCAAGTGTTGATCCTGTTGTTCTCATTAAGATGGTCTTAATCCAATATCTATTTGGTATTCGCTCTATGCGTCAAACCATTAAAGAAATTGAAACCAATGTGGCTTATCGTTGGTTTATTGGATATGGATTTTC
>NZ_SEIZ01000007.1:0-156058 GCF_004634445.1 Bacillus sp. 005/A4HT-01/001
GCCACTGGAGGCACCGGTCCAACTGGAGCTACTGGAATCACTGGTGCCACTGGAGGCACCGGTCCAACTGGAGCTACTGGAATCACTGGTGCCACTGGAGGCACCGGTCCAACTGGAGCTACCGGAATCACTGGTGCCACTGGAGGCACCGGTCCAACTGGAGCTACCGGAATCACTGGTGCCACTGGAGCTAGCGGTCCAACTGATACGGCACTTTATGCTGGAAATACAACAGGTCCTACAATCATTACTATTGCTGGTGGTACGAACATTGCTTTACCAAGTAATCAAAATATTAATGGATTTACGCCGAATGGTTCAAATGATACATTCACAGTCCAGCAAACAGGTAAATACTATATCACATATCAAGTAAATACCACTACTGCACTTTTAGTGAGCACAAGGCTATGGTTGAATGGATCAACTGCTATTCCAGGTTCAATTCAGTCCTCTGCCGTATCCACAACTTTTATGAGCAATACAGTTATTGTCAATTTAACAGCAGGAAATACAATTTCATTACAATTTTTCGGAGCGGTTGTAACAGCCATTCTAATAGGTGGTGGTGCAACCGGTGCATCGCTTACCATCATTAGACTCAGCTAAGTGAGACGAAGATAAAAAAAGAAAGGCTCTGTCAGCCTTTCTTTTTTCTATCTTCAATTACGCTTATACAATGGTCAATATCAGGAGATTGCAAAAGGTGAAAAATAGACTGTATGAAAGAAAACTCTAAATTCCACCATTCTAATAACTGAAGTTTTTCAATGATATCCGAAGAAAACCGATATTTCATGAGCCGCTGCGGGTTCCCTGCGACAACCGCATATGGAGGCACATCTTTTGTAATCAGACTATTTGCTCCAATGACTGCCCCGTTTCCTATCTGTACTCCTGACATGATTGTTGCTCCATATCCAATCCAAACATCGTGCCCTATACACACATCCCCTTTTGATCGTGGATGTCCTTTAATATGGGCAGCATCTGTGAAAATTTGATTGAAGGGATATGTGGTGACCCAATCTGTTCGGTGTTCACCACCAAGAAAAACTTTTACTTCGTTTGCGATGGAACAAAACTTCCCTACATTCAGCGTTGTTCCTTCTCCCCACGTCAAGACTTGAAAATCTGGTCCGGCATAAGTGAAGTCACCGATATCATACGAACTGAGCTCACTTCTTTGATTTAAAAACATAGAAGATCAGACCCCCTACAAAGTAATCGATCTTCGTATATATATGCCAGATGATAGGCTCACATTATGATTGGACAAGTGCAACGATCTGCTTTTTCTTCCATACCAGTCGATAATAGCCGTATTGGAGCAATAAGTTTACAAAAAAGGCTGCAGGATATCCTATCCAGATTCCTTTGATCCCAAGCGATGTATGGTGTGATAGCACATAAGCCACTGGTACTTCAACAAGCCAAATGGAACAAATACTAAAGATGGTCGGCCATAGAACTGTTCCACTTGCTCTCATCGTGGCAGCAACGATTTGTGCTGTTCCGAAAATGAGATAGCTCCATAGTGTAATCACGACCAAACTATATGCAGTATCAATCGTTGCAGGATCTGTTAAAAAGATAGATAAAATTTGTGGTGCGAAAATATAGACGAAAATAATAATCAATCCGCCTAACGCAAAGTTTAGCCCCAGCCCAATTTTAATGACATCTTTCAAACGATTCATGTTTCCTGCGCCAATGAACTGTGCGGCGAAGATAGAAACCGCAATACCAAGGCTCACTGCGGGCATCTGTACATAACTTACGACTTGATTGACAACGCCATAAGCTGCGGTCGCCTGTGATCCATAATCGTTGACAAAAGAAATGACAGCAATTTCTGATAAAGAAATGAGAATCATATTAATACTAGAAGGGATACTTAACTTTAATAGCGTTTTTAATAAATCCCCTTTCATCAATAAATGCTTTCTAACCGACGCATCAATGCGCAGCGGGTGCTTTGTTTTATAAAGATAGATATGAAGAATGATAAACGTAACGATTGTAGAAATCACAGAAGAATACGCAGCACCATATAAACCAAATGCCGGTAAACCAAGCCAGCCGAATAATAAAATTGGCAGCAATAAAATATTGGTTCCTGTACTAATCATTAAGAAATAAAATGGTGTTTTTGAATCTCCTGTTCCTCGTAAAAAAGTTGTATAGACAAAATAAAGAAATAAGATGGGCATGGAGATGAATAGGATTCTGGCATATGCCGCACTTTCCTCCACAATATTTGCAGGTGTCCCCATCAGATGTAAAATATCTGTGGCAAAAAAACCTCCAATGATAGCTAAAGAAAGTCCGATTAAAAAGGTGAACGAAAGCGTTGTACCGATAATTTCCTTTAACCTCTGCTCATTTTTTGCTCCGTATGCTTGTCCAATAAGGATCGAGCTCCCTGATCCAATCCCAATGGAAAAAGAAACAAGTAAAAAGAAAAGTGGAAAGAATGCCGAAATCGCAGCTACTGCATCCTCTCCAATCCATCTACCGACAAGCACAATGGAAACAAGCTGTCCAATTGATTGCAAAATATTGCTTAATAAAAGTGGAATTAGAAAGATCGACATGGTTTTTACTAAAGATTGATTATTATCTAACGTCATGATGGTTCTCCTTCTCTGTCTAAAGATCCTCAGCTAACATGCTGACAATGCGGTCTTCTATCTCTTTTCCTTTTTCGTCATCAACGAGATGATTCAATAAGATGGAAAAAGCAAGCGTTTTTCCACTCTGTGTTTCAATATATCCAGATAGTGTGCTGACCGTTGATAGCGTACCTGTTTTTGCACGCACTTTTTCTAGTGTAGCTGGTTCTTTCAATCTGTTTCTTAATGTACCTCCCACCATACGCTCACTTGCCCCAGCTAACGGAAGTGCATGGACATAGGTGTTAAACCATTTTTCCTTTTGAATGTTTGTCAAAAATAACGTGAATTGATTTGCAGAAACAAGGTTAATGGGTGATATGCCTGATCCGTCTCTCAACACAGTCATAGATGCATCTATGCCATAGGCAGGAAGACGTTCATTCAGCACGTCAAGCCCTTTGTCAAAACTCCCTTTGTTCTTTACCCGCTTCCCAAGTTCTTTTAACAGAATTTCTGCATGTGTATTGTTGCTTAATTTCATCATCGGAACAAGAAGATCGGATAAAGGCATTGATGTATGGGAAGCGATTTTTTTCGCTTTTTTAGGAACTTGTTTTGTTTTGAGTGGTCCTTTCAGCTGAATCCCCTCAGCCTTTAATGCTCGTTTCATTAAGTCTAAAGCATACGTTGTCGGTTCCCATAATGCGACCCATTGTTTAGACGAGGATGCTTTTAGCGGAATCGTCCCAGTCAGTGTAATTTTGTTTGTACCGTGAGAGCGTTTAAAAGATATTTTCTTCTTTCCACCTTCTGGCACAGTTTTCACTTGATTGACAACTTGAGCGACGTCAGTCTTCGGGATCATCTCATAGCTGGCCTTCTGCCCTGCTTTCTTTCCCGGCTTGACTTCGAGAATGATCGTTCCTGCATCATAATCCTCATTCGGTGAAGCAGTAAGAGCAGATATTTGAGCGCCGTAATATTGATCTTCATCACTCCACGGCAGATCGATGGAATACCTTGTGTCATCAAACCAAGTATCATCAGCTGCAAGCTGTCCACGAATCGTATGTATTCCGGCCTTTTTGACTTGTTTGGCTAATGCGGCAAAATCGCTTTCTAACAATGTCGGGTCTCCAGAGCCTCGGAGATAAAGATTGCCGTGCAATGTTTTTTTGTGAATTGAACCATCTATCCAAACGTCTGTTGGAAAAGTGTGTGTTTCACCCAGTAGATCGAGTGCGATAGCAGATGTGAGTAATTTCATATTAGAAGCAGGAGTCAGACGGATGTCCGCTTGATGTTCATAAAGAAGAGAAGTGTCAGAAGTATCGCGTACGCTGATGCCAGCAATTGCGCCCTCTAAATCAGGTGCTGTTCGAATGAATTCGTCTAAAGAAGTGATCCATTTTGATTGATCATCATGAGCTGTTAGTTGTTCATCTTTCACTGAAAAAGGGAGAAATAACATCGACAAAATACATAGTTGTAAAAACATGACCTGTGAGAAACGTTTCACGCAATCCCTCCTTTTTAGAAAAGCAGCCAAATTTAGCAGATTATGTTCATTATACACAAAAGAACGTTTGTTCTCAAAGGTTTTTTAAACAGAAAAGTCAGCTTTCTTTGACGAAAACTGACAAGCCTCTTTTACCTTTTTTCAGGATTCCAGCCATCGCTTCCGCTAAGCACGGATTGAACGGTGATTTGACTTGCTTCGTTTTTTGTTAATATCGTTGACCACTTCACTCGGTTTGCCACATGACTCCCTGCGCCCGTTGATCCATATTCTTGATATCTAGCCGTTCTTTCGTTGTCTTTGTTATCCCAGTTATGCCATCCCTCAGCTTTAATATGTTCATCCATTTTTGTTTGGAGGAACGTGACAGCCGAATGTGGTCTCCATGGACGGCCTAAGTACACAGATTGAGACGAAGCCGTTCCTTTATTTAATGTGGAATCAATAAAAACGTAGCCATACTTTTGCGCTTCTGTTGTGGATGCCGCTGTAATATACCCATTTCCAAGACTTTTTATTTCAGCTCTTTTAAATACAGCCGTTGCTGAACCAAAGATGAAGTCAACCGTGCCCTCGATATAACAATCTTCATAATATTGTCTCCCTGTGCCAGTGGCATAAAGTGTATCTTGATACCCGAGAACACGTACGTGTTTAAACACAGCCCGGTCCCCGGATACATAAAGGGCAACCGCCTGCCCTGCGTTTCGGCCAGCTGTATTTTGAAACGTGATATTTTCTGCATAAAAATGATTTGCCCGAATCATTGTACTAGAGCTATTGGTTGTGCTCCCGCTGCTTGCATTTGTATCATCATACGTCAGAATCGTCTGATACTGATTTTCTCCAATAAAGGACACATACGGCTTATTTTGCGGAAGGAGAATCTTTTCTTTATACACACCATTTTTAATATATATCGTCGTTTGCTGTTGATTGTTCACTGGTATCGCATCAATGGCAGATTGAACCGTTCGAAATGTCCCATTTCCTTTTTGATCGACAATAAGCACGCGGTTTGTTTGATGGTTGTGTCCAGCTGCTTGCGCATAAGCTGAGTCAAAAAGCAGTAAGGCCAATACCATCATCAGCAGTCGTTTTCCATACTTCATCACACATCTCCCCCTTATATTGTGAACGTTTTCATTGACGTATTCTTTTTGATCCTATTCAGTGATAAAACAAAAAAACACAAAAAAACATCCACTGTGTTAGGTTGTGGATGTTTTTTCATATTTCATCGCATAAATTCCTTCATTTTCAATCCATTCACAAAATAGGACGTCTTTATAGGAGGATATGTGCTGCTTTTTCAATTGCTCTCTCAGCCACGCTTCATCAAATCCAGCTTCCTTTAAATCTTTTTTTAAAATCTCTCCGTCGATAATAAACGTTCTAGGCAATGTGACTTCTTTTCCTTTCACGTTCACATCTTCGGCTGTAGCTGGTGCATATTTCATTTTCGGAAGCACACTCACAGACCCATCCGTTTCCAAAATGGCAAATTCAATTTCATTAAGAGCAAAATGCCCTTTCGCTCGAATCAGCGTCTGCAACTGATTTAAATCGAGCATATTTTTCTTTAATCGATTGTAGTGAATCTTTCCTTTATCAATCACAAGAGTGGGTCTTCCCTCTAAAAAAGCGCGAATGGATTTGAATTTTTGTGAAAGCCATTCAACTGTGTAGATTAAAACGCCCCAGACTGCAACTGCAAAAAGGATATGTAGCACGCTGACTTCTGGATCAAAAATGGCGTTACCGACCATCTCCCCTAAAATCAGTGCAGAAATAAAATCAAACGGCGTGATTTGTGCAAATTGTGTTTTCCCTAATAGCTTTGTAATGGAAAATAAAGCGAAAAATCCGATAAAGAGTTCAATCAAAATATTAAAAAATGGCACACATATACCTTCCTTTCTCACTGCATGTACTTACAAGCATGTACAGGAAAGGAAGGTTCTAAACCATTTATGAAGGCAGTAAAATAAAGACGTCGTCTCCCTCAACCAATGCTTCATATGTTTTCACGCATCCATGATCTGGTTCTTGAACATTTCCTGATGAAAGATTGATTTTCCAATCATGCATTGGACAGAAGACATGATCTCCGCTCACCATTCCTTCAGCTAGTACACCGCCTTTATGAGGACAGCGATTTTCAATGGCTTTGAACTGCTTGTTAGAGGTTTGAAAAACAGCTAATTCAAGTGGACCGGCTGCGACTGTTTTCCCTAGCTGCAACGGGAAATCTGATATTGTACCAATATGAACTTTTACAATTGAAACTGTCATCTGATCTCATCCCTTCAATTGATTTAGACGGAAGCAGTTGCCTTTTGAAATAATTGTCTTGTTTCTGTTTCGTTCTCTCGAATCTCTTGCCACGGTTCTTCATAAGTTGAAAGTGCGATGTCCATTCTTTCGATTAATGCTGCACGTTTCTTGTCATCTAGCAGTACCGTTTGGATATGATTCAATCCAAGCCGTTCAACCCAAGCGGATGTTCTCTCTAAATAATTTGCGGTTTCTCTGTAATATTGAAGGTAGGCTGCGACCATTTGTTCTACTTCTTCTGCTGTACTTACTTTCATTAATAAGTCTCCAGCTCGTAAATGTGTCCCTCCATTCCCGCCAGCATACAATTCAAATCCCCCATCGATACCTACGATGCCAAGATCTTTAATCCCAGATTCAGCACAGTTTCTTGGACAGGCTGATACGGCCATTTTGACTTTGTGCGGTGTGGCAAGTCCTTCAAATTTCTTTTCAAGTGCGATCCCAAGAGAAATGGAATCCTGCGTTCCGAATCTGCAAAATTGTTCTCCAACACAAGTTTTGACGGTTCTTAATGATTTTCCGTAAGCATAACCAGACGGCATATCTAAATCAGCCCATACTTTTGGTAAATCTTCTTTTTTGACACCTAAAAGGTCGATTCGCTGCCCTCCAGTCATTTTCACAAGCGGTATCTCATATTTGTCAACGACATCCGCTATTTTTCTCAGGTCATTAGCATTTGTCACGCCTCCGTACATACGTGGAACGACCGAATAGGTACCATCGTTTTGGATGTTGGCATGCATTCGTTCATTCACAAATCGCGAGCTTTTTTCATCTTTGTAGTCAAGCGGATACATCATCCCTAAATAGTAATTCAGTGCAGGCCGGCACTTTGAACAGCCTTCTTCTGTTTCCCAGTCAAGTACATTCATCACTTCTTTGACATGCTGCAAACCTTTCTCTTTTATTTCATGAATCACTTCATCTCTTGATAAGGTGGTGCAGGCGCAGATGGTTTCTTTTTGCGCAGTGCGGTTTGCATCATCGCCTAAAGTGTGCCATAAAATCTCTTCCACAACAGGTTGGCAGCCTCCGCATGACCGAGAAGCACTTGTACATTGCTTGACCTCTTGTATAGTCGTTAGGCCTTCTTTTTGAATAGCTGCCACTATTTGACCTTTTGAGACACCATTACAGCCACAAACGATATGGTCGTTTGCCATTTGTTCAATCGTGTTTTCTTGCGCCAGCTCATTTGATGTTAAGACAGATACTTTTTCCATATCTGACATATCAACACCTTCTCTAATGTACGAGAATAAACGTGGTCCATCGCTTGTTTCTCCAAATATGACGGCGCCGACTAAGCGGTTTTGCTGGAAGACTAGTTTTTGATAAATGCCTTGCTGTTCGTCAAAAATCTTAATCGCTTGTTTCTCATCGTTTTCGATAAAATCACCAGCTGAAAATACATCAACCCCTGATACTTTTAGCTGTGTCGATAGTACAGATCCTTCATAAGGCGTCGGGGCCATATCACATACATGCTTCGCAAGCACGTTTGCTTGATCGTATAATGGCGCGACAAGACCGTACGTTTGTCCTCTATGTTCAACACATTCTCCGACTGCGTAAATCCGCGGGACACTTGTTTCCATGAAATCATTGACGATAATCCCCCGGTTCACTTCAATGCCACTCGTTTCGGCAAGCTTGTGATTCGGTTTAATTCCTGCCGCCATGACCACCATATCTGTCTCTAATGTGGAACCATCCGAAAATGTTAATCCTTCTACTCTTGTATCTCCTAAAATTTCATTTGTCTGTTTTCCTAATAAAAAGCTCATGCCTTGTTTTTCTAATGCTGTTTGCAGAAGTTGACCTGCCATCGGATCGAGCTGCCGGTCCATTAGATGAGAGCCAAGATGAATAACGGTCACTTTCATTCCTAAGTTTAGTAGACCACGCGCGGCTTCAAGTCCAAGGAGCCCGCCTCCAATGACGGCTGCTTTTTTGTACATCGTAGATGCTTTGACCATTTCCTCTGTGTCTTGTAATGTACGAAAAGCTGTTACCCCTTTTTTATCACTCCCTGGAATGGGGGGGATGAACGGGAGTGACCCTGTCGCTAAAATTAAACGGTCATAATGCACGGTCCGTCCTTGATCACTCATAACGGTTTGATTGTCTGGATCGATCTTCACAATGGTCTCATTTGTAAACAGCTGAATATGATGTTCCTTGTACCAAGTCCAATCGTTTAACGTAATATCCTCTGTCTTTGTATCCCCTTGGAGAACTTTCGATAAAAGAATCCGATTATAGTTAGGATACGGCTCAGTTCCAAATACAGTCATGTCGAATCGTTCATTGTCTGTTTTTAAAATGTTTTCGAGCGTTCGGATACCAGCCATACCATTCCCTACTAATACGAGTTTTTCTTTCATGAAAAACACCCCTCATGTGATCGTTTTTTAGAAAGTACCATAATCTAAACAAAGATGGAAAATACATGTTAAAATTTCTCACATAGTTTTCAATTCTTGTAGGCTGACAGCTGTACAGGACAATATTTAAAACCTGGCATTTTACTGTGTGGATCTAACTGTTTACCAATTAATAGGTTAATTGATTGATGTTTGTTCCAGTGAAATGGAACAAACACAGTATCTTTTCGGGTGGTATCTGTTATGTGACACCTCATGATGACACTACCTCGTTTTGACTGGATGGTGACGAGTTCCCCGTGCTGAATCCCGTAAGCTTTGGCTGTATCAGGATGAAGCTCTGCATAAGCTTCAAACTGCCGGGCAACAAGAGAGGTGCTTTTTCTTGTTTGAACGCCCGTTTGGTAATGAGCCATCACCCTGCCGGTCGTTAAATAGAGTGGATATTCTGGACTGACTGGTTCTTTTGCACCCTGTTGTCCATGTGCAACGACTGCAAATTTTGCTAATTTATCAGGATGTGAGAATTGATGCTCAAATAGTCTTTCTGTTCCTCGGTCTTCCAAATGAGAGCAGGGCCATAATATGCCTTGCGTCTTCCTTAACCTGTCATAGGTCATACCGGAATAATCGGCTTTGGCTCCTTTCGTTGCTGTTCTCAATTCCTCAAAGATGTCTTCTGCAGATGAAAAAGAAAAAGAGCCGCCTTTGCCTAATACTGCTGCTATATCACAAATGATTTGCCAATCGTGCTTTCTTTGGTGTTTGAGTGGATAGGTTGCTTCTCTCAGCGTAACGCGTCCTTCTATGTTCGTCATGGTCCCTTCGTCCTCTAAATATGACGAAGCTGGTAAAATAACATCTGCGAGTGCAGCCGTTTCAGAGATAAATAAATCAATTGCGACAAAAAAGGACAGCTGCTCGATGGCTTTTTTGATAAAGCTTGCATGCGGACCTGATTGAACGGGATTAGAACACATTAAAAAGAGCGCTTTTATCTCTCCTTTCTGCATTTTTTCAAACATTTCAAATGCAGATACACCTTTTCCAGGCAGTTCTTTTTCATCGATCTTCCATATTTCAGCCATTTCTTTTCTATGTACTGGGTTTGTGATATCACGGTAACCAGGAAGCTGATCTGCTTTTTGTCCATGCTCTCTTGCACCCTGTCCATTTCCTTGCCCAGTAATGGCACCATAGCCACACCCAATCCGACCAATTTTCCCAGTAACAAGCAGAATATTCAGGAAATTACGAACGGATGCTGTCCCGTCTATTTGCTGCTCAATGCCTCTTGCAGTCAGAATCATGCCTGTTTTTTCGCGGGCGAATTTTCTCGCTATTTTTTGAATGACTTTCATCGATACACCGGTTTGCTGCGTAATGTCTTGCAGGGACATGTGTGAAATATGCTGTTTCATTTCTTGAAAACCTGATGTTCGTTTTTTAATAAATTCTTCGTCTAGTAACTGTTCATGAAGCATGACGTGTAAGATTCCATTTGCGAGTGCAGCATCTGCCCCAGGCCTTAAGCTGACATGTAAGTCAGCTAGTTTGGCTGTTGCTGTTTTTCGCGGATCGATCACGATGAGAAATGCCCCGTTCTTTTTAGCTTCTTCCAAGTACGGTATGAGGGTCGGCTGACATTCCGCTATATTGGTTCCAACCAATAGTAAAACCCGGGCATGCTTGATGTCACGAAGCGGAAAGGTTAGACCCCGATCAAGTCCAAATGTTTGGTTAGCTGCTGTTGCTGCTGAAGACATACACAGTCTTCCATTGTAATCAATGTATTTCGTTTTAAGGGCGACCCTTGCAAATTTTCCGAGTAAATAAGCTTCTTCATTTGTAATCGATGCACTACCATACACACTGATAGCATCGTGCCCATGTTCCGTCTGAAGGGTTTGAGTGCGTGCTTTGATTTCGTCAAGTGCCTCCTGCCAAGTCACTTTGACAAATTGACCGTTTCTTTTGATGAGGGGGTGATTCAATCGTTCCTTGTGCAGTGCGTGCTGGTGGGCATGCTGCCCTTTCATACAGATCCTGCCGAACGTGGTTGGATTATGAATACCTATCGTCTGGTAGCGTGTTCGCCCTTCTGCGTGCTGCTCGACTAATTGCATTTTGCACTGCATACTGCAAAACGGACATTGAGATGGGAATACCCTTTTTCGCTCTTGCTGCTCCGATGTTTGCTGCACATATTGTAAAAAAGATTGATTCATACATTCACACCCTTTTGTCTACTTTGCTCAAATTGCTCGCAGAGCTCTTCTCTCATTTCCTCATCGAGCAATTTTTCTCGGATGGAAATGATGCCGTTTTTTTGGATCCAGTCTCCAATAGATTCTTGAAAATATGCACGTTTTCTATAGTCTTCAAGCAGTGCTTTTAAAAAAGGAATCAGCTCATCCGTTCGGCTCACAGAATAAAAAAGTTGACCTCCCTTAGGTTGACGTATGCTGCCTCCTATATAAATGTCCCATTCATCCAGCTGCTTCTTGATGCAGATGTCATAGATGGGGCTGAAATGACATACGCAGGAAGGACCAGCGATATGAATCGATGTGACTGCAGGTAAAAGCGTGTTTTCTAGTTGTCTTTCGATCTCCATGACAAGTGTTGTGACAGATGAATCGTGACGACAATCACATGAAAGAACATGAGAAAGTCTCTTGGTTTCTTGTGGCATGATGTGTCCATGTTCTTTTACAATATGGGCGGCCTCTTGTGAAATACCGATCAGCCGAATTCGTTTATTCTCCGTTAGTTCTACGTGCTGAATTTGCTTTTGCTCTAATAATCCGGTTATCATCTGTAAAAATGTCAGATCAAGACGGCCACCATATAACTGAGGCATTAGTATGTGCTCATGATCTGATGGGCTGTCTTTTACGAAAAGATCTTGAAACTGCTCAAGATAGTATGGAATGGCTGCTCGGCACTTGTCACAGCCGTTATCTGTCATCCAATCAAATTGTCTTCTTACTTGCTCTTCATTCAGCGGCTGCTGCTTTTTTACATACGAAAAAATGGTCTCTTCCTCTACATTTGTGCACGAGCAAAACGTGTCCAGTGCTTCCGTTAGCTGATTTGATGAGACATGGCAGCAGGCACGAACAAGCTCTTGACAGCCTCCGCAGCCCGTTGCGGCCCCTGTCTGTTTTTTTATCTCTTCTAAATTTGTCAGCTGATGGACCGATATGCTTTTGAATATCGCTCCCTTCGTCACCGTGTGGCATTGGCAGATGAGATCCTCTGTTTTTAATGAATCTAAAGGGGATATCTGCTCTTCATTCAGTGATTTCATGACTACGCTTTTATCACGCCCCACTTTTACATCCTGCAAAAGCTGCTCAGCTCTCTCAAGTTGACCAACTAATACAACGCCTGTGAGCACATCATGTTCAAACACTAGTTTTTTATATACTTCTTGTTCTTCATCTAAGTAAGTCACCACTGAAGCGGAGGGGGATCGGTTTACAATACTGCCAGCAGAATAAATAGATATGTCATTTGCTTTCAATTTTGTTGAATAAATGGCAGGAGGTAAATTCGTGACCAGTTCATCTAATAAATGATTCGCAAGCACGTTTGCTTGTTCATAAATAGGCTGCACAAGACCGTGCACCATTCCCTTATGCTCTGCACATTCTCCAATAGCATAAATATTCTCAACGTTTGTCTGCATGACATCATTTACAACAATGGCTTTTCTTGTATGAATGCCGTGCTGTTTTGCAAGCTCTATATTCGGACGGACCCCTGTTGTGAAAACCACGAGATCAGCATCCACGATGTCTCCACTTTTTAACAGAACGCCTTCTACTCTCTTGTTTCCTAAACATGCAATCGTATGAGCATTTGTTTTTACCTGAATCCCCTTGCGACTTAATTGTTGAGACAAAAGCCCTGCAGCGGTTTCATCTAATTGGCGTTGCATAAGCCAATCCGTGTGATGAATCAAGGTTGTCTTCAGTCCAGCGATCTGTAAACCAGCGGCCACTTCCACACCAAGTACACCACCTCCAATGACTGCTGCACGCTCATAGCGTAAAGAATCAGCGTAAATGGCCTCATAATCGTCAATCGTACGAAAAGCATAGACCCCTTTTTTGGATACGCCTTGTATAGGTAGAAAATGAGGCGATGAGCCTGTGGCGATAACCAGTTTGTCATACGGGATATTCCGGCGTGCTTCTGTCATGAGCAATTGACGCTTTGTATCGATGTGGACAACTGCTTCGCCTGTTTGGATGGTGATGTCATGTTTGGTGTACCATTCTTTTGGCTTTAGTTCAATTTGAGACAATGATTCACTTTTTTGTAAAACCGATGAAAGTTTTATTCGGTTGTAGGCCGGGTGCTTCTCTTTTCCAATGATCGTGATGGAATAGCGTTCTGGCTGATTCTTTACGATATGCTCGATACATTTCATACTCGCCATGCCGTTTCCGATAAACACGAGTTTACGTTTTGCCATGTGAGATCAACCTTTCTAGCTTTTTGCGCCAAAGCAATGTTTGCCTAGATTATGGCACACATTTGTAAAAAAGTGTTTATCCATGTCATTTTTTCTAACACAATACTTCCATTCCTTCTATCAACTCGCTATCTTTAAGTCAGAAAATTCAAAATAAAGGAGTGGTTTTGTGAAACTCTCAGAATTGACTTCTAGTGGTCATCCTAAGACATTGTTTGGTTCATTTTTATATTTTGACGTGAGTTTCATGATTTGGGTTTTGCTGGGGGCACTCGGTGCTTTTATTGCACAAGATTTTGCCTTATCGACAATAGAAAAAGGCATGATTGTAGCCATTCCGATTTTATCCGGATCTTTTTTTCGAATTGTGCTAGGCCTATTAACAGACCGAATGGGACCTAAAAAAACAGCGATGATGGGCATGATTTTGACCACCATTCCGCTTATATGGGGGTTTTTCGGTGGTACAACCCTTTCAGAGCTAGTACTGATCGGGATTTTATTAGGGGTTGCAGGTGCGAGTTTTGCGGTCGCTTTACCGATGGCAAGCCGCTGGTACCCTCCTCATTTACAAGGGGTAGCGATGGGAATTGCCGGCGCCGGAAACAGCGGAACACTGATCTCGACACTCTTTGGACCAAGGCTTGCGGAGATGTATGGCTGGCATACAGTGATGGGGCTCGCTCTTATTCCTTTAAGTTTCGTCTTTTTGTTTTTTATTTTCACAGCAAAAGATGCACCAAACCAGCCGGCCCCTCAGCCGCTTCGGTCCTATTTTTCAGTTTTTAAAGTAAAGACAACGTGGTTTTTCTGTCTTCTTTATGCAATTACATTCGGTGGTTTTGTCGGACTTTCAAGTTTCTTGAGTATTTTCTTTGTGGACCAATATGCTATTTCAAAAATTCATGCCGGTGATTTTGTGACGCTTTGTGTGGCGGCAGGCAGCTTCTTTCGGCCAGTTGGCGGTTTGATTGCCGATAAAATTGGCGGGATGAAAGTACTGCTCGGTTTATTTGCTTTGATTGGTATCTGTTTAGGGGCAGTGAGTAGTCTACCTGCTTTACCAGTGGTCATTGCGCTTTTATTTGTCGGAATGATGTGTCTTGGTATGGGGAATGGGGCGGTGTTCCAGCTTGTGCCGCAAGTGTTTCATAAGGAAATTGGGATTGTGACTGGAATTGTAGGGGCTGCAGGAGGCATTGGGGGATTCTTTTTACCAAACGTTCTTGGCAGTTTAAAAGAAATGACGGGCTCCTATACATTTGGCTTTTTGACCATTTCTCTTTTTGTTCTTGCTGTCTTCCTCTGTTTGGTTGTCTCCCAGTTCAAACGTAAAAAAGTCATTATCCAGCCAACCATGTCTGAATCATAAAAAGCCATGACCACTCTTTGGTCATGGCTTTTCTCTATATATGGTAAACACCCTTTGTTTGACCTATTTTGGCAGAACCGAACTCCCCATTAAATAACGGTCTACCTCATGCGCCACTTGTCTGCCTTCGTTAATTGCCCAGACAATCAAGCTTTGACCGCGTCTTGCATCTCCCGCTGCAAATACGCCTTCTACATTCGTCGTATATTCCCCATATTTTGCGTCAATCCGATTGTTTTTGCTGTCCACGCCAAAGTGTTTCACTAGCGGCTGTTCAGTTCCCTCAAAACCAATCGCAATAAAGACTAGCTGAGCTGGCCATACCTTCTCTGTTCCTGGAATCTCATGAAATTCAAACTTCCCTTGCTCGTTTTTCACCTTTTCCATTTGAATGGTATGAAGCTCTTTTAACTTCCCATTTTTATCAGCCACAATCTTTGTGGTTTGAATCGAATATTGCCGCGGATCTTCTCCAAATTTTGCTTGTGCTTCTTCGTAAGCATAATCTAGAGAGAAGACATAAGGCTGTTCTGGCCACATGTTATCCCCTACACGTGTATCTGGAAGCTTTGGATGCTTTCCGAATTGAACAACACTTTTTGCTTTTTGGCGAAGTGCAGTTGCGACGCAGTCAGCGCCTGTATCTCCTCCGCCAATCACAATGACGTCTTTCCCTTTTGCGTCAATAAAGTTTTTATCTTTGAATCCTGAATCAAGCATGCTTTTTGTTGCGAGTGTTAAATAATCCATTGCCAGGTGAATCCCTTTTGCTTCCCTGCCTTCAATTAACAGGTCACGCTGCTTTTGTGCACCTGTACAAAGGATGACCGCATCAAATTGCTCTTTCAGTTCATCAGCCGTGATATCCACACCAATTTCTGTATTGGTCACAAAGTCAATGCCTTCTTGTCTTAGCAGTTTAACTCTGCGCTCAACGACTTCTTTGTCGAGCTTCATATTCGGAATACCATAAGTGAGCAGTCCACCAAGACGATCAGATCGTTCAAACACGGTTACAGCGTGCCCTGCTTGGTTTAGTTGGTCTGCACTTGCCAGTCCTGCTGGTCCTGATCCGACAATGGCAACCTTTTTCCCTGTACGGCTTGAAGGAATTCTTGGTGTAATCCAGCCATTTTCAAAACCTTTATCAATGATCGTCCGTTCGATATTTTTAATCGATACTGCTGGATCATTGATCGCGACGGTACATGAGCCTTCACAAGGTGCTGGACATACTCTTCCAGTAAATTCAGGGAAATTGTTCGTTTTTTGTAGTCTTTCAAGCGCTTCTTTCCATCTGCCCCGGTAGACAAGGTCATTCCATTCTGGAATTAAATTGTAGATCGGGCAGCCAGAAACGCCGCCCCTGATCTCCATCCCAATTTGACAAAACGGTGTTCCGCAATCCATACATCTAGCACCCTGCTGTTTCAATACCTCATCTGTATAAGGAGCTGAATATTCTTTCCAGTCATTTTGACGAGTGAGAGGGTCACGTTCATTTGGCTTTTCTCTTTTATAATCCATAAAACCTGTTGCTTTGCCCATTGTCCTCTCCCCTTTCTTAATGAGCGACGGCTGCTTTTTGCCCGTTTGCCGTTTCTTTATTTTTCGGTTTTGTGTTTGCTTCAAATGCGAACATAACAGCTTCCTCGTGGCTGAGGCCTGCTTGTTTTTGTTCCTCAATGCTTTGAAGCATCATTTTGTAATTTCTCGGAATGATCTTAATGAATTGATTCTTTTCTTGTGCCCAGTTCTCTAGAAGCGCTGCTGCTTTTGAGCTGTTTGTATAATCAAGGTGTTCCTGAATCATTTGCTTCACTTCTTGTTCTTCTTCGTGATCTGTGAGTTTTTCAAACATGATCATTTCCATGTTACACATTCTTTTGAACTGTTTTGCATCGGATGTATGCACATAAGCGATACCGCCAGACATCCCTGCGCCAAAGTTCTTCCCAACGTCACCTAAAATGACAACACGTCCGCCAGTCATGTATTCACAGCCGTGATCACCGATTCCTTCAACGACCACATTGACACCTGAATTACGAACGGCAAATCGTTCACCTGCACGACCGTTAATATACGCTTTTCCGCTTGTCGCGCCGTAAAATGCAACGTTACCGACAATCACGTTCTCATGTCCATTTTGTACAAAGTGATCAGATGTTTTGACAGCAATTTTGCCTCCAGAGAGTCCTTTGCCGATATAGTCATTTGAGTCACCTGTTAAATATAAAGACATCCCCTTTGGAACAAATGCGCCGAAGCTTTGTCCAGCTGAACCAGTGAACCGAAGTGTGATCGTATCCTCTGGCAGACCTTCTTCTCCGTAGCGCTTAGACACTTCACTGCCCGTAATCGTTCCAGCTACACGGTGAATGTTGCGAATGTTTAGTGACAGATCAACCGGTGTTTGATGATCGAGCGCTTCCTGTACATAAGGGAGAATCTCATTCATATCCAGTGATTCATCAATTTTATGATTTTGCGGCGTTCTGAATGTGCGTGGTCCCTCTGGCTGATATAGCAGGGTTTCAAGGTTCAGCTGTCCTGCTTTCCAGTGTGCTTTTGCTCTTTCACTTACTGATAAGACATCCGTACGCCCAATCAATTCATCCATTGATGTAAAGCCAAGTTCAGCTAAAATTTCTCTTACTTCCTCTGCAATAAACATCATGAAGTTGACAATGTGATCAGGGTCACCCATGAATTTTTTGCGAAGTTCTGGGTTTTGAGTAGCGACTCCGACTGGGCAAGTATCTAAATGACATGCTCTCATCATGACGCATCCTAATACGACAAGTGGAGCTGTCGCAAAGCCGTATTCTTCTGCTCCTAAAATCGCAGCCATGACAACGTCGCGTCCTGTCATTAATTTGCCATCCGTTTCAAGAACGACTCGCTCTCGAAGGCCGTTTAAGACAAGGGTTTGATGCGCTTCTGCCAATCCAAGCTCCCAAGGAAGTCCTGTATGTTTAATACTTGTTTTCGGAGAAGCTCCAGTACCGCCATCATATCCACTAATTACGATGACATCCGCTGTCCCTTTTGCAACACCTGCTGCAATCGTTCCAACGCCAGCTTTAGAAACTAGCTTGACACTGATGCGTGCGTCACGGTTTGCGTTTTTCAAATCATGGATCAATTGAGCCAAATCCTCGATTGAATAAATATCATGGTGAGGCGGTGGTGAGATTAGGCCAACACCTGGCGTAGAACCACGTACGTCTGCGACCCAAGGATATACTTTATTCCCTGGCAGTTGTCCGCCTTCTCCAGGCTTTGCACCTTGCGCCATTTTAATTTGCAGTTCATCTGCATTGACTAAATAATGACTTTTCACACCAAAGCGGCCAGAAGCAATCTGTTTAATTGCACTTCTGCGATCATCCCCGTGCTCATCTACTGTGAAGCGTGCAGGGTCTTCCCCGCCTTCTCCGCTGTTGCTTTTGCCGCCAATTCGGTTCATCGCAATCGCTAGTGCTTCATGCGCTTCTTTACTTAATGAACCAAATGACATCGCACCTGTCTTAAAGCGGCGTACAATGGATTCAGCAGATTCAACTTCTTCCAGACGAACTGGCTTTTGTTTTGAACGAAAAGCAAATAGATTTCTAAGGAAACCAATTCGTTCTTCATCCGCTGCCTTCGTATATTGCTTAAATAAATCATAATCTTCGTTGCGGCATGCCCACTGAAGGGTATGAATGGTTTTTGGGTTAAAGGCATGATGCTCTCCATTTTTTCTCCACTGGAATTCACTGCCTGATTCTAGCGTTTGATCAGTTGATGCCTGATACCCAGCCTCATGACGAAGCTTTGCTTCACTTGCAATGGTGTCAAGATCAATACCGCCTAACTGCGAAGCTGTTCCTGTGAAATACGCCTGGATGACATCTTCACTAATACCGACTGCTTCAAAAATTTGTGCGCCTCGATAGCTTTGGACAGTGGAAATTCCCACTTTAGACATTACTTTAACTACGCCCTCAGTCACACTTTTCCCAAACTTTGTGACAGCTTCATCAAAGCTAATCGCAATCGCTTCTTCAGCAATAAGCTGTTTGTATGTTTCGTAAACGAGGTACGGATGGATCGCATCTGCGCCGTAGCCAATCAGTGCGGCAAAATGATGAACCTCTCTTACTTCTCCAGATTCGACGATTAAGCTCACCTTTGTTCGTAAGCCTTGACGCACAAGATGCTGATGAAGTGCACTCAATGCAAGAAGTGGTGGAATCGGCACTTTTTCTTCTGTCATGTCACGATCAGAAAGAATTAGTAAAGATACCCCTTCACGAATGGCTTTTTCTGCCTCTTCAAACATCGCATCAAGACCGCGTTTTAGGTCATCAGTGAAAAGTGTATGAATCGTTTTGCTTTTAAAGGCGTTATGAACAATCGTTTTCAAGCCGTTGAACTGCCCGCTTGTTAAAACTGGTGTATAAAGTTTAATTCTTCGGCATGAATATTCATTTGGATGTAAAATATCTCCCTCAGCACCTAACCAAGTCATGGTCGATGTGACAAGCTGCTCACGAATGGCATCAATTGGCGGGTTCGTCACTTGAGCAAACAGCTGTTTGAAATAAGAAAACAGCGACTGCGCACGATCTGATAACACAGCAAGCGGTGTATCACTTCCCATCGAGCCTATTGGGTCCTTGCCTTCTTCTAGTAAAGGAATTAAATACTTTTGAATGTCTTCGTACGTATAATGGAAAGCACGCTGACGCGTTAACAAATCACTCATTATACTAGAATTTTCTGAATTTTCTTCCGAGCGATTGACGTGAACCATTTCTTCATCGAGCCATTTTTGATAAGGAAGTTCATTCGCAATCGAAGATTTCACTTCTTCATCAGAAATAATGCGTCCTTCTTCTAAATCGATTAACAGCATTTTACCTGGTTCAAGACGGTCTTTATACTTCACATCTTCTTCATTCGTGTCGATGACGCCAACTTCAGATGAGAAAATGATATGATCGTCATTTGTCACGTAGTATCTCGCGGGTCTTAATCCGTTACGATCTAAGATGGCGCCGATTTGTTTACCATCCGTAAACGAAATCGCTGTTGGGCCATCCCATGGCTCCATTAACGAACTATGGTATTCATAAAATGCCCGTTTCTCTTTTGACATGTGCGTATTCTCCGTCCACGGCTCAGGAATCAGCATCATCGCTGTATGAGCAGGAGTACGCCCTGCAAGCACGAAAAATTCAAAGGCATTGTCTAAAATGGATGAATCACTTCCGTCTGCATTCAGCACTGGCAAAATCTTGTCTAGATCTTCTCCGAAGGCTTCAGACACGAATTGTTGTTCTCTTGCTCTCATCCAATTGATGTTTCCTCTTAATGTGTTAATTTCTCCGTTATGAATTAAGTAACGGTTTGGATGCGCTCGTTCCCATGTCGGGAATGTATTTGTACTAAATCTTGAATGAACGAGTGAAAATGCAGAAACAAATGTTTCATCCTGTAGATCAAGATAAAAAGCATCAACTTGATCTGATGTTAAAAGCCCCTTATATACGATGGTTTGACTCGACAGGCTGACAAAGTAAAATTGTTTTTCCTCTGCTGTTCCCCAGTTTTCAGCCTGCTTGCGGATGACGTATAATTTTCGTTCAAATGACAAACGGTCTGTTATGTTGTCGTTTGCTCCGATGAACACTTGCCGGACAACCGGACAGCTCTTCGCTGCAACCGTTCCAATTTTCCCAGCATCAACAGGAACCGTTCTCCAGCCAATTAATGTTTGCCCTTCTTGTTTAATGAAGCCGTTGATCTTTTGTTCGATCGCTTGACGCGTTTTGGCATCATCATCTTTTGAAAAGAACACCATTCCTACCCCGTAACGGCCCTTTTCAGGAAGTGCAAGGTCTTGACAGTTCTTTCTAAAAAAAGCGTCTGGCAGTTGTACCATTAAACCGGCACCATCACCTGTATACGGATCACTGCCTTGCCCGCCGCGGTGATCAAGCTGGCACAGCATTTGCAATCCCTTTTTGACGATGCTATGTGTCGCCTCCCCTTTTAAATGGGCGTACAGTCCGATTCCACATGCATCATGTTCAAATTCAGGACGGTAGAGACCTTGTGGTTGTGGTAGTTGATTATAAGTCATCGTTTCTCTCCCCCGTTTAAAAGATCCGTTTTTTCACAGTAATAAAATCTCACAAACTCTGTAACTTATTTTAAGTTTTCAAATTAATATAAACAATATATAATTTAGATCAAAACAATCTCTTTTTGAGATAGATGGGTGTGAAGTGCAAAAATGGAGCTTCGTCAATTACGTTATTTTGTAGAAGTTGCTGACCGTGAACACGTGTCAGAAGCGGCTGAAAACTTACACGTTGCCCAATCTGCCATCAGCCGGCAGATTGCCAATTTAGAAGAAGAACTTGGAGTGGCTTTATTCGAACGAGAAGGACGAAATATCAAATTAACGAAAATCGGCAGACAATTTTTGGACCATGTCAGAACCGCCCTAAAAGCGATAGATTACGCCAAAGAACAAATTGATGAATACTTAGACCCTCACAAAGGGACAGTGAACATTGGATTTCCTACAAGTCTAGCAAGCCAAGTGCTCCCTTCTGTCATTTCCGCATTTAAGCTGGAATATCCAGAGGTCGATTTTTTACTTCGGCAAGGTTCCTATAAGTTTCTGATTGAAGCTGTCAAAAATCGAGACATTGATCTTGCCTTTTTAGGACCCGTCCCGACAAACGATCCTCAAATAGAAGGAAATATCTTGTTTTCCGAAAGCATTTATGCCCTTTTACCGGTTAGCCACCCCTTTAGCGGACAAAGGAGCATTCATTTAAGTGATTTAAGAAAGGATCATTTCGTGTTATTTCCTGAAGGGTATGTGCTGAGACAAATTGCGGTTGATGCTTGCAAGCAGGCAGGCTATGAGCCTACCATTTCATCTGAAGGAGAAGATTTGGATGCCATAAAAGGTCTCGTATCGGCAGGAATGGGTGTTACCTTATTACCCGAAAGTGCCTTTTATGAAACAACACCGCGATTTACAGTGAAAATTCCCATTGATTTCCCTCAAGTGAGAAGAACGGTCGGAATTATTGCTTCTAAATCGAGAGAGATGTCTCCTTCTGCCCATGATTTTTATATGTTTGTAAAGGACTTCTTTTCAAAAATTGAACAATATAAATAATTCATTAAAACAAGACATTTCATTTGTAGAAATAATCCCTCTTTGTATATGATGAGTTACAGAACAACAGACTATATGGAAGAAAGGTAATCGTATGAAATCAATTTTATCGTTTTTAAAGCCCTATCGGCTATCCGTTGTGTCCATTGTGATTCTCACCTTTTTAAGCAGTATGCTCCAGCTGTATTTACCGACGCTTACGGCAGATATCGTTGATGTCGGGATCGTCCAAGGAGATGTCGCTTATATATGGAAGGTTGGGGGCTGGATGGTGGCTTGTTCTTTACTTGCCATCTTGCTCACGATTTGGAAGTCCTACTTGTCATCTAAGACAGCTCTAGGCTTCGGGCGTGATATGAGAAGACAGCTGTTTGTGCATGTCGAACAATTCTCATTAGAAGAATTTCAAAAAATCGGGACATCTTCCTTTATTACAAGATCCACAAATGATGTGAAACAAGTTCAAGATGTCACGATCATGATCTTACAAATGATGACACGGGCGCCTCTAATGCTTGTTGGTGGAATTATTTTGGCTGTATCTAGAGATGCTGTGTTATCTCTCATCTTTTTAGCAGCTCTTCCCCTTCTTGGCGGGTTCATTTATTTGGTGTCAAGAAAAGCGATCCCCCTCTTTGGCCAGCTTCAGAAAAAAACGGACCGGCTGAACTTGATTATGAGAGAGTCGCTTTCAGGCATTCGGGTCATTCGTGCGTTTAACCGAGTAGATGACGAAAAGGAACGTTTTCAAAAAGCCAATACATCGTATAAGGATACTGGCCTTAAGGTCAATCGATTAATGGCGTACTTGTTCCCTTTTATGCTCATTATCATGAACTTCACGAATATCGGTATTGTCTGGATTGGCGCTAATCGGATTGATGCCGGACAGATGGAAGTCGGGAATCTGATCGCCTTCATTCAATATGCGATGATGATTTTAATGGCACTCATTATGCTGTCTATGAGTTTTATTATGGTGCCTAGAGCTCAGGCATCAGCTAAACGGATGAATGAAGTGTTAAATCTAGAACCAAGAATTAAAGACAAAAAAGAGGCTATCACTAAACTTGATCAGCCAGCCCAGTCCATTCGCTTTGAGAATGTGTCATTTTATTATTCAAATGCTGAAAAACCAGCCGTTCAAGACATGACGTTTGAAGCCAAAAAGGGTGAAACGACGGCGATCATTGGCAGTACAGGTTCCGGGAAAACGACCCTTCTTCAGCTGATGACACGTTTTTATGAAGCAACAGAAGGAAAAATTATATTAGATGGTGTCGATATTAGAGAATTGCCTCAAGAGAAACTGAGAAGTCAGATGGGTTATGTTTCTCAAAAAGCCATTTTATTTAGCGGAACCATTGCTGATAATGTGCGCTTTGGCAAACGAGATGCTACAGATGACGAGATTTGGCAGGCACTGCGGACAGCACAGGCCGAAGAATTTGTTTTGCAAAAAGATGGCGGAATTCACGCAGAGATAGACCAAGGGGGTTCGAATCTCTCTGGCGGTCAAAAACAACGTCTTTCGATTGCAAGAGCACTCGTAAGAAAACCTGCATTCTACCTGTTTGACGATAGCTTCTCTGCCCTTGATTACAAAACGGATGCAAAACTTCGGTCAGCGCTAGAAGCTGAAAAAGAGCATGCTGCTTTGATTATTGTGGCTCAAAGAATCAGCACAGTGAAGCATAGCGATAAAATCATTGTGTTAGATGATGGAAAAATAGCAGGTATCGGTACACATGAACAGTTACTGAAAGATAACCTTGTCTATCAAGAGATCGTCGCATCACAGGAAGGTCAGGAGGTGGAGCAAGGATGAGTAAAAAAATGTCTTCTGGAATGGGACATAAAGGCGGTCACCCAAGGGGTCCAGTACAAAAACCGAAGGAATTTAAAAAAACACTTCTTCGTTTAACGGGCTATTTAAAACCGAGGAAATTTCAGCTGATCATTGTCCTGATTGCAGCGATCGGTTCAACCGTTTTTAATGTTGTCAGTCCAAAATTACTTGGGGATGCCACCTCTTCCCTATTTGAAAGTTTTACACAAGGAACTGGTGTTCAATTTGATGTCATTTCACGCATTTTATTGTTGCTTGTTCTATTATATGTCGTGGCATCTCTCTTCTCATTCGTGCAGCAATATGTAATGGCGGGTGTCTCGCAGCAGACCATTGCTGAACTAAGACAAGAAGCGAGTGACAAACTCACACGTCTCCCCCTTCGTTATTTTGATAAAACAACACACGGAGACACGCTGAGCCGGGTGATGAACGACATCGATAATATTAATACTTCTTTACAGCAGGCACTCACACAAGTGATCACATCTGTTATTACAGTCATTGGTATTGTCGTCATGATGCTTTTCATCAGTCCGCTGCTGACACTGCTTGTTTGTTTGACGCTGCCTCTTAGTTTGTTTGCGATTCGAGGCATTACATCATTTTCGCAAAAGCATTTTAAAGCACAGCAAAAAGAACTAGGGATGATCAATGGACATATTAATGAAATGTTCACAGGACATCAGACGGTTCGTGCGTATGGCTATGAAAAGAAAGCCATTGATACATTTGATCAATTAAACGAACAACTATATGAATCTTCAAGAAAAGCACAATTTATCTCCGGCTTAATGATGCCAATGATGACCTTTATTGGGAATCTTGGCTATGTGGCGGTAAGTGTTGCTGGCGGAATTCTTGTCATTAACGGGAATATTCGTGTCGGGGATGTGCAAGCATTTATCCAATACACACAGCAAATGTCGCAGCCGCTTGTGCAAGCATCCAGTGTTGCAAACTTAGTTCAATCTGCTATCGCTTCTGCTGAACGGGTGTTTGAAATTCTGGATGAGGAAGAAGAACATGCGGAAGAAGATGCAGCGATTGATCTTAAATCCCTTTCCGGAGATGTGGCCTTTGAGCACGTTCACTTCGGTTATGAGAAAGATCAACCCATTATTAAAGATTTGAATTTACAAGTCCGAGAAGGACAAACGGTGGCCATTGTTGGGCCAACAGGCGCTGGAAAAACAACGATAATTAATCTGTTAATGCGCTTTTACGAGCTAGATCAAGGCTCCATTCGCATTGGCGGCGTAAAAACCACCGACCTCAGCCGAGAGCAAGTACGTGACTTATTTGCGATGGTTCTTCAGGATACATGGCTCTTTGAAGGCACAATTTATGACAACATCGCATATGGTAGACCGCATGTTTCAAAAGAGGATGTGTTGAAGGCCGCTAAACATGCCTATGCAGACGATTTCATCCGCACCCTTCCAGATGGATATGACACACTCTTAACAGAAGATGCCGGCAACCTCTCACAAGGTCAACGTCAACTGTTAACCATCGCCCGTGCCATCTTATCTGATCCGAAGATATTAATCTTAGATGAAGCAACAAGCAGTGTCGATACACGGACAGAGATGCATATTCAAAAAGCAATGAATGAATTAATGAACGGCAGAACAAGCTTCGTCATTGCACATCGACTTTCAACGATTAAAGATGCCGATCTCATTTTAGTCATGAAAGATGGCACGATCATTGAAAAAGGAACTCATCGTGAGCTTTTGAAAGAAAAAGGCTTTTATGCCGACCTCTATATGAGTCAATTTGCCGAAAACCAAGTCGGTTAAACAACACCAAAAAGGATAGACAGCATGTAAAAATGCCTGTCTATCCTTTTTGTTATGCCTTAAGCTTCCCGTTTTCTGACTTTCACACTAAGTTTCGTCATGTAATCCGCTTCATTTTTAGACATCAGAGAATGAAGTAAATACTCCTCAAAGACATCCCCATCCAGTATCATATCCTCTGCTTCGATGTGATCTAATAAACGTGAATAGGCAGTCTCCATTTCTTCATATGTTCCTTGTTGATACATGACTGCATATAGACCCGCTGGCTTTTTGACTGCATCCGGTCCTTCCATTCGGCAGAACAGCCGATCAGATTGATGATAATGACGCTGCAAAAACTGCTCCTTGTTTAAAATAGAACCATTTGCCGCCGCACCTTTAATACCAATCCCTTTCAGAAATTCTCCTACAATTCGAGAAATTTCTTCTGTAGGTGTGTTTGAATCAATTGGGTTTGATGTACTGAGGACGATCGGTTCTTCTGGCAGTTCTTGAAACAAGACCTCCCCTGTTTTCACTGATGATAATTCATTCGTTGTCTCGATCACACGAAAAAGAAAAGATTGAATATCCTGTAGTTTTTGGATCTCCTCCCCGACCTTTTCTGCTTGCTCAACCGCAAGGCTTTGCAATTTCTCCTGAGAAGGCTCAGTAAAGTATTGTTTTAATTGTTTGATCGGAAATTGAACAGCACGAAGGGATTGAATGGCCATGAAATGATCAAACTGTTCAAATGTATAATAACGGTACCCATTTTCCTGAACACCTGCCGGCTTAAACAAATCGATTTTATCATAATAGAGCAGTGTATCTTTTTTCACTTCAAATAATGACGCAAATTCTCCAGTTAAAAATGTTTTTTGAACATCGCTCATCATTTTTAGGGCTCCTTTCTTGACTATGGAGTTACTCCATCCTTTATGATAACATGCATAAACACCACGTATGTGGAGAAAGGATTTACACATGAACAAAATCGCACAAGATCAAGTCACATTATCACTTGCAAAACAAGAGGACTTCCCTTTGATGAAAAAAGAACTGCAAGATGCTTTCACAGCTGGCATCATTGATGCATTTGGCGATGCAGAAGGTGGACCAATTCCTCCTGATGAGTCGATTGATGAATCTTTTTATTCGACAGAGAACCTTGTCTATCATATTTTACTAAATGGTCAAAAGGCAGGAGGGGTTGTCTTAAAAATCAACCATCACACACACCGCAATTCGGTGGACCTATTATATATCTCTTCATCATCTCATAGCCGCGGCATTGGTCAGGCAGCATGGAAAGCCATTGAGGCGCAATATCCAGAAACGAAGGTGTGGGAAGTTGTCACTCCTTATTTTGAAAAGCGCAACATTCATTTTTATGTGAACAAATGCGGGTTTCAGATTGTTGAGTTTTATCACTTACACCATCCAGATCCGAGCTTCCCTCATGAGAAGAATCAAGAAAATGACCCTTTAGCACCTGAGACATTTGAATTTTTCAAATTTGAGAAAGTCATGAAAAAAGACCGTTCAAGTTCATAAAAAAACTAGATTGTTGACAAAGGGCTAAAATGGACTTCATTTTAGCCCTTTGTCTTCTTTTTCAAGAGTTGTCAGTGCTTCAGCATCGTTTCCATGTCGTTCCCTTTTTTCTCTCTTCTTTTCTCATACACTAAAAAAACACTACCCCAAGTTAGAAAGGTAGTGTTCGTTACATTCATTCTAGCTTCTAATCTGACCATCACCAGATAGAAGCAGCTTTGTTGTTGTCAGTGCAGGAAGTCCCATTGGCCCTCTTGCGTGCAGCTTTTGAGTAGAAATGCCAATTTCAGCGCCATATCCTAGTGCACCGCCATCTGTAAAACGTGTAGATGCGTTATGATAAACAGCAGCCGCATCGACTTCGTTTAGAAAGATTTGTGCGTTTTTTTCATCCTCTGTTACGATGGCTTCTGAATGTTTCGTTCCGTACTGATCAATGTGGTGAATGGCGCCCTCAATTGAGTCAACGACTTTCACCGCAAGATCAAGACTTAAATACTCATCTGTCCAATCCACTTCCTCCGCAGGAACCGCTTCGGAAAAAAAGGATTGAGCGTCTTGATCCCCGTGCACAGTGACTTGATGCTGAAGCAGTGCTTCATTCAATGCTGCACCATTTTCTTTCAGCCAATCGCGATGAACGATCAGAGTCTCAAGCGCATTACAAACGGCCGGACGATTTGTTTTCGCATTGATGACAATCTGAATGGCTTTTTCTACATTCGCTGTTTGATCAATAAAGATATGACAGTTCCCTGTCCCTGTTTCAAGAACTGGAATGGTCGATTCTTCTACAACTGTTTTGATTAAAGAAGCCCCGCCTCTCGGGATTAAAACATCAATCCACTCTTTTAGATGAAACATCGCTTGAACCGATGAACGGTCTGTTTGTTCAATAAACTGTACCGCATCACGAGGGATCTTTGTTTGATCCAATGCCTCATGAATGACGCGGACGATGGCTTTGTTGGAAGAAATAGCGGAGGAACCGCCTTTTAAAATCACTGAGTTGCCTGCCTTGAGGGCAAGCCCTGCTGCATCGACAGTGACATTCGGTCTCGCTTCATAGATCATCCCGATCACGCCGAGCGGTACTCTTCGGCTTTTCACATGTAAGCCGTTTTCAAGAGTCCATTCATCCAATATTTCTCCAACAGGATCTGTTAATCTCGTCACAAGCCGCAAACTTTCTGCAAACTCATGAATTCTCTCTTCATTTAACATTAATCGATCCATTAATGCTTCAGAGAAGCCCTTTTCTTTTCCTGCCTCTAAATCCTTTTGATTTTCCTGTAAAATAAAATCACTTTGCTGTTCGAGCGTTTCTGCTATTTTCAGCAGCGCCTCATTTTTTTCCTCTGTTTGAAGTAAACCTAGTTTTTTTGATACGTGCTTTGCTTTTTTCGCTTTTTCTTTGACCGATGTGACAACTTCAGCTGTCAGTGTCATGAAATTCCTCCCTTATGATTAGCAAACTGGTATTGATAAATCTAAATGACAAACAAACGCTTCAAGATCTACGACATGCACCACTTCATCCTGTAGCAAGTCACCGCTCAGTGCGAGTTCGTCGGACGCATAATTGACAATGCCAAGCCCTATTTCTCTTTCATCTTGATCTAAAATACGGACTACATCGCCTTTTTTAAACGAACCATTTACATCGACTATGCCGTCAGAATCCAGACTTTTCTCACGATGCATGAGAAGCTCCTGTGTTTTCTCTTGAACAACGATTTCGCCTTTTGGGCCAGAATGAAAAGCAATCCACTGTTTTTTATAATTCAGCGGCGCTAAATTTTCGTCAGCTGTAAAATAAGTGCCGTCCTCTGTCCCATTGATGGCTTTGTCTAAAATGTGAGGCGTATCGGCTTTTCCCAAAAAGCCATTGATGCCTGCGGCCATTGAAATTTTAAAAGCATCGAGTTTTGATTTCATTCCGCCTGTGCCAACGCTGCTTCCCGCATCTCCAGCGGCTGCTTCGATGTCTTCTGTGATTTCTGTGACTTCGAGAATTCTCTTCGCATTCGGGTTTGTATGAGGGTTATCTTCATACAAGCCATCAATATCAGATAAAATAGCGAGGAAATCCGCATCAATCAGTCCAGCTACTTTTGCAGACAATGTATCATTATCTCCAAACTTCAAACGATTGATCGTCACTGTATCATTTTCATTAATAATCGGGATGATCCCTCGATCTAATAACACATTCATTGTATTTCGCACATTTTGATAGCGCGTTTCATCTGAAAAATCGCTTCTTGTAATTAATAGCTGTGAAGCAATATAACCGTGCGATAAAAATAAAGTAGAATATGACTCCATTAAAAGCCCTTGCCCTATTGAGGCAGACGCCTGTTTTTCTGGCAGTGTTTTCGGTCTATCAATAAATCCTAATTTTCGGTAACCAGCTGCAACCGCACCAGATGAGACCAAAATGACTTCGTGTCCTTCATCTTTGAGTTTTACAATTTGATTGACGAGGTTTTCTAGTTTTTTTAAACTAATCTCACCTTGAAAGCTAGTAAGAGAGCTGCTTCCGATTTTCACAACAATTCGTTTTCTCTCTTTATCTGCGTACACCTTATCACTCCTGTATTGAGGCTCTATTTATATCGTTACTTTTTGTTTTTGCTGTTCACTTATTTCTTTTGATCGATTGGCGGCATGTTTGACAGCCTGCTTGATGGCTTCTCCTCCGCCAAAATCATCTAATGCATCTAGTCCTGCAGCAGTTGTTCCATTAGGTGACGTAATTTTTTCTCTGAGGACAGAAGGGTTTTCAGCTGTTTCTTGCAGCATCTTCGCTGCACCGAGAAGTGTCTGTGTACCGATTTGACGGGACATTTCTTTTGATAAGCCAGCTTCTTCTCCAGCTTCTTCGATTCTTTCCATTAAGAAATAAAAATAAGCTGGACCGCTTCCGGCAATTCCTGTGAAAATATCCATTTGCTCTTCCTGAATGGTATACACTTCTCCCATTTCAGATAAAAGAGCCCGACTCGTGCTTACATGTTCATTTTTCACATAACGTCCAGCAGATAAAGCGGTCGCCGACGCCCCAATCGTACTTGACGTATTTGGCATTACTCGCATAACAGGCTGCCCTTCATGCAGCATGTCTTCAATATACGATGATTTCACACCTGCAAGTACAGACAGGATGAGCTGATCTTTCTGAATATGAGGTTTTAATGATTCAAGTGCTGTTTCAGCATCCTTTGGCTTCATCGCCAGGATCAACATATCCATTTCTTCAAAAGGAAATGAATCCATTGTGGCTGTTTGGATTCCGTAGCGTTTCGTTAGTTCGTTTAATCGCTGCTTATTTTGCTTGTTTGTTGCGTAAATTTGGCTGAGCGGCATCTGACCTGATCGCACAATACCTGCAATCATTCCTTCCGCCATAGAACCTGCTCCAATGAAAGCAACTTTCTTTTGATCAATGATATTGATCCTCTCCCTTGTTCGCTTTTTGTTCGTGTTTTTCGCACGTTAGTTATCGTAACATGATGAGAAATCGTGTCAAGAAAGAGCCAGCGCTTTTCAAAAGTCCCGAATACACGCTGAACAGCTTGCGGTATGTATGTTAGCCGTGTTTTTTTAAATCATCAATTTAGATCAAAAGAACTATATAGATTTGAATCATAGTACCCTTTCGTTCGACTGAATTCACCATTTTATTTTTGGTTTCGGTGACTTCAATTCTAGTTTTTAGAAAGCGCTATCATTTTTGATGACTATCTATTTTCCTATAGGATGAATGTGTTTGAATCTTTCGATTAGACTATTGACATATTTTAGAAAACATGTCCGTTGAAATGCGTTTTTCGTGGTGATACCGTGAAAGGGAAATCAAGTGAAAAAGGAGCGTTCATAATGAAAGTAAAAGAAAATTACGTCAATGTCATCCCAATGAAAGAAATCCGATCTACTGATGACCTTCTTTTCCCATTCCCTATCTACAATGAATTACGATCGCAGGGTGATATTCGATACGATGAAACGAGAAAGTGCTGGGATCTCTTTCGATATGCTGATATTCAGTCCGTTCTGAAGCAGCCAAAAGTGTTTTCATCACAGCGAGGAAGAAGTACATCTAAAACGAGTATTTTAACAATGGACCCTCCAAAACATACCAAAATGAGAGCACTCGTCAATAAAGCCTTCACGCCAAAAGCGATCAAACAAATAGAAGAAAAGATCAAAGACTTGACCCATGATCTATTACATCAAGTAAAGGATCAACGGACCTTCGATATTGTGCAAGATCTGGCCGCTCCCCTACCTGTCATGATCATCGCCGAGCTTCTCGGTGCAGAAGTGAAAGACAGAGAGCTGATCAAAAAGCATTCAGATGCTCTAGTTGCAGGAGCCAAAGACGATTCAAAAGAAGCTATTCAAGCCGTTGTCGACATGCAAAAACAAGCAGAAAAAGAGCTGTCAGCGTACTTTGCTCATTTGATCCAAAAACGAAAAGAAACGCCAGCCGATGATTTAATCTCCCTTCTCATCCAAGCGGAAATTGACGGTGAGCGTTTATCAGAAAATGAACTGCTTGGCTTTTGTATACTCTTACTCGTTGCTGGTAATGAAACAACAACGAATTTAATCACAAATTCCGTACGACTTTTAACAGAACAGCCGCATATCGCCGAATCAGTGCGGCAAGACCTGTCTCTCATTCCTCAATTGACGGAGGAAACGCTGCGCTATTATCCGCCTGTTCAAGCGATTGGGCGAGTTGCAGCAGAGGATGTTCAGATTGCCGGTTCTCACATTGAAAAAGGAGACTATCTCATCAGCTGGGTGGCATCTGCGAATCGTGATGAACGGAAGTTTGACGATCCAGATACGTTTCGTCTTGACAGAAAATCAAATCCGCATTTGAGCTTTGGCTTCGGCATCCATTTTTGTCTTGGTGCTCCTCTCGCCCGGCTTGAGGCTCATCTAGCACTTGAGATTTTACTCCGTACGTTTCGAGAAATCACCCGTGCGGCAGATCAGCTGAAACCAATTCAAAGCACGTTTGTTTTTGGGGTCAAAGAATTCCCTGTGCAGGTCACCCGTTTTTAAAAGCCCCTTTCATCAGGGGCTTTTTTTCATATGCTTATCCTTACCTTCCTGCTCTGAACATGCTAAAATAAAGTCCATATGTACAGTGATCACGGAATTCGGAAAGGAAGCTAAACGTATGACCGATTACACAGCAATGAAAGACGGAATATTCAAATCAGTTTGTTCGTTAGATTGCCCTGATCAGTGCGGTCTTTTAATACATAAAGAGAACGGAAAGATCGTTAAAGTTCAAGGAGATCCAGATCATCCAGTCACTCAGGGAAACATTTGCAATAAAGTGCGGAATGTCACAGCTCGTTTATATGATGAAAAACGTCTGACAACGCCATTAAAACGTGTAGGTCAAAAAGGTGACCGGCAGTTTGCACCAATTACGTGGGAAGAAGCGATTGAAACCATTCGTCAAAAATGGACAAAGCTGATCGAAGAAAAAGGACCAGAAAGCATTTTGCCTTACAGCTTCTATGGGAATATGGGGAATCTTAATGCAGAAGGAATGGACCGCCGCTTTTTCTATCGACTTGGCTCAAGTCAGCTAGACCGAACCATTTGTCAGTCAGCCGGAACAACTGGCTATAAATATACAATGGGCGCAAGCATCGGGACAGATCCAGAAGATACCATTCATACGAAACTATTTATCTTTTGGGGCATCAATGCGGTTTCAACCAATATGCATCAAATCACGTTGGCACAAAAAGCTCGAAAGCAAGGGGCTAAAATTGTCGTCATTGATGTGCACAAAAACCAAACGGGCCGGATGGCAGATTGGTTCATTCCGCTTCGCCCTGGCACTGACAGTGCGCTAGCTCTTGGGATCATGCATGTCCTTTTTAAAGAAGACCGCACAGATGCGTCATTTTTAGAGACTTACACGGTCGGTCACAATGAACTTCGCGAGCATGTGAAGCAGTACGATCCAGAAACAGTCGAACAGATCACGGGTGTCCCAAAAGAAGACATCATCACACTTGCGAGAATGTACGCAGAGACAACGCCGTCTCTCATTCGTATTGGCAATGGGCTTCAGCATCACGATAATGGCGGCATGAGTATTCGAACCATCTCCTGCCTCCCTGCCCTCACCGGTCAATGGCTGCACAAAGGCGGCGGTGCGATGAAATCGAACTCTTCTTTTCTTAGTTATAATGAAACCGCTCTTCAGCGACCGGAATTATTAAAGGAACGCGAACCTAGAACATTTAATATGAATCAGCTGGGCAGCGTGCTAACGAACGCAGAACCTTCTATTGATTCTCTTTTTGTCTACTCTTGCAACCCGGCTGTTGTGACACCTGAAGCAAATAAAGTAAGAGACGGTTTAATGCGGGAAGACTTATTTACGGTTGTCCATGACTTGTTCATGACAGAGACAGCTACTTATGCGGATATTGTTCTGCCAGCGACATCTGCCTTTGAAAACGAGGATTTTTATACTTCTTACTGGCATCATTACATTCAAATTCAAGAACCTGTTATAGAACGTTATGGAGAAAGCAAATCAAACACTGAAGTGTTTCGTCTTTTGGCTCATGCGATGGGCTTTGAAGATGAAGCCTTTAAAGAGACAGATGCGGAACTAATGGAACAAGCTCTTCATCATCCTGAAAACCCGCACTATGAAAACATTTCATATCAAGCGTTAAAAGAGAAAAAGTGGATCAAAGCAAAACGAGGGCCTTTCGAAGATTTAAAGCTCCCTACCCCAAGCGGGAAAATTGAGCTTTACTCTGAACAAATGAAAAAAGATGGATATCCAGCCCTTCCAACCTATGTACCTTTATTCAAGGAAAGTGATTATCCACTAACGTTTATACCGGGACCAAACCATAATTTTCTTAATTCCACCTTCTCTCTTCATGAGAAGCATCAAAAGCTTGAGAAATTTCCGAAGCTTCATATGAATGAACAAGATGCAAAAGAAAGACAGATTGAAGATGGGGACATGGTTCGTGTGCTGAATGATCGAGGAGAATGCGAGCTGATCGTGTCAGTCGGACAAAATGTGTTATCTGGTGTTGTTGTCAGTCAGGGATTATGGGCAGACCAAAAAGGCAAAAAACATTTGGTGAATGGCCTCACACCTGATCGTTTGGCAGATATGGGCGGTGGTGCGACGTTCTTTTCCGGCAGAGTCGAAGTTGAAAAATTATGATAGAAAAAGCCAGGAGTTTTGCTCCCGGCTCTTTTCTTTGACTTTTTTAGTTGCCAATAAACAGCTGATTGGTCATCACATTTGCACTTCCGCTACTTTGGTAGCCTTCTACAGTAAATGCCGTTTCATACATTTTCCCCATTGGCATCCCTAAGCTTTCCCATTTTCTAAAATGCGCACTGACGGAGACCGTTCCGCTTGTACGTTTCGTTTGACGTACACTCCAATATTGCTTGAAGGTTGCGATCCCGATAATGGAAGGCTGATTGACACGGGTTGTTTCATAAATGTCATATGTGCCTCCATCAGCATAAAATGATCCTTTATACGCTCCTGTTGGACGATACGTGCCCCATGAATCAACAATGTAGTATTCTGCTAATGGAGATTGTGTCCAGCCATAGACACATAGATAGGAATTCCCGCCTGGGTTAAAACTTGCGTTGTAATTGATGGAGATGTTGCCAAGCTGATGGTGAGTTCTAGTGGAATCAAACTTTTTCCCTTTTCTAAATAAAGCATTTCCGATATTGTTCCAGCCTGCACTAAATGCCCCGCCGTTATTGAGTGTCATCGAAGTGTTTCCGTAGTCCTTCCATAATTCATAATCGTACCCGCTATGGTTACCCATTTCATTATTCGTAATGGTTCTCGCATGGGCTGGTACAGCCGTCAGTATAAGCGTCAGTCCAATACACATCACAAACAACAGTCTTAATTTTCTCAAATTCATCTTCCATTCCTCTCCTTTTTCATCCTTTTGATTCTGTCATCTCTAAGATGAAACGAATTCATCACCTCCTTTCATGCCCCCACTCACTACTAGATTATCGATACTGTGCTAGACCCGCATGAATGTCTCTTGTGTTTGTATAAATGCTTTGATACAAACGAAAGAGATGATCATATACATCGACATGCTGTTGATTTGGTGTAAATACGGCCGCTTGATGGATAAACTGATCCGCGCACGCCTCAAGTGACTCGTAGCAGCCGCATCCAACTGCTGCAAGCATCGCTGCACCTAACGCGGGCCCTTGCTCATTTTCAAGCTGAATCACCTCAGCTTGAAAAATGTCTGCCTGCATTTGAAGCCATGTATGACTTCTCGCACCTCCACCAATGGACACAATAGCATCTATTCTTTTTCCGGCCTGCCTGAATAAAGCGATCGATTCATTTAATGAAAAAGTGATTCCTTCAAGCACAGCTCTAACCATATGCGCTTTTTCATGCCGGCTGTCTAATCCAATGAAGCTTCCACGAATGACTGAATCTGCATGAGGCGTTCTTTCCCCAACTAAATATGGCGTAAATAGCAATCCATTTGCGCCAGGCGCTATATCCTTTGCTCCGGCTAAAAGGGCTTTAAACGACTCATTCGGAGCAAGTAAAGATTTAATCCAATCGAGGCTATAACCTGCTGACAAAGTGACTCCCATTGTATAAAAAGCGTCTTTTTTTGCATGATGGAACAAATGCAAGTTTCCATTCAGCTCTCTGTTATGATTTTCTTCATAGGAAAGAATGACACCTGATGTACCAATGCTGCATAATGTGTGACCTGATGATAAAATGCCGGCGCCAATGGCACCGCAAGCATTATCCGCTCCACCCGCAAAAACCTTCACCTCTTCTGTCATCCCGGTTACCTTTGCGATCTGCGGCAAGAGTGTTCCAACCTCCGCCTCCGATGAAACGAGTGGCGGGCAAATACGAATCGGAATATCAAAGCTTTGACAAATCTCCTCGCTCCATGTTTGTTCTCCCATATCCAACAGTAACGTACCAGCCGCATCAGAATAGTCCATATGAATAGCGCCGGTTAATCGATATCTGACATAATCTTTTGGAAGTAAAAACAAATGGATTCGTTGATCAATTTCTGGTTCATGTTCCTTTACCCATAACAACTTTGGCAGTGTAAACCCTTCTAACGCCTGATTTTTTGTGATCGCTTGCAGCCTGCCTCCTAGCTTTTCTGTCATGCGCACGCATTGCGGTGTTGTTCTTGTGTCATTCCACAAGATGGCAGGCCTGAGCACTTGAAGGGATTCATCCAATAAAACAAGTCCGTGCATTTGTCCAGAAAAACTGATGCCTTCTACTTGCCTTGACTGAACAGGCTTTCTCTCCATAAGTTCTGTCATCGCGGCCATCGTCTGCTCTACCCAGTCTTCAGGATTTTGCTCACAATAACCTGGTTTGCTTTGAATGAGGCGGTAAGATTTAGTCGTCTCACAGCATACCCTCCCGCTCTCATCTACTAATATCGCTTTGACTCCGCTCGTTCCAAGATCAATTCCCATCACATACTTCATGTGTTCACTCCTTCAAAACATCCGCCTGCTCCATTAATCTTCTAACAAATATTGATTCAATCTGGCTTTCAGCTGTTCCTCTCTGCCAGATTCGTTTCTGATGAGCGGATGTTTCAGTGCATATTCTTCTAATGTATGAAAGTTTGCCGTTCCTTCTGAAATCTCCCGTCCAATTCCTTCAGAAAAACTGCGGTACCGATGCTTGATCACATCTTCAAACACGCGGTCTTCTATGAGTCTATGAGCCACCCGCAACCCTTTTGCGAATGCATCCATCCCCGCAATATGGGCATACAGAAGATCTTCCAGTTCAAAGGAGGCTCTTCTGACTTTTGCATCAAAATTGAGACCGCCTGTTCCAAGTCCGCCATTTTGCAAAATTTCATACATGGCGAGTGTTGTGGCATATAAATCCGTTGGGAATTCATCAGTGTCCCAGCCTAGAAGGGAGTTTCCTTGGTTGGCATCAACGGAACCGAGCAGTCCATGAATTCTTGCTACACGCAGCTCATGCTCAAACGTATGACCCGCTAATGTCGCATGATTGGCCTCGATATTTAATTTAAAGTGTGTATCCAATCCATATTGTTTTAAAAAGGCGATTGATGTCGCTGCATCCGTATCATATTGATGAGTTGTCGGTTCCTTCGGCTTTGGCTCAATTAAAAATTGACCTGTAAATCCAATTTCTTTTGCATAATCGACCGCCATATGCAAAAAGGCCGCCATATGGTCAAGTTCTCTTTTCATATCTGTATTCAGCAGTGTGTCGTAACCCTCTCGTCCTCCCCAGAAAACATAATTTTCTGCGCCGAGTTCCTTTGCTGTTTCGATGCCCTTTTTCACTTGTGCAGCTGCATAGGCAAATACATCTGCATGACAGGATGTCGCTGCACCGTGAACAAATCTTGGATGCTTAAACATATTAGCCGTGTTCCATAGAAGCCGAACCCCGCTTTGCTGCATGTAGTCTTTCATTCTTTCTATGATGATGTCTAACTGCTGATTGGTCTCTTGAAGCGTGTCGCCCTCTGGTGCAATATCACGGTCATGGAATGAAAAATACGGAACATCCAATAGATCAAAGAGCTGAAAGGCCACTTCCAATCTAGCTTTCGCCAAATCCATTCCGCTATAAGAATCCCAAGCTCTTTTCATCGTGCCAGTTCCAAACATGTCTGTTCCATCAGCAGTCAGTGTATGCCAATAAGCGACGGAGAATCGCAGGTGATCTTTCATTGATTTTCCGCCAATCATTTCGCTCGGATCATAATATTTAAATGCGAATGGGTTCTTTGAATGTTTTCCTTCATATTGAATGTTGCCAATCCCCTGTAAACGACTTAACGAAGTCATATTTGATTTGACCATAAGTGATTCCCCCTATATATTCACTTAGTAAGTTGATTCAACAAACAAATGAACGAGTTGACCAACTAATCTCTTTGAATTTTCCATATTTTTTAGTTTTTTAGAAATATTTTCGTTATAATAAAGTGAAAAGCATGTTTTATAGAGAATGAACTCGACAAAAAATGGCTTTTCTTCACTTAATCTAAAGACGAAACAAATGGAGTGGATACAATGGATATTGCGGATCAGAACTTTGTGAAAAAAATAAATCAAAAGCTATTGCTAAACGAAATTCTGCACCATGCACCAATTTCCAGAGCAAAATTATCTGAACGCACTGGGTTAAATAAATCGACCGTTTCTTCTCAAGTGAGTACATTAATGAAAGAACATCTTGTTTATGAAATCGGTCAAGGCGAATCTAGCGGCGGAAGAAGACCCGTGCTTCTCATGTTTAATAAACGTGCAGGTTACTCTATCGGCATTGATGTCGGTGTTGATTATGTCAACGGCATTTTAACAGACCTTGAAGGGTCGATTATTCATAATGAGCAGCTCAAGCTCCCATCCAGCACACCTGATGTGACCGTCCGTATTTTAATTGAATTGATTCAGCAGTTACGTTCACACATTCCTTCTTCTCCATACGGGCTGATTGGTATAGGGATTTGTATACCTGGTCTGGTCGATGCAGATGAACAAATTGTGTTTACGCCTCATTCAAAATGGAAAAATGTCGATCTAAAAACAAGTCTCCAAGACACATTCCAAGTACCGGTTTTTATCGAGAATGAAGCAAATGCCGGTGCGTACGGTGAAAAAATCTTTGGTGCTGCTAAACATTATGACCATCTGATCTATGCAAGTATCGGCACTGGTATTGGAATAGGCATCATTATCAATCATCATTTATATAGAGGCACAAATGGTTTTTCTGGTGAAATGGGACATATGACGATCGACTTTAATGGACCGACATGTAGCTGCGGAAATCGTGGTTGCTGGGAACTGTATGCATCTGAGAAAGCACTGTTCCAATCGCTCCAAACAGATGGTCAGCCATTCACCTATCAAGATATTGAGCGGCTGGCGAAGTTAAATGATATGAAGACACTCAATGCCTTGCGTAACTTTGGCTTTTACATTGGGGTAGGTCTCACAAACGTTCTGCATACCTTCAACCCACAAGCCGTTATTTTACGAAACAAGGTCATTGAATCTGAGCAGGCCGTTCTAAGTGTCATTCAAGATGAAGTATCCTCTAGAATGGATGCACAATTCAGCTCACGGGTGGAGCTACTCCCTTCGTCATTAGGACAAAACGCACCAGCCTTAGGGATGACATCTCTTGTCACTGAAGCTTTTTTGCGAGATGTCACGCCTTCACCATAATGGAATACATGTTAAAGAGAGACAGCCTTTAGAGTGTTGTCTTTTTTTATTCAGTTGTTTCTTCGTATCGAAAATACTTAAAATCGGCAGGCAGATGTTCGCCGCTTGTGTCTTGGCACTGCATTCCGACAAAAGCCCCTGTAAAGAATCCCCCTCCTCGAATAAAATCATCTGATAAATGGGTCGATTCAAGCGTTATATCTATTTTTTCCCACTCTTGTTGATCAAAAGAATAAGAATACGTGTACGTCTCTCTTTGAACGGTCACTTTTAAATACACATACGGAATCTCGTCTGGGATGATAATTTTTTTGATTAGCGGCTGAGAAAAGGCCAGATTTTCACACACAGATAATTCAAGGATACGACCAAGCGCCTCGTCATAAGTCACCTGAAGTGCAGTCCAATTTTCCGTATTATAATAATTCACAAGACCTGCCGCTTGCTGAAAGTTTTCTGGAAAGAAGGAAACCGCTGTCTCTGCTTCAAAATAAAAGCTTTGCCAGCGCCTCGCAACAAACGCTTGGGTAAATTTAGACGTTAAAGATTCCTGCCCATACAGCCTTAAATGATGAGGATTTTCCGTCACTGAACCAATCTGATCCGTAAATGGGATTCTTAAAGTTTGGAAATGTCTATTTAACGATGAATCTTTAAATTCATCGACTATGTGATAGGTTGGAGAAAACTCTTTTACGCTCATAGCAGGCGCTTCAACCTCTAGCATCCCTTCTTTTCCGCCTACCACATACGGCCAGCCATCTTTCCATTCAAGCTTTTGTATGGCCGTCTCTCTTCCTAAAGGGCACCAGCCTCTTTGCTGAAAAATGGATTCCTTACTTGAATGAATTGGGCGGCCAGTCAGATGAGCCAAATACCATTCATTTGTATGCGTTTGTACAATGGAAGCATGCCCGCATTTTTGTAGTGGATGGCTAGGCGTGTGAAAAGCCGTTAAAATTGGGTTGTCAGGATGAACCTCGTACGGCCCATCAATACGCGAGGAACGGGCGATTGTGGCTGCATGTTCGTAACGTGTTCCCCCTTCAGCTGTTAATAAATAATAGACATCATTGATGTAATAAAGATGCGGGGCTTCTGTCAGTTTGATTGGCGTGCCTTTAAAAATGACCTTCCGCTCACCGACCAGTTTTTTTTCAGATACACTATATTCCTGCAAGGCTATACCTGCAAAGGAGTGATGTTTTTCTCGATGGTCCCACAGCATATTCAACACGTATTTCTTTCCGCTTGGATCATGGAACAAGGAAGGATCAAACCCAGAACTATTGAGCCGAACCGGATCGCTCCACTCGCCATCTACTGCATCAGCTGTGACCAAATAATTATGACCATCCTTAAACGGACCATCTACTACTTTAATATCTGAATAGATGAGCCAAAACTGACCATCCGCATAACTTAAACACGGCGCCCATACCCCGCCGGAATCAGGATTTCCTTTCATATCGAGTTGAGAAGTTTTTTGCAAGGGACGCGCGGCGAGCCGCCAGTGGACGAGATCCTTTGAGTGATAAATTTGCACCCCCGGGAACCATTCAAATGTAGAAACCGCCATGTAATAATCCTCTCCCGCACGGCAAATACTTGGGTCAGGGTTAAACCCTCTTAGCACTGGATTGGTAATGTTCATTGAATTTCCTCCTCTTTTGCTGACACTACATTTTAAAATCGTCGATGTGATCGACATATACTTTATCCCTGTTCTCAAGCTCTCTCACAACTTGTTTATGTTTTTCTTCATCAAGGCTATAAAAGTGAATATCAATCATCGCTAACACAAGTAAGCAGGCAGGGATAACGCTTGTGGTGATTAAAATGCCCAGCAATGCTTCTGGTGTTTGCACTTGGTTTGCTATATAACCAAATCGATCAAGGACAAGTCCTGGAACGATGCCACCTAATGCCATACCAAATTTAAAGAAGAAGCCAATCACTGCGTAGATCAATCCACCCATTCTTTTTCCTGTTTTATATTCACCGTATTCTACAGTTTCAGGAATAAGCGCCCACATGTAAGCGCCAGCCGTAATACTCCCAGCTGCAGCGACTAGCCTGAAAAGAAGAATGAGCACAATTTGGCTCGGCGGTATCACAAGTAAAGCAAGAAGACCAACGATATTCAGCAAAAGCGAATAATTCAGCAGCCTTTTCTTTCCTAACAGTTTGTGCAGCTTAGGTATAAATGGCAGCACCATTAAGGCTGGCAGACTGCCAATCAGGCCGTACCACTTCACTAAATCTTCTCTGCCGAGGTTATATGTCACATAATAGATCCCAACAGAGTTGCTGATCGAGTTCACACCAAAGATAATGATAAAGAAAATGCTTAACACAACAAGCGGACGATTCACTCGTAACTGGACAAAGAGATCACTGAACTTGATCTTTTCCTCTGGCTTTTGAAGTGTGACGCGCTCATTCGTACTTTTAAAACAGAAAATCAGTAATCCGCCCCCAAGTACACCGAGAAATGCCATCGTGATCTGCCAGCCAAGTGCTGTATTTCCTGTTGTATCACTCAAAAACGTCGCAAGAAACGGAACAAAAAAAGCAACAACTAAACCACCGAGATTTGCAAAAAGCATACGAACAGACGTAATACTGACGACCTCTTGGTTATTTCTTGTCATTGCGGAAGTTAAAGCACCATAAGGAACATTGATGAACGTGTATGTAAGCGATAAACCAACATACGTGATGTACGCATAAATGAGTTTTCCCATTTCGGAAAAATCCGGTGTCGTAAAACAAAGAATAGCAAGAACGGCAAAAGGTAACGCACCAAATAACAAATAAGGTCTAAACCGGCCAAAACGGCTGTTCGTTCGGTCAACCATCGCCCCAATAAACGGATCTGCAAGCGCATCGATGGCCCGAACCACCAAAAACATCGTCCCTGCAGCTGCTGCTGATAATCCATACACATCCGTATAAAAAAATAATAGATACGTAGAGACAGTTGCATAAATTAAATTACATGCGAAATCTCCTGAAGCATACCCCACTTTTTCAGACATACGAATCTTCTTTAAATTCTCACTCACCATGAGTTTTCTCCCTTCTTCACTTAGCCTCTTCTAACGGACAGATGGTGCAGGGCAGCAGCAATCAATAGGTCAAAAATAAAGCGCTTTCAATTCGTTGTAAAAATGAAGCTGAACATCTCTTTCTTTCAGCTTAGCCCACATAGCAGCAAATCATTCGCTTTAAACAATAGATCAATAGATGATCGCCATCTTAGTTTATCGATTAAACAAACTAAGATGAATTCATTTTATAAAATATGATCTGACTTTTCAATATTTTTTGAAAAAATAATCCAAATAATTGATTTCTTGTCATTTTTTCTATGATATGAGGATATGAATCTCTTTTTATCTTCCAAAATCAAAGAGAACTCAAATAATGGTTGCATTCATACCAATCCCATGCTATATTAATCAAGCGATGAGCTGAATTGTGTAAGTCGGGTAACACGTCTCTTTGAGACACACACGAATGTGGCGTGTGGTTATTCCGCCTCAATACGCAAAAGACATCTTCTGATGAAGATGTCTTTTTTCTTACCCTATTTTGGTGCCATTTTCAACCGGCTCATCTGTGGCAAGCAAAACAACGTCTTCTTTTGACGGCATGCCTCCTAAGACAAGCACCTCTGATTTAAACCCGGCAATTCTTCTTGGCGGGAAATTGACCACTGCAATAATTTGTTTCCCAGTGAGATTCTCAGCCTGATAACGTTTTGTCAGCTGTGCACTAGATTGTTTTATGCCAATCTCATCCCCAAAGTCAATCTTCAGCTTGAAAGCAGGCACTCTCGCTTCTGCAAAGAACTCTGCTTCTACTATCGTCCCAACACGAATGTCTAACGCTAAAAACTGTTCAATATCTGCCATTAGAATCTCTCTCCCTTTCAATCTTTCATAAAAAAGGTCACATTTTTCTTCTGCTAGATGACCACTTGTCTTCCACTAATTTCTTAATTGTAGCACACCCTACTCTTCTAAAAGAAAGGGTTAAAAAGCCTATTGATTGAAATTTTTTAGTTTACATAATCATTTTATAGTAGTCTATTAAATGTTTGCATCATGAAAATGAATTCGGTAAAATGGCAAATAATCCTACTGCTTCCTCTCGAATATTCCAGGGAGGGTTAACACTTGTTTACATTATCAGATATGTGGACGTTTTGCTGGTCGTTTTTCGTCATTCTTCCTATCGTTGCCATCTTGCATCAGCTGGGCCATATTGTAGTCGCCTGGCTGTTTGGAGCAAAGGTTTCGTTTGCGCTTGGCCGAGGCAAAAAAGTATTGAAAATAGGCGTCGTTGAAATTAGAAGAATCTATTTTCTTGATGCATTTTGCCACTATGAAGAAATGAGGAGAAATAACCGTTTCTCACACATTCTTGTCTACTTAGGCGGATCATTATGCAACCTGCTCAGTGTTCTCATATTGAACACAATGATCGCCAACGATTTCCTGCCAGAACATCAATTTTTCTATCAATTTGCTTACTTCTCAGTCTACTATGTATTTTTTGCTTTACTGCCAGTACAGTATGCAGATCATCATCCGAGTGATGGGCAAGCGATTGTGAACATCATTCGTCACGGTGAACCATGCGACATCATTGATTAAGATGAGTGGCTTTCACTGTCGATTTGATACTGAATCGTTAAAAAAGGAATACCGAATAGCTTCATTTGATGAATTGCTGTGAGACTTTTTTCCGTCTCCGGTTTCATATGAAAGCTTTCTTCCATTGGCAGTTTCATGGTGATGAAAGACGTATGCAAATACAATCCTTCATCACCCGTACTGCCTTTTGGACTTTTACTTTTTAATAGAAAATCTTCCTTTTCATTCAAAGGTTTTAAAATAGCCGTAAGCTGTGAAAAAGGAAGCGGCAAAGCAATATTCATATAGACTGTCTCTTCATCATGGTGCTGAGCATAGAGCGCATAAAAGACTTGCTCGCCTTTCTCATTGCGCCTGATCCACACACGTACATTCTTCCTTTCTTCAAGAGGATGTTGAAATCTTGAAAGACTCCCCGGCATTTCATATGGCATTCGTGATGACCCTAAATAGAGCTGTCCTATTTGTCTAAAAACAGGTTGAAGCAAAAAGACAAACGGCCTTACCCACCAATGAAAACAGACGGCTGCTTTTAACTTAAAGGACATCGGGTCCTCATAAAATCTGCGAATAACAGGTGACACACTCTCTGCTGAAAATGCCTTTCCATTTAATTGGTCAAGAGAATCGACTAAACCAATCTTCTCATCATGCTGCATGTCGTCATGTTGAAAAGACATGACCTGAAAACGACCGTGAACTCTCGATACCGGAAATTCCTTCTGTTTCAATCGATCAGCTGGTCTTTCAATCAACCATCCAATGAGGCCTGGTAAAATAACCAAACTTGCATTGATACTGCCATGAAACCAAATCATTTGATCCATGCTGATGTAGCTAACATGTAAAAGCATTCCGGCAGAATAAAGGAATGATAGGACGATCGTTCCCATTAACATGATGCTAGAAAACACAACGAACCCTTTTGCGACAGTTGAACGAAAAGAAGTTGTCATACATAAAATTCCATACAAATAAAGTGCGATCACATAAAGAACGACGCTGAACGTATCAAACAGGCGAGAATAGCTGATTCCAACAGCAATCATCACTGGCGACAGTAAAATAACCCAGCCACCCACTTTGTATAGCGTCGTCTCTTTTTTCCGCTGCCTCCCCAATAATCCATAAAAGATAGGGATAAAAAAAGCCGAATAATGAAAATGAATAGCGGTCAAAAGTACAATCATCGGTGAAAATGTCATCACTTGTATATCTGCTATGTACAGCCAGAACCAAAGTCCACCTAGAGCGATATACATACATGCGCCATCGATCATCAGCTCATGAAGCGGATGGGCCCCTCTTTTCAGCAAACGGGTGAAACCAAATAAAGCCAGAATCATTGTAAAGAAAAGCCATCCCAATGCAAGCCAAAGAGAGTGAAAGATGAATGCGCCTGTTGCACATAGAGCTGCTACTGGAAAGGCTTTCATTATGAAGCCGATCAGCCCCTTCTGCTGCCGTTTCTTCTCTTCCTGATAAAAAAAGTGTAAGAAAGCGGGAAGAAAAAATAAAATCGCAATCAAAACAAAAAATTCTGGTATGGGAGCTGTCGTCAAACGTGTAAGGAGAAAGCAAGCCATCAACACGATGCTACACATCAAATGCCATTTATTCATGAGATGACACCCTTTCCGTAAACCGGCCCTTATACGTAAAAAGAGTGCCAAAAAGGCGATTTTTCACTTGAACATCAATCGTATACTCACCTGCACGCTCATCGTACCCTTCTGTTACATCAGATTCACCATAAAGCCAAGAAGGGAGCGGCCACTCCCGCCCAAACAGCAAAAACTTTTGCTTACCTGATTGAATGTGCAAGAATCCTTTTTCCGTGACTGTAAAATGAAGCTCTGACACAAGAAGCCTAGGTTTTCCAAAGTAGTCTAGTACTTGATGGCTCTTCTGAACAATGATCATATCTGCATCAAAATGTCTTTCCTTGTCAGGAAAATAGAACGTTCGAAACCAGTGCATCCCTTCTTCTCCCTTACTTGTCGTAAAAGGCTTGTTCACAATTTGGAAGGGAATATTTCGCCCTCTTTCAGGAAAAAAACAGCGAAACAATGGACCGATTTTGAATAACAATCGGATGAGCTTTGTCCCGCCTCCTATTTCCTCCATGATGCCTTCGGCCGTAAACGCGCGGTTATAACGTTCTTTTAATGTTGGATGCAGCTTATCGTAGTCCTTTACTTGATGATGATGAACGACCATGTCTACCTCCCCTTTTTCGTTTGATTGAAAACACATCTACACAATCTTTTAAATTGATCATTCCTGCAACGGATAAAATGAAAAATGCACTCAGCACCAGCGGCTCGTGCAGAGTCGTTTCTGGCGATAAAATCCCTATACCAAGCATCAGTAGCAGAAAAATGCTTTGAAGGATAAATATATATTTTTTTGGCAGTTTAGGCATGAGCCATGATACACCTAATAGCGCATAAAACAATCGAAATCCGGTGCTATGATCAAAAGCAGAAGGTGAAAAAGGAATGATCGCTTGACATAACCAGACGATGGCAAACAACAAACAAATGCCATAATGGGCAAGTGTTCTCTCAAGCAGCAAACGGGGATGCGTGCCCTTTTCAAGCCACGTCTTTAATGCGCCAAAGCTAAAGGCAGTCATAACCCCCATCATTGGCCGAAAAAAGAACCGGTCTGCCCATTTCCACCCTTTTCCTTCCTTTGTTTCATAATCAAATTGCGTTTGAAACACAATGTGATCATTCGTTTTCATGTATTTCCAATACCCTCCGCCTTCTTTGATGAAAGACAAAGGGTGTGATGATTTAAATTGAAGTGAGGATGCTCTTTCATGACGCTCATCCTTCACGCTCGTTCGATACGCTCCTGTCCCAGTTACACTAATGCCGAATCCAAGGTGTTTCTCATACAAAAAGAATTGGGGCTGTTCATCACTAGGTCCATTTAATGAAATGGTCGAAAATCGCAAATCCCATTGTTCATGAAGCTTTGGATTTTGCGTATACTCCCATACTTTTTCAATAGGTGCTTGAATGGTTGTTTCCACATAAACAGGCTTTCTTTTCATCTGCCTCTACTCCTCTATGTGAATTATTTCACATAATAAGCATACCATGTTTCACAAAACTGTCAAATCTTTATTGGTTTTTTGCCCAAAAAATGTTTTGATTTGTTTACATCTCCTTCATCATATCGGTTCGATACATTAAAAAGACCTGTCAATGAGACAGATCTTCTTGCTCTTTGATGCCTGCAATATAAAGACGGACCGCATAGCTCACACTATCTTCAAGCTGTTCTTTCCGTTGAAATCCTTTTTTGTTTGAAATATCTCCAAAGCCGTGCAGTAAGCTTCTGAGACCTCTGACGACATGCGTCATGTCCTCTTCTTTTACACCAAAACGAGACATGATGGATTGGACAAAATCAGCAAGATTCTCTGCAGCCACACTGACTTCTCTTTCATTCATATGTGAAAAAGCAGCCTCATAAAGGCCGGGATGCTGACGAACAAATTGAACATATTGTCTTGCAAATGCTAAAACAGCGTCTTCTTTTTCCAGCCCCGCTGTTACTTGTTTGCCGGCCTCACAAAGCATTGTCAGCCCCTTAACAGCAAGAGCTGCCTGTATTTCATGAAGACCGGATATATGGTTGTAAAGAGATGGTGGTCTGATGTTTAGCCGTTTGGACAATGTAGCAATGGTCAAAGCGGAAAAGCCCTCTTCATCGACAAATTCGACGGCAGATTCAACAATTTTTTCTTGTGTGATACCCATTCTTGGAGACATGGCTTACTGTCCTCCCTTTTGTAGCTGATGCTTCCTTTTTTCGATAGCGGCTCTGAGCTTTGCCTCAGGCTCTATGATGAGATCACCATGTCCTGCTGCGAGACAAGACAAGGGAAGTGCCAGTAATTTTTCAGCGCTTTTTAGTGCTGTTTCTGCATCCCAAGTGGCAAAAGCCGGGAATGGGAAGGTCAAGCGAAACTCACCCGTTACAAATAAACCGCCTTTTGTCACAACTGCATCACCCGCAATGACAACCCCTGACTTTTCATCGTATAGAGAGATGCTTCCTGGTGTATGTCCTGGTGTGGCAATGACTTTAAGTGACCCAATCTCGTCCCCTTCTTCAACAAGCACGTCTGGTTTTGTGAGAATGTCTTTTGAAAAACTGCCTTTGACTTTTTTCTCTGGTTCACCAGGAAGTAAAGAGAAATCGCCAGCAAACAGGCGAGCATCTCGTTTCGATAAATAAACAACTGCCTCTGGAAAAGCCTTTTTCACTTCATCTAGTGCGCCAATATGATCCATATGACTATGAGTCAGAATAATTTTGTTAATGGGTTTGTTTAATTGATGTGCAAATTCAATGATCGAGCTTGCTGCCATTTTCAAAGCTGCATCAATTAAGATGAGTTCATTCTCTTCCTCAAATACATAACAATTTACCGGAAAAATACGTGGCATGAGTGTAAGCTGGTGCAAACGGTCAAATGTTGTCACTCTCATCTTGTTTTCCCCCTAAAACTAATGTCGTTAGTTTTATATTAACTAATACCATTAGTTTTAGCAACTATTTTTTCATCGACTGCTATATAAATATCAATTTGTGCTTCTTTTGGATCAATCGATCGTTCGTCGTACCATTCAAAATCGCCAGTATATGTTCGCAAGTGACGCTGATCCCAGCTCCAAATCTGCTGCCATGTTTCAAACACAACCTCTTCAATCGGGCCCTTTCTCGTTTGAAATCTTGCGTAGGTGGAGCCTGGAATCTCTTTTGCATCTTGTGCTAGCTGCTGGTCAACCAATTGCCCCGCTGTGAACAAATAAGCGCCATTTTCATCCTTTTCATAATCTGAATACAGCCCTATGACTGGCGCATGGCCCCCGTCGAGCTGCTGCGTGAAAAATTGCTGCCAAAGCGGTGCAATCTTCCGCTCGTTTGTTTGCTCCATTTCATTTGTTGTTCGAACAGATAATCCCTTGATCCATTGTTTCTGTAAAATCACGATATCGTACATACATTCTCATCTCCTTTTTTTCCATCATATAAAAAGAAACCTGACAACATTGTGTCAAGTTCCTTTTGGTTTTTGAAATTGTTTCAACTTGAGATCAAATGCTTCCCGAACGGATAGCGGAGAGACAATCTCGACATCTGGCCCTAAATAAAAAAGAAAGCTATATAACCAATCATCCTGAGGCAACGTGATTGTGGCAAGATACGTACCATCTGCACATACGGTGAATTCATTTTCATCTATCCATTCCTTCACTTTACCAACAGAATCTTGAGTCAACCTGAGCGTTAGTGTACTGACGGAAGGTTCTTCATGCCAAGAATCATTCCAAGACTTGTCTTCATTTTTTATTCGTTTAGGAAGAAAAGATACTGAATGCGTGATAAGGTCTGACATTCTTTTGAGTTTAAACAGACGAAACGCTTTTTTCACGCAGCAATACGCATACAAATACCAGTGTCTTCCTTTTAAGACAAGTGTATAAGGCTCTACTTTTCTAGGAAGTGTTTCGCCTTTTGCATTGCGGTAGGTGAACTGGATATATTGATGCGCTGAGGCAGCGGTATGAATGAGCTGGAGCTTCTTTTCTAAGTAGCGGTCTTTCCCCCAAGAGCTTAAATCAATAAATACATGGTGCTGTTTTTCGTTTTGAGGCGGAATCAGGGATTTCATTTTCTTTAGTACATGTTCACTTTCTTTAAAGGTGTATGCACTCGTGATGCTTTCAAGAGCTGTTAAAATCAGTTCAATATCATCATCGGTGAATAATTTTTTCTCTAGACGATAGTCGTCAACGAGTGAAATTCCACCCCCTGCGCCTTGTTTTGTGACAACTGGAATCCCCGCTTGATTAATCGTATCAATGTCACGGTATATGGTTCTTACGCTCACTTCATGTAGTTCAGCGAGGTCTTTCGCCTGTACTTGCCGTTTGCTAATCAGTATCATCACAATGGACAAAATGCGATCGATTTTCATGACTTTTCCTCTTTTTCATAAATATAGGTTTTGATTTGATAAAAAAAGAAAGAATGGTAATGATAAGTAACAGCCAGCATTCGTTTACATCCCTGCCTGTGCAGGAGGAGGTTGCATCATGACACATCACGTATGGCAGTTGTTCATGATCGGGATCGTCATGCTCGTCTGGATCATCATTCGAATGAATCGAATGAGACGCTATCAGCTTGTGCGCCCGGTAAATCTTTTCATGAGAATGTATGTATTTAGTCTCACTGCCCTTATTCTCTTATCAGAAGGATGGCAAAATCACAGTATTTTTATCTATGCCGTCATTGGCATGATCTTCGGGAGCAGTCTCGCCGTTCACGCCTATCAGACGATTCAGATGAAATTAGAAAATGGCCGGCTGTATATGAAAACAAGTAAATGGATTGAAAGCTTTATTTTATGTTTGTTTTTATCTAGGCTTGCATTTAAATCGGTCAATCTGACAACACATGCGATCACCAAAATGGATATCGTTGAATTGTATCAGCATATTGTCAGCGATGATGCGTTGACAATACTCAGCTTTTTCCTTCTAGCGGCTTACTATATTGTGTTTTCTTATCAAATGATGAAAGCAAATAAACGATCAACCCATGTACATCATGCATAAAAAACCTTCCTATATAAAAGTAGGAAGGTTTTTTCTCAATCATGCTGTGCATGGTGTATCATTTGTTCAAGCACTTCCATCACATGCTGATCTTCAGGACTGTAAAAAATCGAGGTCCCTGCTCGTCTAGATTTCACGAGACGAAGATTTTTTAAAAAGCGCAGCTGATGAGATACGGTTGATTGCATAAGGTTTAGTGTTTCTGCTATATCATTTACTGAATGTTCACCTTGAGACAGCAAATGCAGAATACGAATACGCGTCGGATCAGATAAGGCTTTAAATGTTTGGGAGACAAGAAATAGACTTTCTTCGTCCAGCTCCATCCGTTCCTGTTCTTGATTTGTATTCAGTTCTTCCTTCATTTCGCTTCACCTTTCTTGTCAGTCAACTCACGACTTATTCTATGTATCATCATATACCAAAACGTGTAGCATGCAAAGCTTCCACACCTTTTGAAAAAAGATTTATTCAAATAGCATTGACACGTGGTAGCATTCTTTTTAAAATGAGCATTATTTATTCATTTTTTTAGAGGAGCTGATAGGCAAATTGACTGAAGAGCCAAGACTAAAACGCAGCCTGACTGTTTTTCCGCTTGTTGTGATCGGGCTTGCTTATATGGACCCACTTGTCGTATTTGATTCATACGGCATTGTTGCTCAGCTGACGAAAGGACACGTTGCTGCAGCTTATATCTTTACTTTACTGGCATTACTATTGACAGCGCTTAGCTATGGGAATATGGTGAAGGCTTTTCCAAAAGCAGGATCTGCATATACATACGCGCAAAAAAGTATTCATCCTCACGTCGGCTTCCTTGTAGGCTGGACACTATTGCTAGACTATTTATTTTTGCCTATGGTGAATTTTGCAATCGGAAGTGCATATTTAACCGCAGCCTTTCCTGATGTACCTCATTACATTTGGATCATCATACTTGCTATCGCCATAACGACTGTCAATGTAATCGGTATACGTCTTACAGCCAACATTACAGCGCTATTTGTGACCTTTCAGGTGATTGTCGCTGTTACATTTGTTGGGTTTATTATTTATGGGCTCACGCAGCATGCAGGCACGGGAGAGTTACTGTCAACCCGTCCGTTTTATTCAGCGAGCTTAGATCCCGCCCTTATTTTTTCCGGCGCGACGATTTTATGTTTTTCTTTTCTAGGATTTGATGCGATTTCGACCATGTCTGAGGAAACAATTAAGCCAAAAAGAACGATTCCTCTCGCCATATTTTTAACGGTCGCTATTGGAGGTGTGCTGTTTACCCTTACCTCTTATTTTTTACAGCAGGTGTTTCCAAATTTTCAACAGTTCAAGCATCCAGATGCGGCATCACTTGAAATTGCGGAATTTGTGGGCGGCGCGTTTCTCCACTCATTCTTTTTAGCCGGCACCATGGTCGCTGTCATCTCTTCCTCCCTATCATCACATGCGAGTGCCGCAAGACTCTTGTATGCGATGGGAAGAGATCAATCATTACCAAAGCGTTTCTTCGGTTATATTCACCCAACATTGAAAACGCCTGTATTTAATATTTTATTAATTGGTGTTTTTTCGTTAACCGCAGTTGTTGGTGAGCTTGAGGTCATTTACTCGTTTATCAGCTTCGGGGCATTAATTGGATTTACGTTTGTTAACTTGTCTGTTTTCGCCTACTATTTCATCAAACAAAAACAAAGAGGTGTATTAAACACACTGAGGTATGCCATCATCCCTCTTTGCGGAACGGCTTTTTGTATTTGGCTCTTAACAAGCATCAGTACAAATGCATTAATCATCGGCATGGTGTGGCTCATGATCGGTTTTGTTTATTTCTGCTATAGACTGAAAACAAGAACAGAATTTACGTTTGGCTATGATTGAATATAAGGTTTTCACTTGGTATCCTGTGCAGGATATGGCATAATATAAAGGCTGTACTTCCCTTTTAAAAGCGGGGCAAAACAGGGGTGAACTGACCTTGAAAAAGAAAAAAACAGGATGTTTTGCCATTTCAGGCTGTTTCACGATTTTTCTGTTTGTTTGCGTATTAGCGGCCATTGTCATTTCCTTTAATCAAAAGGAGTTAAAAAAGCTGCCGATTGATACGGAATCAATTGTTTTGTCGAGACTGGATGATTACAAACCGCTTGTAGAAACAGAGTTAAGAGATCAAGATTTAGATCAATATACCGCGTTAATTCTCGGTATGATGTATCAAGAATCAAAAGGCAGAGGCGGAGATCCAATGCAGTCCTCTGAATCTCTTGGTTTGAAACGAAATGAAATCAATGACCCTCAGAAAAGCATTAAACAAGGAGTCCATCATTTTTCGACTATGTACAAGCATGGGAAGAAAAAAGGCGTTGATTTGGAAACCATTATTCAAAGCTATAACATGGGAATCGGCTATATTGATTTTGTTGCAAAAAACGGGGGAAAACATTCCGAAGAATTGGCAAAGCAATACTCCAAAAAGCAAGTGAAGCGAAACCCTGAAGTTTATACATGCGGGGGCGACAAAGATAACTTCCGCTATCCGTATTGCTACGGTGATTTCACTTATGCTGAAAAAGTAAAAGAAAAAACGAAAACAGTTGAAGAAAAGATGAAATTGGCTTCATCATCCACACCATCATCGTAAAAAAAGCACTTCCTAAACGGAAGTGCTTCAAATTGTTGACAAAGGGCTAAAATGAACTTTATTTTAGCCCTTTGTCTTCTTTTCATCTTATGAATGTTCTTTCCCTATTTCCGGCAGGATCGTTTTGGCTAAACGCTGGTCCATTTCTTCATATTCATCATAATGAATCGTTTCATATAGCTCTTTTCTCGTTTGCATGTCCTCCAGCATTCCCTGTTGCGTCCCCTTTTCCTTAATCTCTGTAAATAAACGCTCATACGCTTTTGCAGCAACTCTCAGGGATGACACTGGATAAATAACCATTTGAAAGCCAAACATAGAAAATTCGTCTATATGATAATAAGGTGTTTTTCCAAACTCCGTCATGTTTGCAAGAAGCGGCCCTTTTATATTGTTTGAAGCATACGTGAAATCTTCTGCTGTAATCAGCGCCTCGGGAAAAATGGCATCTGCTCCTGCTTCTAGATAGAGATTAGCCCGGTGAATCACATCCTCCATCCCGTTTACTGACTTCGCATCCGTTCTTGCGATGACAAGAAGTGTAGGTGCCGCTTGTTTGATCGCTTTGATTTTCGCCATCATGTCTTCTACAGAAACAAGTAATTTTCCGTTTAAATGTCCGCATTTCTTCGGCATTTGCTGATCTTCAATTTGAACAGCCGCTACCTTGCTCTCAACCATCTCTTTTGCTGCTCTGGCTGCATTTAATACACCGCCATAGCCAGTATCCATATCAACTAAAAGAGGCAGCTGAGAAGCTCGAATGATTTCCTTTGCCTTTTCCGCCATTTCAGTGGAATGAATCATACCAAGGTCAGGAAGCCCTTTGCTTGCGCAAAAAGCGGCACCCGATAAATAAAGCCCTTGAAATCCCATTTTCCTCGCATAGAGCGCAGACATTCCATCGTGAACGCCTGGAATTTGAAATAAAGCGGATTTGTGCATTTGCTCTTTAAAAGCTGCGGCTAAGTCAGCTTGATTTACTTCATCATTCACGATCCACACACTAGCTCCCCCTTATATGACAAATAAATCCATAAATGCTGGTACTGTCGTTGTTTTTAATTGATTTGGATTTTGACAAAGTGAAACAATTTGATCGACTTGTTTTTGTGGAAATCTCGTTTTCAAATGATATGCCCATTTTTTTTCAAGCAGCGGGATCCCTTCCTGCCTTCTTCTACGATGACCAAGCGGATATTCAATTTCGATTCGATCTGTCATCGTTCCGTCTTTAAAGAAGATTTGAACACAATTTGCAATTGATCTCTTTTTCGGATCTAAATAGTCTTCTGTATACTGTTTATCTTCTTTGACGATCATTTGATCACGCAAACGGTCAATGAGCGGATTCTGCGCCGTTTCTTCTTCATAATGATCAGCGGTCAGCTCACCATAGATTAACCCAATGGCTGTAATATACTGCAAGCAATGGTCACGGTCTGCCGGGTTGTAAAGCGGTCCTTTTTTATCAATAATTCGAATGGCTGATTCATGTGTCGTAATCTCTATCCTGTCAATCTCATCTAAACGGTCTTTTACCGCGTCATGTAGAATGACAGCGGCCTCAGCGGCAGTTTGCGCATGAAATTCTGCTGGATAGGCAATTTTAAAGAGTACATTTTCGATCACATATGACCCGAGCGGCTGGGCAAGTGTGAGTGGTTTTCCTTTCATTAACACATCTTCAAATCCCCACTTTTCTGCACTGAGGGGCGTTTGATAGCCCATTTCTCCTTTCAATGTCATCATCGCCAGTCTCACCGCACGGCTTGTAGCATCCCCTGCTGCCCACGATTTCCTTGATCCTGTGTTCGGGGCATGCCGGTACGTTCTAAGCGGTGAATTATCCACAAAAGCTTGTGATAACACATGCTGCACATCTTCTTTCGTTCCGCCAAGCATTGCACAAACGACTGCACTTGATGCCACCTTGACAAAAAGAACATGATCCAAGCCATTTCGATTCAAACAATTTTCTAAAGCAAGCACACCTTGTATTTCATGTGCCTTTACAATCGCATGCAGTACGTCATTCATCGAAAGCGGTTCTTCTCCGTTTGCAAGCCTCGTTCTGCTGATATAATCGCTTACAGCCAATATCCCGCCCAGGTTATCTGATGGATGGCCCCACTCCTGTGCAAGCCACGTGTCATTATAATCTAACCAGCGGATCATACATCCTATATTAAACGCCGCTTGAACAGGATCTAATACAAATGAAGTGCCGGGCACTCTTGCTCCGTTAGGGACAACAGTTCCAGGTACGATTGGTCCAAGATGCTTCGTACATTCTGGAAAGTTGAGCGCCAGCATTCCGCAGCCGAGTGTATCCATGAGTACATACCGAGCTGTTTCAATGGCCTCTTTGCTCGTAATTTCTCCATCCACGGCATAGGCTGCGATATCTTCTAATAGTTGATCTGTTTGATTGGCTACTGCTGTTTTATTCATATTCATTCCCCCGTTTTTCCATCATCATTTGAGACTTTTAATCCTCTTGGTCCTAAATACCGTACTCTCGGTCTAAAAATCCGATTGTGTGAATGCTGCTCGATGACATGCGCTGCTAATCCGCTTGCTCTCGCAGCAAAGAAAATCGGTGTATAAAGTGAAATAGGAATGCCGAGCACGTAATAAATAGGTGCTGCGTAATAATCAAGGTTTGGATAGAGGTTTTTCTTTTCTTTCATGTATGCCTCGCCTGCGACGCACATGTCATACAGCGTCGTGTCTCCTTTTGATTCGGTAAGCGTTTTCAACGATCGTTTTAAAAGAGCCGCTCTTGGGTCCATTTTTCTCATGTATACCCGGTGTCCAAAGCCCATCATTTTTTCTTTTGCGGCTAATTTACGTTCAATGAGCGCAAGGAAACCTTCAGTTGTTTTGCCTTCGAGCAACATATGCATGACTGCTTCGTTTGCGCCTCCGTGTAAGTCACCTTTTAATGAAGAAATCGCTCCAGTAAAAGCACCATACATGTCAGAATGAGTAGATGCAATGACTCTTGCTGCAAATGTTGAATTCGGCAGCTCATGCTCACTATAAAGCGTGAGTGTTTGGTCAAATGCTTTGATTTCGTCTTGTGCCGGAGTGCGGCCTGTTAACATCGCTAGAAAGTTTTCAGTGTAGGATTTGGTCTGGTCTGGAGTAGGTGTGGTGTCTTGTGTGAGAATATGATAGCTTCCCGCAACAATCGCTGGCAGCTGTCCAAGTAATCGAACGGCACGCGCTTGTTGGCATACTTCTGATCGATCATTCAGTTGTTCATCGTACCCTGCAAGAGCAGATAAACACGTTCTCATGGCATCCATTGGGTGAGTGGTTTTTGGCAGTTTTGTCAAAATGGTTTGAATGGTTGGATGTAAGCTTGTTTGTGAGGAAATATCTTGCTGAAATTGGTGATATTCCATTGCATCTGGTAATCTTCCGTAAATGAGCAGATAGGCTGTTTCTAAGTACGTCTTGTTTTGTGCCAGCTCGATGAGGTCATAACCGCGAATCACAATTTCTTCTTGCTGGACATCTAGGAACGAAATTGACGTTTCGCTTGCCACAATGTCTTCAAGCCCCGGTTTGTACTGCAATTGTTCAGTCATCATATAACCCCCGTTTCGTTCAATTGTGTTCTCCAAACGAGCAAACGGCCAGACATGATGTGATTCTATAGGTGGGAAGATACCGTGCAAGTCGGATACCCAATTCCCATTTTATCCAAAGCACTTCATCTTGTAAATAAAAGAACGTATGTCCAAATGGACATACGTTAGCTGTAGTATGGAGAAATAATGATATATACGATGACACCTGTTAGACTGACATAGAGCCAAAGAGGCATGGTCCATCTGGCAATTTTACGATGACGTTCGACTTGCATTTGTGCGCCTCTAAAGAGAGTGATCAGTGCAAGCGGTACAATGACGGCAGATAAGACGATATGTGTGATGAGAATAAAGAAGTAAATCGGACGAATGATTCCTTCTCCCCCAAAGTGTGTATCAGCTGCCATTGAATGATACGTCACATACGAAATTAAAAAGACAAGTGTTGTTGAAAAAGCCGCAAAGATAAATCGTCTATGGGCTTTAATGTTCTTTTGTTTAATCATAATGAGCGCTGAAAGTAAAAAGATAAACGTAAAACTGTTCATCACGGCATTCAGTAACGGCAGAAATGTAATATCCAGATGACTAAATTTATCTGTTTTTGGCATGAAAAATAATAAAGCAATTAAGCCGTTTATGGCAATTGTTAAAAAGACAACAATGCCGGTGAAATTTTTCGGTTTTTGATTCTGTTCGTTCATGTTTGAAAACCTCTCTTTATTAGTTCCGACTAAGAGTATGTTATTTAACTTTCTCTCTAAAGTCAATGAATTCGCTGTCTTCGTCGAATTTTAGACAAACTTGCCGATTGCCTGCCTTCTAGCGGCTTGAAAGATCCACTCACTTCCTTTAGAATGGGAATTTGTGTGGTTTTTATCAACTCTTCTATGAAAGGAGCAATAGACTTGTCAATCTTACAGGAAACAACAAAAGATGTGAAGACATTAGAGCAAGAATTACAGCAGTTGCAGTTCCAAATGTATCGAATGCAAGAAAATATAAAAGATATTTCAAAAAAAGCAAAGATTATTGGCATTGATCAAGCGAAGGAAGATGAATGGATGATCGTCTCTGCAATTGAGAATGCAGATACGTGCAAAATCATGTTAAGCGATTGCGAAAAAGCTTTTCGCGGACAATCTGATTTTTCCTTGATCGCGGAATATCCTGAAGAAGGAAAGATTCACATTGCCGATATTAAAGGCCCGCCTGATAATGGCTATGGATCAATTTGTATGAAGCATTTAAAAGAAATCGCAAGAGAGCAAAACATTCCAGTCATTACTGGGGATCTCGTCAAAAGAGATTGGAACCATGTGGACCGCCTGATTCATTTTTATGAAAAACACCATTTTGATGTCCAAATCAATTGGAAAGAGCAAAGCGGAGAAATTTATTGGGTGGACAGCTAACGACACAAAAACCAGCGTTGAGATGAGCTTATACGCTGGTTTTTGTCGAAAATGCGAATTTTTCAGAAAAATATGTGTATTTCCGGCCAAAAAAAGGTATAATAAAAGCATCAGGCCGCCACCTGATGCTTTCTTCCAAAAACAATAGACTACTAGTTAAGTACTTTCACTTTGACTGATTTTACGCCCCAATTTTTAGCTTGGGATTTGCTTGGTACGTGTACATCAATTTTGTTACCTTTAATTGCGCCGCCAGTATCTGCTGCGATGGCTTCACCGTAGCCTTCAACATAAACCTTACTTCCTAATGGAATGACATTAGGATCTACTGCGATTACTTTTGCATTTGGGTTTTTGTTTAAGTTTACCCCTGTTGCAGTGATACCTGAGATGCCACCATCATTTGCTGTATAAGCCGTAGCCGTTACAGTCATTTCTTTTTGTACACTTTGACTAGCAGAAGATGATTCTGCTTTAGCTGTTTCCTTTTTAGGAGCAGCTTTTTTCGTAGTTTGCTCTTTTTGGACAGGTGCCTGTTTTTGAACAGGTTCTGAGCTTACCGGAGCTGAGCTTTGACCAGCAACACTTAGTGTTGAACCAATCATAATTATATCTGAGTTTAAGTTATTCCAAGACTTAAGATCGCTAATTGACACATTGAATTTTTGAGCGATTTTCCAGAGGCTGTCCCCCTTCTGGACTTTGTACTGCTCCTGAGTTTTCTCTTTTGAAGAGATTGTCAATTTATCTCCTACATAGATCATGTCTGTAGATAAATTGTTCCAACCCTTTAGGTCCTTTAGAGACACATCATTTTTTTGAGAGATTCCCCAAAGTGTATCACCTTTCTGTACAGTGATTTCCTTTGCAGAAGCTTGCTGTGCTCCTAATGCTGTTGTTGAGATTGCTGCAACAGCAACCAAGGACATAATAGTCTTCTTCATAAAGTAAATCCTCCCTTGTTAGCTTTTTATGGCGGCTAACGAGTGCTATCGTAACATATGTAAATGTCATTTCAATAACAAAACGATATGTTTTAGATTACAGTTCCTTTACATGAAACATCTCTCTCCATTGGTAAATCAGCCCACTAAATGGCTCAATTCCGCATCATATCAAGGTTTTGAAGGGATGGAAATCATCATGATGAAAACGCGTCCAAGTGAAACGAAAAAAGTTTATTTTCCTTCTTCAAACTCTTTATTTTTTCTCTTTTTCTATAAATAAACGAATTTCTTCTAAAAAAACATCTCCATATTTCTCTCTTTTTTGTGCGCCGACACCTTTAATATTTAAAAGTTCTTCTTCTGTTTTAGGCTCTACTGCTGACATTTCCTTCAATGTTTGATCAGAAAAGACAACAAATGGCGGAACGCCCTGTTCTCTTGCCAACTTCATTCTGACCATTCTTAGCTGCTCAAATAATGCATCATTTTCTTGAATAGACTCTGCCTTTATCGCCTGCTTTTTATAGACGGTCTCCTGCCCCACTAGCACTTTCTTTCCTTTTTGTGTCACTTTTAGTGTTGGAAAAGCTCCTTCAGACATGTGTAAATACTCTTCCGTAATTAAAAATTCAATGAAATCACTGATATGTTGGGCTGAATGCTGTTTCATTAAAGCATAAGTAGGAAGCCGGTCGAAACCAAAATCAAGCACTTTTTTGTTTTTAGAGCCGGCTAATACTTGAGCAATCATCATTTTTCCGAATCGTTCGTTCATTCTAACGGTACACGACAAAACCATTTGTGCTTCTCTCGTGACGTCTTCACGCTCTCTCTCGTCTAGACAGTTGCTGCATTTTTGACAAGGGGCACTTGATGATTGGTCAAAGTAGTCCATCACAAATTGCTGAAGGCACTGTTCCGTATGACAGTAGTCTACCATTTGTCTCAGCTTGAGCAATTCATGCTGATACCGCACTTCATCTTCTGTTGATTGTTCAATGAGAAAGCGCTGCACGCGTACGCCTTGCGGTGAAAACAGCAAAATGCATTCACTTTCAAGCCCGTCTCTCCCGGCACGTCCTGCTTCTTGGTAGTAACTTTCAATATCTCTTGGAATTTGATGATGAATGACAAAACGTACATTAGACTTATTAATCCCCATACCAAATGCAGATGTAGCTACCATTACTTGAATATCATCATTTAAAAAAAGATTTTGCTGTTCTTCTCTCACTTCATCATCTAATCCTCCGTGATAAACACCCGCTTTGATCTTTTGCTTTTTTAGACGATGATAAATTTGATCTGCTTCTTTTCGTGTGGCTGTATAAATAATGCCTGACTCAAGACTGTTTTTCTTCATATATTGTGTGATGAATTGGTCGCTGTTTTGCCCTTTCACTACTTGAAAAGACAAATTTTCTCTAGCAAAACCAGTAAAGATTGTTTCTTCTTCGTCCATGCCAAGCTGCTCACATATATCCTGTTGGACCTTCTTTGTAGCAGTGGCTGTTAATGCTACAATAACAGGCCTTTTTGAAAGCTTGTTTACACATTCTTGTATAAAGCGATAGCTCGGTCTAAAATCATGTCCCCACTCAGATATACAGTGCGCTTCATCTATAGCCATTAAAGGAATCGTCAATCGATCAAGCAGCTGAAAAAAACGTTCATTTTGTAAGCGTTCAGGGGTGATATAAAGCAAATCATACTCCCCCTGTTCACATTTTTTCAGCCTTGTATTCATTTCACCTGCTGAAAGTGTACTATTTAAAAAGGACGATCGTATTCCCATCTCATTTAACGCATCAACCTGATCTTTCATTAAAGAAATAAGCGGAGATACAACGATTGTCGTTCCTTCCATCATAAGGGCAGGAATCTGGTAGCAAACCGATTTCCCTCCACCTGTCGGCATAATGCAGACCGTATCCTTCCGTTTATTCACAATCGATTCAATGGCTTGTTTTTGTCCTTGTCTAAAAGCATCAAAGCCATAATATTGTTTAAGAAGTGCTTCAGCTTGTTGTAACATCCAATTCCCTCTCCGTCGTTTGTTTTGTCTATTTTAACATACATTTGTCCATCCACATTCGGTCTGTTCAAAATCGTATTTTGGACAAAATAAAAAGCCATTTTCCAAAAATGGAAAATGGCTTGAATCATCCTAGGAAAAGCTGCGGATGCCGTAATCTAAGTAAGAAAGTTTTAAACCACCACTCCTCAAAGTGGGTGTTTGCAGAAACGTTCCTGTCTTCCTCTCGAAGGAGGCGTGACATTCCGGATTCAATATAAAACTCCCTATTACAGCTTAAAGGTTAAAACTTAATTAACATTACGCGCATCGCAGCCTTTAAACTATACTACACGAAAGTTTATTAAATTTCAAGATATGTTTTTTCTAAAAAAATACTCATGTATACAAGATATTTGTCCATGTAGACGGGGAAAAACATTATGTTGAGAAAACATAATTTCCTCTCATCATGTTATTTTTCCTCATCTACATCAACATCTTGCTCTTCTTCTAGCCTTTCATACGTATCTGAATGTAATTGATCCATCGTTTCTCTATTTGTTAAATCACGCATTTGCTCAGAGAACGAACGGTCAAATTCATTTGGATCTTGATTGGTTTCTTCATTTTTCTTTGCATCAATTGAATAACGAGTATAGGGTACTGCTTTCAAACGTTCATATGGAATGTCTTTTCCTGTTTTTTCACAAATTCCATATGTTCCGTCTTCCATCCGCTTAAACGCCGCATCAATTTCACCTTCGAGCTGATCGTCGACTTGATCCAGCGTCTGTTCGGTCATGCGATCTAAATAGATGCTTCCGTGATCTGCGATATGGTTTCCAACACCATTTGAAATCTCATTCGATTCGACCAGCATGGATTCTTCTTTCTTTTTTGATCCTTTCACATCTTCTTTTAATTGAATAAGTCTTTCATATAAATTAGTTTTTTGCTCTTTCGTTAAGCTCACGGTCAATCACTCCTTTCTCTTTACCTTCCCGCTCCATGCGAAATGAAAACATCAAAAAAGCCGCCGCCTCTTTGGCAGCAGCTTTCTTCATTTAAAGATTGCGAAGTGCTTCTTCTACTGGTGTATCACCTTTGATTAAGTCAAAGGCTTTATTTTTCACATTGGATTCCGTTAAGCTTTCCACTAAGACAGTGGCTACATCTTCTCTTGAAATCTCAATGTCACGATCGTCTGGAATATGAGCCGCCGCTTCTATTTTCCCTGTCTTTTCCTCATGCAGCAGTGCTCCTGGCCGCACAATGGTGTAAGAAAGACCAGACTGTTTTAAATGTTCATCGGCTTTTCTTTTCGCTTCATAATAAATTTCCATACTGCCTTGTCCTTTTCCTTGATGAGGATCGTCGGCATTATAAGAACTCAGCATCACAAAATGCTGAATATTTTCTTTTTTGGCTGTATCAACGAGGCGTTTTGCCCCCTCTTGATCAACAGCGATGGTTTTATCTGCACCTGTTTTTGAGCCTGAACCAGCTGCAAAGATGACAGCTTCTGCTTGCTTCACAGCATCTGTCACATCCTTTTCAAGATCACCGATGACAGGCGCTGCACCAAGTTCTTTTAGCGCATCTGCTTGTTTTTCATCTCGAATGAGAGCAAGTGGCTCATGTCCTTTTTCTTTTAAATATCGAATGACAAGTCTCCCTGTATGTCCGTTTGCTCCAGCAACTAATACTTTCATTGTTCATTCTCCTTTCTGTATCTGTTTCATCTTTATCCTTTTTTGTTGGGATTCAAACACATGAATAGAAAAAAGCCTTCCCCACTGTAGTGGGAAAAGCTCAAGAGATGTGCGATAGATAAAAATAAGAACAAAGAATGAGAAAAGTGCATGTGATCTATGTAATCGCATCGTTGATCAGCAAAGATGTTTTGTTAAAATGGCCTGCACGTCACTCAAATCTGTATCTTTAGAAAAATCGAGTTCAAATACTTTTGAGCTTGTAACAAGCAGCATACCAGTGTCCTGATCAAACACGCCAGCTTCTTGAATGGCAAAACTTTCAATTGATCGATACGGCAAGGAGACCCTGACTTTCTTTTTAGAAAATACGCGGTTATCGCCAAAGATCAGTCGTTTATTGGTGAAACAAATTTGGTCGTGACGCAGTCTGTAAACAGCCTCAATTCTTTCTCCTTCAATTAATAAGGATTCGAATTTTTTATGATCATTTTGTTTACTGACAGAAAAAATACCCACGTAAACCCCCTCTTCCTGCATCAAATTCCTTTATGACAAAACGGCCACACGGCTCTGTGGGTACGTTTTATTCTCACTTATAGAATACGCTATAAATCGTCGTTATTCCATTACGAATAGATTAAATTTCATTTAACTTTTTCTTTTTGATCCGATGCTCTTTCCTCTACTTATTTAGACTGTTAAAGCAGGAAAAAAGTTTCAGTTTTTTCAAGAAATCATTCGTTATGAGACCATAAAAAAAACAGTGATTATGTAAAACCACTGTTTTAAATGACTATTCATCTTTCGGGGTATCAATCGTTCCTTCGGCATACACATCAGAAATTTGCTCAAGTGTAATCGCCATATCAGCATCTTCATTGTCATGCCAAGCATTTTGATGTTTCTGCTCTTCTTGCTGCTGCTTTTTCATCATCATCACCCTTTACTGTTTTTCTTAGTATGAGTGATGACCATCAAAATCATTCAGCAGAATTGTCTTCGAAATACTCTTTGTAATACCCGCCTACTTTACCCGTATTATCAACGACAAAGAGAAATTCCTCTGTTTCATTTTTCACATCATATGTGTGTCCAACCGTTAATGCCCGGTCAACCATATATTTTTTCGCATTTGTATGTACACATTTTACTTGTTTTACCGTTTCAGCCGTTTGCCAGTTTTGATGGATCATGATTTAAAAACTCCTTTTTTCATCTATACATTTATTGTAGCCAATTTTTCGTGAAATGCAATGAGTGTTATCGATTGCTTTCAAAGATGTCGTGTAATATGATAAATGTATACGTTTACATTCGTGTGCGTATACAAATGGCTTCATGTCCACTTTTTCCACCTAGAACTCGCAGAACAACCCATATCTTTAAGGAGGTTTGTTTATTTATGAGCTCTACAACACTTCAAATCAGTTCAAAACTCGAATCTTTTCTCCAAGGGACGAAAAAACTCTACATTAACGGTCAGTTTGTCACAAGTCATGATAATAAAACATTCTCTACGCCTAACCCTGCCACAGGAGAAACCCTTATTGATGTATATGAAGCAGGTGCAGCCGACATTGATGAGGCAGTAAAAGCTGCTAAAAAGGCGTTCCATGGACCTTGGCGTTCTATGTCTGCAGCCGAACGTGCCCGCTTGATGTTTAAGCTGGCAGATTTAATGGAAGAACACCAAGAAGAACTGGCTCAGCTGGAAACACTTGATAATGGAAAACCAATTAATGAAACAACCAATGCGGATATCCCTCTTGCCATTGAGCACATGCGCTATTATGCAGGGTGGACCACAAAAATGACTGGACAAACCCTTCCTGTTAGCCAGGGATATTTTAATTATACCCGCCATGAGCCTGTTGGCGTTGTGGGACAAATCATTCCTTGGAACTTCCCGCTGCTCATGGCCATGTGGAAAATGGGTGCTGCACTAGCAACAGGCTGCACCATCGTTTTAAAGCCAGCTGAACAAACGCCACTATCTGCTTTATATTTAGCTGAATTAGTGGATAAAGCCGGATTCCCAGAAGGCGTGATTAACATCGTTCCTGGATTCGGTGAAACAGCCGGTGAAGCATTAACCGATCACCCTGATGTCAATAAGCTGGCTTTCACTGGATCAACAAGTGTTGGGAAATTGATCATGGAGAAAGCAGCCAAATCCATCAAGCGTGTTACTTTAGAGCTTGGCGGAAAATCGCCGAATATTATTTTACCAGATGCTGATTTAAAGAAAGCCATTCCAGGTGCATTAAACGGCGTGATGTTTAACCAAGGTCAAGTGTGCTGTGCAGGATCAAGGGTCTTTGTGCACCGGAGCCAATATGATGAAGTCGTCGATCAAATGGCTAAATATGCGACATCATTAAAACAAGGAGCCGGTCTTCATCATGATACCCAGATTGGGCCTCTAGTGAGTAAAGAGCAGCATGAACGTGTGTTAGGTTACATCGAAAAAGGGAAGTCAGAAGGTGCAACAGCCGTAGTCGGTGGTGACTGCCCTTATGAAGCAGGCTATTTCGTCTCCCCTACTGTCTTTAGAGATGTAGAAGATGAAATGACAATCGCAAAAGAAGAGATCTTCGGTCCAGTTCTATCTGCGATTCCTTACGATTCCATTGATGAAGTGGTCGAACGGGCCAATCAATCTGACTATGGGTTAGCGGCAGGACTTTGGACAGAAAACTTAAAGCATGCCCACGATATCGCTGCACGCCTAGAAGCAGGAACCATTTGGGTCAACTGCTATAATGTCTTTGATGCCGCCTCCCCGTTTGGCGGATATAAACAGTCAGGCCTTGGCAGAGAAATGGGATCATATGCCCTAAACAACTATACAGAAGTCAAAAGCGTGTGGATTAATCTGCAAGATTAATCATTTAAGAAAGCCGGTGACGATGTCATCGGCTCAGATTGTTGACAAAGGGCTAAAATGAACTTGATTTTAGCCCTTTGTCTTCGTTTCAGCGTGATAGAAAACCTTTGCAGACTAGGAAGGACGAGTACTGGAGCGGAGCGAATTTGACATTCGTGAGCACCGGAACGCAGGACTGACAAAGAATGCGAGGGTTTGTCTACACGCTGAGCCGGTGACGATGTCATCGGCTTTTTTTGAGCTGTCATGTGACAGGCCGACTCCTGAATATAGTGATAAAGGAAAGGAGCATGGCCGAATGCAAGATTTTAAAACGAGAGTCAACGAATATATCGATGAACTGCACATGCAGGTAGAACGCAGACAAAGAGAAGATGGCGCATTTATTTTCTGCTTTGAAGGACCTATGATGACAAATGCTTTTTTCATTATGCTGTTAAAAGCCGTTGGTGACCCTGATCAGCAATTGATTCATCAATTGGCCGAAGCAATACATGCCAAACAAAATGAAGATGGTTCCTTTTCTTTGTATCATGACCAGTCGGGACATCTCACAGCTACAGTACAAGGTTATTGCGGCATGCTCGCATCTGGCAGATTTCAAAAAGACGAGCCCCATATGGAAAAAGCAGCACAATATATTCGCTCAAAAGGTGGACTAAAGAACGTTCATTTTATGACAAAGTGGATGCTTGCCGTAAATGGCATGCACCCTTGGCCCTACTTCTATGCACCTCTTTCCTTTTTACTCATCCCTACGTCTTTTCCGCTACACTTCTACCACCTTAGTGCCTATGCAAGGATTCATTTTGTACCCATGATGATCGCACTGAACAAACGGTATACCTCTCATGCTACGTTTCCATCATTAGCCCATCTTGATGAAAACATGTCTAAAAATCCATTTGACTGGTTTATGGCAAGAGAAGAACGTTCGACGGATCACTTCCTCATGTATATGCGGTCATATACAGCCCTCGACAGCCGGATCGACTTTTTCGGATATGAAGCGGCAAAGCGATACATGTTTGACCGTCTTGAAAAAGATGGGACGCTGTACAGTTACTTAAGTGCAACCATCTTTATGGTCTATGCCCTCATGAGCCTTGGGTACTCCCCTGGACATCATCTCATCCAAAAAGCAGTCAGAGGTATGAAAAAGCTCGTCACCTCCTGTCAAGGCAAGATATATGCTGAGAATTCCACCTCGACTGTGTGGGATACAGCGCTTGTCAGTTACGCTTCTCAAAGAGCAGGAAGAAAACGACAAGATCCCATGATCATGAATTCCTTCACCTATTTGCTGGACCGCCAGCAAATGAAGAAAGCGGATTGGGCAGTTCATAACCGGCATGCTGCTCCTGGTGGCTTTGGTTTCTCACATATCAATACGAATAATCCTGATTGTGATGACACGCAAATTGTGTTAAAAGCGATCCCAAAAGAATACGCTCCACTTCAGTGGAAACGAGGATATGACTGGCTTCTCTCCATGCAAAACCGTGATGGCGGCTTTTCTGCTTTCGAAAAAAATCAAGATCACTTTCTACTTCGTCACCTTCCGCTTGAATCTGCGGAGGATGCGGCGATTGATCCGTCAACTCCTGATATTACTGGTCGTGTGCTCCATTTGATTGGTTTAGAAGAAAAAGAGACTGCTTCACCCACGATTCTCAGGCAAAAAGATCGATGTGTAAAATGGCTCATTGACCACCAGGAGAAAAACGGATCATGGTTTGGCAGATGGGGTGTTTGTTATATTTATGGAACTTGGGCAGCGTTAACAGGACTGAAAGCGGCCGGCATTCCCTCCTCACACCCTGCTGTGCAAAAAGCGTGCCGTTTCCTAAAGCAGATTCAGCTTGAAGATGGCAGTTTCGGAGAATCGTGTAAAAGTGCAGAACTGAAAACCTATGTCCCGCTTTCCTTTGGCACAGTGGTTCAAACCGCATGGGCGACAGAGGCGCTCCTCCAATATGAGAAAGCAAATAACGCAGCCATTTTGAAAGCTGTCTCCTTTTTAGTGAACCATCACCATACTGAAGAAGCCATGTACTATCCGGTCGGCATTGGACTGCCAAAACAATTTTACATCACCTATCATAGCTACCCATTTGTGTTTCCGATGATGGCTTGTTCTACATTTTTAGAGGAAATGAGGCGTATACATGAATAAAGAAGAATATCGCTCACAGCTCAAAGAGTGGCTTAGCACGATTCAACATGTGTGGCAAGATGATAATATCCATCGAAAAGTGGAACATTTACGACTCAAAATGGAGGATGATGATTCCAGTGAACAAGAATGGTACGAACTAGCCGAAAGGATTGCAGAAGACATGCAGCATCCACACGAAGAAGTGCGCGATGTAGCAGTTGGAAATCATCAGTTACCACCACTGCCTTATCGGTATGACGCGCTCGAACCTTATATTTCAAAAGAAATCATGTACTTGCACCATCAAAAGCATCATCAAACTTATGTTGATGGGCTAAATCAAGCTGAACTTGCACTAAAAAAAGCAAGAAGAACCAATGACTTTACCATGATCAAGCATTGGGAACGTGAGCTTGCCTTTCATGGGGCAGGACATTATTTACATTGTATCTTTTGGTTTTCCATGAGTCCTTCAGGGAAAAGAAAACCTACTGGTCAAATGCTTCGTCTCATTGATCAATCATTTGGCAGCTATGAGGCGTTCAAGTCACATTTTTCAGCTGCTGCCAAACAAGTAGAAGGTGTCGGATGGGCGATTCTTGTATGGTCCCCTCGATCTCAGCGTTTAGACATTTTACAAGCAGAACGCCATCAGTTCCTCTCACAATGGGACATCATCCCCCTTCTTGCTCTTGATGTGTGGGAGCATGCCTATTACCTCCAATATCGAAATGAAAAGGCGCAATATGTAGACCGGTGGTGGAATGTCGTTGACTGGCGTGAGCCAGAAGCAAGACTAAAACAGGCTCAACAATTGAAATGGACACCTTTTTGATCGCATACTCCACATAGTTCATTTACTATGTGGGTTTTATTAGTTAACATAATAATATTATGAACACCCATTACAAAATCATAGGTTGTTTTTTCAGAAAATTCATTTAAAATAGAAAAGATATGAAAAGAAAGAGAGTTGAAAGATAGTATGAACACCCTTTTACACATTAGTCACTTTGCAGGAAGAACATTCGCTATATGGGTCATTGTCTTTGCTTGTCTAGGTTTTACTTTTCCTGCGGCATTTTCTTTGATTGGACCTTATATCCCTTTTTTACTGGGCATTATTATGTTTGGCATGGGGCTGACGCTGTCTTCTGAAGATCTTAAAGAGCTTTTTAGAAAGCCTCTTTATGTATTGATCGGGGTTTTAGCGCAGTATACACTGATGCCACTCATAGCATTTTTATTGGCCTATGGGTTACATTTGCCTTCTGAAATCGCTGTTGGTGTCATTCTCGTCGGCTGCTGTCCAGGCGGGACTGCATCCAATGTAATGACCTTTTTAGCGAAAGGGAATACGGCCTTATCTGTTGCCGTGACAACGATCTCGACCCTACTTGCTCCCATTTTGACCCCTGTTTTTATTTATATTTTTGCAAAATCTTGGTTATCTGTATCACCGGGTGCTTTGTTTTTGTCGATTGTCCAAGTTGTCTTAATTCCGATTATTTTAGGTGTCATCGTCAAATTGTTTTTTAAAAAACAAGTGACGTATGCTGTACAAGCACTCCCGCTTGTATCTGTTACTGGCATTGTCGCCATCATTGCAGCTGTTGTCAGTGCAAATAAAGAACAGATTCTGCAATCTGGACTGCTTATTTTTGCCGTTGTTGTTTTACATAATGCTCTTGGTCTATTATTGGGTTACCTCATTGCAAAATGGTGTAAAATGGACATTCCTTCTCAACGAGCAATTTCAATAGAAGTAGGGATGCAAAATTCTGGACTTGGCGCAGCCCTTGCGACCGCACATTTTTCTCCACTTGCCGCCGTTCCCAGTGCCATTTTTAGCGTATGGCATAATTTATCTGGCTCTTGGCTGGCAACATTTTGGTCAAAAAGAGGCTACCCAGAAAATAAAGACCAAAAAAGCTAGTACCGATGAGGGTACTAGCTTTTTCTTTCGATTATCCTTCAAGCAATAGCTGTTCAGGATCTTCAAGTAGATTTTTAATCGTGACAAGGAACCCAACAGCTTCTTTACCATCGACAATACGGTGGTCGTATGAAAGAGCTAAATACATCATTGGACGGTTTTCAAAGCGTTCTTCATCAATTGCAACAGGACGAAGTTGAATTTTATGCATACCTAAAATTCCAACTTGAGGACTGTTTAAAATTGGTGTTGAAAGCAGAGAACCAAATGTTCCTCCGTTTGTGATCGTGAATGATCCACCTTGTAATTCATTGAGCGATAATTTGTTATCTCTTGCTTTTTTCGCAAGATGACCGATTTCTTTTTCAATTCCAGCAAACGATAGTCTGTCTGCATCACGGACAACTGGTACCACAAGCCCTTCATTGGCGGCTACAGCAATACCGATGTCATAGAATTTTTTAATGACAAGCTCATCACCTTGAATTTCTGCGTTGAGAAGTGGATATTTTTTAAGTGCTGCTACCACTGCTTTTGTGAAGAAGGACATGAAGCCCAGTTTCACATCGTTTTGTTCAAGGAAGGCATCTTTGCGACGCTTTCTTAGATCCATGACAGCTGTCATATCGACTTCATTAAATGTTGTCAGCATCGCTGCCGTTTGTTGAACTTCAACTAAACGTTTTGCAATGGTTTGTCTGCGGCGTGACATTTTTTCACGCTCAACTGGTTTCCCTGCTTGATCATTTTGCACCGCAGCATTTGCTTTTGGCGCGGCTTTCGGTGCACTTGCAGGAGCTTCATTCTTTTGGTAAGAAGCTACATCCTGCTTTCGTACCCTGCCCAGCGGATCTGCGGTTGGAATCTCAGATAAGTCTAACCCCTTCTCTCTTGCTAGTTTTCTAGCTGCTGGAGAAGCGATCGTTCTGCCATTACCAGATTTCGGCTCTTCTTTTGCTGCCTCTTCTTTTTGTTCAGCTGCTGGTTCTTCTTTCGAAGCTGGTGCAGAATCTTGCTCAGGTGCTGGAGCTGCGGACTCGCTTCCGCCAGCTTCACCTGCTGCAATCGTTCCGATGACTTCTCCAACTTGGACAGTGTCACCAGAATCTTTCAGTACTTCTTTTAGAACACCAGATTCTTCAGCTGTCAATTCGACATTGACTTTATCTGTTTCAAGTTCTAACAGGTATTCCCCCTGCTCAACATAATCGCCCGGCTGTTTTAGCCACTGAGCAATTGTTCCTTCCGAGATTGATTCCGCTAGTTCAGGTACTTTAATTTCCGCCATTTTTCATTTCCCCCTTAGTTTTTGCGAGTCAAGCTATCAGATACAATTCGTTCTTGTTCTTTTTTATGAACAGTTGGATCACCCTCAGCCGTACTTGAACGTCTTCTGCGGCCGATGTAACGTACTTTTACTTTTTCAGATGCAATTTCACGTAAATATGGCTCAATATATCCCCAAGCGCCCATATTTTGCGGTTCTTCTTGCACCCATACGATTTCTTCTAAGTTCGACAGTTTTGATAAAATGGCTTTAATATCTTTGGCTGGGAATGGATATAATTGTTCCACTCTCGCAATATGAAGCCAATCTTTTGAGTCTTCCATTTGAGTAAAACGATCACTAATATCGATCGATACCTTCCCGCTCGATAGCACAAGGCGTGTTACTTTTTCATGATCATGCACAAGGCCCGGCTGTTCAAGAACTGGACGGAACTGTCCATCTGTTAGTTCTTGGACTTCGGATAATGTGTTCGGGTTACGAAGCAGACTCTTCGGTGTCATGATGACAAGAGGACGAATCTCTTCACGAAGCAGCATTTTCGCCTGTCTTCTAAGAATATGGAAGTATTGAGCTGCACTTGTCAGGTTCGCAACTGTCCAGTTATTCTCAGCAGCTGATTGCAAGAAACGTTCTGTTCTTCCACTAGAATGTTCTGGACCTTGTCCTTCATATCCATGTGGCAAGAGCATCACAAGCCCTGACTTTTGTCCCCACTTGGCGCGGCCTGCTGAAATAAATTGATCAAAATACACTTGAGCCGCATTTGCGAAGTCTCCAAATTGAGCTTCCCAAATCACTAATGTTTCAGGAGAATAGACATTATAACCATATTCAAACCCGATGACAGAGCCTTCTGACAGTGGACTATTATGGACTGTAAATGATGCATTTGCATCACTCAGTTCATGAAGAGCAATGAATTCATCACCCGTTTGACTGTCGTGAAGAACAAGGTTTCTTTGAGCAAATGTGCCTCGCTCAGAATCCTGTCCGGTCATTCGAATCGGCGTACCGTCTTTTAATATAGATGCAAATGCCAGTGCTTCACCAAGTGACCATTCCACTTTGCGATCATCTGTAAACACTTTTGCACGTTTTTCAAGGATCCGCTTTAGCTTACCGAATACTTGGAAGTCTTTCGGCCAGCTAATTAATTCTTCATTCAGCTTTCTTAATACATCAAACTCTACAGATGTATCAACTGCAGGGAAGCCGTTAGATACAGGCTCTGGCAGTTCGATTTCTTGAATCGTATGTTCTTTCTTTGAAGGTACTTTTTTATAAGCTTCTTCAATTTTTGCCGTGACAGCCTGCTCAATTTCTTCTCTTTGTTCTTTTGACAGAAGGCCCTCAGTGACAAGCTTATCTGCGAAGATATTCTTGACCGTTTTGTGCTTTCTGACCGCATCGTACAGCATTGGCTGAGTAGTAGAAGGCTCATCCATTTCGTTATGGCCATATCTGCGGTAGCCAATCAAGTCAATTAAGAAATCCTTTTTAAACCGTTTACGGTATTCTACCGCCAGCTGAACAGCTGCTAAACAAGCTTCTGGATCGTCTGCATTGACGTGAACAATTGGAATCTCGAAACCTTTTGCAAGGTCACTAGCGTATTTCGTTGAACGAGATTCATTGCTTTCTGTGGTAAATCCAATCATATTGTTGGCAATGATATGGATCGTTCCCCCCACTTGATAGCCGACTAATTGACTTAAATTTAATGTTTCTGCGACAATTCCCTCTCCAGGAAATGCAGCATCCCCATGAATTAAGATGGCTAACGCTTTTTCAACGTCTTGAACTGGATAGCCTTTTTGAGTACGCGATTCTTGCGCTGCACGAGTGCTTCCTTCAATAATCGGGTCAATAAATTCCAAGTGACTTGGGTTATTGGCAAGTGTGACTCTTGCACTCTTTGTATCTTCATCTTTGATTTGGCGGTCAGCACCGAGATGATATTTTACATCCCCTGTCCATCCGTAGCTGATGCCAATAGAGCCTTCTGATGGTACAAGCTCTTTATTAGGCGCATGCTGGAATTCTGAGAAAATGATCTCATATGGCTTTCCTAACACATGTGCTAATACATTTAAACGGCCTCTATGTGCCATTCCAATGTTAATATTTGAAGTCCCTTGTGTAACAGACTCGGATATAATTTCATCAAGTACTGGAACAAGTGCGTCTAATCCTTCTATAGAAAAACGCTTTTGTCCAACAAATGTTTTATGAAGGAACTGCTCAAATTGCTCGACTTCTGTTAATCTTTTGAGTACAGAAACTAGTTTATCTGCTGGTTTTTTCTTAAATAATTCGCCAGACTCAATAGATTTAGAGAGCCAGTTGCGCTCTTCGAAGTCATGTACGTGATCAAACTCAAATGAAATGGTACGCTTATACGTATTTCTCAAATGGTTAATGGCTTCTATGCCGTTTGAAATGTGTTTAGGTGCATCTGGACTAATAATTGATATTGGAATATTCTTAACGTCTTCTTCAGTTAAACCGTATTCCTTTAATGGAAACAGCTCTTGTAATTCCTTTTCTTTGCGAAGAGGATTGACGGAAGCATTTAAATGGCCATACGTTCTGATGTCTTCTGCCAGTTTAACGACTGATGCTATCTTTTGGATTTGTTCAGAAGTAACTACGCTATTTTCTTTTTTCCCAATTTCCTCCTTCATTTCACTCGGTGGTGCACCAAGTTCATCAAATATGCCTCTTATGTCTTCATCAACACTAGTAGGATCCTGGACATATTGATCGTAGAGCTCGAGCACGTAGCCGAGGTTCGGACCATGAAATTCTTCCCAACTCAACGGTTGTTTCACATCATTTTGAAACATTTTGAACACTACCCCCAACTTTGATCATCAAGTGATTGAACACTATCTCGATATAACTTCCAGAACACAATGACCAAATTTATGTAATAAAACGCTTCCAATCATATTCTACCACTGTTTCGGATTACTTTCTACATTCTTTGTTCAATTAAAGATAAAAAATTCAAAGAAAAACAAAAAATTTAAATCATTCCGAAAAATATTTTAAAGAAAGGGGCAAAACCTTATGCCCCAATGCTTTTATGCAGCAATTTCTTGAGTAATGGATAGAGCACATCTGGCAATGTATCGACATCCGGTACAAAAATGCTGAACTTGCCATACATATCTTGGATCGTTTTCATCTGCGCCTCTTCAATCGGAGAATTGGATAAAAACACATTGATCACTTCAATTCCCTTTTTTCTCGCTTCGAGAACCGCTTCATGTGTATCCACGATCCCATTTTGTTCGTAGCTGAATGCAGCCGGCTCTCCGTCTGAGAAAACAATGAGGAATTTTTGCTCTTCTCTTCGTTTTAAAATCATTTTTGTCATTTGGCGAATCGCATATCCATCCCGGTTATCCTCTTCTGGCTCAAGTGACATAATGGATGGTCCTGCGTCAAATAAGGAATCTTTGAACGATACGACGGTGTTAAAGTAGTTCGGCTGACTTGTTTCAGTTGCGTCATTTGTATCTTCCCAGAACCCTACAATTTGATGAGGTACCTGCACTGATTTTAAAGCTTCATGAAACAGAACAATCCCTTTTTTTGTCTCATCCATTTTGTCAAACATACTTGCAGAGCAGTCAACTAATAAAGTGAACACAGCATCAATTTGAGAAGATGGCGCTTGTTTTTTATAAAATAGTCGAGGATTGGACTCTGTAAAATAACGAATGAGCTTTTTACTGAGACGCCCTGCATGAAGATCTGTTTTTGGCCATGATTTTTTATGCTCAAGTGTTTTTTGAATCATTTGTTTTAAGCGTTTCTGATAAGGCTCGATTGCCTTTGCGTGCTGCTTGTACACATCTATTTGCTCTGGTGAAGGAGGTTCTGGTGAAATCATGACTGGAAACGCATATTTGTTTTCTTTTCCATTCTCATGCGCATCTGCCCCGCTTTCTTCTCCTTCTGCCTCTTCTAGTGCTTCAAGCTTTGAATAGTCTTTTCGATGGGTTTGTTTGGCTGAACCTTGAACCGTTCCAAGCGCCTGATCTCCATCGTCACCTTCTCTTGCTGCATCTTTACCGAGGTCGCTTTTACCACCGTGTTCTAAATCAAATTGAAGGAAACTTTTAGATGGTGCTTCCGTTTCTCTATGCCATACTTCCATATATTCATTATGGATGTCTTCATCCCCCTCTTTTTCCCGATCGACTTTTATATCCTCACTTAACTTAGGCTTTCTTTTGAGGTCATGGAAAAGCGGTTCTTTTGCCGCTTTTTCATAGTCCAATTCTGGGAAGAAAAAGTATGTGTTCAGCATATCCTTTTCAAGGAGCTCATCGAAGCCTTCTGTCAATTCCTTCACAATGATGGCGATATCAGATGTCGAGCGTGCGTCATATACACGTTCAAGACTTGACTCAATAAACGGAATCATTGGATCTATCCGCTCATGAAGGGGTGGAATTTCTTCAAGCGGAGATTCGGCTGTCAGCTTCACGTATATCGCACAAAAGAGTGCATCTGTTAAAATACTACGCTCTTGGTTAATCGTTAATTGTGTTTTAAAGTGCCGTCTGTAAAGCTCCCTTCTCCGTTTAAATACCTTTTTTGTTCCTGGGCGGTCACGTTTAATCCGCTCTTCAATTCGGATATCTTCAAACAGCATAAACAATTGTTTGCACACATCAGGAATGGATAATGTGTGGGCATAGGAAATGATGTCTTCAAATACTGTAAGATCGCTATACACTGTCCCTACTGCTCGCAGGAACACATCACTTTTTAGGCCTGCCATCATATCCTCTTGATGACGATCATCCCAAAAATGGCTGATGAAAATTTTCTTTTCAAACGGTTCATAGTACGACTGAACACCGTATTCAAGCTCCACATCATCACTTTTGGCAAGTGTTTTGGCTAAATCCGTTAATTCCATAAATAGAAATGAATCGATTCTGCTGTCATTAAATTTGATGAATTTCAAAAGTCAGAACCTCACTCGAATAATGTTTGAGCGATATTTCTTACCGCTGCTTTTTCCCGGTCATCTTCTAGCTTCTCTACAATTCCTCGTTCAATTGCACGAAGCGGCGGGATATATTGCGCAAGATCACATGTATCTAACAGTGCACGAATGGATGCGGCTTCTTCACTGACCTGTCCATTGTGTGCTTGGACGATGAGATCTGATGAGAGCTGTACGAATTGATCGATTAACCGCTCATCCTTTAATACGGATTGAGTGTGCAGTACTTCTTTTAAAATGCCACCGCCAATGTAAGGAACTTCAATGACAACAAAACGGTTTTTCAGCGCTTCATTGAGCGGCACTGTCCCCACATACCCCTCATTGATTGCTGCAATCACGCCAAAACCTTCTTCTGCTCTAACGACTTCACCTGTAAATGGGTTTGTCATCATTTTTCTGTAATCAAGCACACCGTTTAAAATAGGCAGTGTTTCTGGTTTTGCCATGTTGATTTCATCAATATATAAAAGGTGTCCTTTTTTCATTGCTTTTGTAACGGGTCCTTCAATGAATTCTATAGAAGCAACTTGTCCATCATTATGGATGGTTTTATAGCCAATAAGACTTTCTGCATCAAGGTCAACTGAGCAGTTTACACTGTGCATCGGCTGTTGAAAAAACGCGGATAAAGTTTCTGCTAGTTTTGTTTTACCTGAGCCCGTCGGTCCTTTTAACAGAACATTTTTTCCTAGGGCAAGTGCAATCATGGCATCTTGAATAATAGACGTATCTTGTGATTCATAGCCGCCTGTTCCGATGAGCGGACGAAATTCTTCTTCGAGAACTTTTCCTTTTGCTTCGATCATTGCTTGAATTTCTTCTGGGAGTGATGGTTGGTTAAACATATATGATTAATTCCTCTCTTCGATCATTTTCCTCACCAAGTATACTAAAAAAACCTTTATGCACTCAATACATAAAGGTTCGTCTTCTGTTATTTTACCATTTCTTTTGTGATGGCTCCGCAAGCAATGCGTTTCCCTGAGTTGCCAGAAGGGTTGCTTAAGTAATCATCTGCTTCTGCATGGATGATGAAACTTCGCCCGTTTTGATCGATTAATTGATTTGGGCCTCCCTTTAACGTCACATCTGGTACATTCACAACAACATCAATTTGTCCATCTGCCCCTACTTCTAAATTAGGCATATCTCCAGCATGATGCCCTTTTGGGTTGTCGAAGCCATGCTCTCTATGGGTCGGATTAAAGTGAGCCCCCGCCGTTTCAAAATCTGGAGTTTCACATATTCCTGTTTCATGAATATGAAAGCCGTGAGGACCTGGCGGCAGTCCTTTCGCTTTCACATGCAGATCCAGCCCATTTTCTGAGGACTCTCTTATTTCAATGCTCCCTATTTTTTGTCCGCTTTCGTTTATGAGTGACGTTGTGACTGGTGCTTGTTTAGGTGCGGCAACTTCTCTTGTTTCTTCTGTCGTTTCTTTTTTCGGCGGTGCATGACATGCTGATGCGGTAAAGATCAAACATATCATGATCATCCACACTGACTTTTTCATTTATGACTGCCCCCTTTTGTTATCAGTATGGACAAACTGATGAGAAGGCAAACAAAAAAAGCCGAAGATCGGCTTTTTTAGAAGAAACGTTTCGCACCTAGGTAGGCTTTTTTCCAATAAGGATTGCTTAAGTTTGAAATTCCTACTCCGCTGTCACTTGCATGAAGGAAATCTCCTCCACCTAGGTATAGTCCCATATGAGAAGGACCTGCTTTGTACGTTGTGAAATAAACAAAATCTCCAACTTGTGGTGTGCTGACAGGCGTCATCATATTCCAGTATCCTGCTGTACTCAATCTAGATACTGATGAAACCTTATTAATGAGATAGTAAACAAAGCCGCTACAATCAAATCCAGCTGGTGTATTGCCGCCCCATCTGTAAGGTATGCCTGTGAGTTTTTTACCTTCTTGAATCATTGTCGTGATTTTGGCATTCATTGGAACGTCATTTTTATTATTGTTGACCGGTGTTGTTGAACCGTTTGACGTAGAACCATTAGATCCAGTTGAACCGGAAGCTGTTCCGTTGATTTTTAATACTTGTCCAATTCTCAGCACATCACTTTTCAAGCTGTTTGCTGTGCGGATTGATTGAACCTGCACCTTAAACTGATTCGCAATTTTCCATAATGAATCACCTGATTTAACCGTATAAGATGTTGTTTTACTACTTGAAGACTGATTGCTGTTTGAAGGCGTGCTAGGTTGAGCAGGTGCTTTCGGCTGACTTGGTTTTGACGTCACCGTTCCTTTTACCTTCAATACTTGATTTGGATAAATCGTATCAGATTTTAGCGAGTTCAATGTTTTAATTTCACCAATCGACATATTTAACGAATTGGCAATTTTCCAAAGTGAATCGCCTAATTTCACTTTATATGTACTAGATGCTGACGACGAACTATTAGAATTCGTTGATTTGTTACTTGAGCTAGAATTAGATGTTGAGTTTGAATTTGTGGACTGGCTGCCGCTCGTTTTCGTCGTTCCAGACACTTTCAGCTTTTGTCCAGGACGAATGAGGTCACTGTTTAAGCTGTTCAAACTTTTCAAACTTGCAACTGACATTTTGTGATTCTTCGCAATCAGCCATAATGAATCCCCAAGCTTGACTGTATAGCTAGATGTTGTTGAAGCACTTGATTTCGTTGCTTTTGAACTTGTTGATGAGCTGGATTTTGAACTTTTTGCACTAGGAATCTTTAAGCTTTGTCCTGCAAAAATCATCGTCGTTTTTAATTGATTAAGAGATTGAAGTTCCGAAATACTTGTGTTGTACTGTTCGGCAATCTTCCAAAGTGAGTCACCGCTTTTCACCTTGATCGTCTGTGCTTCTGCCGGTGCAGCAATAACAGCTGAGCCCGCGATCGCTGAAACTGTGAGGCCGGTTACTACTTTTTTCTTCATAGATGAATCTCCGCCTTTCATGATTTCGTCCCATAAGACTTATGTACTAGTTTTGAGTTTAGCATTTAATGGTTCTGCTTCTCTTGCACTATTTTATCTTTATTTCTATAATATTACTCGACATGAAGACGTTGGGCAATACTAAATAGGTTTTAGAGCAGCAAACTCAAAATGCTAAAACAAAGCCATATCGTTTCTATCGGCTGTTTGCTGTATTTATAAACAATTTTTAAGGAATTTTTAAGTTGACGTTTAGAAATTTGTCAAAACAAGCACGTTGCTAGTTTCATAGTTCTATTCTACATGACAAATTTTTCTGTATCAAATGACTTTTTACTTAATTGCCTGTTTTTTCTCCTCAATAAAAAAAGCACCCTTCCCAATGAAGAATGCTGTGTTCATGTTTACTTTCTGATTTCTTGGTCTTTTACAGTTAACGGATAGAGGACGCCTTCTTTCGCAAACGACATTTTCCCTGTTTCTTCTGATACAACAAGAACAAGGGCATCAGTCATGCCAGAAAGTCCAATGGCTGCCCGGTGTCTTGTGCCTAGAGAAGGGCTGACTTTTTTTGAGGTGAGCGGTAGGACGTTTGCAGCGGAAACAAGCGTGTTTTCTTTTACTAAAAGGGCGCCATCATGAAGTGGGTTTCCAGGATAGAAAATGCTTTCTATTAATGATGCGCTAATTTTCGCATGGAGGTTTGTCCCTTTTTGTATATAATCCTCCACCTCATCTCTCCTTTGAATCACAATCAGTGCGCCGTGCTTTTGTTTTGATAAGTTCTCAATGGCTAAAGAAAATTGAGCAAAACCTGGTGTGAATTCTTCCATATACGCTTGTAAATAAAACGAGGAAGCCTCTGCATGCATTTCATTAAACTGATCATGCAATGATTCGAGTTCACAAAGAAGGCATTGTTCGGTCTGGTCAAGCGAATCGACGATTTTCCTTGCATCCATCATAATTTGCGTTAAATGAGATTTCATTTCTAACTTAAACATCGCTTCTTCATTTGTGCGATTGATCATCTCACCATGTCCCTCCTTCTTTCGCTTGTGTCATAAAATAACAAATTGTGCACATTCTATTTGTATGGAGGTGAATTCAATATGACCATTCAAAAAGTGATTCAATATGCTTGCAGCATTTTAGGTGTTGTCAGTCTTTCTTTTATTTATGCCCAAATGTTCAAAAAAACGAAGCCCTCAAAGAAAAATAATCCGACGGAGAATTGATTTTTTTACATAGCGTGATATAATTCCTCTCGTTATTTCTGTTCAGAGAGGAACTTATGATGAGAGAAACGAATAGTATTCGAGCAAAGTTGGCACAATTTTTAACCATATTGATTCCGATTTTAATTACACAAGCAGGTCTTTCGCTCATCACATTTTTAGACACGGTGATGTCTGGAAAAGTGAGTGCAGAAGACCTAGCAGGTGTAGCGATCGGTTCGAGCATTTGGACACCTGTTTATACTGGTCTTGCTGGCATTTTAATGGCTGTTACCCCTATTGTGGCTCAGCTGATGGGCGGCGGCCGCAGGGAAGACGTTCCTCGTGCAGTCTTCCAGGCCATTTATTTATCTTTTCTTTTAAGTATCGTGGTGATTGTTATTGGATCGTTGTGTGTTCCTTTTATTTTAGGGAGACTTGGGCTTGAACCATCCGTAGAAACTATTGCCCGTCATTTTCTCAGCTTCCTTGCTATTGGGATCATCCCGCTTTTTGGTTATTCAGTCATGAGATCGTTCATTGATGCATTAGGAAAAACACGTGTGACGATGTTCATTACGTTAACCGCACTTCCTATTAATTTTGTTTTAAATTATCTCTTTATTTTTGGAAACTTTGGGTTTCCAAAGCTTGGCGGTGCAGGGGCAGGTCTTGCATCTGCGCTGACGTATTGGGCGATTTTCATCATGAGTATTTGTATTGTCATCAAAGCCGAACCGTTTGCATCCTTTCGGTTGTTTCAGACATTACCTCGTTTTAACGTCTCCCGAATGGGTCAAATACTGAAAATCGGTATCCCTATTGGGTTTGCGATCTTTTTTGAAACAAGTATTTTTGCAGCTGTCACACTCTTAATGGGTCACTTTGATACCGTGACAATCGCCAGTCACCAAGCAGCGATGAACTTTGCTTCTATTTTATATATCCTGCCGCTTAGTATCTCAATGGCTTTAACGATTGTTGTAGGTTTTGAAGCCGGTGCGATGCGATATAAAGACGCAAAAAGCTACAGCTATATTGGCATTGCAACAGCTGTTTTGTTCTCATTATGTACTGCAGCACTCATCTTGTTATTTAGACCTGAGATCGCTGGTTTATATACAACTGAATCAGCTGTTTTACAAATGACACAGCACTTTTTGATGTATGCGATCTTTTTCCAGCTGTCTGATGCGATCGCTGCACCCATTCAAGGGGCTCTGCGCGGCTATAAAGATGTGAATTATACACTGATTGCTGCGTTTGTCTCTTATTGGGTCATCGGCCTTCCAGCTGGCTACTTGATTGGCACGTATACCTCATTTGGAGCGTTTGGTTATTGGGTTGGGCTGATTACTGGGCTTGCCGCAGGTGCCATCGTCCTATTTGTTCGTCTCAGGTTGATTGAAAGACGTATGCATTCTGATACAACAGGAAAAGGCAGCTGACTGAAGTCAGCTGCCTTTCATTTAGTCATTCCATTGATACGTCCAGAAAATTTCTTCATCAAACCATTTTTGAACGACTGGTTCTTTGTTTTTCAACTTTTGTTCAAGCTCTCTTAGCATGCCTTCTGTTTGTGTTCTATGCGCTCTTAGTGCATTTAATTTGATATCTGCTACATCCGTAATATCAATCACAATATCGGCATTTCCTAGCACTTCTTCTCGATTTTTCGTAATGGCCATGCAGTATGTGACGGGACGGTCTTCTTTTTTCTTTCGGTATAGAGCACGAATGACCGCTTCACCTGTCGCATCATGATCAGGGTGTACGCCATGACCTGGATAAAACGTGACAATAAGAGTTGGTTTCACTTCATCAATTATGCGTTCCATCACATCCGCTAAATACTCATCATCTTCAAATTCCAACGTTTTATCCCGAAGACCAAGCATTCGCAAGTCTGTGACATCCATTTCTTTACATGCATGGATTAATTCCTGTTTTCTTAATTCAGGAAGTGTCTCACGGTTAGCATATGTTGGACTTCCCATATTTCTTCCCATTTCTCCAAGTGTCCCGCATGCATACGTCACTGGAATTCCACGTTTTCTGCTTTGCGCGATGAGCCCTGCGACCCCGAAGGATTCATCGTCGGGGTGAGGCAGCATCACAAGTACATGTTCGTTCATCACTGTTCCCCTCTCTCCTACACCTGAAATGGTGTTTCACTAATTTGTAATGAGATCGCTAGTTTTCCGTCTGGCAGGTGTCCTGCTAACAGCAGGCGACCTTGTTCATCAAACACGTAATCGGTTAAACCTTCTGCGTAAATCCAGCCATCTTCTGTTTTCATCCCGACACGATATGGGCCTTGTCCTTTTATTTTTGCCTGTGAATAGACAACTTTTGCGTTGCGGATATACGCCACGACCGTCATATTTTGCTCATTCACATGAGCTGAATAAGAACCGGTTGTCGTTTCAAGATGAACGAAGACTGGCCGATTTAAAAACGATTCAAGATGTGCTGTGACATCTTCCGTTTGAATTGGTTTCATGAGTGGTTCCTTCCTTCATTTTGAATTAGTTCTCGCAGCTTTTTCGTATGTAAGCTGATCAGCTGTAGTTGATGACCCTGCTCAATAGCACTTTCTAAAATTCTTTCCACAGCGAGTACATACTTTTGATGTAATGACTTTCTTGCGCGAGGATGGGTGCGTGCATCAAGCAAATCATCTCGTATCGCCTCGTGTAATGAAGTCATATCCACTACATCAAGCTGCCGATTTTTCCATAAAGATTGATAAGCGTGTGCAAGCTCATCGGCTGATGACATGTGATCACCTCTACAGTTTTGGTAACAACTTATTATGACATGATCCGCCTGCAAAAAAAAGCAAACTGCTTCGTCTCTTTAATGAGAATTCGCTGTTTTTTTCATTCGCAGTTGAGAGGTTGTAAATAGTAAAATCGCCACCCAAATACAGAGGAATGTCACGATTTTTGCTGCAGATAAGTGTTCGTGATATACAAACAGCCCCAAAAAGAGTGTAATGGTCGGTGCAATATACTGCAAAATACCAACTTGGTATAAAGGAATTCTTTTGGCCCCTTCAGAAAATAAAAGAAGCGGTACAGCTGTAAAGACACCTGCAAAAAATAATAGCCCAAGAGAGCCGAAGCTGCTCGGATTCATTGTGACAACAGGTTCTTTTAAGAAGAAGAATAAGTAAACAAGCGCAGCTGGTGCAAGAAGCAGTGTTTCAATGGTTAATCCAATGGCACTCGTAAAACTCATCCTTTTTTTAATCAGTCCATAGAACCCAAAACTAAAAGCCAATACGAAAGCCACGACAGGAAATGAGCCGTACTGAACAGTTGAGATGATGACACCAGCTGCGGCAATGAGAATGGCGGTGGTTTGCATTTTATTCAGTCGTTCTTTTAAGAAAATGATGCCTAGTAAAACTGATACAAGCGGATTAATATAATACCCTAAACTCGCTTCCAGCATAAGATCGTGATTTACCGCCCAAATATACACATACCAGTTGACCGAGATCAAAATAGCCGATAAAAGTAATGAAAAAAGTGCTTTTCCATCAATCATCAGACCTTTCACAGTCTGCATCGCTGGACGGACTTGCTTTAAATATAAAAGAATACCGCACATAAAAATAAAGGACCATACGATTCTGTGCGCTAAAATTTCGCCTGACGAAATATGCTCCATCAGTTTCCAATATAATGGGAACAACCCCCATAATGTAAAAGATGCAGCCGTATATAAGACACCTTTTGATTGTTGTTCGTTCAATCTAACCATTCCTTTCTAAACTTATCGTATATTATAGCACGCACATCACATTATGGGCATATACTAATTCAGGGCATTTAGAAAGGATGATTTGCATGTTTGACTGGAACCGATTATTCCCTTTTCAAAAGCAATTTTCAAAAGAAGCGTTAAAAAAATCAGACCCTAAAGACGTTGAGCAATATGTCAATCAAGTCATGGAAAGTGTTTTCGGCTCCAATTATTCTGCTCAATTCCCCTTTCAGGATCCGCTGTCTCAGAAGCAGAAAGCAAGAGAGACAGACGATAAAAAAAAGAAAGAGCCGAATGTTGAAGTATTTGAGACGACAGATCACGTGTTTGTCAAAATAGAGCTCGATCGTCCGAACACTGAAAAAGTAAAAATCAAACATACAGCCAATCTGCTGTTTATTGATCATTTTCCTGAAGAGAATAAACAAAAGAAGGTTGTCCTGCCTGCTGCTGTGAAAAGAAAAGGAACGAAGGCTTCGTATCAAGATGGTATTTTAGAAATTATGTTTTTAAAGCATGATGATCCAGGCATCTCTGAAATTGATATTCCATTATAAAAAGCCTGCTTTGAAATGGAAGCAGGCTTACTCTTTTTTCTTAATAATATGGTGGATATCCGCCGCCATAAGGTGGTGGAACAGGCGGTGGTGGTGGCGGGTAATATGGACGAGGATAATTAAAAATCGCACTTCCTAGAAATCCGCCAAGCAGTCCGCCGACTAAAGGAGCGCCAAAACCAAAAAACAAAGGGACTCTAGATTCATATGGCGGAATGCCAGGGGCACCGCCTCGAAAATACGGAGTATGAGGGTACATGCTTTTCTCCTCCTTTGTCATGTGCCTAACATCAGCATATTCATTAGGAGACAAAACGTTTGGGCAAACCTAAAACTAAGCTTGCTCCTTTTTTACATGAGATCCAGCATACTCCCCTGCCCAGCGCGATACTTCTCCGAACACACCATGTAATGCACTTCCTTTTTCGGTTAGACAATAGATGACTTTGACTGGCGTTTCAGGAAGTACAGTGCGCTTTATGATTCCTTCTTGCTCAAGTTCTTTTAAGCGTTCTGCGAGCATTTTTTGACTGATGGATGGAATAATATCCGTCAGGTCTTTAAACCGCTTCGGACCATCAAGCAATACATGAATGATGAGACCATTCCACCTTTTGCCAAGAAGTAAAAAAGCTTGCTGAATGTTTGGACATAATTGAAATTCCATATTTTTCAGCCTTTCTTTTCATGATCGTTTGACAAACTAACGGTATACAATTTAAAATATATCTCTAGTTACAATAAGTAAGTTTCTCACTTTTTTATTTATTGTACCATACTATTTGCAAAAACGGGAGGAAATATCCATATGGCGAGCGATCAAAAAACGATTGACATTTTAAAAGAAAGAGCTTCAGTAAAAGAGTATGATACAACTCATGAAATGACAAAAGAAGAGTTAAAAGAGCTTCTTGATATCACAACAAAAGCACCATCTGCTTGGAACCTTCAGCATTGGCATTTCACTGTTTTCCATAGTGCTGAATCAAAAGCAAAACTTCTTCCAATTGCTTATAACCAAAAACAAGTCTCACAAGCATCAGCTGTGATTGCAGTGCTTGGTGACCTTGAAGCCAATCTAAATGGTGAAAAAATCTACAGTGAGCTAGCAGAACAAGGCTTCATCACAGAAGATATTAAAGAAACACTGATGACACAAATCAATGGTGCTTACCAAAGCGAGCAATATGCACGTGAAGCTGCTTATTCAAACGCTTCGTTAGCTGCTATGCAATTAATGATTGCGGCGAAAGCAATGGGATATGATACATGCGCAATGGGCGGTTTCAGCAAAGAAGCGTACGTGAAAGAATTCAATGTGAGCGGTCGATACGAACCAGTGATGTTGATTTCTGTCGGCAAAGCAGCAAAAGAAGCTCATAAAAGCAATCGTTTTGACATCGAAGAAGTATCTGATTTCCTATAAAAAACGGCACAGTCTCAGCTTCATGCTGGGGCTTTTTTATTTGCTCTAAATATTATTTTTCCATACTTATTTTCAAGTCTTCCTTTCTCTCTATTCACTATTTACCTCTTTTTAAAAATGAAAGCGTTATATTAGTATGATATTCATAAAAATGATTGTTTTTTCTGAAAATGGTCTTGTGATCTAATCTGACAACTGCTATTATTATGAAATTACAAAATATTAGAGGAGGAAAACATGAACAAAAAACTGATACTGACACTACTCATCGCGATTCCATTCATTGGGCAGCTTGCACTGCTCCCCTTTGTGAATCGTATTCATCCATTTGTCATCGGGCTGCCTTTTTTCCACTTCTGGCTCTTACTATGGATTGTACTCACACCCGTTTGCACATTTATCATTTACAGGATGCAACATTCAAATGGAGGAACTGACGAATGCAAGGAAACTTAACAGCTTTATTGATTACTGCAAGTATTATTTTCATCGTCGTGGTCATCGGTTTTGCCGCTGGTCGTGATAAATCATCAAGACAATCAGTAGAAGAATGGTCTGTTGGCGGGAGAAAATTTGGCGGGCTTCTCGTCTGGTTCCTTGTTGGCGCAGACTTATATACTGCTTATACCTTTTTAGGGCTCACAAGTACAGCTTATACAGCGGGAAGTGTTGCTTTTTTCGCTATCCCCTATTCAGTTCTTGCTTATTTTATTGCGTATTTCTTCTTACCAAAACTTTGGACGGTTGCAAAAAATCACAAGCTGACAACACTTGCTGATTATGCACGTGAGCGATTTGACAGTAAACTGTTATCCAGTTTGATTGCCATTGTCGGTGTACTCATGCTCATTCCATACATTTGTCTTCAGCTCAGCGGGATTCAAGATACGTTAACTGTCGCTGGAACGGGTTATATTAATGTGAATGCAGTTGTTATGATTTCATTTATTTTAGTTGCACTTTATACATTTTTCAGTGGTATTAAAGGTCCTACATATACAGCTATTATTAAAGATATTCTTGTTTGGGTGATCATGCTCTTTATGGTGGTTTCCCTCCCGATTATTCATTTTAACGGCTGGACGCCGATGATGAATACGTTAGCTAAGGAGGCCCCACAGCTTCTGACGATACCTGAAGGAGGCCCTAAAGGCATTTTGTGGTTTATTACCGCATCAGGTGTTTCTGCACTCGCATTATTTATGTGGGCTCATGCAGCAACTGGTGTTTTCACAGCCAAAAGCGCAGATGCCATCCGTAAAAACAGTATGTTTTTACCTCTTTACAACATTGTATTGATTTTGGTCATCTTCCTTGGCTTCATTGCCTTTTTAGTCTTACCGGAAGATACAAATCCAAGATTTGCTCTTCTTCATTTAATTCAGACGTCATATGGCGGCGTGATGCAGGGGCTTGCGTATTCAACGATTGCACTTGCTTCTCTCATTCCATGCTCGATCATGGCCATTGGGGCGTCGAATTTATTTGCCAATAATTTGTACCGTGATTTAATCCATCCAAATGTGTCACCTAAACGTTTAACGATCATTACACGTTCGATGGTATTTATCGTGATCGGGCTTGCTCTTTTATTCGGTATGTTGTTCCCGACTGCGCTTGTCACGCTTCAGCTGATCGGTGTTTCTGGAATGGTTCAAATTTTCCCAGCCATTGCCATCAGCTTGTTCTGGAAAAAACAATCGAGAGAAGCAACGATTGCGGGGCTCATCGTAGGAATTATCGTGACCTTTACAGCGAATATGACACAAATGACATTCGGCCTTTATGAAGGCTTTCTCGGTTTACTAGCAAACGTTGTGGTCATCTTGATATTGAATCCATTCTTCCAGAAGAATGTCGCATCTAATTCTGTGACAAGTGATTTGTTTGAAAAGAATGGGAAAACAACGGAACCTGTGGCTAACAAAGCATAACACAAGAAAAAAGCAGTCCCCTGATAAGGACTGCTTCAGCGTGTAGACAAACCCTCGCATTCTTTGTCAGTCCTGCGTGCTGGTGCTCACGAATGTCAAATTCGCTCCGCTCCAGTACTCGTCCTTCCTAGACTTCAAAGGTTTTCTATCACGCTGAGCTGAAAAGAAGACAAAGGGCTAAAATAAAGTTCATTTTAGCCCTTTGTCAACAATTTGAAGCAGTCCCCTGATGAGGACTGCTTTTTCTATTTCATTTCTTTTTTCAACACTTCAATGGCTTTTTTCATTTGCGTGTCATTTTTCTTGAGCTTATCTTGGATGTTTGTCATCAGTACCGTCGTTGTGTCCCCTGTCAGAATACCATCAGCCTTTAGATCGTGATCTGATTGGAAACTTTTCACGATCGACTGGAATGCTTGATCATATTCTCCATTGGCTTTTGCTTTGTAGCCAAGCGCTTGGAACATTTTTTGAGCCGCTTTGACTTCATCTCCATCATCATTCAGTTGATACGTCTTTTTCGGACTTAAGTATGGCAGCTTCGCATAACTCGGCAGAGATGCTTTCACCTGTGGCTCAATTCCTTTTTTGTGAATCCAAGACCCGTCTGGTGTCAGCCACTTGGCAATGGTTAATTTCACACTAGAGCCATCATTGTAGCTTTGCGCATTTTGAACAGTCCCTTTACCAAATGTCTTTTCTCCAACCAGTTGAATGCTAGAGGATTGGTGCAGAGCTGCCGCCATGATTTCAGCAGCACTCGCTGAACCGCCGTTTACAAGAACAACTGTCGGCTGATGAACTTTGCGTTCTTTTTCCGCTTTGTACACTTGTTTCTTTCCTTTTTCCTCAACCTGCATAATGACTTTTCCTTTATCGATAAAGTCATTGCTCATTTCAATTGCTTCTGTCATAATGCCGCCTGGATTATCTCTCAGATCAATGACAAAACCTTTTGCCCCTTTTTTCTCGAGGTCATCAATCGCTTTATCTAACTCTTTAGACGTGGTTTCAGCAAAAGAAGTGATTTGGATTTCACCTATTTTATCTTTTGTTAGTTTTGCATACACCGTTTCAAGTGGAATCGTATCTCTTGTGATCGTCACATCCACATTTCCAACACCTTGTCGGTTCAAATGCAGTTTGACATCCGTTCCTTTTTTCCCTCTGATAAGAGAAACGGCTTTATTCACTGACATGCCTTTTGTACTTTTACTATCCACTTTTAAAATACGATCATGAGGTTTCAAACCAGCTTTTTCAGCAGGAGAGCCTTTAATCGGTGCGACAATTAAAATTTGTCCATCCTTCTCTTCTACTTGTGCACCAATTCCTTCAAATGAAGATGAAATGGTGTTGTTAAACCCTTCGGCTTCCTCCTGATCCATATATGTAGAGTATGGATCATCAAGTGATGCAATCATTCCTTGAATCGCACCGTCTACTAGTTTTTGATCATCCGTTTTTTCGTAATACTCGTTTTTTACCTTCGTATATGCAGCCATGAGTTTACTAAACTTCTCATCTCCTGAAACGCTGACAGCACCTTGTTTTGTGATCACAAATGTAATCGCTGAGGAAAGCGCTGCTGTTACCAGAATGGCTATCACGAACTTGAATTGTTTTTTCAAAAAAACACCACCTTTATCTCCTTTCATTATTATCAAGGACGATTCTTCATCCGTCAACCAAAGGATCAAACTTCTATTTGAAAAGATAAGCCATTTCGCCTTGCAATGCATAATCTTTAGAGAGAAACATGATAAAGAAAGAAGGGATTCCATGAGTGACTATGTAGAAATGCTTGCCTATTTTGGTGTATCAGGTGCCCATCCTGGTGGAATTGAGCTAACAAAAACGATGATTGAGCATCTTCACTTGGCGTCTGACGATCGTATACTGGATGTCGGATGCGGCACAGGACAAACAGCCGCCTATCTAGGACATTTAGGTTATGAAGTAGAGGCGATTGATACACACCCTTTGATGATTGAAAAAGCCAATCTGCGATTCGAGCGGGAACAACTACCTTTCCGTGCACAGCAAGCATCGATCGAACACCTGCCATTTGCGGATGACTCGTTCTCTCTACTGATCAGTGAATCTGTTTTAAGTTTCACCCATTTACCTGCTGCGCTTGCTGAGGTCAAACGGGTGCTTGCTCCTGGAAAACAATTGATCGCAAATGAGGCTGTGTTAAAAGTGCCGCTTCCCTCAAAAGAACAGGCAACCATTCGGGAGTTTTATGGGTTTCACTCCCTCTTTTCATTTTCTGAATGGAAAAGGCAGTTAGCGTCCGCAGGATTCCGTGACATTCAGATTCTCTCATTCGATGAGCACATGGTGCAGGAAGAGCCGACCGAAATGGAATTATCAGATCAAATACCACCTTCTCTTTATGATACATTACAGACACACTATGACCTGATTCAAACACACCGAGAACACCTGAGTCACCTTGTATTTGAATGTACAGTATAAAATGAGCGAATCTCCTATATGTTTTGTCCAAACTCTATGAAGTCTTTCGCATAGGATAAGAGTGAAAAGAGTTTGTCATAAGGAGGAAAAACATGGAGCGCTACTATAAACTTTGTCAGCAGCATATGGGGAAAGTAGCTAGAATTACTGATCGAAATGGCAGAGTACATGTTGGACGTATTGAGCGGGTGTCAAACCGCAAAGTTTATATCCGACCAGTCGGCGGGTCCCGCAGGGGCTTAGGCTTTGGCTATTACGGAGGTTATTACGGAGGCTATTATGGCTGGGGTCCAGCTTATGGCATCGGTCTCGGTTTTATTACCGGCTTCGCATTAGCAGGTTTGCTCTTTTTTTAAAACGGCGTATAAAAGAAGGCCTCCCAGCTTCGGGAGACCTTTTATTTGTTTATATTTTCTTCACTTTGTTCATGTACTCTTCGAATGTTAAATCATGATCATGCATCGCTTTTGCAGCTTCTTTCCCTACATAGCGCAGGTGCCACGGCTCATATTCATATTTCGTGATGTCTTCTTTCCCTTTTGGATAACGGATGATAAAGCCATATTTATAAGCGTTTTTGGCTACCCATTTACCATCAGGTGTTTCACCAAATTTTTCAGAGATTTCAAAACCGGCACTTTTTGAGGAAATATCCATAGCTAAACCTGTTTGATGTTCACTTTCGCCTGGTAAGGCTACGGCTTCTTGGGCTTTTTCTTTCCCTTTTAGTTTCACTTCACTATCAAAAATGACTTTTTGACGATCATAGGAACGATAGCCCGATACTGCAGCAAGCTCAAAGTTTTCCTTTTTAGCACCTTTGAATAACTTCGCAAGTGCCTCCGCTGCTTCTTTTCGAATATATCGTTTTTCAATATCCTCTGAAAAAGAGAATTCCACTTTTGGTACAACGAGATCAGAAGGTTTATAGGTTCCTGGCAGTGCATATTCTTTGTTCACTAAAGCAAGCACATTTTCAGGGTTTTGAATGGTCTTCAGTCCGCTCACTACCTTGATGTCATTGAAATATTCACTCTTTAACGTCAGCTCTTGATTAGATGAATCTGCCGTATCGTTTGAGTTTTGCTGGGGTGATGAACTTGCTGCGTTCTTTTGTTCGTTTGTTTTGTTAGATTCAGTGGTACCGCTTTTCTGATCCAGCAACTGGCAGCCTGATAATGCGGCCGTCAAACCAAGAATCGATGCGATTGAGAGTATTTTATAGCTTTTCTTCATGACATACCTTCCTTTTGCTCTACTAAAAAAATAAAGATGCGCTACATCGTAGCACACCCTTTATACTATTATAAAACAGAATCTAGTGCAATTAAGATCATTTCGTCAAATGTCGTTTGACGCTCTTCAGCAGTTGTTTCTTCTCCTGTTAGCACATGATCACTCACTGTCAGAATCGACAACGCTTTTCTGCCAAATTTTGCAGCAAGCGTATAAAGAGCCGTTGTCTCCATTTCGATCGCTAGAATTCCATATTGATCCATCAGCTCAAGTGGTTTTTCATTATAAAACTGGTCTGCTGTAAATACATTCCCAACACGCACAGCTACATTTTTCACTTCTGCTGTGTCGTAGGCTTTTTTCAGTAAACCAAAATCAGCACATGGTGCGTAATCAATCGGTCCAAATGCCACACGGTTCATTTGAGAATCTGTTGATGATGTTTGAGCTAAGATGACGTCACGTACATTGACATCTTTTTTGATCGCTCCGCAAGAACCAACACGGATTAAGTTTTGAACATCATAGCTTTGGATCAGCTCATTCACATAGATCGAAATAGACGGTACGCCCATTCCAGTACCTTGTACAGAAATGCGTTTTCCTTTATATGTTCCAGTATAACCATACATGCCGCGCACTTCGTTATAGCACACAACATCTTCTAAATATGTATCTGCAATATATTTCGCACGAAGCGGATCGCCCGGAAGCAATACCGTTTCTGCAATTTGTCCTTTTTCTGCTCCAATATGTACACTCATTTTTTAGCCTCCACTTACGTTTAACATGTGTTTAGTCCCATTTATTATAAACGATTGAGATCAAAAAAGAAAATACCAGCTGAAAGTAAAGCTGGCATCGTCGTTTATATTTAACTCATCGTCATTAGGCGTTCACTGCGTTTCCATCCTGCCGGAAAGAGCTGGTAGTAGCACTTCCCTTTTTTCTGGTCATCAATCACAACGATATCCCCTGTTGTGATAAACCGTGCATTGTAATCATTAGGGACTGTATCTTGTACATTAAATGTCGAGAATGCTTTTTCCAGTACATCAAGGTGTGTCCTGCCGCCAATCTTTGTCCGGTACACAGGCTGATGTCCGCTTTCTGCACCATATTCAGGTGTTTGATAAATGGTTAAGTGATAAGCTGAAGGTTTCTTTTGAAAAAATCTCAACGTCAATTGCATTCAAATCCCTCCCCTTTTATATAAAATTGGCTGGGATCTATGAATTTCCTTCTTCTATTTTTGTCGAATGACGGACAATTTTTCGTCAATCTTTTTACATATGAGAAATAAAGCTAGTCCTATCGCAAAGCCCCCTGCTACATCAGTGACATAATGCACACCGATATACATCCTGCTGATGCCGATCATCAGCACACAACATCCTGTCACCATGTAGACTGCTTTTTGTCTCTTTTTCAGCCACGGAACCATTTCAATGAATAGATAGGCGATAAATGGATAGATCGTTGCTGCATTCATAGAATGTCCGCTCGGAAAGCTGTAATAGGTCTCATTCACTAGATGATCAAAGGCTGGACGCTCTCTAGCAAACAGTCCTTTCAGTTCATGATTGACCGTTTTTTCTGCTATATATAGTAGAAAAAGCAGCATAATAGAGTGGTAGCGTTTATACATAAACAGCACCACGCTAAAGATGAGCATGATTGGGACAAGCAGCGCACTGATACCAAAGTCAGTCAAAGTCAGCATGACATCATTTAAAAAAGGAAGTCTGATGTTTTCAAACGATAAGATGATCTGGTTGTCCAACTCCTGGAACATGCCAGACACCATAAGCGCTGCGATGGCGCCAAACAAAAGGAAAAAAATGATGACATACACGCGAAACAATTCCCCTCCCTTTCTACTCAGAATCTCTTCAAAGTATAGTGCCTACCACGCCTCTTCTTCAACTATCATTGCTTTCCTCAGCATATATTCAAATGTAATATCGGCAAGCTCAAACGTTTCCAGCTCAGATGGTATGTACCCTCTTTTGACCAGCTCCGTGTAGAAGAATTCTGCAATTTCCTCTGTATCAATCACCAAATCTGCTTCTTTCATTGCTTTCCGCCTCCTTTTTTATGATGTATGAACGTCGCCTTATTTTTATTACAGTTTGTCATAATGGCTCATTCCATACATATAAATGCAGTAAACGAAAAGAAAAGGGGCATGAGGCAATGAAATGGTTAAGCATTTTAGATGGACATACTTTTGATCAGGTGATGGGCCGTATCTTGAGGGGATGGTTTTATGTGATTGCTTTTTTCTGTGTTCCTTACTTTTTATTCGTGTTAGGACAAGTCTTCTTTTAACCAAAATGCTCGTTTAAACTTTCCAAAATAAAGTCCATCATATCCTTATATTCTGGGTCTTTGAAAAATTCATAGAGAATTTTATAATCATTGTAAATATCAAGAAGCTCATCCACTATAGATACAGCGAGAAATTCTAGTGATGCTTCGCTTTCTTGTTTCTCTTCTAACTGTAATAGAGCGGTTTGCACCATATCTTCCTCTATTTCTTTTGAGGTTTCTCCAACATAATGCACAAAAAGAAGCTGATGAACAAACTGATCCATCTCATATTTCCTTAGAACAAGCGTCAAGTCTTCTTCTTCTGTTTCCAACCATTCTCCGTCTTTTAACCTTGTCAGTTCATAAATGACATCTTCCCAGCCATCTTCAAGGTAACGCCATATTTCAGTCCGATGACCAATGATTTTAAATAGCTCTTTCCCGTAATCCTTTACATATACAACATCGCCAATGAGGAACTCATATTCAATGTCCAGCTTTTCTGTATCCACTATCACCCCGTCGTACTCATCGTAAAGCTGGAGTGATGTTTCAAAATAAAGCACCTCATTATGATTGACCTCATATAAATAATGCTGGTCAATTTGATGGACTTTTGTTATCGTTCCAACTGTGCCGTACATGACAACGACGACAATATCCCCTACTTTATATTTTGGTGCTTTCGCCTTCATTCTGTCTCCCCCTTGCCCGACTTTTGGTCTTAACGTATCGTATGCCGGCGCAAGGAATTCTGCATGGGCAACCACACCATGCAAAACGCCATTTTATTTCTTCATGAAAAAACCGCTTCTTCCATACGGAACAAGCGGTTGTGTGTGTTATTTTTTTTTGACTTCTACTTCGTATTGCTCAAAAGCCTCGTCAAATGTCGTCATGGAGCTTAAATAGTCCCCATTTAACTCTAAATAGGCACATAGCTCATGATAATCAGTGGATGCTTTAGGAAAGCTGTGATCTTCATAAGCAGCATTTGCAAAATGACTGATTTCATCCTTCGGTTTTGGATGTCTATACTTCATTAAATAATGGTAAAACGACTTCACCTGTTTTTCCCTCCGCGACACTCTATTTTGTTGTTATATTATACAGGAATTTGATGACTTGTATAGGCGGAGGTACAACTTATGAAGAAAAATCAAAGTAATTACGCTTTAATAACCGCTCCATGCTCATTAATTCTGCATATGAGATTTTTTCTGGAAGTTTTGTTTGATCGACTAAAATTAATTGATCTTCTATCTCTTTTACTGTCTCATCCTTCTGATACGTCATCCCGCAATGCGTGCAAGAAATCGAAGGCGTTTCCAAAATCTCAATCGATTGTGTGCCCGTGATGAGTTCCCAATAGACTGTGGTCTGTCCTGCGTTCGCTTTCTTCTCCTCACACCAATCACATGTCAGCAACGTTATTTCTCCTCCTTTACGGTTTGTTCTTTTTTGAGCTGGGCTTGATATTTCTTCTCTTTTAATTCATCTCGTTTTTCACGTTTGTTTTTGAGCGTATCATGTTCAGGATTCGTTTCATAAGACTCTCTTCGTTTCATTCGGCTTAAATTTTCAGGCGTAAAGGATCTTGCTTCATCTTCAAATAGAGCAGTTATGCCAATGGCGGGTTCTTTCTTTTCTTCATAGATTTCATTAAAATACGCATCTGCTTGGCCTGCGACGTAATGTTCTGGCTCCGGATAAGAGGTGATCACACCTTCAAAGTTACGCAGGACCACTTTCTCAGGGCTTTGAGATAATAAATAATTTGGCTGTAAGGTGATCTTACCTCCGCCGCCTGGCGCATCTACAACAAAGCTTGGCACGGCATAACCACTCGTATGTCCTCTTAAGCCTTCAATGATTTCAAGGCCTTTTGAAACTGGTGTTCTAAAGTGGCCGATCCCCTCTGATAAATCACATTGATAAATATAATAAGGTCTGACGCGAATCATGACGAGATCATGCATCAGCTTCTTCATAATTGGAACACTGTCGTTAATTCCTGCTAGGATCACCGCCTGATTACCAACAGGGACGCCAGCATTGACAAGTCGCTCACACGCTTCTTTTGCTTCTTTTGTGATTTCAATGCTTGTATTAAAGTGAGTGTTCAGCCAAACAGGATGATATTTTTTTAAAATCTCACACAATTCATCTGTAATTCGCTGCGGAAACACGACCGGTGCACGTGTTCCAATTCGAATGATTTCAACGTGAGGAATGTCTCGTAAGTTTTTCAAAATGTATTCAAGCACTTGATCATTAATTAACAGCCCGTCACCGCCTGAAATTAACACATCCCGCACTTCAGGGGTTTCTCTAATATATCCAATGGCGGCATCTAATTGCTTTTTCGGCACGCCCATCCCGATCTGACCGGAAAAGCGCCTTCTCGTACAATAGCGGCAGTACATGGAGCACTGATTTGTGACAAGAAACAGCACACGATCTGGGTAGCGGTGCGTTAAACCCGGAACAGGTGAATCCTCATCTTCATGGAGCGGATCTTCGAGGTCATATTTTGTTTTATGAAGCTCTTCTGCAATCGGTACAGACTGCATACGGATTGGGCATCTTGGATCGTCTGGATTCATCAGTGAGGCATAGTAGGGTGTTATGTTGAGTGGAATGGTTTTCGTGGAAATCTTCACCCCTTCTTTTTCCTCTTCTGTTAAGTTCACGACTTTTTCTAAATCTTCAAGCGTTTTGACCGTATGCGTCAGCTGCCAAATCCAGTCGTTCCACTTTTCCTCGGGTACGTCCTTCCAAAGTTCAATGTCCTTCCAATGTCGCGCAGGTTGATACAGTTTTTGATTCATATCCATTCCCCCTATCAGCATTCACTTTATACTATGCAAGTTATGTGCCAACATGGGAAAATGCCCCTATTCTTTACAAAAGGAGCTTTTCCGTCACATTCACCTGTTTGAAGTGCCTACTTTTCGGCATCTGTATATTTTTTTAGTTTATACTGCAATGTTTGTCGAGGAATCTTTAAAGCGGCTGCTGTTTGCTTAATATTCCCTGCGTGCTGTCTTAAAGCTTCTTGAATCAGCGTTTGTTCAAATGACGTCACTTGACTTTTTAATGAGGACTCTGGTGGATGACTTTCTATCTGATGCGTCCGCAAATGGGCAGGGAGATATGCTGGGGTGATTTCTTCTGCTTCCTTTGGCATCATCAAGACGGCATGCTCGATCGTATGTTTTAATTCTCTGACATTCCCTGGCCACTGATGGGCCATAAATACTTGGACAGTTTCTTCTGAAAGGCGGTTGACGTTTTTTGAAAATTGCTGATGATACATTTGAATAAAGTGGCGGGATAACAGCTGGATATCATGCTTCCTGGTGCGAAGCGGCGGGATATGAAATGATGACACATGCAGTCTATAAAATAAGTCTTCTCTTAACATTTGTTTTTTAACGGCTTCAAATGGGTCGATATTGAGGGCAGTAATCACTCTGACATTTACTTGAACCGCCTTTGCATCACCTATCCGGCGGACAACACCATCCTCTAACACACGCAGTAATTTTGTTTGAAGCGTAAGCGGCATCGCTTGCAGCTCATCAAGAAAAAGCGTACCGCCATCTGCTAATTCAAACAGCCCCTTGCGATCTATTGCGCCCGTATAACTTCCTTTGACAGACCCGAATAAAAGACTTTCAAGCAGCGATTCTGGAAGAGCAGCGCAGTTTTGCGGGATAAAGACTTGATCTTTCCGATCAGATGCATGAACAATCGCTTGTACGAGTACCTCTTTTCCTGTCCCAGTTTCCCCGAAGACCATAACCGACGAAGGATATGCAGCAGCTTTTTTCGCTTTCTCCAGCATCTCTTTTAAGTGTGGATCATTTGTTAAAAATGAAGAAAAATCGAGCATTTGAGTGGTCTCCGCGGCACCATCCGTTCGTTTTTTTTGATCTAAACGATTCGAAAGCGCCGACAGCTTCGACACATCCTTCGATACTTCTACCGCCCCAATTAACTTACTGCCTTCCATAATGGGCAGTGTGGTGTTGACGGTCTCAATTTTTTCTCCATTTTTATTCAAATAGGTTTGCAACGAATGATAAATGGGTTTTCCTGTTCTAAGTACATGCATGAGTGTACTTGTCTTTTCAGTTAATGAAGGATACACATCCAGTATGTACTTGCCAATCACCTCTTCTTTCGCTAAACAGTCGAACTTCGCTGCATTATGATTATAAAAGATGGTGACCCCTTGATCGTCTACAACGTGAATCGCTTCATCGATGGCTTCTAAAATTAATTCAAACCAATCCGCTCTTTCGACAACCTTCCCCACTATTTCCCCCTCACTTTCTATGCCGAAAATCCGGCACTGTATTGCCCAATTTTCAGCGGCTTGATGATATTCAACGTGTTCCCCTATCCTTTTCACGTTTCGCTTTTTCCTTTCGATCTCCTGCTTTTTTCGTCAATTCTAAAAAAAAGCACCCCACTTATGAGGAGTGCTTTCGTCCTGACGTTTGATAAAGAGACATGTCAAATTCCTGAAGAGACTCCATATACAGCGGCACAATTGGCTTTCCTTCTTGAAAAAATGCAAATTGAGAAGGTTGTAGTTTGATTGGCTGATGGTAAAACGCAAATATTTTCACTACCTCAGGGACAATTCGGCAAAAGGTATCATGCACAAATAAATAGACATCTTGTTTCCATTTAAACAGCCGTCTATTTGGTGGGCTGAATATTGGAGATACTTGAATGATGCTGCCTTCCTCAAACGTCTCCAGCTGCTGTTTTGTGACCGTGTAAATCTCCTTTTGATGAAACTGAAAATATTGCACATCACGTCTTGAAGCAAACCGTCTTTTTGTCTGATGTTCAATATAATAAAATGTTCTGCCGTTATCTGCAGTGACGACTGTATAATTCGGAACTGTCAGCGGCTCGTTCATTTCATATTTCATCGTACATAAGGAAGGAACACGAATCGCACGCCTGTTCTTTTCATTCACCCAGCGCTTGTCAATTAGATGGAGACATCCGTGAGCGATTTGATAATAAGCGCCATCTCTTTCAATCACAGTTCCGTCAATTAAATCGTAGGGCATACTCGCAAACATATGATGGAATGATTGTGGCGTTTTATATGTGGTATCTAGTACTTCTTGTAATGGAAAGAACGCAGCAAAATGATTCAGTCTCATCCAAAACACAGAATCAGCATGATGCCAATGTTTTGGTTCGTCGGCCCAGTATTGTCCGTATTTTTCATGAATAAGCGAAAGCAGCCGGCTTCTATGCATAACAGAGCAATGGTCGACTTGAAAGGATGCATGCTCCAACACTTGATCTGCTTCTCGAACGAAGCTCGCCGTTTCCACCAAATGCTGATTCACATGCACGACACGCTGCGAGGAATAGACGATATCTATGTGAGGCTTCGATTGAAAAACCTCGACCATTTTCTCTAAACGATCTTTTCTGTAGACTGTATCATCAGTTACATAACAAACCAGCTCACCTGTTATACGTGTTAATGCTTCATTAATTAGCGTTGCATAACGTACAGTCTTCAGCCGGTTTGCAGGATGAATTTGATGAGAATACAATTGAATGCGCTTATCCACTAAATAAGGCTGCATCTTTTGGATCGTTTCTTGTTCAGAGCCATCATCCATGATCAAAAGCTCCCAATGCTGATACGTTTGTTCTACCACACTCTTTAACACACGTTCAATGAAATCAGGTTTGTTGTAGCTTGTTAATATCACTGATACTTTCATGACCATTATCCTTTTTTAAATAGATTAAAAAGCCCCCCAGCTGACAATGTTCACATAAGGAACACTTACTCTTAGCTGATTTGTCGCATTTTTAAAGACTGCTACTGAGTCAAACAATTGTACGACAACCACGTTTTGCAGCACATCTCCATTGACTAAATGAACACGCGGCAGCGGAATGCCGAGCTCAAGCCACGGGCGCAGCAATTCTTTAATCTCTGACGCACTCCCTTCCTCACTTTCCTCTAAAAGATGAAGAAGAAGTATAATCAACACAACTTCAAGTATTCCTTCTGTTTCTAGTAATTCTTCGTTCCAGCCATTTAATAGTTGTTCAAATTCCATTCAGATTCCCTCTTTCTTCTCGTTTGATCTTTACTAGAGTATGAGGATCACTTCATTTAGCATCAGCATTTGAAAATATTTTTCAAAAATGTGTGAAGTCATTAAATGAAAAAAGAACAAGGAATGAGCATTCTGCTTATACCAAAAAAAGAGAACGGCATATACATAGTGGTGTGTTTGAATGGATGAAGAAAGGATGGGGAAAACATGAGCGAAAAGCGTGCCGAATTAAAAAAAGAGCTGTTAAAGCTGTTTTTCAAACCGCTTAGTCATGCGTTAACAGTTAATCTCGAAGAAGGAGGAGTTCAAGTGGAAGAAAAATTGAACGATTTATTTAGTGAGGTGGCTGCTGAAGCATCACCTTCAGATTCTGCTACAACACTCGACGTATCTCAACCAGCAAGATGGATTTTTGCAAGACTTGCACCTGGAACAGTCATTAGCATTGTCATGGACTCAGGTGACTTAATCGGACCCGTTCAATTCGTATCATTCGATGCTTCAACAGGTGTTGTTTTCGTCACACAAGAAAGCTCTGTGACACCTACAGGCTCTGCAACGACTCTATTAGATGTAGATAAAGTAGAAAGTGTTACGTTCACATCTTAATGTGAGAGGGCCATCATGAAGCTTCTTTATATCAGCTCTGGCTACGGTGGAATCTATCGGATGTTCGATCAATGGATAGAAGATAGCTTCATTGATTCCCCCTTTTCATGCGTCAAAGTGGAAAGGGAAACTCTACCCGCTTATATGCACAAAATCCGGACATTCTCTCCGGATTTTGTTTTCATGATGATCGGTGATCATATTCCAACAGAACTGCTTCATCAATTCAAACAAGAAAAGATCCCCGTTGTACTGTGGATGACAGAAGACCCTTTTTATATAGATGTGTCAGCTGCATGCGTAAGTGATGCACAGCTGATCTTAACGATTGACGAAGGTGCTTTGTCATTTTACAAACAAATGGGCGCTGATCACACGCACTACTTTCCCATTCCAACCAATACACACGTATTTCAGAAAAAAGAATCACCACATGAGTCGTGCATTTATGACATTGCACTCATTGGCTACCCTTATCCAAACCGCATCAAAGCCATCGATACACTCTTACATCAAAACAAATGGCGCATTCTCGTAGCAGGAAAAGAGTGGCATCGCGTGTTGAATAAATCACGCAGACGATATCGTGATCTCTCACTGATGACCCACTGGCTGAGTCCCGAGCAGATGGCAGACATCTATCAAACATCAGCCATTGTTCTGAATCCGCACAGGCCCGCGCAATTTGCCTATAATCAAAACAAAGCCAATGTTCATAATATGAGTCTCAACAACAGAGCATTTGATATCGCTGCAAGCGGAGGCTTTCAGTTGACAGATCTACAACCGTCACAGGCATTTTCAAGCTTCGCTTTTTACACACATGAAAACGATTTGATTAAGCAGGTCGAGCACTATGTAAAAAATCCTCAACAAAGACAATCGGTTGCAGAGAACAATTACGAGCAAGTCGTTCGCTGGAACACATTTGATACGCTGCCTTACAGACTTTATGAAATAGTCAAAAGCGCCCTATGACCGGGCGCTTTTTCTAATTGCCATCATCTTATGCCGTTCCTTCTGCATCTTTTCGAGCCAATAAAATCTTCTCTGCCTTTTTCCGATCTTCCTCACTTTTCACAACAAGCGATTGCGCATGATCCATCATATATGCACCAACAGATCCTTCTAAAAAGGAATGAATGCATTCTTTTGCATATGGAACATGAAACGCATAGACAGCTCCATTTAAACGTCCATACGTATAAGGGTGCTCCTGAGTTGGTACAAAAAAATAATGATTGTCCTTATACAGGCTGGCTTCATTGGTGTCATGAAGTGTCCAAGTTTCATTTGGATTTTCTAACGCCTCTGTAAAAGAAGCCGCACAATCATATCCTCCCTCTACTAGAAGCTGCAAGCAGTTCTCAATATCTGCCGTCTGCCTTAGTGGTGATGCTGGATGCAAATACAAAACAATATCAAACGTCTTTCCCTCTCGTTCTAAATAAGCAAGTGCATGCTTCACAGCTACTAAAGAAGGTGTTTGTTCCGTCACATGTGTGCTTGGCAGTTCAATCACATTTGCTCCATAGTGGGACGAAATGATTTGAGTATTCACATCCTCTGAAGATACGATGACTTCATCTAATTCAATCATTTGTAATAATGGCTGAATGGTCCAATAGATTAGCGGCCGCTCCGCCAATACGCGAATGTGTTCAGCATGATGCCCCTGCTTGCTGCTAAAAGCTGGTATCATGGCTAAAATACGATTTCCCCTATACATGTATGATCTTCTCCCCTCGCGCAGCTCAGTATCAGTGAATATATTCTGAGAGCTGAACTGATCGCCGTACTGAAGTCTTCAGGTGCCTCGTTATTCTACTTAATCTTCTATCTCTACATATTCTATTAAGTCATCAAGCAGATGGTTATAATTGGTTCACCTAATTTATGCATGAAGTGGTTCTTTTCCTCAAACGTCTTCCTCTCTTTCACATATGATGCAAAGTAGAGAAATGAGAGTTGGGGGATTAGATATGTCCAAACAAATAGAAACGAGTTTGAAGACCTTTTTTCGTGACAAAATCATCTTGGTCACAGGCGGTACGGGTTCGATTGGCCGGCAGATTGTGAAAAAATTAACAGCCTGCTCTCCTAAAAAGGTCATTGTCTTCAGTAAAGATGACAGTAAACAATACATGATGAAAAATGAATATGCGGCGCATCCAGAGGTTGTATTTGCACTTGGAGATGTGAGGGATGCCAGCCGCGTCAGGCAGCTTGTCAAAGGGGTAGATATCATCTTCCATGCAGCTGCACTCAAACAAGTACCCACCTGCGAAGATAATCCGTTTGAAGCTGTCCAAACCAACATCATCGGCGGACAGCATGTCATCGAAGCAGCACTTGAACATGAAGTCAGTCATGTTGTGAACATTTCAACCGACAAAGCGGTTTCTCCGACAAATGCCATGGGAGCTACAAAATTAATTTCAGAAAAATTGTTTTTTCAAGCGAATGAAAGTATTTCAAATCAGAAAACGAGGTTTTGCTCTGTCCGGTTTGGCAATGTGCTTGGATCAAGGGGTTCCGTCATCCCCATCATGCTTCAACAGTTGTTAAATGAACAACCTCTAACTGTAACTGATCCTAAGATGACACGCTTTTTTATGTCTATCGAAGAAGCTGTATCCCTCACACTTGAAGCAGCTATCATGATGAAAGGCGGCGAAACATTCATCCTCAAGATGGAGTCATTACAACTGGCTGATCTATTGAAAGCATTTCATGAATATGCCGGTCAGATCAACGTTCCTTCTCCTGATATTCTCGTTGTCGGCAAAAGACCTGGAGAAAAACTTCACGAGGAACTCACATTCCCTCACGAGGGAGATGCACTGTTTGAACATGAACAATTTTACGCCATTTTACCAAGACCACATCTTCACCCTCATTTTCAAAAAGTCCATTTGACCCATTACACATCAAACGAAGCACCGCTCATTACAAAAGAGAAACTGTTTCACATCATTGAACAATTACATCATACACACCATAAAAAATAAAAAAATCGTCACACGGAAGCAGCTGACTTCCATGTGACGATTTTTAAATCAATTATTGAAAGATGTGTTTCAAATGACCGTAGCCTTCTTTTTCAAGCTCATCCTTCGGGATAAACTTTAAAGCGGCAGAATTAATACAATACCGAAGACCGTTTGGCCCTGGGCCGTCTGGGAATACATGACCAAGGTGAGAGTCGGCCGTCTTACTGCGAACTTCTGTCCGCACCATGCCATGGCTCGTATCTACTTTCTCTTCTACCTCTTGATCTTCAATCGGCTTTGTAAAACTTGGCCAGCCGCAATGGGCATCAAATTTATCTAAAGAAGAAAACAATGGTTTGCCTGAAATGATATCTACATAAATGCCCTCTTCCTTATGATCCCAAAATTCATTTTGAAATGGCGGCTCAGTTCCATTATTTTGCGTCACTTCGTACTGCATTCGGTTTAATTCTTTGATGCGCTGCTCTTTTTCGTTAGCCATTATTTATCACTCCAATGAGATTGAATAAAACCTGCTCTGCCCGAACCGACATGGTATCGTTCGTAGTGCATTTTGTTCTTTTTATAATAATGCTGATGATATTCCTCAGCAGGATAAAAAGGACCAGCCTCTAAAATTTCTGTCACGATTGGCTTTTGGAAAACTCCACTTTGGCTCAGCTGCTCTTTTGATGTTTCTGCAAGTTGCCTTTGTTTTTCATTGTGGACATAAATCCCTGTACGGTAGGACTCTCCTCTATCACCAAATTGTCCTCCATCATCTGTTGGGTCTATTTGCTGCCAATATAGTTCTAATAGCTTCTCATACGGAAAAACGTCTGGATCAAAGGTAATTTGAACGGCTTCTCTATGGCCTGTCGTATTTGTACATACTTCCTCATAGGTTGGATTCACTGTATGTCCGCCAGTATACCCTGATTCAACTTTGATAATGCCTGGCTGTTCATCAAAAGGTTTAACCATACACCAGAAACAGCCTCCAGCAAATGTGGCTAATTCTTGTTTTTCAGACATATTAGTGCCCCCTTCATTTAAAAAATGGTATCATCATATTATAACATGATAAAAAATAATGAAAATGATACGACTTGTATACCTAAAAACAAAAGAAAGCATTCTGTCGTATCTTAAAATATAATGGGGGTTTAATGATTGGAACAAAGAAAACAAATGATGTATGAAATGGATACTTTACTGAGAACCGTATTTAAGCAAATACGTTATGAAATTAACAGCCTGCTTGAAAACGAATTATCTCGGAATGAATTTCTCATTTTAAATCTGCTGCGTGAACAAGGCGCAAAAAAAGTAACGGAATTCGCTTCAATTCTCGGTGTATCAGCAAGCCATATTACAGCTGTAACCGACACACTTGTAGAAAAAGGCTGGATCACTCGTATCCGTTCAAAAGAGGATCGACGCATCATCAAAATCCACTTAACCGATAAGGGTAAGGAAATTACTGAGCATTTTGAGAAAAAGAAAACAGAATACTTCATGGAACGATTTGAATCATTTGATGATGAAGAACTGAAAACGATGATCAAATTATTTAAAAAGCTGGATAAAAGTCAAAAGGATTAAGCATAGATTTTAGCGTGGAGGACATGCTACGGATAAAAAGGTGGAATGAACCATGACAAGTCCATATCTTTGTCCGAACTGCAAAACCAACAGAACGCGTTTTAATCTCATCGAGCAGCATTCAGAACCTGTGAAACTTGATCCAGCAACTGGAGCGATTGTCGAAACATATGAAGGAGATCAGCTTTCTCCTTTTCACATGAACTATCAAGGACCGAAAATCAAAGTCCAGTGCGGCGTTTGCGGATTAATTGAGGATGAAAAAACGTTCATTAAGTTGGCTGAATATCATCAATATTCATCTCCTTCTTAATACGAGAGCCTGACAAAAAGTGTCAGGCTTTTTTCTATGTTTCTTTTGCCTATACAGATCGTCCCTTTCTTGCATACGCTACAAAAAACACATTGCAGAGAAAGAAGGGATAAAGACGTGCAGCAGCTCTACGAGATGAATCAATTTCTATATCGTCCATTAGCTACCTTTCCCCCATACCATCCGAGAAACACCATTTCCAAAGCTGTTATTCGATTATTTCACGCTGCACCGGATTTAAGTGAGCTTGCTGTATTTGTAAATCAGCAGCCAATCCAAAAAAAGCTACCATACGGTCAGCTGTCTGCTTATATGGAATGGGATGAGGGTGTTTATGAGATAGAAGTATTCAAGCTGGCTACAAAAGAAAGAATTCTTTCTTCTCGTATGATGATTAATGGAAACGAGACTTACACGCTATGTATCACAGGAGCTCGTACCGGCTTTGCGCTGCTCACAGAAAAGCAAGACTCGCTGATTAAGCAAGATGAGCTATCAGCACTCACGTTTATCCAGCTGTCACCAGACCTCCCTTTCATTGATATATATGAACGAGATCAAGGCATGTTATCAAAGGAGCTCGGATATGTAAACGGCACCCAAACCCACCACTTCTCTCCGAATAAGTATCACTTTGAATTAAAAGCTGCCGGTACTCAAAGTGTACTGCTAGATATTCCGAAAGTTCACCTGCAAACAAAGCGGGCCTATCTTATTTTACTTCATGGATTTGCCAACGGAGAGCCAGAGCTAATGGCAAAAGTCGTCTTGTCTCACCAAATGTAAAAAGAGCCTTTCCAAATGGAAAAGGCTCTTAGCGTGTAGACAAACCCTCTCATTCGGTGTCAGTCCTGCGTGCCGGTGCTCACGAATGTCACATTCACTCCGCGCCGGTACTCGTGCTTCCTAGAATGCAAAGGTTTTCAATCACGCTGAAAAGAAGACAAATAGCCTTTCCAAATGGAAAAGGCTATTTACGAGACATCTTCAGCTTTTTCTTGTTTTTGAAAATCAAAAGCAAGAATCATGGTACCTAAAAATAATGCACAATAGGCGATATTTAAGTAAAACTGGTCGATATTTTCTGCTTTTAAATGAGAGGCAGCTGTCATGCCAAAGTATGCAGCAAATAAGAGCGACAGTAAACTAAAATATTGATAGACTCGCTTCATCGTTTCACTCCTGACTTACACGTTCTATTGCTTTGGATGATAATATGAGAATTCAATTTCATCATTCTCAAGATCAATTTTGTTCGCTTTGACATACATATCATTCGTCAGCGGCATTTCTGAAAGGCGCACTTCCACCGTTTTTTGGTCTGGTTTCACATGAACGAAATCAGGCAGTTCATAGAATTGACCCATGTAGCTTAAAACAAAACTGATTGGGATGCTTAATTGCCCAATTGAAAAGTCATCTACTTTCAGCAGAACATCCCCGTTATCTTCAACAGTTGGTGTAAATGATACATTTGCATTAATCGTTGAAGAAAAAGCTTTGATTGCACCTGTTACTTTCACATCTTGGTCAATTGCAACATGAAAGTCTGGCATATCGCTTGATCCTTGATTTTTCAAATAATCATTGACAAAGCTAGTGAGTGATTCTTTTGAACTAGAAATGTTAAAAGCATACTCGCTGTTCACTTCTTTTTTCGAAGCGGATTGATCGCTCGGCAGCAGCATAAAAATACCGCACACAAGAACAATCAATAGATTAATTGACAGTAAAATAAAAAATAAACTCTTCCATTTTTTCATCTTTTCACCCTATTCCTTCGGCAGTCCTTCTTTTTTCACTTCTGAGAATAAACGATTTGCCATAAGAGAGTACCCCTTTTGGTTTGGGTGGAAATCATCATCTGCCAGTAATTTTTCATCTTTATCATCTTCAAATAAATCTGCTACATCGATCATATCAGCATTGCCGTCTTTTTTTAGTTCTTTTTCGGCAGCAGCATTCCAGTCTTTTACGACCTCATCAATATCTCTCAGCTCAGACAAGCTGAACTTAAAAGGATTGTACATACTGACATACATGATCTTTGCATGGTCATTATGCTCTCTTAATTGAGCAAGAATGGTCTTAAAACGCTCTTCAAAAGGACCTTGCTCTTTTTGAAAAGGAGCAAATGTCAAGTTGAGCACATTTTGACGGACGACATGCATTAAGTCATTTCCGCCGATCGTAAAGAAAATATAATCAGCGTCTTTCAGTCCATCCTGCACTTTTTTTTCTTTTAATCTTTTTAATAAATCTACCGTTCTACTGCCTTTAATGGCATAGTTTTTTAATGTAACAGACTGTACGCCGTCCACCGCTTCTATCTTGTCACGGGTGATGCCTGCATACCCTTTTTTATTTTGATCTCCGATTCCTTCTGTTAAGGAATCTCCAACCGCTGCGATCGTAATATGTTCTTTTACGTTTTGTGTGTCTTCTAGTTTATCCTTTATGCCAGCCTCTTGCGCGGAACATGCAGAAAGAACAAAAGCTAGAGACATCACAATCAAAATCAAACGAGCCTTCAAACGATGATGTCCCTCCTTTTTCTGATTAAAAAAGTGTATCATGTTTTCGCTCATTTGAACATCCTTATGCTAGCTTCGATTCAGTGTTTTGATGTCCTTGATGATTTCATCATATGGCGTATTTTGAACGCCATCATAATTTTTCATCACTTTTCCTTCTTGATCAACGAGGAAAAACAGAGATTGATGTATCACTTGGTCTTCGTCTTCAGGTTTTTTCACAATCGTCTTAAAGCTTTTCATTGCAAATTTTTCAATCGCTGACTGCGAGTAACCAGTGAGAAAATCCCAATTTTTAAAGGATAATGGATATGCTTTTGCAAATTCCTTTAGCTTTTTCGGTGAATCCACCTCTGGGTCGACGCTAAATGAAATGATGTGCGCATCCAATTTTTCTTCTTTTAACCGTTTTTGTAGCTCTGTCATATGTGCCGTCATCGGCGGGCAAATCGTTTCACAGCTTGTGAAAATAAAATCTGCCACCCAGACTTTCCCCTTTAAATCGTCGAGCGACACCTTTTGACCATCCTGGTTTTGATACTCAAACGGCTGGATTTGATAATTTAATGCATCCTTGATTTGTCCATTTGAACATGAGACTAAAAGAAGCACGCTTATGATCGTAAGCGCACCAAATAAGGCTCCCCTTTTTGTATACATGACAATTACATCCCCTTTTCAATCAATCGGTATAAAAAGTAAAGCCTATAGCGCCCTTACCAGTATGACAGGAAATAATCGGAGTTGTATAAGCGATGTCAACTAGTGCATCAGGTGTGTGATCAAGCAGTGCTGCTTTAAGCTTTTCTGCAAGTTCTAATGCGTCTGCATGTGCAATCCCAATTGCCTGAACGGTTTTCCCTTTCACCGCCTGTACATACTGTTTTGTCAAATAGCGGACAAGAGCGGAGTAACTTCTCACATTCGCTTCTGGTGTGTATATGCCGTCTGTTAAGCTGGCAATTGGTTTAATATGAAGAAGTGAACCGATCAGCGCCTTTCCTCTTCCAATTCGTCCACCTTTCACGAGATTTTCTAATGTATCGATTGTGACAAATAGCTTTGTTTTAAGACGAATTTTGTCCATTTCTTTGAGGATGTCATCACGGCTTGCCCCTTTGTTTGCAAGCTCTGCTGCTTTGGTGACTTGAAACCCTAAACCATAGGAAATAAAATTCGAATCAATGACAGTGATATTCCCGTCTACCATTTTAGAAGCGCTTTCAGCAGTTTGAACCGTACCACTCATCCCACCAGTTAAATGGATACTAATGACTTCGCTTCCATCTGCCGTCAGTTTTTCATATAATTCGACGAATTGACCGATCGCAGGTTGAGACGTTTTCGGCAGTTCCTCAGCGGCCTCCATTTTTTCAATAAATTCATCTGGCTGTATGTTCACTCGGTCAATATAATCAACCCCAGAAATGGAGATATTGAGCGGAATGACATGAATGGAAAGATCATTGATTTTTTCTTGCGGAAGGTCCACAGTTGAATCTGTTACAATTTTAATTTGTTTCACTATCGTCTCATCCTTGCTGTCTTAGTCTTTACTTAAGATATTACCTTATTTCCTTCAATCTTCAAAACAACTGTCAGAACGTTTTTGAAATTGTCACATTTTCTTCTTTTCATGTAAAAAATCCTTGCCAAACTGAGCAGGCGCACTTGAAGCGGCCTTTTACTCCTTTGACAAAGATTCTTATTTACGCATTGTGTTTCAATGTAGGCTCTTGATAGATCTGTTCATATGTGCTCCACTTGACGTTACGTTTCACATCCTCCCTGAAAGAGTACACATGCCTCTTTCCCTTAGATACATAGACTTTTTTCAAGAAAGCTTCAAGTCTAAAGGTGAGCATGAAACCATAGGATTCATCTCCCTTTAAAACAGGGACTTCTGTTACCTTGATCTGAGCTCCATCCATCCGTCTAAAACATATTGTTTTGAGCAGCACAAACGATCAATCCTCTTTTCCAATTATCTGTTAAGCCTAAATAAATAGGTGGAATAAATCTTGATCTTTATTCACTTCAACATAGTGAAAGCCTTTTTTATTCATTCGGTCAATCAGCGCTGCATAGTCATCTCTTTCTTTCAATTCGATACCAACAAGCGCAGGCCCTTTGCTTCGGTTATTCTTTTTCGTATATTCAAAGCGTGAGATATCATCATTTGGCCCTAACACTTCATCTAAAAATTCCCTGAGAGCACCTGCTCTTTGCGGAAAATTAACGATGAAATAATGCTGGAGACCTTCATAAATCATGGAGCGTTCCTTGATTTCTTGCATCCGGCCAATGTCATTATTGCCTCCGCTGACAATACAAACAACATTTTTCCCTTTAATCTCCTCACGATGTGCATCTAAAGCCGCGATCGGTAAAGCACCCGCTGGCTCAGCTACAATTGCACATTGATTATACAGCTCTAAAATGGTTGTGCATACTTTTCCTTCTGGTACAAGACTAATCTTATCGACAACGGACTGAAGCGACGTAAACGTCTTTTCGCCAATCCGCTGAACCGCTGCTCCATCTACAAACTTATCTATTGAATCAAGTGTGACAACCTCCCCTTTCTCATGGGAAGCATGAAGTGAGGCGGCACCAAGCGGCTCGACTGCAATAATTTCTGTTTCTGGTGCGATATTTTTAATATATGTGCCAACGCCAGATAACAAACCTCCGCCCCCAACACTTGCAAATAAAAAGTGAGGCTCCACTTCGATATCATTTAATATTTCTACAGCAGTTGTTCCTTGTCCTGCCATGACATCTAAATCATCAAAAGGATGGATAAATTCCCGCTTTTCCTTATCTCCGCATTTGACTGCTTCATGATACGAATCATCAAAGGTATCTCCGGTTAAGATAATGTCAACATATTCTTTTCCGAAAAGCTCCACTTGAGATACTTTTTGCCTTGGCGTGGTAGCAGGCATAAAAATTTTCCCGTGGATACCTAAATATTTGCAAGAATAGGCAACGCCTTGTGCGTGATTTCCTGCACTGGCACAGACAATGCCGTTTTCTAGTTTTTCTTTTGGCAACTGGCTCATTTTATTAAAAGCGCCTCTTAATTTAAAAGAACGAACAACTTGCAGGTCCTCTCTTTTTAAGTAGACATTACATTCATATCGTTCAGAAAGTCGCTCATTTTTTTGAAGTGGTGTATGAATCACTACATCCTTCAAATTTTGATGGGCTTTTAAGATGTCTTTCACTTGAATTAGCGTGTTTTCTTTGAGCAACGGTTTCATGTACAAGATCCTTTCTCTTTAACCTTATTTAATTTGTCATTATAACATGAATATTCAAAAAATAAACCAATAGATCATGGATCGGAGATAAATTTCATGAACTTTTTCGTTTTTCTATACATTTGTTCTAATTGGGTGTTATAATAAAACCAATTAGAACCAAAAGAAAGGAATCGCTCGATGACCACACATCCGTTTGCTTCTATATATGGAGAACACCAAGATATAAAACACGCCATTCATTTGGCTAAACAATTCACGAAAAACGATGAGCCTGTGTTGATCACAGGTGAAATTGGAACAGGCAAATCACGCTTTGCAAAAGAAATGGCCAATACATTTGCTGCGCAGGCTTCGATGAAACATATCTACTGCCCCATTGTAGATGAAGTGACTTTGCAGGAAGCATTTACTCATGCGGCAAATCATGTGCTTTATTTAGACGAAGTCAGCGCATTTAGTATTCCTATGCAGCATCAGGTCATTCGTTTTCTCGAAGTTTCTCCTGCAACAAAAATCATTGCTTCTTCGTCTTTATCATTAGAGGCGATGAGCGTTTCGTCCAGTTTTTTACCTGAGCTGTTTTATCGGCTCAATGTGCTTCATATCCCTCTCCCGCCCTTAGAAGATCGAAAAACAGATATTCCTATTTTAACCGCTGCTTTCTTTCAGGAACTGAACATGACGCCTGACATCGACTCAAGTGTGTGGGAAGTCTTACAGCAATATTCGTTTGAAGGGAATGTCCAAGAGCTCAAAAATATCGTTCATTATGCAGCCGCGATCCTCGAAGGGCAAACAGTTTTCTTGCATCACTTGCCACCTTTTGTATTATTACCTCAACAAACAGCTGGTAAAGGAAAAAAAGAAGAACACCAGCTCACGCTTATGGAGAAACAAGAATTTGTTTTCTTACTCGAAGCCATTAAGTCTCTAAATGAAAAAGGAGAAGCAGCCAGCAGACGTATCTTGTCTGAGTTAAGCAAACAAGGCGACATCCCTCTGACCCCTCAACAAGTCAGGAGTCGATTAGATGATCTTGAGAAAAAAGCCTATGTGACGAAAGGGAAAGGCAGAGCTGGAACGAAGATTACACTTGAAGGTCTCTCATTTCTGAAGTCGCTTGATGGTTATATACCGGTTCAATAAAGGAGGACATCCATTGTTTACTGTAAAAGAAGAAATTGCCAACGCGATTACACATGGCATTGGCGTCATTTTATCCATTCCCGCCATTGTTTTTCTCGTTTTATTCGCTGTTCAATACGGCACTGTCACTGACATTATTAGCTTTTCGATATTTGGCGCGTCGATGCTGCTGCTTTATTTAAGCTCTACTTTGCTTCATAGCATTCGGCACAAAAAAACAAAAGATGTATTTGAAATCCTTGACCACTCTGCGATTTATGTATTGATTGCTGGTACATATACGCCATTTTTGCTTGGCCCATTAAAAGGCGCACTTGGCTATACTCTTCTTGCAATCGTATGGGCGCTCGCTGCAGGCGGTATCGTCTTTAAGATCTTTTTCGTCAAACGGTTTATCATTGTATCCACCCTTGTTTATTTATTAATGGGCTGGATGATTATCATCGCAATTAAACCTCTGTACATTCAATTAACAGGAGCTGGATTCAGCCTCTTACTATTAGGCGGTATTTTGTATTCAGTCGGAACGATCTTTTATATTTGGCGGAAAATTCCCTATCATCATGCGATTTGGCACAGCTTTGTTCTCGGTGGAAGTGCATCCATGTTCTTCTGCATTCTATTTTATTGCGTCAACATCCCAGCATGATTAAAAAACCAGCATCCACATTCGGATGCTGGTTTTTTCTATGCGCGCTTTTGTGCGTAATCACTCATCTTGACCGGTGCTTTTATATGGATATCGACATTAACTGGACGAAGTCTTTTGACGATCTTCCCTGTTAAAAGACGGTCTGCGCCGCTTGTTTCAACCGGAACAAGTGAGCAGTTACATTCTTCAGCAAGCGTTTCTGCCATGACACGATACTGTTCAGAAAGCAACAGACTCTGGCCAGATAGAACTCTTTCTCTTGCTTCTTCTAATAACGCCTCATCAGATTGATTCTGCTTGATCACCGCCATCTTCTTCAACCATTGTTTTAAGATGGGATAGCGAAACAGATGCGGTTTTGCCATAAAAGCAAATGGCTTCTCTAAGTGACCAATCAGCAATGTCGTCGTCACTGGATGATGTGCTTCTGTGACATAAATAACAGGGCCATCTGGCAGCCTTTTTTGCTGATGAATGGTCATGACCGATCCTGATTGATCAATACACCCTCTGGCAAACCTTTTTGCATGCTCATGGATGAGATGCATTCGTTTCGTATAGGAAATGCGTGGATCCGTTAATTCATGATCATACAAATGCCTTATACTTTTAAAAAAGGATACAACAACATAAATCGTTAAAAACCAATAACGAAACAACCGTACTCCTCCTACTCACTTATCCTTCTTTTCTGTCATAGACGACAAATTCATAATTGTAGGGGTTCTTTTCGTCACGATGGCCTTTTTCACGTGATACAACCGTCCAATGATCTTCATCGTAATAAGGGAAGAAACGGTCGCCTTCAAATGAATGATGAATGTGCGTGATATATAGACGATCTGCGTATGGCATCATTTCCTCATACAGCTTAGACCCGCCAATGATCAATAATTCTTCCGCGTTCTTCGCAATGGTTAAAATATCATCGATTGAATGGACTACCTCGCATCCTTCAGCTTGAAAAGAAGAACTTGTGGTCAACACGATATTCCGGCGGTTAGGCAGTGCTCGTCCAATTGATTCAAACGTTTTTCTACCCATGACAATGGCATGACCACTTGTGACTTTTTTAAAATACGCTAAATCAGCGGGTAAATGCCAAGGCATTTGATTATCTTTGCCAATGACTCTGTCTTTTCCTGTCGCCACTATCATGGAAATCATACACTGACTTCTCCTTTAATATGCGGATGTGGATCATAGTTCTCGAGCACAAAATCATCAAACGTAAAATCAAAAATACTTTTGACATCTCTAGTGATGCGAAGCTGCGGAAGTGTGCGCTCCTCACGCTCTAACTGCATTTTGACCTGCGGAAGATGATTTTGATAAATATGAGCATCTCCTAGCGTATGAATAAACTCTCCTGGCTCAAGGTTTGTCACTTTGGCAATCATCATCGTTAGAAGTGCATACGAAGCAATATTAAAAGGCACACCTAAAAAGATATCTGCCGAACGTTGATAGAGCTGGCACGATAATTTACCGTTTGATACGTAAAATTGAAACAAGCAATGACAAGGAGGCAGCGCCATCTGATCAATCTCTCCTGGATTCCACGCACTGACAATCAATCTTCTCGAATTAGGATGATTCTCAATATCATGGATCAGTCTGCTGATCTGATCTACTGTCTCTCCGTCTCCGCTCGCCCATGATCTCCACTGCGCACCATACACACGCCCTAGCTCTCCATTTTCATCTGCCCATTCATTCCAAATACGGACACCATTTTCTTGAAGATATTTGACATTTGTATCACCTTTTAAAAACCACAGTAACTCATGAATGATTGATTTCAGGTGTAATTTCTTTGTTGTTAATAAAGGAAACCCTTCCTGTAAATCAAATCTCATTTGGTAACCGAACGTGCTGATAGTGCCTGTTCCTGTTCTGTCACCTTTTTCATCCCCGTGCTGTAATACATGACGGCATAACTCTTTGTATTGTTTCATTTTTTTCATCCTTTATTTATGTTCTTGTTGTAGTTTACCTTATTTCTGCTTTTGTTGAAACCAATTGAAACCAAAAAAACATGTCTGCAAGATGAGCAGACATGTTTTTCTTTTTTATGCTTGATTCACTCGATCCTGCTCTTCGTCCTTAATATCTTGGTGAGAGTGAGCTATGCGACTTGCGGCGGCGGCGGCAAGCGCAGCGACAAGGTCATCAAGGAAGGTGTGTACTTCACCAGGACGACCTTCATCTAATTCTCTAATAATACCAAATTTCTCTTTGTCTAGATAACCGAAGTTGGTCAAACCGATTGATCCATATACATTGACAATGGAAAGCGGAATAATCTCATCAATTCCATATAGCGGTTCATCTGTTTCAACTAAATGCTGCAAAGGTTCTGGCAAAAGCTTTTTTTCTGCCAGCTGATCAAGCGCAAGTCCTGTCAAAACTGCGTGGACAATTTCCCTTTTATTCAGCACTTTTTCAACATTTTCAATGCAGACACTAAGTGGAAGATTTGGGTTGTATTTCTCTTGGAGTTTCAGCACAATGTGTGCAATATCTTCTATTTTCACTCCACGCTCGTTTAACATCTGTTTTGTAATGCGAACCATTTCGTTCATTGTATACTTTTTCAATTGGCATGACATCTCCTTCTAGTGGCTCATCCAGCTCGGCGGGGTGTTTTTATCCCAGTAAATATTACCGAGTTCATGATGCGTCTGGAATCCATCTTCTGCTGTATGGTAGTGAAAATTAAACCAATATCCGCTGTGAGGCGGCTGATCTCTCCTGACATGAAAACGAAGCAAATCTTCTCCAGTCTTTCTATTATAAATGTGGAAGATTTTTTCCCCATTTCCGCTTGAAGGTTGATCAGTTAAAACAACATCTTGAAATTTTTCGTCATCTTTGAAATTTGTTAAAAAGTCGGTTAACACTTGTTCAATTTTTGGTTGAATCTCTTCTCTATACTCGTCCTCAATGACAGGTGTGATTTTACGACCAAATTTGAGAAAGGATTGGTTTTCTGCACTTGATAGAACCTCTTGCTTATATTGCTCAAAGGGGTCTACCCGCTCTTTGTTGTCTTCTTGCGATAATTCCCAGCTGCGCGTATCATCTGATGTATCATAAACTGCTGTATAAGGTGCTTTATCAGATGAAGAAAGTTCAGATGGCTTGTCTGTCATCAAAGCCGATGGAGGAGAGATTAAACCAAAAGTCGCAATCGTAAAGAGTGCAACAAGCGTTTTTCTCATCCACATTTTCATGATATCTAATTCCTTCCATAAGTTATCATACTGCTATTCTAGCATATAATGAATTTTCAGTCATTCAATTTGGTCATTGAGTTGAGACTTTCTTTTTCATGATAAAACGTTTACAATGACAGTAACGACGACTAAAATTTGGGAGGAATGGATATGCTTGAAGGGTTTTTCATCACAGCTTCCTTGCTGACGTTATTTTATTTTGTCTATATGGAGATCACCGATTAAAAGCCCTGAAATAGGGCTTTTTTAATTGTTAAGAGTGATTAAAGTTTTGTTGATTTGTCTTCTTCTATTGAGATATATCCGTAATGGAATTGGGCGGTTTTACGTTTCATCACCTGAAATTGATAGGAATCAGTGGTAAATCGTGTGCTTTTCCAATGATCTTTTAAAACCACTCTTTTTCTAGCCACTCTCATTGCTTCTTTCACAGCGGTTTCATGGTCAAAATGATGCTCAGCTGCATGACGAAGCGGCATCATACTAGCAGACTCTTGTATGGTTTCTTCGAACATTGGGTCAAAATAGACGATATCATAGGATCGATCAGGGAGCTTCTTTAACTGCTCAATACTATCCCCGCTGATAACAGATATCCGTTTCATCGCTTCGTCTGCCTCTCTCACACCCGTTTCCCATGTGATGAGTCCTTCTCGAACAAGCAATGCCGTCATCGGATTTTTTTCAATACCGGCCACTTTTCCATTGGTTCCTGTAGTGCAGCTTGCGGTAATCGCATCAGATCCTAAGCCAAGCGTACAATCTAAAAAGGAATCGCCCGGCTTTAATTGTGCTGCTTCTATTAATGGATCTTTTTCCCCTCGCAGAACCCGCTTCACCCTAAACATCGCTGAGCTTGGATGGAAAAAGAACTTTTCACCATTTGGCTGATACCATTCAAATCGTTCTTTCCCAACAACGAGTACATCCCCCCGCTTGATCGCAAGCTGTTTGACAGATTGTTTACGCCGCTCGATATACTCACCATGCAAGTCCTTTGCGAGGGCCTTTGCCGTTTCAATTGTTTGTTCATTTGCTCTAAAGCTTGTTGTAATGAGCATGACGTTCCTCCATCATAATCAAGAAAAAATGCCCTGATGGATCACAGGACATTTCAACATTTGTATTAGCAATGTTTTTCAAATGCAGATAAGACGTTCTTCATAATATCTTCCATTTCATGACCTTCAATTTCGTCACGCGGGATAAAGTGAACAAGTTCATTTCCTTTTAAAAGTGCCATAGATGGAGAAGATGGCTCCTCACCTGTGAAGTATTCTCTCATTTTAGCCGTTGCTTCCCGGTCCTGACCAGCAAAGACCGTCACCATTCGATCTGGTGCTTTTTCTGCTTTCATGACAGCTTGAGTAGCAGCAGGGCGTGCTAAACCAGCAGCACATCCGCATACGGAATTGACGACAACAAATGTTGTTCCTTCTGCTTTCTGCATCGTTTTTTCTACTTCTTCTTCAGTCGTCAACTCTTGAAACCCTGCACTTGTTAGTTCTTGGCGCATTGGTACGACGAGCTGACGCATATATTCTTCATATGCCATTGACATAAAAAAGCCCCCTCTATAATCCTTATGTTGTGAATAAAGGATACTATAGAGAGAGCCAATTTTCAAATGATCAATTTCACATTAAATTTTCATGATTCCGCCTGTATTGGCTGATGTCACAAGTTTTGAGTATCTGGCAAGGTAACCTGTTTTTACTTTTGGCTCAAAGCCTTTCCAGTTTGCTTTTCTTTTTTCCCATTCTTCTTCCGGGACATCTACACTTAAAATGCGTTTTTCGATATCAACAACGACATGATCACCATTTTCAACAAAGGCAAGCGGGCCGCCTTCTGCTGCCTCTGGAGAAACGTGTCCAATAGACAATCCGCGAGAAGCACCGGAGAATCGTCCGTCTGTAATTAAAGCAACCTTTGGACCAAGTCCCATTCCAACAATTTGTGAAGTTGGTGCAAGCATTTCAGGCATACCTGGACCGCCTTTAGGTCCTTCATAACGAATAATGACAACATGTCCTGCTTCTACTTTTCGATTAATGATTCCTTCAAGTGCTTCTTCTTGGGATTCAAATACGATCGCAGGTCCTTCATGACGTGTGATGCCGTCTTGTACACCGCCTGTTTTAATGATTGCTCCATCTGGCGCAAGGTTTCCAAATAAAACGGCTAAGCCGCCCTTTTCAGTAAATGGCTTGTCAATTGGATAAATGACGTTATAATCTTTTACCTCATGACCTGCAATGTTCTCGCCTAACGTTTTCGCTGTGACGGTCATGGTATCTAAATGAAGAGCCCCCTCTTTTTTGGACAATTCATTTAGTGCAGCAGTCACTCCGCCAGCTTCATGTAAATCTTCAATATATACATCTGAAGCTGGAGCAAGTTTCGATAAATGCGGCACACGTTCTGCGACTTCATTGATACGCTCAAGTGAATATTCAACGCCTGCTTCGTTTGCAATCGCCAATGTATGAAGAACTGTATTTGTTGAACCACCAAGTGCCATATCTAAAGCAAATGCGTTATCAATCGCTTTTTCCGTGACAATATCACGTGGTTTAATGTCTTTTTTGATTAGCTCCATCAATTGTTTTGCTGACTTCTTCGCAAATTCTCTTCGTTCTGGTGAAGTCGCCAGAATGGTTCCATTTCCAGGAAGAGCAATCCCAAGCGCCTCTGCTAAACAGTTCATTGAGTTGGCTGTAAACATACCAGAGCAAGATCCGCATGTTGGACAGCCAAATTGCTCTAATTCATTTAATTCCTCTTCATTAATTTTCCCTGATTGGTATGCGCCTACGCCTTCAAAGACAGAAGAAAGAGAAATTTTTCTGCCATCACTTGTTCTCCCAGCTTCCATCGGTCCACCACTGACAAATACAGTTGGGATATTCACACGCATGGCAGCCATCATCATACCTGGCGTGATTTTATCACAGTTAGGAATACAAACCATGCCATCAAACCAGTGTGCAGACACCACGGTCTCTACTGAATCAGCAATGATTTCACGGCTTGGCAATGAATATCTCATCCCAATATGCCCCATCGCAATACCATCATCTACCCCGATTGTATTGAATTCAAATGGAACACCGCCAGCTTCACGAATGGCTTCTTTCACAATTTTTCCGAATTCCTGAAGATGGACATGCCCTGGGACAATATCAATATAGGAATTACATACGGCAATAAACGGCTTGCCAAAATCCTCATCTTTTACCCCAGCTGCTCTTAGTAAGCTTCGGTGAGGTGCTCTGTCAATTCCTTGTTTAATCATATTACTGCGAAGTTCTGCCATCTGTTTAAAAAGCCTCCTATACTACTAGTCTTGTTGACTGTATGATTTTGAGTTGATTTTATTTTACAAATTTTCTGTTTATTTAGCCACCTATAATAGATAGTGACTGATTTCTCTGCTGAAGCAAGTGCTCAGCAAGGATTGTGTCATAAAATCTGACCTCCAATATTCTATATTGGTACTACTATATAGAGTTTTTTCTCATATTTCAACAATATTCAAAATAATTTTTCTAAAAAAATTTTTCTGCCAATAAAAAAGCCATTTTCAGAAAACAAGCTGCCTTTTATTGGCAGCCTGCTCGTCTTTCTTATGATTCTGATGCATTTTTTCTACTTTCTGTCATTTGCTTCCACACAGAGCCTTTTGCTTCTTCTCCGTGCTCAATTCGTTCGATGGCCATTTTCACTTGAAGACTGACTTCAAATTCAGGGTCCTGCTCCGCTTCTTTTAAAGCTTCTAGTGCTGTTTCGTCACCTTCTTCATAAAGGAACATGGCCGCACGCCAGCGGACAAGCTTACTTGGGTCCTTTAAGGCTTGGATCATCGCTTCAATCGCACTAGGATCACCAAGATCTGAAATACAATCTCCAGCAGTTCTTCTAACCGTCACTGTTTTATCTTCAAGCCCTTTATACAAAATAGGCAAAATGTCTGGATCTTCAATCATGCCAGCATTCACAACAGCTTGTCTGCGAATCGATGTTTTTGGGTCCTCCATCGCTTTCATTAAAACAGGTATATCTTTTTTCTCTGGCTGCATTTGCTCTAAATGAGCAAAACGTTTCTTCCAATCTTCATCACGCAGCATCTCTTCTGTCACATCATATGCTTTTCGGTTCACTTGTTTATCTACAGCCTCTTGACCTTCCTTCACTGCCTCTGTTAAACGGGATAAACGCTCGTCGTCATATGCAGCTTGCAGCTCTTCTGTGACTTCTTGACCGATATCAGCAAATTCTCCAAAACGTACGCCATGTTCTTTCCACACACGTTCAAATACAACATTATCTGAACTGCTTCTTAGCTTTAAAATCGCTGCCTGGAAACGTTCAGGCATTCCAAATCGTTCTTCTCTTTCACCGTCTGTCAGCTTCACCTGCATCGGAATCCCATTAAACATTTGAACAAACACTTTGACTTCTCCAAATGTGTCATCACCTGACTGCGATTCTCCCTGAAGACCTTCTGTTTCTTGTCCAAAGGCTTCTCTGACTTGCTGTAAAATACCTTGCCAGTCAAATTTCGCATTACGCTCAACCGCTAAGAAATCGGCTACATGGTAAACACCTTTTACACCTTCAATGGTTAAAATGCGCTTGATCATCTCTGGCGCTTCGTCTTTTTGATCTTTTTTGTAGTTATTGCTTTTACCGCCTGCAAGCGCTTCTGTCAAAATGACTTTCATTGTATTCGGGCTTGGCGTTGGTTCTATGGCAGTTATTTTCATCTATACATCCTCCTTACACACATAAAGACCCTACTCATCTGTAAGGCCGCATTCTTCTTTCCATGTCTTAATAAATAGACACATAAACTCATGCCGCTCATGAGCCAGCTGCTTTCCAGCACGTGTGTTCATCAAGTTTTTTAATTGAAGCAGCTTTTCTTGCATATGCAAAAGTACTGTGCCTTGGTGAGCACCCTCTGTATAGTGAGGCTCCCCTTTTGCACCTGCATATGTAAACACCCTTGCAATCCCAGTTGCACCTATCGCATCTAGCCGATCTGCATCTTGAACAATGGCCCCTTCTAATGTCACTGGCTTATGCTGCATATGCCGGTGACGAAAAGACATCGTTGTAATAATATCCATGATATAGCGAATATCTTGCGTGTCCACTTCCCACAAAAGGAGCTGCTGCTTGAGATCATGCGGTGAAAGCTTCCATTCACTAGACAGCTTGTCATCAATGACATCATGGATAATCGCTGCCATTTCAATGACAAAAAGCGACCCGCCCTCCTGTTGTGCAATATGGACGGCAAGCTGGCGCACACGATTGATATGAGCTTCATCGTGTCCAGTCGGTTCATTCTTTAGCTGTTTTGAAACAAAGGAGGCAGCTGCCTCCAATTGTTCTTGCTGCTTACTCAAATTCATGCTTATTTCTCCAAAAGAGCGATAATGGAGCTTTCTAATTCTTTCGGTGGTGTTTTAGGAGAAAATCGTTCAGTCACTTCTCCGTTTTGGTCAACGATAAATTTTGTAAAATTCCATTTCACCGTTTTTGTACCAAGCACACCTTTCGCATGACTCGTTAAGTATTTGAAAAGCGGATGCGCATTGTCACCATTGACATCTACTTTTGCAAACATCGGGAAGGTCACACCATAGTTTAACGAACAGAATTCTTGAATTGCTTCTTCCCCTTCTGGCTCTTGATTCATAAATTGATTGCACGGAAATCCTAAAATTTCAAGGCCCTTTTCATGATATTGATCGTATAACTCTTGTAATTGTTTAAATTGAGGGGTCAGTCCACATTTGCTCGCTGTGTTCACGATGATCAGTACTTTCCCTTTGTAATCTGCCATTGATTTTTCCTGACCGTTAATGGTCTTGACCTGAATATCATAAATTGACATCTCATAGCCTCCTAGGATTCACTTTTTCCTATCGTAACATGCTTCTTTTAGAAAATCGCTTTTTATGCTTTCTGCTAAAAGAGTCCAGTCACACTGCCGTCTTCTAATAAATCCATCTCAAGTGCCGCAGGTTTTTTAGGGAGACCTGGCATGGTCAGAATGCTTCCTGTTAGTGCAACGATAAAACCTGCTCCTACAGATGGTTTTAACTCTCGAATCGTAACGGTGAAGCCTTTTGGTCTGCCGATTAAAGCCGGATCATCCGATAGTGAATATTGCGTTTTTGCCATACAAACCGGCAAATGGGCCCAGCCATTTTTCTCAATTGCAGCTAGCTGCTTTCTTGCTTTTGATGTAAGGTTGACGCCGTCTGCACCATAAACCACTTTGGCGACTTTTGACAACTTTTCTTCAATGGAATCTTGCTCCTCATATAAATAAGAAAAGCTGTTTTCATTCTTTTCAATGAGTGTCGTGAGCTCTTCGGCAAGTGCTACGCCGCCAGCTCCCCCTTCTTCCCATACATTGACGGCTTTGACTGGATGTCCATTCGTTTCGCACCAGTTTTCTATTGCTTGAATTTCTTCTTTTGTATCGGTAATAAAACGGTTCACTGCAACGATGTATGGTAGACCGAAGGCTTGCACTGTTTCAATATGCTTCTCTAAATTATGTATACCTTCTAATACAGCCTGTGCATTTGCTTCCTTGAGCTCTGTTTTCTGCATTCCGCCATGCATTTTTAGCGCCCTGACAGTTGCTACAATGACAACAGCGCCTGGTTTAAAATCACCGGCTCTTGTTTTGATGTGAAGAAATTTTTCCGCGCCGAGGTCTGCACCAAATCCCGCTTCTGTTACGACGTAATCTGCTAGTTTTGCCGCCATTTTTGTGGCAATTAAACTATTGCATCCATGTGCAATATTGGCAAAAGGACCACCATGAACAAGGGCTGGAGTTCCTTCAATCGTTTGAACAAGGTTTGGTTTCAGCGCATCTTTTAAAAGCAAGGTCAATACGCCTTCATATCCTAGATTTCCAACTGTGACCGGTTCACCTTCTTGATTGTAGGCAACAACAATAGAAGAAAGACGTTTTTTTAGATCGTTTAAGTCGTCTGCTAAACAGAGGATGGCCATCATTTCGGATGCAACCGTAATATCAAATCCATCTTCTCTAGGGTACCCATTTAATTGACCGCCAAGTCCTACGACCACTTGTCTTAGAGCACGATCGTTTAAATCTAACACTCGTTTCCATACAATTCGGCGTGCGTCGATCCCAAGCTCATTTCCGTGATGGATATGATTATCAATAAAAGCAGCTAAAGCGTTATGTGCAGATGTAATCGCATGAAAATCCCCTGTGAAATGAAGATTGATTTCTTCCATAGGCAACACCTGTGAATATCCGCCGCCAGCTGCACCGCCTTTAATACCCATTGTGGGACCTAGTGAAGGTTCACGCATGGCAATAATCGCTTTTTTCCCAATTTTCTCGAAGGCTTGACCGAGGCCAACTGTTACGGTGGACTTCCCCTCACCTGCTGGCGTTGGGTTGATCGAAGTCACAAGAATCACATTTCCTTCTTTTTGTTCCTTTAAACGGTCAAAAATAGTCAAAGATATTTTCGCTTTTGTGAAACCATAGCATTCTAATTCTTCGTCATGTATTTGTAATTTTGCTGCGATGTCTTGAATCGGTCTCAGCTTTGCCTTTTGGGCAATGTCAATATCTGATAAATGCTTTGTGATCATGATTAATGGCCTCCTTTTTTGACAGAAACAGCTTTCTTTTTTGCTCTATTTTTCATTGTAACATAATTGAAACATTGAAATATCGCCAGAAAGTTCCTATAATGAAGTGAAATTAGCTTTGGTTCAGGGGGTGGCGAGTTGCCTATTAACATACCAGTTCATCTGCCGGCAAAACAAATACTAGAGAGCGAAAACATTTTCGTCATGGATGAGACAAGGGCATTCAAACAAGATATCCGTCCTTTGAATATCGTGATCTTAAACTTAATGCCAAAAAAAATACAAACTGAAACGCAGCTGTTGAGAATGCTCGGAAATTCTCCTTTGCAAGTGTATTTTACATTTTTGATTCCAAGTACACATACACCGAAGAATACATCGAGAGAGCATCTAGATGAATTTTATACGACCTTTGACTCGATTCGCCATAAAAAATTTGATGGCATGATCATTACAGGTGCACCAATTGAGCATTTAGCTTTCGAAGAAGTTTCCTATTGGAAAGAACTGCAGGACATTTTGGACTGGAGTAAAACGAATGTGACGTCTACTCTCCATATATGCTGGGGGGCACAGGCTGGTCTTTATCATCATTATGGCATTGAAAAAATCAAGCTTCCAGAGAAAAAATTCGGTGTTTTTGAGCATCTTGTCAAAGAGAAAAAAGAAAGATTAGTAAGAGGTTTCGATGAAGTATACTATGTCCCACATTCTAGGCATACAGATATTAATACAGAACAATTAAAAAACACGCCGAATCTAAAAGTATTGAGCACGTCTGAGGAAGCTGGTGTTTGTTTAATTGTTTCAGATGATGATAAACAAGTATTTTTAACTGGACATCCTGAATACGATACAGATACATTGAAGCAGGAATATGAAAGAGATTTGTTGAAACATGATACAGTCAAAAAACCCGTCCACTATTTCATAGAAGATGGAGACACATTAGTTCCAGTGAACCGCTGGAAAGCCCATGCTACTTTGCTGTTTATGAATTGGCTTAATTACTATGTTTATCAAGAAACACCATATGTGTGGGAATAAAATAGACTGTAGTCTGATGATAAATGCTTAAAATGTGTTAAAATACAAATGGCTCTGTCTTCCATTATCAATTTAGTCTGTTTGTTTTTTAAAATTAGTTTAATTCTTTCGTAACGAATGATATGCTCTCGCTGTTTATATGTTATCTTTATGTATATGTAGACCTATGAGATTTATAGTTTTCGTACGAAGTTTTGTTGTTGTTGATTACATTTGAGGTGAATATTCTTGAATACCAATAAAAAAATATTAATCTTGACCGCAAATTATGGAAATGGACATATGCAGGTTGCAAAAACACTGTATGATGAATGCAAATCCCAAGGGTTTGAACATGTGATAGTTTCTAATTTGTATCAAGAATCAAATCCCATTGTGTCTGAAGTGACTCAATATTTATATTTAAAGAGCTTCTCCATTGGGAAACAATTTTATCGCTTGTTTTATTACGGTGTAGATAAAATTTACAATAAACGCAAATTTAACATTTATTTAAAGATGGGAAATAAGCGTCTTGATGAATTAATTCAATTACACAATCCGGATATCATCATCATTACATTCCCGATGATTGTTGTACCTGAATACCGAAACAAAACAGGTAAAGTCATTCCAACATTTAATGTGATGACAGACTTTTGTCTTCATAAAATTTGGGTACATGAAAACATTGACCGATACTATGTTGCAACCGAGTATGTGAAACAAAAGCTAGTAGAAATCGGCACACATCCAAGCGATGTCAAGGTAACAGGCATTCCGATTAGACCACAATTTGAAGTAGACGTGCCTAAATCGATCATCTATAAAAAATATGGATTATCATCAGACAAAAAAGTCCTTCTCATTATGGCGGGTGCCCATGGTGTACTAAAAAATGTGAAGGAACTGTGTGAAGCACTACTTCTTGACAGTGAAGTACAAATTGTTGTTGTGTGCGGTAAGAATGCAGCGCTGAAGCAATCGCTTAGCGAACTTGAACAAGCACACCCAAATCAATTGAAGGCGCTTGGATATGTGGAACAAATTGATGAATTGTTCAGAGTAACGGACTGTATGATTACAAAACCGGGCGGAATTACATTAACAGAAGCAACAGCAATTGGTGTCCCAGTTATTCTTTACAAACCTGTTCCAGGACAAGAAAAAGAAAATGCTCTTTTCTTTGAAGATTACGGCGCTGCCATTGTCATCAACAGACACGAAGACATTTTAGAATCTGTCACCAACTTGCTGCAAGACGAAGAAAAATTAGAATCCATGAAACAAAACATCAAAAAATTACACTTAAAACAGTCTTCTCAAACCATTTTAGAAGATATCGTCGAACAATCAGATCTGATCATGAGCAACAAATCGTATGCTCAAGCATTATCATAAAAAGGTGTCCGTCATTGACGGACACCTTTTTTCTTTTAACCTTGATTTCCATTCGTTGTATATACTTCTTCAAACGGCTGAACAACAACAAAGCCACTTCCGCTAAACTTCATTTGAATGGACTCTCCGCTTCCCCTGCCAATAAACGTTTTGAACGATACATCTGTCACAAATTCAGTCTGCAAATCTCCTGACCATGCGACCGTCGCATTCGGATCTGTATAAACAGAATCACCTGGCTGAACAATCAGCGTCAGCGGTTCGTAATGACTTGTGATTGCCACAAGACCTGGTCCTTCAAGTTTGACATTAAATAATCCACCTGCAAGCATGCCAGATACCTTTTTCATTAATTTAATATCCCACCGAACTGACGGTTCAAATGCGAGCAGGTCGTTTCCATTAACGAAAATAGACTCCCCTTGAGCCAATCGAAGAATCGAGATTTTTTTCCCTTGGTCTGCTACATATAATTTCCCATCACCTGTGGCCTTCATCAAAGAGGTTCCTTCTCCTGATAACATTTTTTTGAACATCTTTGACACACCGTGTTCAAATACACCTTCACGTTCAAACTTTATTTTCCCGCGATACGAAACCATGGAGCCTGTCTTTGCCCAAATGGTATCTGTTAAATTAATTTCTAACAATCTTGATGTTTCAAGTTCGAAGACCCCTTCCCCTTTGTCTTCTTGCTGCGTATTCTGAACAAACTCCTCAATTGTGTAACGATTCATGACGCACCTCTTTCTGTATTTTTACTATATACGGACAAGTTATACATTAGGTTTCATGAGATTAGGACGTTTTATAGATAAATGTCATTCACTAAAAAAACAAAAAAATCAAACATTCTGCTCAAAATTTGGCTTGCCTGCTTGACGCTTTACTTTTGATGGTGTATAGTGGAACCATCATTTAACAACTGCTTAAGTCGTTAGGTGATGAAAAATTTTTTTTAGTATGCCAAAAGGTGTGCTACAGTACTAGGAGGAAAAAGCAATATGCAAAACGGTAAAGTAAAATGGTTCAATAATGAAAAAGGTTTCGGCTTCATTGAAGTTGAAGGCGGAGACGACGTATTCGTTCACTTCACAGCTATCGAAGGTGACGGTTACAAATCTCTAGAAGAAGGACAAGAAGTTTCTTTTGAAATCGTTGAAGGTAATCGTGGACCTCAAGCTGCAAACGTAACAAAAATCTAATCAACTCAATCAATGATGAAACGACAAAATAAAGAGAGGCGTATGCCTCTCTTATTTGATTTTCAGCTGAATTTCAATCGCTAAAATATTTTGCTTTAATCTTTGTTCAATTTCAGAGATATCTTTTTCGAGAAAAGGTCTTCCCTTCTTTGCTACATCTACCAGTTGCTCTAGATCACTGTACACCTCTTGAAATGTCCGATGTAATACCGTTTCAAAATCCTTATTATCCATGCCGGCCTTCCCCTTTTCCTCTATTATCCGTCACTTAGTCAAAAAGTAACTCAACCAAAACTTTCTATAGTTATATCGGCTCATTTTTCAGAATATGTTCTTTTTTTACACATTCTATTCGTTTTTTTTCGTGAGCGTATGATACATCTAGAGGAAAACCGGAGTGTACGCTTATTTTTTGAGTAATTCATTCCCGTATTGTTTGATCTTCTCTCCTACCGTGCATTGCTGTATACAAAAGGAGTGCGCGTATTTTTTGCCAAATTCTTTGCGAAAGTGCTTCTTAATCAAGCAATCTGAACAATACGTGTCTTGAAGATCTGTTAATTCTTTTACTGCTGTTTTTTTATCCACTTTATTCAGCTCCGTCTGCTTCTAATTTCAACTTACTTTCGATGGGGACGTCTGCAAGTATCTGTCTGGCAAGCTGATCTGCTTCTGCATTTTGTTTACGATCGATGACTTCATATGTTGGCGTGAGCTTCAGCTCTTTGATCGCAGCCTCAATTCGGTCGAGCCATTTGTTATGTATATCATCATAACAAGGCCATTCCCCTTTGAGCTGATTCATCACAACAAGAGAATCTCCTCTAATCGTAACAGAGTTTCTGCTGGCTCCCAGTTCTTTTAAAGCTTTTACCGCTTCAAATAAAGCCGCATACTCTGCCTCATTGTTCGTGGTGCTCTGAAAAGGCTGATTCTTCCTTAACCGGTATGCATCCTGTCCGAGCTGATAATACACAACAATTCCAAGCCCAGCATCACCTGTTTCTTTGCGAAAACTCGCATCAAAATAGACCTGAAGCTGATCGGGTTCAAGCCTAAGTTCTTCGTTTAGCTTTTCAAGTTCTTTCATCGACCACATCGCACCCTTTTCATCTTCAAATGATAGAAGTGACTGCGGTTCTTTTTTGTCTATATGTTTTGCTAAAAGCAAGGCTTCTTTGAGCTCCATCCAATCTTCTTGGAAAAAAGCAATGGACCCAATCGATTTCACTTTCATTGTATAGTGTGCTCTTAGTTTCATTGATCACATCGCCTTCCCGTACTTTTAAGGTAAACGTTCGTTATGCTATAATCAAAAAGTTACATTTTACATTTAGAAAGGAAGTTCATGTCACTTGTTTAATGAAGGTATTTGGATCTTATTTGCGATCATTAATTTTATCATTGTTCTTCTATTTTATAAAGGATTTGGCAAGATGGGGCTTTTCGTCTGGATTGGTTTTGCAACAGTTGCTGCCAATTTACAAGTGGTCAAAACCGTTGAATTATTTGGCTTAACGGCAACACTTGGCAACATTTTATACGGCAGTGTGTTCTTTGCAACGGACGTCCTAAATGAAAAATATGGACAAACCGAAGCGAAAAAAGCTGTCTGGATTGGCTTTGCCACCCTTTTAACATTAACTGTTGTCATGCAGGAGGCTTTGCTTTTCCATCCCGCTCCATCTGACATTTCCCAATCATCATTAGAAACGATATTTGGCTTTATGCCAAGGGTCGCTCTTGGTAGTCTTGCTGCTTATATCATCAGTCAAATGTTAGATGTTTATGTATATTCGTTTATTCGCCGGATATTTCCTTCAGACGGTGCGCTCTGGCTGCGAAATGCGGGGAGTACAATGATTAGCCAGCTGCTTGATACACTCGTTTTCACAACCATTGCCTTTCTTGGTACCTACCCATTCCATATATGGATCGAAATTTTCATCACGACTTATGTGATTAAATTTATCGTCGCTGCCATTGGCACACCTTATGCCTATGCGGCGAAAAAAATGGTTCCGATTGATGAAAGGGGGAATTAAATTGCCAGCTGAAATATATATTGACGGTGCTAGTGCCGGAAACCCAGGTCCATCTGGCATCGGCATTTTCTTGAAATATGACGGAAAAGCTGAGTCTTTCTCCATTCCTCTTGGCATCATGAGCAATCATGAAGCAGAGTTTTCTGCGCTCATTGAAGGCATGAAAATATGCGTAGAAAAAGGATTACGGACCGTTTCATTCCGCACAGATTCACAAGTAGTGGATCGTGCAGCCAATGCAGGATTTGCTAAAAATCCATCTTTTCGTCATTTTATCGAAGAAATGCTGCAGCTTCAAAGCGAATTTGATTTATTTTTCATTAAGTGGATTCCGAGCAAGGAAAATCAAGTGGCTGATCAGCTCGCTAGAAAAGCGATTCACCTTTCAAAAGGATGAATCGCTTTTCTTTTGGTTATGCTAATGTGTGAGGTGATACGAATTGGATAAAGAGAACAGAGGCCGTGTCACAAACGGAACGACTCCTCAAGGTGATGCGCAGACAAAAGATAAACAGCCAATATCGCAATTAGAAAATAAGGCGAAAAAAAGCAACACAAAGGGCTAATACATGTAGCCCTTTGTTTCTTTTCTACGTAAGAACAACCTTAACTGATTCCTAATTGACTTAAGCGGTTAACCATTGGTTCGATCCCTTTAATTTGATGCAAGCGCAGCATCGCGGCTACCCGTTCTGGATTGATGTTCATTTTTGTTTGATCAATCGGACAGCTGAGTGGTACATCACATTTAATTTCTGCCAGTATACGAGAAAGCTTCAGATCTTCTAAACCTGCTTGCATTTTCTTTTGCTGAGCTGCCGTTAATGCATGAACATTTTCTAACAGTCGATCAATCGTTTCATACGTTTGAATAAATTTCAATGCTGTTTTTTCGCCGATTCCTTTTACACCAGGGTAATTATCGCTAGGATCACCCATCAGCGCTTTCATATCAATCAGCGCCTTTGGAGAAATGCCCATTTCCTCTTCAAAAATGGCTTTTGTATAATGCTTATAATTCCCGATGCCTTTTTGCATTAAAGCCACGGTCACTTGTTCATTCAAGATCTGCAGCAAATCTTTATCTCCTGTTAAGACGGTCACATGTGCTTCGTTTTGATAGATTGATGCAAGCGTTCCAATACAATCATCTGCTTCAAAACCTTTCACACCAATGTTCATGATCCCCAGTTCTTCTGTCGCCTCTTTTGCTAAATCAAACTGCGGGATAAGCTCAACAGGCGCCTCACCTCGATTGGCTTTATAATCTTGAAATAATTCGTTCCGGTATGTCTGGCTTCCCATATCCCAGCAGCAAACGATATGAGTCGGCTCAAATGTTTGGACAGCTGTTAACAAATGCTTCAAATAACCATTCACTCCATTTGTCGGTACACCACGATCATTTATCATAAAATTGCGATGGACAGCCGTCGCATAAAACGACCTAAAAAGAAGTGCCATTCCATCTACAAGTAAGACGTGTTTATTCATTCATCTAAACTCCCTTTTTATAAACAATACTCCTATTCTATCATAGAACATCGAAACGAACATAAAAAAGGCGCCTTCTTCTTTTGATAAAGAAGAGGCAGCCCGATTACTTTTTACCATATTGCATTTTTTTCGTTTCCGCTTCTGCGTAGGATGGCATGTCTTTTTCCTTCGGCATGCGCTCCTCCTGCTGCTTTACGTTTTGCTTTTTTGCCATGATCATTCCCCTTTCTGGTTCATTTGTTAAGATGACCAAAAATGAGAAAATTACTCTTTACTTCTGTTTACGCTGGGTGTATTCCTCCACCATCTCAATCGTCACGTGTTTACGAAGCGGAACAATTCCGCCTCGGGCAAGCTCATTCATTTTAGACGTAATGGCGTTGATCTCATCTGTTGAAAATGGTTCATTGTGTTCACATTTTTTCACAGCCGATTCAATCGCCTGCTCTCTTTTTTGTTCAAGTGCAAGAAAAGATTGGATATGGGCATGTTGTTTCTGTGAATGTGCAGAAATTTCTTCGTGTACGCTCGTCATCGTCTATCAACTGCTTTCTTTTTTATATAGTCTATCATGAATCATATCGTTTTCAACTGGTTCTTCCATTCATTTGTTTGTTCATAAACTTGTTCAATGACCGCCTGTTTTTCAGCATCTGTTGTAAGGCTCGTCATAAATGTCTGTTTTTGCTCATTGAGCTGTTGGAGAGCATCTTGTTCGTACCTTTCCGTATAGGTCTTCACTAGCTTTTCATATCTGCTCAGCAACTCTTCTTTTTCGTTATCTGCCCAACGTGTTGTCATTTGATGTAGAACATCTCGAATGGCTTCAATAAACGTAGCCTTTTCATTTTGTTCAAAAAAGGCTTTCGCTGATTTTTGTTTCTTTAAAAGTGGCTCAAATGGTGCAATCTCTGCTTCGACTTCAATTTGTTTTAGCTCAGCATTTTTCTCCTCAGGGGCTGACAGGCTGAGAGAAAAGTAAGGATCTTCCGCACATGCAGCCTGCATCCCTTTTTCCCACTCCTCCTGGAAATAATGGTGGATAAACGATTCCATTCGGATATCAAGCGCCTTGAGCTCCTGCACAAATTCAAATTCATACTCCTTTAACGCTTTCTCAAGTGCCTTTTTTAACTGCTGACCAAAATTCCCTTGAGATATGCCAGGATAAAAGGCAGACTTTAACAGATCATTCGCAAATAATGAAAGCCGCTGTACAATATGATAGAGCTGTTCATGCACGTCTTTTTTTACGCTTTCGGTCACTAGCTTAGACCGTTTCACATCTTGCATTTTTTCGAGAATGGCTTCATAGGATGTCTTGATGTTTTTCTTTTCAGCTTCTTTCTCATCTTCTGATTGATGCAAGGTCGCACGTAGTCTATCGACCGTTGTACATAATGTACTAGCTTCAAAATGCAAAAGTTCAATGGCATCTTTCGTTAATTCTTCCTCAATAAAATGGTCGAGCTGTTTTCTCAGTGTTGCATATTGATTATAAGATGTCGGCTCTTTCCCTTCGATCTCTTCCTTACTAGACACATGATGGAGGTTTGGATTGCGGATGCCTTCTTTTGTGAGCTCGCTTCGTACATAGTCAAATACGGTTTCAAGCTCTGCTTGATCCTTAGCCAAATCAGCTGCATTGATGATAAAGAACATTTTATCCATGCTAAAGGAATCTTTTACGAGTCCAAGCTTCCGTAAAAATGAGCGATCAGCTTTTGAGAAAGAATGCTGATAATACGTTAAATAAAGAAGGGCGTCTGCATCCTTCATATACTGGAAGGCGATTTCTGTATGACGCTTATTCATACTGCTTGCACCTGGTGTATCGACAATCGTCAGTCCTTTATCTGTCAAAGGTGTACTTAAATACACCGTCACTTCCTTCACCACACAAGAAACAGATTCTTCCGCTACATAAGGCTTTAATTCTTGAAGTGTGACATGTAAATTGGTTTGGTTGTCAATGTCATCATGAAACTTGGCATAGGCTTGTAGAAAATGTTCTACAATGATTCGGTGATCCTGTTCGAGCTGCCGTTTTTTCAGCACTCTTTCCAGCTTTGCCTTAAACGAATCTCCTTTTTCTGTTGTGATCGAAAATCCAAGAATCTGATCGAGTTCCTCTAGAATGTCCTGCTTGGTTTTAAACACCACTTTGACACTTTCATGAGGATGATCTTCCGTAGGTCGTGTCAGTTTGTTAATTGTTGCAGTTGTTGGCGTAGGAGATGATGGTAACACCTTCCGTCCAACAAGCGCATTGGCAAAAGAAGATTTTCCAGAACTAAAAGCGCCAAATAATGCGAGTGTAAATTCTTTTGCTTGCAGCCGTTCTGTTCGTTTTTCAAAGGAATCTCTTTGAGACTTTAGAATATCTAAAGGCGATAAAATGCGGGAAAGCTCTTTAAATTGTGCAATCGATTGTGCTGTCGTTAAATGCTGCGATTGACGGTATTGATTACGCTCTGTCCGTTCAGCAGCTAGATCGCTCTCTTCAGCATGAATTGATGCGTGATTCTTCTCCAGCTGGTCGTGCTGCATCCATTGCTTTTTCGCATAAAACCAGTCACCTGGGATATGCTCATCCGTTCCGTTTTGCCAAATATCCCATATATGCTGAATATCCTGTCTTATTTGTTCATTTTTTTCGTTATACCCCTCAAGGCTCTGAAGCTCTTGTTTCGCTTGTTTCCATTTTTCCTCTTGCTTCTCTTGTTCATTCCGGAGCTGGTCTTTCAAGGTCTCAATCATCTGTTCAATCAATTGAAGCGCTTGCTGTTTTGCCTGTCTTTTCAATGCTTCACCAGCATCTTTCGCATATTGAAGAACGTATTCGTTAGAAAAAGTTGCCCCTTGGTGAATGATCTTTTCAAGCAGTGATTCTTCAATAGGTGTCTCAAATGCCATGGCTTTGTCTAATAACGCTTCGCCAAGCTGATGCTGTTTTATTTCTTTTTTAAGGAGCTCGGCAATGTGCCAGTCAACTTCCGCTTTCATTCTCTTTTTTACATCTGCTAAGAAATCACTTGCCCGCTTTTCCTTTTCCTGCTCGGTTTTATTTTTGGCAAAAAGTAAACCCACTTTAAAGCCAGGTGCTTTCGATTCGATATAGTCACTTGCAAGCTCTCGCATCTTAAATGGCGTGAGGTTTGCGTTTTTTAAGATGTTCTCTACTTCAGAAGACACTTCATCTTCTACCTGCTTTGCACCATTTTCAATAAATCGGCGTTTCTCTTCTAGTTCTTTCACTTCATTCCTTTTTTCTTGAAGCTGCGCGTCAAGGTCCTCTTCATGCAGTTCTTCTTTTAACGATTCCATATGTTCTTTTAAAACATGTTCAATTTTCTGCTCTGTATAGGCTCGAAGCAATGCTTTAGGCATGGTTTGTAATTCTTGTAGTTTCTTCACTAAACGGATCATTTCGTTTTTTGGGTGTGCCTCATCCGTCACAGAAGTAAAATATAGATGTTCTTCCTCAATGCCTTCTTTTAAAAGCATCTCAACGACTTGTTTTTTGTAGTCTTCAAAAGTTGTCTCTTGTTCATCGTGCCGATCCACTTGATTGACGATGAAATAAAGATTTGGTACTTTCTCTTTAATCGAGCGAATGAAGCGAATGTTTTCTTCAGAATGGACATGGTTATAATGAACGACATAAAAAAGAGCATCCGCTTGATGAAGAATAGAAGCAGCGGATAAAAAGTGCGCATGATCCGTTGAATCAATTCCTGGTGTATCGATGAGTGCCACTTTTTCTTCAAGTCCACTATAATCACCGCTAATTTCCACCATCTCAATTTGTTCCCCATCTTTACAAAAACGCTGCACCGCTTCTTTATCATAAGAACCGCTCATTTTTGCAAAACGTCCATCAGACGTATGGAGCTGAACTTCACTGACCCCTTTCCTGACAACAACCAAGTTTGCACTCGTTGGAATTGGGCTTGTGGGTAGGATGTGATCATGAAGAAGATGATTCACTAGTGATGACTTACCAGCAGAATAGTGGCCGGTAAATGCGATATACACTTCTTCTTCAGCTTCCTTTTTCATAATAGATGCAAGTTTGGCTGCACGCTCGTGATCATCCCTTTTCAGAAGACTTTGATATAAAGCACCTGTAGTTTGAACGAGCGAATCTCGAATAGACAAGTCTTTCATGACGATAAACCCCTTTGTTTTTAGAAAAGTCAGTTATGTATGTGTACCATTTTACACAAAATAAAGAGATTTTTCTTCTGATCTGAGGAAATAAAAAAAATCTGCTGCCCGATCAGTCACAATGGACTGCAATCAGGAAGCAGATTTTTTTGAAACACCTTTTAATACGAAGCCAATCAATAAGCTGTATACACAGACCGTACCGAGTAAGAAAATCATTGTCATGTGATCACCGTCCATCCTTCATGATTGAGAATGTTTATCATTAATGAAAGTGTAGCACAATTGATAATGATTTTCAATATTAATTTAGTAAATATTGATTCAGCGCTTTTTCTTCTGTTTGTATTCTGACCATCATCATCCATCCATTTAAACAAGTAAACAAAATGGCAGTAATAAATGCGTTAAATAGCAGCGGAATGAACATCAGTTCAATCGCCACCACCACATAGTTAGGATGCTTTAACCAGCGATACGGCCCTTTTTTCACAATCATCGCATTGGGAACAACTAAGATTTTTGTATTCCAATACGTCCCAAGTGAACATAGTGCCCAGTACCGAATCACCTGGGTAGCAAGCAGGAACACAAGCAGCAATAGGAAAAAACGAGACGGTTGACGATGCAGCAGCCATGTCTCTCCAATAAGCGAGAGGAAAAATGCTGCATGCATAGCGACCATATAAGGATAATGGCTTGCACCAAATTCGATCGCTCCGATCGCCTTCACCTTCTTTTCATTTCTTTTCGCCACAAGCATTTCAATGAGGCGCTGACAAATGAAAATGCCAATCACTATCCAGAAAATCATCACGAGAGCCCCTCCCATTTCATGAGCAATAATTCTGACGAAAAGCCTGGACCAAGTGCTCCGCAAAGCCCCACCTGTCCTGCATCTAGTGACTGATGTTCAAGAAAATGCTTTATCACATATAAAACGGTGGCAGAGGACATGTTTCCATGCTGTTTCAGAACCTCTTTTGAAGAAAATAGCTGATGATCTTGTAAAGATAGGCTTTCAAGATAGGCATCAATCACTTTTTTTCCTCCAGGGTGAGCAAGAAAAACGGATACATCCTCTGTTGAAAACCCTAGCTGATGTAAAAATTGATCCACTTGCTCTTTTAACCACCCAGAAATGATGGACGGAATATCACGTGAGAAGATGACCCGAAATCCGTCGGCGGTAAAATCCCATCCCATCACATCCTCAGAATCTTTCATGGTCACTGACTGCGTACCAAGCACTTTAGGTACTGTTTTTAACCGCGTATACTTAGAGGCAGCCTTTTTTCCAGTTAAAAGAACGGCCGCAGTCCCGTCACCGAACAGTGAGGTTCCAATTAAATTGCTTTTTGATTGATCTTGCGGCTGAAAAGTGAGGCTGCAAAGCTCGCAGGCAACAACTAGCACTTTCGCTTCTGGATACGCCCTGATGTATTCATAAGCTCGGGATAAGCCTGCCGCCCCGCCCCCGCAGCCTAACCCCCAAATTGGCACTCGTTTCGTATAAGGAGAAAATGGAAGAACATTCATCAGCTTTGCATCAAGACTTGGCGTTGATAACCCTGTACTGGAGATGAAAAACAAAGCATCAATCTCATCAAAAGGAACTGGCTTTGTAAGAAATGCTGTTTCATGCAGACAGTGAAAAACGGCTTCTTTCGCATGAGCCAATGCTTTTTCGACATAGAGATTATTTTTCTCTTCAAAAGAGTGATGTTCTTGATACCAATCAATAGGCTGGACAAACTGCCTGCTCTCTATTTCGCCATTATTAAAAGCTTTTAATAGCCGATCAATATCTTTAAACGATCGTTTAAATTGAGACCTTGCAAATTGAGCAGCTGCTTGCTGATCCACATGATGTTTTGGCAGACTTGTTCCAACTGAAAGAATGTATGCCATCGGCTTCACCTCTTTTTTCGGTTAATATCCCCAATCAAAAAAAGGATATACATGCCAAAACGACACAATTCAGTCAAAATATTTTCCTCCGTCTAACTTTTTGTCTTGACGACAATTGATAAATATTGGATAATATAGGTGAAAACATGATGTAGTTTTCCTCCTTCACAGGTTCGTTCCAAGCCAAGCGAACCTGCTTTTTTTTATGCAATTTATGTTCAAAAATAATGGTGATTTAATGAAAAAAAAGAACTCCGTTAATTGGGAGTTCCTCTGTGAATGACCTCTCTTATGAACATCTATAGAGCAAACCCTCACCTAAATCTTTTCAAGGATTGACTTAATAAAATCAGTTTTTTCATGTGCGTATTTGTGTTTGTCATTTCCATGTAATCTTGATAATTTAAGTTTAAGCTGTTGGTACTCACTTCTAGCTTGCTCATTATTTCTCAAGTAATCTCTGAAATTTAACTGTTCAAGTAAATACTTATTATGTCTTTGGTACATATGGATTTGATGTGTTCGTGGTTCTCCTTTATTAAAGTAGTGTCTTTCAGGTAATACGTTTGTTCCTTTATATGAGTAACCGAGTCCTTCCAACGCTATTACACATTTTTCTCCATCAAAAAAATGTTCTATTTCAATTGCAATATCAATAATTGGCTTAGCGCTTAAACCTTTTACTGCCGTACTTCCAATCTGATGTACATTGATTGTGTATGGACCAATATCAGCTATTATCTGGCGCTTTTCTTTTTCATATTCGTTTTTCCACTCCATAGACCAAGGCACTAAAAAAACTTCCCCTCTTGGTAATCCTAACATTTACTTATCCCACCTTTTAACACCCATTTGGAGAATCTTAATAAACCAACTTTATCATAGGTCCCATATGGAGAGAGCAGACAGATTTCAACAATCATCCTATTCGTTTAGATCTATTTCTTGGTTGATGTCATTCAATACGATTCTTAACAATTCACTCTCATCTTATTTTATATCTAAAGAACAAAAATGATTATTAATAGAGTTAGTTAACATAGCTTTATGCAAAAAAACACCTCTCAAATGAAAAGTGCAGACCGTAGACAAACCCCACCTTTACTTCAAGTAAAAGTGCTGTATGAAAGGAATAAGCAAATGACTTTTCACGTTCACCTTTTACATAGTAGTCAATCACTGATTCAGTTGTACTGACTTTGCTTTCTTTTGTTTCTTCTTTATTTTGTAGGGTAAGAGTTTTTCTCTATGTATTTCGCGATTAGCGATTGATAGCCTCTATCTCCAATATCCACATGAGCATCCTTTTTTCAATGAAATCGTCATTTTACAACACTTTCATACGGAATCTCCTTTCACTTCGCATTAATGGTTAAATCTGTTGCTATCTTAGCGTATAAATATCAACGTTTCGATCATTATTCAGAATTATTTCATTTAAACATGAATGGATCACCTTTTTTTCTGATCAACACAAATAAATAACCATAAAATGCAAATTTATTTGATGATTATATATGAAAAGGTTTTTTTTCCTGTATACTTAATCAATATGAACACCATGAAAAACAGTGAAAAAAGACAGAATCTACTACATGATTCGGCACAAAATTTAATTGACTGGAGTGATTGTCATGAAAAAGGTGTCCAAAAAACAAACACCCTACAACACGATATTTCTCTCGAAGATAATTGGTTTAGTGCTTCTTACACTGTTTCTCTTTTTTATCTGGGATATGTCTAAACCCCATTTGCAGGCGACAAATGGGCAAGCAACAATTGTTACTAGCAGTGACTTCCGAGACACAAGTATCAGTCTGAAAGCAAAAGATCATTCTACAAGAACATTGGATCAACAATTTAAGACCAATCCAAACCAACAGACAACGAATAAAACGGTCTTTTTAACATTTGATGATGGCCCTTCTGCTACATCAAATCAGCTGTTAAATGTCTTAAAAGCACATCAAGTGAAGGCGACATTCTTCATGCTTGGACCGCAAATCCAAGCTCACCAAGCAGCTGTGAAAAGACTTTATCAAGAAGGACATCAATTAGGGCTTCATGGCATGACGCATGATATAAACCGCTTTTATCAAAACAGTGAGTCTCCCGCAAATGAAATGAGAGAAGCTCAGCACATTCTTGCTTCTGTTACAGGCGTTTACACCCGTCTTGTGAGAACACCTTATGGCAGTGTTCCAAATTTAACATATGATCAAAAAGTACGCTTAAACCAATATGGCTTTATTTACTGGGATTGGACGATTGATAGCCTTGACTGGAGATATAAAAACTCACAATATGTTCAAGAGGTATTGAATCAACTGCAAATGTTTGAGAAAAATAAACCATGGGAACCAAAAGTTATTTTAATGCATGATCAACCCTCTACCACGAACTATTTAGATAGCCTGATTACACAACTAAAAGCAAGTGGCTATACATTTGCAGTCATTAACGAAACAATGCCGCCGGTACAACATTAATAGCGCTAATCACAATAAACCCGTATCCAAAAGATGCGGGCTTTCAGCGTGTAGACAAACCCTTACACGCCCCTTCCTAGAGCTTCAAATGTTTTTTATCAAGCTGAAAAGAAGACAAAGGGCTAAAATAAAGATCATTTTAGCCCTTTGTCAACAATCTGAACACCTCTCCAAGAGAAGTGATTACATAACAGATTGCTTAGGTTCTTCCATTAGCTCCTGCTCTGTTTCTTTTTTAAAAGGAATCATGTGATAAATAATATGAAGCAAAATAGCGGTAAAGCTTCCGGCGACAATTCCGTTACTTGTTAACAATTTAATCGATTCTGGCAAATGCTCAAACATTTGCGGTACAACCGTTACTCCTAGCCCGATGCCAACTGAGCATGCGACAATGAGCAAGTTTTCTTGTTTTGCAAAATCGACGCGTGAGAGCATTTTAATCCCGTACGCAATGACCATCCCAAACATGGCGACCATTGCACCGCCTAGAACGGACTTTGGAATAATCGTTGTAAATGCAGCGATTTTAGGAAAAAGGCCAAATACCATTAATAATACCCCTGTCACCACAATGACCTGATTTTTCTTCACACCTGTTAACTGGATCAATCCAACGTTTTGGGAGTAGGCTGTGTATGGAAAAGCGTTGAAGATACCGCCTAATAAGACGGCAATTCCCTCTGCACGATATCCCTTTGCTAAATCCTTCTCTTTTAATGAACGATTCGTTAAATCTCCGAGCGCAAAGTATACACCCGTTGATTCGACTAATGACACAATGGCAACTAATGTCATTGTCATGATTGGTGCAAATTCAAAAGTAGGCAACCCAAAGTAAAAAGGCTCAATGATGCGGAAAACTTGTGCATTCGCCACTTCTGCTGTCTCCACCTTCCCTAAGAAAGCAGCAACTGCTGTTCCGAGTAGAATGCCGATTAAGATGGCAATGGCTTTCATGAATCCCTTTGTAAATCGATAGAGAAGGACAATGATAAACAATACAAGAAAAGCAAGTCCAAGATTCTCAAAAGAACCATAGTCTGCACTTCCTTCACCACCTGCCATATTGTTCATGGCGACCGGAATTAAGGTAATTCCAATGATCGTGACGACGGAACCTGTGACAACGGGCGGGAAGAATTTCACAAGCTTCCCAAAGAAAAATGAAAGAGCAATGACAATACACCCTGCGGCGATAATACTTCCATATATAGACGAAATTCCATATTTAGAGCCAATCGCAATCATAGGAGATACCGCAGTAAATGTACAGCCTAGTACAACAGGCAAACCGATGCCAAAAAAGCGGTTTTTCCATACTTGAAGCAGTGTGGCGGCACCGCACATGAAAATATCCGCCGAAATTAAGTACGTCAGCTGGGCTGGCGTGAGCCCAAGCGCATCTCCAACAATGAGCGGGACAAGAACCGCACCTGCATACATCGCCAGTACATGCTGTATCCCTAGCGAAAGGGTTTTGGCTTTTTTAGCGGCACTCATGATTGTACCTCGCGTACAAACGTGACTTTTCCTTCCTCGAGCGATTCGATACGTGCGAGTGACTCGACTCTATAGCCCATTTGCACAAGTTCTTTTCTTCCAGGCTGGAATGATTTCTCGATAACAATTCCAAAACCAGCTACTTTTGCTTTCGCTTGCTTTGCGATTGCAGCTAGTCCCTTAGCGGCTTCTCCATTTGCTAAAAAGTCATCGATAATTAACACACAATCATCCTCACTAAGGTGAGTGTTAGAGACAGCGATCGTACTTTCTACTTTTTTGGTAAAAGAATACACACTTGCTGTCAAAAGGTTATCCGTTAAAGTCAGTGATTGCCGCTTTCGGGCAAAAACAACTGGCACATGAAGGGCAAGTCCAGCCATGACAGCAGGTGCAATACCAGAAGATTCGATCGTGATAATTTTAGTAATCCCATCATGCTTAAATAATCTAGCAAACTCTTGACCGATCTCATGCATCAACACAGGATCAATTTGATGATTTAAAAAAGCATCTACCTTTAGCACTTGATTTGACAGAACGATTCCTTCGTTCTCGATCTTTTGACGTAACAATTCCATCATTCTTCCTCCCAGCATATTAGCAACTTTCATTTTTTTGCATAAAAAAAGCATTGCTGTCCATTAAGGAGCAAGCAATGCGAAAACGATCCACAGGATCTTCAGCTCATACAAAAGCTGTTTCATTTTGCTCACTCATAGTCGGACGGTATCGGTGTCCGGTAGAAACTTGCGTGCCTTCATCACGCGATTATATGAGTGTTTCATAGTGTTCAAATTATAACAAGATTTCAGACGCTTGGAAAGCACTTTTCTAGAAAAATACCGAACTTAAATAATCATTAAGCTTTAAACGTTCGTTTTTAGAATATTCAACCAGCAAAAAAGCACCCTTCTGATTAAAGGGTGCCTCAGATTGTTGACAAAGGGCTAAAATGAACTTTATTTTAGCCCTTTGTCTTCTTTTCAGCGTGATAGAAAACCTTTGCAGTCTAGGAAGGGCGAGCACCGGAGCAGAGCGAATTTAACATTCGTGAGCACCAGCACGCAGGACTGACAACGAATGCGAGGGTTTGTCTACACGCTGAAGCACCCTTCTGATCAAAGGGTGCCTTTCATTTATGATAAATATAGTTTCGTGTACTTATCTGTTAAATAATCAATTAAGTATTGAACATTTAATTCTTCACCAGTTGCGTCTTGAATGATTTCAGATGGCTTTTTCCGTTTTCCATGCTGATGGACATGTTCAGTTAGCCATTCTTTTATCGGTGCAAAAGACCCATTTTGAATCAGTTCATCAAAATTCGGTAAATCTTTGATCATTTGCTGCTTTAATTGCGCCGCATACATATAACCAAGTGCATATGAAGGGAAATAACCAAAACTACCATCAGACCAGTGAACATCCTGCAAAATACCAAGCGCATCGTTAGGCGGCGTAATGCCAAGATATGCTTTATATTTTTCATTCCATAACGCTGGCAGATCTTCAACGGCTACTTCTTCATTGAAAATGGCTTTTTCAATTTCATAGCGAATAATAATGTGAAGTGGATACGTGAGTTCATCTGCTTCAATTCGAATGTAAGTCGGCTTCGATTCGTTCACCGCATGCACAAATTCTTCTAAAGTGACATCTTTAAATTGTTCAGGAGATGCCTCTTGTAGCTTTTGATAATACGTTTTCCAGAAATCTTCATGTCTGCCGATAAAGTTCTCAAAGAAAAGAGACTGTGATTCATGAATACCCATTGATGTGCCGTCACATAAGAGCGTTCCGCTCAGTGCCTCATCAATATTTTGTTCATAAATGGCATGGCCGCATTCATGAATGGTGCCAAAGATCGCCATGCGAAAATCGTGCTCATCATAACGCGTTGTCACACGTACATCCCCTCTGCTTAATGTCACAGCAAATGGATGAACCGTTGTATCAAGTCGTCCTGCGTCAAAGTCATACCCTAACTCTTTTAAGAAAAAGAGACTCAGCTCTTTTTGTTTGTCGATCGGGAAGCTTTTCGATAAAAATGATGTATCTGGTTTATTTGGCGAAGCTTCAATTTTTTTCACGAGAGGAACGATGGCGTCTCGAAGTGCGCCAAATTTTTGATCGAGTTGTTCAACCGTCATATCCGGCTCATAATTATTGAGCAGCACATCATATGGCGTTTTTTTCACGCCCCAGTATTGAATGAAACGCTTGTTAAAATCAATCAGCTGTTTTAAATAGGGCGCAAAGAGTGAAAAATCTGATTTCTCCCTTGCTTCTACCCAAACATGTTCTGCTTTTGATTGTAGAATGGAGTATTCTTTAAATTCTTCTTTTGGAATTTTACTGTTTTCATCATATTCTTTTTGCGATAATTCGAGTGCCTTCTGTGTGTCTTTTGACAGCTCTTTTTTTTCTTTATTTAAAGCAACAAGAAGATCTTTCATTTCATCAGAAGTCTTCATATTAAAGATATCGCTGGATAATTGACCGATGGTTTCTGCTCTGAAATCAGCGCTTTTTTTAGGCGCTTGTGTTCGAGAGTCCCAATAAAGTAAATGAAGCGCCTCTGTATAATGGGCGATTTTTCCTAGTAATTGATAAAACGCTTTCTCTTTTGATTCAAGACTCATGCGTTCGTTCCCCCAATCAATAAAATATGTATGTACGTTTCAAGGCTACTTCAATAAATGTTCTTTTGTCAATGAAAAAGGAGGATACGCTGCTCGTATCCTCCTTTTGTTGAATCATTTTCTATTATTAAGAGATCACTGGCCTCACTGGAAGAACGGATTCAATTTTACTTTGTAGCTCAATATCTTTCTGACTGCCAAAGTAAATATGAATGCTGCCAGCATCTTGGCTTGTCCGAATCAGTCTCCCAATGCCCTGCCTTAGACGAAGCAGCATGTACGGAAGGTCCACTTCAGTAAATGCATCTTTCGCTTCATTCCGTTTTGCTTCAAATACTGGGTCATGCGGTGGATATGGAAGTCCCCAAATGACCACATTTGTTAGAGACTGTCCTGGAATATCCAGCCCTTCCCACAGGTGAACGGAACATAACACAGATGTTTCATCTGCTTGGAACTTTTGAACAATGGTACTGATCTCCTCGTCTCCTTCAAAATACACATGGAAAGGCAGTGGTTCATTTGATGCATCGAGCTGCTTTCTAAATACATGCAGTTCATCAAATGAAGGGAATAAAATAAGAGATCGACCGCCATTTTCTTTTACCTGAGCCAGCACGTGCTGACCTTTTACATCTGACTCTGTCATTGGCTGCTGAATTCCGTGGAAATACATTTGCATTTGCTCCTCATAATCATACGGCGAAGCCACACTCATGGATAAATAATCTTTGATCCCAAGGCTTTCAGCTAAATAATCAAATGATTGATTTTCAGACAACGTAGCAGATGAGAAAATATAAGGGATTTTTTGTGAAAATACCTTTTCACCAAGCACCTCTGCTACCGTTTTTGGCATGACGACAAAGGTTGTATCTAATTCCTGCTTCTCCAGCCAGCTAATGGCATTTTTCTGATAAAGCGACAGAGAATACGCCATCTGTTCAATGTACTCTTCCACAACAGACAATTCATATTGATCAATTGTGTACATCTCTGATTCAAATACGAGCGCTTCTCCAATCTTCTCAAGCAAATCACATAATTCACTTGCTGAACGCTTCACCTCATCTACACGACCAATTTCAAGACGGTGTGATCCTTTGATTTCTTTGGCATTCGTTTTTAAGAGGTAAAAGAACTGATCGTTTGTTGCAAGTGCATCTTCAACAAGTTCTGCAAACTCTTCACGAATATCATTTTGCAAAAGACGCTCCAAAAACGTCTCAAGTGTTGATTGCTTCACTCGGTATGTTAGCGCTTTTTGTGCTGCAAACTCAAGAAGATGTCCTTCATCAAATACAACAGAGCTATGCTCAGGAAGGAGCGGCAGCTGTCCTTCACGTTTACGTGACTCCTTTGTCCATACATGCTCCATGTAAAAGTCATGAGAACAAATGATGAGGTCTGTGGCTTTTCGGTAATGGTCTCTTGATAAATTCAAGCCACAGCGGTGCCGCATGTCGCACGTTAAGCAGTCCTGAAAAGAGTCATAACCAATTCTTGACCACTCATCATTTGTTAATTCTGGATACTCTTTTCGATCACCATACGGATAAAATGTCTGCATCCCATGAGATTCATGAACAAATGAAGGAAGCGATTCATAAATGTCGAGCCACTTCTCATCATCTTCACGTTGCATCGTTTTCTCTAGTTTCTTTAAGCACAAATATTGATCATGCGATTTACTTAATCTCGCATCTATTTGAATATCAAGGTGATTGGCAATTTTATAGATATCACCTTCTTGTTTGACCAGCTGTTCAATTAACGTTTCGTCTGCACATGCAATGATCGCAGGTTTCCCTGTATATCTTGCATATGTGACCGCAAATAAAAGGTAAACGATTGTTTTGCCTGTGCCTACCCCAGCTTCGGCAAACATCACACTTTTTTCTTTAAAGGCTCTTTCTAACTGAAAAGCCATGAATATTTGTTCATCTCGAAGATCAAAGCCCTTTTCTGGCAAGATGTCATAAAACACATCACCAATCCAGTTGCCCAGTTCTTCGTAAAAATTATGTTCTTTTGTTAATGAAAAAGGCAAACGAGATGCTGTCACCTGCTCCAACCCCCAACTTTTGAATCATTCAGACATTCAATAGTAACATTTATGCTGGGGTATGACAATCTTTTTTTAAGAGCGCAGGCGATGCTGGTAGCTTTCCTTCATTAAAAATGCGTGCTCTGAATGGTCTATGTAGTTTTGAGCCATTGCTAAGTTCTCGATGGCTGCCGTAAGTTTAGCAGATTGTCCTGTTTCAATCCCCTCTATTTCTCGGGCTGTTGAAGCGAGTGCTTTTTGAATTAACTGAAATTGATCATAATGAATCATGAAGACACCTCTTTTTTTAAAATCAAGTTCAGTTTATTCCGTCCCGAGAAGACTTATACCTTTTTAGCATAAAAAATCCACACCGTCTCGTGGTGTGGACATTTGTTATGATTCAGTTGTTTCTCTTCTAGGTCGGCGTTTTCCCCAGTATTGATAATAATCTGTTTTAATAAATCCATTAAACAGTTTTCTCTTTTTCGTCGCTTTTCTTCCGAAACACTCTTCGAATTTTTCATGTGACGTTAAAATGTAAATGGACCACGTATCTAGGTTTTTCAATGCTTCGCCCATGCCTTGATACATTTTTTCCACAGCTGGCTTATCGCTGAGACGTTCACCGTAAGGCGGATTTCCGACAATTACACCATACTCTTCTTTTGTTTGAAAGTCCTTCACTTGCATTTGCTTAAATTGAATCAGTTCACTAAGTCCAGCTTCTTCTGCGTTCAGTTTCGCAATCTCTACCATACGATGATCGATATCGCTCGCGATAATGTGAAGCGGCTGATCATAGTTCGCCTTTTCTTCTACTTCAAGGCGTGCTTTGTTCCAAACGTCCTCACCGATCCATTCCCATGATTCAGATGCGAACTCACGATTAAATCCAGGGGCAATGTTTTGTCCAATCATCGCTGCTTCAATAGCAATTGTTCCTGATCCGCAAAAAGGATCGACAAACGGACGGTCAGGTGTCCAGTTCGTTAATAAGACAAGCGCCGCTGCAAGGGTTTCTTTAATCGGCGCGCCTCCTTGATCTGCACGGTATCCACGTTTATGAAGACCCACACCAGACGTATCAAGCGTCAGCAATACTTTATCTTTTAAAAGCGCTACCTCGATTTTGTATTCAGGGCCTGTCTCTTCTAGCCATTCAGACTGTATGTTGTAAGATGATCTAAGTTTTTGCGCGATAGCCTTTTTGACGATGCGCTGACAATCCGGCACACTGGCAAGCTGAGATTTAACAGATTTACCAATGACAGGGAATGTACTATTTTTCGGTAAAAAAGCGGCCCAGTCAATGGCTTTTGTCTGCTCAAAAAGCTCGTCAAATGTCCTGGCCGAAAATTCAGCAACTTGGACCTTGATCCGATCTGCTGTACGCAGCCATAGATTCGCACGGCAGATGGCAAGTGCATCTCCTTGAAAAATGACTTTTCCATTATCTACAGTGCACTCATACCCGAGGTCTCTTACTTCTTTTGCAACAATCGCTTCAATTCCCATTGGAGCTGTTGCGATGAGTGTATAGGTTTTCATTTGTTTATCACCTGTTTTCTCGTTCTATTCTGTAATCAAGATAAAAGCTCTCCATATGTAGAAATAGGAGAGCTTTGATTTCATCATGTTTATGATAACGGATATAACGTTCTGTAAGCCATGTTTTGTTCCATCGTACTGCAAACGGCAAAAGCCTCGTACTCAGGTGGTAATCATCTATCTACAGAATTCTCTGTCCTTCTCTCCGTTTGGTTCCTTTGAGAAAGTTCCCCTACCAAGTTTGGGTTTCTCGCTCGAGGGGTTTACCGCGTTCCACTCTCACCATTTCTAGTGAGACTTCGTCACTGTGGCACTTTCAAGGATACTTTGCCCTATCCTAAAAGGACGTAGGCATTTTTCCTGCCGTCAGCCTTTCCCAGGCTGCCCTGGCTTATTTTTTCGCCAGGCACGAACACTACGGGCATCTCAGCACCGTGCGAGCATGGACTTTCCTCTGCAATGTCAAAGCATTACAGCGATTACCCGAACGTTAATCAACATGCGTTATTATAAACGACAATGTCATCTGACACAAGCTTTTTTGGTATTACTCAATCATAAAGTTTGCTACCGAAAACGTGTTTCTCAAGATTAGATAGTCTTTTTAAAATATCGAAGTTTGTTGTATTGGACTGTGCAGGCTGTCTTTTCCCTTGCTCAACCGCTTCTTCAAGCTGTTTTGACAAGTGAAGGTTTTCTTGTTGGAGTTTTTCAATTTCTTGATGGAATGTCTCATAGTCTTTAATAACCATATCTAGAAATTTATCGACTTCTTCTTGTTTATACCCTCGGACACCTGTTTTAAATTCTTTTTCTAAAATTTCTTTCGCAGAAAGCTTTACTTTATCAGCAAGCATCTTTTTCACCTCATATCGTGAATTCATAGTATATTTTTTCAGAAATACGTGACGTTGTCAAATTTTCTCTTGCTTTTAGTCAAAAAACGGATCTTCCGCCTCAACCTGTGCTCTTAAATCATCCATAGTGATATACATAATTGGGTAGTCGGTATAGGTTTCAGCTTCTTTGATCATATATTTTGGCGAGCCTTCATGCTCGGGATCATATAAGACGAGAAGGCCGTCCGTTTTTTCAATAAAAAAGCGGTTCTTTTGTTTAAATTGTGCCGGACTTTCATACGGTCTATGCGTGACACTTTCTACAAAATCAGCTTGTGCAAGAACGCCTTCATACAGCTCTTTATTTTGTTCATTCCAGCGCTCTTCCTGTTCATAAAATGGTGTAATGACAGCAAGTTTTAAATCTGGGTACTCCTCTTGAAGCTCAAAGACCACTTCAGCTGTCCATATTTCTGCACCTAGCTGACCTGAAATGAGCACCCATTCCAGCCCGTCTTCAATGAGTGCCGCCAGCCTTTTCCGAAGTTCCGCTTTTATGTATTGAAGTGCAGGCTCGTCTTGTTTGAAGATCCCAAGCTCAAATGGCTTGTACCCTGTGACAGCAATAATTTTCATTTTTTCACCTGCTTTTAAAAAAAGGGACTTATAAAAGTCCCATTTCACTTTATCTGTTACAGCAAGGTCCACCGCAGTTAAAGTGTTGATGTGTTGCCGGGTCCACCTGAGAAAACGTATGCGGGAAGTAGTGAACATGTTGGAAATTTTGGTGATGAACATTTGTTACATGCTGCGGGTGGATGTGTGGCACAATTGTAGTTGACTCACTGTGCGTACAGCAGTGATTCGTTGGATGTACAATTGGCTGTGTAACATTTGGATTGCAATGATGATGATGGTACATGTAGCATTCCCCTCTCCTTGATTTTCTTACATTAACAATGTATGAATCAAGAGGTGTACATGTACTAATGCATTAACCTATTTTAAAAGTTTGCAAGAAAAACATCTTTATAGTTTGAAAAAACAAAAGCGACCAATATGACAACAAGAAAAAACAAGTAGAAAAGACCCTTATACATGCTCTACGCTCCTCATTCAATATCTAACGTTATTTTACAGGATTCGTGACTTTTCTACAATAAAAGTGCTAAACAATTTTTATTTTCGACCGAGAGCCGAACGTTGTCATTTTTTGCGCTTTCCCAGGCAATAATTTCATTGCCCAGCTTTTCTTAAGAGCCGCTTTTCTCGCTTGTCAAGTTCCACAATGTCTCGTTCACTTAAAGACGATTGTGATAACAATGTTTGGGTAATGGAAAGGGCTGCTTTTGGATCTTTTTGAAGGTGTTCTTCATACTTTGCAAGCTCTACACCCGCTTTTAATCTTACATGAACATCACTTGATTCAAATAGACGCCTCCATATACATGCCGCTTCATCCCACTGTTTTAATCGCTTGTACTGTAATGATAGATCATAAGCTGCTTGATCCGCATGCTCAAACGCTGCTCCCGTTAATTCTTGCAGGTGCTTTGTTGCTTCCTGCACATCACGGTGAGCAAGATGCCACTTAGCTAATGCATATTTCTCATCGTCTTCCTTCACCGCATCTTTAGATAAGATTTTTTTAGACAAATGAATGTAGAGACTGATTAACGATAAGACATCAAGTTCATTGTGAGTCAAAATTCCTTCAATCAGTTTCGGGTTTTGTTCCTTTAAAAAGTGAAAATAGATCATTGGTGCGAGGAACCCCGGTGTATCTCCCTCCCGATTGACGTGCAGTTCCTCTTTTTCTACAACCGAAAGAGCCATACGCTCATATTTATGTTTCCACAATCTCCTTGACCCATGCAGAAGGTCAAAATGACCAAATTCAGGTAGAGCAGGTATTTGATCGCGTAATAATGTATGCCTCGTTTTGACTTGAGGCCAGTCAAATGATTTTCCATTATATGTCACAAGTGATTCGACATCCACCTCACTAAGAAAGCTATTGTAAAGTGCCGCTTCATTTCCTGGATTCGTGAGCAGATGTTGTTTTACCACTACTTTATCTGAATAAACTCTCGCATGCCCAAGCAGAAAAATCATATTTCCCGTTCCGCCAGACAGTCCTGTTGTTTCTGTATCGAAGAAAAATAGCTCGTGAGGCTTGAAGCCTTTTGCAGAAAGAGAATGCTGAATCTCACTTTTGTTCCATGCACTCACCATCTCCGGCAGTTCTGCAAATGAATATCGCCCATGCTGATGGTCAAGTGGATAGGTCACTTCCCGAATGAGGCAGAAAGAGTCTTCAAAGTAGTAAGGAGCTGCACCTAATTCCCCCCACTCTTTTAGAAATGGAATGGTTTCAGCCGTCACAGTGTGCGTTTGTCCCTCTTTTACTGCCACACGCTTTTCATCTGACTGATTGTGCGACAGGTGTTTTTTCATTCTGTTTAATTTTCCTTTTAATGACATGAGTACATCTATTCCCCCTTCCCTTAAAATCCTGCCATCAATTGAATGATCCTGATTTTTCCATCGATCTCTTTCATTTCCATGCCAATACAAGATGGACAGCCGTTCTCGCAGCTGCATCGCTCAATCAGCTGAGTGGCTGCACGGGCAATTTCATCAAAGCGAGCCTGGACCTCTTTACTTAAACCGATTCCACCTGGGTAATGATCATATAAAAATACGGTCGGTTTCCCCGTATGGGCTGCCTTTATTTGAGAAATGACATGAATGTCTGAACGGTCACACATGACAAACGCCGGAACAATATGCTGAAGAACATTGGCAATACCGAGCAAGAGCTGTTCAAGTGTTTTTTCTTCAAATGTCCGCTCTGCTTCATGTAATTCAAACCAAGCAGCACTCGTATGAATCTCTTCTTCAGGTAAGTGAATCGGGCCGGAACCGATATTTTCCCCAGTTGATAATCGAATTTTTTTGAAAATGGTCGGCATTGCATTGACGGTCACATCACCGTAGTGAACAGATACCGCTTCCTTCTCTGTTGTCTGATCAATTTCAAGCACCTTGAGCTGAACTGCTAAATTCGCATCTGTATAGTATTCTACATCGACTTGTTTCACATAAGCCTTAAGATGCTCATAATCTAGCTTTTCCACTTGATACTGAACCCCTTCATGTAAATAAATCGCTTCATCATGAAGTAAGGTCATCGCACTGAATCGATCCATCTCCCCAATAATTCGAACGTTCGCTACATCGGATTGATCGACAATGACGACATTTTCCTGACTTGCAGATCTCAGACTGATGCCATGAGCCGGGAACGATTGATCTGACCAATAATAACGGTTCCCGCTGAAATGAAGAACCCCTTCTTCATGTAAGTATTGCAAGATTTCTTCTACTTCCATACTGCCAAACTGTTCATCTTCTCGAAACGGTAGCTCGTAGGACGCACATTTTAGATGATCGACTAAGATGATAAGGTTCTCAGGATTGATTCTTGCCGATTCAGGTGGTCTGTTAAAGAAGTATTCAGGGTGTCTGACAATATATTGGTCAAGTGGCGATGAGCTTGCGACCATGATAATGAGTGCTTCCTCATGACGCCTTCCAGCTCGTCCAGCCTGCTGCCATGTACTCGCTACACTGCCAGGATATCCGGTCATGATACAGACTTTTAGCTGTCCAATATCTACTCCTAATTCTAGTGCGTTTGTGCTGACAACACCGAGAATGTCTCCTTCCCTTAAGCCTTTTTCAATCATACGCCGCTCTTTCGGCAAATAGCCCCCGCGATAACCACGGATCGATTTAGGACCAATTTCTTTTTTCACTAGTTCTTGAATATGGCTTAGGATGACTTCAACTCTTACCCTACTTCTAGCAAAAACAATCGTTTGAATTTTTTCTTTTAAAAATGTTTTAGCGAGCTGATTCACAACAGTGGCCGCACTTTGTCTAATGTTTAATGGCTTATTGACGACTGGCGGGTTGTAAAAGACAAAATTCTTTTTACCGCTAGGTGCTCCGTTGCGTTCAATGAGATGCACCTTGCTTCCGGTCAGCTGCTCTGCAAGCTCTTTCGGATTCGCTATGGTCGCTGATGTACAAATAAAGGTCGGGTCACTTCCGTAAAATGCACAAATTCGCTTTAGTCTACGAATGACATTGGCGACATGACTGCCAAACACGCCTCGGTATGTATGAAGTTCATCAATGACAATATACTTTAAGTTCTCAAATAAACTGACCCATTTCGTATGATGAGGCAAAATCGCTGAGTGCAGCATATCTGGATTTGTGATGACAATATGTCCTGCCTGTCTGACGCGCTGGCGAATCGCTGGGGAGGTGTCCCCGTCATAGGTTTCACTGTGAATTGGAACATCCATCTCATGAATGATTTCGTTTAATTCACTTTTTTGATCTTGCGCAAGTGCTTTTGTTGGAAATAAATAGAGGGAGCGGCTTGTCTGATCTTCTGCGATCGACTGAAGAACTGGCAGATTGTAGCAAAGCGTTTTACCTGAAGCTGTAGGTGTCACAGTCACCACATTCTCACCATCCATCACACGTTCAAAGGCTTCCTTTTGATGAATGTACAGTTCGCTCACACCTCTTTTTTCAAGCGCCACTTTGAGCCTGTCATTTACTCTTTCAGGAATTGAAGAAGTCAGTGCAGGCTTCGCTTCAATTTCATGCCAATGCTCAATCTGTTCATCTTTTTTTAAATCTTCTATGAGTTCGTTCATTGTTTTCTTCTTCATCTGGTATCCACCTCTCATTCTAGTGTACCGAATATTTGTTTGCATGACTAGGCGGCAATTTTTTGATGCACCGCTTGTGAGCAAATATTTTGATGTGTTGTAACAATATCTATTACACTTCTATAGTGAAATGATTTTATCAAGGAAGAAGATGATCAGATTGAAAAACGAATTTAAGCCTTTATTTGAACCTTTTACATTCCCAGGGGGTGCCTCCATTGATGGCCGTTTAGTCGTTGCACCAATGACACACTTCGGTTCTCATGAGGATGGCACGATCTCAAAGGAAGAAATTGATTTTATTACCGCTAGATCAAGCGAAATGGGCATGGTCATCACCGCATGTGCAAACGTAACGCCAGATGGTAAGGCGTTTGAAGGGCAGCCTTCTATTGCAAGGGATGAAGATATACCTGGCCTTCAAAAGCTTGCTTCTGCGATTCAAGCGAAAGGAACAAAAGCCATTATGCAAATTCATCATGGCGGCTCTCAGGCTCTCCCTCATTTAGTCCCAAACGGTGATGTCGTTGCGCCAAGTGATGTATTTAAAGATGGAAAACAAATTGCGAGAGCTTTGACAGAAGAAGAAATACCTCACATCATCGACTCATTTAAAGAAGCAGCAAGGCGCGCAATCCAAGCAGGATTTGATGGGATCGAAATCCATGGAGCGAACGGATATTTATTACAGCAATTCTACTCCCCGCATAGTAATCAGCGTACAGATCAATGGGGCGGAAGCGAAGAAAAACGTCTCGCATTTCCAATTGCAGTTGTAGATGCGGTGAAAGAAGCAATCAAAGAGCATGTAACAAAACCATTTATCTTTGGGTATCGATTATCACCTGAAGAACCAGAAACACCTGGTTTAACCATGACAGAAACATTTACTTTAGTGGACGTACTTAAGACGAAAAACCTTGATTACTTGCATATTTCTTTAATGGAGATTGACGCTAAGGCAAGACGTGGTGCTGATACAAGTAAGACGCGGATGGAGTTATTAAAAGAGCGCTGTGGTGACACGCTTCCACTCATCGGCGTCGGTAGCGTCATTACAGCTGAGGATGCACTGAATGCATACAATCAAGGGATTCCACTCATCGCTGTTGCAAGAGAAGTCATTGTTGATCCCGATTGGGCAGTAAAGATTAAAGAAGGCAGAGAAAACGAGATTGAAACCGTTATTAAACGCAGTCAAAAAGACAAGTACATGATTCCAGAGGGTTTATGGACTGTCATGGAAGCAAGTAAAGGCTGGGTTCCAATGGAGGATTAATGTACTCAATCAAAAAACTACCCTATCAACTCAGGGTAGTTTTTTTGGATTATTTCATTTTCACTGTAAAAAGCTTGGACGTCTGCTTTTCTACAGAGCCCTTAGGTTCTTTGTCAAGATGTTCTACTAAATCACCATTCATGATGACAATTGGTGTCACTGTGCTTGCCGCTTTTTCTTCAATCAGCGCTAAATCACACGTAATGAGAGGATCACCTGCTTTCACTTTATCCCCTTCTTTTATGTGTGCTTCAAAGCCTTCACCATTTAATCCAACCGTTTCAAGTCCGATATGAATCAGAAGCTCAAGCCCCGAGAGTGTTCGAATCCCAATTGCATGTTTTGTATGGAAGAGTTGAATAATTTCACCATCTACTGGTGACACAATGGTGCCGTTTTTTGGTTTTACAGCTACGCCGTCTCCCATCATCTTTTGAGAAAAAACGGGATCTGGTACATCGGTCATATCCATTAACTCTCCATCAACTGGAGAATAAATGACTTCTTCCTTTACATCATCTTGGTTTTTTCCGAAACCGAATAATTTTTTCAGCAATGTTCATTTGCTCCCTTCAAGCTTTGCTTCTAGATCTATTCAGTGTATAAACCTTCTCGCTCATACACCTTGCTTCATTCAACACTATTTAATCATAATTTTTTCCTCTCATCAATTGATAACCGCCTGAGCCCCTTTTGCATAGGCTATAGATGAGAGGTGATTCAAATGAAACATGAAAGTGAAAAGAAACACGAGTTGTTAGCAAATGAAGACATTCTATATGAAGCGATTGAACAATTTTTTGCATCATCGCCGTTTCACGACATTTTAAATAGTGCGGAGGCGCTGATGACCACAAGCCATTCACTTGCGTCCATTACAACCGATGTGGCAGAAGATGATCAATATGTATATATTGAGATTCGATTTCCAGACCATTTTGTCGAAGGTGATATCGCACTAGAAGTGAAAGCGCAATATTTACACTTATCGGTACAGGAAAAAATCAAAACAGACACGACTTCCTCCTATTCGAGCTTTACCAAAACCATTTTAATGCCTGCAAAAATAGATGAAACCAATATGAAGAGCGTTTGGAAAGATCAATCACTTCGTGTGACTGCGCCAAAACAAACAACCCAATAGATGTATATCTATTGGGTTCAGACCGTAGACAAACCCCACCTTTACTTCAAGTAAAAGTGGGATTTTCACATTTTTTGATAAAAACATCATGTGTTTTACACTGGACATGGTCCTTTCCATGTCCAGTTTGCTAGCTTTTTAAGATTCATGGCAGCGAAAGTAAGCATCGCCTGCATTGAAACTTTTTTG
>NZ_SEIZ01000008.1:0-121975 GCF_004634445.1 Bacillus sp. 005/A4HT-01/001
CTGAGGTGGAAGCGTGGTGACACGTGGAGCTGACAGATACTAATAGATCGAGGACTTAACCTATATTCTAATGTGAAGCATGAACATTGTTATCTAGTTTTGAGAGAACATTTTTTGAAATATCTCTTGATTTATTTGTAATACATAGTATAATATCTTTTGTCACTAAATTGTCTGGTGATGATGGCGAAGAGGTCACACCCGTTCCCATACCGAACACGGAAGTTAAGCTCTTCAGCGCCGATGGTAGTTGGGGGTTTCCCCCTGTGAGAGTAGGACATCGCCAGGCTTTCTTCATTCCGCAGTAGCTCAGTGGTAGAGCTATCGGCTGTTAACCGATCGGTCGTAGGTTCGAATCCTACCTGCGGAGCCAATTTGGAGAGCTGTCCGAGTGGCCGAAGGAGCACGATTGGAAATCGTGTAGGCGGTAACCCCGTCTCAAGGGTTCGAATCCCTTGCTCTCCGCCACAATTTACATAATAAAGGGCCCGTTGGTCAAGCGGTTAAGACACCGCCCTTTCACGGCGGTAACACGGGTTCGAATCCCGTACGGGTCACCATTTTTATAGAAATACATACCAGCATTTTATTCGGAGGATTAGCTCAGCTGGGAGAGCATCTGCCTTACAAGCAGAGGGTCGGCGGTTCGAGCCCGTCATCCTCCACCATATCTTTTATATCGTCGCGGGGTGGAGCAGTTCGGTAGCTCGTCGGGCTCATAACCCGAAGGTCGCAGGTTCAAATCCTGCCCCCGCAACCAAATTTCTCTTTATTGGTCCGGTAGTTCAGTTGGTTAGAATGCCTGCCTGTCACGCAGGAGGTCGCGGGTTCGAGTCCCGTCCGGACCGCCATTTTTCAAAAAGAATACTTGGCTCGGTAGCTCAGTTGGTAGAGCAACGGACTGAAAATCCGTGTGTCGGCGGTTCGATTCCGTCCCGAGCCACCACTATTTGCCGGTGTAGCTCAATTGGTAGAGCAACTGACTTGTAATCAGTAGGTTGGGGGTTCAAGTCCTCTTGCCGGCACTGTTTTTCAAATGTGGAGGGGTAGCGAAGTGGCTAAACGCGGCGGACTGTAAATCCGCTCCCTCCGGGTTCGGCGGTTCGAATCCGCCCCCCTCCACCATTTTTATTTTCATAGGGGCATAGTTTAACGGTAGAACAGAGGTCTCCAAAACCTCCGGTGTGGGTTCGATTCCTACTGCCCCTGCCAATTATATGATTCATAACATCTATGGCGGTTGTGGCGAAGTGGTTAACGCACCAGATTGTGGCTCTGGCACTCGTGGGTTCGATTCCCATCAATCGCCCCATTTTATTATTGGGCTATAGCCAAGCGGTAAGGCAACGGACTTTGACTCCGTCATGCGTTGGTTCGAATCCAGCTAGCCCAGTTGATATGCGGAAGTAGTTCAGTGGTAGAACACCACCTTGCCAAGGTGGGGGTCGCGGGTTCGAATCCCGTCTTCCGCTCCAATTATGGCGGCATAGCCAAGTGGTAAGGCAGAGGTCTGCAAAACCTTTATCCCCGGTTCAAATCCGGGTGTCGCCTTTTTTGAAAAGACTGCCGGGGTGGTGGAATTGGCAGACACACAGGACTTAAAATCCTGCGGTAGGTGACTACCGTGCCGGTTCAAGTCCGGCCCTCGGCACCATTTTTTATTTATTATAAGTTGCGCTCTTTAATGATCATGCCGGTGTGGCGGAATTGGCAGACGCGCACGACTCAAAATCGTGTTCCTCACGGAGTGCCGGTTCGACCCCGGCCACCGGTATCTAGTTTAAGATATTCTTTATTATCGTCAATTACAGAAGAATTAAGGAATATTAACGTTTAAAACGTCTTTCTACAAATTGTAGGAGGGCTTTTTTTATTTGTTGTTTACCTGATTTTTCACACGAAAAAATTACTTCAAATTGTGTTCAAAGGAGATTAACTTTTACTTTATTGATGGTTACCTTATGATTAAACTAAAGGGGCAGGACAATTGAAGATGGATTGGATCAATTGTACATAGGAGGTGTTGTAATGATTACGGTTAAAAATGCTGAAAGTTATCTTAAAGATAGCATCGGTGAAGATACCGATGAGATAAATAAGGTTTGGGAAACATTTAAGGCTTTTTCAAAGGAGACCATTGAGGGCGAAGAAGATAAAGAAATTTTATTTCAGTGTGGTGTCTATGATTTTACAGGAGAGGAACTATTTCATCTTGATTTTGTACGTCAGTTTACAATTTATGAAGAAGATGATTATTCTCACATGGAACAACTGCACTGTGAATTTTTATTTAAACCAACAAGCGAGTTAAAAAAGTTAAAGGTAGTAGAAGAATGGTCAATGGATTATGACGATATAGATCATTTTTTTCATCATATTGAAAGTATTCATGAGTTTAAAATTCCTTTGACTTTAAAGCCGATAAAATCAGCAATATATCAAGAAGAACTTTAATTCTTATTTCATTAACGGCTGCTTTACTTTCAGAGAGTATACCTTGCCTTTTTGGACTCATTTATCACGGAGTGTCGGTTCGACTCCGGCCACCGGTATCTATTATAATTTTGTTTTTTACCGTGAACCTAACGTTTCACCCTCGTGGTGAAACGTTTTTTTGTGGTTTAAATGAGTTATTTAGATGAAAATAGAATCCTATTAGAATAGAATGAGCATGTACTAATTTTAACAGAATAAACTTTAGATGATTTGCAACATTTGGTACGATACATTTAACCATATAAGGAAACAGAATGGATTGGCGCATTCACATAAAACAGTGAATTACCTTTGTGGGTACATGCACATCTTTAGCTGGCATCATCATTGTGACCCAAGTTTGGGGGAGAATTTATGAAAAAACAAAATGATCATGAAGAGTTATTGACAGGTGGAAATGTCTCCAACGTATATCGTTCGGGAGATACGGTTCGCAGAGAGGGAAAGTCAGACAATATGAATATACAAAAGCTGCTAAAGCATTTAGAAAAAAAGAATTTCTCCTATGCTCCAACATTTTTAGGGGTTGATGAAAAAGGTAGAGAGATCTTGTCCTTCATTGAAGGGGTGGCCGGTCATGATCCCTTAAAAGAATACATGTGCTCTCACAATGCTTTAAAAGAAATAGCGAAAATGCTTAGACTGTATCATGATGCTGTTTGTGATTTTCCCATTTCAGACGATTGGGAACGAATGGACAATACGCCTAACAACATAGAGGTTGTGTGCCATAATGATTTTGCGATGTACAATATTATTTTCAAAAATAAAAAGCCAGTGGGAATCATTGATTTTGATGTAGCCGCCCCTGGTCCAAGGCTTTGGGATATTGCATATACTCTCTATACTTGTGTCCCTCTCAGTAGGTTTTTTCGTACTGTAACAGGGGAGGTCGTAAATTATCATTCGTTAGAGCATGCAGCCCATATAAAGTATAGAGTCAAACTGTTTTTTGAAGCTTATGGTGAGGAAATACCAGAAGATTATGTGGACATGGTGTTGCTGCGTTTAGAAGGTCTATGTCAATACATGAAGCGAAAAGCGAATGAAGGGGATAGAGCCTTTCAAAAAATGATTCATGACGGGCACCTTGAACATTATCAAAAAGACATACAATTCATTCATGAACACAGAAAAGAATGGATTTGAGGATGCCAAGGGTTTTATAAAAGAAAAAGGACAACTCATTTTTTTACTAGTTTCATGTGGATGTTACAATTGGTTATAATAGTTCAATAAAATGAATGTAAAGAGGCGGAGTTGTTATTTTGCAAATGAAGACGATATTACAGACTATGATTGAAGATGAGCGATCACATGATTATCCGCTTTTTAGACAGTACTGTGTAAGGAAAGAACAGGGGCTGCGTAAAGATGCGTTAAAGGTTCTTCAGTCTTTTGTTGAAGAGATGAATAAGAACGAATTTACAGCACGGCGTTCATTTGTTGTTTGGCTGTTTGATTACATTGAACGTTTTGAGGATGGTCATCATTTGCTTGTGTATCCATTGGTACATGGGGTGATCCATCCTGTTATTCGAGAGTGGGAAAATATTGATCCAATGGATGTGAGACCGTATCGCTGGCAAGGCTTGTTTGTGCATCAGGGGGAAGGGCTGCCCTATTTATTGAAGGCACTAGAGATGGGAGGCAGCAAAGAGCAGCGAGTGATTGTTCAAATTTGCGAAACCTATTTCTCGGCTTTGTGGTATTCGTTTCATCATATACATGAAGATCTTTATTTAAGTACCTATGAGAAAGATCATGAGCGAATTCAAGGGATTCAAGATGTCATGAAACTGATCGAAGATAAAAAGGTTCAAACCAATGTTGAAAAACTAGCAGTCTACTATAACCAACTTTTATCGGACTGGAAGGAATTTCAGCAGACGGAGACAAGAGGCTTTGTGAAATGGTGTGCGGATCGTAAGAAGCCCTATGAGTGGGTACAGACATTTTACTATAATCAATAGTTGTTTTTCATAAGAAAAAGGCTGGGGTCAACCCTGCCTTTTTTATTTATGCCATATTCTTTCTATTTCTACATGGTCTGCTTTAAAATATTTCAGGATGTAGACATCAGGATTGCTTAGTTGTTCCCACTCCTTGAATCCAATTGCAGGATCGGCGTGTTTTAGAAGCAGGCTCATAATATTGCCATGAGTGGCGAATAAAGTATGATCTCTTCCTAAGTTTATTTGTTCATAGAGTGCCTCTACAATACGATTCATCGCTTCTTGGCTCGACTCTCCGCCTTCACAGGTCATATGCAAGTCCGAAAAACTGAGCTTTAGTTTTTCATACCAATCTTCCATTGGTTGACTGCTTAACCTACGTTCAGAGAGACGCTTATCCATTTGTACCTTTATCTGTTTGGCATGAGCAAGGGGCTCAGCGGTTTGAATCGCTCGTTTATAAGGACTTGAGATGATCTGGTTGAGCTGAATGTCGGAAAAAAACTGTGCGAGTTCATGCGATTGTGTGATGCCTTGAGGCGTTAAAGACGCATCCTCGGATTGTCCATCTGCTTGACAGTGTCTGACGAAATAATATGTCTTCATAGGGGGGACACCTTCCTCTAAGTATAAAAAAATCATCCAATATTGGATGAGGGTTCACGAAAGTTGAGGTTCTATTTGTTCGTGTCTGCTTCTTTGTATGGATCTATCAGTTTGGAGGTTAGGTCTAAGTTGAACAAAAAATCATCTACGGTGTCTGTGCCAAAGGGAAGGGCAGAAAAATTAATTGGGATGCTGTCTTCTTGCGTATCTGAAGTAATCGGCTGTTTGTGCTGCTTTTTTCTCCAGTTCTTAAACAAGCGCATGTGAGGCCCCCTTTTCTAAAAAAAGATGGATTTATACATAATATACGGGGAGAGTTGTCCGAGCGTCAATTGTTTTCTTCAAAAGGATTTACTACATTTGTACGGAAAGAGCCACAGCTAAGTGCGGATCTTTCCGTGTTTTGACATGGCACGGTGTATGGCTTGTTGTACCTTTCGTTCGCATCTGATGTTGTATGGCTTCTTATGGAGTTTACTCGTCTTAAATTGACCAATTACACGGCGGACTCCTTGATCATAAATGATCAGCTCTCTGCTCGTTTGATCACTTAATAACGCTTGAAACCAGCTGTATTTTTTTAGCTGAGCTGCATTTCGTGATATATCATCTTCATCTACCTGTAAAAAAGGGATATACAGAGCAAGATTGAAGATGTCTAAAATGAATCCCATATTACCGGCCCCCTTCATATCGTTTATTACGATTAGAAAGGGGAATGGTTCCATACAGTTGGTTTTAAAAACAATCCCAGTGCATGAACCATTCTTTATTGTTTTTGTCATAATAGAAATACATCGTGCCGTTATCACCAATCATGAACCGAGGTTTTTCTTCTGAGGCGATTTGCAGCATGAATTCTCCTGACATCTGGTGGGGAGGAGATTGGATGTAAGCTCCGTATCCACCGATTTTTGTGAACGAGTAGTTTGAGTAATACTCGAAGAAATGATCTGTCGCTTCTTCACTTTCATTAACCTCTGATAAGTCAACGTATGACCAAGCTTCCTCCCAGCATGGATAATCCGGTTGTTCCCCTTCGAGCCACTCTATCTGGAAAGGTTTCATTCCTTTCACGTCTTCAGGGGTCTCAGCGATTTCTAATCCTTCCATTGATGAATATTCAATGAGTTTCCAGCCCTCACCGTTTTTGGCGATATCGATCGGAAGGTTTTTCTTGTTGATGAAAATTTGAATCATCTTACATTCATCAAAGCCGTTCATTCCCCCTGGTACTTCGGGTAAATACATTTGTAAAATGGGAATCATAGCTCCATCTTGATCTGCCGGCCACCCTTTATCACGTTGGATGAAAAAATGACCAGCAAACCAGCTGTACTTAGAAGGATCAGGGCGAAACTCGCCTATTTTGGCTACAATAGGTGTTTTTCCTAGTTGATTTAATTCGTCAAAAGCTTTGATCTTCATTTATCCATCCCCCATTCTTTAGCCAGCAATGTGTGCATCTTGAAACGTTCCATTCATATTGCCAGAGACAATGATGACATGTCCCCAAAATAAATCTCCGTCATGATAGTAGGCTTCGAATTCTCCATTTGGATAAGCATGGAGGCTTTCAAGAGAGATGCGGCTGATAAATTGATCCGGTGTGATCTCTTCTGAATGTTCAGCGGAGTCGTCTTGTTCCTGCCAATCTTTTGCTAGTTCAATCAGCTGATTTGCTGCATATGACTTCATGGAGGCATCCCATGTTGTCTGCTCTTCTACGAGTTGTCTAGCCGTTTTCAGAGAGTCATTCATTTCTTCCTCTTCTTCAAGATTGAAGTAAAGAAGGCACTCCTCATTGCTCCACTGGATGGTTGTTTCAAATAAGTCTAGTCCTTTCACTAATTCAAAGGTACCCAGCTTGTCATCGTGGTAAAAAATAGGTTGTTGAGCTTCTTCTAATATTTCTTGAAGTTCCTTATCTTCAGTATCTGTATCAACAAGTGAAACGAGCATAAATTCACCTTCACCTTTACGTACTTGAAGTGTGACGATAGATTCTTTATGTAATTGCGCTTGTTTTTCTCGTAATCCCTTTTCATCTGTTAACCAGCACAGTCTCACTTTTTCGGTTATGATGCGGTCTTTTTCCTTCCATGCAATGAGTGGGATTGAAGCAGTCCAAAGAGTTTCTTTTCCTGCTTTTCCTGCGCCGACTCCAGAAGGTCCTGTAACAGCCATGATGTCTATCACTTCTTCTGAGAATCTTTGTTCAAATATGTTGATTTGTTTGTTTGATTTCATAGGATGTCCCCCAGCTTGATTTATTTGATGGAGCTATACCTTTATCACACCGTACATTGGCAGAGGAAATCAAGCTTTTTTTGTTTAAAACTGTTTTTTAGGTTTGTGGCAACAGAGAGGATACATGGATTGCTGGAGGTTGAGTCACAATAAAAAAGCAAATCGGTTCGGATTTTGTATAAATTTGGCTAAGTGAGTCGAAAAGCCTAGGTGATTCTTCCTTTTCTTTATAATTACTTTGACACGATTAGATGAAAAAAGTAAAGTAGTACTGAGTGATTTACAAAACCTTCATCATTCTCTCAAACATGAAGCGGCAGTAAATTTAATGTAAATGGATATTTTTCCTTTTATTTACTCGTATTTTTTTTGAAACTTATGATGCTTCTTATTCGTTATATTAAAGGAGCACATGTAACCTGCGGAGAAAAGAGCATCGGAATGCTTGGTGCAGAAGATTTACATTTGCAAAATCAATGTAAATTTTTTATGATTTCATTTATATCAGATCGAAAATAAGAAAGAAGAGGTTTTATGAAAAAAATATTTGCGAACAAATATAGCTTTTTTGTTTTGGCTGTCCTTTTATTTTGGGCAAAATCGTACACAGCCTACAAAATGGACTTTAATTTAGGAGTGAAGGGATCTTTTCAAGAGGGTCTTCTCTTATTAAATCCATTCAGTTCAGCCATCGTGTTTTTAGGACTTGCTCTCTTTTTGAAGGGGCGTAAATCGGCCATTGTTTTAATTGTCATTGACTTTATTATGACCGCACTTTTATATGCGAATGTAGCGTACTATCGTTTCTTTGATGATTTTTTAACATTCCCGACAATGAAACAAGCCGGTAATCTTGGGGGAGGTATGACTGGCGGTGTGTTAGCAAGTATTAAGCCGCATGACCTTTTGTACTTCCTAGATATCATCATTTTAATTGCCATTGTCATTTGGAGACCAGAAGTGAAGAAGTTCCAAATGAAAAAAACTTTCGCACTGCTGATTGTGGCTACAGGTGTTGGACTGTTCTTCGTTAACCTACACTTAGCTGAAAAAGATCGTCCAGAATTATTGACGAGAACATTTGATCATAAGTACATTGTGAAATATTTAGGTGTTTATAACTATGCGATTTATGACGGCGTGCAAACCGCACAAAATGCAACGCAGGTAGCAAATGCGAGCAGTGATGATTTAACGGATGTCGTGAACTATACGACTTCTCACTATGCGAAACCAAATGCAGAATACTTCGGTCAAGCTAAAGGGAAAAACATCATCAAAATCCATTTAGAAAGCTTCCAGTCATTTTTAATTGACTACAAGTTAAATGGAGAAGAAGTGACGCCATTTTTAAACAAACTAGCTCATGGAAAAGAAGATTTTACGTATTTTGATAACTTCTTCCACCAGACTGGTCAAGGGAAGACTTCTGATGCTGAGCTCATGATGGATAATAGTATGTTTGGCTTACCAGAGGGTGCAGCGTTTGTGACAAAAGGTGAAAATACTTTCCAATCACTTCCTGCCATCTTAGATCAAAAAGCAGGCTATACGAGTGCAGTGCTTCACGGGGATTATAAATCTTTCTGGAACCGTGATACGATTTATAAACATATGGGAATTGATCAATTCTTCGATGCATCTTATTACAACATGGATGAAGAAAACCTTGTAAACATGGGTCTGAAGGATAAGCCATTCTTTAAAGAATCAATCCCAATGTTAGAATCAATGAAAAAGCCATTTTATGCACACTTAATGACATTGACCAACCATTATCCATTTAATTTAGATGAGAAAGATGCGACAATCGCTAAGGCAACAACTGGCGATAAAACAGTGGATAATTATTTCCAAACAGCGAGATACTTGGATGAGTCATTAGAACAATTCTTTAAGGACTTGAAAAAATCGGGTCTGTATAAAGACTCAGTGATTCTATTATATGGTGATCATAACGGTATTTCTGAGAACCATAACCGTGCAATGAGTGAGATTCAAGGGAAAGAAATTACGCCATATCAAAATGCACAAAATCAGCGTGTACCGCTCATGATTCGTATCCCTGGGAAACAAGGCGGCGTGAATCATACGTATGGCGGTGAAGTAGACGTGATGCCAACGCTTCTTCACTTACAAGGTATTGATTCAAATGAGTACGTGAATTTTGGAACAGATTTATTCTCTAAGAAGCATGATCAAACTGTTGCATTCCGTAACGGAAATTATGTGACACCAAAATATACCCTTGTAGATAATACGGTCTACGATACAAAAACGGGTAAAGTGGTGAAACAAAACAAAAAGACAGAAGCGATTAAAGCCCGTGTTGATAATCAGTTAAGCTTGTCAGATAAAGTACTGTACAGAGATCTTCTTCGATTCCATAAGCTATCTGATTTTAAACCAGTGAATCCATCTGATTATTTCTATGGTAAAACAAACAAAGAGACAGAAGCGGATTCTTCTGCTAACTAACTGAGTTTTGGGCAAGCACAGAAAGGTGCTTGCCTTTTTCTCTCTTACAGCTTGATTTGTTGGCAAAATATGTTTATATTTAGGGAGAAACAAGCGTGGCGTCAGCGATCAGCTGGCGATAACTCATTTTGTCCTAGGGGATTTCAGGAGGAGCTTATGACAACAAATACAAAAACACAAAAAAAGAAATCAGAATTATGGGGCTGGATTAAAGCCATCTTAATCGCATTTATTGCTGTTTTTATCATTCGTAACTTTTTATTCGCACCGTATATTGTAAAGGGGACTTCTATGGAACCGACACTGCATGATACAGAGCGGGTGTTTGTGAATAAAACAGTCGATTACTTCGGCGATTATAAACGCGGACAAATCATTGTTCTTGATGGGGAAGAGCGCAGTACTCACTATGTGAAACGATTGATTGGTTTACCTGGTGATAAAATCGAAATGAAAAATGATCAGCTATATGTAAACGGTCAAAAAGTGGCAGAGCCTTATTTAGCATCAAACAAAAAGAAAGCTGCCGCAGATGGCACCTTGCTGACACCTGATTTTGGTCCTCTTACAGTCCCTAAAGGAAAGTACTTTGTCATGGGTGACAACCGCCAAAACTCAATGGACAGTCGCAACGGTTTAGGTCTTTTTACAAAGAGTGATATTCAAGGGACAACATCATTCGTGTTTTATCCCTTCCAAGATATTCGATTAATCAATCACTAGTCAATAAGAAAAAGCACACAGGCGTGTGCTTTTTTTGTTTGGTTAAGACTGGCTTTTTGAAATCGCCTGTTCTAGATCTGCCAGAATATCTTCAATCGCTTCTGTTCCAACAGATAAACGAATAAGTTCTGGTGTCACCCCTGTGGCTTTTTGCTCTGCTTCACTTAATTGCTGATGCGTTGTGCTGGCAGGATGGATGATGAGTGACTTAGAGTCGCCTACGTTTGCAAGATGTGAGAAAAGCTGAACCGAATCAATGAGTTTTTTTCCTGCGTCTTTGCCACCTTTAATGCCGAATGTGAGGATGGCACCTTGTCCTTTTGGTAAATAAGTTTGAGCCAGCTCAAAGGATTCATGGCCTTCAAGACCTGGATAGCTGACCCATTCTACAAGAGGATGATCTTGTAAAAATTGTGCTGTCTTCAATGCATTTTCACTGTGGCGTTCAAGGCGAAGATGCAATGTTTCTAAGCCTTGCAAGAGTAAAAATGAGTTGAATGGTGATAAAGCCGCCCCTAGATCACGTAAGAGCTGTACACGTGCTTTTGTGATATAAGCCGCTTCGCCAATTGCTTCCGTATACGTCAGGCCATGATAGCTTGGGTCTGGTTCAGTCAGTCCTTTGAACTTATCGCTATCACCCCAAGGAAACTTACCGCTGTCGACGATGACTCCGCCAATGGATGTGCCGTGGCCGCCGATGAATTTCGTCGCTGAATGGACGACAATGTCTGCGCCAAATTCAATCGGTCTTAACAAATAAGGGCTTGCAAGTGTGTTATCCACAATTAGAGGGATGTGGTGCTTGTGTGCAATGGCTGATACGGCTTCAATATGTAAAATGTCGCCTTTTGGATTTCCGATGCTCTCTGCATACACTGCTTTTGTTTTATCTGTAATGGCTGCTTCAAGTTCTTCAAGGTTTGAGGAATCCACAAACTTTACTGTTATTCCAAGCTTTTTCAAGGTATGCGCAAATAAATTATATGTGCCGCCATACAGACTGCTGGAGGATACGATTTCGTCACCAGCTCCTGCAATGTTTAAAATGGAGTAAGTGGTCGCTGCTTGTCCTGAGGAGACAGCAAGTGCACCAATTCCACCTTCAAGCTCAGCGATCCGTTTTTCAAACACATCATTTGTCGGGTTCATAATACGTGAATAAATATTACCGGGTTCCTGAAGTCCGAATAAATTCGCCGCATGCTCACTATCTCTAAAACCGAAAGAGCTTGTTTGGTAAATAGGTACAGCTCTTGAATAGGTGGCTGAATCCAGTTCTTGACCTGCGTGTATTGCTTTTGTTTCTAAACGAAATTGAAGTTCTTCTGACATGTGTGTATCCTCCTTTTGTTAGATAAAACCAACTACTTTAATAAGAAATATTTAATAAGACTATAAATCTTGTTTATTGCCCGGTCAATCATTTTTTAGATAAATCTGAAAAAACAATAAATATAGTTGACATGTCGGAATAGTATGTATTAACATAAGCATACTGAAAATACCAACAAGAATCGCTGATCGGTCAACCGAAGGCTCGTTCACTCAAGCATGAGTGAAGGGCCTTTTTTTATTTTAATCAGGAGGGAAGTTGAAGATGGAGAAAAAGAAAAAACGAAAAAAATACAGAAAACATTTGGATATCACATTAGACATTTTGATTGAGCGAAACAAATATGAGATTTACAGCAATCAAGAACGAATAGAAGCCATTTACGATCGTATTGATGAAAAGCATACAAGGTCGAAATAACTATTTTATAAAATATAGTTGATTTATAGGAATAATATGATTTAGGATGGTGCTAACAACTCAATATGAATAGCTGATCGGACAACACGAAGGCTCTTATCTCTCTTTTGGGATAAGGGCCTTTCTGTGTATCTATCTGATGACAAGAGGAGTGAACTTGCAATGACTATTTCCATTGATATTGTGGATAAGTCTTTTTGGAAAGACAAACAAACCATTCAAGTGCTTGAAAACGTAAGGCTCACCATCGTTCCTGGTGAATTCGTAACGGTGATTGGTCCGAGCGGATGCGGGAAAAGTACATTGCTGAAGATGATTGGAGGCCTTGATACAGATTATGATGGGCAGATCGTGATAGGAGAAAGGCGTGTGGTAGAACCAGGAATGAAACAGGGCTTTATCTTTCAAGAGCATCGCTTGTTTCCATGGCTGACGGTCGAAGAAAATATCGCTGCCAATTTCAATTTAAAACAAGCAGCTGTTCGCCGCAAAGTGGACGAATTAATTGACATTGTTCGGTTAAAAGGTTTTGAACACGCCTATCCACATGAGCTTTCAGGCGGGATGTCACAACGTGTTGCTATTGCAAGAGCACTCCTGCGTGATCCGGAGATTTTATTGCTTGATGAACCTTTTGGTGCGCTAGATGCATTTACACGGAAACACTTACAGGATGTGCTGCTGGATATTTGGCAGGAGAATAGAACAACGATGGTGCTTGTCACTCATGATATTGACGAATCCATTTATTTAGCCAATGAAATTGTGCTGTTACAAGCAAGACCCGGCCGAATTCATAAAATCCTTCCCGTGAACTTACCATTCCCGAGGAATAGAACGTCAACAGCTTTTCAGAGCTTAAGACAAAAGGTGCTTTCAGAATTTGAGAAAACAGATGAGCTGTTACTGACGAATGGCTCAGGAATTTAAGGAGGTCAAATCGAATGAAAAGGCAAAAAAGGATCGTTCTCTTTCTGGGTATCCTCCTTGTATTAGCTGGGTGTGGTCGTCAAGCAGCGAATGGATCAGAAGACAAGCCGAAAGAGATTCGGATTGGGATTCAGCAAAGTCTAAGCCCACTTCTTTTAGCAAAGGAAAAAGGGTGGTTTGAGCAATCATTTGAAAAAGAAGGTGTGAAAGTCAAGTGGGTGGAGTTCCAAAGTGGTCCTCCCCAATTCGAAGGGCTTGCCGCCAATCAATTAGATTTTTCACAGGTTGGTAATTCACCTGTTATAGCTGGTCAGGCAGCAGGTATTGATTTTAAGGAAATTGGTTTATCTCAGGATGGGTTAAAGGCGAATGGGATTTTAGTGAATAAGAACAGTGAGATTCAAAAAGTAGAAGATTTAAAAGGGAAAAAAATCGCCGTTGCCAAAGGAAGCAGTGGTTTTGACTTTTTATACAAAGTATTAGATCAGGCAGGTTTATCTGCAAAGGATGTCCAGATCATTCAGCTTCAGCCGGATGAGGCAATATCTGCGTTTGAAAATGGGTCAGTTGATGCTTGGTCGATCTGGGAGCCGTTCTTATCACTTGAAACGATAGAAAAGGGAGCAAAGCTACTGGTTAATGGAGAAGCGACCGATTTATATTCACCTGGATTCACACTTGTCAGAACCAAGTTTGCCGATGAGTACCCTGAACTAGTGGTGCAATTTTTAAAAGTATATGACAAAGCGGTGAAATGGCAGAAAGATCATCAACAGGAAGCCATTACACTTTATGCTCGTTTGAAACAATTAGATCAGAAGGTGGTGACACAAGTATTAAACAATACAGAGCCGCTCAATGAGCCCATTTCTAAGAAGATCATAAACGCTCAGCAGCATACAGCTGATTTTCAATATCAAACAAAGGCGATTCAGCGGAAGATTGATGTCAATCAGGTGGTAGATAATTCGTTTATTGAAAAAATGCTGAAAGAGGAGAAGAATTGATGAAAGCTGCATCTAACCCAGCCCTTGTGACTAAAACCGAGCGAATGAAGAAAAAAAGGAGAAAAGCTTCATCCTTCATCATGTTAAAAGGACTTGTATTACCTGCTTTACTCATTGCGATTTGGCAGGGAGCTGCTGCTTCCCAAATCGTTTCTTCTACTGTACTACCTTCACCCACTGTCATTGCGGAATCTTTTCGTGAGTTGATTCGTTCCGGTGAGCTGTTTGGCCATCTTTACATCAGTCTCTACAGAGCAATATGCGGGTTTTTACTTGGGGGAGGTTTAGGATTTGTGATGGGTCTGTGTGTCGGTTTTTCTAGGAAAACCGAGCAGTATGTAGATCCGACCTTGCAAATGCTGAGAACAGTTCCTCATTTAGCGGTGACTCCTTTATTTATTCTTTGGTTTGGTTTTGATGAATCAGCGAAAATTTTATTGATTGCACTTGGGGCTTTTTTTCCGATCTATATCAATACCTTTCTAGGAATTCGCAGTGTAGATAACAAGCTGTTCGATGTGGCTCGCGCTTTAGAGTTTAATCTGTATCAAAATATCACAAAGCTCATTTTACCTGCTGCCCTTCCTCATATTCTTCTGGGCGTGAGGCTTTCATTAGGCATTGCCTGGCTTGGTTTAGTGGTGGCTGAATTGATGGGGTCGAGTAGTGGAGTTGGCTACATGATTATGGATGCAAGACAATTCTCGCAAACGGATAAAGTGTTTGTAGGGATTATCATCTTTGCGGTAGTTGGTAAGATGACTGATTCATTTGTACGGCTGTTAGAAAAGCGACTGCTCAAATGGCGCACAAGTTATCAAGGTGGAAAATAATAGGAGGCGATATGATGAATATTCTATGGTTTATTCCAACGCATGGGGATGGGCGTTATTTAGGATCATCGAAAGGGGCAAGACAGGCAGACTATCCGTATTTTAAACAAATTGCTCAAGCTGCCGATCAGCTTGGGTACACAGGGGTCTTGCTGCCTACTGGTAGATCTTGTGAAGATCCATGGCTGACAGCGGCCGCTTTAGCTGCAGAAACAACTCATTTAAAGTTTCTTGTGGCTCTTCGGCCAGGGTTGATGCAGCCGTCTGTTGCTGCTAGAATGACCTCCACATTTGATCGGCTTTCAGGCGGGAGACTGCTGATCAATGTTGTAGCGGGAGGAAGTAAAGAAGAACTTGAAGGAGACGGGCTATTCATTTCTCATGATGAACGCTATGAGGCAACAGAAGAATTTTTGACCATATGGAAGAGATTATTGAAAGGAGAGAATGTTCAGTTTCAAGGGAAGCATCTGCAAGCACAAAATGGACGTCTGCTATTTCCACCAGCTCAAACACCACATCCACCCGTTTTTTTTGGAGGATCATCAGAAGCAGGCATTCAAGCAGCTGCAAAACATACAGATGTTTATTTAACTTGGGGCGAGCCGCCTGCACAAGTAAAAGAGAAAATCGCACAAGTGAAAAAGCAGGCTGAAAAGGAAGGAAGAACGGTGAGGTTTGGTATTCGACTTCATGTGGTCGTGAGAGAAACGGAAGATGAAGCTTGGCAGGCAGCGGAACATCTGATTCGTCATTTAGATCAAGAGACTATTGATGAGGCGCAAAAGACTTTACAAGGGATGGACTCAGTAGGGCAAAAACGAATGGTTGAATTACATCAAGGGAATAAAGAGAAGCTTGAAATTAGCCCTAATCTTTGGGCAGGCATTGGCTTAGTTAGAGGAGGGGCAGGGACAGCGCTCGTCGGGGACCCGCATACAGTAGCAGAACGTATAATAGAATATCAATCTCTAGGTATTGATACATTTATCTTTTCTGGTTATCCGCACTTAGAAGAATCTTATTATTTAGCAGAACTTGTTTTCCCGCTTCTCCCATTTAAAAGAAATGGTGATGCAGGACCACACGTTCCTGCTGGTGAAATTATTGGGAACAATTACTTTCCTGATACAGCCTCTGCTGCAAGTTCCTCATAAATGAAAGCAAAGCAGTCATACTTGTCGGGCTGCTTTGCTTTTTTTATAGAAAGAGAAGCAAGTAAAATGATATGTGCTGTGGAAGAAGGCAAGGGCTTTTTTCCCAACAGGTTTTCTTGTATATACATATTTTAAGAGACAAGAGAAGAAGGAAAATATGCTCACTCTTTTGTCGGAATTATCAGTTAATATGTCGTATTTGATGTGTTAACGACATATAATTAGGACTTTTATATCTGATATATCGGGGGAATTCTTTCTATCTCAAAAAAATGAAAGATTAAATAGAAGAGATGATGAAAATGAACTATTTGAAAAAAGGCAGAAAAAAGATGGATTTATTGCCAATATATGGGTTTGATGGTTCTTATGTTGTAGTTAAAAATAGTAAAAAAGGGAGAATTTATACAGTTGAACATGAATAATTGAATAAAAAGTCACATTTTACACGAAAATATGTTCGGTCAAAAATGGGATCTTCTGTTGATGTTTGGAGTGTGACGCCTATGATACGATCATCATAAGCTGGGAGGTGAAAAGTATGACTTATGCAGCGCCGCAAGTTGACTATTCCACTATGGAACCTGCTATTATGGACCAAGCTTGGTTCTTAGTATTTGTTGCTGTCCTTCTTGGATTGGGAGCAACAGTTGTTCTAGGAGCAGCAGTTTGGTGTTTAGCAAACGGCAAGGGTAGCTTTACAGGAGCCGTTCAGTGGGAAAGTGGCTTAAAAGTCCAAATTGAATGTAAGTAGCTATACTTAGGATTCATCTTTTTACTTCTTAGATAAGACACCAGGGCTAAACCGTCTGTGGCGGGCGGTTTAGCCTGATCTGTTTTTAAAGAATATGCAGACACTTGGAGGTTATATGTTTACGATCGAGAATTTAACCAAGACGTATAAAAATAACGTGACTGCTGTCAATGATTTTCATTTAAAAATTGCCCCTCATCAAATCGTTGCTGTGGCTGGACCAAATGGATCCGGTAAAACAACGATGATTAACTGTGTACTCGGCATCATTAAGCATACAGAAGGAACCATTCATATCAAGGATGTCACAAATGATGATCCATCCTTTAAAAAACAAGTCGCCTATGTTCCAGATGATCTGCTGCTCCCTGAAGCATTGACTGGTGCTGAATATTTAGATTTTGTTTCTTCTATGTATGAATGTAAAACAATTCAAAGAAGAAATCAACTAATTGAATTGTTTGATATGGAATCAGCTTTATCAAGACCGATTGAAACCTATTCCCATGGAATGAAAAAAAAGACACAGCTGATTGCTGCCTTTATGCTTGAGAGTCAATTAGTGATCATGGATGAGCCCTTTAGAGGACTTGATATTGAAGCGGTTATAAACACAAAGAAACTAATGAAACGTTATGCCGAGCACCATGGTGCAATCTTGCTTTCAACGCATGATATGCTTTCAGCGGAAGAGCTGTGCCACAAGATCGCCATTATTTCTAAAGGAAATAAAATGGATGAAGGGACGGTTTCAGCCTTAAAAGAAAAGTATCAATCAAGCACATTGGAACAGGTGTTTCTGAAAGCTTCAATGTTAAGTGATAGGGGTGCACATTTTGATGAAATCATTAATCATTTCTAAAATGATGCTTAAAATGTGGCAGCAGGAGATGTATAAGCTCTTTGATACTCAAACGAAGCGAATCATTGTGGTCTTATTCTTTTTGTTTGCAGTCACAATGGGAGCCATCATCGGATACAGTTTTACGGGTGTCTTTATGAAGGCTTTCTTAAATGGAGATGAACGTTCACTTGGGTTGTTGGTTGTGTCGATGGCAATCAATGCATCCATTTTTACAAGCTTGTTATTTGTGCTGATCAAAGTCAGAACACCTGAACAAGACCGTTTTTCTATGCAGCTCAGCTGGTTTCCGCTGTCTACCTTTCAAAAAAGTCTTGGTTACTTCATTCCGATGGTGACAGTCGTGACAGGGCTTGTTTTATTTTTCATCGGGATCTTGCTTTTACCTAATTTTATTGCACAAGGGATTGGTATTTTCTTTATTCTTACATTCTTTTTGATGGTGCTGTTGCAATCGCTCTTTGTCTTAACACTGCTTCAGCTCATTTACAACGTGACTTATTTACTCGTACTAAAATTAAAATTACCGTTGCAAAAATTTGCAGCGATATTTGTTTTATTAGCGCTAGTTGTAGCGTATGGAATGACGCATTTCGACATCAATCAAATACAGCAATCATATGTACAGTTTGATTATCATTTGATGTATTTTACAGCACCGTTTTTCTTAGCGGCACAAGGGATGTCTCCTGACGGGGTGAATTATGCGATTTTGATCCTCTTCATCTTATTATCTGCGGGAGGCGCATTTATTTCTCTTGCTTTAATGCCAATTATGGCTGAGAAAAAAGCGTTAACCTTTCTGCACAAACTGCCATTTTCCTCTTCGAAAAAGTGGTCACTCATTGTAAAGGAAATAAAGTCACAAGTGAGAAATGAAGAAAATATTTTAAACTTTCTCATCCTCCTTATTGTCATTTTATTTGTTCGTTATCAGTTTGCCTTCCGCTTTGAAGGAGAAGCTTTTTTTGTCCTATGTGCGCTAGCTGGATTAACAGCTTTTAATTCATTCGGCAATGATAAACGAATGCTGGGGATGTATAAAACGTTCGGTCTAAGATCGAGGGAAGTGGCTCTTTATAAGTTTCTCGGGCTTTTGCTCGTTGGTGTGATCCAAATTGTTTTATTTATGATCACAACACTGACGCTCCCCGATCAGATCTGGATCGTGTTGATTGGCGCTGCTGTCTTGTGTAATGCAACGGCTCTCTTTTATGTGGTGGGTATTTTATTGCCCCTTGATCGAAATAATCCATACACAGGCATTTTCTCGTTTGGAGCGCTTATTTTAATCATGATTCCGATTGTATTTATTGGAAACTATGTGCTAGGGGAATCGAGTCAAATGCTTCAGTGGCTGCTTGTGGCAGGATTTGAATGTCTGCTCATCTTTGCCATATATAAAGGTTTTTCATGGAGGTATTCACATGATTCAACTTCTTAACAATAAGCTAAAGATTGAGCGGGTGCCGGCACTTGCGCCATATGTGACTTTACAAAAAAGACATTTGACTGATACGCAGTACGGAAGTTCGCTTCCGATTAACGAAAGTGCATATCATATGTTAACGAAAGTGGATGGTCAAAGGACAGAGGCGAGTATTACGGCAGAGCTCGCCGATTTGTTTCAGGTCGATGAGTCTGTGATTGCCCGCGATTTTTATCAATTGATGATGGGGCTGAATCAGCATCACTTGCTGTCGATTCATTATCAATCGCCATATCGGACTGTCACAGCCTTCTGTCAATTTTTTAAGCAGTATCAAGTAAAGATGAAAGAGCGGTTTGACTGCACGGGTCATTCATTTCTTCACATATTGGGTACGGCTCTGCTGATGGTGACGCGCAAAATCATCTTTTTCTGGGTGCTTTTTATGATCATGGCGGGAATCGCCTTTTTATTTATTCCTGATCCATCGATTGCAGCCATTGCGATTTATTTTACGATTATTTATTTCGGATTAATTACTGGAACTGCCTTGCATGAGGCGGCGCATGGGTATGCACATCGGAAGTTCGCCGGCCGGGATGGCCCTCAAGGCTTTTTTGCGAGCGATATGATGTCTGTGAAATTTGTGAGGCCTGTTTTAGATCCGTTTCAGAAAAAACAGGTGTGGATTACACTGCTTGGTCCGCTTTTGCCGGGGCTCATTGGCGCAGCCGGAATCATTGTGACTGTTTTATTTCTAAAAGAAAATCCAATTTCGACAGGGTTTTTCATTTTTTCAATCACGTATTTTATTCAATTGCTCTACCTTCTTCCGTTTATGGGGGATGGTAAGTCTATTATGAAGCAGTTATTGCTTGGTGGAATGGGAGGACAACGATCATGAACGTTCAGGCAATGAAACAAGGTGCAATTGTTGGTAGTTTCCTAGGTTTCTTAGGTTTTCCGATGCTGACCATTGGTGTTCTGTTCTATCACTTATTTCAATCAAAAACAAATAATGAATTATTATTTAACAGTCTTGCTTTTGAAATGGAAGGTTCGTCTGCATTTACGTTCCAAATCAAACCAAACTTTTTTATTTATATGGTTGTCATTTTTGCTGTCAGTTTTCTCATTGTGGCATTCCTATCAGCCATGAAACAGAAAAAAGCGAAAGATTAGGAGAATTCTCCTAATCTTTTTTTGTATATTAAACCAAATTTTAGTATAATAAAAAATAAATATATAAAAGGGGATATCAATGATTAAGAAATGGAGCATTCTTTTATTTACTGTTTTTCTATTAGCAGGATGCGGCGAGAAGGCTGCAGAAACAACAACGACAGAGAAAACGGTCTCTAAAATAGAAACAGAGTCTGACTCTAAAAACCAAGTAACTATTGAAAAAATGAAATTGACAAAGAAAGAAAAAAACTTACTAGAGGCATCAACGACGAATGAAATAGTAGCTCTTACACTTAAAGGATTAACGAAGAATGATAAGAGTATTACTTTTATCGGGAGCCACTACAAAAATGGCCGGCTAGTTAATAAAGAGGCATCTTCTTCGACTTTTACGTTACATCAGGATGGTACCGACCAAACGATGAATGTACTTTTACAATTAAGGCATGAGAAAGATACATATGAATCACAATTTAGTATGTGGTCAGATAACAAGAATGAGGGAATGACAAAAGCAACAGCAAGCTTTCCATTCAAAGTAAGTGATTATGTTTTTTCTGCACAATCTGATACTGTCAAAGTCTCTTCTGGAGGAAAGGCACTAATTGCATATACAGCGGCAATGGGGAAAGACGGAAATTCACCAATGATTGAAGTGATTGAGAAAAATCCTAAGCAAGCGCTGAAGAATAAGTCACATGCCTACTTATTTTATATCCAGCTCGATAAATAACTATCGTAATATATATGGAGAATATGAAATTTTTTGACGAAAAATCTTCATATTCTCTTGACGAATTGTTAAGAAAGTTGTAACATAATAAAAGTCAACGCAATGACGATGTCTTTAAAAGATTGATGCGGGTGTAGTTTAGTGGTAAAACCTCAGCCTTCCAAGCTGATGTCGTGAGTTCGATTCTCATCACCCGCTCCAATACATAATTTTGTTTATAACGCAGTATTTCGTTTCATAGATAAACGAAGTGTTGCGTTTTTTATTATGTCAGTATAATGTAAAAAGCACTGTGACCTACAGTGCTTTTTCAATGAGTTCATATTTGCTTTCTCCACCATGTATTTGTATAAACATCTTCGTCAAGGATTGTATAAGTGCCTCACTCTTTTCCCGGGAAATAGATGGTGGGAAGAGAATGATTTGAAGAATGTTTTTTGTGTCTTGAGAAATTTGAGCTTTACTTGCTTGAGAAAATAACCCTTTAAGCTCTGCGCCATCCTGCCATTCAATATGACCAGTTTCATTTTTGGATAATGAAAGAGGCCCTTTCAATTGATCGGCATCTAATGTGAGGATAGGCAAGAAATATTTTAGTGAGAAAAATATCGACAAATCCTGTACGGAATTGGTCGAGTTAATAAATTGTTCTTTTTGAATATCAGCAAGAAGCGGAAGAAAGGGGATACCTTCTAGAAGATTCGTCCATTCTTTGATCGCTGGTACTTCTTCCAAAGTTTGATCTTCATATTCAAAAAACAAAGATTCTTGAAACAGGCGCAGTCGGCCTTTTAACATTTGAGGGGATTTCCCTATCTCAATATGTGAATATTCAATCTGTCCAACATGGATAGACGGGCTTTGAGGTTGGGAGATTTCCAGTTGTATCTTCACAGTGACTCACTCCAATCGGTCATGATACACTCGTATTATACTGAAAACAACTGAAGAAACAAAGAAAGGAGGTTTGCAAGGTGATTCATGTTGGACAATTAAAAGAAGAATTAATTCAATATGCGAACGAAATTGGTGTCGATAAAATTCGATTTGCAAGTGCTGATACATTTGATTCATTAAAGGACCGCCTCATCTTACATGAATCGTTAGGGTATTTGTCCGGTTTTGAAGAACCTGATATCGAAAAACGAACAAATCCTGCTTTGCTGCTTCCAAAAGCAAAATCAATTGTCGCCATTGCGCTCGCATACCCTTCCAAAATGAAAGATGCTCCCCGAAGTACAAAGGATGCAAGAAGAGGGATTTTTTGCAGGGCTTCATGGGGAACTGATTATCATGTTGTGCTGAAAAAAAAGCTCGACATGCTTGAAGAATTTTTGCGCAGTAAACACGAAGATATACGGACAAAATCAATGGTGGACACAGGTGAATTGTCTGACCGTGCTGTAGCCGAACGTGCTGGCATTGGCTTTAGTGCAAAGAACTGTATGATTATCACACCAGAGTTCGGATCTTATGTCTATTTGGCTGAGATGATTACAAATGTTCCATTTGAACCGGATGAGAAAATAGAAGACCAGTGTGGAACTTGTAATAAATGTGTGGATTCATGCCCAACGGGTGCTCTTGTGAATCCAGGCCAGCTCAATTCTCAAAGGTGTATTTCGTTTTTAACACAGACAAAAGGGTTTTTACCTGACGAATTTCGCTCGAAAATAGGAAATCGGTTGTATGGATGTGATACGTGCCAAACGGTCTGCCCAATTAATAAAGGGAAAGACTTTCATCTACATCCTGAAATGGAGCCGGACCCTGAAATTGCAAAGCCGCTCTTAAAGCCACTGCTGACAATCAGCAATCGTGAATTTAAAGAGAAGTATGGTCATGTTTCTGGATCATGGCGAGGGAAAAAGCCTATTCAGCGGAATGCCATTTTGGCACTTGCTCACTTTAAAGATACATCTGCTTTGCCAGATTTGGTTGACCTGATGCATAAAGATCCAAGACCGGTCATTCGAGGCACGGCTGCTTGGGCAATCGGTAAAATTGGCGATGGTCAGCAGCTTTCAGAACTGGAAAAAGCCCTTGAGTGGGAAAGTGATGAAGAAGCAAAACAAGAGATCATCAAAGGGATTGAATTGTTACAAACACCTTTAAATACTAAATAACCTCCCATTGAACATAGAATGAACCAAACAGAGATGTTAAAAAAAGTTTGGTGGTGTCTGTGTGAAACAATTATTAGAACAAACGTTAGAAGACAGACTGGCATATTTATTAAATGGCAGTACGATCAAACAGCCGCAGCTGATGTCTGATGTGGACGCTGTGGAGCGAAAGAAAGAGCTGTTTGCAAGAAGACAAGTTGAGATTGTCAAGGCGAAAGCAAAAGCAAAACTTCTCGATTCAGCTATTCAAGATGATGGAGCTCAGCAAGTACAATATCTCGCTCACCTCACTTATGTCTGTAAGGATATAGACGATTCTTTTTATTTAGAGGAACAGGTTGAGAAAAGAGAAGCGTTTCTTTATAACGACATGCTTGTGAAAGATCGGATGATGTTAGAAGAACGACAAAAGGAAGATCAGGTGGATGAGCGCTTCCAAAAAGATGACCAATTTGGAAGAGCTTTTCACTATGACCGGCGTGCAGCTGTTCAATATGCTGAGACGTATTGGAATAAACGGAATCCAGCATATAAAAATTTTGAAGATAACTGTACGAATTTTATTTCACAATGTCTAAAAGCAGGGAATGCGCCAACGAGAGGATATCCGAACCGTGGATCTGGCTGGTGGGTTCGTCCACATACATGGAGCTACAGCTGGACGGTGGCACATTCGATGAAAAATTATTTAGCCAATTCCAAAGCGGGGTTGAGAGCAAAGAAACTCAACGAGCCGCAAGAGCTTCAAATAGGTGATGTGATTTGCTACGATTTTGAAGGTGACGGTAGGTATAATCATACAACCATTGTCGTTGATCATGATAAAGGCGGAATGCCTCTTGTGAATGCACAAACGTATGACAGCCGTATGCGTTACTGGTCGTATGAAGATTCAACGGCTTATACACCTAATATTCGTTATACGTTTTTTCACATTTTGGACGATGCTCCAAAGGATAGTTAATGGTATAATGTTGAGCGGAAAAGAAAATTAGAGGTGAACTTTTTTGGGACTTCATGTCGTTTTATATCAACCAGAAATTCCAGCTAATACTGGAAATATTGCGCGAACATGTGCAGCAACAAATACAACACTTCATCTGATTCGTCCGCTTGGTTTTTCGACAGATGATAAAATGCTGAAGCGTGCAGGACTCGATTATTGGAAATATGCCAATGTCGTCTATCATGATTCATTAGATGAATTGTTTGAGGCTCATCCGAAGGGGCAATTTTTCTATATCACAAAGTTTGGGCAAAAGCCGCATACAACGTTCGATTACTCGCAACTAGATGAAGACTACTTCTTCGTATTTGGCAGAGAGACAAGTGGATTGCCAAAAGATTTGATTGAACGGAATATGGATCGCTGTCTACGTTTACCAATGACAGAGCATGTTCGTTCACTGAATCTATCGAATACGGCAGCGATTCTTGTGTATGAGGCGCTTCGCCAGCAGCAATACCGAGATTTGATATAAGAACATGATAAAAGCCGAGATCCGATCTCGCTTTCAGTGAATATGTAAGTACTGAAAATATGAACGAAATGAAAAAGGATGTTCCGCTGATGGAACATCCTTTTTTTCATTTACCAGGCTTGCCTTCGTAGCCAGCTGTGAAAATGGATACTAAAAACGTAATGATGACGCCCATCATAATGACCGTTCTCATATAAGCTCCCCCTTATCCCTTTGTTCCTTCGCTGCCGGTTTCATATGTTGTGAAGTTCGCCTTGAAAAGCAGGAGATGAAGATCATTTTTCTCCTGTTTTTCCTTTATTATGAAGGGTCTTGCGGATGGTTGTCAATTCAGTTTGCCAATTCGTCATTTTGAAGAACGAAAGCATGTAATAGGACGCCTCCGCATAGATTGTAAAACAGTATCTGATTTCTAGCTTCAATCTTGAAAGAGGAGGTTCATATGGATATTTTAAAGAAAATTGAACAGCACAGAGAAGAAGAGCAGCGACTGAAATGGGAAGGCACCTTCAGCGAATATTTAGATATTATTAAAGAAAATCCACTTGTCGCTCAATCTGCTCATTCTCGCGTTTATCATATGATTAAGGACAGCGGGATTGAAGAGGAGAATGGGGTCAGAACCTACAAATTTTTTGATCAGGAGCTTTTTGGTTTAGAGGAATCATTGGAAAGGCTAGTGGAAGAGTATTTTCACCCTGCGGCTAAACGTTTAGATGTCAGAAAGCGTATTTTATTGTTAATGGGGCCAGTCAGCGGCGGGAAATCGACGCTTGTCACAAGGCTGAAAAGAGGGCTGGAAGAGTATTCACTAACAGATCATGGCGCAGTCTATGCGATTAAAGGCTGCCCAATGCATGAAGATCCGCTTCATCTCATTCCGCAAAATCTGCGGGAGGATTTCTATAGAGAATACGGCATACGTGTGCAGGGGAATTTATCACCTTTGAACTTGATGAGGCTCGAAGAGGAATACGGTGGCCGCATTGAGGATGTGAGAGTGGAACGAATTTTTTTCTCAGAGGACAAACGGACCGGCATTGGTACCTTCAGCCCGTCTGATCCGAAATCTCAGGACATTGCTGACTTAACAGGAAGTATTGATTTTTCAACGATTGCTGAATTTGGTTCAGAGTCAGACCCGCGTGCGTACCGGTTTGATGGAGAGCTCAATAAAGCGAACCGTGGAATGATGGAATTTCAGGAGATGTTAAAGTGTGATGAGAAATTTCTATGGCATCTTCTTTCATTAACGCAGGAGGGAAATTTTAAGGCGGGGCGTTTTGCGTTGATTAGTGCGGATGAATTGATTGTTGCACATACGAATGAAACGGAGTACCGATCATTTATTTCGAATAAAAAGAACGAGGCTTTACACTCAAGAATTATTGTGATGCCGATCCCTTATAATTTAAAGGTGACAGAGGAAGAACGCATCTATCATAAGATGATTTCAGAAAGTGATGTCTCAGATGTTCATATTGCGCCGCATACGCTAAAGGTAGCTGCGATGTTCTCTATTTTGACAAGGCTGAAGGAGCCGAAGCGGTCTGATATCGATTTGGTGAAAAAAATGCGACTGTATGATGGGGAAAGTGTCGAAGGTTTCCAATCTGTTGATATTGATGAGATGAAAAAGGAATTTCATGACGAAGGAATGAGCGGAATTGACCCGAGATATGTCATTAACCGCATTTCATCCACCATTATTCGAAAGAACATGGAATCCATCAATGCACTGGATGTCCTCCGTTCCTTAAAAGAAGGACTCGATCAGCATCCATCGATCTCAAGTGAAGATCGGGAACGTTATTTGAATTTTATTTCTGTCGCACGAAAAGAGTATGACGATATGGCGAAGAAGGAAGTTCAAAAGGCATTTGTGTATTCCTATGAGGAGTCTGCGAAAACTCTCATGGATAATTACTTAGATAATGTTGAGGCGTACTGCAATAAAAACAAACTGCGTGATCCGTTAACAGGTGAAGAAATGAATCCTGACGAAAAGCTCATGCGTTCAATTGAGGAACAGATCGGCATTTCTGAAAACGCCAAAAAGGCATTCAGAGAAGAAATCCTTATTCGGATTTCAGCTTATGCAAGAAAGGGCAAACGCTTTGATTATAATTCTCATGAGAGATTAAGAGAAGCCATTCAGAAGAAGCTCTTTGCCGATTTGAAAGATGTCGTGAAAATTACGACATCGACGAAAACGCCGGATGAGCAGCAGTTGAAGAAGGTCAATGAAGTAGTGGCGCGATTGATTGATGAGCATGGCTATAATTCCACAAGTGCAAACGAACTCTTAAAATATGTAGGTAGTCTTCTGAATCGTTAATAAATGAAGGAGGCATTATTGGCGCAAACCAGCACCAGTAATGTCTTTTTTAGAAATCGTCGTCATTTCGACGACGGCCAGCATACGATAATGGAATCGATGGTTACAAGAATTGTCCAAAAAGGTGAGGAGGGGGATGGATGTCCCGGCAAGAAAAAAGTCAGTTTATTGTGTCTCAGGAAGACTGGTCCCTCCATCGAAAAGGCTTTGATGACCAGCAGCGTCATCAGAAAAAAGTCAAAGAGGCGATTAAAAACAATTTGCCGGATCTTGTCACAGAGGAAAGCATCATCATGTCTAATGGCAAAGATGTGGTCAAAATTCCGATCCGTTCTTTAGATGAATATAAAATTCGGTACAACTATGATAAGAATAAGCATGTAGGTCAGGGGGATGGAAACAGCCAGGTTGGCGATGTGGTCGCTCGGGATGGATCTGACAGTAAGCAAGGGCAGGGAAAAGGGCAAGGTGCTGGAGATCAAGCCGGTGATGATTATTACGAAGCAGAAGTCTCATTAATGGATTTAGAGGAAGCGCTGTTTCGTGAGCTGGAGCTACCAAATCTTAAACAAAAGGAACTTGATGATATCGTTGTCGAGGAAATTGAGTTTAATGATATTCGCAAAACGGGGTTAACCGGTAATATCCATAAAAAACGAACAATGCTGTCAGCATTTAAACGAAATGCCATGACAGGAAGCCCTTCCTTTTATCCCATTTATCCAGAGGATATTAAATATAAGACGTGGAATGAAGTCACCAAACCAGAATCAAAAGCGGTTGTCCTAGCGATGATGGATACGAGCGGAAGTATGGGGCTTTGGGAAAAATATATGGCGAGAAGCTTTTTCTTTTGGATGACACGTTTCTTGCGGACAAAGTATGAGACAGTCGAGATCGAATTCATTGCCCACCATACAGAGGCGAAGGTCGTAGACGAGGAGCACTTCTTCTCTCGGGGAGAGAGCGGGGGAACCATTTGTTCTTCTGTCTATCGAAAGGCACTAGAGCTCATAGACGAACGATATCCGCCGTCACGATATAATATTTATCCTTTCCATTTTTCTGATGGTGACAATTTGACCTCTGATAATGCACGGTGCGTGAAGCTCGTTTCTGAAATTATGAAAAAAGCCAATTTATTTTGTTATGGTGAAGTGAATCAATATAATCGGCATTCTACGTTAATGTCAGCATACAAACATATTCAGGATGAGAAATTTAAGCATTATATTTTGAAGCAAAAATCAGACGTTTTTCTCGCATTAAAAAAATTTTTTCAGCAGGAAGAAGTTCTTTCTTAAAGAGAACATTCAAAAAAACCTTTCAGCATAAGGGCTGAAAGGTTTTTTGTGTGGAGAAGGAAGGGATCACCAGAAAAAAAGTAAAACTTTCTCTTTGACATTTCAATTTTCATTTATTAATATTTAATCTTGTTAAATATAAGTTTTTCAAAAAAGATGCCGATCGTCTTTTCTTCTTTTTCTGCTTTTTGCTCATAAGTGAACAATAAGTATAAATGGGCTGCACACCATTTTCAGCGGAGTAGAAAAAGGGGAAACAGGCAGCTCTATGAGCTTGTTTCATAATCTGTCAGATGATGGGCATTCTAAGTTTGCTAAAGCAGATGACACTATATTTTTATACATGAAAGGAGAAACAAAACATGAACAGAGGGCGTTTATTGCTAACGAATATTATTGGCCTTATTGTGATTCTTGCCATTATTGCCGGAGGTGCTTATTACTACTACGAAAGCACAAACTTCGTAAAAACTGATGAAGCAAAAGTGACAGGTGACATGTACCAAATTACAGCGCCAGCAGCTGGACAAATTAAAGGCTGGGACATCAATGAAGGTGACGAAGTGCAAAAAGACAGCACAGTTGCAAAAGTTGAAGGAGAAGCAAAAACAAACATTAAAGCAGTGGCTGATGGCACATTAGTCAAAAAAGAAGTACAAAACAACCAACAAGTGCAGCCTGGGACAGTTCTTGGTGAAACGATTGACCTAAGCAAGCTTTACATTACAGCGAATATTAAAGAAACAGACATTAAGAACATTGAAAAAGGCGACAAAGTGGACATCGTTGTAGACGGCGATCCTGATACAACATTTGAAGGAACAGTTGAACAAATTGGTTATGCAACAAACTCAACATTCAATATGCTGCCAGCAACAAACTCAAGTGGTAACTACACGAAAGTGACACAAAAAGTAGCAGTGAAAATTTCAATTAAAAATCCATCTGACAAAGTACTTCCAGGTATGAATGCTTCTGTCAAAATTTCATCTTAATGATGACTGATATCAAAAAATGAAAGGAGGTTGTCTGAGATGGCAAATCAACCTGCAGCGACAAAACAGGGAGCAGGCTCCTTGTCTTTACTGATCATTTTAATGGCCGGTTTGTTCGTAGCGATTTTAAACCAAACGCTTTTGAACGTAGCCATGCCCCATTTAATGACTGAATTTAATGTGAGTGCGACGACAATTCAGTGGCTTACAACAGGTTACATGCTTGTCAACGGGGTGCTCATTCCGTTATCTGCGTTTTTAATCACACGTTTTGGCCAGCGCAGCTTATTCCTCGTGGCGATGATTTCATTTACACTAGGGACTTTTATTTGCGGTATTGCGCCAAACTTTTCTACGATGCTGATTGGTCGTTTGATTCAGGCAGTCGGTGGCGGTATCTTACAGCCGCTCGTCATGACAACAATCCTTTTTATTTTCCCTCCAGAAAACAGAGGGAAAGGAATGGGGATTTTTGGTCTTGCGATGATGTTTGCGCCAGCTGTCGGACCAACGTTATCTGGTTATATTATTGAACACTATTCATGGCGTATTATGTTTTATGGACTTGTACCAATCGGTGCGATTGTCATTATCGCGGCTTTCTTTATGTTTAAAAATATTGTAGAGCCTAAAAAAATCAAGCTGGACAGTCTTGGTGCGATTCTGTCGATCGTTGGTTTTGCTTCGCTTCTATACGGAGTGAGTGAAGCGGGAAGTGATGGTTGGACAGATCCAATTGTTCTATCTACGATTATCATTGGTGCGATTGCGATCATTCTCTTTATTTTCCAACAGCTAAAAGCGGATAATCCGATGCTTGATTTCCGCGTGTTTAAATACAGCATTTTCTCATTATCAAGTGTTATCAACATTATTATTACCGTTGCCTTATACACTGGGATGTTCTTACTTCCGATCTACTTGCAGAACCTCGTTGGGTTTACTGCACTGCAATCGGGGTTATTAATGCTTCCAGGGGCACTTGCGATGCTGATTATGTCTCCAATTTCAGGGATCTTGTTTGATAAATTTGGACCTCGTCCACTTGCCATTGTGGGGATGCTGATTACGGTTGTCACCACATACGAGTTTACAAGGCTGACGATTGATACATCTTATAGTCACATTGTGCTCATGTATGCAGTACGTGCCTTTGGTATGTCACTCTTGATGATGCCAGTCATGACTGCTGGGATGAACCAATTACCGCAGCATTTAAACAGTCATGGTACAGCGATGTCAAACACACTGAGACAAATCAGTGGTTCGATCGGTACGAGTTTGATCACGACGATTTATACAAATCGCACGACATTCCATTATTCCAATATGGCAGATCAAACGAATACGGCTGACCCGTTCTTTATGAATTCATTCCAGGCGGCTGTCTCTAATGTGATGCACCATATGGGCATGACAGCAGAAGCTGCTCAAAAATATGTGTCGACCCAGCTCTTTACGAAAGCACAAGTCGATTCCAATGTGATGGGCATCAATGATGCTTACATGTGGGTGACATTATTCTGTGCAGCGGGTGTGATTCTCAGCTTGTTCCTGCGAGATGTACGTAAGGATAAAAAGCGAAAAGAAAAGCAGGATAAGAAACAAGAAATGACATTGCTTCCAGCACCTAAGGAAGCAAACCAAGATGCAAGATAAGTGTGGAGGGACCGTACATGAAAATTTATGTCGTATATGATAGTGAAGGTGACCATACAAAAGCACTTGCAGAAGCGATTGCAGCTGGCGCAGGTGAAACAGAGCACGCTGAAGTGTTCATTGATCATGTGAAAGATGCGGATATCCGCAAGCTTGATCAAATGGATGCAATCATTTGGGGCTGCCCTGGTCACTTTGGTACCATTAGTTCTGGATTAAAGACTTGGATTGACCGTCTTGGGTATTTATGGGCAGAAGGAAAACTCATCGATAAAGTCGGTGCCGTTTTCTGTACCACTGCAACAACACACGGCGGATTAGAAATGACGATGCATAATTTGATTACGCCAATGTTCCATCAAGGGATGCTTGTGGTCGGCCTTCCTGGAAATGTTCCAGAAAATGCGTTATACGGCTCTTATTATGGAGCAGGTGTGACGTGCCCGATTGATTCTGATGAAGTGATTTCTTCAGAAGGCATTGAGCTGGGGAAAGCATTAGGAAGACGTGTAGCATCAGTCACTGCGTCATTTAAGCGATAAGGAGAGGGTTCTTTTGGCGACGATTATTGTAGCGTTAGTAGCTGCTGTTCTAGTCATTATCGGATTAGTAGCGTTCAATGTCAGACACGCTTCGGCCGAGAAGGAAGAGATCAAAGAAGATGTATCGAATCATCCTGACGTGCCGCATAGCGAGCCAGAAGTTGCGGCGAGACCTGTAGAGCCTGAAGTGGAAGAAAAAGCGTCAGAGCCTTCTCAGGCAGATGATGCTCCGTCAGGTGATGATTTCTATAGACAGGCGCTTCAAAAGTTTAAACAGCCAGAACCACCTGTCAAAGAAGAAGAACCAGAGACGAAAATGAATGATGATATGTATCGTTCTGCTTTACAGAAACTAAAGCAGAAGGACAAATAAAAAGAGAACCTCTCGTCAGGTTCTCTTTTTTATTACACAAAAAAACCGCCGACATAAGCCGAGCGGTTTTCCTTCACTCTATAAAGTGCTAAAAGAGCAGATGCTCTTAAATTACGCTTTGTTAACGTTAGCAGCTTGTGGTCCACGGTTACCTTCAACGATTTCGAAAGAAACTGATTGACCTTCTTCTAAAGTTTTGAAGCCTTCGCCTTGGATAGCAGAGAAGTGAACGAATACATCGTCTTGACCTTCTACTTCGATGAATCCGAAACCTTTTTCAGAGTTGAACCATTTTACTTTACCTTCTAACATGAAATTTCCTCCTAAAGCGATCTTAACGCTTAAATTCACTATTCTTGCTCTTACACAAACTTCAAAGACGAAAACTCTTTCAAAACTTTCTTCTTAAAGATGATACGAACAAAAATAATTACCTTTACTTTACCAGTGTTTGCGGGAAAAAACAACTGTTATACGAAAACTTTTTTAAAAATAATTAGCGCTAACAAATTGAGGAAAAAGCCTATGTTAAGTGTTCTCTTTTACGTCCAGAAAAGCTCACTTGGTTTCTGCCTGACTGCTTCGCTTTATAGAGCTCCTGGTCTGCAATAATCGGTAATTGTTTCATGTTTTCACTTGTTCCTGCATCATAAGCACAGCCAATTGACACCGTAATGTGAATCGATGTTCCGTTTTGTAAATAAATTGGGTGATCCGCCATTTTTTTTCGTAAACGTTCCGCAATTTGCCATGTTTTTTCAACGGAACAATTCGGTAAAAGCACAGCAAATTCTTCACCGCCGATTCGCCCAATATAATCAGAGCTTCTTGTGTTCTTAATTAGCCTTGTTCCGATTTCTTTTAAAACGATATCTCCCTCATGATGTCCATACTGATCATTGATGGTTTTGAAATAATCGATGTCTAGGTAAATCAAGGACATTTGATGGATAGGTTGCTTTAAGTTCAGAGAAAAAGCATCACTTAATATTTCATCGAATTTCCGTTTATTTAAAACACCAGTTAAAAAGTCATAATGAGCTTGGAATTTATACAAATTTAACATCTGATACGCTTTTGTTTGATGCTCAATGACATAAAAGTTAAATAAACCGGCAATATACGAGAAAATCCAATAGGCAGTATGCAGTTCAAACGATCTTTCATTGACAATGATGATAAATAAAATCGTCGCAATGACGTTGCTCATGGTAATAGATAACAGCATTTTTACGACGTGATTGATATGACGCTCAGCAATTAAAAAGGAAGCTGTGGCGATAAATATCATGGAAAAAATATTAATGAAAGAAGCGACATTGGCTTCGATTAATAATCGGCCAATAATGATCACACAGGCTGCAATGAACGTTTGTGCAATGCCTCCATAAAATGCCGTTAAAATAAGGGGGATATGTCTTAAATCGATGATGGCTGGTCCTGCTTTAATAGAGAAAAACATTAAGAGGACACCGAGTAACCCAGAAATGATTCCTTTAAAAATTTGTCTGAGCAAGGTGTCTTCCTTTTTTAAAAAATTCTCTTTAAACACAAGCATCAATAAATAATGGAAAGTGACAAGAATTGTTAAATTAATAAAGAGGTCTCTTAGCAAAATAAAATCACCTTTTTAAAATTACTAAAATTTGTTGCAAAAGAAAAGGGGAAACAAGATAATTAATAAAAATTTCACTTATGAGGGGTTTAAAATGAGGAGAAAACAATTTCCAGATCGAACAGACTGGCTTTCTTTTTTTGAGACGTGGCCTGATGAAGGATTTGAACGAGATATGCCCATTGAATATCAAGATCTAACGTTTCGGTTTGAGAATGAGGAAGAGCGATTTGTGGTGACGATGTCTCTTGGAGTACAAGAATTTTCTTTGAAGGCTGTTCGAAAAAAGGACGCATCCGTTTTAGGAGTATATGCCTTTAAAACTGTGCGACATGTAGAAATAAAAAAGGATCGGCAGCATGAAAAAGAGCTGTTGATACTATTAGATGGTGTGGAACGGTTTGTTATCACGATCGAAATCACCTTCTTGCCTTCCTTCTGCATCATGGTGAAAGAGCATTTTTCAGGAGAATAAACAGGAGCCTTTCTGAAAAAAGGCTCCTGTTTTAGTTATTTGTGCTCGATGTCATTGAGCACTTGCTGAATGGATTCATCATCCATTACATTCATGACACTTTCATCAATGTGAAGAGACTGGGCGTAAGACTTTCTCGGCGGCTGATGAGTTTGGTATGTTTTTGATGATGTTTGATGCTGATTTGTTTCATTGGGCTGGACAGCGGTGAATGCCTGCTTGATCATTTGACCTACTTCAGCCGTGCCTTTTGAGTCTTTACGTGAATGCGAATGGGACTCATGGCGAGATGGCTCATGATGGTGTTGATCTTTGCCTTTCATCATTGAGGACAAATTCATTTGAGTCATGCTGCTTAGTCTTCTCCGTAATAGTGGTGAAAATAATGCAATGATGGCTGTTGATGCTGCGATCATTGCACCAGTACTCATACCTTTTCTCTTTTTAAACAAACGAATCCCTCCATTTGATCGTGATGATACTTCTTCATCATGTTTAGGATGACCAATCAAGGCTGATTTATGAATTCATTGCTGAAATAGAGGATGTGTGCATAAAAAGTCTGCTGGATGAAAAACCTATGAGCAAAAGGAGGGAATCAATTGATGAATAAGAAATGGATGCTATCTTTATTACTCGTTCCAACATTGATCACTGCTGGGTGTGGAATGAACAACCAAGGCGATGAACGAAGAGGAACAATGAAACGACAGTATGAAAATGTCACATATAAGAACGACAACATGAGACAGGATCAACCAAATGTGCAAACACCTCAGAAGGTGAAAGTGGCAGATAAGGCATCAGAGCTTGTTGCCAACATGTCTGAAGTGAAAACAGCGAACGTACTTGTCACAGGGAAAAATGCATTTGTTGCTGTCGTGCTTGAAGGCAATAAAAGCGGAGATGTAACAGACGATTTGAAAAAGAAAATTTCTGACAAAGTCAAATCGACGGATCAACAAATTGATAATGTGTATGTATCTGCTAATCCAGACTTTGTCGATCGTATGGCAGGGTACGGAAAACGTATTAGAAGTGGAGAACCAATTTCAGGATTCTTCGACGAGTTTACTGAAACGGTTCGACGTGTCTTCCCTGAATCAAAATAGCTACGACAAAAGCCGTATGTCATATGCGGCTTTTTTGTTTGGAACCGCACCTTGCGCACCTGACTGCATAAAGTAAAAAATATATCACCTCTTGTTGATCTTTGTTTTTTCATAGAAAGAGAAAGAGGTTGCAGGATGAATTCAGGTGGGGAGTAAATGAAAGCAAAACCGTCATTAATTCATAAAAAACTTGTAAGCGGAATGATTGCAGCAGGTTTGATTTTTTATGCGTTCACTGCGTACTTGATTTATGTAGCGTTCCAGCTGGCAGGGCAATATCTAGAGCAGCATTCTTCGCCTAAAACGGTCTTAACGGAAGGACTCAATAAGCAAGTCTATGAACATATTCGAATCTACTATGCAGAGGATGAGGGCGCCTTTGTCGATCTGACCATAGAAGCGCTTGAGCAGGCAAAGAAGAGAACGATGTCAGTGTTTCAGTATGAAGCTGATAAACCGTTAGATATCATTTATTTTGATGATAAAGAGACGATTGAGCAATTTGCTGGCATCAAGCATATTACAGGTTTTTATTCTGATGTTGATCATATGATTGGATTATACCCAGATAAACGGGAAGAATTGTTGAAGAAAGAGACACTGCCTTTATACTTTTTCAACACGTTATTCATTCATGAGTATGCCCATTTTGTTTTCTATGAAAAGGTGCATGCATACAATGTATCTCCAGTCGTCTTTCCTCTTTGGTTCCATGAAGGAACAGCAGAATGGACGGCCTATGATGTGCTGAACGCCACGTCTGAACGGTTTGACGTCATTCCTTTTAAATCTCTTTATTCTGATCAAGACTGGCAAGAATCTCGCACGACGTATGAGACAGATGTTTATTTACAAAGCTACTATATGATCTATGAGCTTGTGGAGCTTTATGGACGAGATGTCATACATGAGATCATGGAGGAAACGGCGAAAACTAGTCGTTTTGATAGAGGGTTTGAACAAGCGACAGGACAACGTCTCACAGATTTTGAAGAGCAATTTAAACTGAATTATCAAAGAAAAAACGGCTGACCTGTAAATAGGTTAGCCGTTTTTTTGTTTAATGAAGCGGTTTTTGCTGGTTGGCTTTGCTTGGCGGCATCTGCACTTGTCCCTGCATAGGGGCAAATGTAGATGTCATCGCCTGCATATCTTGAGCTGTAAGCTGCGGAACTTGATAATAGCTATGTTTGTTTTGATATAAGAAAATTTCATACGCCATTTCAATAAAGTTCGGGATTTGCGCTGCAAGCACACGTCGTACCACAGGGTTTGTGACCTCTAATGCAGTCATTGAGAGTAATCCAGCATGAGATTTCATAAGACCAAGCATATGCCCTGTAATTCCCGCATCTTTTACATCCTGTAATGATTGATTTGGCTTCTTAGGCTGAGATGGTTTTATTCCGTATGTCACCTGTGTCTGTTCTTTCATCATATAAGTAGATGTTTCTTCACTAGGCTTTTGACCAGTAGAAAAACAATCTACCGTGACGTTGTACTGGGACAATACAAATTGATATTGTCGATCTAACATGTCGGATAATGCGGGATCTTGGGTAAATTGCCGAAAGATCATGTATTGATCCAAAATATTAATGGTCCCTGCCAATACCTCATGTAAATCAAATAACTCATGCCCGCCATGATTGAATTGGGGCTGCTGGACATGTCCTTGAACGTTTGGTTGCTGATCGTTTTGCATAAAGAATCCTCCTTCTGTTTATACAGTCTGTTTTAATGTGAGGAAGTTTTCCTCCTTTCATGCAAAAAACATTATTTACAATTAGAGGGTTTTCTTCCTTTTTGTCGAAAAAATGTATCAGACGAATGAACATGGGGGTACCAGATGCAGGACAAAATCATTAATCGTTTGATAGAAGACGAACATGTGCAGGCACCAGTGATTGGCATCGGTGTTTCGCCGTTTGAACAGCATCATCTTGAGGCTTTTTTTCAATCATTTCCGCATGAATTAAATGCCTCTTTTATTGTTGTGCAAAATCATGTGACAGGCGATTGTGTAACTGATTTGGAAGCACTTGTTTTACCGATTGGCTACAGGGCAAAGCCGATTAAGCATGGTGAGAAAGTCATGAAAAATACGATTTATGTTTGTCCGCAGCATGCAGCTGTGACATTGACAGAAGACAAACGGCTACACATAACAGAGCAGCATCCTACAAACAAGGCGTGTGCTGTAAATTCGTTGTTTCAGTCACTTGCCAATGTGCAAAAGGAAGAGGCCTATGCGATCTTTTTTCAAAAAGGCTATTGTGTAGGAAGTGGTTTGCTTCAAATCGTTGAGCAAGGCGGTACAGCCATATCGTGCAGTGAGACAAATAGTGGGTTTGATCGTATGTATCATAAAACATTTCAAGACCCTTCTGCACTTGCGTCATATATAGCCAACATCATCAACGTTCCGCATACAGATGTTGCAGACCCTATTTTGATCAGAATCATTGAACGTCTTGAAATGCATAAAGGAATTGCATTTTCAACCTATGAGAAGCGCAGACTGCTCTCTGTCATTCAAAAAAGAATGAGGAGTGCGAACCAATCGATCTCCTTATTGTCCGAGTACGATCGTTTATTAGAGAGAGAACCAGATGAGCTTGATCGCCTGCATGTACAGCTTTTAAGCGGCACGACTTCCTTTTTTAGAGATATGGAAGCCTTTCGAGTATGTGAACATCACATCATTCCGTCGATCATTGAAAACACAATGAAAAATGGGAAATCTCGATGCCGCATTTGGATTGCAGGATGTTCTACAGGTGAAGAAGCCTATTCTTTTGCGATGTTATTTTTAGAAGAAATGAAACGAAGACAAGTGTCCATTGAACTTCAAGTGTTTGCAACAGACATCAACCGGAAAGCCATCCAAAGTGCAAGCAAAGGTGTTTATTCGCTTGAGTCTATGGCACGGATGCCAGAAAAATGGAGGGCGCGATATTTCGAAAAAAAAGGTGACGCTTTTATTGTGAAGCAGTCGCTTAGAAAACATATTGTCTTTGCTCCTCACAATTTATTGATCGATTCACCTTTTATCCACCTCGATTTTATCAGTTGCCGAAATGTTCTGATGTACTTCCAGCCAGAAGTACAAAAACGAGTCTTATCTCGATTCCAATATGCACTAAAGGATCAAGGGATGTTGATATTAGGACCGAATGAAAAGGTACCCAATTTCCCTCGTTTATTTCATTTGTTAAATGAAAAGTGGAACATTTACACCCACTCAAACGTTCCTAAATACAATGCAGGTCGTACGGAGTTAAAAGAACGAGCTGTCCAATATATGAAAGAAGTAGAGCAGGAGTATGATGCATGTTTCATCATAGACGATTGCGAGCAAATTCTCGCGATATCAAACGGTGCCTATTCTTTCTTAGCGCATGCAGAAGTCTCAGATGAATTATGTGAATATGTAACCCCTGATTATATGAAAGAGATACTAAGTCAAAGCTTTCAAAAGGTGTGGACTGAAGAGACTGAGGTTGACTTTCAACATGTCCTCATTTCGGAAAATGGAAGAAAGCAGTATGCTGATTTTACAGTGAAACATTTTGATCGCCGTTTTAAAGGAGTATACGTCATTCTCATTCGGATGAGTGAGAGAGGAAAAAATCAAAAGAACGGCAGGGACAAAGGGATGTCAGAGCAGAATTCGGTTTATCAACAGCGAATTGTCGATTTAGAAAATGAGCTCAATGAGGTCAAACAAAAGGAGCAAGAAGCAAGGGCTCAATTAAAAGAAAAAAACAAGCAAATAGAAGTGCGCGAGAAAACAAACGAGCATTTTATTAATATCATAAACAACTTAAAGGTGACAAGAGAAGAACTGTACCGGCCGTCTGTGAAGCCAGAACTTGCCACGTTGTTTGTGGACCGGGAAATGAATATTCGCTATCACACTCCTACAGCTGCCTCTTTATTTACTTCAGCTCAAACCCGGCACCAGCAAACTTTTCAGTCGATGGTGAAGAAGCTATCGAAGGAAATGCTCTATCAGGATATTCAATCTGTCATTTCAGATAGGCGCGTGATCGAACGTGAAATTGAAACGAACGAAGGAGAACAATTCACGGTTCATATGACGCCTTTCTATGATCAAGATCGCGAGGGAGCAGTGATGACCTGGATCAAGATGACCGAAATGACGAAATTGAAGCAGGCTCTTCATCTTGCGGTGACAGCACTTGATAACAGCCATATTCATATTGTGGTTGCAACAGGAGAAGGTGTCATTCAGTGTGTCAACCAGCGCTTTTGTCAGTTTGTACAGCAGCATGAATATGACTTGATCGGAAAAGATATTTTTTCTGTCTATTATGCGTTGTGTCAATGTGATGATCTAGCGAAACAATGGGACGTGTGTTTAAGAGAGGGCAGCTGGACAGGAGAGTTGTATTTTCAGGACTTATCAGGGCGTGAGCGATGGGAAAGAGTCTCTTTACACCGAATCGATGACCCTGACAAAATGCAGTCTACTGTCATGCGGATTTCAGAGGATATTACAAGTCAAAAACAGTCTGAGAAAATGCTGATGAAGTCTGAAATGCTGTCAGCAGTTGGACAGCTTGCAGCTGGTATTGCCCATGAGATACGTAACCCACTTACGTCGTTAAAAGGCTTTTTACAGCTAATGATTCAAAGTAAAAAGTATCAGAAGGATTATGCCGATGTGATGATGTCAGAGTTTAATCGGCTTGAGTCTATTATTAACGAATTCCTTGTGCTCTCTAGAAGCAAATCTGTTAAATTTGAACCGGTGAATGTGAATCTTCTCCTCGAAGAAGTCATTATGGTCGTTGAATCTCAGGCGGTCTTAAAAGGAGTGTCGATTCAAAAGAATTTGGCGCCCTCTCTGCCACATATTCAAGGCATTCCAAATGAATTAAAACAAGTGTTTCTTAACATTCTTAAAAATGGAATTGAAGCGATGGATGGAGTAACAGGTGTGATCCAAGTGACTTCATTATTGAAAAACGACCAAATGATGCTGATATTTGAAGACCAAGGAAAGGGCATACCAGAAGACGAGATTGGGAAATTAGGTGAACCTTTTTACACAACGAAAGAAAAAGGCACGGGTCTTGGATTAATGATGACCATTAAGATTATTGAAAGCCATGGCGGTACCATTCGTTTTGAGAGCAAAAGCTTTGAAGGGACACGTGTGATTATTACGTTTCCAAGTAATTGAGATCAGCTTTACATGAAATCCATCCATTCTCAATAATTGCTTTGTACAATAGAAGAGATGAAGTTCAAAGGGGAGAAATCTAATGAAACGTATACAATCCATTCGAATGGTCTGTTGTTTGATTTTGGTGATATTTAGTCTGCAATCTTTACTGCCTAGTATGATGACAGCTGAGGCGTTTTCTTCTTCTGAGAAAAAGGAGACTTTATGGAAACAAACAAAGCCGATGAACATAAAAAAAGCCCGAAAACTGATAGGAGAAACGGTAACGGTGAGCGGAATCGTAACAGCAGATCAATCCGCTATAGGGAATGGGAAACTATCAACATATATTCAAGACAAAACAGCTGGTCTCAATATTTATTCTGCGCAGCCGAAGAATTTTCCAGAACTGAAAGCAGGCATGAAGGTCACGGTGACTGGCAAGGTGACGACTTATAAAGGGCTCGTTGAAATTGTGCCAGATCAAGATCGTCTGAAGATAGATGCTGTGAATCAGCCATTGCCTTCGCCAAAGAAAGTTTCCATTAAACAATTGGAATCGGATCAGGCAAGCAAATATGAAGGAAGATTAGTGAAGGTAAAAGGCTATGTAGAACAAGCGCCAGATCAGCCAGCTGGCGGTGGATACAATGTGGTCATCATCGATAAAAAATATCATAGCACAGTTCTTAGAGTCATGGTTGATACGGGTGCCATTGATCAAGTGAAGACCGGAAAATGGTATGAGTTTACTGGCGTTTTAAGCAGATATGATACGCTGCAAGTACTTCCAAGACACAAAACCGATGTCAAATTGCTGAAGCACCAGCCAAAGCCGCCAAAAATCAAAAAAGAATATGAGGCAACGGTAGATCGTGTTGTGGATGGAGATACCATTCATTTGAAGAAGCCTGTGCTCGGCACAACAAAGGTACGCTTCGTGAATATGGACACACCAGAAACCTACCACCAGCCCAAAAATGAATTAGATCAAAACCAGCTGCGCTTTGGACAAAAAGCGACGGATTATTTAAAAACGCTTCTTTCAAGTGGTGATCGAGTCACATTAAAGATTGGCCCGGAAGCAAAGGATGGATATGGACGTCTTTTAGCTCAAGTCAAAACCAAAAAAGGGCTGAATACGAACCTAGAGCTTGTGAAAAAAGGATATGCCCCTACTTATTTCATTTGGCCTGTTGGAGATGAAAAAGAGTATCGGATGTTCCAGCAAGCAGTGAAAGATGCCAAGGAAAAAGGGCTTGGTATTTGGAATGAAGAAGATCCTCTGCTAGAACAGCCGTTTGAATTTAGAGCACGCGAGCAGAAAAAAGGGCTCACACGTTATGTGGGGGATTCATCTGCAAAAACCTACGTATCGCCTGACAGCTGGAATGAGATCGATGTGGATAAACGTATCTTTTTTGCTTCTAAAGAAGAAGCAGAGCAGGCTGGATATCAGGCGTCAGCATCAACCCGTGAAGTTCCATTAACCATTTTAAGCATGAATGATTTACATGGGAAAATTGATCAGCAATATGAGCTGGATGTAAAAGGTGATGGCAGTAAAGGAACATATGGACGGATGGATTATGTGGCGGCTTATATAAAACAAAAGCAAGCTGCGCAAAAAAATACACTGACAGTTCATGCAGGAGATATGATAGGCGGAAGCTCGCCGGTTTCTTCTCTTTTACAAGATGAACCAACCGTTGAACTAATGGAGAACATCGGCTTTGATGTTGGGACTGTCGGCAACCATGAGTTTGATGAAGGTGTAGATGAATTATTGCGCATCTTAAAAGGTGGAGATCACCCGAAAGGCACAAAAGGATACGATGGGCAGAACTTCCCGCTTGTTTGTGCAAACTGCGAATACAAGGACACTGGCAAACCACTTTTACCGGCCTATGAAATCATGGATGTCGAAGGAATTCCTGTGGCTTTTATCGGGGTAGTGACAACATCAGCGGCAGGAATGGTCATGCCAGAAGGAATTAAAGATATTCAATTTACTGATGAAGTCAAAGCTGTCAATGAAGCAACGAAAGAATTAAAGCAAAAAGGGATTAAAGCGATCGCAGTTCTGGCTCATATGACCGCCTCTCAAAATGGTGATACCATTACTGGAGAAAGCGCAAGGCTCGCCAAAGAAGGTGATGACGAAATTGATGTCATTTTCGCTGGCCATAATCACGAAGTGGTCAATGGAGAAATGAATGGAAAATTAATTGTCCAAGCCTTTGAATACGGAAAGGCAATTGGAGAAGTCAATGTCACACTTGACCGGAAAACAAAGGATATTGTCAAAAAGAGTGCAAACATCCAGTATGTAGACCAGGCTGGTATTGAAAAGGATCAGGAAGCAGCGGACATTTTAGCCCATTACGGAAAAGAAGTGGAGCCGATTATTAGTGAGGTTGTTGGAGAAGCTGGCGTCAAGATGGAAGGTGGCTATTCCAATGATGGTGATACACCACTTGGCAACCTCATTGCGGATGGCATGAGATATTCAATGAAAAGTGACTTTGCCATGATGAATGGCGGCGGTATCAGACAAAATCTCGAAAAAGGACCCATTACTTGGGGAGACCTCTTTAATATTCAGCCATTTGGAAATGTGTTAGTAAAGCTGGACATCAAGGGGAAAGATTTAGTTGATATCATTGAAGCTCAAATATCTCCTCAATTTGGACCAGATTATAGCATTTCAGGCTTTTCTTATTCGTACGATCCGTTAACATATAAAGTAGTCGACTTAAAACTGCCTGATGGTTCTTCCGTTGATTTCGATAAAACGTATACACTCACAGTGAACAACTTCATGGCGACTGCCACTGGAAGTAAGTATGCACCGATTGGGCGGCTAGGGAAAAATCCGGAAACAGGCCCAGAAGATTTAGAAGCAACGGTTGCTTTTGTAAAGAGCTTCGAGGGAGCTTCTATTGTGTATCAAAAAGAGGGCCGAATTCAACAAGCGAAACAAGAAGAAAAGGCAGCAGCAAGCTAAAGAATCATCAGCAAAGACAAAGGAGTTAACGCATGAAAAAATGGCTTGCAGTGATTGTCATGTCAGCGGGAATTGTGGTGCTTGGCTGGGGAATCTGGCAAATCGCTTCTACTCACTTACAAACAGCACATTCGTTAGAGGAAGCAAAGAAGGTCGTAGAAACTGATCAAGGGATGACAAAGGAAAAATTTTCACCTGAAATGGGGAAAGCCTCTGGCATCCTGACCATTCCGAAATTAAAAGCCGATTTGCCGATTGTTGAAGGGACAGATGCGGACGACCTTGCCAAAGGCGTCGGTCATTATAAAGGCAGTTATTACCCTGATCAAAATGGACAAATCGTTTTGTCGGGACACAGGGATACGGTCTTCCGCCGGACTGGTGAACTGGATATTGGGGATCAGCTGAAAATCACTGTACCGTATGGTGAGTTTGTTTATGAAATCACGCATACGAAAATTGTGGATCAGCATGATACATCCATTATTACCTTACAAAATAAAAAAGAAGAGCTTGTGTTAACCACATGCTATCCATTTCATTTTGTCGGCAACGCACCAGAGCGGTACATTATTTATGCGAAAAGAGCATCTGTCTAACGTCAAAAGAGCCTGTATGATCAGGCTCTTTTTTCTACATATTGTCCATTAATTCAGCCATATCAGGTGGGAGCGGTGCTTCTATCGTCAGCTTTTCACCTGTGAATGGATGGTTCATGTCTACTTGTTTGGCATGAAGGGCGCATCTGTTTATCAGGTCACGCTTCCCGCCATATAATGTATCGCCAGCTAAAGGATGCCCGAGACTGCTAAGATGGACCCGAATTTGATGCGTTCTGCCTGTTTCTAATCGCAGCTTAACGGCCGTCACCTGTAAACGTTTATTGAGATAGAAGACCTCATAATGAGTCTTGGCGCTTTGACCAGTAGGAGAAACCCTCCTTCTGACAGCATGGTGTTTATCACGTCCAATGGCTGCTTTGATCGTTCCTTTCTTTTTCTTAAACAGTCCTTGTGCGATGGCAAGATACGTTCTGTTAATTGCTTTTTTTGAAAGCATTTGATCGAGTACAGCATGTGCCAACCTGTGTTTGGCAAAAATGACGGTGCCACTTGTGTCTTGATCCAGCCTATGTATATGTCTGACCCGCTTTTCTTCTCCATTTGCTTGAAAATGGAAAGCGACTAGATTCGCCAGCGTACCTGTTTGTCCTTTTTCATTTGGATGCGTCGGTCTTCCAGCAGGCTTTTGGACAACTAATAAATGCTCGTCTTCAAAGAGTACCTCTAATTTACCGTATTCTGGCGTCACATCACTTTCTTCCGTCTCAAATAAATCAATGAGAATCTGATCACCTGTACTCACTTTTGCAGCATGGTGGGCAGGTTTTTGATTGAGACGGACTTTTTGGTGCTCCATCCAAAAATGGATAATCGGTTTAGAGGCAGACACTTCGTCTTTTAAAAATTGACTTAAGGAAATGCCATTTTGCTGCTCTCCTACTTTTAGGGAGAGCGTGTGTCCTTTTATGATCATGATATTCGTCCTCTCTTTGGGTATATATAGGAAACACTTACCTTAGCGAATGACTTTTTTTCTGTGCTATTCTGAATGGAGTAATAACGACAGAGAGGTAGATGCCACGTGAGATTAATGAAAGCTGCGACAGACCTTCAGGAGCAAGAAATTGAAGAAATATCAAAGGAAATTGAAGATCTTTTATCCCATTCTGTTAATGGAGAAGAGCAGGAAAAACAACCCCCGCTTACATTCATTGATGGTGTGTATAACGGGACAATGGATGATGCTTTTCGTATTTTATCAGGTCTTCAGTTATTACATACCATTATTTTAAAGCCGAAGCGTCATATCACAAAACGAGATCGTGAGTTATTTGAACTCAACCGTGAACAAGTTAATGCGTGCGGCTTTTCTTTCCCGTTTGATTTAGATGATTTTGCAGGCCGTCACCTTCAAAATGCGTAAAAGTTGGTGTGAACTTCCTTGTTAACTTACAAGGTCGTCGCACATACTATTTTTAAGGGAACGGAGAAACCTTCAAGATCTGTAATACCAATTCCGCTCTTTTTCAACAATGTCTATTCTCCACGAATCGGAGCGCTTGGATCTCTTGCAGAAAGAATCGAACATGACAGGAGCCTGACCAAACGATGCAGGCTCCTTTTATACATAATCATTTTAGCAGACATTCATCTTTGAAAGTCAATTTTATTCACGATATGATAGCAGTATGGAAGATATTTCAGACTTTCGGAAAAAGGAGTGGCCTCTTTGGTAAAGGCGATTATATTTGATTTTGATGGATTAATTTTAGATACAGAAACACATGAATATGAGGTTCTGCAGGAAATGTTTGCTGAGCATGAATCGGAGCTGCCTCTGTCTGTATGGGGAAATGTGATTGGAACGCAGGCGGGTTTTAAGCCTTTTGAATATTTGGAAGAGCAGTTAGGGAAGACATTAGATCATGAGGCACTCACAGCGGACCGGAGTTCACGTTTTCAAAAGAGAATGAAGGACGAAGCAGCAAGACCTGGTGTAGAAGCTTATTTAGAAGCGGCAAAGGAGCTTGGAATTAAGATTGGACTTGCTTCCAGCTCAGATTATAAATGGGTGTCTGATCACCTGAAACAAATTGGACTTTTCGATTACTTTGAATGTATCCGCACGTCAGACGATGTGGAAGAAGTGAAACCTCACCCAGAACTTTATTTGCAAACCGCACAATGCTTAGGCGTTGAGCCAAAAGATTGCGTGGCATTTGAGGACTCTGTGAATGGGTCAATCGCTGCCAAACGAGCGGGTATGAAATGTGTCATCGTGCCAAATAAAGTGACGAGCACACTGCAGTTTGAAGAATATGACGCGAGATTAGAATCCATGGCTGAAATCGAATTGCTCCAGCTATTCCATCAGCTTGAAAAAGAGGATCAGTAAGGGGGCAATACATCATGGCAGAAAAACTAGATTTAACGCGATTTGAAAAAAGAATGGTGATTCGAAATATTAGAGAAGAAGATATCGACCGAATCATCGCATTGCAAGAGGTATGCTTTCCAGGCATGGACCCTTGGAAAAAAGAGCACCTTGAAAGCCACCTTGAACATTTCCCAGAAGGCCAGTTCTGTGCGGAATTCGAGGGAGAAATTATTGGCTCATGTTCAAGTTTATTAATTAACTTTGATGAATACGATGATCGTCACACATGGCAGGACATCACAGATGATGGATATATCACAAACCATAATCCAGATGGGATGAATATGTACGGAATTGAAGTAATGGTCAGTCCTGAGTACCGCCGGATGAAAATCGGTCATCGTTTATACGAAGCAAGAAAAGACTTAGCGAGAAGATTAAATTTAAAAAGCATCATTATTGGCGGACGTATCCCGAATTATCATAAATATCAAGAGGAAATGACGCCTCGCCAATATGTAGAGCAAGTTATGCTGCACCAAATTTATGATCCTGTGCTATCTTTTCAGCTGTTAAATGAATTTAGCCTGATGCGGATCAATCCGAATTACTTGCCGGATGATAAAGCTTCCAGCACGTACGCAACGCTAATGGAATGGAACAATGTCGATTATCGCCCGCAATCGAAAAGATATTATAAATCGGCGTTCCCAGTACGTATTTGTGTCATTCAATATGCAATGAAGCAAATTCATTCCTTTGAAGAGTTTATGAATCAAGTGGAGTATTACGTGGATGTGGCATCAGATGCGTCAGCTGACTTTGCCGTTTTCCCGGAAATCTTTACAACGCAGCTTATGTCATATTTAGAAGAGAGATCACCAAGTCTAGCAGTGCAGCGGATCACAGAATATACTGAGGACTACATCAATTTGTTTACAGATCTCTCGGTCAAGTACAACATTAATATCATTGGTGGTTCTCATTTCGTTGAAGAGGAAGGGAAAATTTATAATATCGCCTATTTATTTAGACGTGATGGAACGATTGAAAAGCAATATAAGCTGCATATCACGCCGAATGAAAGAAAATGGTGGGGGATTTCAGCTGGTGACCAAGTCCGGGTATTTGATACGGACTGCGGTAAAATTGCGATCCAAATTTGCTACGATATTGAATTCCCTGAGCTTGCTCGAATTGCAGCTGACAAAGGAGCGAAAATTATATTCACTCCATTCTGTACAGAAGACCGTCAAGGCTATTTACGTGTGCGTTACTGTGCGCAGGCGAGAGCGGTTGAAAATCAGATATATACGGTCATTTCTGGAACGGTCGGAAACCTTCCGCAAACAGAAAACATGGATGTCCAATATGCACAATCAGCCATCTTTGCACCATCTGATTTTGAATTCGCAAGAGATGGCATTGTAGGAGAATGCAACCCGAATATTGAAATGGTGGTTGTCGGTGATGTCGACTTAGAAATATTAAGAAGGCAGCGTCAAGATGGGACGGTTCGTCAGCTGAAAGACCGAAGAAGAGACGTGTACCATATTGAATATAAGAAATAACCAAAACAAGCGCCCCGCAGTTATGCGAGGCGCTTTTCTGTATGTTTACATTTTCTTTAATGCCACTGTAGCAAAATGGGCAATGCTTTTGGCAGCTAAAAATGGAACGTCTGATTTAACAAGAGATTGATAAATCGTTTTTTCTACTTGTTTCCATGTAAGATCAGACTCTTCTAAAAGATTTTTTAAATCAGGTCCTACATGCTGGTTGAAAAACTGTTCAAATTGTTCACGTTTTTCTTGTCCGGCAATCACTTCTAATTTTTGTAGCCACTTTTCTTGTTTTTGGAAAGATTGTTCGATGTTTTGTTTAATGGTGTCTGTTGTTGAAGGAAGCTGAAAATCACTTTCTGCTGTCACCTGCTTCGTTTGAATAGATGCAGCATCAGCTGTCTGTGTAATAGGTGAAGCGAATAAAAGGACAGTGGTGGAGAGCATCAAAGATTTTGCGATTGTTTTCATTAAGAAAACCTCCTAGTTCATTTAGTATTGTGCACGAGATTTATTATACATTTTTGTTAAAATAAGGTAATGAGACTTACCGCTTATTTTTTCATGCGACAAAGGGATGCCAAATGAAAAGACGAATATACTGAATGGAAATGATGTTTTACAAAGGGAGAGGGATATGGGGCGACAATCTAAACATTTGTATATCAATTTGCCGGTTAAGCATGTAAATGAGTCAAAGGCTTTCTTTGAACAGCTGGGTTTTGACTTTCAACAAGAACTGACGAATGAACATGCTGCTTGTTTTGTGATGAATGAGACGATTACCGTCATGCTGTTATCACTTAAGCATTTCCAATCCATTTCAGAGAAGGAATTGGTAGATGCCAGAAATGGCGCAGAGGTCATTATCTCTTTACAGGTCGAGACGAGGGAAGAGGTTGATGAGCTTGTAGAGCGTGCGATCGCAGCTGGTGGTTCACCGTTTAAGGAAAAACAAGACCATGATCTCATGTATGGCTGGAGCTTTCAGGATCGTGATGGTCATTTATGGGAAGTGTTTTATATGGATGAGGAGAGAAGCGACCTTTCATAAGGGTGCTTCTTTTTTATTGATGATCAGTGGTATGATAAGAGGGTAAAAAAGAAGGAATTCATCTAGAGAAAAGTAGGTGCTACATGGAGTTTTTACTTGTCTTAATGCCAGTGTTCGGCATATTCCTTATAGGGTATATTGGGCAGAAGACAATTGGTTTTGATATACATACGCTCTCATCAATGTCTTTATATTTAATGTCACCATTTCTTGCGTTTGAAACCTTTTATCAAAATAAAGTATCGATGGACTATGTGTACTTATCAATATTTGTCGTAGGGCTTTGTCTTTCACTTGTTTTATGTGTCTTCATTTTATCTCGAATTTACGGGTATTCGAATGAAACGTATTGTGCCATGATTTTGTCATCAGCATTTATGAATAATGGAAATTACGGCACACCTGTTGTCCTTCTTGTTTTTGGAGCAGCTGGTTTAGATATTGCGATTGTGCTAATGGTCCTTCAACAGATCGTCATGAGTACGATCGGCATGTATTATGCAGCAAAAGGTGGAGAGGACGCGGGAGACTTGAAGGTCGTTCTAAAAAAAGTGCTGCGTATGCCGGTTGCTTATGGGGCTCTTCTTGGTCTATTATTTCAGCTCATTGACCTTTCATTACCTAAAGAGCTTATGACAGGTGTTCAGCTGGTCGGGGATGCAGCGATACCAACGATTATGCTGATTTTAGGTATGCAGCTCGCAGTGATTTCTTTTAAACAAGTGGATTATCGTAATATTTCCTATGCGGTGCTGCTGAAGCTGTTTATCTCACCACTCATCGCATTCGGCTTTACGCTTATTTTACCGGTAGATGATTTGGTGAAACAAATTATGATTTTAGTTGCAGCGATGCCGACTGCGGCGAATACCACGCTGATGGCTGTGCAATTTCGAACGAAGCCTGAGTTTGTCTCAAGCACGACGTTTCTCAGTACGATTTTAAGTATTGTGACTTTACCTGTTTTATTATGGATTTTATCCATGCACCCTCTGGGATAGGGGACGGCAAACAAAGGGGGACTTATGAATGAATGTAGATGTTCATTTTCAAGTAAGTGATGTGTTAAAAACGAAGCATTTTACGCATGCGAAAGTGTTAGCTGGGGAAAAGGGATTGTTTCGGCAGGTAAAATGGGTACATGTACTTGAAGTGCCTGCTGTAGAGGATTTGTTAAACGGAGGCGAGCTGATTTTAACGACGGCCGCAGGCTTCCATGATCAATTGGAAGTCTTTCAGGCGTTTTTAAGGCAGTTGATTGACTCAGGTGCGGCTGGATTATGTATTGAGTTTGTACCGCTCCGGTTTGATGTACCGGAAGAACTGATTATTTATGCAGAAGAACGTGATTTTCCGCTAATTCTGTTTACAAAAGAAGTGAAGTTCGTCAATATTACACAGCATCTCCATACGATGATGATTGAACGTCAGTATCAGATGATGGCAGATTTAGAAGCCTTGTCGTCAAAGCTGAATGAGCTTTTACTAACTCCTCATCCGCAGATGGATATTTTGGATCAAGTGTATCAGCACGTGAGAGGGATACTACTGCTGATCCCTGTTCAAGGTGAGCCGATTATTTTATGTGATTCTTCCAAACAAACAGAAGAGCTGGTGATGAATTATTTGCAATATGCTTCATTACCAAAAGGATATGAAGTGACGCAAAAACAAGTCCTTGCACTCAAACAAACCTTTGCAGACCTCGTCCTCATTCATCAATCGAACACGCTCTCGGAATTTGAACTGCTTGTGATGGATAAAGGAGCGAATGCCCTTGCCCAGCAAACTTTAAGAGAGCTGTATACAGAAGAGCTGAAGAAGACAAAAGAGAATGAATGGCTGCAAAAATGGTTTCATGAAGAGCATACAGAAAGAGAAATCATAGAACACCTTGAGGAAACAGAAGGACTGAAAAAACCGACCGGCTGTGTGGTGATGCTCTTTCAAAAAAACCACCAAATAGAAGAAATCGCAGGGAATCTTTATTTTCTTGTCTCTTGCCGTTCTATTTTTCAGCGTGCTGGTTTCTATTTGATTGTGTACGAGCATCAAGGACAAACCTTATTTATTTTATTGAATACAAGAAAAGTTGAGGACTGGAAAGAGCGTGCAGAAAAAGCGGCAAACGACATCACGCAATTATATGACCGAGAGAAGCCCGGCGAGGCAGTCATCAATTATGGAATCGGTTCATATTGTGAGCAATTTCAGCACATGAGAAAAAGTTTTCAAGCAGCGAAAGAAGTGCTGCATTTAAAGAAAGTGATGCCGCAACGGATAAAAAGCCCATTTTATCAAGATTTACATATGCTTCGGTTGATGCCTGTCATGAAAGAAAGCGGGTTATTAGAATGCATGGTGAAAGAGTATTTAGAGCCGGTGATTTTATATGATAAACAAAATAGCGGCAGGCTCTATCAGACGCTGAATATCTTTTTACAGACAAACGGTTCTAAAAAAGAAACCGCAAGCCAGCTCTATATTGTGAGGCAGACGCTTTATCACAGATTGGATAAGCTTCATGCTTTACTTGGTGAGGATATGATGCAAGCGCCAAAACGTCAAGCGCTTGAATTTGCGATCCTTGCTTATGAATTTTTACAGGGGAATCGCCATTAACGGTATATGTTAGATTTTGCCGAGGGATCAAGTAGAGTGTCTCATGGTTCTTTTCAATCAGTTGACGATCTGTCTAATGTAATGTGTCTGGCCCCTTTTTTATAATGAGAGTAACGACACGGGCGGTCTTGTTTCAGTTTCATATGCCTCACTTTTATCCATATAATGAATGGAGAGGTCATATGCAGGACCGGTTTAAGCTTCTTTGATGATGAAAACGGATACATGGGGGCGTGGGAAGATGAAAACACATAACGCACAAGATCTTCAGGCGAAAGATGATCAGTTCATTTGGCATCATATGAAAGGGACAAACAAAGAAAATGAAAGTATGGTGATTCATGAGGCAGAAGGCGCATGGGTGACAGATATTCATGGAAATCGCTATTTAGACGGAATGTCAGGACTATGGTGTGTCAATGCCGGATATGGACGTAAAGAGCTTGCAGAAGCGGCGTATAGGCAATTAAATACGATGCCTTACTACCCACTGACACAAAGCCATGTGCCAGCGATTCAGCTGGCTGAGAAGCTCAATGAATGGCTAGACGGGGACTATGTGATCTTCTTTTCTAACAGTGGTTCTGAAGCGAATGAAGCGGCATTTAAGATTGCCAAACAATATCATGCGCAAAAGGGAGAGAGTACACGAACAAAATTCATTTCCCGATATCGATCGTATCACGGCAATACAGCAGCAGCTCTTGCCGCAACGGGTCAAGCGCAGCGTAAGTACAAATATGAACCGTTAGGACAGGGGTTTATCCATGTCGCACCGCCTGATATGTACCGGCACCCTGAAGATCAAGAGAGCTTGGCAAGTGCTGATGCAATCGATCAAGCAATGACGTGGGAATTAAGTGAGACCATTGCTGGCGTCATCATGGAGCCGATGATTACAGGAGGCGGTATCTTAATGCCGCCAAAAGGATATTTGAAGAAGGTGAAAGAAATCTGTGAAGATCATGGGGCGCTCCTCATTGTGGATGAAGTCATATGCGGCTTTGGCCGGACAGGAAAGCGGTTTGGATTTATGCATGAGGAAGTGAAGCCAGATATCATCACCATGGCAAAAGGGATCACAAGTGGATATTTACCGCTATCTGCAACGTGCGTAAAACGAGACATTTATGAAGCGTATGCAGGAGAAGATACGTATGACAGGCTACGGCATGTGAATACATTTGGCGGTCACCCTGCTTCCTGTGCGGTTGCGCTTGCTAACCTAGAGATCATGGAAAACGAGCAATTAGTGGAGCGGTCACGCACGCTTGGCCAAGACATGCTCGAACGTTTGCAAGAGTTAAAAGAGCATCCATTTGTCGGTGATGTGAGAGGAAAAGGTCTGCTGTTTGGGATTGAGCTTGTGCAGGATCAGGCGTCAAAAAAGCCAGCTGATCCAAGTGTAGTCGGTCAATTGATTGCAGAATGTAAAAAGCGGGGATTGATCATCGGGAAAAATGGCGATACAGTGGCTGGCTATAATAACGTGGCACAGCTCGCACCACCGCTAAATATCACTGATGAAGACGCCTCATTCATTATTCATACTTTAAAAGAAAGCATGGCACAATTATAGCAGAGATTTCTCTGCTTCAGATTGTTGACAAAGGGCTAAAATATTATTTATTTTAGCCCTTTGTCTTCTTTTCAGCGTGATAGAAAATCTTTGCAGCCCTAGGAAGGGTGAGCACCAGCACGCAGGACTGACAAAGAATGCGAGGATTTGCCTACACGCTGTAGCAGAGAGGTTTCTCTGCTTTTTTCTATGCCCTGAAAGGATCAGGTTTTGATCGATTTGCTAGGCTGAATGGTCAATGGGCACACTAGGTGTATTGAAAAAAACATGTGATTCTATTACTGTAAGGAGAAGATAGAACCAATACACACGAGAAGGAGACGGCATATGAGTTTTCATGATCAACCCATTCTACCTGCTGTTCGCAATATGAAGCAATTTGAGGAATTTTTAAAAAGTCCATTTACATATGGGGTCTTACTAGATGTTCATTTAGGGCGGCTTAAGGGCATCATGAATGAGGCGAATGCGCATCATAAAAAAATGTTTGTCCATGTCGATCTCATTCACGGAATCAAACATGATGAGTACGGAACGGAATTTATTTGTCAGGAAATGAAACCAGCTGGCATTATTTCTACTAGGTCTTCTGTCATAGTGAAAGCCAAGCAGAAAAAGGTATATGCCATCCAGCGAATGTTTTTACTTGATACAAGTGCGATGGAAAAAAGCATGGAGTTTGTCGGAAAACATCGTCCAGATTTTATTGAAGTATTGCCGGGTGTCGTGCCAGATTTAATTACAGAAGTGCGCGAAAGAGCTGGAATACCAATATTTGCAGGAGGATTTATCCGAACAAAAGAAGATGTAGAACGGGCGCTTGCAGCAGGGGCGACAGCTGTCACCACATCGAATACAAAGCTTTGGAAAGCGTTCCAAAAGTGAAAAAGATAAAATGTGAAAATTGATTGACAACGTTTTCATCCTCTGATACTATAGCACTAAGTTAATATCATGTGATGGAGAAACGGAGATCCACAACGACGCTTTACTAGGTGACAAATGACCCTGATGTAAAGTATGTTTGTTGTGGATCTTTTTTTCTGTATCTTTTCTACACATTTATAGGGGATGGCAACTGAACCAGAGGAGGAATTTTTCATGACACCATTTTGGGGTGAAGTCGTTGGTACAATGCTTCTTATTATTTTTGGAAGCGGTGTGTGTGCGGCAGTCAGTTTAAAGAAATCGCTCGCTTATCAGTCCGGTTGGATTGTAATCGCTTTCGGATGGGGATTTGCAGTAGCGATTGCAGCTTATGCCACTGGAGGAATCAGCGGTGCACATTTAAACCCGGCGCTGACAATAGGTCTTGCATTAGAAGGAAGTTTTCCTTGGGCTGATGTTCCAATGTATATTGTCGGTCAAATGCTTGGCGCATTACTCGGAGCTATTATTGTCTTCTTACATTACTTACCGCACTGGAAAGCGACAGACGATCCAGGTGCAAAACTAGGCGTATTCTCAACTGGTCCTGCGATTCCGCATACTTTTGCAAACGTGCTCAGTGAAGTCATTGGTACATTTGTATTGGTGGTAGGAATTTTAGCGATTGGTGCAAATAAATTTGCAGACGGAGTCAATCCGTTGATTGTTGGTTTCTTAATTGTTGCGATTGGTCTTTCATTAGGTGGTACAACTGGTTACGCAATTAACCCTGCACGTGATTTAGGTCCAAGAATCGCACATGCCATTCTGCCGATTCCAGGTAAAGGTCCATCAAATTGGAAATATGCTTGGGTTCCTGTTGTTGGTCCAATTTTGGGCGGTGCATTTGGCGGTGTTTTCTATAATGCAGCCTTTAAAGCGAACGTCACACCAGCCTTTTGGATTGTAAGCGTTATTTTAGTTGTGGTATTGTTAGGACTCTATGTTTCTACGAAAAACCAGACAAATGCTGTCAATGAAAGTATGTAAGGGGAGGAAAACACCATGGCAAAAGAAAAATATATTCTCGCATTAGATCAAGGGACAACAAGCTCAAGAGCGATCTTATTTGATCAAGAAGGTAAAATTGCACATACAGCTCAGAAGGAATTCAATCAATATTTTCCGAACCCAGGCTGGGTAGAACACAATGCAAATGAAATTTGGAGCTCTGTTCTATCAGTTATTTCAACTGCTTTAATCGAATCAGGAATTGAAGCAGATCAAATCGCCGGTATCGGAATTACGAACCAGCGTGAGACAGCTGTTGTTTGGGATAAACATACAGGCGCACCTGTTTACAATGCAATTGTTTGGCAGTCACGACAAACATCGGGTATATGTGATGAGCTAAAAGCGCAAGGACACGATGAAACGTTTAGAAATAAAACCGGTCTTCTGATTGATGCTTATTTCTCAGGTACTAAAGTGAAATGGATTTTAGACAATGTAGAAGGTGCTCGTGAGAAAGCAGAAAATGGTGACTTGCTGTTTGGCACAATTGATACATGGCTCATTTGGAAAATGACTGGCGGTCAATCACACGTGACAGATTATTCGAATGCATCAAGAACGTTAATGTTCAATATTTACGATCTGAAATGGGATGAAGAACTACTTGATATCTTAGGTGTTCCAGCTTCCATGCTGCCAGACGTCAAACCATCATCACACATTTATGGTGAAACAACAGACTATCACTTCTTCGGTAAAAATATTCCGATTGCAGGAGCGGCAGGAGATCAGCAGTCTGCGTTATTCGGTCAGGCTTGCTTTGAAGAAGGAATGGCGAAGAACACATATGGTACAGGATGTTTCATGTTGATGAATACAGGGGAAAAAGCAATTAAGTCGGATCATGGATTGTTAACGACGATTGCATGGGGCATTGACGGCAAAGTTGAATATGCTTTAGAAGGAAGTATTTTCGTTGCTGGCTCAGCGATCCAGTGGCTGCGTGATGGACTTAGAATGTTTAAAGACTCAAAAGACAGTGAAGCTTATGCTGAGCGCGTTGAGTCAACAGACGGCGTATATGTCGTACCAGCATTCGTTGGTTTAGGCACACCATATTGGGATAGTGATGTCCGAGGCGCTGTATTCGGTTTAACACGCGGCACTTCTAAAGAGCACTTTGTTCGTGCAACGTTAGAATCACTTGCTTATCAAACGAAAGATGTTTTAGATGCGATGGAAAAAGATTCAAACATCTCACTTAAAACATTGCGCGTCGATGGCGGGGCTGTAAAGAATGATTTCTTAATGGGCTTCCAAAGTGATTTGCTCGATGTACCAGTAGAACGTCCAGAAATTAATGAAACGACGGCACTCGGTGCGGCCTATCTTGCGGGAATAGCAGTTGGCTTCTGGAACGACCGTTCAGACATTGCAAAACAATGGAATCTTGACAAGCGCTTTGAACCTAAAATGGAAGAAGACAGCCGTGACTCGTTATACAGCGGGTGGAAAAAGGCTGTAAAAGCAGCTCAAGCTTTCAAATAAACAAAAAGTATGGTATACTTCAAGTAAGTTAATAGAACGGTTGGAGAACTGGAGAGACCGCAAGCACCGAAGTGTAGAAATACGCTTTGGGTGTTTGCGGTCTCTTTTTCTTTACCGTACAACATGGGAGGAACAAGAGATGACTTTTTCTAGCTTAGAAAGAGAACAAATGCTTCAGGACATGACAAAAAAACCATATGATGTGTTTATCATTGGTGGGGGTATTACTGGCGCTGGTACAGCACTTGATGCGGCTTCACGCGGAATGCGTGTCGGTCTTGCGGAAATGCAGGACTTCGCAGCAGGTACGTCTAGCCGCTCAACGAAACTAGTGCACGGTGGACTTCGTTATTTAAAACAATTTGAAGTGAAAATGGTCGCAGAGGTCGGTAAAGAGCGTGCCATCGTATACGAAAACGGTCCTCATGTGACAACGCCAGAATGGATGCTTCTTCCGATGCATAAAGGCGGGACATTCGGTAAGTTTTCAACTTCAATCGGACTTAGAGTATATGACTTTTTAGCTGGCGTTAAGCATAGTGAACGCAGAAGTATGCTAAGTGCAAAAGAGACACTTGCAAAAGAACCACTTGTGAAAAAGGATGGCTTAAAAGGCGGGGGCTACTATGTTGAATACCGTACAGATGATGCACGCCTGACAATTGAAGTCATGAAAGAGGCTGTGAAATTCGGGGCAGAAGCGGTCAACTATGCGAAAGTAAAAGAATTTATTTATGATAAAGGCAAAGTTGTCGGTGTTGTCATTGAAGATGTCACAACACAGAAAACATACGATGTATATGCGAAAAAAATCGTCAATGCGACAGGTCCATGGGTCGATCAGCTAAGAGACAAGGACCACTCAAAAGAGGGGAAACATTTACAGCATACAAAAGGAATTCACTTAGTATTTGATCAATCTGTTTTCCCATTAAAACAAGCAATCTACTTTGACACACCTGATAAACGAATGGTCTTTGCGATTCCAAGAGAAGGAAAAACGTACGTGGGAACAACAGATACCGTTTACAAAAAACAGCTGGAACATCCGCGTATGACAAAAGCAGATCGTGATTACGTGATCAAAGCCATTCAATATATGTTCCCAGATCTTAACATTACAGAGAAAGACGTTGAATCTAACTGGGCTGGTCTTCGTCCACTCATTCATGAAGAAGGGAAAGATCCTTCAGAAATTTCTCGTAAAGATGAGGTATGGACATCATCTTCAGGCTTAATCACGATTGCCGGCGGTAAATTAACAGGTTACCGTAAAATGGCTGAACACATTGTGAATCTTGTACGTGATGGACTGAAAGAGGAAACTGGAAAAGATTTCGGACCATGTAAAACGAAACATATGCCTATTTCAGGTGGGCATGTAGGCGGTTCGAAAAATATGGCATCCTTTGTTCAAGCGAAAACGGCAGAAGGAGCATCCGTTGGTTTGACAGAACCGATTGCACAAAAATTAGCTGAGAAATATGGCTCAAACGTCAGCAATGTCTTCAAGCGTGTAGAGCAGCTTCAAGGGGAAGCAGACAAACGAAACATTCCCGCATATGTGTTGGCTGAACTTGTCTATGCGATCGAAGAAGAATTGGCTGTAACACCTGTCGATTTCTTCTTGAGAAGAACAGGCAGCCTATTATTTAATATCAATTGGGCAAAAACGTATGCACAGCCTGTTGTTGACTATATGGCAGATCGTTTTGGCTGGGATGAAGCGACAAAACAGAAACATCAAACTGAATTAGACCGACTATTCCATGAAGCAGTCGTACCGCTTGATGCTGAATAAGTAAAAAGCCGATCGTGTATCGGCTTTTTTTATTTTGTTCATCGTTTTTTCATATGTTCATGATATAACATGACATGAAGGATAATTCCATATAAAATAACAGTAGATGTTATTTTATTGATGATAAGAGCTGGGAGGACGACCATGAGTTGGAATACGAATTATGAGCGTTGGATCAATGAGAAGCACCTGGATACTGAACTAAGGGAATGGCTGGAGGCACATCAAGATGATCATCAAGCACTTGAAGACTGTTTCTACAAAAACCTTGAGTTTGGTACCGGAGGAATGCGCGGAGAAATTGGTGCTGGAACGAACCGAATGAATGTTTACACTGTTCGAAAAGCATCCGCTGGTCTTGCTGCGTATATTGCAGCACATGGAGAGGATGCAAAAAAAAGAGGCGTCGCCATTGCCTATGATTCACGCCATAAATCTCCTGAATTTGCGATGGAAGCGGCCAAAACACTTGCTTCACATGGCATTCAAACATACGTATTTGACGAACTGCGTCCGACACCAGAACTCTCTTTTGCAGTTCGAGAACTGAATGCCTTTGCAGGGATTGTTGTGACAGCAAGTCACAATCCGCCGGAATATAATGGCTATAAAGTATATGGAGAAGATGGAGGCCAAATGCCCCCATTTGAAGCAGATCAAGTCATTAAAGAAGTAGATGCCATCGAAAATGAATTAGCCATTTCAGTGGAATCAGAAGAAGTATTGAAGCAAAATGGTTTGATCCGTATGATTGGTGGAGAAATCGATCAAGCGTATATGGAAAAATTAAAAACCATTCGTGTGCACCCTGAGCTTGCAAAAGAAGTCGATGTCAAAGTGGTGTTTACCCCGCTTCATGGGACGGCGAATAAACCTGTCCGAAACGGACTTCAGGCCTTTGGTTATAAGCATGTGACGGTTGTACCTGAACAGGAAAAACCAGATCCGCAATTCTCGACGGTTACGTCTCCAAATCCAGAGGAGCATGCCGCTTTTGAATACGCCATCAAGCTTGGCGAAAAGCAAAATGCTGATATGTTGATTGCGACAGATCCAGATGCAGATCGATTAGGTATCGCTGTGAAAAATCATGATGGTGAATTTACCGTTTTGACCGGCAACCAAACAGGCGCCTTACTACTTCATTATTTATTATCTGAAAAACAAAAACTAGGTCAGCTGCCGCCTCGCCCCGTTGTGATGAAAACGATTGTGACAAGTGAGCTTGGGCGTGCTGTTGCCTCAGCATTTGGAGCTGACACGATTGATACGCTCACTGGCTTTAAATTTATCGGAGAAAAAATCAAGCAGTTTGAAGAAAGCGGAGAATACACGTTTCAATTTGGCTATGAAGAAAGCTACGGCTATTTGATCGGTGATTTTGCACGAGATAAAGATGCAGTTCAAGCGGCGTTATTAGCAGTTGAAGTCGCAGCCTTTTATAAAAAACAAGGCAAGTCATTATACGATGCTCTTGTTGATATTTTTAAGGAATTTGGATTTTACAGAGAAGGGTTAAAGTCATTAACCTTAAAGGGGAAAGTAGGAGCGGAGCAGATTTCTGCTATTCTTCATACCTTTAGATCAAACCCACCAGCTTCTATCGCCGGTCAGCGCATTACGGTCATTGAGGATTATCAATCAAGTCAAAGGCACCTTGTGGCTGAAAAGAAAGAAGAAACGATTCATCTGCCGGCATCAAACGTCCTGAAATATTTCCTTGAAGATGGCTCATGGTTTTGTTTACGACCTTCTGGTACGGAGCCTAAAGTCAAATTTTATATTGCAGTCAAAGGCACATCGTTAACAGACAGCGAAGAAAAGCTGAAACACTTATCAGAAGAAGTCATGAAAGTCGTCTATGACATTGTGGAAGAAACAGCTAAATAAAATATCACAAAGCCATCATGTCATGCATGATGGCTTTTTCTCAGTCAAAAGGATGAGAAAAAATCATCCTTTTTGAGAAAGAGCCGCACAGATGCTCATGGTATAATCAACATATTGATCAGAGAGGCAGTAAAAGCCGGGGGTACACACGATGGGAGAATACCAAGAAAAAGTCAAAACATTAAAAACGTTAAAAGAAATTGCTGAAAAGCTAAATGAAGGGATGGAAATGAAGGAAACGCTTCATGAAGTGCTTCATATGCTTATGGAAGTGACAGGCTTTCAAACAGCATGGATTTATTTTATAGAAGAAGACGGATCGTATGAACTAATGGCAGAAGTATGCTTACCTGAAGCGCTAGCAAAGCATCAAAAAGAGCTCATGTGTCAAAACGATTGCTATTGCATCAACCGCTACACGAAAGGCTCACTGCAATCAGCGACCAATATCATCAATTGTAAACGGATTGAAACGGCGATTGAGCAAAAGCTTGGAGATACAGAAGGAATTACCCATCATGCAACCGTTCCGCTCCAAGCATGTAAGCGTACGTTTGGCTTATTAAATGTGGCGGCAAAAGGGAAGGTCACATTTACACAGGAGGAGCTGAATCTGCTTGAAAGTATTGCACTGCAAATTGGTACGGCTATTCAGCGTATGAAGCTTGTGCAAAATGAGCAGCAGCATGCACTGCTAGAAGAACGAAACCGGCTTGCGCAGGATTTACATGATTCTGTGAATCAAATGCTGTTTTCCGTGAGTTTGACTGCAAAGGCAGCGCGTCAAATGACAAGTGATCAAAAATTAGGTGAAATGATTGATTTTATTCAGCATTTATCACAAGATGCCCTCATTGAAATGCGATCACTCATCTGGCAGTTAAGACCAAAAGGACTTGAAAAAGGATTTACGACAGCGATTGAAGAGTATGCACAGCTTTTAGGTCTAAATTGTTCATTGTCTTTATCAGGCTGTATGGAAATAGATCATTCAAAGCACGAGACCTTATTTCGCGTATGCCAAGAAGCTCTAAATAATTGCCAAAAGCATGCGGGTGTTGAGAAAGTAGAGGTCAAACTGGAGCAATCAGGAGATACGTTTGGTATGAAAATCATCGATCAGGGAAAGGGATTTCAGTATGATGAACAAATGAGTCTTCCTTCACTTGGATTGAAAGGGATGGCTAAACGTATTCGTAGGGTGGGAGGTACATTATGTATCAACTCTGAGCTAGGGAAAGGAACCACGATTCATGTGAAAGTCCCATTTTCTCAAGAAAGGAAGGGATTGTCATGAGAGTAGTCATTGCAGATGATCATCATATTGTCAGAAAAGGGCTGGTCTTTTTCTTGCAAACCCAGCCAGATGTAGACATCGTTGGTGAAGCATCCAATGGAGAAGAGGCACTACAGGTAGTGAGGCAGACAAAGCCTGACATTGTCTTGATGGATCTCTCTATGCCTGTAATGAATGGGATTGAGGCAACAAAGCAAATGACACTCGACATGCCGGAAGTCCGCATTGTCATCCTGACAAGCTATGCAGATAAGGACTATGTCATCCCTGCTATCCAAGCGGGAGCGAAGGCTTATCAGCTCAAGGATGTAGCACCTGAAAAGCTTCTCACGACAATGATTGAGGTGCAAAATGGTACGTACCAGCTAGATGGTCATATTACAGCGTTTCTTGTCCAGCACCTAACAGAACCTAAAGAGCAAAAATGGACATTGATGAACGAACTGACCAATAGAGAACGTGATGTCTTATTTGAAATTGCGAAAGGGAAAAGTAACAAAGAAATTGCCTCATCGCTTTTTATTTCTGAAAAGACTGTGAAAACTCACGTGTCTCATGTGTTATCAAAGTTAGAGCTGGCAGATCGAACTCAGGCCGCTCTATATGCGGTAGATTATCAAAAAAATCAGCCGAAAGAGCTGTTGTAAACAGTCATGGTGGACATTCCAAAAGACTTCATGAGTATCTCTCGTGAAGTCTTTTCTTCTTTATGAAAGGCGGTTAGTAAAAGGCTGAAAAGAAAACAAAGAGCTAAAATAAAGTTCATTTTAGCCCTTTGTCAACATCGAAAATCAACCTTTTCCTTTATGTGTACATCGGTTCAGCATATGCTTCAGCAACGGCAGCCTCTGAAGCATGGTCGATATACTGCAGGAGCCCATATAAACATTTTTCAACATCAGCATCGTTCCGGTTAAATTGATACGCATGTAAGAAATGCTCAATACGTTTTGAGAGCAAATCATCTTGCGTACGGACCATAAGAATAAGTAAATTATCCCATTGCGAGCGATGCGTATAATAAAGTGCTTTATCATAATCCGCCACATTCATTAAACCTTCTCCTTTCCCTTGAGAAGTCCTCATTAGTTTGCTCGGATCAGGTCGACTTTTTCAGGGGAAAAGTTGGTGTCTGCATAAACAGGGTACCGGGAATTATAGGCTGAATAAATGCTTGATGTATGAAAAAGAACCAACCAGCAAAACCTAAACAAAATAGACATGAAAGTGAGAATATTGATATTATGCACCCGAAATTATGGATGCTTTTTGCAGCAGGAATTATTTTATTTGGCAGTCTGATGATTCATCCATCTTCACAAGCAGCTGTGCAGCCGGCAGAGAATTGGGAAAGACTTGCGTATACTGCCTTGCAAGATGAATATGAAGGCGCCGCTTTAAACGATTATCATTACATTGGACGTACACAAGTGAATGAAGATCAAACAAAAGATGTGTTTCGCGTGACCGTGAAGGAAGGATCCACACGATTTGCAGCACATGCAGAAATTTATTTTCATCCAGTGACGGGTCATTTGATTAGTATTAACGTATTTCGGCTATAAAAAAGCACCTCTTTTAAAAAGAGGTGCTCCAGCTGAAAAGAAGATTTATTTCATGCTTCCTTGAAGATATGAGCGAATATCCACACCGAGTGAATCCGCTAAACGCTGTCCATAATCTTCATCTGCACGATAGAAGTTACAGATCGCAAGTAATTTCGTTTTTTCATTTACGTCTTTCAAGTCAGCTGTCAAGTTTTTGATCAATGCTTGTTTCTCTTCTTCAGAGTAGCTTCGATATTTTTCTCCAGCTTGTTTGAAATCGTTTGGTTTTTCGATTTTTTGTCTCACCATACGGTCACCGTGAAGAACCGGTTCACTTTCTTTGTAGTGAGGGTTTTCTTTTGGCTGATCGTCATAACGGTTTGGTTCATAGTTAATATGACCGCTTGGACGAGTTGTTGTCATAAAGCCATCTTGTTGGTTATTGTGAACAGGCGCATAAGGACAGTTCACTGGGATGCGCATGTAGTTTGCACCTAGGCGGTGACGCTGCGTGTCAGGATAAGAGAACAGTCGGCCTTGAAGCAGTTTGTCTTCAGATGCTTCAATTCCTGGTACTAGGGCACTTGGCGTGAAAGCAGATTGCTCTGTTTCAGCAAAGAAATTTTCTGGATTGCGGTTCAGTGTCATGCGGCCCACTTTTTGCAGCGGATAATCTTCCTCGCTCCACGTCTTCGTCGGATCACATGGATCATAATCTAGTTCATCATAATCACTGAGCGGCATAAGCTGAACGTAAAGATCCCATGCTGGATAATTTCCTTTTTCAATACGATCATACAAGTCTCTTGTCGCATGCTGGAAGTCGTTTGCTTGGATTTCTGCAGCTTCTTCCATCGATAAATTGCGAATGCCTTCTGATGGTCTCCAGTGGTATTTCACATATTTTGTTTCTCCGTATTTGTTTACCCATCTAAACGTATGAACACCAGAACCGCGCATTTCAGCGTAGTTCGCAGGAATACCTTCGTCAGAGAAGAGCCATGTGAGCATGTGAGTGGATTCAGGTGTTAACGTCATAAAATCCCAATAACGGTCAGGATCTTGAATGTTGGTTACAGGATCTGGCTTGAGAGAGTGAACCATGTCAGGGAATTTGAGTGCATCACGAATGAAGAAGATCGGCAAGTTGTTCCCAACTAGATCATAGTTGCCTTCTTCTGTATAAAATTTGACAGCGAAACCACGAGGGTCACGTAATGTTTCAGGTGAACCTTTAGGGTGAATAACCGTTGAGAAACGGACAAAAACGTCTGTTTGTTTTCCTTCTTCACTTAAGAAGGCTGCTCTTGTATGTTTCTCCATGCTATTTTCTACTTCAAACACACCATAAGCGCCGGCGCCCCTTGCATGAACAACACGCTCTGGAATACGTTCACGGTCAAAGTGTGCAAGTTTTTCAATCAAATGGTAATCATCAAGAAATGAAGGCCCTCTGTGACCAGCAGTTCTTGAGTTTTGATTATCGCCAACTGGCACGCCTTGATTCGTCGTCAAATTTTTATGATTAGAATTTGTCATTCTTTTTCTCCTCCTGTAAACAAAAAATGGTTTCTAGCAATCTATATACCCTAATTATATTGAATCAAACATGATAGTCAATATTTATTTATAATAATTTTAAATAAATTATTATTACAAGGAGGTAAAGAAAAAGACGAAAGAAATAAATTCTTTCGCCTTAGAGCAGAAGCTCTCTTAGAGCATCTTTGTTTTGTGTTAAATCACTTAATGTGTATTGGTCAAGAACGCGTAAATAAGCAGTGAGAGCTTCATGAAGTACGTGCTTTAATGAACAAATCGGGGAGATAATACAGCTGTTTTTCTTCGGATCAAAGCATTCAACCATGACTAAATCATCCTCTGTATAGCGGACAACCTCACCAATATTAATGCTTTCTGGGCTTTTCCCCAGCCTAATCCCACCATTTCTTCCGCGGATCGTTTCTACATAACCACGTTTTCCAAGATGGTAAATGACCTTTGTCAGGTGATTTTTCGAAATGCCATAAATATCGGCAATCTGCTGAATATTTGACAGTTCATTGTTTTCTCTCGAAGCTAAATAAATGAGTACCCTTAATGAGAAATCTGTATAATTCGTAAGTTTCATTTGGACGACCTCTAAACCTAATAGAGTTTTGTATCATCGTAACACATTTTAGACAAAAACTGTTCGAGAAAGTACTAAATGTGACAACATTTAAAACATGCATTTTAAATATTGCTTTTATAAGCTGTCATCCATTACGATAAAGATGTATTTAAAATACATCTTTTGAAAGAAGGAATAACGATGTTATCCACAGATCAAATGAATGCCATAAAACAATCAGCCCCTCTTCTAAAAGCTGAGGGAACAAAACTTGTGACTGTTTTTTATCAAAATATGATTAGACAGTACCCAGAGCTACTCAATCAGTTTAATAAAACAAATCTCATGAATGGAAGCCAGCCAGAGGCGCTTGCCGCAACACTCTATCAAGCTGCACTGCACATTGATCGCTTGGCAGACTTGTTACCTGCTGTGAAACAAATTGCCCATAAGCATGTCAGTGTCATGGTGAAAAAAGAGCAGTACCCAATCGTCGGATATCACCTTCTTGAAGCAATGAAAGAGGTATTTGGGTTATCAGAGGAAGATGACACATTGTTGGCTTGGAAGGCTGCATATGACATCATTGCGAATATATTCATCACCATTGAGGCAGAAATGATGGCTGAAAATGTGAAACAAACGGGTGGATGGGCAGATGTCAAACCGTTTATTCTGAAGAAAAAGAAACAAGAATCTCCATCACTCATTTCCTTTTATTTCGTACCAGAGGATGAATCTGAGCTACCAATGTATGAAGCTGGTCAATACATTACGGTGCAGGTAGATATGCCGGGTGAAGCCTATGTATGCAGCAGACAATACAGTTTATCAGATCAATATCACCCATCTTACTATCGCATCACCGTGAAACGAGATGGGCATGTCTCCACATTCCTGCATGATGAAATGAGAGAAGGCGATATTCTTCACGTCAGTATGCCGCAGGGAATGTTCTGCTTGCAAGATGACACAAAAGAACCCGTTTATTTGATTAGTGCCGGTTCTGGTGTCACACCAATGATTGGTTTAGTGAAAACAGCGTCGCATAACAATCAGCCATTCACGATGATTCATGCAGACAGACTAGAGGATGTAACCGCTTTCGAACAAGAGTTTGAACACGTTCTCACTTCATCTCCAGAGGGGCGTATTATCCTTTGTAACGAACAATTTGAAAAGAGTGGAAAGAGTGAGCTGGTTGAGAAGGTGGCTACGCGGATTGACCGACCTTTCCTTCAATCAGTCATTGGTGAAGGAAAAGGCCAATTTTATGTTTGCGGTTCTCCAGCATTTACTCAAGAGATGATCCTTATTCTAAAAGCGATGGACATCCCAGAAGAGAATATCCATTTTGAAGCGTTCGGCGGGCAGTCCATGAAAGAAATGGAAGTCGTCTAAACAACTGGCTGAACATCATGTTTTTTTAGGTACGCTCATATAGTAGGGATAAGTCCGATGAGGAGGGATGGTTTCCTTGAGCGTAACTGAAAAGCGTCTTTTACAACGAGCCATTGATGAAATTACAGAAATTGCAGAAGGATTTGGTCTAGATTTTTATCCGATGAGGTATGAAATCTGTCCCGCGGAGATTATTTATACATTCGGTGCATATGGCATGCCAACACGATTTAGCCACTGGAGCTTTGGAAAGCAATTTCACAAAATGAAGCTTCATTATGATTTAGGATTAAGCAAAATTTATGAGCTGGTGATTAATTCAAATCCTTGCTATGCCTTTCTCCTTGATAACAATTCGCTTGTTCAAAATAAACTAATTGTGGCTCATGTCTTGGCACACTGCGATTTCTTTAAAAACAACTGCCGTTTCCAAAACACAAAACGAGATATGGTGGAAAGTATGTCAGCGGCAGCAGAGCGAATTAAAGAATATGAACATATCCACGGTACAAAAGAAGTCGAGTCTTTTTTAGATGCTGTATTGGCATTGCAGGAGCATATTGATCCGTCGCTTGTTCGTTCAAAATTAAGCTGGAATCTCGACGATGAAGATGAATATGAAGAGGACAAACCAAAACGTCAAACGCCATATGATGATTTGTGGGGAATGGATGAATCAAAAACACGTGAGAAAAAGAAAACGATCAAGCAATTCCCCCCAAAGCCAGAAAAAGATATTTTGCTCTTTATCGAGGCACACTCCCGGGAGCTAGAGCCTTGGCAGCGGGATGTGCTGACGATGCTGAGAGAGGAAATGCTCTATTTTTGGCCACAGCTAGAAACGAAAATCATGAATGAAGGCTGGGCATCGTATTGGCACCAGCGGATTATGCGTGAACTTGATTTAGATTCAAGTGAATCGATTGAATTTGCCAAATTAAATGCAGGTGTCGTGCAGCCATCTAAGACAGGAATCAATCCTTACTATTTAGGGCTGAAGATTTTTGAAGATATTGAAGAGCGCTACGATCATCCATGCGAGGAATTAAAAAAAGCAGGAGTGACGGAAGGGTCCGGTCGCAGCAAAATGTTTGAAGTGCGAGAAATTGAATCAGACATTTCTTTTATTCGAAATTACTTAACGAAAGACCTTGTGATGAGGGAAGATTTGTACTTGTTTCAAAAGCAGGGGAGAGACTATAAAGTCATTGATAAAGAATGGAAGGCAGTCCGTGATCAGCTAGTCAGCATGAGGGTCAATGGCGGCTTTCCGTATTTGACAGTCATCGATGGTGACTATTTAAAAAACAATGAACTCTATATTAAACATTGGTATGAAGGCATTGAGCTCGATCTCAAATACTTAGAAAAGGTACTTCCATATTTGCATCAGCTATGGGGAAGAAGTGTGCATATCGAGTCAGTTCTTGAAGGAAAAGAAGTGATGTTTTCATACGATGGAAAAGGGGTTCATAGGAAGTATCTCACTTAATGATCAAAAAAGATGTCTACGACTAGACATCTTTTTTTGTGATTAGCACTTTATTGGTTTTTCAGCAGTTTGAAAATGTGTTTCGCTTGATCTGTATTTTCCATGAGCCCTTTTAGCTGTTCGCTTGTTGGTCCATAAGCATAAAATGGTACTTCATCCCCTGTATGACCTGATGTGGTCCAGCCTGTATGAGACCTTGTATTGATGACTTTTTCGATGGCAACATCAATTTGAACAGGATCTTTTGTTTCAGCTGCCTTTTGAATAGAGGCGATTTCCTCTTTTGTGAAATCAAGGTCGATGTATTGTTTGAGCGCAGTCTCGACCGTCATACCCTCTACAATTTTGTTTGCAATGAAATCAGGTGTCTTTTTTGCTGCTTTGACAGGCTGATAATCCCAGCTGCCCGAGCCGTCTGCCCCGAAGGAAAGGCCGCCAGTTGAATGATCTGCGGTCGTGATGACTAATGTGTTTTTATCCTTTTTTGCGAAACGAATGGCTTCTTCAAATGCTTTTTCAAAATCCTTCATCTCACTCATCGCACTGACAATATCGTGGTCATGTCCAGCCCAGTCAATTTGACTGCCTTCAACCATGAGGAAAAATCCTTTTTTGTTTTTAGACAGCTGTTTGATGGCTGAGGATGTCATGTCTTGCAAAGAAGGGGTCGTTTTATCACGATCAATTGCTTTATCGAGACCACCGTCAGCAAAAATGCCTAACAATTTTTGCTGTTTGTTTTTTTGTAAGTCAGCTTTATTGGTTACGTAACGATAGCCTGCTTTTTGAAATTCTTTCGTCAAATCACGATCTTTGCGGACAAAATCGATCAGTCCTCCGCCAAGCATGACATCGACTGTATGCTGTTTGCCAATTTTCTCATCGAAGAAATCATCAGCAATGGCTGCTGTGTTTTTTCTAGACACATCGTGGGCGGCATACGCAGCAGGTGTCGCATTGGTTAATTCAGATGTGACGACGAGACCAGTAGACTTTCCTTTGCGTTTTGCTTCTTCTAATACTGTTTTTAGTTTTTTGCCATTTTTGTTTACACCAATGGCGTTGTTGTATGTCTTTTGACCAGTTGCCATGGCTGTACCAGCTGCTGCTGAATCAGTAATGTTACTTTTAGAATCATCAGGGTATGTTTTATGCATGCCAGTGAGGTAAGGGTCAAACGCTGTTTGCTTGGAAAGATCACCGTTGTGTTTAAATGAGCGGTAAGTTGAAAGGTAAGGTGTTCCCATGCCATCTCCAATGAGCACGATCACATTTTGTACGTCATTTTTTGGTTTCTTTTTAGCCTCAGCTTTGTCAGCCTGTCCAAATTCAATTCCTGAAAAAATACCAATCGATAACACTGATGCGGCTGCGATTGCAGCTATTTTCGTTTTCGAGCTTTTCAACACACTCATTCATTTTGCCTCCTCATTGTTTATGTATCGCTCTCACGTTTACAATGGTAGAGCAGAAGTGTGGATTCCAAATGACAGCACCGTAAAGTTCACTTTAAAATTGTAAAGGTCCACTTTACATAGAATGAACCAAAAAGAGAAATGAATGTATGATTTATCTATGACAAGATGCATTTGTTTTGTCATGATTGTGTAATAAAAATGAAATAAAAAGAACCCTAAAAAAAAATAATTTTTGCCGAATTAATAAGCATAATGTCGTAGGAAGTCAAGACTATTTCTTCTGGTATTCGATCCTTATAATAGAAAGTAGATAAAAATTCGGATCACGATAGATACATACAGGAGGAACAAATGAAAAAACAATTGATCACAGCTGCAAGTGCAGTTCTACTTGGGACGACATTATTTGCCGGAGCTGCCTCAGCACAATCAGTAAAGGTTCAAAAAGGTGACTCTCTTTCTGTTCTAGCGAAAAAATACAAAACAACCGTAAGTAAGATTAAATCAGACAATAAACTGAAATCTAACACGATTTATGTTGGACAAACTTTAAAAGTGAATGGTACTTCTTCAAAAAAGGTAACGAAAACATCAAAAACAACAACAAAAGTAAAAGCGTCTTCAGCGACAGCCACTCATAAAGTTGTCAAAGGTGATACTTTATCTAAAATCGGCAAAAAATATGGAATGACAGTGAAAGAGCTGAAATCGTTAAATAAACTCAAAACAGATCTGATTAAAATTGGACAAAAGCTGAAAGTGAAAAAGACATCCAAAGTGAAACCAACACCTGTCAAAGAAAAAACAGTTGCTACTTCTTCTTTAAACACGTCTAAACTCGTAGCAGATGCGAAAGCACAAAACGGTACACCATATAAATGGGGTGGAACGACACCGAAAGGCTTTGATTGCAGCGGTTTTATGTGGTATATCATTAACAAACAAACAAAGATTTCAAGACAAACAACTGAAGGTTTTTGGGGATCAATGAAAAGCGTCTCAACACCTAAAGTTGGAGATTTTGTCTTCTTTACAACCTATAAATCTGGCCCATCTCACATGGGTGTCTACCTTGGGAACAACAAGTTTATCCACGCTGCTTCTGATGGTGTGACGATCAGCGATATGACTTCAAGCTATTGGAAGCCAATTTACCTTGGCGCAAAGACATTTGTAAATTAATAATGGATCTTAAGAGACTGCTTACTAGGCAGTCTCTTTTTTTGTATATCGTTTGCGCAGCTCAATCAGTCCTTTATCATAGCTCTCTATGAGTCTAAAGGCTTTTAAATAAGCAAAAGTGAAGACAAGTTATCAAAAGAATAATTTTATTTTCACTTTATAAAAATTATATCAAAAAAGTATAATTTTGTATGTTGTATAATAAATAGAAGAAGCCAAGCTATGATTTGAATAAAGATTGAAGAAAATCTACCCTGATGATTGACAAATATTTTGTTGATAAATAAGAATTTTCACTCTATTTCGAAAAAAAGTGTTTTCATTTTTTAATTTTCATATATAATAATTTTACGCCACTAATTTATTGCGCTAAATTAAATCTAAATATTCAGAAAATAAAGTGAATTACGAAGTGGTGGCGTCTTTAGACGGATACTAAGTTTTGGGAGTGATGGTATGAGCAATTCGTTGTTTAGAAAGAAGAGCATTTCAGAGCTAATTGCGGCAACACAAGGGGAAAAAGCGTTAAGAAAGGAATTAGGTTCATTTGACTTAACGATGCTTGGTATTGGAGCGATTATCGGTACAGGGATATTTGTTCTGACAGGTACAGGCGCCGTCACAGCAGGACCAGGACTTGTTTTATCATTTGTGATTGCAGGTCTTGCATGTTTATTTGCGGCATTGTCATATGCGGAATTCGCTTCCACAGTGCCAGTATCAGGATCTGTTTATACATTTACGTACGCATCTATGGGAGAATTTTTAGCGTTTATCATTGGCTGGGATTTGATATTAGAATATATGCTAGCCGCTAGTGCCGTTTCAGCAGGCTGGTCAGGCTACTTTGTGTCGTTTTTAAATGGGATAGGGATTCATATACCGGTTGAATTAACAGCAGCACCAGGTGGTTTAAAGGGTCAAGTGACATATTTTAATCTTCCTGCATTTATTATTTTAATGATCATCACCTTCTTGCTGTACTTCGGTATTAAAGAATCAAAACGAGTCAACAACATTATGGTCATTATGAAAATTGCGGTGATTCTGCTCTTTATTTTAGTCGCTGTGAAATTTGTAAAACCTGAAAACTGGACACCATTCGTTCCTTTTGGAACTTCAGGCGTGTTAAGTGCAGCAGCTCTCGTATTCTTTGCATTTATCGGATTTGATGCAGTTGCTTCTGCGGCAGAGGAAACAAAAAATCCATCCCGCAACTTGCCAAGAGGAATCATCACTTCCTTATTGATTTGTACCATGTTGTATGTGGTAGTCAGTGCCATCATGACAGGCATTGTTCCATTTATGAACTTTGAGGGAGTATCCCATCCAGTGTCTCTTGTTTTACAAGTAGCCGGTCAAAATTGGGTGGCGGGTATTGTAGATGTTGGGGCGATTTTAGGGATGACCACGGTCATGCTTGTCATGCTGTACGGCCAAACACGTGTCATGTTTGCCATGTCTCGTGATGGCTTGGTACCAAAGGTTCTTTCAAAGGTTCATCCAAAACATAAAACACCTTATATCAATACTCTTTTCTTTGGGACATTGTCAGCATTAATGGGTGGATTCATTCCGCTTGATGAGTTGGCAAGTCTAGTGAACATCGGAACACTTTCAGCTTTCATTTTGATTTCAGTTGCTGTCATTGTCATGAGAAAAACACAGCCTGATTTACCGAGAGCATTCAGATGCCCTGCAGTGCCGCTCATTCCAATCTTGGCTATTCTATCTTGCGGACTGCTCATTTATAAGCTTGGCACCATCACATTTGTTCGTTTCTTAATCTGGCTTGCCATTGGGCTTGTTGTCTATTTCTTATATTCAAGAAAGCACTCCGAATTAAACAAAAAATAAGAGTGTACAGAAAAAGCCAGTCAAGTATGACTGGCTTTTTAGTATTAAAAACCTAATTGAAGATCGACATCAATGGAGACGATCGCATAGACACAAACGATGACAAAAATATTCAGAACGACGCCTAGGAAACCTGGTCCAGTGCGGCCTTTTTTAATGAACAGTTCAATCACACCGAATGGAACTGCGGCCATTGCAAAAGGAAGCATTTGAAACGAATAAAATGTCACATTGCTGATAATGGCGAGGTTCAGCATGAGCAGCGATAAAATAGCGGTGCCGACCGAAATCCAGCCAAACACATTATGCTCTTTAAAAATTCTTACCAATTCCATAATTCCACCTCGCTCACTTTGGCCGTTTTAATGCGTTTTGTCTTCACAAATTTCTCTATTTCTTTAGAAGGACCTGTGACAACAGAACCGTAAACCGTGACACCATTTTGATTGATGTAGCGTATTCGGTTAGAGAGGTCAAGTTCAGGTCTGCCAGAGATCGTTTTTGCCCAGGATGGATGCTGGTTGACATAGGCGAGGGCATCTTTGAACTGATCAACCTCTGTTTTTGATGTGTGCTGAAGCTCTTTTAAAAATTCAGAGTCTTTCCCGGGAAAACCGATTGGACGCTGATTTCCACTTAATGAATCTTCTGTTTTTATCGCATTCCAAAGCACTTTCATATCATATTTTTTAGCAAATGAATACACGTCTTTCGGTGTGTATGCTTTGTCATAGGATACATACACTTCACTCACTGTTCCTTCAGGCAGCTTGTCTAAAGTGGTGAGTGTTTGTTTTTTAGATGTATCTGCCTGAGACGAAGGGTGCGTAAAGAAATCCTCCGTATTACGTGCACTGTCGCCATAATAAGAGATCGTAGGCTGCTTTAATTTATCGAAAAACATTTCAATTTGTTCACTGCCGATGGCTTCTGTTTTATTGCCAATTTGTTTTTGCAGCTTAAGTTCTGTGTTCATACCAAACAGTTTGACTTGCCCTTTTAAATCCTTCATATCAATGGCGACATTCGGTTTTGTTAGGGCGACTGTTACAGCGGCCGTTTCCATAAAATGATTGCCTTTACTGTCTGCTCCGCCAACGCCGTAGTATAGATAACTACCTAGTGTACAAAGCGGTAAAATAATCAGTGTAGATATGACAGCAAGCACAGAAATACGTAAATAGGACTTTCTTTTTCCGTATTGTAAAATGGCTTTTTGTTTTTCAGGACTGATGGAGAAGTCTGTCCAATCTGAGTCATTCAGTTCTTGACTTAAGCGTTTTTCATTTTCTTCGAGCTCTTCTTCAAACGCCATCATTTCTTCTTCATTCATCTCGCCATTATTATATTGTTCCCATCGCTTATTAAACTCTTCATTCATCATTAACACCTCTGTTATATAGTGCTTTTAGGCGCTGCCTTGCACGAAATAAAACACTTTTAAAATTTGCTTCAGTAATATTCATGACCTTGGATGCTTCTTTGTAATTCAGCTCTTTTAAATAATACAATGTCAACGCTTCCTTGTAGTTATCTGGAAGCTGCTCCAAATACATGTTGAGGACTTCTTTTATTTCAATCTGTTCAGCGGGACTTTGTACAGACGTTTGTAAAAGGCCGCCAATGAGATCATCCGATATGGTCACTTCTTTTTTATGTTTCCTGACATAATCAATAAAAGCATTTCGTGCCACCTGAAATAACCAAGGTTTCACTTTGCTATGGTCGTAGGAATGAATATGTATATAAGCACGCATAAAGGTTTCCTGCAATAAGTCCTCTGCCAAATGTTTGTCTTTTGTCATGGAGAGCAGAAACCTGTAAACATCGTTCATATACATTTGATAAATTTCATCGATCGTCACTGATTTTTCTCCCCTCTATGTTATACACGCATAAGAAAGGCATAAAGTTGCACGAAACTTCTCATAGGCCGTACATTACTCATCTCTTTCGCCGAATCAAAATCATTTCTCCTTATCATAGCGAAATTTGCATCATTTATAAAGTGTTTTCAATAGAACAAATCAGGAAAAAAACTCAAAAAACGACAATTTTGGAGACATTTCTTCCTCTATTCTCTCCTAAAAACACATGCTTGAATACAGAAGGAGCAGTAATCTTAAGTGAAAAGATGATTTTAGTGAACCGTCTCTATTTTATCAGTAGGAGAAAATTTTTAGTACCAGGTAATAAAAAATTTGTTATAATAGAAACAAATCCTTCATTCTTCAAACAAAGGAAGTGCACTATGTATAAATTTTCAGGCTATACCGTCAAAGCATTTTTTGCTCTCCGAGGCGGAATCAAAGTATATCAAAAAGAGAATCTGCCAACAGACCGGGGGTTTGTCATTGCTTGTACGCATGAGGGTTTTGTGGATGTTCTTGCATTAGGCGCAGGAATTCTTCCGTTTGAGATCCACTACATGGCGAAAAAAGAATTGTTTGCAAATAAATGGATCGGCGGATTTTTAAAGAAGATTCATGCTTTTCCAGTTGATCGAGAGAATCCTGGGCCAAGCAGTATTAAAACGCCCATTAAATTATTAAAAGAGGGGAAAATCGTTGGGATTTTTCCAAGCGGAACACGTACAACAGAAGATGTTCCTTTAAAAAGAGGGGCCGTTACGATTGCGCAGCTCGGCAAATCACCAATCGTACCAGCAGCGTACAAAGGACCTTCTAATGCAAAAAGCCTTTTTAAGAAGGGGAAAATGCGCTTAATTATTGGTGAACCGATTGAGCTGTCTGAATTTGATCATCTGCCGCCAAAAGAAAGATTAGGTGCGATGACAGAAGTATTAAACACAAGAATCAAAGAACTTGAAGCTAAGTTAATCGAAAAGGGATAAAGAAAACGACCACTTGCTAAGGCAAGGGTCGTTTTTTTCTTAAGAAGCGCCTTCTTCAGCTGCTTCTAATAGTTGTTCGTTTAGTTTTTTGACTTCGATGTATGCCACATGGTGTCCATCGACTTCATTAATGATAAATTCATAGCCTTGTTCACGAATCGCGTCATTTTTCTCGACTTCATATTTTTGTGTAAGGAACCAGCCGCCGATTGTGTCGACTTCTTCGTTATCAAGCTGAATACCTAGTAGCAGGTTGACTTGATCCACAAGAACCTTTCCATCAAAGATATAGTGGTCTTCTCCCAGTTTACGCACTTCGTTGATTTCATCAATATCGAATTCATCACGAATTTCACCGACGATTTCTTCAAGGATGTCTTCAACTGTTACAAGTCCTGCTGTACCGCCATATTCATCTGATAAAATGGCCATGTGTACACGCTCACGCTGCATTTTAAGCAGTAGATCATGAACAGGAACCGTTTCAATTACATGAATAATTGGGTTTACAAAATGTTCGATCGTATCACTTGTGGAACATTCACCACTAATACATGCAGTGAGTACTTCTTTAATATTCACAACACCGATAATGTTGTCTTTATCGCCATCTTCAATTGGATAACGTGTATATTTCTCGACCTTGGTCACTTTCAGCATTTCCTCAATCGTAATATCATGCGGGAAGCTGACAACTTCGGTACGAGGAATCATAATTTCTTTCGCCAGACGATCATCAAATTCAAAAATTTTATTCACATATTTGAATTCAGACTGGTTAATCTCGCCGCTCTTATAGCTCTCAGATAAAATAATCCGCAATTCTTCTTCAGAGTGCGCCATGTCATGCTCAGATACTTGTTGAAGACCAAATGCTTTCGTTAATAAACGAGCAGATCCATTTAACACCCAAATGAACGGAAACATCACTTTATAAAATATCATAAGCGGTCTAGCAAATAGAAGGGACACTTGCTCAGCCTTTTGAATGGCGAGTGTTTTTGGTGCAAGCTCTCCAACCACGACGTGTAAAAACGTCATAATACTAAACGCAATAATAAAAGTGACAATATGACTGGCTGATTGAGGAATCGACAGCTCTACAAATAGTGGAGCAAGCATGTGCGCAATTGTTTCTTCCCCTAACCAACCAATCCCAAGGGCGGTAATGGTAATACCGAGCTGACAGGCCGACAGATACTCATCAAGGTGAGTCGTGACATGCTTGACAGCAACTGCTGTTTTATTACCTTCTGCGATTAACTGATCAATTCTTGAGCTTCTTAAGCGAATGATCGCAAACTCTGATGCAACGAAAAATGCGGTTAAAGCTATAAGCAAAGCAACTATGAGTAAATTCACTATGTCCAATTAAGGCCTTCGTTCTGACTTTGAGAACGAAGGTAACACCTCCTGTTTAGTAAAAATTTTAACTTAACAGCAGTAAAAATGATTGGACAGCCGTCATTTTTTCAGGAGTAAGCTGCTCTTTTAGTTTTTCACGTTGTTCTGGCTGAAGCTGCTTACAACGTGCCAAAATGCGGTCCATATGCTCATTCATCCGATCGATATCAGAGGTTAAATGGACAAGTTCATCAGGATCTTCCTTTTGAGAAGGGAATTGTTCATCTAATCTGGATTTGATGTCAGAAAGAGCCAATCTCTGCTGTTTGCAAAGAACGATTAATTGTAATCGTTTTAAAGCATGTTCATCGTAATAACGATAATTAGAGCAAGATCTAACAGGCGCAAGCAACCCTAGATTCGTATAATAATCTACAGTTCGTTTCGTCACCTGTGCAATCTGTGCTAGTTCACCAATACGATACTTTTTCTCAGCCCCATCTGAACATCTCCTCCTAACCGTCACGTTATAGTTTATGAAAATAGTTTAATATAATTCGAGTCTGAAATACAAGATAATTGTTCAGATTTCCTGCCAATATGAAGAAACAAAGGGCATTTCCATCAATTTAGGTTGTCATCTCTAAAATACTGTAGCGATACAGGAATTTTCAGATTATTTATGGTAAGATAAAATGAATACCGTTTCATATATATGTAGAGAGACGGATTTTACGTGAACCGGAGGTGGTTAAGTGGGGCCCTCAAAGTAGTCTTATTTAATCAGTTAACCGTTTTGCAAAAGACAACATCATCAATCAGGAGGTGACTCCTTGTTCTTCTAAGAAAGAGCAAGGTTAAATGGACGATATTGTTAATCTGAGTATAGTCGGAGTTTTGATTGCTTTAACAGCTTTCTTTGTTGCATCTGAATTTGCCATTGTAAAGGTGAGAAGTTCAAGAATTAATCAGCTTGTTGCCGAAGGGTCCAAAAAGGCTATCATGGCGAAAAAGGTGACATCAAGGCTAGATGAATATTTGTCAGCCTGCCAGCTCGGTATTACAGTGACATCCCTTGGTTTAGGGTGGATCGGTAAACCGGCAGTAAAAGAACTTTTAGTTCGAGGTTTTGGTTTGACAAACATTCCTGATTCAGCAATCAGCCTGATCTCAGCAACACTTGCGTTCTCTATTATTACCTTTTTGCATGTAGTTGTTGGCGAGCTTGCACCAAAAACACTTGCCATACAAAAGGCAGAAAAAATGACGCTTTGGCTGTCAGGACCGCTGCATGCATTTTATATCCTTATGTACCCTTTCATTTATGTGTTGAACGGGTCAGCCCGTGTACTAACGAAAATGATGGGTATCGATATGGGGTCTGAAAAAGAACATTCCCATTCCGAAGAGGAATTAAAGATTTTATTATCTGAAAGCTTAAAAAATGGGGAAATCAACTCATCAGAGTATAATTATATGAACAAGATATTCGATTTTGATAATCGAATCGCAAGAGAAATTATGATACCGCGAAGAGAAATTTGTGCGATTCCAGAAGATATGCCGTTAGACGAAATACTGGCGATCATGACAAAGGAAAAGTACACACGCTTCCCCGTGTTTTCAGGGGATAAAGACCATGTCATTGGCATGCTCAACAAAAAGCAGCTCTTTGCAGATATTGTGTATCAAGGAGAAAAAGATCAACTGAAGCTTCAAGATTATATTTATCCAGTGATTGAAGTGATTGACACGATTCCAATTCAAGAGCTTCTCGTCAAGATGCAGCGCGATCGAATGCATATGGCGATTTTAACGGATGAATATGGCGGGACATCTGGACTTGTCACAACGGAGGATATTTTAGAAGAGATTGTTGGAGACATTCGAGATGAATTCGATGAAGATGAGCAGCCGGTCATTCAAAAGAGAGCGGAGCATCATTATATATTAGATGGAAAAGTGAGATTAGAGGAAGTTCAAGATTTGATCGAAATGTCATATCATGATGAAGAAATTGATACGATAGGCGGGCTAATCTTAAATGAGAACATTGATATCCGAGAAGGACAATCCATTTATCTTGATGATATTCGGATGAAGGTCTTGGAGATGGATGGACGCTATGTGAAAAAGATCGACCTGAAAAAAGGCGTCACATCATCAGAAAAAGAAAATACACGCACAGGGCTTGATATAAAAGAGCCGCTGTTAGTAAATGAAATGACCTTGAGCGAAAAATAAGCTCAAGGTTTTTTTAGGTATTTAGCCTCTTTTTTAAGAATGTATGTTCGTATATAATAAGAACAAACGTTCGTGAAAGGGGGATGGACATGCTCTGGTATGAAACAGCAAGTATCACGGAGAAAAAAACCTCAATGAAACGTATTGAGTTTCATTTAAAAAATTTCAAGAACTATCAAGCAGCCATTTTAAATATTGAAAGACAGCTTGAAAAGCGAAGTTCTCTCCAACATCATCATATGGCACGTCAAAAATTAGAAGAGCAGAAAAATCAGTATGAACTGATTGTTGCTTGTATTGAAACGGCTTTAAAAGAATTGGATGAAATAGAGCAGCAGCTCATTGATTATAAGTATTTTCGAGATTGGCGCATGGCAAAATGTGCAATCGAAATCGGCTATAGTGAGAAGACACTATTTTTAATGAAGCGCCAGCTGATGGATCAACTGCTCATCAGCCTAGCAGCCATCACAGATATTTAAAACAGAAGTTGTCCTATTTGATAAAACGCCGCAAAAAGGCATAAAGAGCCGATAATTGTCACAAGTAAATAGGCAGCAAGCTTTCCTATTTGACGCTGCATCAGCATCGTCGCAGATTCTACACTAAACGTAGAGAATGTGGTAAAGCCGCCAAAAAAACCGGTTCCTATGATCACTAGCAGTGGATGATTGGACGTTACAGCGCCTGTGAGAAAACCTAAACCGGCTGCACCTAATAAATTAATGAAAATAATACTGTACGGTAAAAGGGCATGGGATGGAGTTTTCTGGATTGTTTGGCTGATGAAGAAACGACATGCACTGCCGATCCCTCCAGCTACAGCTGTATAAAAAACAATCATTTATCTGCTTCCTTTCTGCTGCTTATTTTGATGAAAGAGCCGTTCAGCAAGGATCAGGCCAGCTAAAGCAGCGGCTACTCCAGCAATGACTGAGAGCAGGATGTACATCATACTTAAATTGAACTGCCCTGCCTGTAACAGAAGAACTGTCTCTTTAGAAAAGGTGGACATGGTCGTAAACCCGCCGCAAAACCCTGTTCCAATCAAAGCTGCAAGATCTTTTTTTCCTTTCTGAAATAGAAAGTATCCTGTCGCAAAACCAAGAAGCAGGCTGCCAGAAATGTTTTCAATCATCGTTGCATAGGGGAATGTCTGGCTGATGACAGTTTGGCTTAGTTCATATCTGCAAAGTGTACCAATCAATCCACCGATAAAAACGGCGAAATAAGTTTTCATCTGCATCATTTCTCCTTTTGAAAAAATAGCGGGTTATCCGTTACCACACCATCAATTGGATATTTTTTGATTCGATCCGCTGTTTTTTGATCTTTTACAGTCCATATGAATACTTCCATTCCGAATGAATGAATACGATCTATCCACCATTTATTGATCATCGTTTTCTTCATATTAAGACAATTTGCAAACGAGCTGTATGTCGTTAACTTTCGTTTCGTTAGTTTAAATGCATCAGGCTTGATAATCAAAGCTGTGCGAAGAGAAGGGGCGAATGCTTTGATTCTTTGCAGTGCATGAACATCAAAAGATTGAATCATGATATGACGAGAATAGGCAAACCGATTGATGATGCGGGCAACGGCCTTTTCGATTCCTATCTGCCGTTTTGGGTGTTTGATCTCGATCAATATCCCAATCCGCTGACTGTATCTTTCAAGAATTTCTTGTAATGTTGGAATTCGTTCATTCGTATACTGGTGGTCAAACCAGCTTCCTGCGTCCAATTTTTTCAACTGATCAAGTGTATAGCTTTTGACTAAACCGTTTCCGTTCGTCGTTCGATCAACGGTATCATCATGGATGACGACGACGTGCTGATCCATTGTCATTTGTACGTCTAATTCAATATAATCTGCTCCTTGCTCGACAGCTACATCAAACGCAGCGATTGTATTTTCTGGGGCTGCGCTTGATGACCCTCTATGTGCGATAATATACACTTGCTCCAGCTCCCTGACATAAGTTCTGGTCTTATCATATCAAATGCTTTGTTGGTTTTCCTTCTTTACTATATGGAGAAGAAGAGCGCCGTATTATCATGGAACCTCAGTACTGAAAAAGCTTGATGTATCATTTTGAAAAGTTTACAGGAATAGAGCAAGCTTTGATTGAGTAAACCTGAATTACATCAATTTTTCTTCGATCAATTTTGTCCAAATCGTCAGCGTTCGTCAAAATATTAGTGCTTTCGTCATGTTGACTGAAAATTCTGATGTTTTATAATGATGAAAAGGAGGCGAGATGATTGGGTAAAGGGAGAATTAGAGTGGAAGAACGTATTAAGGCCGAAACGGATGCTGAAATGTTTAAAGCGACTCTCCTTGATCAGGCTCAGAAGAAAAAGTAGTTTGCTGCCCGTCGATATGTCTCAAGCCAAAATTTCATAATTGAACATCATGCCTCGGGATAGGTCCCGAGGCTTTTTATATAGAGGTCAGACATTTAAGAGAGGACATAAACGAAGGTTATATTATAAACTAGAGAGGATTGTTTTAAAGGAGAGAGACAGAGATGTTTACACAAAAATGGATGGATACATATTTTACAGTCGATATTGCGATCCAAATAGGCATTAGCCTTTGTATTTTATTGCTTTTTTTATTACTTCGAAAAGTATTTACGAAATACTTGTTTCACCTGCTCTTTAAGCTGACAAACCGGTCTAAAACCGAAGTCATTAACCAAATTGTCGTGGCGTTTGAAAAACCTGCGAGGCTGTTTTTTGTGGCGCTAGGTTTATATTTTGCGTTAAGACAAGCCCCATACTTTGAGCACCATATGGATGTCATTGTCAAATTGTATAGATCCTCTATTATTTTGATGCTGACGTGGGGACTTTGTAATCTAACCGCAGCTTCTTCCTTCTTATTTCAAAAAGTGAATTCAAAATTTGAATTAGAGATGGATGATATTTTAGCGCCATTTTTATCAAAGGTTCTTCGTTTTATGATTATTGCACTGAGTATTAGCGTCATTGCACAAGAGTTTAATTATGATGTGAACGGACTTGTGGCTGGGCTTGGTCTAGGTGGTCTTGCTTTTGCGCTCGCTGCGCAGGATACAGTGGCGAACTTTTTTGGAGGAATTGTGATTATTACAGAGAAGCCTTTTACAATGGGCGATTTTGTAGAGACTCCAAGTGTACTTGGAACTGTAGAGGACATTACCTTCCGAAGCACAAAATTTAGAACACCTGCTGAAGCGGTGGTGACCGTGCCAAATTCGACCCTTTCAAAGGAGCCGATCACAAATTGGACGAGAATGAATAAACGTCAAATTACGTTCTCTGTTCGCGTATCGTACAATACACCGAAAGAAAACATTGATAAGTGCATCAAACGTCTGAAACAAATGCTTTATGAGCATGATGGGGTTCATAAGGAAACGATAATGGTGAATTTCGATGTGCTGGCAGACAGCTATTTAAACTTATTCTTTAACTTTTATACAAACACAACGGCTTGGTCTGAAAACCTGGATATTAAGCAGGATATTAACTATCGCATTATTGATATTTTCCATGAAGAAGGGGTAGAATTTGCTTTCCCTGGACAGACCATTTATATGAAACAAAAAGGTGAGAAACAGCTCGGTGAATAAAGGAGGAATGGTGGTTGGATCAAACAAAAGTGGCAGCGCTAAGAGAGAGATTATCAAAGGCCTCACATATTACGGTCCTTTCAGGTGCTGGGATGAGCACAGAATCGGGAATTCCCGATTTTAGATCAACAGGTGGACTATGGACAGAAGATACCTCTCGCATGGAGGCAATGAGCCGGTCTTACTTTTTATCACATCCTCATCAATTTTGGCCGAAATTCAAAGAATTGTTTCAAATGAAGATGAGTGGAGAGTACGAGCCAAATGCTGGACATGCTTTTTTAGCCAATTTAGAAAAGCAAGGAAAACGCGTGGATATTTTCACGCAAAATATCGATGGTCTGCATAAAAAAGCGGGAAGCCAGCATGTGTATGAACTGCATGGTTCCATTCAAACAGCTACATGTCCATCATGCGGGTCAACATACGAACTGCCTTATTTATTACAAGAAGAGGTGCCGGTTTGTGAGCGGATTTCATCAGACGGCCGCACATGTGGACGAGTACTTAAAACAGATGTTGTCCTTTTTGGAGACATGGTGAAGCACTTTGATCAAGTGGAGAAATCGCTCCAGCAAACGGACATGCTGCTCGTCATGGGAACTTCCTTAGAAGTGGCACCAGCACGATATATTCCAGAAGATGCTGCTCATCATCCTTCCATCTTTAAGGTCATGATGAATTTAAGTGAAACGGAATTCGATCCGCTGTTTGATCTTGTCTTTCACGAACGAATTGGCGAGCTTGTGAATGCTTTATAAATCATAAAAAACCCGCATCCAACAGGTGCGGGTTTGCTTTATTGCTGTAGTGGCTTCATTGTTTCATCAAGGACTTCAAACGTGTAGCCCTTCGCCTTTAATTGTGTGATCAGACTGTTTAAGTATTTTGCGGTAGCTGGTTGATCATGCATTAAGATGATTTTTGGCTCTTTCGGGTACTTGGTTTCAAGCACTTGCAGCTGATTTAATACTTCTGGTACATATTTTGAGCTTTTATATTTCCAGTCAAGACTGTCAATGGTCCAGTCCCAGTATACAAAGCCTTTTTGTTTTAAACGTGTTTTTTGCTGGTCTGTTAAGTTTGGAGAACTGCCATAAGGTGTTCTCACAAGATGTGTATATTCACCAGTAACAGAAGCCAATATACGTTGATCTTCTTTCATCTCATTTACAGGAGAATCACTTTTTTGATAAAAGCGTTTCACATCATGCGTGATGCCATGAAGTCCTAATTGATGACCTTCTTGATGAAGTCTTTTCACAGCTGTTGGGTGTTCTTTGATTTGCGGCCCGAGCATAAAGAATGTGGCCTTCACTTGCTGTGATTTTAGCACATCTAACAGCTGATTTGATGTAGCAGAAGGGCCATCATCAAAGGTCAAAAAGATCGTTTGATCCGTTACATGTTTGTTTGGATTGATCTTAAAATGTGCATCTAATGTTTTTGGCGAATCATCTTTTGCTTTCAGACTTGTACTTGTGTCTCGAAATGGACTGCTCGCAGACACTTCATTCGGTTGATCTGCTGCCTGCATATTGGTTTTAGATATATCCCAAATGAAAAAAAGGATCAATGTCAGAATGACTAGACCAATTGCCTTTGAGAGCAGCATCGTGTTTGAAGGTGTCTGTTTTTTCGTAACCCGTTGCATTACAATCGCTCCAATAAATCAGTAGTTTGTGTCGAATCATGTAGTGGATTCTGTCTTTTTTCGCTGTTTTTTGTCGTGCTCATATGGAGTAAGTATACAGGAAAAAAGAGCCTATGAATATAGAAGATGCTAAAAAATTGGAATCTTTTTGGTTATGAATCTATATTTGTTACAATAGAAGGTTATCCAGTCAAATGGATATGAAATAATTCTGAATAATCATTGAAACGTTTACATTTATCCGCTAAGATAGCATCAGATTCAACCATTAAGCAAAGCGAAGGGGAGATTCCATATGAAAGTATTGTACAATGGGGATTTTATTGAAAAAAAAGATGCACATGTTGATATTGAAGACAGAGGCTATCAATTTGGCGACGGAGTCTATGAGGTCATCCGCGTATATAATGGAACTTTGTTTACATTAAAAGAGCATACTGAGCGTCTATTCAAGAGTGCAAAGGAAATCGGCATTCATCTGCAAGGTACAGTATCGGATATGGAAGAGAATTTGAAGAAGCTAGTCGCAGATAATCAAGTGATTGATGGCGGCGTGTATATTCAAGTCACGCGAGGCGTCGCACCTCGTAAACATCAATATGGTGCACTTACCCCTCAGATTACGGCATATACATTTCAAGTGAAAAAGCCTATTCAAGAGCAGACAGCTGGTGCGAAAGCTCTATTGTCTGAAGATCTTCGCTGGTTAAGATGTGATATTAAAAGCTTAAACCTTTTATATAACGTCATGGAAAAGCAGAAAGCGTCTGAAGCTGGTGCGTTTGAAGCGATTTTAATAAGAGACGGCTTTGTGACAGAGGGGACGTCCTCGAATGTGTATGCCGTCATTGACGGTGTCATTCGTACACACCCAGCAAATAACCTGATTTTAAACGGCATTACACGTAGAAAGCTGCTAGAGGTTTGTCAGGAAGAAGGATGTCGTGTGGAAGAAACCCGCATGAGTAAAGACGAACTTTTGCATGCGCAGGAAATTTTCATTAGTTCAACGACAGCTGAAGTGATTCCAATTGTAGAGATAGATGGTCAGCCAGTTGGGGAAGGTGTTCCAGGGGAGATCACGAAGCGTGTCCAGGAAGGGTTCCAGAAAAAAATTAAGCATGAAAGCGAAGCATCTATTTCTTCGTAAAAGGAAAAAGGCTGTAAACCAATGTTTACAGCCTTTCAGCGTGTAGACAAACCCTCGCATTCGGTGTCAGTCCTGCGTGCTGGTGCTCACGAATGTCAAATTCGCTCCGCGCCAGTACTCGTCCTTCCTAGGGCTGCAAAGGTTTTCTATCACGCTGAAAAGAAGACAAAGGGCTAAAATAAAGTTCATTTTAGCCTTTTGTGATGACATTTATTTCACGATCAGTACAGGTATATCTGATTTGGACGATAACTTTTCACTCACACTGCCAAAGAGCATTTTTTTCAATCTGCTTTGGTCACGTGCTCCCATGACGATGAGGTCTGCTGAAATCTCTTCAGCGTATTCGATAATCGCTTCTGCAGGCTCCCCTTCAACAATTTCAATTGCAGCTTCAAACTGCTCTTCATTTAACAGCATTCTTGCTTCTGCAACGACCTCTTCTGTATGATCTTCAAAAATCAAGGGACTTTGCTGTTCATCATGAGGTACATACACAGGGGGTGTTTGAAGGTCTGCCATGCCGCCTCCGATATAAGCGCCGCCAGTCATTGGGCGAGGTGCATCAAACACCTGTCTGCTGGATTTCCCATCATGAGCGTAGGCAACGGTTAGCTTGGCATGCAACGTTTTGGCTAAAGCGATTGCCTTCTTTAATGCTTTCTTACTGTCTTCATGTCCATCAAACGCAACGACCATCCGATCAGCTTGAAACAATGTCCTCATTCCTTTCAAAAGGAGTCTATACGTTCATGGTATACCCGATATCTGAAAAAGATACACATAAAGGGTGTGAACTTTTTGTTAGAAAATTTCATTTATTGAAAAATATTTATTGACAAAATAGTGACAGCCACTATAAGATAAAAAAAGATTCAAGAGCCAAAAGGAGGAAATGTCATGTGCAACATCATTGGAAGAATGAAATCAAACTGCATGAATGGGTTGATTCACGTGACAATTACACCTTCATTGGTCATTGAAAAGGGACTCGTATGTTCCAATTGATCGGATGAATCAAGGCGTATGTTGCGTATTTGTCAACATGCGCCTTTTTATCATGTATAAAAGAGGCGTACCAGTCAGCTGGTTGCCTCTTTTTTTGTTGTATACATTTCGTATCTCGAAATAATGGAATGCATCAACAACTAAATGAAGAGGAGTGAAAGCATGTGAACATGCCAAAGGCAAGACAAATGACAAAAGCTCAAAAAACGAAACAAGGTGACAATCAGGAAAATATAGAAAGCGGCTAGCTTTAAAAGGAGAGACAAACATGTTTTCAGTATTTGTGAAATTAGGCTGGTTCTTTAAACAAGAGTGGAGGCGCTATACAATCGCCATTACGCTGCTACTCATTGTGAATGTGCTTGAAATGCTGCCACCGAGGTATCTAGGTCAAGCAGTTGATGACATTCGGTCTGGTCAATTTACAACATCCAGTATCTTATTTTACGTAACCATTTTTTGCTTACTTGGTGTCAGTGTCTATGCGCTCACCTACTTTTGGATGTATCAGTTATTTGGCGGCGCAAATGTCATGGAGCGTGTGATGCGCGGAAAATTAATGCGCCACTTACTTAAGATGACACCCACCTTTTATGAAAAGAAAAAAACCGGAAATTTAATGGCGTTAGGTACAAATGATTTGAATGCTGTGGCTTTAACAACAGGCTTTGGCGTTTTAACATTAGTCGATTCCACTGCTTACATGCTGATGATCTTTTTTACGATGGGACTGACGATCAGCTGGAAATTAACTTTAATGGCCATTATTCCAATGCCACTGATGGCGATTTTGATAGCGTTTTATGGCAGTAAAATTCATGAACGCTTTACAGTCGCTCAAGATGCATTTGGTGATATGAATGATCGTGTATTAGAATCAGTTGCCGGCGTTCGGGTGATTCGGTCTTTTGTACAGGAAAAACAAGATGTGAATCGCTTTCGAGAAATGACAGATGATGTCTTTCAAAAAAATATGAGAGTGGCGATCATTGATTCATTGTTTGAGCCGACGGTGAAATTGCTTGTGGGGATCAGTTATTTAATCGGTATCGGTTACGGCGCATATCTTGTGTTCCAAAGTGATTTAACCATTGGTGAGCTTGTCGCATTTAACGTCTATCTGGGGATGATGATCTGGCCAATGTTTGCCATTGGTGAATTGATTAATATCATGCAAAGAGGAAATGCCTCATTAGACCGGTTGAATCATACACTCAGTTATCAACCGGATGTAACTGACGCAACCAAGCCAAAAACATTACAAGAGCCTGGCGATATTCAATTTGAACATGTGACATTTAGGTATCCAACTTCCTCTAAAGATAATCTAACGAATGTCTCCTTTACTGTACGAAAAGGGCAAACGATTGGTATTACAGGAAAAACGGGAAGCGGAAAAACAACGATTGTCAAACAGCTTCTTCGTCAGTATCCGACAGGTGATGGAAAGATCTTGTTTTCAGGTGTTCCAATTGAGGACATTGAATTGGATCAACTGTTCCAATGGATTGGCTATGTTCCGCAAGATCATGTCCTTTTCTCAAAAAGTGTAGAAGAGAATATGCGTTTCGGTCATAGAGACGCGAGAGAAGCTGAATTAGCACAAGCGATTAAAGATGCTTACTTTGAAAAGGATTTACGCCTTTTACCAGAAGGCTTGGAAACCATGGTTGGAGAAAAGGGAGTGGCGCTGTCAGGAGGACAGAAGCAGCGGATTTCCATTGCACGTGCTTTATTAATTGATCCAGACATTTTGATTTTGGATGACTCGTTATCTGCAGTTGATGCAAAAACAGAAACGGCTATTTTAGAGAATTTAAGACAAAATCGTCATGGGAAAACGACATTTATTACAACCCACCGTCTATCAGCTGTAGAGCATGCGGATCTCATTCTTGTCATGGAAGAAGGACGTATTGTTCAAAAGGGAACCCATCAAGCGCTTATTCAGCAAGATGGATGGTATAAAGAGCAATTTCTGCGTCAGCAGCTGACAAATCAGCTGGAAGGAGGGGATGAGGCATGACAACCGGGAGAAGACTTCTTGCCTATGCACTCCTATATAAAAAAGTATTGTCTGTTGCTTTGATCTTTCTGATCATTGCAGTTGGTGCTGAGTTAACAGGACCTTTCATTGGGAAAAAAATGATTGATGATCATATTTTAGGTGTAGAAAAACCGTATGTTGAGGTAAATGAAAAAACAGATAAAACGGTTTATTACCAGGGAAATAACTATATAAGAAGTGACCGGCTACAGAATCAAAATGAAGATGGAAAGCAAATCAATGTCGTGCAAGTCGGATTTGGGTACTATTTTGTGAATGAACCGATTCGATTTGACGGGAGCCGGACAATAGAAGGGGATCAGCTCACCATTGAAAATGGGAGCGAGCGTGAGACGTATCAGGTACAGCGTTTATCCAAAGAGGAAATCTTCGCTTTTTATCAGCCGGAAATCAGTGGTTTGGTGCAGCTTGTTCTATTTTATTTTGGGATGCTCGTCATTGCGATTTTCTTTCAATATGGGCAGCACTATTTACTCCAGCGTATTGCAAATCGCATTATTCAAAAAATGCGAGTGGACGTATTTGAACATATTCAAACGCTTCCGATTCGGTATTTTGATAATTTACCGGCTGGAAAGGTTGTCGCACGGATTACCAATGACACAGAAACCATTCGTGATTTATATGTCACAGTACTAGCGAATTTCGTCACAAGTGCCATTTACATGATTGGCATTTATATCGCCATGTTTTTATTAAATGTGAAGCTGGCGCTCATTTGTTTAGTGGCTGTTCCGATTATTTTCCTATGGTCGATGACTTACCGAAAGTTTGCGTCGGTTTACAATCACCGCATTCGATCCATCATCAGTGAAATTAATGCCAAGCTAAATGAAGCCATTCAAGGAATGACGATTATTCAAGCATTTCGACATGAACAAGCAACGAAAGAAGAATTTGATGAGCTGAATAACAATCACTTTCGATATCAGCGAAAGATGCTTCATTTAAATTCACTGCTCTCACATAACTTGGTGAATCTGCTTCGGAACTTAGCATATGTCGCACTCATTTGGTATTTTGGCGGTGCGTCCTTAAGTGCGACGGGCATTGTATCCATTGGGGTGCTCTATGCATTTGTCGATTATTTAAATCGTTTGTTCCAGCCGATTACAGGCATTGTGAATCAATTTTCTAGATTAGAATTAGCAAGGGTTTCATCTGAACGGGTCTTTCGATTATTAGATGAGCCTGGTACTGAAGTGGAAGAACCGGTTCAGAAGAAAATCGAGGGGCACGTTCAATTTCAGGATGTTACCTTTGCGTATAATGAAGGGAAAAATGTATTAAAGAACATCACCTTTGAGGCGAAAAAAGGTCAGACGGTGGCACTCGTTGGACATACCGGTTCTGGGAAAAGTTCGATCATGAATTTGCTGCTGCGTTTTTATGATATTCAGCATGGGGATATCCTCATTGATGGAAAAAGCATCTATGATCAGTCGCGCCAAACGTTGCGTAAGCAAATGGGCATTGTACTACAAGATCCTTATTTGTTCTCTGGAACGATTGCGTCCAATGTCAGTTTAGGAAATGAAGACATTAAAAGAGAAACGATTGAAACATCGTTAAAGCAAGTGGGCGCAGCAGAACTGTTAAAGCATTTGCCTGAAGGTTTTGATGAACCAGTTGTTGAAAAAGGGAGTACTCTTTCCTCTGGGGAACGTCAATTGATTTCATTTGCCCGTGCACTGGCATACGATCCAGCGATCTTAATTCTAGATGAAGCGACGGCTAACATCGATACAGAAACAGAAGCCATCATTCAGCGGGCACTGGATGTCGTCAAAGAAGGACGAACCACTTTTGTCATTGCACACCGATTATCTACTATTAAGAAAGCTGACATGATTTTGGTGTTAGAAAAGGGTGAAATTGTCGAACGCGGCAGCCACGAAGAGCTCATGGAGCAAAGCGGACTGTATGCGCAAATGTACGAATTACAAAAGGGAGCTGTGACGAGCAGCTGATAGGATGAGTAGAAAAAGCCTCTTTCAATTTGAAAGAGGCTTTTTTCATGGCAATGAAAAAAGTCGAGGCTTCATGAAATGATCTCGACTTTTACTGGTTGTATATCATTTACACGAACTAAATGGTCAATAAGCGATACCGACGCGTTGATGCACAAATTCTTTTGAGTTTAACTGCTGATACAAAAAGTGTGCGGTATCTTCAACTGAGATTTTCTGTCCATCTATAGGGAGAAAATTCTTTTCATAGCGATATGACCGTGTCACTTCTCCATCTGGTAAATAGGTTGGACAAATGATTGTCCAATCTAGTTCAGTTGATTGAAGAATTTCAAATGCTTTGGCATGTTCTTTAGCAGCTCGGGAAGTGGTTCGCCTTGATTCATTTGTTTCAAAGCGGTAAAGCTCAGGCTGCTGCCTTGCTTTCAAAATCCCTGCTGTACCAATCGTTATAATTCTTGATGTTCCTGTTTGCTTCATGGCTTGTACGATATGCTCCATTGAAACAGATAAAGTATCATCACCATCTGTTGATAGACAGCTCACGACAATATCTGATCCTTTAATTGTTTCAAGAACATCCTCTTGATTTCTGGAATTGCCGGTGACTTGAAACATACCCGCAAGCATTTCTTCCCGGTTTGTCCGAATTAACGAGCGAACCATGTAACGATCATCTTCTTTTACGAAACGAAGAAATGCTTGTCCTACACGTCCATGAGCACCGAAAAGAGCTATTTTCATCTGATCGATCCCTCCACTACATACTATAAGTGAAAAGAACTTAAAATGGTACAGTTTTATGTCATGCTTTTTTTATAAAGATGAAAGGACCGAATACTATGAGCATATTCACATAATAGAGAGAGACCGACAAATTGTAGAAGTTCAAAATTCATACCTGAAATAATGTCCATGAAGATCCGCTCCTTTCTAATACATCATATGAATTCAAAAGGAATCGGTGAGGGATAAAACCAAAAAAAGAAGACACCATAAGAGGTGCCTTCTATGATCCAGATATGAAATTAAGCTTTTGTTCCGCCAAGGTTTTGCTGAGCGTAAGATACAAGACGTTTCGTGATTTCTCCACCAACTGAACCGTTAGCACGAGCTGTTGTTTCTGCTCCAAGGTTTACACCAAACTCAGAAGCGATTTCGTATTTCATTTGATCGATTGCTTGCGCTGCTCCAGGAACTAGTAATTGATTTGAACTATTAGAATTTGCCATGATGTGAATCTCCTTTTTATATATGATTTTTTTGGTTGGGTTTGCTGGAGTCGCACCAGCGAAATGACCAAGTCATTTGCCACTTGGCGAAACCCAATGCGGTAACTGCTTTGTACTAAATATTATGGTTCGCTACGAAAAAAACATACGGAAAAAGAACATGGTAAATGTTGTTTTCATATACAAAAAACCACCACCCAATGGTGATGGTTTGTGGAACGTCTTCTTATTCAGCTGAGCGGATACGCAACTCAGTCTCTGTATCAAAGAAGTGCGCTTTATTCATATCAATGGCAAGAGGGATCGTCTGACCTGCCTGAATATCTGTGCGAGAATCAACACGTGCAATAAACGTTTGACCAGCGAGAGAAGAATAAAGCATCGTTTCGGCTCCCATTAATTCAGCCACTTCTACGTTTGCTTCAATTTTTGTTCCTTCAGAAGCCTCTATAAACACAGGCTCATCATGGAAATCTTCTGGTCTTATGCCTAGAATCACATCTTTTCCGATATAGCCCTGACTGCGTAATACTTTCATTTTTCCTTCTGGTACACGAATGTGCGTATTCCCAATGGCAATGGCTCCGTCAGACAGTTTTCCTGTAAAAAAGTTCATCGCTGGAGAGCCAATAAATCCTCCTACAAAGACATTCTCTGGGTTTTCATACACATCCTTTGGTGCGCCAACCTGCTGAATAAAGCCATCTTTCATGACAACAAGCCGAGTAGCCATTGTCATGGCTTCTGTTTGATCGTGTGTGACATAGATGAATGTCGTCTGCAGCCGCTGATGAAGTTTAGAAATTTCGGCACGCATCTGAACTCGAAGTTTAGCATCTAAATTAGAGAGAGGTTCATCCAAAAGAAAGACTTTTGCATCGCGCACAATGGCCCTTCCAAGTGCAACACGCTGTCTTTGACCTCCAGACAATGCCTTAGGTTTTCGATCTAAGTATTGTTCAAGCCCTAATATTTTTGCAGCGTTTCGTACCCGCTCATCAATTTCTGTTTTAGGAAATTTTCGAAGCTTTAATCCAAAAGCCATATTATCGTACACATTCATATGAGGGTATAAGGCATAGTTTTGGAAAACCATCGCAATATCCCGATCTTTTGGTGCCACATCATTCATTCGCTTGCCGTCTAATAGAAAATCCCCTTGTGAAATTTCTTCAAGGCCTGCAATCATGCGGAGGGTTGTTGATTTTCCGCACCCAGATGGACCAACAAACACAATAAATTCTTTATCCTCAATATGTAGATTAAAGTTATCTACTGCTGTTACTTTGTTATCGTACACTTTATAAATTTGATTCAGCATCATTTCAGCCATAGGTGGTAGCCTCCCAGTCCTTTTTTTGAAAGCGCTTTACTTATAAATGAAGTGTATAAAAAGGAAGGGTGTCTGTAAATGGACAACGTGCACAACATCTTATTTTCATTTTTAGGCAAGGTGCTCATGATAGGATCATTTAAGAAAGATCGAGAAGATTCATCATGAAATAGGCAGCTGACGCTTCTTGAAAATGCCGTATATCTAGTCCTGTCCGTTCAATAAATTTATCAATCCGATACTGAAGGCTGTTTCGATGAACATATAAAGCTTTTGCTGCCTGCGATGCATTTAAATTACACTGCATATAGGTCGTGAGAGTCCGGTAAACGTCCCGATCAAAGATTGTTTCTATAAATGCATCTGAAATAGCGGCAGAAACCATGTCTGTATCATGGCGAATGAAAGCAGGTAGACATTGATAAAATGTTGCAACCCCTGACCTAAGTTTTCCTTGCTTCAGATGCCATAAGAAGAGCTGATGTTCATTTAATAATCTCTTTTTTAAATTTTCATTTGGCAAATGCAGCTGTCCTTGCATGAAGACAACGTCTGTTAAAAAATCACTTGTGATGGCTTGAGACAAATCATGTAGCTGTTCAAGTTGGCCATTTTCTGATGTAGCGTTTGTTTGAATGAGCATAGCTGTTTCAGTGCCTGTCCATATGAAATGAATATGTTCGAGGCTGCTGTTCACAGCCTCTTTTATTTGCTGCCTTTGTTCTGCTTGGTGATCCATTTTGAAAAAATGAACACGGACGGATTGATCGATGGTGATTGATTTGTTTTCAAAGAGATAGCTGTACCATTTCTGTTCTTCTTCCGTTTCCTGCGAATGAGGTACATCAATTGGTGTGAGGAATGAATTGAGAAGAAGCGTTTCTCTTTCTGTTAGCTCCGTTTTGTTTACTCCGAAAATTTCGCCTTCGTCTGTTTGATACCAGAGAATTTGTTTATCATTTGTTGGTGAACTGATGATATGGTGTCCGTAAACAAGTTTTAGTTTTTCTAACATGGCGAGGCTCCTTAAACAGTTTAATCATACACATGGAATAGCATTAATTCGTGGATTTCTTCTTTTAAGGTTGGTTCAACTTCATGAGGCGGAAGCTGAGAGCCCCATTCAATATCACCCGTTTTGTGATAAATGCCTTCATAGTGTGAACCATTATGAAAAAAGGATATTTTCCAGCCAGGTAATTGCGCTTTTTTAAAGAGAGGTTTCCATTGAAAATGAGAAATCATATCATCATTGCCTCCTTGCTTTTATTGATGAAACAATAAATACACACGACAATCCGGAAACAACCTTGAACTTGGTTTTATTGTATCTCATCTGATGAAAAGAGCATAGGGAAAGCACAGATTTCAGAGACATGAAAAGAAAACATCAGTAGGCGTTTGCATGGTCTATAGGAGTAAGAGCCATTTGTGTTAGGTAAGATGCGTATTCAACGATTCTTTTCCCAATCAGCCATTCTGAGTTTTTCAATGGTGCATGCAGAAAAATCTCGCGGCCTGGACGAGAATTGGCTTCAAACATCCAGATAGCACCCAAGTGATCAATACCTAAGTCAAAGCCAATTTCCCCAATCAGACCAGGCATTTTTTCATCTATCACACGACTAAGTGCTAGGGCAGTATCAGAGAGCTCTTGCAAAATCTTCAAACGTTTCTCTGCATCAGGAAAGATATCATACAGTGTTTTTACTGAACCACCATGCAGTTGATGGGTTGTGACAGTGTGATCTCCTGAAACTTTTCCAGCAACGGCTGTAACAGTCCAATGACCATACTTATTTTTATTCGTATGAATTCTGAAATCCAGTGGTTGATTGTCTATTTGAAGAAGCTCAATGCCTTGTTGTGCAATCAAGTCTTGCATTGCACAATCTTTTCGCAGTTTTTTCACGAAATGGTCTACAGAATGATATGAAGTGGATTTCCCTTTATTTGAGCAGACAGTGATCCCGTTTTCCGTCTTCTTTAACTGATAAATACCGTCTCCGTGACTGCCGTTTGTTGGTTTTAAATAAATGACATGATGCAGATGAAGGAGTGTTTCTATTTTAATTAAAGCATCAAAAGGATCTAATCGTATGGAATGTGGTAAGAAAAAGCTTGTTTTTTCATCTGTTAATAGCTGTTCATGAATGTCCCATTTATTAAAAAAATAAGGGTTGAACCAAGGGATATCGTAGTCTTGAATGAGTTTTCGTTTTGTTTCTTGAATGAATGCCGACTGAGCAGCCTTTCTATTAGGCAGCCGGTCATAAACAACGGATGGGAGGGGCATCTGCTTTTTTACCCAGCGCTCCTCTTGGTAAAGCAAACCGTCTACTATTCCTTTATCCCAATCGATAGAATGAGTACCAAAAAGATATGCAAAACCAGCATGCTGCCTGCAAGATTGCAGCAGTTTTATAAAATAGGAAGATCTTGCGCCTAAAGGTGCTGTATTTTGTTCGAATCCTGCAGTGAAAATGCCGATGAGAGGTCCTATATAGAGTGTATGTTGAACTAATATGACATCAGCTTTCGTTTTGTATGGAATGAGTAAAGCGCGATAAAGGTCTTCTGATAATAAAATCCTTTGTGATTGATGATGATAGGAAATGGTGAAATCATCTACTAAACAAGAACCTAAAGCAATAGATAAAATTGCCCCCTGCTCTTTAAACTGAGCAGGGAGATGTACTGTTTTTTCACTTGCTGAATGAGGAGCGATGATGTAGCGTTTTCTCTTCATAAGGAACCTCCTTTTCTTCAGCCATCATCGATTTGGCATGTTCAAGTATGGTCTGAATCAATTGATTCTCCCTCTCAGGGTAAGCTTTTAAAAAAGAGGATCGTCCTGGCTTTGATCTTACATTTGAGATGAAAAGTCTGCCTTCATTTGTATGAAGCAAGTCTATAGCGAATTCAATACACGGTGAGAAAGTTTTGTCTATAAACGCTGGAAGAGATGACTGAATGGAGGCAACATCATCTAACAGCAGCTCCTTGATGTGTGGCTTTAATGAGTTTAAATAGTGATCAAAGGCTACCACATGAATGGAATTTTGTGTATTGCTTAAAAGGCTGTTTTCTACTGATGGTTTTGTATGAATCCCCATGCTATTCCATTGATTTTGTGAATTTTTTATAAGAAAAATCCTAATTTCATTGAAAATAACGTCTTTTTGATCATTCGTGTTAAAAAATTGAAGGAAAGATCGGCCGATATACTTTTTGCACCAACGCTCAACCTCTTCTGAATGTGAAAAGGTGATGATTTGCTTAGCGTTTAGCTGCACAGTAATGAGTGATTTGTCTCTTAAAGAAATGAAGCAAGAGGGTGCTGCGTGCTGTTGAGAAAGCGGCTGTATTTTACAATATCCGCCCTTTCTGACCAAGTTGAGAAGGTCTGAAGGCTCTGTCAATAGAGAGCAGACAGGTAAGTATGGTTGTAAAGAAGGGAGGAGACGGAGCTGCTCGAATAGCCGCATTTTATTTGAAATTCCAGTATTCAAAAAAACGGTTTTTGGATACTTTTTTAACCAATTCATGATAGGTTTTGCTTTTTTTGATTGTGCGTCATGCTGATAAAGACAACGATCATAAATCAAGTCAGGAATCTGAAATTCTGACGCTTCAAATCCTTTGCCAGTCTTAAATTTTTGACCGTGAATGATATTTGAAGCAGGCTTTAAATCTAGAGGTGAAAAACGAACAACTTCTAAATCAAAAGAAGAGGCTGCTTTGGCAAGCTGAAGTGTGAATGCCTCTTCATGCTTCGGAGAAAGAGTGACAATGCCGAGCGTTGACGTCATGAAACAACACCTACTTTTCAAATTCTTTTTTTAACATCTGAAAAACACTTTTTGTTGATTTTACATAAACTTGGCGTTCCTATATCATTACGACAGATCGTTGTCTCATATGTCACATTGAATGCTTCATTTGCTTGGGCTCTTGACAACAACTATAATACGTATAGATAAAAACAATAAACTTCAGGTGTTGTTTGAAAGGTAGATGACGACTTTGGATATATTCACAACGTTTATCTTTATGATTGTGATAGGTGCAGTTATAGGGGCAGCAACAAACCATCTCGCAATTAAAATGCTCTTTCGTCCGTATAAGCCATATTATTTATTTGGGAAGCAGCTCCCATTTACACCGGGTCTTATTCCTAAAAGGAGAGATGAAGTAGCCAAGCAGGTTGGCGTCATGGTGATGGAGCATTTACTAACGCCAGAGGGTATTCAAAAACGATTTGAATCATCGGAGGCAAGGCAAGAGATATTGCAGACAGTGCACCGATATATTGATAAAGGTGCTGATATGGAAATGACGGTTTTCTCCATGTTAGAAAGATACGGTTTTTCACAGGCTGACGTTAAAGCTGACGCATGGCTTCATCAGTGGACTGATCATAAGCTCCACTCACTGCTTGAAAAGTATGATCAGCAAACGTTGTCTGAGCTGCTGCCACAGGATGTAGAAAATAAGCTTGCATCCAAAATTCCAGATGCCGCAGATTATATTTTAAAGAGAGGCATTCATTATTTTGAAAGTGATGAGGGAAAAGCAAGACTCGGTCATATGATAGATGATTTCTTAAAAGAACGAGGAATGCTTGGCAGTATGGTCCAAATGTTTTTAGGGAATTCAAGCTTAATTGATCGCGTACATCCTGAAATGATGAAGTTCTTAAAGAATGCAGAGACAAAAAGGTTTTTATCAGATTTACTTGTTCAAGAATGGGACAAGGTAAAGCAATTTTCTTTACATGAGCTTGATAAAAAATGGAATGTGAAAGAGCTTCTATTTAGTGTGAAAAAGCAATTGCTTTCACATTTTTCTACAAAGGTGCTGTTAGATAGACCAGTAGGAGTTTACATCAGTGCAGTAGCGGATGATCTTAAGACCAAATTTGCTCCGTCTCTCATTGATAAAGGGATTGAAGCCGCATCTAATGCGCTTGAGGGACTGCTCGCAAAGCTCCAATTTGAAGAAATTATTCGTGAACAAATTGAACTTTTCCCGCTTGAAAAAATGGAAGAGCTTGTGATCAGCATATCTAATAAGGAGCTGAAGATGATCACATTTTTAGGCGGTCTTTTAGGTGGATTGATCGGTGCTGTCCAAGCGATTTTTGTCACCTTATTCTAAGGCAAGATCGAGAAATTTCGATGAATTTATTGTATATATGTGAAACGAAAGCCATAGTTTGTTATAGTGGAGTGGTGTCCGCCGATCCATATCGGTGATAACGGATAGAAAGGAGACATAACATGTCTGTAAATCTTTATGATGTTGCATATGACCTTGAAAAAGCACTGCGTCATAGCGAAGAATATTCAGCGTTAAGAAATCTTTATGATGAGGTAAATGGGGATGAGTCCTCTAAAAGAATGTTTGAGAACTTCCGTGACATTCAAGTAAACCTTCAGCAAAAACAAATGACTGGGCAAGAGATTACACAAGAAGAAGTAGAGCAAGCGCAAAAAACGGTTGCACTTGTGCAGCAGCACGATAAAATCTCTCAGTTGATGGAAGCAGAACAACGCGTAAGTGTTCTCATCGGTGAATTAAATAAAATTATCATGAAGCCTCTTGAAGAGCTTTATGGAAATGCAGAAGAAAATTAATTGAAAGGGCGATCATATTCGCCCTTTTTTTCATTCATATCGCCACTTGTATATCTTTAAAAAAAGGGTTGTCGAAGCTCGTAAATTCTGCGATAATACTTATTGAAAGTGCTTTCAAAAAGCGCTATCGTGATGAATTGGGTGCGTTCCACTTTGGATTTACGGCGATGAGCCAAATGAGAGAGAAGCGCTTCTGGGAGAAAAGCAAAGCATAAGGGGATATGATATAAGCAATGCTTTGGTGTGTGAAAGATGAGGGGATCATGGGGAGCTTCATCACGCCATTGTTACGCATCCAAACCATACATAAAAAAAAAGCCTAGGGGTAGGCTTTTTTTATTTGCGATTAGACATAAAACAAGGGCTGCTTCAACTGCATGTTCTAAAGCGATAAGCTAGGGCATATCCTCATCGTAAGTACAGTCATCAAGAAGGGGGATGCCTCAGTGTCAAAAAAGCTACTTGCACTCAATATAGATGGAACGTTACTTCGTTCCAATGGGAAAATCCATTCCGCTACAAAAGAAGCTGTGGAATATGTTAAGAAAAAAGGGGTTTACGTGACGATTGTCACCAACCGTCATTTTCGATCCGCGCAAAAAATTGCCAAGGCGTTGAAAATACCGACTTCAACTCTTGTGACGCATAGTGGTGCATTTATCGCTGATAAGCTTGATGAGCCGCTCCATGTGAAGAAATTAACGGAAGAGAAAACATTTAATCTTGTGCAGATCCTTGAAAGCTTTGATTGTAATGTTCGCTTGTTACATGAAAAATTCTCAATCGGCAATCGGAAAAAAACACAGTCTCAATTGATGGGAAAAACGTTGATTCATCCGTCTGATCCCATTTTCTATCCCGTTCAATTTGTTGAATCATTAAGTGATATGCTCATGGATGAACCGGTTAGCACACCTGTCATTGAAGTGTATTCGACGGCAGCACTTCAGCCTGAAATCCACACAACCATTCAACAAGCATTCCCATCTGTTGATCTGATTAAGATCAGTGATGAGAAAATGAACATTGTATGCAAAGGGGTATCGAAAGAGGCAGGACTTTCTCTTTTAACCTCAGCATTAGGTTTTACATTAGAAGATACGGTCGTGATCGGTCACGGGACAGACGACATCCCGATGCTTGAGTTAGCTGGCTTAGGCGTTGCGATGGGGAATGCACCTCATTCGGTCAAACGTAAAGCCGATTGGGTGACACGTTCTCATGATGAACAGGGTGTTGCTTATATGATCAAAGAATACTTTAGAATGCAGCAAAGGGAAGGTTTTTTACATCAATTTGATATTAAACGATAATATAATGAAGGCCCTGTCTATTAAGAAATGGCAGGGCCTTCGTCTGTTCTCTTCATTGCTTTTCCTAGATGAATTTTGTAAAATGAAACAAGTTTGAAGATAAAGGTGATACGATGCGAATTTTAGTTAAAGGGCTGTCTGATGAACGATTTCATCGACCGCTTGTCAATATAGCCAATTTATTTGAAGAAGATAGTGAAGTGCTGTTTGATTCCGGTGAAGCAAACGATGGCCTAGTGATGGTGTTTGATTGGAAAGAAAATGGCGGTATGGTGGAGGCTTCTGGCCATATTGCTGGATCAGATATGACGAGTCGTTTTACAAGAGAGATGCCAGAGAGCTTGAATGAAAAAGAGCGCTGGAAGCAAATCAAAAACACTGTGTTGTCTGTTTATTTACATCTGCTTCAGGAATATACAGGAATGACGCAAAAATGGGGGATTCTTACGGGGATACGCCCTACGAAATTACTTCATAAGATGCTAAGAGAAGGCATGACAAAGGAAGAAGCACATGCAGCGTTAAAGCGCGATTACTTGATTCATGATGAAAAGATCCATTTGATGCAGGAGATTGTTGATCGTCAAATCAAAGCTATTCCAGATCTGTACGATCTACAGGAGGAAGTGAGTATTTATATCGGTATTCCTTTCTGTCCAACAAAATGTGCTTATTGCACGTTCCCTGCTTATGCCATTCAAGGACAAGCTGGAAGAGTGGGAACGTTTCTTTTTGGGCTGCATTATGAGATGCAAAAAATGGGCGAATGGTTAAAGGAACATGGGATTAAAGTGACGACTGTTTATTTTGGCGGAGGTACTCCAACGAGTATTACAGCAGAAGAAATGGATTTGCTGTATGAGGAGATGTATCGCTCTTTTCCAGATGTGAAACATATTCGGGAAGTCACTGTAGAAGCGGGACGACCTGATACGATTTCACCTGATAAGCTGGAAGTGCTCAACCGTTATCATATTGACCGGATTAGTATCAATCCGCAATCATATGAGAATGAAACATTGAAAGCGATTGGCCGGCACCATAGTGTGGAAGAAACGATTGAAAAGTATCATTTATCAAGGCAGTATGGCATGAATAATATTAACATGGACTTAATCATCGGGCTGCCAGGAGAAGGGCTAAAGGAATTCCAACATTCCTTGTACAAGACAGAAGAACTGAAGCCCGAATCTTTAACGGTGCATACACTTTCCTTTAAGAGAGCGTCTGAAATGACCCGCAATAAGGAAAAGTATCAAGTGGCAGACCGAGAAGAGATCACACGTATGATGGATGAAGCGGTTGCTTGGACAAAGGAACATGACTATCATCCGTACTATTTATACAGACAAAAAAACATTTTAGGGAATCTCGAAAATGTCGGGTATTCGTTAGATGGACAGGAAAGTTTGTATAATATTATCATCATGGAAGAGGTGCAGACGATCATTGGCATCGGATGCGGTGCTGCGAGTAAATTCATTGATCCGCGAACTGGAAAAATTACGCAATATGCCAATCCAAAAGATCCAAAGTCTTATAATGATCGTTATGAGCACTATACGGAAGAGAAGATTCAATTCCTTGAGTCATTATTTGTTTCTCACATGTAAACACTGCGGTGACGCAGTGTTTTTTTCATTTGTAAAAGGGTATATAGGGGGTAAAAAGATAAAGCAGGTGTACATATGATGGATGTGATCGGAATTGGGATTGGGCCAGCAAATTTAGGATTGGCCGCTTTATTAGAGGAGTATGAAGATGTGACATGCTGTTTTTTTGAACAGGAAACCGAATTTGCTTGGCATCCTGGTATGCTCATCAAAGGAACAGACTTACAAGTTTCCTTTCTAGCGGACCTTGTGACAATGGCTAATCCAAGGAGCAAGTATACATTTTTAAATTATTTACATGAATCAAACAGGCTTCACCGCTTTTATACATTTGAACAATTTGATATCCCCCGGAGAGAATTCAATGAGTATTTATCATGGGTTGCAGGTGAATTAGATAGCTGTCAGTTCGGGATGAAGGTGGAAGAAGTGACCGACTGTGAAGACGGGTATCTTGTAAAAGTTCGGCGGTTGAAAGATGGGGCGCTTTCTGAATATCGTGCAAAACATGTCGTTCTTGGAACGGGAAGCAAGCCGATGATTCCTGTCGATGTGCCAGAAGCTGCGTTGCCGCATGTGACCCATAGCAGCCGTTATGTGGATCAACAAAAAGAACTTCATGAAGCTGAAACGGTGGCGGTGATTGGTTCAGGTCAGAGTGCAGCTGAAATTTTCTTAGACCTGCTTCAGCATCAGAAGAAAGGACAGCAGCTTTCATGGTTTACACGTTCAAGTGAATTTAGAGAACTAGAGACAGCGGAGCTTGGTCAGGAGCTATTTACACCTAAGTATGTTGAATATTTTCATTCCCTTCCTTATGAAGAACGGATGAACACATTGCCTAGACTGGCAGGATTAAGGAATGGCATAGATGCATCGACGCTTTCTCACATTTATCAGGAATTGTACCATCGCTCCGTTTCAGGAGAAGAGCCATCTGTACTCATTCAGCCAATGACGGAGCTTGAAGCGATACATATGGAGGATGAGCAGCAGGTAGAGCTGCATTTGAAACAATGGCAGCTCAAGAAAGAAAAGAAAATCACAGCCGATCATGTGGTATTGGCTACAGGATATACGCCTAATATTCCGGAATGGTTTAGCGCATATGAACCATTGATTGAATGGGAGAGCGATAAGCATTTTAAAGTGACAGACGACTTCAGGCTTGTGTTTAAAGACAAACGGTCTCATCATTTCTTTACATTCACGAACCTCGATCACTCTCATGGAACAGCGGCGACCAATTTAAAACTATCGATCTACCGCAATCAGAAAGTCATCCGAACCATTCGCGGGGATACGAAAGAACAAGTGAAGCAAGAAACAGCATTTCAGCAATTTGAATAGATATAAAAAAGGGCCCCTGCACAGGGCCCTTTTCAATTAAATGGTTGTTTCTCTTTTTACTTTTGGTTTTTCAGTTTTCCATTTGAAGATTTTGTTTAGGATTTGATAGATACGCTTTGATTCTTTCGTCACTAGCGGTCCTAAAATCGCAAGGATTAATACATATAATGCAGCAAATGGCTTCAATGTAGCGGCAAGCCCGCCTGCAATCCCAAGTTCGGCTACAATGATGGAAAACTCTCCTCTTGATACGATGGTTAATCCAATATTAGAAGAGGCTTTATGAGAGAAACCGGCTCTTCTTCCAGCAAACATCCCGGCGGTGAAGTTCCCGATCAAGGTGAGAATGACAGCACCGATCGCAAGCCAGAAGGCATCTCCTAATGTAAATGGATCAATACTTAGTCCAAAGCTGAAGAAGAACATGGCGCCAAAGAAATCTCTAAAAGGAACAACGAGATGTTCAATGCGGTCTGAGTGCTCTGTTTCTGAAAACACAAGACCGAGTAAGAGAGCGCCAATGGCCTCTGCGACATGAATCGTCTCTGAAAAACCAGCCACGAAGAACAAAGCGGCAAAAATGACAATGATAAATACTTCATTTGAACGGATATCGAATAGTTTGTTTAATAGTTTTGGCAGCTTACGCGCGATGATAAAGAAAATCATCATGTAACCAAAAGCGATTAAAATAGATAATAAGGCACCGCCAACGGATGTGGCATCTCCAAGGACAAGACCTGATACGACAGATAAATAAACGGCGAGAAAAATATCCTCAAACATAATAATCCCAAGAATTAACTCTGTTTCAGGGTTCGCTGTCCGTTTTAAATCGACAAGGACTTTGGCGACAATGGCGCTGGATGAAATGGTGATAACGCCTGCCATAATGAGAACTTCGAGGAATCCAAAGCCTGTGATAAACCCATAAAGCAATCCTAAGCTAAAGTTGATCAAAATATAAATAGATCCGCCGACTGCAATGGATTTACCCGATTTTATGAGTTTGCCGACAGAGAACTCAAGCCCCAGGTAGAATAGAAGGAACAGGACACCCATTCTACCAAAAAACGAAATAATCTCGGTGCTCTCGATAAACTTCAAATCAATGATCCCGATGGTTGGTGCATGCGGACCAACAACCATCCCGAGGACAATGAGAAAAGGAATGATAGAAAATTTAATTTTATTGGCGATTAAGCTGGCAATGGCGATGAGAATAAGCGCCGTTCCAACTTCAAAGACTAAATGATCCATTCATCACTCTCCCCCTCTAGAAAGAAAATCACGTATCAATCGCTTCAAGTGTTTTCTTTCGCCTGAAATGATCATCGTATCATTTGCTTGAATAATCGAATCGGCACCGGGGTTGAGTAATTTTTCATTTGTATGTTTAATGATCGCAATGACGGTGACTTCATAATTTTGTCTCACATCTAAATCGCCGAGTGTATGTCCAACCGCTTTTGCGTCTTTTTCTACCTTAAACCATTCAATGATCAAATCATTGAACGCCATTTCAATCGTTTCAAGTGCTTGCGGCTTATACACCATACCGCCAATAATGGCCGCAATTTGTCGGGCTTCAGCATCATCGAGAGAAATGGTGGACAGTACTTCATCTGGATCTTCATCGTCGAAACGATAAATCTCCCGTCTGCCATCATCATGAATCACAATCGTCATCTTTTCTCTATTTCTCGTTTCAATTTCAAATTTCTTTCCAATCCCAGGAAGATCATTTTCTTTAATGTTCATTTTATCCCTCCGAATATGATAGGTTTTGTTTTTCATATAGTGAGTACGGATGAAATAAAATGAATCAGTCGAGGTAATTTGATTGGTACATAATGGGGATCGCACACTTCATTTCTAAAAAACATAAATCAATAGATAACGCTGTGGTTAAAGCAATCTTTACAAGAAAAGCTTTTGAAGCGCCCATTGATAACCTCTGTTTTAACAGAAGAGATGCGGCATGTTTTTTTGAAAACGGAGGTGTCTTCACAGCATTGATTTCTTCATCATAAATCGATGGAGAAATCAGGCTGAGTGTGCTCGCTTCTGCTTGTGAAGCAAAAACGACATTTGAAAAGGGAGAAAACATGACGATGCAGCTAATCAATATACATATGGAACTTCTTATCAATCATTCTCCCCCTTTCATATGATGTTTTATTTCTTATTTTACTATATAAAAATATATTTCTCGTTTCAACAATTATGCTTATTTTAGTATCAGTTGATCTTGAAATTTTTTGTGTAGAGGAAAAGGAATTGTTTGATGGAAATTGAAGTAAGTGATGAGCTTGAAAAGAAAGAGGGGGAATGGATGATGACATATATCAATTGTCAGGTAGACGGGGATATTTTTGAAATCGTTTTCAATAGGCCTGAAGCGTATAATTCGTTTCATGTTGACATGTTTGCTGAATTGAAGGAAGCGTGTGATAGAGCGAGTGAGAGCAGTGCGAAAATTGTTGTACTCAAGGGGATGGGCAAAGGGTTTTCAGCAGGCGGAGATATTGGCATGATGCTAAAGCAAGATCGTGAAGAAGATTTTCATCGCGTGATGGATTTGATCGAAGGAATTACACTTTCTTTAGCCAGTATGAAAAAAGTGACGATTGCACTTGTCCACGGGGCAGCGGCTGGTCTTGCTTTTAGCTTTGCCCTTAGCTGTGACTATTTGTTTATGCATCAAGATGCTAAACTTGCCATGAACTTTAATGGAATCGGGTTAATCCCAGATGGCGGAGGGCATTTTTTCCTCACCAAAAGAGTTAGTGAACAAACCGCTAAACAATTGATTTGGAGCGGGCAAAAGCTGCCGGCTGAAGAAGCGCTCAAGCTTCGCCTTGCAGACGGCGTGTTTCAAGATGAGGTAGATACTTATCAGAAAGCGTGCGTCAAGCCATTTTTAAATATGCCACTTCAAGCCTTTGTTGAAACAAAGATGATTTATTTTCAGCAGTCAGAATCACAGCTGTTAGCCGTTCTTCAAAAAGAGCGTGCTGCACAAGCTAGACTGAGACAAAGCCGTGATCATCAGGAGGGTGTTCAAGCGTTTTTGGAAAAAAGACGTCCTGTGTTTCATTAAATAGAAGAATGAATGGCCGGCGGATGCCGGCTTTTTTAACGTTCAAATAAAAGAAGTTTACCTGCATCATTGACGAGCCGGTGAGAATGCTTTGTGTATTGTTGTTCGATTAAACGATGACGTCCTAATTCTTTTGCTTTTTCATCACTATCTGTGGTGATTTTTTCGTTTAATAAGGTTTCACCTGACGAATCAAATACAGTCAAATAGTAGGTTTTCTCCATCTCTGATCTTCCCTTTCTTCTTGTTTTTTAATGAATTATACAAGGAGGAAGTTAAAACCTCTTTTTTTACCCCTAAAAATGTGTTTTTTAGAATAAGAGCGATAGAACGTGCATTCGTAAAAACGGCGTGATAAAATATGGACAACTACAGTAACGTACAAGGAGATAGACGTTTGACGAAGCTCACTTTTATTCATGCCGCAGATCTTCATTTAGATAGTCCGTTTGCGGGAATGTCCAATATACCGAACCGAATTTTTAAGAGGTTGAAAGAAAGTACATTTCAAAGTGCCAAGAACATGTTTGAACTTGCAATTGATCGAGAAGTAGACTTTATGCTGCTTAGCGGAGATCTATTTGACGAATCGAATCGCAGCCTAAAAGCACAGCTTTTTTTAAGAAATCAGTTTCTTCAGCTACAATCACACGGGATTGAAGTGTTTGTTATTTATGGTAATCATGATCATTTAGGTGGTGAATGGACACCAATTGAGTGGCCAGAGAATGTTCACGTTTTTTTGAGCAGTACGCCAAGTGAGCAAGCCTTTTATAGAGATGGTCAGCTTGTGGCAAGTATTTACGGGTTCAGCTACAAAGAGCGAGCTGTCCATGAAAATATGACACCTTATTATGAAAAAACAACAGATGCCCCCTATCATATTGCCATGCTTCACGGCACATTAGCAGGTCAAGAAGGGCATGATGCGTATGCACCATTTCAGCTTCAGCAGCTTCTAGCGCGGGATTTTGATTATTGGGCGCTTGGACATATTCATAAGCGGACTCTTCTGCATGAAGACCCAATGGTGATCTATCCTGGAAACGTGCAAGGAAGACATATAAAAGAAACAGGAGAGAAAGGCTGTTATGTCGTTTACCTATCTGAAGATGCTCAAAGAGCGGAGTTTATGAGCTGTTCAGATGTCATCTTTGAGACATTGACAATAGATATCACACATACCGCTCATATGACCGATCTTGTGACACTTGTGGACAAAAAGATGAGTGGACTGAAAGAGAGAGGTGTTCCTTATTTTGTGAAAATCGTACTAACTGGCGATGCTCCTGCTTATATGGAGCTCACGCAGCTTGAAGTGCTTGAGGAGCTGATGGCTGTTCTTCATGAACAGGAGGAAGATGAAGACTTGTTCGTTTGGGTGATGTCGATTGACTGCCGGACACATGAAGATGCCGTCTATCCAGAAGATTCTTTTTTGACAGAACTAACAGCAGAAATTGCCGAGTTTGATGCGTATGATGAGCTGCTTTCACCGATCAAGCGTCATCCAACCTATAGAAAGGCAGGAAGAGCTTTTACAAAAGAGGACGAGATCGATATTAAAGAAGAGGCACAAAGGCTGCTGGCAGAACAGCTGAAGCATTTATGAGAAAAGGAGAGGCATGATGAAAATACGTTCACTCCATATTGCGAATTTCGGGAAATTTTCCAATCAAACCTTCCACTTTTCTGATGACGGTTTTCAGTTAGTTTATGGCCTGAATGAATCGGGGAAAACGACATTGAAGGCGTTTATTGAATCGATATTATTTGGTTTTTCCAAAAGCCATATGTATAAGCCAAAGCATGGCTCATTTTATGGCGGGTCTCTTACATGTTTAGATGAGGAATTAGGTGTGATTCATATTGAAAGAACATCTGATCATGGCGGACAAGCTCAGGTGTTGCTGCCAAATGGTGAAGTGAAAGATGAAGCGTTTCTACATGCGATGTTAAAGGGAACGGATCGCAGATTATACCAATCGATCTATTCTTTTGACGTGTTTGGTCTGCAAAATGTACAAGCATTAAATCAAGATCAAATAGGGGAATTTCTACTCTTTTCAAGTTTGTTTGGCTCAGATGCGGCATCCAAAATGGACAGCAGGTTACTAAAACAGCAGGAGCAGCTTTTTAAACCGAATGGACGTAAGCCTGAATTAAATCAGCAGCTTGATCATGTAAAAGAGCTGTCAGGTAAGTTAAAACAGGCCAAATTGGTAGAAAGTCGTTATACCGCAAAGAAAAAAGAACAAGCTGAATTAACCGAAAAGGTAGAAATGCTTCAGCATGAAATGAGACAGACTGAAGAAGAGATTCAGCTTTTGACGGAACATATTCGACTTTATCCTATGATAGAAAACAAGATAGAGTTAAAAAAAGATTTGGCTAGTTATCCAGAACGAGTCAAACGGTTTAGACCGGAAACCGCGCATGAACTTGATAAATTAGAATCACACCTTCACCCAAAAAAGGCGCAAGTGACGGCACTGAAACAAAAATTAGATCATTTGCAAACGTCGCTCACGCAAGTTCAGCCACTCTATGACAAGGATACGGTATTGGAGATGAAGCGAGTCATAGCTGAATCATCTGATGCTGAACTTGTGAAGAAACGCTTAGCAGCAGGGAAAACAGAGCAGAATTCTTTGAAACAAAAAATAGAAGAAGCATCAGCGAAGCTGAAGTGGCATCGTCCAATCAAGCTTGACCAGCTGGATGATTCACTTGACTTTGAGTGGGAATTAAAAGAGGCTGTGAGCCAATACGTTCGTTTAATGGATAGGAAAACGCAGCTCGATGACCGGTTTGATCATGCAAGACATGAGCTGGAAGAAGCGGAAATCGCTCTAAAAGGATTAAAGGAGCAGCCCGTTAAACAGCAAGATGCAGAAGATGTCAGGGGCACAAGGGCTACAGTGAAACAGAATCATTCCAGAGTGTGGTTATTCCCGCTGATGTTCGTGCTATGTGCTGTCATTCTCACGGTCTTATTCGTTTTAGCAGAGAGCTGGGTGACGTTACTGTTTGCAGGATTTTCCGTATTTATCTTGATCGCTATTTATCCAGTGCTTAAACAGACTCAGATGAAGGAAGCAAACGACAGTAAGGCCTATCATTCCTTTCAAGTTCAAACAGCTTCAGCTGAAACGCTAGTGAAGCAAAAGGAGCTTTTATACGAAAGAATGATACAGCAATATGAAGACTGGGAGCGGGAACTGGAACCTGTACAGCAACAAGTAGAAGATATGAGAAGGCAGCTGGGTTTGTCCTCAGAGCTCTCATTCCTTGTGGAAGCTTTCCATATCTTGAAACAATTAAAAGCGAATACAGCGGCATATGAGGCGCTTAACAAGGAAATAGAGATGCTCACACAGCAACAATCGACCTACGAGCAAAGAGTTTCAGCGCTCATGAGTCTCCTTCAAAGAAAAGAAGGGACCATTCAAGAGAATATCTCAGCCTTTCAAGAGATATTGAAAGATGAGGAAAAAAGAGAAAAAGAACGTCAGACATTGCACGTATCCATTCAACATGTAGAGCAGCAGCTGACAACATTAGAAGGAGAAGTTCAATATTATAAAAAACAAACGGACGAGCTTTTTCAAAAAGTAGAAGCAGCGTCAAAAGAAGATTATCATGTCCTGTCTCATCTATCCAAAGAATACCGGGAGCGACTGTACAATTTGCAGCAGCTGAACCAAGAGCTGCACAGAAGCGGTTATGTAGATGAGGAAGAGGTCATTGTCCGTAAAGGTTTGCGCACCCTTGAGGAGCAGTGTGCACAAGCAAAAAGACGTCTGAATGACATGCAAGAGAATGTGACGAATATGAAAAAGCGCTTGGCAGAATTAGCAGTAGAAATACGCCAAATAGAAGCATCAGGTACGGTGTCTGATTTGACTCATCAGCTTGCTGTAGAGCAGGAGCATGCAAAGCACCTAGCGAAAAAATGGGCGGCTATTCAGCTCGTTCGTTCCGTCATTCGAGAGAAACTCAATGAGCATAAAGAAACGAGGCTACCAGCACTCCTCCAAACAGCTTCCCGATTTATTCAGCCGTTAACGAATGATCGATATGAAGTGATTTTATTTTCTGCCGAAGATGACCGGCTGATTGTGAAACGGAGGGATGGACGCCTATTCCGCCCGGAGGAGCTTTCACAAGCAACATGTGAGCAGATTTATCTCTCGATTCGTTTTGCACTTGCTTTGTCCCACCAGCAAGATTGTCAGCTCCCATTTATGATGGATGACAGTTTCGTTCACTTTGATCATGTCCGTCTAGAAAGGGTACTGGAGCTGATGAATGAACTCACTCGTTTTGAAACACAGCTGTTTTATTTCACTTGTCATCATTATATGAAACAAGCAGCGGAAAACGGGCAGATTACGAGTTTAGCAGTGGAATGATTGACAAATTATGACTTATGTTATACTTATATGAGCAGAAACATGGAAGGAGCATTTATTGAATGGCTAAAGGGATCATGACCTATGACGTCGGCGAACAAGTTGACCTGCATTTATTAATTAAATCATCTACTAAAGGGATTGCGAGTAATGGCAAACCATTTTTAACGTTAATTCTTCAAGATCAAAGTGGAGATATAGAGGCGAAGCTATGGGATGCAAAGCAGAATGATGAACTCACATATGCCGCACAAACCATTGTGAAGGTAGTAGGTGATATTCATCATTATCGCGGAAGGAATCAGCTGAAGCTTAGGAATATACGTCCTGTTGCTGAAAACGAGCAAATCCGCATTGATGATTTTCTAGAAACAGCTCCTATTCCAAAGCACGATATGATGGATACCATCATGCAATATATTTTTGATATGAAAAACCCTAATATTCAGCGTGTCACAAGACATTTGCTGAAGAAATATGGACAGGAATTCGCTGATTACCCAGCAGCTACGAAAAACCATCACGAGTTTGTTTCGGGTCTTGCCTATCACGTGGTATCGATGCTTCATTTAGCGAAATCCATTGTTGATCTATACCCATCACTAGATCGAGATCTTTTATATTCAGGGATCATTCTACATGATTTAGGGAAAGTCAAAGAGCTTTCGGGTCCTGTCTCCACCACATATACAGTAGAAGGGAACTTAATTGGCCACATTTCTATTATGGTGACAGAAATTGCGAAAGCCGCAGAGGAGCTTGGCATTGATTCTGAGGAAATTCTGATTCTGCAGCATTTAGTGCTGAGTCATCATGGAAAAGGGGAGTGGGGCAGTCCTAAACCACCAATGGTGAAGGAAGCCGAAATTCTCCACTATATAGATAATTTAGATGCAAAAATGAACATGATGGATCGTGCGCTTGAGCATGTGAAGCCAGGAGAATATACAGAGCGTATTTTTGCACTAGAGAATCGTTCGTTTTATAAACCAACCTTTCACAATGAATCATCATGATAAAACGCCCGTTTGATGCGGGCGTTTTTTTTCATAACTTGTCTTCTTTTCGCATAAGCATGTAACACAAAGGAAGAGAGATTAGTCCTGAAAAAGGAGGGGAAGACAATGTTATTTTTTCCATGGTGGGTATATGCATGTATCATTGGTATTATTTTTTGTGCCTATAAATTAATGACGACAGCCAAAGAGGAGCAAGAGATTGATCAATCCTTTATTGAAAAAGAGGGAGAAATCTTTATCGAACGAATGGAGCAGGAGAGAGAGCGTAGACGTCAAGGACAGCAAATGAAACGATCACAGGAAACGGCGAAGCATGAGGACCATTCGATTGCATAATCAATAAGAATAAAAAAACCCCTCTACAAGTTCATGTAGAGGGGTTTTTCGTTCATTATTGGTTTGTTGTTTGTTGTGTGGTTTGCTCAGATTTTTCTTTGAATGTATTTTCAAGTTCTTTATCTTTTACTTTCACATCAGCATCTTTCACCAATTTGTTTAAGATCGTCTGAATTTCATTGTTATCTGCTTGTTTTTGATCAAGCAGTTCTTTTTTCAAGTCTGCTTTCATGTCATCGTATTTACCGCGTTCTTCGGTCTTTTTAATGATATGGTAACCAAATTGAGATTTTACTGGTTTGCTGATTTCATTTACTTTTAGTTTGAAGGCAGCTTTACTGAAGTTCTCATCCATTTGGCCATCTTTTGCGAACCAGCCTACATCGCCGCCTTGTGCTGCTGAAGCAGTGTCAGTTGAATATTCAGATACAAGGTCATCCCATTTTTCGCCTTTATCTAATTTCTTTTCTACTTCATCTGCTGTTTTCTTGTCAGCAACTAAAATGTGGCTTGCACGGATTTTCCCTTTTAGGTCATCATAATACGCTTTTACTTCTTTGTCAGTGATTTTGATGTTAGCTTTGGCAGCCTTTTGAGTCAGCAGCTCATATTTTACTTGATCTTTGATGTAATCTTTTCCGAATTCATCTTGAAGTTGTTTTAAACGATCTTCACCAAGTGTCTTTTTATATTCTTCCAATTTCTTATCAATTTCTTTATCTGATACTTTGTATTTGTCAGCAAGAACCTTTTGTTGAACAAGTAGGTTTAAAGCATCTCCACCTGCTTGTTTTTTAAGTGTTGTGTAAAGCTCTTCTTTTGTGACATCTCCTGATTTTGTTGTTGCGATCACTTCTTTGTCACCGCTACTGCATGCGCCAAGAGTTAAAACACTTACTGCTGTTACAGCTGCTAAAGCCATTTTTTTCATTCAAAAAACACTCCTAATCTTTCCAATTTATTTATCATTGCTTGTATCATAACATATTGTGACATGCTGTAAAAAGAAATGCAAATGGGAGGGCATTCGTCTAGTCAAATTTTTGCGACCAACATACACATATATTGATCACAAAAAGGAGGCTGAATTATATGGGAGCAGGATATTCTAATGGGTTTGCTTTATTGGTCGTGCTATTCATTTTGCTGATCATCGTTGGTGCAGCATATCTTTATTAATTAAATCGCTGTTACAGAAAGGAGCCGTCCTGCCATGCGTGCGGGCGGTTCTTTTTTAAAACGATGACAAGTGCCTAAACGTTTTAAAATTTTCTGCATACACTGAGCTTAGAACAGAGGAAGAACTGGCAGGAGGTGTTTTCACATGGGAGGAGAAGTCTTTGCTGGCGGTTTTGCACTAGTCGTCGTATTATTCATCTTATTGATCATTATCGGTGCATCTTGGATTTGCTAATAGATCATCATACACAAAAAGCTGCCATCAAACAGGCAGCTTTTGCTTTGATCTTAAATAGATATGGTAATTTCAACAAATGATGAGATCAGTAAGATCAGTATCGATACATTGATAAAGCGAAACACCTTATCTTGCCGTTCTTCAGGAATCTCTCTGACAAGGCATAATGTATTAGTAAGCCTGTTTATTGAATACACAATAAACGCGGCAAAGACGATGAAGTAAAATAAAACTATCGGAGATCCCCCCTCTCTATGCTATTTCCATACTACATTACCAAATTTTTTATGAAAAAGATAGAAGTTGGCTTTAAAAACCTCATGATGAGGAAGTTGGGTCAACTAAAATATCAAACTCGTCTTGGGCTTGATCAATGATGCATGATTTTGGCGCTTTTAGCAGTTTCCAAGCAAATAAAAAGTCAGGCAAACAATAGCCTGCATGAATACTTGCGATCATAATAAAATAGTGTGCGTACATTGGAAATGCCATTCCTAAAACAAAGTAAACAGGTGAGATGACACAAAACGGGCTGAGCAGTGAGAAAAGCATCACTCTCTTAGGCACGCGCTGCCAGCAATTTCGTTTAAATAACGTCATTTTTTTCTTATGTTTCATGACTGGGATCAAGTGAACCACGCGGTGGACAAGCAATGTCGCAAGTAAAAGCACGACAAAAAGTGGTGCATTGTGACTGCTGAGTCTCGTTTCAGGATGAGTCAGTTGAAAACATAAAAATGCCATAATGAAAAAAAATACAGTAAGACATATGGCTGAAATCATCATTCTCGTATAACCATAATCCTTTTCAAGATTAATGGTCTTCCAACAATTCATTTTTCATCCTTCCAATCTCAAAAAAACTAATTGAATATCTCAAGATAATTTACTCTTCCTGAGGATAAAAATCAATGGTTTTCATGAAAAAAAATAAATTGTTACATTCATATGGAATAAAGAGAGGAAACTTTGGGTTTTTCAAGAAAAAAAGACATAAGAGGGAGGTTCGTCTCTTTCGTCAATGAGTAATTTCGGCTAAAATAGAGTGACTAAGAGAAAGAGGGAACGTACATGAGTATTGAGGAACGAATGAGCCAGCTCGAATATTATATGGAACTGTTACTGACGGCGACAGATATGAGCCGTTATCCATATTATGCGCTATTGATCCGGCAGCGTGTATCGAAAGAAGAGGCAAAGGACATTGAGCGTATTTGTGCTGAGCTCTCAGATGAAATGGACAAGCAAAAAGCACAAGGCTACGTCATGTTCGACGATCTCCTTGCGCTGTTTGCGGGACAGTTAATTGAAAAGCTGGATGTTCATGAGACGATTTTTGCTTTGCATGATCAAGGGCTGTTTCAGCCGTTAATGAATGAATTTATAAAGATCATTAAACAATTTGATTTGCTTTAGCCGCTTTTTCCTCCGCTGAGTCTTCAAGTTCTTCAGGCTTTTTCGTGACTTTCCCACGTTCATTCAAAAAGTCCTTCTCAATGTTTGAAAACGATTTCTCAAAAATCTCCATGAAGTCCTCACCATAAATGTTTCGGATAATACACATCATTTCTAAAATTTCAGGGAACTTTCCGTAAATGTCATGAAGCGGCTGTGCGCCTTTGACAATACCAGTTCGGGCCGGGTCGTAATCTTCGAGTAGTTTATGGAATGTCTCTTCGCCTTTTGGCGTTAGTTCAATATACGTATTGCGTTTATCGTTTAACTTTTTAGAAAATTTTAAAAATCCTCTTTCCTCTAATTTTTTAGAGAAGTTAAACGCCGTTGATACATGCATGACGCCAAACTTTGCAATTTCTGATATTGAAGCTCCTTTTAATTGATACGCAATCCACAAAATATGATGTTCATTGATATTTAGGTTATACGGTTTGATCCACTGCTGCCAGTCCTTTTCAATGGATTTCCAAAGAGCTTTGCTCAATTGGGCCATTCTTTGACTGAATAAAAGTGCTTCTTTTACATCGAAAGGCTGTTCCGAATGATTCATCCATTTCACCTACTTCTCTTTTTCTTGTAATTCTATTATGCCAATAAAATAAAGATTAATAAAGCTGAAAATTCAAGAATTTTTAAAAGTCATGAAAAACATTGACAAAATAACCTTTTTTCAACAAAAAAAGTGCGGGATACGCACCCCGCACACTTTTGTAAACGAATATTTTTTTGTGAGTATATTAGTTTTGTAAGGTTTTCTCCAGTTGTTTGAGCTTTTCCTCAATTTCCTGAATTTCCTTTTGTAAGTCCTGCTGATGAGGTTTGATTTCCTCGCGCCATTGCTGTATCGATGTTTGTAATTCAGTTCCGACCTCTTTAATGACTTCAGCACTTTCTTTTGCGGTTTCAACAATCTGCTCTTTTAAAGCTTGTCCATCTCTTTTTAATCTTGTCAGCGTATCTTCGAATTTGTCATAGCCGTCTTTCATCTTTCCGCGTACATCTCTGCCAGAAGAGGGAGTCGTCAGGAGCACTGCCGCACCTCCGAGGAGACCGCCTACAAATAATCCTGTTAATAAAGAACGTCCACTAGCCATTCCAATCACCTCTAGTCAAATTTTACACATTCGCATGTTCTCTCTGAGCTGACGATCAGCTTCATTGAACTTCCATACATAGCTTGCTTTATTTTAGCATACTTTTGAAGAAAAGGGAGGGGAGAAGGTTGTCTGTCTTTCTGTTCGTTTTTACGTGTATGTGTGTGATTTTCGCAGGTGGTTCTATTCATTATGTAAGGCAGCTTGGGTATGCAGGGTCTTATCCGCCAAAACATGTATTAAGACAAAAAGCAATTGTGTGTGCAGCAGGTGCAGGGATTTCGCTCTCCATTTTGCTGCTTACCCTTTTTCTTTTATAGAAGCATGAAAAAAACCTCTTCATCTAATGAAGAGGTTCCAGCATGTAGACAAACCCTCGCATTCGTTGTCAGTCCTGCGTGCAGGTGCTCACGAATGTCAAATTCGCTCCGCGCCAGTACTCGTCCTTCCTAGACTTCAAGGGCTTTCAATCATGCTGAAAAGAAGACAAAGGGCTAAAATAAAGAATTATTTTAGCCCTTTGTCAACAATATGAAAAAAACCTCTTCATCTAATGAAGAGGTTCAGTTATTCGTTAAGCGACTTCAATCATTCTTGCGCGCTTTAATATGGACTGAGCAATCGGGAAGACAAATACCATAGCTATCGTATTGATCACAGTTGCTGGCAAGACAACACCTACAAGAAGTGCTGGTAACGCAGCCGGCAGTCCAGTAATCAGTAAAGCGGCAGATAGGAAAATCACGCCTGATACGACGGTCCCAACAGCGGTGAGTACAGCGGTCAGAACGACTTTGTTCTTGATCTTCTGGCAAGATAAGAAAAGGGCTAAGAAGATAAAGGCTGTCACCGGTTTATCAATCATATTTGGAATTTGTCCGCCTGGAAAACCTGTTGTCAAAGCGGAAATGACCCCAGTAACTAGGGCGATCACAACGACATGCTGTACCTTCGGAAAAAGGATGATGCTTAAAAACATCATGACCAGCATCATATCAGGTTTCATTCCGAAAAAGATGGGCGGGAAAATCGTATGCAAAACAGCTCCCATTGCTGCAAGCAATGACATAATCACTAATTCTTTTGTTTTCATTTCTATGCTCTCCTCTGCTAAGCTCTTAGAACTCTCCAATAATATGGCTGATCATTTATTGCAAGAGTCATGACTTTATATTTCTCGTTATTATAACAAATTTATTTCACGATAGAAAAGCCTTTTTACTCATTTTCTTGCTGGAACTTTTTCATAAAGTCCGCAAGCTTTTGGCAGTCTTCTATAGAGACGGCGTTGTAAATCGAGGCTCTGCATCCGCCAACAGAACGGTGGCCGGCGAGTCCAACCATTTGTTCTTGTTTTGCTTTCTCCACAAAGGATGCAGTGAGTGCATCATCACGCAGGGTAAACGTGACATTCATATGCGAACGGCTGTCAGCACGTGCATGCCCTTTGTAAAAACCGCCGCTTTGATCAATCGTATCATACAGAAGCGCTGCTTTTTGTTCATTGCGTTTTTCTGCTGCTTCTACGCCGCCCGCCTGTTTCACATGTTCCAGGACAAGAGACAGCATATAAATCGCAAAAGTCGGTGGTGTGTGATAAAGAGAATTGGCTTTGGCATGTGTTGAATATTTTAAAATTTTAGGTGTGCCGCTTTTTTCTTTCTCTAATAAACGTTTGCGCGCGATCACAATCGTGATACCAGAAGGCCCTAGATTTTTTTGTGCCCCGGCATAAATGAAATCAAATGAAGACACGTCTATTTTTTTGCTGAGAATATCACTGGACATATCGGCAATAAGCGGGAGTGACGTGTTCGGGAACGTTTTCCACTGAGTACCGAAAATGGTATTGTTCGATGTGATGTGCAAGTAAGCACCGTCATTTAAAACGGAAGCATCTACATCTGGAATATACGAATAGTTGTCGTCTTCACTTGAGGCAAACACTGATGTTTCACCAAACCCTTTTGCTTCTGACAAGGCTTTCTCTGACCAAGCACCTGTTTGGATGAAATGAGCCGTTTCGCCTTCATGTAAGAAGTTCATCGGAATCATTGCAAATTGAAGACTTGCCCCGCCTTGTAAAAAGAGGACCTCATAATCTTCTGGAATGTCCATCAATTCTACCAAGAGTGCTTTCGCTTTATTGTGGACTTCTTCATACTCACTACTGCGATGAGAAAGTTCCATCACAGACATTCCGGTTTGTTTAAAATCAACAAGTTCTTCCTGTGCTTTTTGAAGCACTTCTAGCGGCAGCGCCGCCGGACCAGCATTAAAATTCGTCGTTCGCTTCATCACAATCTCTCCCTATTTCTCGCGTTAATGGATCAAAAGATAAAACCATCCTATCACAAATTTGAAGCATTTGGACAAAAAATTTGAATCGTCCTAAATATCTTACGATTCACAGGATAAGCACAGAAAAGAGGTGAAAAAAAGAAAAACCTCATCCATTAAGATGAGGTAAGGCGCGTATGAATGGCAGAAGAAATGTCTTTTAAATCCTCTGATGTATATTGATCTTGGTGAGATTTCCATACGGCACCAAAGCCGTCGCCTTTGCCATAACGCGGAATAATGTGCATATGGTAATGGAACACAGATTGTCCGGCTTTTTCACCGTTGTTGTTCAGAAGGTTTAAACCAATTGGTTCAAATTCTTGCTTAATCGCTCTAGCAATTTTCGGAATCGCTTGGAAGTAATGATTAGACACTTCTGGTGTCATGTCATAAATGTTTTCTTTATGTATTTTCGGGATTACAAGGGTATGTCCTTTTGTTACTTGGCTGATATCAAGAAAAGCCAATACATGCTCGTCTTCATATACTTTTGCACATGGAATGTCTCCATCAATGATCTTGCAAAAAATGCAGTCGCTCACGCCATGTCACTCCTCATTATTTTTCCTTTATCGTATCACAAAAAGAAGCAAAAAAGAAAACAGGACAAGCGAACTCCTTTGGTCGCTCATCCTGCTCCTGCAGAAGAAATGCTGATGCTTTCATTTGATATGCCTTTTGAATTCTCTATTTACTGAAATAAAGAATTCATATGCCTGCTATTTCTGCCGTAAACACCTCATTTGACGTTTTGGTTCGTCGTATACATATTTGTATAGGACACAAAAATCAAGAATCAGTGAAGCAAAACAGAAGCTAAGGTTTTTAGATGAAAAACCAATTTGTCATGCGGTTATTGCCTTTAACAAACACCTCATTTACGTATTGGTCATCAAGTTCATTTCTTCTACATACATTATGATGACCAGTATGCCGATGTTTTATTCATGAGTTGTCTATAGGTAAACATTTCAAATTGTCTTTCGTTTTTGGTACTATAAAGGAAAAAAGAAAGAAAGGAACGAACTGATGTCCCTTCTAACTGTAAAAGATGTAACGGGTGGATATACAAAGAATCCCGTTCTGAAAAATATTTCATTTGAATTAGAAAGAAACCAAATCGTTGGTCTCATTGGCTTAAACGGGGCGGGAAAAAGTACAACCATTCGTCATATTATTGGATTAATGAAACCTCATAAAGGGGTCATTGAGCTAAACGGACGAACCCTTCAAGAAGATCAAGAGGCGTATCGTTCACAATTTACGTTTATTCCAGAGACACCTGTCTTATATGAAGAATTAACGTTAAAAGAGCATTTAGAGCTGACAGCGATGGCTTACGGCCTTTCAAAAGAACAATTAGAAGAACGTCTGCCGTCTTTACTGAAGGAATTCCGAATGGAGAAGCGATTGAAATGGTTCCCTGCTCATTTTTCTAAAGGGATGAAGCAGAAGGTGATGATTATGTGTGCGTTTCTTGTGGAGCCAGAGTTGTATATTATCGATGAGCCGTTTTTAGGGCTTGATCCGCTTGCGATCAACGCACTATTAGAACGTATGAATGCGGCGAAACAAAATGGCGCAAGTGTTCTGATGTCAACGCATATTTTAGCCACAGCGGAACGTTATTGTGATTCCTTTATTATTTTGCATGAAGGGGAAATTAGAGCGAAAGGAACACTGACAGAATTAAGAGAGCAGTTCAACATGAGAGATGCGACACTCGATGATCTTTATTTGGAATTAACAAAGGAAGAAAGCTATGAGTAAAACAACGCAAACCATTTGGAAATCACGATTAGAAGAACACGTACAAGAAACAAGAAAATATTTAAAATATATGTTCAACGATCATCTTGTGATTGTGCTCATTTTTTTCCTTGCAGGCGGGGCGAGCTGGTACAGTAATTGGCTGAAGCATATTCCAGCTCACTTCCCATCCTATTGGGTCATGGCAGTTGTTTTCTCATTGGTACTGACTAGTTCTTACGTGCGAACGTTGATCAAAGAGGCAGATCTTGTGTTTATGCTTCCTTTGGAAGCTAAGATGGACCCTTATTTAAAACAAGCGTTTAACTTTAGCTTCATTTCTCAGTTATTTCCTTTGATTGCCGTGTCCATTATTGCACTTCCGCTATATTCGGCTGTCTCCTCAGGCGATCTGATGCTATATGTGCTCATTTTGGCGCAAATGATCTTAATAAAAGGTCTGAATACAGCGATTCAATGGAGAATCACTTATTTTCAAGGGAAACATGTCAGATGGATTGATGCAGTGATTCGTTTTCTGCTCAATACAATGTTAATGTATACCGTTTTACAAGCAGTTTATGCCATTGCCATTGTTTTTTATCTTTTATATGCTGTCTATCTCATTTATCTAACAAATGCAGTAAAAAAACAGCCCTTTCAATGGGAATTGCATATTTCTGATGAGCTAAAACGAAAACAGCGTTTTTACCGCTTGGCAAACTTATTTACGGATGTCCCTCATTTAAAGAAACAAGTGAAAAGAAGGGCGTATATGGACTGGGTCTTGCAGTTTGTCCCTTATGAACAGCGTAAAGCTTTTTCTTATATGTATGTGAGGGCGTTTTTACGTTCAAATGACTATTTTGGTCTTGTGTTTAGGTTAACGGCCGTGTTTGTGCTCATCCTCTTGTATACAGGTGCAGCAGGCTGGGTGGGGGCATTACTTGTCTTGTTTACAGTCTTTATCACAGGTGTACAGCTTGTCCCGTTAACAAAGCACTTTGCTCATCTGTCGTTACAGGCACTTTATCCTGTGTCTCAGCAAGAAAAAGATCGAAGCTTTTTTGTTCTCGTACGAAATGTACTCATCATCCAGTCAATTTTACTGAGCTCCGCCGTTTTCCCAGCAGGTGGATGGAAGGGAAGCGGACTTGCTCTTCTCATTTCATTGGTATTTGTGCTTGTCCTATTCAAGCCTTACGTACAAAGTAGATTAAAAAAGATGAGATAAGCGTTTTTTACAGCGTGTGTATGATGTCACCAAGGAGGGAACTGGGATGAATGCAGCTGAACGGGAACTGTATGAAGAGGCCATTTTTTTTCAAATGCGTTTTTTAAGAAAACCATCCAAGATCGAGCGGTTTTCAAAAGGCGTTCAGCAGCAAGTGAATCGCCGAATCCCTGCTCGATTTCATCAAGTCATCACAAGTGCGGTGAAAACAATGGTTGAATCCACCGTATCAGGAAGCCATTTTACTTCATTTACAGTCATTGATGAACAATTGTCTATTGTAGAGCGAAATGAGCTGGCAAAGGAAAAGGTGACATATTATCAAAAGGCCGCTGCGATTGAAGGAATTGGCACAGGTGCGGGTGGATTGTTTCTCGGAATGGCGGATTTCCCTCTCCTTTTGAGTATTAAAATGAAATGTCTTTATGAGCTTGCCTGTATATATGGATTTGATTTGTCTCAAAAAGAGGAAAGGCTCTTTTTGCTTTGTATTTTTCAACTCGCCTTTTCAAGCAGTACACACCGTCAAAAAATGATGAAACTCATTGAAGAATGGGAAACAACCCGGGAAGAAATGGATTGGTATAGCTTTCAGCAGGAATATCGAGATTATATTGACCTTGTGAAGCTGTTTCAATTAATGCCTGTGGTCGGTGCCGCTGTTGGCGGGGTGGCAAATCATCAGCTGACAGGACAGCTTGGTGAAGTCGCACGCCATGTGTTTCACTTGAGAGTGTTGAAAGAATCGAAATAGAAAAGCCGCTGCCCAGCAGCGGCTTCAGCTTGTAGACAAAGTCTACAAGCTTTTTTGTATAATAAGGGTAATAACACAATTCTGTGGGGGATGAACATGT
>NZ_SEIZ01000009.1:0-87693 GCF_004634445.1 Bacillus sp. 005/A4HT-01/001
GCCATGTCCAGCGTAAAATACATAAAGTTTTTATAAAAAATGTGAAAACCCCACTTTTACTTGAAGTAAAGGTGGGGGTTGTCTACGGTCTGAAAACCCCGCATCTGCGGGGTTTTCTCATTTAATGGAGCAACTTGGGGATGAGTTTTTCACTTTTGAACCGGTTTCTCCTAATAAGAGGTCACCGCCGGTTGAAAGAATGATTTCATCCGTTACTTGATTAGAAATTGTGTGCGCTACAAGCTGAAGCAGGGAATTAACCTCTGTTTGTGATTCTTTGAATTCTTGAATCACTGGGATCTCATCCAGTTCTTCTTGCAGGGCATCAATTTTTTCTTCCACTTGTTTTAAGGCTTCATGTTTGCCATAATGCTTTAAATTCACAGCTTGCTTTTGAAGCGCCTTAATTTGATTAATGATCGCTGCAATTTTTGTATTTTCATTGATTTGCGCTTCTGCTTTTTTGAAGAAATCAACTTCTTCTGTTTCAGAAATCATTTTCGCGAGCTCTCTTGCGCGCTCGACAATCTCTTTCTTTGAATAAAGCGTCATTTTAATTCACCTCGATAGCTTCTCCAACCATTTCTCCGTCAAGAGACCAAGTTTTGGCTTGTGTGATTTTCACTTTGACGATGTTGCCAATCGCTTCTTTTGGTGCTTTAAAATTCACAAGCTTGCTTTTACTTGTATATCCGGCTAGGATCTCAGGGTTGTTTTTACTTTCACCCTCTACTAATACTTCGACAGTCTGCCCTTCATATTCCTTCATTTTTTTCGCAGAAATTTCATTTACGAGTGCATTCAGGCGCTGCAGACGTTCTTTTTTGACACGCATTGGCACGTTGTCTTTCATATTGGCTGCTGGTGTTCCTTCTCTTGGAGAGTAAATGAACGTATAAGCCGCATCAAACTCAACCTCACGATAGAGGGAAAGCGTCTCTTCAAACTGCTCATCTGTTTCATTAGGGAAACCAACGATAATGTCCGTTGTTAATGAAGCATTTGGCATTGCCTCTTTGATTTTGCGCACTAGGTCAAGGTAACGTTCACGGTCGTATTTTCTTGCCATGAGTTTCAGCACAGAAGAACTTCCTGATTGAACCGGCAAATGAATATGATCGAGAAGGTTTCCGCCTTTGGCAAGCACTTCAATTAAGTGATCATCAAAGTCACGCGGGTGGCTTGTTGTAAAACGGATACGTGGAATATCGATTTTACGCAGCTCATCCATTAGGTGACCAAGACCATATTCCATGTCTTCAAAATCTTTTCCATACGCATTCACGTTTTGACCAAGAAGGGTAATTTCTTTATATCCTTCTGCTGCTAAGCGTCTGACCTCTTGAATAATTTCATCCGGACGGCGGCTTCTTTCCTTACCGCGCGTGTAAGGGACAATACAGTATGTACAGAATTTATCACAGCCGTACATAATATTCACCCAGCCCTTAATTTTTCCTTGGCGGGCTCTCGGAAGATTTTCAATCACATCGCCTTCTTTAGACCAAACCTCAATGACCATTTCTTTTGAAAGGTAGCATTCAGATAATAGCTCTGGCAGGCGGTGAATGTTGTGGGTACCGAAAATCAAGTCAACAAATGGGTGTTTCTTTAAAATACGGTTAACGACCGATTCTTCTTGCGACATGCATCCGCAGACGCCTAAGATTAAATCTGGCTTTTCACGCTTTAATGCTTTTAAATGACCAAGCTCTCCAAACACTTTGTTTTCTGCATTCTCACGAATGGCACAAGTGTTTAATAAGATGACATTCGCATCTTCAGTCGAATTTGTTGGTTCATAACCAAGCGCCATAAAAATACCAGCCATCACTTCTGTGTCATGCTCATTCATTTGACAGCCATATGTGCGAATATAAAACTTGCGGCCGTTCCCTAACCCTTGAAACCGCTCGTCAATTTGAAATTGATTGTATTCGACTTCTTCTTTACCCCGTTTTTTTGCATCTTTTAAGGAAGGCGGAATGTACACAGCTTCAAAATACTGGCTGTAGTCCTTCTCGGATTTTTTGTCCGATGAACTTACTTGTCCGCTCGCTTTTCTCTGCTCTTCATTCATGAATTTGTACTCCTTTCAAACCAAGCTCCACCCTACAGTATAGACTATTTTGTCGTGAAATGAAAATAAATTCATATGTGTTTTTTCTATGAAAAATGTCTATCATCTGGACAGTCATCAATACTCTTGATCAAAAGAAAAGAGAGCCTCAGCTCTCTCAATCAAGTATATTCAGTTTTTTTGCTTCTTCTTCGATGATTGTCAGTGCACGGTCAAGCTCTTCTTTTGTGTGCTCTGCTGTGATGATGGCTCTAATTCTCGCTTTTCCTTTCGCTACAGTTGGAAAAGCAATGCCTTGAGCGAAAACGCCGCGCTCGATTAATGCTTTTGAAAACCGGAAAGTGAGTGCCTCGTCTCCAATCATCATTGGAATAATAGGCGTTTCTGTTGGTGCCACCTCAAATCCAAGACCGATGACTTTTTCTTTAAAATAGGCCGCGTTCTCCCAAAGTGTTTCAATGCGTTCCGGTTCGTCTAACAGCACTTCAATGGCTTCTTCACAGGCTCTTGTGACAGCCGGCGGATGTGAGGTGCTGAATAAAAATGGTCTTGCTTTATGTTTTAAGTAGTCGATTAAAACGGCAGAACCAGCGACGTAACCGCCTAGCACACCAACTGCCTTACTAAGTGTGCCAACCTGAATATGCACTCTGCCGTCAAGTTGAAAATGATTCACTGTTCCGCGCCCATTTTCACCAAGTACTCCAGACGCATGGGCATCGTCTACCATCACAAAGGCATCATATGTTTCTGCAAGTCTTACAATCTCAGGAAGCGGTGCAATATCTCCATCCATTGAGAACACACCATCTGTCACGATAAGACGGACGCGGTAATTCATCGATTTCTTTAAAATTTTCTCAAGCTCTTCCATATTAGAATGAGCATATACTTTTTTATCTGCCTTTGTTAAGCGAATCCCATCGATGATTGATGCATGGTTCAGCTCATCTGAAATGACAATATCATCTTTTGTGAGAATACTGGATAAGACCCCTTGGTTGGTCGTAAAGCCTGATTGGAATACAAGGGCTGCCTCTGTCTTTTTAAAAGCTGCGAGCTTTTTTTCAAGCCGTTCATGCATTGTCATCGTTCCAGCAATGGTTCGTACAGATCCTGTTCCAGCACCGAATTCATCAATCGCCTCTTTTGCCGCTTTCATCAGCCTTGGATGTGAGGTGAGACCTAAGTAGTTATTTGAAGAGAGTTGTATGACGGATTGTTCATTTAGTGTCACCGTGGATGATTGTTTGGAATCGATTTCTTTCAGTGTTTGATGGGTGCCTTGCTGCTTCATTGTGTCTAATTCATCTTGTAAATACGTAAATTCTTTCATCATTTCGTCCCCCTTTGATATGATGGCATGATCAGTACGACCTTCCCGCACATACCATTTCTCATGAGTTCAAATCCCTTTTCAAAATCTTCAAACGGCAGCGTATGAGTGATAACCGGCTGTACATCAATGGTATTCGTTCTTAAAAGTTCAGATACTTGACGCCACGTCTCAAACATTTTTCTCCCCGTGATCCCTTGCACGGTTAATCCCCTAAAAACAATTTGATTCGTAATGTCAATGGTTACCGGCCGCTCTGGCAAACTTAGTATATTCACTTTCCCTCCATTTGCACAAGCTTCGAGTGCTTGATTAATCGCAACGGGATGTCCTGACATCTCACACATCACGTCTGCCCCTTCCATCCGCGTGAGCTGCTTGATCATGGCAACAGGATCATCTTTTCCGATATCCACGATATGATCTGCACCCATTTTACGGGCAAGATCCAGTCTGTATTCATTTTTATCAACAGCGAACACTTGGACAGCCCCGGAGGCTTTTGCAACCGCAATCGCCATTAAACCAATGGGCCCGCAGCCAAAAACCGCCACTGACTTTCCTGAAACAGGTGTATGCAGAACTGTATGAACAGCATTTCCAAGCGGTTCTTGAATAGATGCAAGTTCCACTGGCATTTGAGCTGGATTATGCCACACATTTTGTTCTGGTACTTTGACATATTCAGCAAAACAGCCATCAATGTCGACCCCTAAAATTTTCGTTTCGCTGCACAAATGCTGCTGACCCGTTAAACACATATAACACTGATTACAGACAATATGCGTCTCAGCCGATACAAAGTCCCCTACTTTTGCTCGTGAGACTTGGTTCCCCGTTTTGACAACTTCCCCTGTGAATTCATGACCAAAAATGTACGGTGCTTTGACTCTCCCCTTCGCCCAATCATCCCAATTATAAATATGCACATCCGTTCCGCATATTGATGTAGCCTTTACCTGGATGAGCACTTCATGATCCCTTATTTCTGGAATCGGCATTTCCATCATCGCCGCTCCGTAAGCGCTTTCTTTTTTAACAATCGATTTCATCGTTCCACACATGACGTACAACCCCTTTGTTAAAAAACTTCTCCCAATCCGATCTTATCATGTCTTATTTTAGGCGTAAATACCACTGTCTTTCAGGAGAAGACAAATGAACACTCCACATATTTTTTTAGGTATTTTTCTAAAAAAAAAGCAAATCTCCTTTTATTCGGAGATTTGCTTTTAAGTTGTCAGCGTTTTTTTGAAACGGCTACATATAAAGCCGGCACAATCAGTAGTGTCAGAATCGTTGAGAAAAAGACACCTGATACGATGCAGATCGCTAGCGGCTTAAAGAGTGGGTCATTACTTAAAGCAACGGGCATAAGAGCGACAAGTGCTGTAAATGCTGTCAGCAAAATAGGTCTAATCCTTGCTCTCCCCGCTTCAATCACAGCTGCCTGTTGATCGAGACCTTGCTTGCGCCGCTGTTCAATAAATTCAAACAAAACGACTGCATTTCGGACAACAATACCTGCCAATGATACAATCCCCATTGTGGCCATAAAGCTAAACGGCGTTTGAGTGACAAATAGTCCAATAATGGCGCCGGATATCGCTAAGTAAACCGTTCCAAGAACTAAAAGCGGAAGCAGGAGTGAATTGAACTGGAAAGCGATGGTCACATAAATGAGCAGAAGGACTACCCCAAATAAGAGACTAATTTCAATAAAGAATTGAGTTTGATCTTCATTTTCTCCGCCCTGAGAAATGGTCAAATTCTTCGCCGCATCGCTTTTCCCAACTTCATTTACGACTTCCGTCATATCGTCTTTAAACGTATCTGATGCACCAGGATATGCCTTTAACGTGATCGTCGGCATCCCGTTTTCATGCGGAATGCTTTCAAATTGCTCTGTTTCTTTTTCTTTTACGTATCGGCTAAGCGGCTCAAGCTGAGGCATGCCCTCCTCATTTGCACTCACAGGCACCTTGATGTCTTTTAGCTTCAGTCCGTTTTGATGTGTGCTCATGTCTTGTTTCACTACGAGGTCGATGTCATCTGTTCCTTGTTTAAAGGTGCCTAATGGAATTCCTTCTGTAACAAGGCCGAGCTGTCTGCTGACAAACTGAGCAGTGAGCCCATCCTCTGCCATTCGGTCACGATTTAATTCAAATGAGATGGTTTTCACCGGCTGATTGACATCGTCTGTGATCAGGCTCGCTCCGCTTTCTTTCATTTCTTTTGTGAGCTTCTCTTTCACATCAACGAGTTTTGAAAATTGTTCTCCTGCAACAGTGACGGTCACAGGCGCTCCCGTTGGTGGTCCTTGAACAATGGTTTTCATAAAGATATCAGCATCTTTAAATTTCTTTCGCAATGGCTCTGTCATACGATCGATCAATGCCTTGCTTGTCATCTGCTCATTGTCTACTCTGACAACAACCTGACCCGTATGATCACTTGCGTTTGAGATACTTTCATTAAACAAGTTCGGCACTCCGCCGCCTGCAAAAATGGCCGTCTCTTCAATGCCTTTTTGCTGTTTGATCTCTTGTTCAATTTTCTCTAATGTTTCATTCGTTTTATCTAAGGTTATTTCACTTGGCAGTGTCACAGTGACAACCACCTCTTTCTTATTCGCCGCAGGGAAAAACTCAAATGGTGTGGCGAAAATAAGCAAAAAGGCAAGTGTGGCAACGAGCAAACCACTTAATCCAATGAGAAGTGGTCGCTTCACGATGTTTGTCAGTATTCGATCTGCATAAAAATCGGCTAATCTTTTTAATGGTTTGCCTAAAAAGCCCGGTTCTTTTTGAATCTTCTTGTTCTTTCTTTTTCGGTTTGCTGTATATTGATACACGGGCACAAGTGTCAATGAAATGACCATTGACGCAAGTACAGTTGTGACTAGAACAGACGGTAACGCTCGAATAAATGAACCGTTCGCACCAGAAAGGAAAACAAGCGGCAAGAAGGCAAAGACAACAGCCAGTGTTGACGTCAAAATGGATCCAGCCACTTCTTTTACACCTGCAATTGTTCCTTTAAGCGGACTTTCGTATTTTTTCATCTGCCTTAAAATATTATCGTTGACGACAATGGCGTCATCTACAAGTATCCCTAGCGCAATGATAAAGCCAATAATTGAAATTTGATTAAGGTCCACTTGTAAAAACGGCAGCGGGATGGTTCCGATCGTTATGGATAGCGGAATCGCAAGTGAAACGATAAACGCACCACCAATGGTTAGACCAAGTGTGGTGACGACAATGACGGCGATGACGGCCACGATCGCTTCTTTGATTAAATCGTTAAAAATGGCATCTACTTCACTTTTTTGTGAATAGTAGTCTATCCAATCCACACCATTTGGCAGCTCTTTCTCTTTTTCAATGACCGCACTGACTTTGTCATACATTTTAGGAATATCCAGTCCTGGCTTGATATTGACTGTAAATGAATAGGCTGGCTTTCCGTTATATGAAACGATATCACTTTTCTCTTTTTCTACTTCTTTTAAACGACCAAGCTGACCGATTGTAACAGGCTCTCGGCTCATTTTTGAGAAGATCTCAATCTTTTTGATTTGATCTAAACGATCATAGGCATCAATGGACAGCTTGACCTTTTCTCCAGCTGCCTGGACGTCACCTAGAGGGGATGTGTCAAATTCTTGATTGATGGCATTTGTGACATCAGTCACGTTTAACCCGTTATCCTCCAGTTTACTTGAATCCAAGTTCAATATTGCTTGTTTGTCATTGAACCCTTTGATGACGACTCCATCAACACCTTTGATGTCCTCCACTTTTTCTTTTAACGCACGCAGCGATTCCTGACTTTTTGCTAAATCAGATGAGTTACTTGCTACAATCATATAAGAACCAACTGGCACGTTGCCAAACTCATCCTTTACATCTGGCTCCATCACACCATCTGGAAAAGAAGAGGCGGCATTTGTGGTTTCACTCTTGATTTGACTTGCCACCTTTTGAAAATCGGCTTGATCATCAATTTCAAGCACAATATTTGAGAAACCAATAGCAGAAACAGAGCTTGTCTTCTCTACACCATTGATATCAGAAATGGCCGACTCAAGCTTATTGGTGACATCACTTTCTACCTGTTTTGCATCTGCACCAGGGAAAACAGTCGAAATGGTTACAATATTCGCTTGAAACTCTGGCAGTTCTCGTTTAGGAAGCTGTGTAAACAAATAACCTCCAGCAATGAGAACGATAAAAAATAAAATAAAAACAAGCTTTCCTCTTTTTAAAAAAGCTTCAACCATTATTTCACCTACTTAAATATTTATTTTTGATGAAGTATTTTCAACTTAATCTTAATTTATCATCATGGTGAAAAAATGCAAGCTCTAATATGTCATTTTCTATCTATTTTGTGAAAGAAATATGTTATATGAGAAATGTATAGCGGTAAACAAAAACAACCTGCTTACATGATGTAAGCAGGTTGAAAATAATAAAATTAGAATTATCGTGGTTCAACAATCAGTTTGATTGCTGTTCTTTCTTCTCCATCGATAAGAATGTCAGTAAAGGCTGGAATGCATATCAAATCCACTCCGCTAGGCGCAACAAATCCCCTTGCAATGGCGACAGCCTTGACCGCCTGATTCAGTGCTCCAGCGCCGATAGCCTGTATTTCTGCTGCACCGCGTTCACGTAAAACGCCGGCTAATGCTCCTGCTACTGAATTTGGATTTGACTTTGCTGAAACTTTTAAAATTTCCATTTTTGCTCCCCCTTAAATTTACAATGGATAAGTGAGTGTTCATTAGAACAATCTTTGTTAGATGTTGCTATTTTTTTGAAAATCCATCCCCAAAATGTTTTTCAAAAATAGCAGGCTACCTACCATTTTTACTATATTCACGATAGAGGGCGCATATTCCTTCTTTCTGATTAATATTTTTCTGAAATAAATATGTGAATATTTATTCAAAGAAAATATGGTCATCATTTATCAAAATTCGATCAATTTTGACAGCTTTTTTCGACGGTTCGTCAATTTCTACGATCACTGCACTTAATGTCGTGCGGCCTTCTGCAATTTCAAAACGGACAGGAAGGCTCGTTTTAAATCGTTTAATAATCGTTTCCCGATCAACACCTAAAATGCCGTCATAAGGACCAGTCATGCCAACATCCGAAATATAAGCAGTTCCTTTTGGCAAGACGCGGTTATCTGCTGTTTGAACATGTGTATGTGTTCCAACGACACATGATGCACGGCCATCTGTATACCAACCCATTGCTTGCTTTTCACTTGTGGCTTCACCATGAAAATCAATAAAAATAAACGGTGTACGTTTTGAAGCTTCTGCTATAAGCTCATCTACTTTTTGAAATGGGCAGTCAATCGGAGGTAAAAATGTGCGGCCTTGCAAGTTGATGACAGCTAGTTCTTTACCTTGTTTTTTAATAAAAGTAAGCCCTTTCCCTGGTGTACCTTGCGGGAAGTTTGCCGGACGAACAATATGGGGTGCATCATCGATGAAATCGAAAATGTCTCTTTTATCCCATGTATGGTTCCCCATCGTGAGCACATCAGCCCCAGCTTGAAGCAGCTCGTGATAGATTTTTTCAGTAAGGCCTTTCCCATGAGCCGCATTTTCTCCATTGACAATCGTAAAGTGCGGCTGATATTTTTTCTTTAGCTTTGGCAAGTAATCTTTCAGTGTATCTCTGCCAGGTGAACCAACGATATCTCCAACAAATAATATTTTCATACGTTTTGAACCCTTTCTCTTATAAAATGATCTTCTTATCAGTGTTGCATATTTACACAAAAAAATAAAGCGGCGCTAAGCGCACCGCTCTATTTTGCATACTCTACTGCGCGAGTTTCTCGAATAACTGTCACTTTAATGTGACCAGGGTAATCGAGCTCGTCCTCAATCCGCTTACGAATATCCCTTGCTAGACGGTGAGCTTCAAGATCATTAATTGAATCTGGCTTCACCATAATACGCACTTCACGTCCAGCTTGTATCGCAAACGATTTTTCAACACCTTCATAAGATTCAGAGATGTCTTCTAATTTCTCAAGTCTCCGAATGTAATTTTCAAGCGTCTCACTTCTTGCACCAGGGCGTGCTGCAGATAATGCATCGGCTGCCGCAACAAGAACAGCGATAATAGATGTCGGTTCTTGGTCACCATGGTGAGATGCAATACTGTTGATGACAACAGGATGCTCTTTATATTTCGTCGCAAGCTCAACGCCAATTTCCACGTGGCTTCCTTCTACTTCATGATCAATGGCTTTTCCAATGTCATGCAGAAGACCTGCTCGTTTTGCAAGCTTTGCATCTTCTCCAAGCTCTGAAGCCATGAGACCTGCAAGATGTGCAACCTCAATTGAATGCTTCAGGACATTTTGTCCATAACTTGTACGGAATTTTAAGCGACCGAGAATTTTGATGAGATCCGGATGCAAACCGTGAACTCCGACTTCAAATGTCGTTTGCTCACCCATCTCGCGGATATAATCATCGACTTCACGGCGTGATTTTTCCACCATTTCTTCAATTCGTGCAGGATGAATACGTCCATCCTGGACTAGCTTGTCCAGAGCTATCCTCGCTGTTTCACGTCTTATCGGATCAAAGCCCGATAAGATGACAGCTTCAGGTGTATCATCAATGATCAGGTCAATACCTGTTAACGTTTCTAACGTACGGATATTTCGTCCTTCACGTCCGATAATACGACCTTTCATCTCATCATTTGGAAGATTGACTACAGATACCGTTGTTTCAGCTACATGATCAGCTGCACAACGCTGTAACGCAAGTGAAAGAATGTTTTTCGCTTTTTTATCAGCCTCTTCTTTCGCCCGGTTTTCAGATTCTTTCGTCATGACTGCAATGTCGTGGGAAAGCTCATTTTCAACTTGATCCAGAATGATTTGTTTCGCTTCATCTCGAGTTAGACTAGAAATACGCTCCAACTCAGCTTTCTGCAAACGAATCATATCATCCACTTTGCTTTCCATCTCTTCAATATGTTGTTGTCGTTCATTCAGAGAATGATCTCTCTTCTCCAACAGGGACTCCCGTTTATCTAAAGATTCGTCCTTGCGATCAAGATTTTCCTCTTTTTGAAGTAAACGGTTTTCTTGTCTTTGAAGCTCATTACGTCTTTCACGAACTTCTTGCTCCGCCTCTACACGAAACGAATGAATTTCATCTTTCGCTTCTAAGAGCGCTTCTTTCTTCAATGCTTCCGCATCACGCTTTGCATCCTCAACAATTTGTTCGGCCATGTTTCTTGCGCCGGATATTTTTGCTTCTGCAATGGTTTTACGAACAAAGTAGCCAACAACTAAACAGATTAGGCTCAGCAAAATGGAGATGATCGTAAACATCGTAGGCGACATATTTTCACCTCCTCTTGCTATGAACTTGGTTTTACAAATAAAGTGTCGGCATGTACATTGTTTTGTGTCTCAACATACAGGGCCTTCACAGGGAATGAGATCCTCACTGCCCTTGTCAAGTTTAAATTAGTTATCAATCATGTTAAGAAAAACAAGTGATACATTCCCATTGTAATTGTGTCGGAAATACTTGTCAAGCTAGTCAGACTGAGGCGTAAGTCGTTATTTCAAGCAAAGACAGAACTTTTGACCCGCTAGCTGTTATGTAATTGTAAAAAAAAGACGCTTTTCAGCGTCTTTTTAGTCATTCAATTCCAATTCTTCTTGTCCTTCTTCGTCAGTTGATTTCACTCCGTTTGTATCCAAACCGTAGTGCTCCCTGATCTGCTCTTGAATCATAAGAAGAATGTCTTTATTCTCTTTTAGGAATTGCTTCGCATTTTCACGTCCTTGTCCAAGACGTTCCTCTTGATAAGAATACCAAGCCCCGCTCTTTTGTACGATATCTAGTTCGCTTCCAAGGTCGATGATTTCTCCCTCTTTCGAGATACCTTCACCGTACATAATGTCTACTTCGGCAATACGGAATGGCGGTGCCACTTTGTTTTTCACAACTTTAATTCTCGTTTTGTTCCCCATGATGTCGTTCCCTTGTTTCAACTGTTCAGCACGGCGTACTTCTAAACGAACAGATGAATAGAACTTAAGTGCACGTCCACCAGGCGTTGTTTCAGGATTACCAAACATAACCCCTACTTTTTCACGAATTTGGTTAATAAAGATCGCAATTGTTTTTGATTTGTTGATAGCACCAGATAGTTTACGAAGTGCTTGAGACATCAAACGTGCTTGAAGACCAACGTGTGAATCTCCCATGTCTCCTTCGATCTCTGCTTTTGGTACAAGAGCAGCTACTGAGTCAATGACAACAATATCAACTGCACCACTACGAACAAGTGCTTCTGCAATTTCAAGTGCTTGTTCTCCTGTATCCGGCTGAGAAAGTAACAACTCATCAATGTTGACACCTAATTTTTGAGCGTAAACTGGATCTAGCGCATGCTCCGCATCGATAAATGCAGCTTGTCCTCCCTGCTGCTGAACCTCAGCAATCGCATGAAGTGCTACTGTCGTTTTACCAGAACTCTCTGGACCATATACTTCAATAATACGGCCGCGAGGGTATCCACCTATTCCAAGCGCAGTATCAAGTGCTAACGAACCACTAGGTACTGTTGAAATACGTGTATCTGTTTGCTCTCCTAGTTTCATAATAGAGCCTTTACCAAACTGTTTTTCTATTTGTTTAAGAGCCATATCTAAGGCTGCTTGACGATCACTCATTCTATTGTTTCCTCCTTTATCAATTCCACTATCTATACTATACCTTGTTTTACGTCATTTGCCAAGAAAAAAACGAACACATATTCGATTTTTTCTTGGCAGATTATTTAAGAAAAGAACTGTTTCTATTAGAAAAAACGCTCTTTTATAAAGGAGTAAACCTCATAAAAAACAAAATTAACTTTCTTTTAATAATTTGAGAAGGTGGTGCAAACCATATTTCACAGCACGCTTGCGAATGCCTGATCGACTGCCAGTAAACATCCATTCAAACACGTCTGTCTGATCTTTTGTCGATAGCCCGATAAATACTTTTCCAACCGGCTGTCCTTCGTGTGGTTCAGGACCTGCCACACCTGTAAAGCTAATACCGATATCGCTTCCCGTCAGTTTTCTAACGCCTTCTGCGAGCTCTAAAGCACACTCTTTGCTGACAGCACCATGAGAAGACAATGTTTCTTCACGGCAGCCCAGCACTTGCTGCTTGACTTGATTTGTGTAACAAACCACACTGCCGTTTAAAATGGATGATGCCCCTTCAAGATCTGTCAGCCACTCTGAAAACATACCACCAGTCAGGCTTTCAGCCGCTGCTACTGTTTTCCCGTGTTCATGCAAGGCCTTTGAAGCTTCAAAGGCAAGAGATGTATCACCATATCCGTAGAAGTACTCGCCGACCCGTTCTAAAATTTGTGCTTCTGTTTCTTTTAACAGACGCTCTGTTTCTTTTTCATCCTCATGCTTGGCTGTCAGCCTTAGCGTCACTTCCCCGTCAGCTGCAAGCGGTGCAATCGTTGGATTGGTCTGTGCATCAATTAAATCTTCAAGATCTGTTTCGAGTTGAGATTCACCGATGCCAAAGAAACGCAAGACAACAGACACGATTTTTTCCTTTAGGCCGAGTTTTTCAGAAATAAGCGGCTTCGCTTCGTTTTCAAACATCGGGTGCAATTCACTTGGCGGTCCAGGGAGCAGAATGTAAAACGTATCTCCCTCTTGTATAAACATACCAGGTGCCATTCCGAAACGGTTTACGAGCACATCAGATCCCTCTAGAACGAGCGCCTGTTTACGGTTGTTCGGCGACATATCACGTCCGGTTTTACGGAAGTACTCTTGAATAGACTCAAATGCTTCTTCATTTAGCACAAGCTCTTTATCGAGCGTATTTGCAATGGTTTCTTTTGTTAAATCATCTTTCGTTGGTCCAAGACCCCCTGAGAAGATAATAAAATTCGATCTTTCCTGTGCCACTTGAATGGCCCTTTTTAAACGCTCTGGATTGTCACCAACTGCTGTGTGGTAATAAACATTCACACCAATTTCAGCTAGTTGTTTGCTGATGAATTGTGCATTCGTATTCGTAATTTGCCCTAGCAAAAGTTCGGAACCGACTGCAATAATTTCTGCTTTTATCTCTGACTTCAAAGCGTACACGTCCTTTTTAGTTAGAATTCTTTAAGGCTTCCCAGTTTTTCGCAAAGTAATCCCAGCCTGAGACAACAGTGAAGAACACCGCTACCCACATGGCAAGATCACCAAATGGGAATGATACAAGTTCAAACGGCAGGTTATGCAAAAGAAGTGCCGAAATCGCAATGATTTGCGCCCACGTCTTCACTTTTCCAAGCATATTGGCTGCGACCACTTCACCGCCTCCAGCTAAGACAAGCCTTAGGCCTGTTACAGCAAATTCGCGGCTAATGATCACAATTGCCATCCATGCCGGTGTGAGGTTGTATTGAACAAGTATAATTAAAGCCGCTGAAACAAGCAATTTATCTGCAAGCGGATCTAAAAACTTACCAAAGTTTGTGACTAAATTGAGCTTACGTGCATAGTAACCATCAATCCAGTCGGTTGTCGAAGCGACAATAAACAAGATCGCTCCAACAAGGTGAGTGACTTCGATGCTGACGTCACCAAAGCGCGCAACACCCCAATCTAATGGAGCAAGCATAATCAACATAAACACAGGAATCAAGGCGATCCTAGAAAGAGTAATTTTATTCGGTAAGTTAAACATGAATTCCAATCCTCCAATAAAGCATTTTTTTATGTATATAATAGTAGGAACAAAAGAAAAGTCATCTACTTGCTTAAGATGACTTTTCCTTTCCTTTATTCACAATCACAATGTTTTGTGTCATGGTGTTTTTAGGGTCTAATTCGTACTTCAGCGTTTCGTCATTGACTTTAATATCGATTCCCGATGCATTTCCTAAGCGGATATCGACTTGGGAAAGATCAGTCAAGTCTGTTTTAAACGATTCGCCATCTTTCAATTCACCCATCTTCAGCACTTTTCCAGATTCGTCTCTCACACGAAGCCATGAAGCTTGTGAGGCAGAAATGGTTAGCTCCATCTCTTCTGCACCTGATACTTCATACGTTGTCGTAGAACCCTCTGTATTCGTCGCCTTCAAAGAAACATCTTCATCGTCTTTAGATGAATCCTTTGAGGAATCGTCTTTTTCAGATGATTTTTCTTGATCATCTGACGAAGCTTTTTCCTTTTTCTTTTGATCCTTTGCCAGCGATGAATCCTTAGACACTTCGTATTTTGATTCTGATTGCTGAGGAGCCGCCTGATTATTTTTCTGTCCGCTATCATGATTAACCGCTTGAACGATCACATAAATGATAGCGATCACCACAAGGATCCCTCCAATGATTAAAATCGTCGGAAGCAGCTCCAGTAACTTTGAGGCAGGCTTTGGCAGCTCTCGTTGCGGTTTAATATTTGATAATTTATCAGACACTTCATCGTTATACGTGCTTGGTACATCTTTACGAAACTCTTCGAACAATTGTTCAGGATTCAGTCCAACGGCCTCGGCATATTGTTTAATAAACGCTCTGACGTAAAATTTACCTGGAATGATATCATAGTTTCCTTGTTCTATTGCTAGCAAATAGCGCTTTTGGATTTTGGTAGCCGCCATCAAATCCTCCAGCGACATCCCTTTTTCCTCTCTGGCCTCAACGAGCCGTTTTCCCAATTCAGTCAAAACAAACACCTACCATTACCATATTAAAAATCGAAGCCAGAAAAACCAGAATGATCAAACACTTGTGGTTCTTCAGCGTGCTCGTATGTAATTTCTTCGTCTGCACTATTACGCAATTCAATGATGTAGTCGAAATCATCCATTGTATATTCTGAATTTTGAATAAAGATATCTGGATGCTCTACCACCTTTGTAGCAGGCAGTCTCATAATTTCTCTTAAAAGCTGCAAGTGCTTTTCAGAACCTCTTCTTGTCGACACAATCCCATCAATAATAAAGACGTTATCTGGGCTGTATTCATCTGCAATCAGCTGACTGCGAATGGTCTGTTTCAAAAGAGTCGACGATACAAACAGCCATCTCTTACTTGCACATACACTTGAAGCAACAATTGATTCTGTTTTTCCAACCCGCGGCATTCCGCGAATTCCAATCAATTTATGTCCTTCTTTTTTAAATAATTCAGCCATAAAATCGACAAGTAGACCAAGCTCGTCCCTTTCAAAACGGAACGTCTTTTTGTCATCCGCATCACGCTGAATGTATCTTCCATGACGAACAGCTAAACGGTCACGAAGTTTTGGCTGTCTTAGTTTCGTTACTTTTATCGTTTCCATTGTATTTAAAATTGATTCAAGCCGCTTAATTTGATCTGTGTGGTCACATCGAAGAAGCATGCCGCGTCTTGATACATCAACACCATTAATTGTCACAATATTAATTGAAAGCATCCCCATTAAAGAAGAAATGTCTCCTAAAAGTCCGGGACGGTTCACCTGTATCTCATATTCAAAATACCATTCGAGCTTTGCCAAATGATATTACCCCCTTCATTGTGGCAAATTTTTACCTTCCTTTATCATAAAGCATTTTCACATTTTTAGAAAGCACAATGTTGCTAAACGGTTAAAATAAAAAGAGAGGCACAAACGACCTCTCTTTTTGTTTAGTGCGAGCTATTATTTTCAACTAGCTTGACCATCATGTTTGCAATGGCACGCTGCTCATCTTCTGATGCAACGCTCCAAAGGTCAGAAAGTACTCTTTCTTGCTCATTCTTTGCTTCAACTTCATTAGCCAGGTATCCGCCAATTTCATACGCAAGGTTATTGATGGTATCATCTGATAAACCTTTATCCTGTGCATGATTTAAACGGTCACCTAAAAAGTTTTTCCAATGGTCCCAGCTCTCAAGTACAGACATGTCGATTCCTCCATTCGAAAAGATGAATTACAGCCATAGCTTTTGTCATGGAGAGACGAATTATACACGTTTTTTAACAGTACCAGCCGCCATTGACAGATAAAATTTGACCTGTGATATAACTTGACTGCTTGGAGGCAAGAAACCAAATGGCATCGGCTATCTCTTCAGGTGCGGCAAGACGGCCTAGTGGAATCTCCTCTTCCATCATCGCAAGGTCTTCTTGTGTGAAGCTTTTCATCATATCAGTCTGAACCGCACCTGGTGAGACTGCATTTGCTCTAATTCCACTTGGGGCAAGCTCTTTGGCAAGCCCCTTAATGAAGGCATTTTGAGCACCCTTGACCATACTGTACAGTACTTCACACGAGGCACCCGTTTCCCCCCATATTGAGCTAACCGCAATAATATGTCCTGACTTTTTTTGAATCATGGCAGGCAAAATGGATTGGGTAAGCTCATATGGACTTGTCACATGAAGCTGCACCATGCTGGCTAGAACTTCTTTTTCAGTATCTGTCACTAAACCAACATGACTCTTTCCGCTATTTAAAACAAGAATATCTGGATCAAGCGGCAGGCGGCTGACAAGCTCTGCTGCTCCGCCTGTTTTCGCTAAATCAGCTTGAACGACGTACGTTTCTACTTGATATGTTTCTTTGAGATCGGCGGAAAGACGATTAGCCGCTTGTTCATTTTGATGATAATGGAGCATCAGATGGCAGCCTTCTTGGGCAAGCTTTTTGGCTGTCGCCTGCCCAATTCCGCCACTGGCACCAGTAATCAGTGCCCAACGACTCATACTTTGTTCCTACTTTCTTTATGGAATCCTTATTCTTTTCGTTTAAATGGGAACCAATTCGCTGATCCGAACAATTTGACCATCACAGGTACGAACAATGGTAGCACAACGAGTGCATACAATAAAAGTCCAGTTAGAACAAGTGTTGCAATTTGTAAGAGTGACAATACACCTGAAGGTAGCATCGCTGCAAATGTTCCTGCCAAAATGACGGCAGCAGACATAATAACAGATCCCATATTTTTCATTGATTCAGTCATGGCAAACTGGATGTCTTTTGTTTTGTATTCATTGAACCGTTCCATTAAGAAAATCGAATAATCGACTCCAAGCGCCATTAAGATGACAAAGCCAAAGAATGGAACAGCCCAGTTGATGCCTGGATATCCAAAGAAATGGGTAAAAATAAATTCTGTTACACCAATGGCGGTAAAGTACGTTAAAATCAGCGAGCCTACTAAGTAAAGCGGCATCACGAGAGAACGGAACAGAATCACTAGTATCAGGAAAATACCGATCAGCATGTAAAGAACCGTCTTATTGAAGTCTTGGTCTGACAGCTGTTTTAAATCAGCGTTCATACTTGAAACACCAGATACGCCAAATGAAACATCTTTTAGGTTTGTTTCAGGAAGTGCACGTTTGACCGAAGCTTCTACTTGTTTAATTGTTTTCATGGCGTCGTTTCCATATGGATTGTCTTCTAAAATGACGTCAATCTTTGTCATTTTGCGGTCATCCGACATATAGGAATCGAACACTTGCTTGAATGCTTTATTTTTTAGGACATCTTTTGGAATAAACCAACCGGCCATGTCTTGATCTGGCGCGTTTTTCAGTTCATCTAAGTAGTCTCCTGCACCCATTAAGCCGTTTGAAATTTTCTCAAGGCCGTCGACACTTTTGTTTAGACCATCTGTCAGCTTGGTCAGATTGTCACCAAAGCCGCCAATTTTTTCTTTCATTTGTTTTTGACCATTAATGATGTCGCCGGCTCCATTTGCAAGTTTAGGCATACCATCAGCTAACTGCCCTTGGCCTTTAGACGTTTGATCTAGCCCGTTTTCAATGGCTTCTAAGCCAGCAATCAGCTCATCAATTTGATTTGTAAACACTTTTTGCTGCTCTGAAGCTTTTGCGATAAAAGCATCTGCTGCTTCAAGCTGTTTTTTTGCTTCTTTTGCTTGTTTTGCATAGCTGTCAGCCTGTTTGGCTCCTTCTTGCAAGGTAGTAGAAAGTTCCTTATATGAAGCTTTGATGGCTTGATATGATTGATTTTCTTTCACTTGCGGAATTTGCTGCTCAAGTGTACTGAATTGTTTATTCGCTTGACTGATCAAAGCTTTCACATCCGCTGCGGCAGAGGATGACGTATCGACTTGTGCCAATGCGGCTTTTAATTCTTTGGAAATGCTTTTATACAGTGCCACTTGCTGATTCACTTGTGCGACTTGATCTGTTAATTCCTTTTTCGCACCCTTTATTCTTTCTTTAATTTCAGAAACGCCTTTTTTGTTTTGATCGATATAGGTTTGCAGTTCTCTCATCGTTTTTTCGACGTTTTGAATACCTGATTTTACGGATTCGGTTCCAGAAATCAATTTGTTAATGCCTTTTCCTGATGCTTTAATTTGTGGTGTTTGATCCTCGATGGATTTACTCATGGTTGTAAGAGCATCTTGGATCTTTTTCAACCCTTCGTTACTTTTATCAAGCCCGCTATTTAGCTCTTTGGCTTGAGATTTCACGTACAGATCATTCAGCCCTTTACCAACAGGACGAGTGGCACTTCTCACTTTACTCACGCCATCTGTTTGTTCAATGGCGCGGCTTAGTTTTTCAACAGCAATCAGACCTTCGTTATTGTCTAAAAGATCGGATGATTTCACGACAACGGTTGCTGGAAGAGCTTCACCTGGTCCAAATTTGTCAGAGATCGTATTAAATGCATTGACGGATTCGTATTTATTGCCGATTTCGTCTAGGTTGTTATATGAAAGTGTTCCTTTATACATAAGAATCGCTGGAAGGGTAATAATTGCAACGATTAGCAAGCTGAGAAGTGGTTTCTTAAATGAAAAACGACCGGCTGTTTCCCACATTTTCGATTGTGGGTGGGCAATATCGCCTTTGATCGGCCAAAATAACACTTTTCCTAAAACCGCCATAAAGAATGGAACGACAGTGAGCAGTGCCACAATTAACACGGCAACACCAACCGCCACGGCGACAGCTGATTTATACAGTTGGAATTCAGCTAAACCGATACATGTAAAACCAATGAGGACAGCAATTCCGCTGAATAAAACGGTTTTACCTGCCGTCTTATATGTTGTAATAATCGCCTCAATCTTATCTTTTCCGTGAGATAGTTCTTCTTTAAACCGGCTTAGCAACAGGATGCAGTAGTCGGTTCCAATCCCAAACATGATGGCGACCATAAAAATTTGGGTAAAGGTCGAGAGCGGAAAATCAACATACTTTACTAGGTAAGCCACAATGGATTGACTGACCAAATAGGAAAGCGCCACGGCCACTAAAGGAACGAACGGTGCCACTGCGGATCTAAAGACAAGCACAAGAACAATTAAAATAAACCCAATTGTAATGAATTCTGTTTTTTTCAGACCTTCTTGTGAGCTTGTGATGACATCATCGTCGATTAGCGGCTGCCCTGTCATTTCAAATGTCAGGTTCAGGCTCTTAAGCTTTTCATTGACTCTTTCTTTAAAATCGGATGCTTTGATTTTGTTCGAGTCGTATGTAACTGGAACAAGAAGTGTTGTTTGATCTTTAGAGAGCATCTGTTTTTTAATATCTTTGTTTGCATCAAAATAAGAAGTGATGTCTTCAACATGGAGATCTTGATCCTTTTCTAAAATCTCCATCGCTTTCTTTAAAGAGGCTTCTCTTTCTTTGACGATATCCTTACCTTGAAAGACAATGACGATCGATTTTTCCGTATCCCCATTTTCAGACATGTTCTTTAATAATTGATCGGCGTAGGAAGAAGGATAACCATCTGGAACGGAAATCTGCCCTTTTTCTTTTGTTAATTGCGCCATATTAGGAGCGGTGATTAATAATACAGCCGCTAGTACGACCCAAAGGATCGTGATCAGCCATCTACCCTTTATGATTGCTCTCATTACTATGTTGTGCCTCCTCTTCGATGATAATCTGATAAATCTTTTCATATGTTTGAATAAATGATTCGATTTCTTTTTCATCAAATTTTTCTAAATATGACCGAACAAGATCCTGAAGCTGCTTTTCCATTCGGCTGACCACGTCTTTTCCTTCGGGCGTCACATAGAGATGAACATTTCTTCGATCAGCTTGATCATGCTCTCGATAGATATAATCTTTATTAAAAAGACGATTGGTCATGGATGTCACAGCACTTTTGTTGACATTACATTCGATGGCAAGGTCTGTTGATGTACATCCTGGGTGTAAATTGATGTATCGAAGCGAGTAATATTGATCAAGTGTCAGTTCTTTATCGAGCTTTTCCGTGATCATACTCGATACTTTTTTCTCCATCATGAGATAGACGTCCGCATATCTCTGGATGAGCTGGGCAATTTTATTTTGTACCATATGCTGCTCCTTTAGTTTGATTGTTTAACTATTAAAGAGTTTAACTAATACCCAAAACAATTGTCAATCAATATCTTCGCATATAAAGCGCTTTCTTTAGCTGGACACAAAAAAGACAAACTCTTATACGTTGAGTTTGTCTTTTTTTCTTTTATTTTGCTTTCGGTACGACTTTAAAAACTGACATTCTTTCTTCATCAATTTCTTCGTCTAAGATTTGCTGAATATCTGTTAATTGGATTTGCTCCAGTACTGGCACGACATCAAATAAGCTCATTTCTAAGAATGCGTATCGAGTGAATTGATTGGCGATGTACTCCGGGGAGTTCATCGCTTTTAAAAAGCTGCCAATTTTTTTCTTGCGAGCAAGTTCAATCTTTTCTTCTGTGATCAGGCTTTTTGCTTGAAGAAGCGTTTCTTTTAATTCATCTGCGAGTTGATCAGGGTCATTTGTGTCTCCGCCAACTGAAGTGAAGCCAAAACCGCCTTCTTCCGTATAATCGTAACTGAATGTCTCATCAATCAAGCCTTTTTCATACATACGCTCGTATTGCAGAGAACTTTTACCAAACAATGTCTCTAAAATAAGATTCATGCCAAGTTCATGTTTGAGGAGCTGTTTTCCTTTTTTATGCGGGTTTTTCGTTTTCAAACCAAACATACATTTAGAGCCTTGTACATTCATTTTCAGTTCGTATTCTTTTCGGTATACACGATCAGGCTCATTGATCTCTTTCCGCTGAATATCCGGCTGATCGGTAAATGGTTTTTTTGCCTGATTCGCTCTTACTTGGTCTAAAATTTGCGCCGGATCAACAGGACCCACTACAAAAAGAAGCATATTGCTTGGGTGATAGAACGTTTCGTAGCATTCATATAAATGGTCTTTCGTAATTGGCGCAATGCTTTCAACGGTTCCAGCAATATCAATTCTCACTGGGTGCTCTTGATAGAGGTTTTCGATCAGACCAAAGAATAAACGCCAATCTGGATTGTCATCATACATGTTGATTTCTTGACCAATGATGCCTTTTTCTTTTTCGACCGTTTTTTCAGTAAAATAAGGCTCTTGCACAAAATCAATGAGTGTTTCAAGATTCTGTTCGACATTGGCCGTGCTTGAAAATAAGTATGCCGTTCTCGTAAACGTCGTAAATGCGTTTGCGGCTGCTCCCTGTTTACTAAATGTATGAAACACATCACCATCTTCTTTTTCAAACAGCTTATGCTCTAAGAAATGGGCAATTCCATCAGGCACTCGGATCATGTCTTCTTTGCCAAGCGGAACAAATTCATTGTCGACAGAGCCATATTTTGTTGTGAAGGTTGCATATGTTTTGTTAAACCCTTGCTTTGGCAGCACATAGACGTCTAGTCCGCTGTCCATTTTTTCATGATACACCGTCTCTTGCAGCTGATCGAATTGAATTGTTTTCACTGTCATGAAGCACCCTCCGTTCCTTTAAGAAAATAGGTCGTATCCCATTCGATTTTTTGACCCACTTTGATGATGTCCTCTTTTGTCACTCTGTCTAACGCATCTAAAAAGGAATCGAGGCTCTCCTCTGTTGGCACGACGGCATGCTGATATAAGTATTCCGCTGTTCCATAAGACGTATCAATTGTTTCGAGCAACTGGTTTTTGACGACAGCCTTTGTCTGTTCAATTGCTTCATCAGAAAAATCGCCTTTTTGCATGGCATCAAATTGTTCTTTGATGATGTCTACTGCCTGCTGATAGTTGCCGACTTCAATTCCTGACATGACCATCATCAAACCTTTAAAGCTCTCAAGTCTAGAAACAGCATAGTACGCAAGACTTGCTTTTTCGCGCACATTGATAAATAGCTTTGAATGCGAGAAGCCGCCGAATATGCCATTAAACAAATGCAGCGCCGGATAATCTTTATCCGCTATCGTTGTATGTGTGCGAAAGCCAATGTTCAGCTTTCCTTGTTTTACATCCTCTTCATCAATGACTTCTTTTGGCTCTATTTGTGATCTTGATGATTCGGTATTTTGTTTGACCGGCTCTCTTTCACTTGTTTTAAAGTATTGCGAGACCATTCGATTGATGTCTTGTTCATCAACGTCTCCCACAACATAGAGATCCAGCTGGTTGGACTGAAGTGCATGCTCGTATGCTTTAAAGAGCGCTTCTGACGTAATCGCTTCGACGTCTTCCATTTCACCATTGACGTGCAGTGCATATGGCTCACCTTTACACATTTCCTGCACAAGTCTTAAGTTTGAATAGCGCATTTTGTCATCATAAACGGCTTGAATGCGCTGTTTCAATGTTCGTTTTTCTTGCTCAACGTACAATTCATGAAATACCCCGTTTTCCACGTACGGGTGGAATAATAGTTCAGAAAGTAAGGCAATCCCTTTTTCTAGTAAAGGGGTTTGATCCTTTAAATATTTTTCATTCGCCATTTCTAGACGGAAGGTAATGATGTGATTTTCACCTTTTTTCGCCATGTCTGCGGAAACGGTCGCCCCATAGAGCTCGTCGAAATAAGCACGAAGCTCTCCCGTTTTCGGCATTTTTTCTGTTCCTCTTAATAGCACATGCGGGAAAAGAGAACGCATGGTGACGTCATCTTTGGATAAAGGCGCAAGCATTTTAAAAAGGATCGTCACGGTTTTAAATTTTTCTGTTTTGACAATATGAGTATGAAGACCAGGTGTATCAAATGTCTTCTCTTGTAAGTACGTCATGAGAAACCTCCTTTGTTCATCCTATTTATTATGTATTAGAACATAGCTGATATATACGTGAAACAGCCATTTAATAGTCATTATATCAATCAGAGGAAAGGATAGGAAATAAAAACGCCTCTGCTAAAAGCAGAGACGCAAGTTGTTATTTCATTCTAAACGGCCACCAATTCCATTTTCCAAAGATGCGAACCATGACCGGGATAAAGAGTGGTAGTACAACAAAAGCATATAATAAAAGTCCAATGAGTACGACCGTTGCAATTTCAACTAATGATAATACACCCGAGGGCAGCATCGCAGCAAAAGTACCCGCTAAAATAGCAACTGCTGAAATAATGACCGACCCCATATTTCTCATCGCTGATATCATGGATGCTTGAACATGCTCTCCCTTCCATTCATTAAAACGATCCATGAGGAAGATCGAATAATCAATGCCGAGGGTCACAAGGATCACAAAGCTGAAAAATGGAACAGCCCAGCTGACACCATCGTAGCCAAAGAATGTTTTGAAAATCCATTCTGTTAAGCCAATGGATGTAAAATACGTTAATATGAGTGACAGTGTTAAGTATATCGGCATGACGATTGATCTTAATAGTATAACTAAAATAATAAAGATACCAATTAACATGAAAATAACCGTTCTGATAAAGTCACCGTCTGACGTTTCTTTTAAGTCAACATTTAAACTGGAGATACCAGATACACCGTAGTTGGCGTTTTTCAAACCACTTACAGGTAAATATTGATCAAGGGTTTCTTCAATTTTTGCTACACCTTTCATTGCTTCATTGCTGTATGGATTTACATTTAAAATCACTTCAAAGGTTGTTAATTTACGATCTGGGGACATATACGTATTAAATATTTTCTTAAACTCATGGCGTTTCAATACTTCTTCTGGTATAAACCAGCCCGTTACTTCTTCATCTGGTGCTTCCTGAAGTTGTTTTAAATAGCTGTCCGCCTCGGTAAAGCCGCTTTTTACTTGCTCAAGTCCGGAAATACTTTCATCTAATCCATCTGTTAATAGTGAGAGTTTAGATGATAGCTGGTTAAACCCTTTTTTCACGGCTTTTTGGCCATCAGTCAGTTGATCTGCACCATTTTCAATTTTAGGCATTTCTTTGATGAGCTGTTTTTGTCCTTTATTCGTTTCATCAAGACCATCATAAATTTGATCTAGACCTGTCATCAGCGCCTTTACTTGTTGTTTGATTTCTTTTTGCTTGCTTGAGAACGTTTGAATGACTTGATCTGCTTTCTTGATCTTTTGTTTAAAGGCAGATGCTTCCTCTTCATAGACGCTCATTTGCTCTCCAGCTTGATCGAGCATTCCTTTTGTGTCTTTGAATACTTTTTTGATTTCTTTATATTCATTCATATCTTTGATTTCTGGAAGCCGGTTTTCAAGTCCTTCAAATGATACGTTTTCATAGGATTGTTTCACTTTCTTAATCGTTGTCATCAGTTGCTCATTTGATGTTGCGTGACCTTCCAGTGTGCTTACGACTCGTTCAAGGTCTTGAATCATGGTTTCACTTCTGCGGTATTCTTGCTCTAATTCTTTTTTCGCTTGTTTGATTTCAGTGCGAATGGTTCCTACGCCCTCTTTACTGCGCCTCACACCATCCTCTAAAGAAATGAGTGATTTCCTCACTTCTCCGATCCCGCCTTTGATGGCTTTTGTCCCATCAATCAATTGATCAATCCCTTTAGCGGATTCTTCAATTTTTGGTTTTTGTTTGAGAAGTGCTAAGTTTGTTTCGGTCAAGCCATCTGTAATTTTCCCGATGCCCTCATGACCTTTCCCAAGCTCTCCTCCCAGCTCTTTCGCTTGAGAGGTAACGTAGAGCTGACTTAACCCGTCTCCAACTGGGCGAGTGACACTGCGAACCGCTTTTACTTCCTCAATGTCACTTAACTTACGGGTCAGTTTTTCAATCATGACGATCTTTTCTTGATTATCGAGCTCATTGTCACTTTCGACAAGCACATTCAGCGGCAGCGCTTCACCAAAGCCAAATTGCTCAGATATCGTATTAAATGCAGACACTGACTCATACTTTGTCCCAATCTCATTTAAACTATTATAAGAAAGAGTGCCGTCATACATCAGAATTGGAGGAACAGTGATGAGTGCAACTACCCCTAAGCTGATGAGCGGTCTTTTAAATGAAAAGCGCCCAGCCCATTCCCAAATCTTACTTTGTGGATGACGAATGTTTTCTCTTTTAGACGGCCAAAAAAGGGATTTTCCGAAAACCGACATAAAAAAGGGAACGATTGTGACAAGTGCAATGAGCAGAATGCCAACGCCTACGGCAACGCTGACGGCTGATTGGTACAATTGGAATTTTGCGAAACCAATACTTGAGAAGCCGACTAACACAGCTAAGCCGCTGAAAAAGACTGTTTTCCCTGCACATTGATACGTGATGATAATCGATTCTTTGACATCACGCCCCTGACCAATCTCCTCTTTAAAACGGCTTAAAAGTAATATACAATAATCCGTTCCTATACCGAACATAATAGCTACCATAAAAATCTGAGTGAAATTAGACAGAGGAAATGGTGTATATTCTACGAGAAAAGCCACAATACACCGGCTGACAGCATAAGAAATGCCAATCGTAATAAGCGGGACAACAGGTGCCAGTATCGATCTGAATACAATTATTAAAATAAAGAAAATAAAAATCATCGTGATAAGTTCAGTTTTCTTCAGACCTTGTTGAGAGCTTTTAATGACATCTGAGTCCACAAATTTTTGACCTGTCATTTCATATGAAACGTTGTAGGGCTTTAAAACTTCCTCAATTCGTTCTTTAACCTTCACAGCTTTTGTTTCGTAGTGGTCGAATTTGAATGGAACAAGAAGTGTACTTTTATCCTTTGATAAAAGTTGTTTTTGAATGTCACGATCTACATGAAAATACGAAGTAATTCCGTCAATGTGGAGTTCTGGGGCATGTGTCATGAGTGCAGCTAAAGCCTTTTTTAATTCCTGCTCTTTGGCAGGGAACAAATGTTGTTCGGAGAATACAATCACACCAGTATCTTTTTTCCCATTATGATCTGAAAGCTTATCCAATAAGTGAAGTGCCTCAGCTGTTGGTGTCCCCTCTGGAACCTTTAACTGCCCTTTTTCTCTTGTTAATTCCTCTAAATTGGGCGCAGTAATAAACAGAATCACAGCTGTTATCATCCACACCATTAATACAATCCATCTTGCTTTAATTATTTGCAACATAGCTGCTTCAAGCTCCTTCTAGTTCATCAATCAATTTGCTGTTTTTGAGCGTGTCTGAAGTGCTGACTTCGTCTCCTTCAACGTGCTAATGGCAGGATGACCTATTCAATTGTCCTTTCGTGTTGAAGAAACGCATATCCATCATCAGCCACGAGCTCAATTTCTGCCTTAAAACAAAGACAGAAAATGAATGTTTTTGAACACCTCCTATTTGGGATAATTTAAAAGATATTACTATACATTAGTTTAACTATCAAAATTTTACATGTCAATTTATAAAAAAGAAAAAAGATGGCAAAATACCGTCTTTTTTCTATGTTTAAACCGTTTTCAATTGTTCACTTTCATCCTTTTCATCTGGCTGGATGAAAAAGAGGACCAAAAATAATGAAATGAGACTACATATGGTCGATAGAATAAAAACGATGGAGTCTCCTTTATCCATCAGAAATGCGTAAATTGGAGGTCCTAAAGCAACACCGATAAACCGCATGCTGCTATAAAATGACGTAATGGTTCCGCACTGCTCTTTTTCAATACCTTCTGTTATCAACGCATCAAGTGCTGGAAGCACAATGCCAATCCCTACGCCTCCAATACTTAAGCAGACAAACAACACGTAAAAACTGTGATTCCACCATAAAAATATATACGAAAGTGATAAAAGAGCCATACCTACGATGAGAAATATCCTCATTTTCCCCTTTTCTTTTCCGATTGTTTTCCCCGCAATGTACGAGCTGATTGATAAGAAAAGGAGCGGGATGCTTAGCAGCAAGCCTTTTTTGACACCCGTTATTTGATACGCCGCTTCTAGGTTATCTGACAAATAAAAGAGCACGCCAAAAAGAAGAAACATAATAAAACCGCCAATAGCAAAAATGGCATAAAGCCAGCGTCCTTCATGCTTAAAAATCGTCTTTGTTGATTTTAAAAACTCTTTAAATGTAGGCGGATCTTCCTCTTTCTTTGCGGATTCAACCATAAACAGTACCATCACAAAGCTGATGATTGAAAAGAATGGAATGAACCAAAACGGTACAAACCAAAACCAAGAAGCGAGCAGTGCCCCAATAATAGGACTTAGTACCTTTCCGGCTGTATTAGAAGTTTCAATGGCTCCAAGTCCCGCACTTACCTCTTCATCATCGTGAAACAAATCGCCAATAAATGGCATAACGACAGGTGCCGCCCCAGCTGAACCAACACCTTGAAGGACCCTGCCAAATAAAATCCACATGTAGGGTTCTTTCATGATGGTTGAGGCAACAGCTGCCACAGCTCCTCCAAGTCCTGCGATTAAAAGGCACGGCAAAAGCACCTTTTTTCGCCCAATTCGGTCAGATAAATAACCGGCAATCGGAATACACAAAATCGCCACAACGGAGTATACCGTAATAATGAGTGACACTTGAAAGGAAGTGATTGAGAGTTTCTTTTCGATCTCTGGTAATACGGGGATTAGCATCGAGTTCCCAAGTGTCATGATTAGAGGCACTGATGATAATGCAATAATATTCTTTTTACTGACTGTTTTCTCGCCCAACATCATTCACCCAATTCTATATACTGTTACATATTAGTGTGGCATGTTTCACGGGTTTTATGTATGGGCAAACAAAAAGCAACCGCCTATGGAAGCGACTGCTTTGTTAAAATCGTTTACGTATGACATGGAAGCTGAATTTATCCGCTCGAAAATAATTGAGCGAGTATAAGACCGGCTGATCATCTTGATCATAGTGCATTTGTTTCAGTAATAGTAAGGCTGTTTCTGGGTCACATTCTAGTATCGGTGAAACCTGATCGTGATAACCAATCGGTTCGATGTCTGCCACTGCATATTTAATTCCGCTGTGCGGTTCTCTGCCAAACAGCTCAAAAAGCGATTCTTCCTCATGAGTAAAAGAAGCGGGAAGATGTTTGACCGGAATTTTATCTAAACAATAGACGACTGGCTGTCCATCTGCTGTTCGAACGCGTTCCATTGAAAAAACCTTCTCGGATTCATCACACTGAAAACGAATGACATCATTCTCTGTCGGCTCCCCTTCTTGTGAGGACAAAAAGATGGTACCTGGCGTCATATTGACCTGTTCAATCATTTTTGTGACACTTGTCAGCTGTTCAATGCCAGTAGAAAAAAGCGGTCTTGAGTTGACGAAAGTTCCCACACCATGCCTTCTAATTAAATACTTCTCTTCTTCTAATATACGAAGGGCTTCACGAAGGGTCGCTCTGCTCACGCCTAAAATCTTTGAGAGCTCAAACTCAGAAGGGAGCTTTTCCTTTTCGGCATATACACCTGTTTGAATATCTTCTTTAATACGGTCAATCACTTTCAAATATAAATGGCGATTGTCTGTTTTGGTCGACATGTTTTCCCTCCGTCTAATCAATGCAAATGATAAGATGAGAAATCTCTATTCCGAGATAAGATGAACATAACTATATCATGTTTTTGCAAATAAATAAATAGTCTGACTTCCAGTTAACATAATCAATATATCGTTAACTTCATGTTAGGAAAGCTCTCTTCGAATTATGAAGAGAGCTCGTCATGTTGTTCTTTTGAGAGGAGGACTTCTCTCGGTTTACTGCCTTCATATGGTCCGACAACCCCGCGCTCTTCCATTGCGTCAATAAGACGTGCAGCACGGGTATAACCGATGCGGAACCTCCTTTGCAGCATAGAAACAGAGGCCGTCTGCATGCCAATGATCAGTTCAACTGCTTCATCATATAAGTCGTCGTCCACAGCCCCAAGCTGATCTTGCGTTTCTTCACTTGGGATCATTTCTTCTTGATATTGTGCTTTTTGCTGCGTGATGACATGATCAACGACATGTTCCACTTCTTCATCTGATAAAAAGGCGCCTTGTACACGAACTGGTTTGTTCGCACCGACCGGTAAAAACAACATATCCCCTCTGCCCAGCAATTTTTCTGCGCCTCCCATATCAAGAATGGTCCTTGAATCGGTTTGTGACGATACGCTAAATGCAATACGGGATGGAATATTGGCTTTAATGACACCAGTAATGACATCAACCGAAGGTCTCTGTGTGGCGATAATTAAATGAATCCCTGCAGCACGTGCCATTTGAGAAAGCCTTGTAATGGAATCTTCTACATCAGAAGAAGCAACCATCATTAAATCAGCAAGCTCGTCTACAATGACGACAATATAAGGGAGTTCTGGCTGCTTCGCTTCTTCTGATTGATTCATTCGTTTAATGTAATCATTGTACCCTTCAATATTTCTTGTGCCCGTATGCGAAAACAATTCATAACGGCGCTCCATTTCACTAACCACTTTTTTAAGTGCCTGTGAGGCTTTCTTAGGATCAGTCACAACTGGAGCCAACAGATGCGGGATGCCGTTATAAACATTTAATTCAACCATTTTCGGGTCAATCATCATCATCTTTACTTCATGAGGTTTTGCTCTCATGAGAATGCTTGTGATAATGCCATTGATACATACGCTCTTTCCGCTTCCTGTCGAGCCAGCCACAAGTAAATGCGGCATTTTGTTCATTTCAGCCAGCACAGCTTCACCAGAAATATTTCGGCCCAGTCCGATGAGTAGCTTGGCATTTGGGCGATCATTTTGTTTCGATTCTAAAACCTCTTTTAAAGAAACCATCGCAATTTCTGCGTTGGGCACTTCAATTCCGATGGCGGATTTACCAGGAATCGGCGCTTCAATTCGAATGTCTTTTGCTGCTAATGCAAGGGCTAAATCATCACTCAAGTTGACGATCTTACTTACCTTCACGCCGACATCAGGGTATACTTCATATTTTGTGACGGCCGGCCCTAAATGAACTTGTGTCACTTTTGCTTTTACACCAAAACTTTGGAAGGTCTTTTCAAGTTTTCTTGCATTTTCATAAATATTCTTCTTATCTGTTTGCTGACCTGAATGCTGCGGCTCAGCTAAAATATCAAGCGATGGCAGCTCATAATCCTTATTTTCAAGCTCCGTAAACGTCATAGGCGGAGCTTCTTTCGGTTCGTCCCCTGTATCATGAGACGGAGTGCCTTGTACAGTTTCTTGAAGAGGATTTGGCTCATTGACCGGCTGATCTTTTTGAACCGGCGGTGTGAGCATGTCATCTCGATCAGCAAAACTTGAGATAATCGGCTGACGATTGTCAGAAGCCTGCTCTTCTTCCTCGATCAAGATATGATCATGATCTTCTTCGGCCTCTTCTTGCAAGCGTGAACGTTTTTTCTTTTCACTTGTTTTTTGCGCAGGTGCATTCTTTTTCGCCTGCCTTATGCCTTTCATATCTTCAATAAATGCTTTCCACTGCTTCACCAAAAATTGTGATACAGGCAGCGTCACTTTTTTGACCATTTCTTGCAGTGAGCGGTTTGTGATCAGCACAATGCCGATCAGCATTAGCACAATGGCCATGATTTGCGACCCTGCTTGTGCAAACAAGAAATAGGAGGCCGCAAATAATACAGCACCGATCATACCGCCTCCTAAATCGGGCGAGCCTGTCTCACCTTTCATATCCATTAAGAATAACTCAAACGTATTTCTGATTACACTTTGAGAACCTATCACGCCTGCAGCTGAAAGATGCTGAAAAAGCTTCACATGGGACAAAAGCAAGATACTCGCAATGATGCAGTATAAACCTGCTTTTCTTCTTGTCAGTAAATCAGGAATTTGTTTTTTCCAAAAGATCGTCACACCAAAAAGAAATAATCCGATAAGGCAGAGAATAAACCATTCACCTGCAAAGAATCGGAATAGATGTACAAAGGTTTGTCCAACTACACCTAGCTGTAAAATGGCAATGATCGCTATGGCAATACAGACTAACCCATTTAGTTCGTATTTCAGTTTTAGCTGTTTATTTTGTTTTTTTCTTGTTTTACGTTTTCTCTTTTTCGCCATACTCATCACCTTACTACAAAAGAAAATATAACCTACGAAAAGATCAGAAAGAAAGCAGCCTGGTTTTGGCTGCATCTTGTTGTAAGTTTTCCCTTTATTATAGCATAGAATCATTCATATGAGTCGGTTTGATTGGTGCCTAAATGTAACTTCAATCGCTTACCTGGTGCAAGCTCCTGATTCAAAAAGTCCATTGGATTTGTACTCATTACTTGAACGATTTCCGCTTCATCTTCTTTCATTTCAACCATCACTGGCACGCCCTGAATGTTTACCTGCTGGAGTTTGCGTTCTCCTTGTTCCTCAGCGTAAATGGCTTCATAAGGCATAGGTGTATATAAAATCATTGGATCAGCCCCTCGTTTTGTGCAGCCCGTTCGCCAATAAGCTCGTTCAGCTTTTTAATCGCTTGTCCAACGCCTCCAACTTCATGCATCAGTCCGTATTCAGCCGCCTCATGGCCAACGACATTTGTCCCGATGTCTCTTGTCAGATTGCCTTTAGAGAACATAAGCTCTTTAAATTTCTCTTCTGTAATGTTTGAGTGACTCGTGACAAAATTAATGACTCTTTCCTGCATTTTATCTAAGTATTCAAAGGTTTGCGGAACACCGATGACTAGACCGGTTAATCGTACAGGGTGAATGGTCATCGTTGCTGTTTCGGCAATGTAAGAATAATCACACGATACGGCGATTGGGACCCCAATAGAGTGACCGCCGCCAAGCACAATGGATACAGTCGGTTTGGATAAAGAAGCGAGCATTTCTGCAATAGCTAGTCCTGCTTCTACATCGCCTCCCACTGTATTTAAAATGATCAGAAGCCCTTCAATTTTTGGGTTTTGTTCAACTGCTACGATTTGTGGAATGACATGTTCGTATTTGGTTGTTTTATTTTGTGGCGGCAGCTGCATGTGCCCTTCAATTTGTCCAATAATAGTCAGGCAATGTATGTTTGTATCTTGTGACAACTGCGGGACGGCTGTTTCACCAAGCTGTTGTATTTTGCTCATAATGCTATCTTTTTCTTCTGGTTTTCGCTCAGGCTGCTGTTCATTCTGTTCGTCCATTTGTCTCCATCCTTTCCTAAAAACTCTCCTCCTATTATAAACAAGATCGTCACATTCCATCCGCATTCATCATGTCACATCAAAAAAGCCCAAAGAGCTTGTGCTCTTTGGGCTTTTCTCATCACACTTCCATAATAATTGGAATGATCATTGGCTTACGTTTTGTTTTTTCATATAGGAATTGATTTAGTACATCGCGCATGGATTGTTTCAGTGTTGACCATTCAACAATTGAGTTTTCCGTTTGCTCTGTCACAATCCCTTTGACCATTTCTGTTGCTTTCACAATCAGCTCTTCGGATTCTCTTACATAAACAAATCCTCTTGTGATGATCTCAGGTCCAGAAATTAATTGTTTCTTTTGTTTATCGAGCGTAATGACCACAATTAAGATGCCATCTTGAGACAATAGGCGTCTATCACGTAAGACAATATTCCCGATATCACCAACGCCAAGACCGTCGATCAAAATGTTCCCTTGATGCACTTTTTCACCGATCTTTACGTTTTGTCCTCTAAATTCTACAACATCGCCTTTATCAATTAAGAAAATGTCGCTTCGTTTCATTCCCACTTCTTCAGCAATACGAGAATGTGCTTTTTGCATGCGATATTCGCCGTTTACTGGAATTAAATACTTTGGCTTCAGTAAGTTCAGCATGAGCTTTAACTCTTCTTGACAGCCATGTCCAGATACATGCACTCGTTTTTGAGCAAAAATCACTTGTGCTCCGCTTCTTGTAAGGAAATCCACCGTTTTTGAATATATGAGTTCTTGTCCCGGAAGAGGTGTAGACGCAATCACAACCGTGTCATCTTTTTCAATATGAAGCTGTTTGTGATTTTGTTTCGCCATTTTTGTTAAAGCAGCGAGAGGCTCACCGTGGCTTCCTGCTGTGAGAATGACCACACTGTTTTTCGCCATTTTTTTCACTTCTTGGACTGGAACAAATAATTCTTCGTCTGCTGTCACATAACCAAGTTTGATCGCAAGCTGAAGAGTTGTCATCATATTTTTTCCTGCTACTGCAAGCTTACGGCCATTTTGGTTTGTGGCATTAATGATCTGCTGTACACGGTTAATATTTGATGAAGATACAGCGACAATCACACGATTTTCAGCATTGTACATCGCATTTGAGATTTCGTCTTGGACGAGCGCCTCAGAAGGTGTATAGCCTGGTTTTTCAGCATTTGCACTGTCTGAAAGAAGTGCTAAAACGCCATTGTTTCCAATTTTCGCAATCTCTCCGATGTCACAGGCTTGGTTAAGCGCTGGGGTTTGATCAAATTTAAAATCACCTGTGCATACGATTGAACCAAGAGATGTTTTGAAGCTGATTCCGACTGAATCAGGAATACTGTGATTCGTTCTAAAGAATGATACCTTTGTTGTTTCAAATGTAATGACTGACTTTGCATGAACCTCTCGCAAATCAGCTTTTTGATTGAAGCCGTATTGCTTTAACTTTTCTCGAAGTAACGCAAGGGTCAGCTTCGTGCCGTAAACTGGTACAGACAATTTACTTAAGCAATGGAATACGCCTCCGATTGCTTCATCATGTCCGTGGGTAAGAAAAATTGCTTTCACCCGATCAGCTCGTTCTGTTAAATAAGAGATATCAGGAATGACCACGTCAATGCCTAGCATTTCGTTTTCTGGATGCATGAGTCCTGCATCTACAACATATATGTCGGAATCAATCTCAATGACATATAAGTTTTTCCCGATTTCTCCAACGCCTCCCAGTGCAATAATTCTTACGTTCTCTGTATTTTTCTTTTTCAAAATTCTTATCCTCCTAGTCTCAAGCCCGTCCATCATCGCTTAATGCTATTATAACTGAATCTAATTTTAGAAAACAAGATGAAGTCACATTTTAAGAAAGTGTTTATGTATAAAAAACGGTCATACTCAGGGACATCTGAGAATGACCGCTTACGAATTTTTTTGTTTTGATCAGCTGTTTAATACGCTGCTTAAATTCAGTCTCTCTTCTTCTGATAAAGGTAAAAGCGGGAGTCGAACGGATCCGACATCTAATCCTTTCAGCTGAAGAGCTGTTTTGACAGGCGTTGGATTTGGCGCTGAGAATAGCTGGTTCATGATCGGCACCAGCTTTTGATGAATCAATGCCGCATTCGCTGTTTGTCCTGAAGCGTAGCTTTTTAGCATTTGCTGCATATCTAGGCCTACGATATGAGAAGCAACTGAGACGACTCCTTTTGCACCAACCGCAACCGCAGGAAGCGTTAGGCTATCGTCACCAGAGTAAACGTCAAAATCTTCTGGTGTCTCTGCAATGATTTTTGTCATGGCATCTAGATCACCGCTTGCTTCTTTGATTGCGACAATGTTCGGTATTTGCGCAAGCTTAATCGTTGTTTCTGGTGCTAATGAAGCAACCGTTCTTCCTGGTACATTGTAAAGCATGACAGGAAGAGATGTAGACTCGGCAATTGCTTTAAAGTGTGCATACATGCCTTCCTGTGATGGCTTGTTGTAGTAAGGTACGACAAGCATCACTGCATCAACGCCCGCTTCTTCTGCTTTTTTCGTTAGTTTAATAGACGCATTTGTGTTATTACTGCCTGTTCCTGCAATGATTTTACAACGACCATTTGCTAATTTCACCGATTGCTGAAAAAGAGCGACTTTTTCTTCAGTCGATAAAGTTGGCGATTCGCCTGTTGTCCCTGCAACGACTAAAGAGTCACTGCCGTTTTTTAACAAGTAATCAATGAGAATTGATAGCTTTTGGAAATCAATGTTGCCCTTTTTATCAAAAGGTGTAATCATAGCTGTTGCGATATTTCCGAAATTCATTTTTTTCACCTCATCATGATTCAATCACATTTATCTTGAAAGTTCAAACACTTCATGAAGGGCATTGACAGCCGCTCTCATGTTTTCTTCGTTCACTAACACCCAAATCGTCGTATGACTGTCAGCGGACTGTAAGATCGGAATATTTTGCTCAGATAGTGCAGATACAATTTTAGATGTGACACCTGGTACACCCATAATGCCTGCTCCAACAGCTGATACCTTTGCACAGTTTGTCGTGACAATCGGCGTATAGCCTAGATCTTTTAGGATCGCCGTTGCTTTTTCAGTCATTGCACCTGTCACCGTATAGACGATTTCGCTCGGTGTAATGTTGAAGAAATCGACACTGATTTGGGCATTTGCCATTGCTTTAAAGACTTCTGTTTGTACGCTGTACTGTCCCTCTTTAGCTGGGACTTTGATTTGTGTGACATCATTGACATGTGCAATACCCGTAATCAGGCGGTCGTACACATCATGACTCATTTTATCTGAGTAGTGTGATGTCACGAGTGTGCCCTCATCATCAGAGTATGTTGAACGGACCCTCATTGGTACTTTTGCTTGCATGGCAATTTCAACAGCTCTAGGGTGAATGACTTTTGCCCCTTGGTATGCGAGGTTACAAATTTCTGTGTATGTCACGACTCTCAATGGTTTTGCATTTTCTACGATACGTGGATCTGCTGTCATGACCCCTTCTACATCTGTAAAAATATCGATGAAATCTGCCTGCAATGCAGCGCCTAACGCAGCAGCTGACGTATCACTGCCGCCTCGTCCGATTGTTGTCACGTCTCCATTTTTTGCAGCGCCTTGGAATCCAGCAACGACAACCACATCATGCTCTGAAAGTGCCGCCTCAAGACGTTCACACTTCATGTCAATAATTTTCGCATTTGTATGTTCTTTATCTGTCACAAAGCCTGCCTGTGATCCAGTCATCGCAACAGCCTTTAGCCCGTTTTCATTCAGCATACTTGAAAAAACAACAGCTGAAATATTTTCTCCGCAAGACACGAGTAAATCTTTTTCTCGGTTTGTCATATGCTGCGCACTGCCGTAAAGCAGACCAAGAAGTGTATCTGTCGCATAAGGATCGCCTATTCGTCCCATCGCAGACACGACAACGACCGATTTATAGCCTTTCTCTTTTGCAGATAAGATATGTGCAAGTGCCCTTTTTCTCCCTTGATCATCTTTGACAGATGTACCGCCAAATTTTTGGACAATTATTTTCACTGTTTTCACTCCAAGTTCATTCTGACGTAACAGAAGAGAGTAGGCGAAAGATGCCTAACTCTCTTCTATTCGTCCTCATCATCCATTGAATGTTAAACTAATTTTAATGCTCGTAAGCTTTCTGCAATTTGAACGGAGTTCCATGCAGCGCCTTTTAGCAGGTTATCAGATACAATCCACATATGGAAGCCATTTGGACGATCCAAATCCTTCCGAATGCGGCCGACAAATACGTCGTTTTTACCAACAGCATCTGCAGGCATTGGATAAATTTGCTGAGACGGATCATCTTGTAATGTGATGCCTGGTGCATCTTTTAGGATGGACTTGATGTCATCAACCGTTGCGTCATTTGATTCCAGTTCAACGTAAACTGATTCTGAATGACCCGTTTCAATTGGTAGTCTCACACATGTTGCCGCTACTTCCAGCTCTGGCAAGTGCATGATTTTTTTCGTTTCATTGATCATTTTCATTTCTTCAAATGTATAGCCATTGTCTTGGAATTTATCAATTTGCGGAATCGCATTAAAGGCAATTTGATAAGGCATGACTTCTGGTTTCACATCTTCTTTATTTAAAATGGCTTGCGACTGGCTGTACAGTTCGTCAATGGCTTCATGTCCTGCACCTGATACTGCTTGGTAAGTAGACACAATGACTTTTTTCATGCCATACGCTTGACGAAGCGGTTCTAGCGCCGCCACCATTTGAATCGTTGAACAGTTAGGGTTTGCAATGATCCCTTGATGGTCATGCAAATCTTTTTCGTTTACCTCTGGTACGACAAGAGGGGTATTTTCGTCCATACGAAAAGCACTTGTATTATCGACAACAATTGCACCTCGTTTGACTGCTTCAGGAGCTAGCGCTTTGGAAACATTTCCTCCCGCACTGAATAGTGCAATATTGACCCCTTCAAAGCTTTCAGGTGTTGCTTCTTGAACGGTATACTCTTGACCTCTGAATGTCACTTTTGTTCCAGCAGAACGTTTTGAGGATAGTAGAGTAAGTGTATCCATTTCAAAATCTCTGTCAGCTAGTGTTTTTAACATTTGTTGACCGACAGCTCCAGTCGCTCCAACTACAGCTACATGCAATCCTCTTCCCATCAGTAAAACTCCTTCCGACCCATCCATGATTCTTTTCTTTCGGATGGCCATCCTATGACTTTTTACATTTTATTTTACCATAGAAAAGCAAGGCTTGAAGTACCTTTTTTGAATCTTTCATGATTTTCTAGTGAATCTATTATTCGTTTGATCCAATTAAAATGGGCTGAATTTGTCTATGCTCGAGCGCCTCTTCTACTGTTTTCGTCAGTAGATCCATATGCGCTACCATGGAAGTCGGTTTTTTGAATGGATCATCTTGGCCGAATGGAATAAAGAAAATGTTCTTTGTCGACATGAGTCTCATGAGATTTGTACCATTTAAACCTAATGCATCATTGGTGGAAATGCCTAAAACGACAGGGCGGTGATTACGAATGGTCGCCTTAGCAGCCATTAAGACTGGACTGTCTGTCAGTGCATTTGCAAATTTCGCCATTGAATTGCCTGTTAAAGGCGCAATGACCATACAATCAAGTGGAAGTTTAGGCCCGAGTGGCTCTGCTTTGACGATTGAGTCAATCGCTTGAAATCCTGTCAGCTTCTCAATCCGCTCAATCCAGTCCGCTCCTTCTCCGAATCTCGTATTTGTATTTTGCACCGTATACGACACGACAGGACGCACTTCTGCCCCTTCTTTCACGAGTGATTCGATTTGCGGAAAAACGGCTTCGTACGTGCAGTGGGAACCTGTTAAACCAAAGCCGATTCTTTTCCCTTTTAGTGTTGTCATGATTCCATCCCCCTTTTTTCCTCCGCAAGTTCACATAAGAGCCCAGAAAGCACTTTTGCAATGATCTGCCCGGCTGTCTTTGGTGCCACAATTCCTGGAAGTCCTGGTGCAAGAAGCGCCTTCACTCCATGCTTTTGTGCAAAGTCAAAGTCTGTTCCACCTGGGCGGGAGGCGATATCCAAAATGAGTGTCTTTGGTGTCATGCTGACGATGACAGATGAATCTAATACTAAGCTTGGAATCGTATTGATGATGATGTCGACATCCGTTACTTCATCTTTTAAACGGTCCATTGAAAATGGATCAAGTCCCATCTCAAAGGCTCGCGCTAAATGGGCTGTATCCGCAGCACCAACTTTCACTTCCGCACCTAGCGCCCGAAATGTGCGGGCAATGGTGAGCCCTGTTCTACCAAGCCCGAGAACAGCGACATGTGACCCATGAATCGTATAATCCGTTTGCTGAATGGCCATCATGATAATCCCTTCAACTGTTGGAATAGAGTTATATATGGCAATATCATCTCGCTCAAACAGCTTCACAAGCTTCCGGTTCACCTGCTTTGCCATATTGTCTAAGTACATATTAGAAATACCTGAGTACAAGGTACAATGTGCAGGGGTTCTTTCTAAATATTTAGCTTCTAGCACGACCTTCTCATTTGAAAAAACGGTGGCAACGACCCCTTCGTCTGTAGCACCTGATACCGGAAGGATCATACTGTCTACCTGCTCAAATGGAAGCTCTGACATTTTCAGCTTTTCAGCACCAATAAATCCATGATCCAGCTGATCAAAACCGACCAAAAACACTTTGGCATGCTGCTGTGACAGCTTGCGAATGATTTCAAGCTGCCTAGCATCTCCCCCGATCACCGCAACCGTTAAACCGCTCAACATACTGACCGTTCACCTTCTTTATTTAAAAAAGTCTGTAATATTTTCCGAATCTCCCTTTCAGCATATGAGGAGAGGATTCAGCCTGTGAACAAATCGGGGAGAGAAAAGAAAAAGAGCACCCATTTATAGTGGGTGCTCTTTCAAATCATGGACAAAGGGCTAAAATGCTCCTTATTTTAGCTCTTTTTTTCTTTTCAGCGTGATAGAAAACTTTTGCAGCCCTAGGAAGGACGAGTACTGGTGCGGAGAGAATTTGACATTCGTGAGCACCAGCACGCAGGACTGATAAAGAATGCGAGGGTTTGTCTACACGCTGAGAGCACCCTTTTATGATGGGTGCTCTTTTTCTCCGTGCGGCTGAAGTTCTTCAGGCACATCGAGAATGATCATATCTGAACCTATTTTTTGAATGTGATTCCACGGAACGCGGATGTCATTTCCTTGTTTTCGAAAGCCAAACCATTTGACGGAAGGTATGATGAGTGCTGTAATTTGACCGTCCTGTTCATTTATTTCAAGGTCGGTTTGTCCAAGCACGCCAAGCCGCTCCGCTCTTTTAATATCGACGATCTCTTTTCCTGACAGCTCACTCAGCCTCAAAATCGCATCACTCCCCTTCCATATCATATATGCAGCAGGCAAGGTGAATAGACCGGGCCTCTTAATGACTAGTTTGGAGCGGAAGACGCGCCCCTTTGATATAGTGATCATGCCATAATTCCAAGTTGTAAAGCATCCACACTTTTTGGTCCGCTCCATTTTTCTTCTTCTGATTCGAATGATGTCGCAAAAATTGTTCTAGCGGCTCCTTTTGAAATAATTGTGTTGCAAAGCTTTGTTGATCAAGAAGTTTCTCTTCAATTTCTCCCATTCTTTTGTTCATCCAATGATACACCGGAACAGGAAAACCCATTTTTCTTCTATATAATATACGCTTATCCACCGTTTGCTCCATTGTCTTTTTCAACATATATTTCGGAATATCTTGGACCTCACTTGTTTTAAGGCTCGATTGGAAAAATGCTTGCACTTTGCTAGGTAGCCCTTTATAAGGAAGTTTGTACTTGAAAGGCATATCATTGACAAATTGGATGATGCGATGATCAAGAAACGGTACACGTGCTTCTAGTCCGTGTGACATCGTCATCATATCAAGCCGGTCTAACAAGTTGGGTAAATGGATTTGTTGAAATAAATAGAGCAGTTTGTTTTCATACGACGCCCCTTCCATTTCTTTAAAGCAATGGGCGATCAATTGATTCATGTGCAAATCAGCAGAATCAATTGAATGCGCGTGCTGACCTAAGAGCTGCTCTTTTTCGCTATCAGTAAACCAAGCATATCTTTTTTTATAATGTTCCATTTCCCCATCAAGATGGATAAATTGATGCACCTGCTGCTGAAAGGACGGTTCAAATAATACCTTTGAAAGGATGGATGACAGCTTTCGGTTTTTTTGAAGCCATAAAATTTTACGCCAATCTGAAGGACTCCTAAATACACGACCATACCCTGCAAACAATTCGTCCGCTCCTTCACCACACAAAACAACCGTTACATGCTTTTTTGCTTCACGTGACATATGGTAAAAAGCGACCTCATGAGGAATGGAAAGAGGATGATCTCTTCGTTTCACAACTTCTGGCAATAATTGAAAGTATTCTTCTTCACTCATTCGATGCGAGTGAAGCTTGACGTTGTATTGTTCTGCTGCGAGCTTGGCATAGCTTTCTTCAGAAAAACCTTCCTCTTCAAAGCTGGTCGAAAAACAGTGAATATTCTCGTTCGCATATTTGGACATCAAAGCAACAATCGAAGTCGAATCCACTCCTCCACTCAAAAAAGCTCCTACAGGTACATCAGACATCATTTGTTTTTGCACACTATCTTGAAGTAATTCAAACAATCCCTTTTGATAATAACGTTCTCCCCTGTCAATTCCATCAGATGGGAAAGGATATTGCCAATAGGCCTCTTTTGTCATTCCTGTTTCATCTATTTTCAAGATGACACCTGGGGGTAATGTTTGAATTCCTTGAAAGAAAGTTTGCTCACCGATCGCATAACGGAAGGATAAATAACTAAGGACAGCCTCAGGCTGAATGGCAACTTGTATATCTGGATGCTGAAGAAGAGCCTTCATTTCCGATCCGAAAATAAGCCCTCCTCTACATTCTGAAACATAAAGCGGTTTAATCCCAGACCGGTCTCTAAATAAAAAGAATTCTTTCTTCTTTTGATCCCAAATCGCAGCTGCAAACATTCCATTTAATTGCTCAATAAAAGAAATCCCGTATTCTTCATAGCCATGAACAAGTACTTCTGTATCTGTCAGCGTACGAAACGTATGGCCTTTATTCCATAAGTCCTCTCTTAGTTCTTGGAAATTATAAATCTCGCCATTTAAAATCACACAAATAGACTCATCTTCATTTGTTATTGGCTGCGGCCCAGATTGAATATCGATAATGGAAAGCCGCGTATGAACCAAACCAACTGAGTCGTCTTGATATACACCACTATCATCAGGTCCACGCACACTAAGTGCGTTTTTCATCTTCAGTAAGATGTGTGGATCAATTGGTGCTTTGTTAAAATGACAATAACCTGCAATACCGCACATAGACATGGCCCCCTTCCATCAATGATCTGACTGCTGGATCGTCATTGCGAAAATATGCATAAATGGATTATCTTGAAAGCGGATTTCATCAAAAACGATTTTTTGCGAGAAGGAAAGCGAATCAATCCATAGGTTTGATGTTAAATGATGATTGATGCCGGCTACCGTATGAATATAATCAAATGCATAAGCCAATCGATCATCAAATGCAGGTTCACGTTCAATCACATCGGTTAATGAAAGACGAGACTCCAAGACAACGGTCCCCTCTCGTAATAATGTCATCTTTTCATAGAGATTACCATTAGATGAACAACCTACGACATGGAGCGCTTCTGCTTCAACTGCCTGAAGTTGAATAGACTGACCCTCTAATTCAATATTGTCTCCTTGATCTTGATAAATGAACTGAAAAGGAATGCCTTCGACCAAAGAGTCCTTCACGTTCATGACCAACTCAGCCGGCAAAGAAGCCCCACCAATGGTTAATTGGCCTTTTTCATATTCATTTTGATATGTGATGCCTCTGTTATTGACATAATCATGAAGAGTGAGGGGTTGATAGGTTTTCATTTTGAATCACCTCTTTTAGTTGCGTGAGAAGGCTTGTCTCCACTTCTAATGTTTTTTGAAACCGATTCGACGTCCTTTCAATCATACTGCGAGGATTTTTGCTGAGGCCGACTCTAGCTGTAAAATTAGCAAGCACTGTCCAGCTTTGATAAGCATCTTCAAATGCTTGAATAAGGGGTTGTAAATGCTCATTTTCATATGATGATAAAAATGTCACCATATGTTTTCTGGAGTTGGCGACATCCTTTAGTCCTTCAAAATAAACATTGTCTAATAAATTACCATTTTCATCACCTTTAATACTATCAATATAATCTCTTTGAATGACTGAAATTGCGTCAAGACCTGTGACAGCTCCAGGCAATTCAAAATGTGGCGGTGCACCTTCTAATATGGCAACATGCTCTTTTAAAACTTTCATTACATCCGGTTCTTTCTCAAGATCAACCTGTTTGATCCATTTATATCGATTTTCGGTTCGAGGCGTATGTTCGTAGACAGAGCGTGCGGCTTTCATCAAATGATCTTTACTCAATGTGCCATGATAAGAATAAGCATGGTCACTGATCACTACATGATCATCATTCACCTCAAGTACTTCCAATGTATGATATCCGTGTTCTCTTTCAAAAAATGGACAGTACGGTAATTCAAATATATCTAAAGAAACAGACACAGTGCCTCTCTTTGGATGCTGTTTAAATACCCGATTCATATAGAGGTCTAATTCCTCTTCGGTGTAAAAAATTTCTTCTAAATGAATGCCATTATGATGCAGAATATCTTCACGAAAGTGTTTAAAGGAACCGATCAAAACAAATCCTTGGTCTTGAGATCTATAAACAAGACCCGCTTGCCTCCAAATCCTGTCGATTTGAATTCCTTTTCTAAGAAGCATGGCTGCAATCGTTAATTGAGAACAGTTTAAATAATTGTTTCGGTAAATAGGTGCTGCAGTAGCCACATATGTCTCCTCCTTTTTTACGCCATCATACCCAGCGATTTTTTAACGGGATAATGCCCAGCTCTTTTTTCGCAATCACTTCTTTTAATACATCTTTTGAAGGCGGATGAAATTTTGCCGCTTTCACATCTCGGCTTAAGCGCTCGAGCAAAGATCCTTGCTGTAATGAAGAAAAACCCTCGACCTGAGAAGCCAGCTCCACGATTTCTTCTGCCGCCTGCGTCACAAAGTGTTTAGTAATCAGCGTCTTCGTATACAACTCACTCGAGTAATGAGTTTGTTGCTTTTCTCGATCTGCTTGCTGGGCACAGGCCATGAGCTGAGAATGTGCAACATCTAATTTCATTTTCATATCTGCAATACGAAATTGTTGACCTGGTAAAAAGGCTGATTTCTTCTTAGAAATTCGATCATTCCTTTTATATGCCATACCGAGGGCATGTTCATATGCTGCCTTTGCAATCCCGTAATAAACAGCGGTAACAGCTAAACGAAACCAATAGATTAAATGTTCAGTATCTTCTATTGCGTAGCCTTCCCGCCCGATGAGCTGATGATCGGGTATAAACACTTGATCAAAATGAATGTGATGACTCATCGATGCTCTCATTCCCGAATAATTCCACGATTCCTCCACCTCAGCACCTTCACTCGGTAATGTCATTAAGAGCGCCGTCATTCCATATTGAGATGTGCATGACGACGGGGCATACTCACAATAGATTGGCAAATATTTAATGCGCGGTGCACCTGTCACAGTAAACTTAGTTCCACTCACAAGATATCCGCCATCTGTTTTTTCGGCGGTGATGGTTGGAATTCCCTCCATTTGCTTTCGCTGATAAATAAAAATCACATTCGGGTCACTGACAGAAGCGATGAACTCTCCTGAATGCCGAATATCGTCAAATACCGAAGCCTGCTGCTCACTTGTCAGCACTTCAGAAAATGCGCCGAGCGAATAGTAATGCATCGCCATAATGAGGCCAGTTGACGCACACCCTTTAGATATGTGTGACAACAAGGTGATCGTTTCTTCAAATCCATATCCAAGACCTCCGTCTTGTTTCGGCATATTGGCGACATGTAATCCACAATCAATCAGCTCGTCTAGATTCTGATGCGGGAACCGAGATTCGGCATCCAGCTGCCCTGCTCTTTCTGAAAATTGGTGAATGAGACGATCAATCGTTTCTTGTCGAAGCTCTGTCAGTTTCATCTTCACCCCTCCTTTGTCTAAAGAGTGATCTATTTTGTTTCAATAAGAGATCTTCCGGTGTCCCTCTATCTCGCACAACATAATCGTTCCCCTCAAACAACAGTAGCTCAAGAGGAGAAGAATGACCTAAAAATAAGGTAGGGCTGTAGCTCAGTCCATATGCACCAGATTTCTCAATACAAAGAAGATCTCCTACTTCCCCTTGCGGAAGCTCCACCTGCCTGCCAATTAAGTCTTCTGGTGTACAAAGCGGACCAACAATTGATTGTTTCACTACGTCTGCGGTGTTGCTGGAATGTTTAATGAGCCGCATAGGGTAATTATTGCGGAGCAGTCTGCCTCTAAACGTCATCGCTTGATGATGATGCATCCCGCCATCTGCTATTAAAAACGGCTGCCCTTTTGATTCTTTTACATATTGTATGGTTGTTAAATAAACACCACATTCTGCTAAAAGAAATCTCCCCATTTCTATAATAAATCTCGGAAATTCAAGCTCTGTTTCATATGATCTAATCAAATCCGCTACGTGTTGAAATAGCCTTTCAGCATGAAGCGGGGTTTCATGCTGAAAATACGGAATGCCAAAACCGCCACCTAAATCAACCATCTGGCATGTTCGTCCATATTCATTCTTGATTCGAACAGCTGTGTTAAGTGTGTATTCAAACGATGATAAAAGCGATGTTTCATCAAGAACTTGAGTTCCCAGATACATATGGATACCTTTAAATAGCAGCGAATGATCATACTTCTGAAACAGATCAAATACATCATTCAGTTTAGATTCATCTATTCCAAATGGACTTGGAACTCCGCCCATTTTTATTTTGGCTCGTGACTCAATTGATTCTGGATTGATCCGAATGCCTACTGATGCCTGCTTGTCTTGACGTTTTGCAGACTCAGCGATGTAGGTGAGTTCTTCCTTAGATTCGGCGATAATACAATAGATCTCATGCTGAACAGCGGTATCAATCTCTTCCTTCTGCTTACCCGGTCCAGAAAAAATGATTTGCTGCGGTGAATAACCTGCTTTTATCGCCATGAAAAGCTCTCCTTCAGAAGCCACTTCTATACCAGCTCCAAAAGACCGTAACAATGATGCAATCGAGACATTTCCATTGGACTTAAATGAAAAGAACACCTCAGCTGTTTGATGGAGCCATGATGTAATGTGCTCATAGTGCTCTTTCAATGCATCTCCATCGTATACATACATCGGCGTCCCATAACGATTCGCTTTCTCTAAGAGCGTAAAGTCATTTTCCAGCACATCTCCTCCTCCTTTCTGATGAAAATTCCATCTCATCAAACATTGTCAGCATATGAATCTGCTTGTCCTTCTTCATATGGTAAAACAAGATAAACAATCGATAGTGCCACGTATCATCAGATCTCGTCTTACCAAAAGTATAAATAAAGAACCCGCCATCTTCTCCCGGATTAAGTGCTTCTGTTACCTCCGTTAAGACATCTTCAAATGGCAGGTCAGCGCAGCATGAGAATCTTTTAAAGCGGCTTTCGATATATTCGTAGGTTGAAAAAAAACGACAAATCAGTGGGAGTAAATAAGTGACCTGTGTGAACCGGGCATTTATTTCAATGATCGGTATGAGCTGTTCATTTTCATCAATAATTGAATCGACACCAACCACACCACGATACCCTTCATCATAAAGAAGCTCTATGATTCTATGCATGCTTGCTTCGTATTCACGTTTTTTGTCCAATTCATACACAGGCGCAAAATCCGTCCCTAAGTAAATGCCGTCCTCATTAATTTTCTGCTCTGTAATGGAGAGTAAGTGTGACCCCTTCTCTTGAATGAGCAATTGGGCATTTAAGGACCGTTTAATCGGATGCCATCCCTCTAAGAGCAAATCCGTTTCGATATTCCTTCTTTCAATAAAGGTCAGCAGCTGCATAAATTCTCGGTCACTTTTTAAAATACGCAGCCCCTTCCCAGATGATCCATAAGGTATTTTCAGAACCATTTTGGAGAAATTCTTCGCCTTTAATTCTTCATACGTCTGTTTTAATTCGTCAGCATGATGACAGATAGCGCCGCATGTGACGTTAAACAGATGTTCTTCTGCCCATCTTCTAGTAGAAATCTTATGATTGAACCGCTTTACGAGTGTAGCATTTGAGCCGTATATCGTTCTTTTTTCAATCAATGCTTCTTTTTCAAGGGATTCATCTAAAAGATACGGTACAATCAGTCCATTTAATTTAAATGCTTGGTCTAGTTGAGTCATATGCGGAAGCTGGACACCTTGATTTTCCAAATAGGCTAAAAAAGCTTTATCAGGCTGATGATGCAAGATGACATGATGCTCTTTAGATGCAATCAAAAGCAGTTGTTGTTCTTGCTGAAGAACCAGTTCATTTTGAACATGATCTGTCATGACTGGTAAAGCTCTTGTTTGATCCCAGCTTTGTTCTTGATTCATATTCCCATACCAAATCACGTCATTTCTTCCCTTAAAATCAAATAGCGATGCCGGATCTTTCATGACACTACTCCTTATGCACAGAATGCTTGTTAATATCTAAAGATCGATTAATATGAAAGAATCGTTTGCGAATTGGTTGATTCCAAGTATGAACGACATCATTTGCATCCAGCACTTCGGATAAATAAGTAAGCGATTCAGGCTGAAGTGCGTTCATGACAAGTTCAGGAATCGTTTGAGGAAAGACCTCATTCACATAATGAAAAGCAAAATAGACCATCTTTTCAAAGCCATACTCTTTCGTCTGGCGGACAAACAAATCCACATCGAGTAGGTCTTCCTTCATAAACATGCCATATATATCTAGCAGTTTATAAAGCAGTAAGTCTTTCATTGACTCCACTTCATTTAAATAAATCGCTTCTTTATAAAAATGAATACATAGGAAAAGAAGCATATCCTCTTCTTTTAAAGAACATACATCGTGCTGATCAACAGACGTTTGAATTCGTCTAGACAGCATTTCTTTGACGATTGAATCCGTTCGGTTCCCTGTCATGAGATCAACTGAAAACTGAACATCAATTTTATGACAATCAATAAAGCGGCAATCTGGTGTAGGTTTCATATAGGTGTAGGTTTGATGTGAGTTCATGATGAGGTAAAGGATGTCTTTGCGTTTGGCAGGTGTGACTGTCTCCGTTTCATAGTTCCAAGAACCTTGAATATAGCCTAATTCGTTTAATACGCGTCCAGTTTCTTGCAGCTGATCTTGTGAGATAAAGAGATCGTTGTCCCCAAATAAGCGAAGCCCAACATCACCGTAGGCCCACTGGCCAATCACACTTCCTTTTACAATGGCATACTCAATTCCTTTTTGATCAAGTGCTTGAAATAACTGATCATTGAACTTGATATTGTCTCGAGCCGTTTCTAATTGACCCTTATACATAATCTCTAGTGACTTTAAAAAATAAGTCGCTTTAAACTCTTTTCTTAAATGAATGGCATAACGTTTAATATTCTTCCACGCAATTCCTGCTGTCCGGTGAACATGCAGCATTCCGAGAATGACATTCCAGTCTTGCTGCTTATACAAAAGCTCCTGCATCTCTTCAATTTGACTGGCTTTTAAAAAAGGAGTGGATAAAGTGAGAGCTGTATGTTCTTCTTGAGTCAGATTACTTTGCAACATAGCGCTCCTCCTTTAAATGAAGCATGTCTTTCGGCCAATCCTTTCGATTTCGACCGTATGTTTGTAAAAACACTTGAACCCAACGATCGATCCCAAATGCCGCACAACCTGAATAAAGCGGCATACCATCTTCTCCGCTAATATGGAACCTTTCGCAAAGCATCTCTCCGCAGTCATTAAAAGAAGCGATCGAAACGTCTTTCTTTTCTGTCACAGCGACTAATTCATATTTGCTATTAGCCATTAATTGATAATTCGCTTTATCCATATCATCATAAAAGAAAAAAGGGTCATTTGCGGTCGTGACCTTTCCACTTAGACCAAGTTGATTAAAGCATTCCCATGTGTTTTCAAGGAGTGTTTTTCTCGTTTCATTGATAAATTCTTGATGACCAATAAAGACAATTTCGCGCATACTAAATTCTATTTTCCTGAGAGGGTCCACTTTCCAAGAGATTTCATGTCTAAAACATTGCCCCGTTGCTGTCATCATTTGATTGTCTGTATACGTCTTCCCTTCCCATTCCTCATAGCAGTGATAACAAATACACGGCTGTAAAAAACGGCCTGCCTGCTGGAAGTGTTCAGGCTGAAAACCACGATGCTTTTCTCGAATATCATCAATGATTTGATAATCATGAGGGATCTCAAAAACAGAATAAATATTTTGCGGAAAATTCGTATGATACTTACATTTTTCCATTAAATCTTTACTGATCGTCGAAGGATATCGCCTTACTTTCGCTCCAAGTGAAATCCCTATATTTAAAAATAATTCATCAAAGTAGTTTGATAGTTCCAATTCAACTTCATCATAGAAGGTTCTTTTCTGATCTTCCTCGCTTAGTTTTGAATGAACAGGCTCACTAGATAAATAAATATTTGATTTTATTTCTTTTTCACGAAATCTCCGCAGCTGTGCGATATTTGACGATAGATTCGAAAACGCAGTTGATATTGCCTCTTTGTCTCCCATTTTATCTACGGTTACTTCAATCATAGATTCCTCTTCGTTAAGAGCCACGTGCACAATATGAGCAGATAGAAATGAAACTCTTTCCATAAAATCCGATATCATTGTATCTTCTAATGCTTCTGGTAAAGGCAGTTGAAGGGTCCTCAACTAAATACCTCCCTTTTCATTGATAACGTGCGGCGTTTCAAATGATTGTAAAACTTTAAATAGATAATCAGAAATAGGCTCCTGTAAATGAACATCACTTAACTCAATCGCCGACGGATGACTATCTTGAACGGCTAGCCCCCACTTGGCCTTCTTCAGCATCAGCCTGTCATTATGACCATTTCCAAAGGCAATCACACGATCTAAATCTCTTTCTCCAAAACAATCGAATAAATGGTGCTCAAGCATGTCTGCCTTACAAATCCCTTTTGGAGATATGACTTGAGCATTTAAAAACTGGGCATCTGCTACGTCGCAATGACAATTTTTTAATTGTTGAGCAAGATCCACTTTTTCTTTTGGTAAAATAAATAGTTTAGTTACATGGTCAAAGCTAAATTCTTTCTTGTGACCAACCTCTATTTTTTCTCGTGGAAAGGTGTATAGCATGCAGTATTTCAACTTAGCGCTTTTACTTGATGCCACGTGCTTTCCATGAGATTCCATGACAAATTCAGCTTTTCCATCAAGTGATGTGATGATCTGTTGGCATAAAGCTGCATCTACATACTGCTTCACCTCAAATGTTTTCTTTTCATGATGACAAATGACATTCCCATCATTCAGCAAAACATCATGATGAAATAAGGCGAGTAGAGATCGATCTAAATCCAGAGAGAAGAAAGAATCATAGGTTCTTCCTGTCACAATAATGGGTATAATGCCTCTTTGGCGCAGCATGTTCACTGCGCCATGGACATCACCAATAAGCTCGCCTCTGTCATCAATTAATGTTCCATCCAAGTCAAAAGCGGCAAATTTGATCTTGCGAAGATTGAGTTCCGCTTCCACTGGTTATACCTTTTTCAGCTCAGCATTTGCCACATATTCATTGAACAGACGTAATGATTCTGAATCGACTTGTCCAACTGGTGGACTCTTAAATAAGAATGGGCAGACGTCATGTATGACACCGCTATGATTCATATCTTTAGCTGCTTTTGCAACACGCATCGCATTCGCAATGACACCAGCTGAATTCGGACTATCTTCTACTTGTAAACGAATTTCAAGTGAAATGTCAGAATCTAAAACCGAATTCCCTTCTAATCGCAGGAAGCAGACCTTATGATCCCCTAGGTAGCTGACATAACCATTTGGACCTGCTGCCACTTCACTGGCATCAATACCTGAAGCGAACAATGCTTTTCTCTTCGATTTTTGCTTACTCGTTGATCTCATAGGGTTGGCTAGGTTTAAAAAGTCCGTATTGCCTCCAACATTTAGTTGGTACGTATTGGTGATATCAATCCCGCGGGATTTTAATAGTTCAATTAAGGCTGTATGCAGTGTGGTTGCACCTAAGTGACTTCTTAAATCGTCTCCAAGGAGCGGGGTCTCCGACTCTTCAAACATTTTGACAAACTCAGGATCATTTGCCACCGGTTCAGGTGTCGCATTAATAAAGGCTGTTTGAGCGTGTGCACAGGCCTCTGCGTACACACGAACTGCTTCAAACGAACCTGTTGGTAAGAAGCAGACGAGTACATCTGCCTGAACATCTTTTAACCTTTGCGTCACATCATGTGTTTTCATATTCAGTGAATGTTCATGTGGTTGAATGCAGTTGGCCAAATCTCCTTCAAGTCCATCGCATAAAGGACCTGCTTCGACGGTTACTTGGAAAAACGGAACATCGATATGTTTCACTGCAGCTGTTGGTTTAGTAAAAATGGCCTCTGATAAGTCTTTTCCGACTTTATTTTGATCTACTTCAAAAGCTGCAACAAATTCGACATCAGATAACTGATAGCCTCCAATGACGTCATGCATAACACCAGAGAGCGTATCCTTCTTTTCCTTAGCCAACTCAACAAATTGAACGATACTTGACGCACATGATCCTACTCCTGCAATTGCTACACGAACTTTTGTCATGTTCATAACCCCTTTTTTATGAATTTATAGAGCCAATTTTCGCTTTTGACGAGATTGAAAAATACACCATTCCTGGTAACCTAATTCCTTCAGCGTTTGTTTCACTTTCAGCCAATCATCTGCCACGCGGGCGGGCTGATGAGCATCTGAGCCAAACGTGACATCCACACCATAAAATTTGGCTCGCTCTAATAGATCCATTGATGGATACCAGCCTCCGCAGTCTTTTGTTTTGCCAGAGGTATTCACTTCAATCACAGAACCACTCTCCGCAATGACTTTTAGCGCATCATCGACAGCTTCTGTTTTGAGATGAGCAATTTCTGGATAAAAACCTTTTAAGGCGTCAATATGACCTAAAACGTCGAACATTTGACTCTCAGCAGACATCTTAATCAACTGGTAATACGTCTCTTTTTCAATGATTGCTTGTTTCTCTGTGATTCGTTCCCAGCGTTTCCGGTTAAATAGGTCGTATCCATTACTGACATGAACCGAGCCAATGATATAATCAAATGGATAATGTCGATACACGTCTCGGTAGAGGGCTTCGTGTTCTGGAAAATAGTCAGATTCAACACCTAACAGCACGTGAATTTTCCCCTCATATTCCTTTTTCAATTGCAGGACTTCCTCTACATATGATTGAAATTCACTCTTAGCCATCGCTACCCATGGTTTAAAATGATCGGCCTCTTCACCAAAAAACGGGGAGTGATCCGATATTCCAATACATTCTAGGCCTAATTTGACAGCCTCATCGATATATTCTCTGATGTTTCCCTCCGCATGACCACAGCGCTGATGATGTGTGTGCAGATCAAATTTCATCAAAATGTTTACTCCTCTACATGGCAGTATAGCCGCCGTCAACCATTAAATTTTCTCCTGTGATAAAACTCGCTTCATCAGAGAGAAGAAAGATGACAGCAGATGCGATCTCTTCTGGATCAGCTGTTCGTTTTAACATGTGCATCCCTCCAATATCAGGGTGCTGATTTGCTTGATCTCTTGTCAACCCAAGTTCTTCCAAGTGGAATCGTTCGTTATTTTTGTTCCACACCGTACCGGGATTCACTGCATTCACACGAATACCTGCATCCGCCAAATCCATTGCCATGCATCGCGTCATATTCACAACGGCTGCTTTTGTTGCGTTGTATGTTAAATATTTCGGCTGGGCAATATGACCTGAAATGGAGGCAATATTTACAATGGATCCTTTTCCTATTTTCTCCATGTAAGGTGACGTGTGTTTGACACATAGGGCTTGCCCCATAATATTTAAGTCCATGATGCGCCGCCATTCTTCAACAGTAGCTTCAAGGCCACGCATGATAAAAACGGCTGCACAATTCACAAGCATGTCAATTTTCCCAAAATGATCGACTGTTCTTTCTACCATTGAGACAATGGCTGCCTCATCAGCAATATCAGCTTCTATAAACAACACATCATATCCGTTTTCTTTGAGCTGTTTTTCTGCTGCTAGTCCGTAATCTACATGGTGATCAGCAATGACGACTTGCGCACCTTCTTGTGCTGCTCGTTCTGCGACCGCATATCCAATCCCCTGCGCCCCGCCTGTCACAATCACTGTCTTTTCTTTCATTCCTCGCATGTAGCTGCCTCCTCTTACCACTGAAGTCTTTTACCGTCTCTTAGTAGCTCTCCTGTTGGTCCATCTCGGGGGAGCTGTGCCGCCCATACGATTCCTGATGCGCCTTCCTGTACAGTTTTAACAGCCTCTGATGTCCCCATGTCCGTTTGTACCCAGCCAGGACAAACCGCATTCGCAAGAATAGAAAATGGCGCCCCCTCTAAAGCCGTGACTTTTGTCAGAACGTGCAAAGCCGCTTTTGACATCCTGTAGTAAGGACCGCTTTTTCCGTCACGCCTAACATCGTTTGAAGCGGAGATGGCGGAGAGCCTGCCCATGCCGCTAGATACATTGACGATTCGTCCATATCCAGCCTCTTTCATGTAAGGGAAAACCGCCTTGGTCATTCTAGCTGCGCCATATACATTGACATTCATCGTTTCTTGAAGTGTCGATACAGGAAGATCTAAAAAAGATGGAAAGGCGTCATCCATTATGTTGTCAAGAAAGACTCCCGCATTATTAATCAGCACATCCACTCTCCCGTACGAATCCTTTATAAAAGCCGACAGACGTTCAACCGACTCTTCGTTTGTCACATCTAGCTGGTATGGCACAACCTGCTCATTTATATCAGAAGCAGCTAATTCAGCATTTTCAATCTGCCGCGCTGTTAAAATGACAAGCATGCCATCTTGCGCAAGCTGTCTGCACACTTCTTTTCCAATGCCTCTATTTCCACCAGTGACAACAGCAACCTTCATATCCTCATCTCCTTTTGGAGATACCACTCTTCTTTCAGCTGGCTTGATGCAGATTCTAGTGCTTCCAAGGACCAATCAATATACCAGTTCAATAAGTGAGGTGTGTAAGTATGCAGAAGGGTTAAATACCGCCCTGTCGGAATATATAAAAGTCTGATAAAACCAGATATAGAACGCCACTCGTTTTCAGATAAGTCATTGGCATATGCCTTTAAAAATTGAATCGTTTTCACAATATCTAGTTGAAATGTTCCCCGCTTGATTCTCGTTAACAAAAAAGCAGATATGGCTGCATCATAGATTCGGGGTCTATAACCTGCTGTATCGAAATCAAGAACCATGGCGAGCTTCTTGTGACGGATGAGCAGGTTGCCAGAATGAAAATCACCATGTGTGACAGCATGAGGTAATGCCTCATACAGACTAGGATTTAGCAGCGTGAGTACATTCATCAGCTCCTGTTCATACACTTTGAGCAAAGAAGCAGCCTTTTTAGAAGAAACGACTTTCTTTAATACACTTGCCGTCTTATCCAGTGTTTCGTCCGGTGAAGTTATCCAGTTTTTCAATTCGCAGTTTGGGTTCACAGGCCCTTTCGGTAAGTTCTTTAATGAATGAAGTTGTCTTAATACCCGAATGGCTTCTTGTTCATCTGAACGATTTCCCATTTCATATGGTCTTCCTTCAAAATAGGGCCGCAACTGCCAAAAATGTTCTTTGAATAAAATGGTTTTACGACCGTTCTCTGCCTCTATCATGGGTTGAATCGGGAAACCATAATCAAGCAAAGCATCTGTTAAATCTTCTAAATATTGAAGCCACTTTGCATCATGATTTCTCGCACATTTTTTTAAGACAAAGCGGTTTTTAGCATCCTCTACAAGCCAGCCTTCATTAGGGCTTCTTCCGTTTAAAGGTGTTAAGCGGATTGGCTGTTCCGAAAACCAATATTTCAGGACATTATCAGCATCATCAGATTTCATCATGTCCTCACCCCTTTTTCTCAAGGTTTTTGATTTTCCTAAGTACCAGATCTGCCGCTTCCTGCTTGTCTATGCGCAGGCATTTCACACGTGATTCTTTTTTTAATTTGTGAAAAAGCTTCTCGTTTTGATGGAGCACCTCTGGATACACATGAAAGGCATATGAGAAAAATTGGAGCGCATTACCTATTCGCTCCTTATTTCCATTCCAAAGTTTCTCCCTTGTCATGAGCCGCTTGAACGTCCTTTTCATGAGACGGGGGAATGTCTTCCTTCTCTTCACATCAAGCCATATGATCGTATCAGCATATTCAGTCAAGATATGGTGAACAGATGAATATTGACCATCAATCACCCATTTCTTTTGTTTAACAACTTCATGGACGTTATCGATAAACAACTTCCTATCTGTTTTTTTCCAGTTCGCTTGCCAAAATAGGGCATCGAGCTCATAGTGAGGTAACATTAATTCCTGTTTCAAGTGATGGGCAAGGGTCGTTTTTCCAGATCCAGGTGGACCAACAATCCATATTCTCTGGCTAGCTCCTTCATTATTCAAGTGGTTCCCCCCTGTTACAGAACACGTTCATGCTTTTGAATGTCGTTTCTCACCTTTGTTAACAGATCTAATGATTCATCCCAATTGAGGTTTTCAGTTAATTCAAATACTGGCACTTCGCTTGAATGAATGGACACATCTTCACATAACAGATCTAGTGATTCCTCCGAAAAGCCATTTTTCTTTAACAACTGGCCAAAAAGTGTATGTGCGGGAGTCAGCCTTGTGTCAGGTGTACGAAAATAGTGAATCATTCCCGCCATTGCTTCTACAGGTCCTGGTGACAGGTGAATGCCATTAAATCGAGTACACACGTTCGTTAAACCAAACCGTTTTTGCTCCGACAGCAGCATGTGTTTAAAAGAACCTGCTTTTGCCTCTTTAGGGTCCGTTGCACCGATAAAATCTTCTCTTAACATCCTCATAGGCTTCTTTGAAAAACATTCCATGACGATAATAGACTTTGCAGGTGCAGTGAACCACTCAATTTGACAAGGGTGGAATGAATTGAGCAGAAGCATCTGTTCTCCATCCACCTCGGCCTTTATGGCGTATGTGCCCGCACCTAGCTTGTCCACCTTCATGTTCCGTGTCAGAAGCTCTAAACCATATGGCGTAAGCTCTTCGTACTTTTGTAAAAATTGATGGCCTCCATATATGAAATGTTCCTTCTGTTTAAACTCTGGATATTTAAAGAACAGCATCTTTTTTGCCGTATCTGACAATTCACTCAGACCGTTTTTAGAGATTTTGTTCAGCATCCCATATTGTTTTTCTATTATTTTCTTTTCTTTCAAATATAAGGATGATATAACGCGCACGGCTCCTATTTCTACATCATGATTATCTAAGCGTAGGAGAAGTTCATCTAGTATTCGATCAAGCTGTACACCTTTATGGATACTGGTTAATTCAGGCTTTAGTATCAATAGAAGATGATGTTGATTCAATTGTTTGTGTTTTTCAATTTCATATGGATGAATGGTCACTGCCATTGGTTCTTTTGTATGAATACATGCATGAACGGCATCAATGACTTTTTCTTTCATCCTTATTACCACATTGTCACGCCTTTAAAAATTAAATCTTTTGTCACATCGCCCATCGAATGAACCGCATTCATGACAATGTCTTCAATTCTCTTTCTATCCACTTCATTTCCATCCCACTGTTCAATACGGACGGCAATTTCATCAGGGTTGTGGAGCGGTGCTTCTTTTGAAGTAAAGATATGCACTTCTGTTGGCTTTTGAATGGTCTCAAAAATTTGATCTGCCAATCGTTGCGCGAGCACTCCATACAATTTCCCTGTATGATCAAGCGGGTTTTTACCAGCCGGTGCTTCAATACTCATAGACCGCATTGGGGTGATCAATCCATTTAATCGATTTCCTCTTCCAACAACACCTACATCGCCTGTATCTGCTACAGAACCAAGTGCTGTTAAGTACGGGCGACCATTGCGATCTGTTGCGTTCAGCATAAGATCAGGGGTAAGTCCTAACGTTTCATGAATATAGCGTGCAATTTGATCCTGACATTCTTTTTTACGGGAAAAATATTCCGCAAGACTATGAATATCTTTTGCTAGAAAAGGCATGTTTACTATGAGTTTGAAATCTTCATGACGTCTGCTTCCAAATATTTTCACATCCCAGCCGGTATCTGGGTTCACCTTTTTAAATTCTGGTCCATTCACATAACGCTCTGTATAGAGAACTAGCTTCTCAAGACGGCTTAACGGGGCATGAGCATGCAGTAAATTACAGTCATTTGAAACAAGCTTTGGATCACCAATCTCGATCATATCTGTTTCAACCATCGGACGATATCTAGAATTTTTACGCCCTGCCCCTTGATGATCAACAATCCGGCAGTCAATGACGAGATGTTCGTCAGCATCAAATCCGGTCGTCACCTCTGATAACACATCTTTGGCTGCATCGAAAAGAATCTTTTTAAGAGGAATCGGCTCATCACCGTATGCGTATGCCCCTTTTCCAGCAAACACAACTTGATAAGGTTTGACCATTGTTCCTTTTCCGTACGTTACATCAGCATCTCCACCAAGAAGCATCACTTTGTCAAACCAGTGGTGTGCTACTCTGCCGAAATGTTCCATGCAATATTGAGAATAATATTGAGAAGCTCTTTCTGCGATGGCGTCACACATCGTATCTGGATGCCCTACTCCTTTACGTTCTACAAGCTCATATGGAATTTGTTCAATATCCTGGCCATCGCCTTTTAAAATATCAAGAATGGTTTTTTGAATTGTTTTCATTATCAATCGCCCGCTCTCTTTTAAAATATAAAAATATTGATTCTTTACCTTAAAACAACATGAAACATTTGGTAATATATATATATTCTGTATGAAAGAGGTGTCTATTTTGATCAATGAATCGATCCTACAACGCTTGCAAGATACAACCACTGACATGAAGAAGTTATTGAATCAACATCAAATTCCTGGCTGCTCTATTTGTATTTCTCATGAAGATAAGCACGTTTGGTCGTGGCATGAGGGCCTAGCTGATATTGAAAGCGGCACCCCTGTTACAAAAGACACAACCTTTCGAATTGGTTCAGTGACTAAGCCTTTTACTGCAATGGTCATGATGAAAATACGAGAGGAAGGATTGATTCAACTCGATGAGCCTATTCATACTTACGAACCTTTACTTTCTTTCATAAAAAGTCACATGTCTGAACCAATTCCACTCACTTTCCGAATGATTGCCTCTCATATCTCAGGCCTGCCCAAAACACTCGATAAAGCAACTCATCTGCGAGATATGACATTAGCTCAGTGCATGGAAATACTGACTATTTTTACACCGCCTTGGTCTATCATCAATTATTCCAGTCTTGGCTATTCAATTTTAAGTAAAGTACTAGAAAAAGTGAGTCAACAGCCATTTAGAGAATTAGTGCATACCCACATACTAGAACCGCTCGATTTGCAGCAAACTGGATTTATTGAAACAGCATCCACAGCCAAAGGGTATACCCTTTCTTCCTCTGGTCTTTCCGGCATATCTTATCCAAGTGCTGAAACACCATCTTGGGAGGACGGTTCAAGCGGACTATTCTCTACAGCAGACGATTTGATTCGATTCATTCAAGCTCAATACGACGGAAACCGTCTGCTTCATCAGCATTCGCTAAAAGAAATGCAAAGCCCCGTTATGGTTGAAGAAGATTTCACTAGAGGTGTTGGTCTATCATGGTTTTTGAGACCTTTTAACGGATTCACCTTAGCTGAACATAGCGGAGAAATTAAAGGCTTCACCTCCTATATTGGCTTCATTCCAAAGCGTAAATTAGGCGTTTGCATTCTCTTAAACTCTGACGAAAGGCTCGCACGGCCGATTGCCGACATGCTCTTTCAAATCATGCTGCCAGCAGATCACGAACAGATGAAAAAGCGTGAAGACCGTCTCAAACGAATGTTTAGACAATCCTCTCTTTAAATGGAACTCACTTTTTTGTTTAATAGATCTGGAATCGCGTCCTGGAGATACCGCGGATCACCCTCTAAATAAAAACATGGCATATTGAATAAATGATGGATCAGCTCAGATGCCTTTTGTTCAAGAAAGGTATCTGACACATGCCGAAGGCCGAGCCAGCCTTTTAAATAGTCAGGATCTTCTGGTTCTCTTATATTGGCGACCATGATATCTTTTGCTCTCTGATCATCGTTTTTTACTGGTACAAGCCTGATCTCACCTGAACCTATTTTGAGTGAAGGAAAAATCACCATATTTACTTTCGTAGAGCTCCGAATCGTTGTTCCTGTCATGTCAGCAGCTTCTTTTGGTGTAATTTCAAACTTACAGCCGCTCGCCCATTTTTCTTTTGCCTCTTCCTCTGTTGATATGGTTTCATCCCATATTCTTTTATCTTGAGACCGGCTGAATTTTTTGTTTTTCAGTTCCTGTATATTTGTTGTGGCTTGGACGGTTCCTACTCCAAGCGCCAAGCACATCGGCCATCCATACACAGTAAGTTCCTGATCTTCAAGCACTGAAATAGAACGATCGTTTGTGATAAAATCTGCTCCCCCATGATGCAAAAACTGCCACATAGTAGTTGACTTCCCGGCACCTTTATCGCCAATAATTAACGCTCCTTTTTGGCCATCTTCAAAAGAGACAGCCGCTGCATGCGTAAAGCATCCACCTTGGTTTTCTAATGTTCTAAGGGCAATTTCTCGAACGATTCGCAGTGGACAGCGTATCGCAGATTCATTATTGTTTTTTCCAATCACAGCATAACGCCCTTTATTGACCGCCACACTGTGCGGCTCGTCACCTTCATGCGAGGCAAACAATACTTGATCGTCTAATTTCAATCGTTTGTAAGTAAACTTCCTTTTTGCTGTAATCGTTTCACCCTTTTGAAAGCACGCATTGCGAACGGACTGTTCAAGCTCAGGATCAATGATAAACCGTATATCAATCTGTGAAGGCATATCCCCCACACTGTCTGGTTCTTTCGGGATATAATGTTCGATATCTTCAATTGCCAGCGATTCGGTTGATAAAATGTTAAAATGAATACCTGCAAACACAAATGATTTTTCATAAGGAAAATCGTTCTTTGGCTTTTCAAAAAGCGCTTTTATCTCCATATAGAATCCTCCTCTTCATTTTGCTACTGCCTTTCAGGGAACAGCTGTACGACAGGCTCCTCTTCAAGCTCATCACGATTATCCAAGCTGAAAAAACGCTCAACAAAAGATTTCTTCCACATTTTCGAAGAACCGAAATCATTTTCTCCATAGGCTTCTAAGAACGATTGGTCACTCATATCTAACTGCTGCAATTGATCGATATAGTTCGTTTGATACAATAAATCTACAAACGTAAACGTGTAAAAAAGTGCTTTCTCGGCCCCTAATTCCTTCGCTCTTGCTTGCAAAGCATGCCAATCAAGTTGGTTTTGCTCTTCAGCAAACTTGACGTACTCCCTTACATCGCAGAACTTAATCAAATTGAGATCTGCATGTAAATAGACATACTGTACATTTGTTGCTTCCTTGTATAAATGGAAAGCAAGATGAATGAGAAAATCTAAAGGTTCAAGCATATAAGTATCCGTTTGCAAAAATGACTTTTCTATAGCAGCATCTAGCAAGGCATTTGTAGCGTCGTAGTTTTTTTTCAGCTCAACATCGTATGAGAAATCAACACGGTGAACCTTCAAAAAGTCTTCTCCGCTTCGTTTAATATGTGAATAAAGATTCCCGGCATTCATTCTCCACATCATTTCTTCTTCTCGGGAAATCGGTATTTCTTGATCGGTTGCCCAGTCATATTTACCGATGATAAACCCTTCCTCCTTGAGCAATGAAGAAGCTCTTTTTCGATCATCTGGATGAATTAAGAAATCAATGTCTGACATCATTCGGAGTCCATAATCTTTGTAAACAAGAGGCGTTAAAATGGCTCCTTTAAGAGGGACTGCTTTCAGATTTTCTTTTCGAAATGTTTGTAAAAGACGCTTTAATTCCTTGAATCTCTCCATATTTTTTTGACGATTCCCGATATAATGATAATGAAGTAAAAATTTGTAGGTTGTCGTGATTTTTTTTTCATCATCAAGGCGAATCAAATGAGGCGTCATCAGTTGAAGTACCTTATGTCTTGATGCAAGTCCAATCAATTGAGGTACATCGATGCCGTCTTTTAATAAATCTCTCATCAACTCTTCTTCTTTTTCATTTAATTGAATACGTGAGCCAAGTAATAGCAGCCTCTCTTCATTTGTGAGAGTGGATTGATCCAAAACAGCCCGCATGTTGATTACTCCTTCCCGTATAGTGATTTAAATCTAGTGATAAATCGAGAGCGTTTCCCTTTTCGATTGACTGGTATGTCCAAATCATCCGTTAGTCTATGAAACCATTGATCTGCCTCATATGCTTTTTCACTGTCATATTCAATTTCTAATTCATGATCTGTGATGCCAAGATAGCTGCTTTGATCCAAATCCACTTTGATGCCTGTCTCGATATAAAAGGTAGTTCGTTCAGTAACCAATAGTCCTAACAACTCTGGCTGTTCAGTCATTGTAAAAGGTAAAGACGTTACGATGTTCTGTACATCTAGTTTTTGCGGTAGATCCTCAATAGGAAATGACTTTTCTTCTCTTACTCTTTTATAACCAGACGTTTGACTGGGACATTTGATCTCAAGTGTTCGTTTGCCGCTGGTTTGACGGATCCGTACGGTATAGCCATATCGTTTTAATAAAAAATCTGAGGTGTCGTAATAGTAATTGAAGTTCATTAAATAAGTAGGTTTATGATGTTGACTTAACATGTTGTAGATGTGTTGAAAATCTGTTTGTGACAACAAATATTTATACTCCTGCTCAACCATGACTCACCTCCAAAACGTCTTACACGACTATATCGGATTGTTCAAGAAGCTCTTGAATGAGAAAGGTTCCTTTCTCTAAAGAAGTAAATGCCTGTTTTAATGAATAACAAGGGATCTTTTCCGCTAGATGTTTAAGAAATGGTTCTAGCTCTTCGGGTGTCGGTAATGTGAAATATGGTAAGAGGAATTCATTATGTCTTCCAGGATTGATGACTGCGTGCTCCTTTAGACGTTCCCCTGCTTCATGTGGACTGATTTTCGAAAGTGTGGCGCCCGTTTGCCCATGAGGTAAAAACTCAGGAAACACCATGACATCGATTTTCCCCATTGTTTTGACTTCACGTGAAAACCATTTTTCTAATTCCTCCGGATAGACGAAATGATAGTTCTTATCATCTTCATTAAATGGATGACTCGATGTTTGAAGTCTATATGGTGTTCCAAGCTTTTCAATGGCTTCAAAAGAATCTTTCCGAATACTCATAGATCTCGGCCAACCAGTTCCTTTGTACTCGTTGTTCGTATATGAAATCCCTATATCATCGTTTGTGATGTACGTTGCATCGGTTAAGGATAACAAGGATAAAATGGTGGATGTTTTGCCCGCTCTTGATCCGCCTACTAGTGCAATCCCTTTTTGATTCATCTCCATCATGCCGCCATGCAAATAGACAAGTCCATCCTGATAACACAAAAGGCGAAGCAGTACTCTTATTAAACGCAGTGCGTGTTGGGCTGTCCATCTGACATCTTTTGGTTCATCTATCACAACGACTTTCTTCTCTCCGTGATACAGGTAGCGGCAGCGAGGTTCCATCTTGGTTTGATAAAAGACTTCTTCAAGTGGCACTTCTGTTTGAATGTCTTGTGCATATTTGCTCGTTAAAATCGTCCAAACGTCTCCTTCAAGTCTGTCTGTTATTTTGCTGCACTCAACATAGGGATGTACTTTACTGATGACTAAATTCTGAACTGATTCATCTGCCCCTAATACCACACGAACATTATTTTTTTGATAGCTTACATATGACAATGAATGCCACCCCTTATGATAGATTGATAAAAACGATTGCAATTTTCTTCTTCATCCACCAAAATATAACACATATTAATCTTTTAGAAAGGAGCCACGACATGAATGAACTGACACGAACAGAAGTTGAAGAAAAAATTGTCCAACTTGTGATGAATAAGTTATCGCTCACTGAGCAGCCAGGCCTTGATGATAGTTTAAAAGCTTTAGGATTAAATTCTGTCCAAATTGTCTCTTTTGTTATTTCATTAGAGGACACCTTTCACATTGCGTTTGAAGACGAAGAATTACACCCTGACCACTTCCGCACCTTAGATCGACTCTTTACTTTGGTCAAAACCAAACTGACTAAGACGCTGTGATGACCTGCGCCATAAATAAAGAGCGGTAATGCGAGGAGGCTTCCATCAGCTCCTCATGAGTACCGCAACTTTGAACAGCACCGTCTTCAAGTACATAGATCATATCTGCATTTTGTATGGTCGATAATCTGTGTGCAATTACAAGCAAAGTGCTTCCTCCTTTTGCATCGTCTATCCCTTTTTGAACCTGCCTTTCTGTCTGCCGGTCAAGGGCCGATGTCGCCTCATCTAATATCAGAAAATCAGCCTGTTTTAAAAGCGCTCTAGCGATAGCTAAACGCTGTCGTTGTCCCCCTGACAAGGAAATTCCCCTCTCTCCAATGACTGTATCAAATCCTTTTTCAAGTCCTTTAATGAAGGGAAGAATTTGTGCAATCTCACAAACCTGTTCAAGTTGTTCTTCAGTAATATCAGTTAATCCCATGATGAGATTGAGACGTATGGTGTCTGGGAAGAAATAGGGTTCTTGCGGGACAACGGCTACTCGTTTTAAGAAATGAGATGGCTCTATCTCTGATCGTTCAACGCCATTTACTAAAACGTTTCCGCTATCCGGTTGATAAAGTCCAAGTGCCAGCTTTGAGATAGTCGATTTCCCGCTGCCGCTCGCTCCAACAATGGCCACTTTTTTTCCTTTTGGAATATGAAGATTCAAGTCGTTTAAAGCCCCTTTAGATGTTTGTTCATAAGAAAAACAAACATCTTCAAACACCACATCTTCCACAGAATGTATTCGCTTCGTTCCTTTTTCTTCGTTTTCTATTTGCAGTACGTCTGCAATTCGATGAACAGATGCACGTTGGTGGAAAAATTCAAATACATACTGGAATAACTCCTGATAACTTTTCATTAATTGAGAAGCATATTGGTAAATGACGACAAATAAGCCGATTGACATGTTTCCTGCTGCTACTTGATATGTGCCAAACACAAGCACAGATAGTATTCCAAACCATTTCAATGGCTCTGTTAAAAATAGAAGCTTATTTTGAAACTTACCTTCTTTAATGACACGATCCATCATCTTGTTAAATAGCTTTTTATACAAACCGATTTCCCATTTGCGTCGATCAAATGCAACAACTTCTCTTGTAGAAGAAATTCCTTCTTCGACATGCACGAATAGATCTGACTTTCTCTCTTGCACTTCTTTTGCGATGTTTGTTGCCGTTTTCGCCATTTTTTTACCGACAATGAAATAACACGTGCTTGCAAAAAGAAGCAAGAAAAATAATACAGGACTCACAGATAGTAAAATGATCGATAAAACAACGGCCATAAAAATGGTTTGTACAATCTTCGGTATATGTAAAGCAGCTGTGACAGCGACTGTCTTTACATCTTGGTTAAGCTTGTGTAAATAATAACTAACTGGATGCATTTTATATGATCTCATCGATACTTGCTGAAGCTGATCTAACATCTTTTTCTGTAATGAATGGTGGATGGTAAGGTAGTTTTTGTGCATCACATATGGGCTGGCGACAAACATGACAACATAGACAAGAAAAATGATGGCAAACAGCATCAAGATATGAGGGAATTGTTGATTGCCGCTATTCAAAAGGACATCGTCAATGAGCCACTTTTGCAGCCCGATCATGGCTAAATTAGCTGCTGCTTCAATCAAAACGAGTAAAAGAGCGAGGATGAGCATCCATTTTTGCTTTGTGATCAAAAGAAACAGCCAATTTTTCCTCATGTTACACCTGCCTCCTTTTCTGAACGGTCAGACGCCAATTGATAAAAATGTCCCTTTTTTCTCATCAATTCATTAAAATGTCCAGTTTCTAACATACAACCGTCTTCTATCAAAATAATTCTGTCAAAATGTCTTACAGTAGATAAACGATGTGCGACTGCAATGACAGTAGATTCCTTAAATGTTTGATGTAATGCCTGCTGGACTTTTTGCTCGCTGACACTGTCAAGAGATGCTGTTGCTTCATCGAGTAATACAACACTTGGATTTTTAGCAAATAGCCGGGCAATGGCGATCTTTTGCTTTTGACCACCAGATAGTTTTAATCCTCTTTCCCCAAGTATGGTGTCGTATCCGTTTTCTAGTTCTCTTATAAATGAGTCGCAATCAGCTTTTTTAGCGGCTTCAATAATCTCTTGATCTGAAAGACTTGTATCTCCAAAACGAATATTGTCCTTTACACTCATATTAAATAAAAACGTTTCTTGAAAAACAAACCCCATCGCACCTCTTATTTGACTAGTAGGTAAACAGCGCAAATCAACTCCATCAAGTGTGATCATCCCAGATGAGGGATCATAAAAGCGTCCAATTAATTTAAGAAGCGATGTTTTCCCTCCACCGCTCGTACCGACAAGCGCCACTTTTTCACCACGCCGAATATGTAGATTCATCCCCTTTAATAAAGGAGGATGATTGGGATAATGAAAATCAACGTCATGAAACACGATATCGCCTTCGACTTGATCAAGCAGCATAGGCTGACGAGGCTCTCTAATATCGGGTGTTTTTTTCATAAAATGATATAAAGGTTCAATTTGAAAGGTTAAGATTCGTTGTTCTGTTAGAAGTGTGACAATAGAAGTAAGCATATGCATTGCTGAAAAATAATATAGTATATATGCCACAAAACCGCCTGTCGTCAGCTGGCCATTATTTACAAGGTAGATGCCGAGAGCAAATGTAGCTAGAGCGCCAATATAATAAGTGAGCCTGCGGTTGCTTCCTCGTAAGTAAGCGAAAAAAACATTTTTTTCATGATCTTGGCGGACCTGTTCATGCAGCTTTTGAATCCGCTCCATGTCCCATTTCATATAACCTAAAATTCTAAGCTCTTCCATTGAAGCAAGACTTTCGTATAATTTTGTTTGCAACGTGCGAAAACCTTCTGCACTTTGTCTTCCGTAGATCGTTGCCTTTTTTTCAAGCCAAGGGCCAAAGATATAGTAGAGAATAAAACTTGGAATAATGATGAGAGTGAGTAAGATAGAAATTTGTGTCATAAAGTATAGTGAGATGGCGATAAATAGTGTCTGATTGATAAATTGTGGGAAGTATCGTCTGTAAATTTCTTGTACAGCTCGTGTTTGTGTGTTAACAAAGGAGAGTGTTTCACTAACAGAATGTTGTTCGTAGTATGAGAAACCGAGTTGACGGATTTGCTGGAAGGCAGCAAATTGTGAATCTCTTGAGGCTTGTTCGATTAATTTTCTTTGCCATAAATTTCGTGCAGCTGTCAGTATAATACCAAGTGCTATCACGCCAGTCAGTCCTAACAATAATCCATTCATTTTAGAAAAGTCTTTTGCTGGCAAAATCGTTTCAATAAAATATTGAATAAATTTAGGTATAATGAGTTCGCTCAAGGTAATAACGAATCCACTCATAATGACTAGAATCACTTTACCTGTATAAGGCTTTAAAAATGAAAGTGTCCATAAATATACACGCCATAACTGCTTTGAATCTTTGTCGATTTGTTTCAATCCATCACCAGCCTTTTGCTCTTTTTCAACAAAAAACGGAATTTTTTTACAACTTTTTCGATCCTTGTTTGGATTATATAAAATGTTTCTACTTATGACAATGTGTAATTTGTATCATTATAACAGAAAAGGCAGTGACTTCCATCACCGCCTAATCGTCCTATATTTCACTGTTATCTAGTGATACGCGTATACCAATGAGGTTCTATTTGACGAAAATAATCATGATCTTTTAATACATTTTCTAGTCTTTCGATCATCTCATCCATTTGACCTGGATCAAATTTAATGACCCACATAATCGATGAAAAGATGCTCATTGCGACATATACAGAGTAAAGCTGCCAAAAATCAGCTGGTATTTCCCCATCAAAATACCCATTTATTTGACCAGCCGCAAATGCTTCACTTGTTTCTCTACTGAAAAGAGCTACTTTATAAAAATCATGAATGGGGTCTCCCCAATCAAAATTATTAAAATCAATAACGCCTGCATAGTTATTATTCTTTATAATAATATTCCCTAAATGAAAGTCATCGTGCTGAAATTGGTTAGGTCTTCCCTTCACCTTATCTATGTGCTGTGCGATAAACTGCGCAACTTTTTCATCCCCTTCTATGGAGATACCGCTTTCCCGATAAGCAGCTAAATATCGATGATGCTTTTTCACAACACGCTCTTCCCAAGGTTCGATGTGAGATGGCGCTGGGTATGTATGCATGTTTCGTAAATCCTGTCCTGCACTTACCCCGATCGCATACTGCTGTTCTTCTGTTAACTGACTCATGATTTCTTTTGCTTCTTGACCTTCTACAAACGATAAAATATAGTACACTTGCTGTGTTTCATCTAGAACACCCATTTTCACTGGTTTAGCACACTGAACACCGTGACGTCTTAATTGGGAAAGGAGCTCAAATTGCGTCTTTATTTTGTCATATTGGTCTTGATCTGTGAATCGAAGGACATACTTTTCACCTGATGACATCGTCACAACCCATTTTTCATCTCGAGAATAGCCTTTATCAATCTGGTCTATGGAGATCGCTTTTTTTAATAAGGGAATGTGCTGCACAAGGTCTGTTTTATTCATGGATTGATCCATCCTTCCCACTCTCTTTTCTTCTCACTCTACCAAATTTTTCATTTGAAGAGAATGATCAACAATTCCTATTTATATCGAAACTGCTTTACAATGTTTTTCCATTCTAATATAGTTAATTTATGTAAAGAATAGAAAATTTGTAAAGAGGAGCGTTGCAGATGAATGAAACGACGGATGCCCTTTCACTATCAAGTCAAGTAAAGGATTTGGTCCTGCGTTCTTTGGACGATGATAGCAAGATTTCTATTGGTGCAGATGAAGAGTTAACAAATCACGGTCTCGATTCAATTAAAGCAGTTTCACTCATTTTGGAATTAGAAGAGGTTTTTGATATTCAATTTGCAGATGAGGAACTATTGACAGAGCACTTTTCGACAATCAATAAAATTGTTCATCAGCTGCAAAACAAGTTAGCTGATTAATCTTTAGGCATGAAAAAAAGGCATCTCTTTAAAAAGACATGCCTTTTTTTGTTTAAGCAGAAGGTACATCACCCGTTGGACTAATAAGCGAGAGAGCATAATCTTCTGTAAAGATTCTTTTCGATAAATTATTCACGCCGTCTAATGAGACGCGATTGATTTCATCAATAATTTCATCAAGCGTACGATGTTTGCCAAGGAGTAATTCATTTTTACCATTTCGGCTCATCTTGCTGTTTGTGCTTTCAAGACTGAGCATGAGGTTGCCTTTCATTTGCTCCTTAGAGTTTTCAAGTTCTTTCTGCGTAATTCCCTCACGTTTTAAGACGTCTAATGTTTGTAAGATGGTTTCAGATAGCAGGTTCAGCTGCTTCGCTCCAGTTCCACCATAGATCGTCAGCATTCCGTTATCTGCAAATGAACTATGATAGCTGAATACAGAATACGCAAGTCCTTTATCTTCTCTTACGTCTTGGAACAACCGGCTGCTCATGCTACCGCCTAGAACATTATTTAAGACGATTAAGTCATAGATGCCCTGATCTCCAGCAGGAAGTCCGTTAAAGCCCATGCAAAGGTGCGCCTGTTCTGTTTCCTTTTTGCGTGTCAGTTTGTCATAGTGGAATTGCGGGGCTTCGACCGGCTGCTTTTTCCCCTTTCCTTCATACGAGCCAAATAATGTTTCTACCTCACGAATGAAGGTGTCATCGACGTTCCCTGCAACAGAGATGACGACGCGATCCGGCGTATAGAATTCATCCATATATTTTCTAAGGGAATCACCGTTAAAAGTAGAGAGTGTTTCCTCTGTCCCTAAAATCGGATAACCTAATGAATGATCACCGTAAATGGCTTTACTTAACAAATCATGAACGATATCATCAGGAGTATCTTCATACATTTTAATTTCTTCATAGACCACATTTTTTTCTTTCTTCAGCTCTTCTTCGTCAAAAGCAGAGTTGAAAAACATGTCACTCAACACATCGAGGGCATACCCAGCATGTGAATCAAGTACCTTTGCATAATAGCAAGTATATTCTTTTGACGTAAAGGCATTCACTTGACCACCAATGCGGTCAAAGGATTCTGCGATATCACGTGCAGATCTCGTCTTTGTTCCTTTAAAGAACATATGCTCTAAAAAGTGTGAGATCCCATTTACTTCTGGTGTCTCATGTCTAGAACCTGTTCCAATCCAGACGCCAATTGCGACAGACCTTACAGTGGGATTGTTTTCAAGTACAATTCTTACTCCGTTTTGGCATGTATACGTTTTGACCAAGTTTTGCTCCTCCTATTCAACAAACAGATCGCATCACGGATGTCTTTTTTCACTTAGGAGGTCAGAAACCGTTCCTAATTCATATCCTCTTTCTTTGATTTGAGTGATAAGTGCGTCAAGACTTCTCGCTGTTGCGTCTGTTGGATGCATTAATATCATCGCCCCATTGTGAATTTTCCCAAGCACTCGTTTTTGTAATACAGCTGGTGATGGTTTTTGCCAGTCGATCGTGTCTACTGTCCACATAATGGTTTCCATTCCTTCTTGTTTCGCAAGCTTTACTGTTTCTTCTTTAAAGCTGCCACTTGGAGGCGCAAACCATATCGGTTTTTTCCCAAGGGATTCTTCAATTTGGCGATTTGTTTTAATCATCTGCTCTAATGCTCGTTCTCTTGTCAGTGTGCGCATATCCGGGTGATTGTATGAATGATTTCCAATTTCATGACCATCTGCCACGATTTTTTTAGCAAGATCTGAACTGTTTTTCACCCATTTGCCCTCTAAGAAAAAGGTTGCCTTCACTTGATGCTTTTCTAGTGTATTCAACATCTTTGTTAAATGCTCGTCGCCCCAAGCTACATTGATCAGGAATGCATTCATCTTTTTATCTGGATGTCCCTTATAGATAGGTTCAGCACCAAGTTCATGCAAATGGACAGATGGTTTTGTTTCTTTAAAAACAAGCAGCTTTTCATCGAAAGAGCCCTGTTTTTTCATTTTTTCGTAAGAAGCATCGATATCGACTGTCTGTCCATTTAAGCCAGGCATCTTTTTCCACACTTTATCAATCTTAGCATTTTGCGGCTTCTCTTCATAGTCAGAAGACTTCGATTCGATCTCTTGATACAGAATATCTTTTGAAACAGATGCTACCTCGGCGTGCTCTTTCATTGAATTCATATATGTAACAGCAGCCGGCTGCTTCATCGTTTGATATGACACGAGCAGTAAAAATACAAACACAAAGAATGGTATCGTTTTTTTCAATGGTTGTCCCTCCCCTTTACCACAAATTATGATGGGGAGAAACAAGCTAGAACTATTGTTACGCGCAAGAAAAGAAAGAAGCCTGGCACGGATACCTGGCTTCTAACACATTTTATTTGTTCTCATTAAGACTGCTTTTCTTCTTTTTCTTTTTCTTCACGTAAAACAGCTTTACGAGAAAGGTTCACACGGCCTTGTTTATCGATCTCAGTGACTTTGACGAGTAGTTCGTCACCAATCTTCACGACATCTTCTACTTTGCCAACACGTTCAAGTGCAAGCTCAGAAATATGAACAAGTCCATCTTTGCCGCTGAAGATTTCGAGGAAGGCACCGAATTTTTCAATTCTTTTTACTTTACCTAGGTAAAGTTGACCAACTTCAACTTCTCTGACAAGATCTTCTATGATTTTCTTCGCTTTTTGGTTCATGTCTTCTTCAGTAGAAGAGATAAAGATTGTACCGTCTTGTTCAATATCAATTTTCACACCGGTATCTTCAATAATTTTATTGATTTGTTTACCGCTTGGTCCAATGACATCGCGAATTTTATCTGGATTGATTGTCATCGTTAAGATTTTTGGTGCATAACGTGACAATTCTCCTCTAGAAGCTGGAATCGTTGACAGCATGCTATCTAAAATTTCCATTCTTCCTTTTTTCGCTTGTTGAAGTGCTTCTTCTAAAATGTCTTTTGATAGACCATCGATTTTAATGTCCATTTGAAGCGCTGTTACACCTTTAGATGTACCTGCTACTTTAAAGTCCATATCTCCAAGTGCATCTTCCATTCCTTGAATGTCTGTCAGCACTGTGTAGTATTCACCAGATTTAACAAGTCCCATTGCAATCCCTGCAACTGGTGCTTTAATTGGAACACCTGCATCCATCATCGCAAGTGTGCTCGCACAAATACTTGCTTGTGAAGTAGAACCGTTTGATTCTAACACCTCAGACACAAGGCGAACCGTATAAGGGAAATCTTTTTCAGATGGAATGACTGGCTCTAATGCACGTTCGCCTAGCGCACCATGTCCAATCTCACGACGGCCTGGACCACGCATTGGGCCGGTCTCACCAACACTGAATTGTGGGAAGTTATAATGGTGCATGAATCGCTTAGACTCTTCAACACCAAGACCATCAAGAATTTGTACATCACCAAGTGCACCTAATGTACAAATACTGAGTGCCTGTGTTTGGCCTCTTGTAAACAATCCTGAACCGTGCGTTCTTGGAAGAAGTCCTACTTCTGAAGAAAGTGGACGGATTTGATCGACACCGCGTCCATCTGGACGTACTTTCTCTTCAGTAATAAGGCGGCGAACTTCGTTTTTCACAAGCTTGTTTAAGACATCCTTCGCTTGTTTAATCGTTGCTTCGTCACGCTCTTCTTCTTCAAATTTTTGAACGACAGCTTTTTTCACAGCACTGATGGCATCTTCACGAGCATGCTTCTCATGTACTTGAATCGCTTTCAGTAGATCCGCTTCAGCAAGTTGTTTTACTTCCTCTGCTAATGCTTGATCGACTTCATATAAAGGAATATCGATTTTTTCTTTACCGACAGCTTTCACAATTTCTTCTTGGAATTCGATTAAGCGTTTGATCTCTTGATGGCCGTACATGATGGCTTCAAGCATCGTTTCTTCTGGTACTTCATCAGCACCAGCCTCTACCATGTTGATTGCATCTTTTGTTCCAGCTACAACAAGGTTGATATCGCTTTGTTCAAGCTGCTCAACATTTGGGTTGATGATTAGCTTTCCATCTACTCGTCCTACTGTCACGCCAGCGATTGGTCCCTCAAATGGAATGTCAGACACACATAAAGCTAAAGATGAGCCAAACATTGCAGCCATTTCAGATGAACAATCTTGATCCACACTCATGACAATACTAATGACTTGTACTTCATTTCTAAATCCGTCTGCAAATAGTGGACGGATCGGTCTGTCAATTAAGCGGCTCGCAAGGATTGCTTTTTCACTTGGGCGGCCTTCTCTTTTAATGAAACCACCAGGAATTTTACCAACTGCATATAATCTTTCTTCGTAGTTTACAGTGAGCGGGAAAAAATCAAGTGGTTTTGGTTCTTTAGAAGCTGTTGCTGAGCTAAGCACAGCCGTATCTCCGTAGCGTACGAGAACTGCTCCGTTTGCTTGCTTTGCAAGCTGGCCAGTTTCAACTGTCAGTTGACGTCCAGCCCAGTCTATGGTGAAGACTTGTTTCTCTTGTCCCATTCTGAGATAAACTCCTCTCTTGTCGTAAAGTTTTTAGGTTATTTCTTATTATGAACAAAATGATTTTCACATATCAATGTGAAAGCTGTATGTAGAAGGGTTTTTGCCATTCTTTCAACATTTTAACCATAAAATATTAGTGATTATACGATAAAAAAGCGGGAATCCTCCCGCTTTTTACGATTATCGACGTAAGCCTAGTTTGTTAATTAACTCACGGTAACGAGTTACGTCTTTATTACGTAGATACGTAAGAAGATTACGACGTCTACCTACCATTTTCAAAAGACCGCGACGTGAGTGGTGATCTTTCTTATGAGTACGTAAATGCTCGTTCAAGTTGTTAATTGATTCTGTTAGGACAGCGATCTGAACTTCTGGAGATCCAGTATCAGATTCGTGTGTTTTGAACTCATTAATTAATTGAGTTTTACGCTCTTGAGTAATAGCCATCCTGTTTCACCTCCAAATCATGTTAGCCCCATCTACCTCGCAACCGTCGGTGAAGTCGGCCTGCCAAGTAAGTGGTTTTAAAGCTACAGGAATTATCATACTAAAAATATGCCGATTTTGCAAATGATAGAGCGGTTTTTCTGCGATTTTTTTGTTTAATGAAGATGATCTTGAAAAAACTGAATCGCTTCTTCTTTATCTTGACTAATTTGAGCCGTTAATTCTTGGATACCGTTAAATTTTTGTTCACTGCGAATCCGTTTGTACCACTGTAATTTAATCGGTTCACCATAAATTTCTTCGTTAAAATCAAAAAGGTTCACTTCAATCGCAGGCTGATCAGGACGTTTTTCATAAAATGTTGGTTTGTAGCCAACGTTACAAACACCGTCATACACCTTGCCTTTCACTTCTGCTCTCACTGCATATACGCCTGTTGGCGGGATGATGTATTCAGCAGACAAACCAACATTGGCGGTTGGAAAGCCAATCGTGCGTCCTCGTTTATCTCCATGAATCACAATGCCGCGCAGCTGATACGGTTTCCCTAAAAGCTCACTCACATATTCAACGTCTCCATTTTTCAATGCGGAACGTATAAGGGTCGAGCTGACTTTCCGGTCTTGGTTGGAAAGCTTAGGTACAATGGTCGCAGAAATCCGCCCTTTCCCGTATTCGTCAAACGTTTCCATTGTGCCTGCGCCAAACCGGCCGAATGTAAAATCGAAACCAGCGACTGCATGCTTCACATTCAGTTCGTCCAAATATTGATCGACAAACTCTTGAGGAGACAGTGCTGCAAAGCTTTCGCTGAATTGCACAATGTATAAGTAGTCAGCACCTAATTGTTCGATAAAATCAATCTTATCCTCAAGCGGTGTGATTAAGTCTTTTGGTTCACGTGCTTTTTGCAGAACATGTGATGGATGCGGATGAAAAGTCATGACAGCTAGAGCTAAACCCTCTTTTTCCGCAATGTTTTTCGCTGCCTCAATCACTTTTTGGTGTCCGAGGTGAACACCGTCAAAATACCCTAAAGCCATCACAGACGGGACTTGATCCTTTTGATTCAATGTATGTGGGTGTGAAATATGTATAGTCTTCACGAGATGGTCACCTTTTCTTTAAGATTGCTTGTCCTGTGATAAAATCTTCGCCGGCTTCATCAGGTTCTGTTTGGTCGGGTGTTTCATATAAATCGCCATACAACGGCCTGAAGGAGCAAAGACAGCGACACGATCTTCCTCTGCAAAATGAGCAAATTCATCAGGCATAGGTAGGACTGCACCGTTTTCCACTTTACTTGCTAATGTATCATTTATCTCCCATTTCGGCAAATGATTGAGCGCACGCTCGATCGGCACAAGATGTTCCTCAACCGTTCCTTTCTCGCTGATCTCCCGCAACTCATCAAGAGTGATACATTCATCTAACGTAAAGTCACCAGATCCTATGCGAATGAGGTGAGACATGTGGGCTGGAAACCCAAGTTTTTTTCCGATATCGACGGCTAACGTTCTCACATATGTGCCTTTTGAACACAGTACGGTGAATCTAAATGATACTTTACCATTTTCAAATGTGACAGGTGTTGTCCGCTCGATGCGATGAATGGTAATTTCACGGCTTGGACGTTCAATTTCAATGCCTTGCCTCGCATATTCATAGAGCTTTTTTCCGCCAATTTTCACAGCAGAAAACATCGGAGGGATCTGTTCAATGGTTCCTTCAAATTGTTTCAACGCAGCATCAATGTCATCTTCTGACATCGGTACCGGCACCTTTTTTTCTTCTACTACTTCACCTGTTTGGTCTTCTGTCGTTGTAGAAAATCCAATGGTGATTTCCGCATCATACGTTTTCGATTTATCTGTTAAGTACTCCACAATTTTTGTCGCTCGTCCAATACAAATAGGCAGAACACCTGAAACCTCTGGATCGAGTGTCCCTGTATGTCCCACTTTTTTTGTGTGTAAAATCTTTCTCACTTTAAACACACAGTCGTGAGAGGTCATGCCTCTTTCTTTATGTAATAAAAGAACACCGTTTTGCACCTGCGTTCTCTCCTTTCATAAACGATGAAAAAGGACAGACGATCATCGCCTATCCTTATTTCAACGTCTTATTCGTGATCTTTTGTGTTTAGTTCAGCAATCAGGCTTTCAATTCGGTTACCGTAGTCTACAGACTCATCGAATTCAAAGTGAAGCTCTGGTGTTTTGCGAAGTCTGATTCGATTGCCAATTTCAGAGCGGATATACCCTTTCGCCTTTGCAAGGCCTTTTAAGGTTTCCTCTCTTTTCTTCTCGTCGCCAAGAACAGAAATATAGACTTTAGCAATTTGCAAATCACCGGATACTTCAACATCCGTTACAGTCAAAAAGCCGATTCTTGGATCTTTTAGCTTTCTGCCAAGGATGTCGCCTAATTCTTTTTTCATTTGCTCACCCACACGGGTTGCTCTCATACTCATGATCTTATCACCTCTAATTAAAACCACTCAGTTTTCGTGATCGTTCGTTCAATTTCCGGAAAAGAATCAATAAAGCTTAACACACGCTGAAGTTCCTTTTCCACTTGAACCCGGGAGGAGGAAATGACGGCGATTCCGATCGAAGTACGCTGCCATGTATCCTGATAGTCCATTTCAGCAATGGTCACATTGAATTTATGGCGCGTTCTTGTCATGATACGCTGCAGAACCGCACGTTTTTCCTTCAGTGAGGATGCATCATAGATCATACACTCACACTCGGTATAACCGATCATTTTCTTTCGATTTCTTGCATAACGAATGATTCCATGACATCACCTTCACGGATATCATTGTATTTCTTAATGGTAATACCACATTCATAACCTTGTGAAACTTCTTTCACATCGTCTTTGAATCGTTTTAATACGTCGACTTCACCTTCAAAGATGACGACGCCATCACGAATTAAGCGGATACCACTGTCTCTAGTAATGGTACCTTCAGTGACATAGCCACCAGCAATTGTACCGATTTTTGATACTTTGAACGTTTGACGAACTTCAACTTGACCGATGACTTTTTCTTCATATTCAGGGTCAAGCATCCCTTTCATCGCAGCTTCAATTTCATCGATGACTTTGTAGATGATGCGGTGTAAGCGGATATCTACGTTTTCTGTTTCAGCTGTGCTCTTCGCATTGCCATCAGGACGTACGTTAAATCCGATCACAATCGCATTAGAAGCACTTGCTAAAATGATATCAGATTCTGTAATCGCTCCAACACCCGTATGGATAATTTTCACTTTTACGCCTTCTACTTCAATTTTTTGAAGAGCTGCCGTCAGTGCTTCAGCAGAACCTTGTACGTCTGCTTTTACGATTAAGTTGATATCTTTCACATCACCTTGTTTGATTTGCTCAAATAGGTCATCGAGAGATAATTTCGCTTTGTCTGAACGCTGTTCATCAAGTTGTTTAGACGCACGCGCCTCACCGACTTGACGAGCTGTTTTTTCATCTTTGAATACGAGGAACTGATCCCCTGCATGCGGTACATCATTTAAACCAGTGATTTCAACAGGTGTAGATGGTCCTGCTGTTTTCACGCGGCGTCCGATGTCATTGACCATTGCACGTACACGGCCAAATGTATTTCCGACAACGATTGGGTCACCTACTTGAAGTGTACCAGTTTGAACGAGAAGGGTTGCAACAGAACCTCTTCCTTTATCAAGCTCAGCCTCGATCACAGTTCCTTTTGCCGCACGATTTGGGTTGGCTTTTAGTTCTGCTACTTCGCTGACAAGAAGGATCATTTCGATCAATTCGTCAATGCCTTCACCTGTTTTTGCAGATAAAGGAACGAAAATGGTTTCGCCGCCCCAAGCCTCAGGTACAAGACCATGCTCAGTTAATTCCTGCATCACGCGGTCAGGGTTCGCTGTTGGTTTGTCAATTTTATTGACAGCCACAATGATTGGCACCTCTGCCGCTTTTGCGTGGTTGATCGCTTCAATCGTTTGCGGCATGACACCGTCATCTGCTGCAACGACCAAGATCGTCGTATCTGTTACTTCAGCACCGCGTGCTCGCATCGTAGTGAAAGCTGCGTGTCCTGGTGTATCAAGGAACGTGATTTTCTTGCCGTTTTCTTCAATTTGGTATGCACCAATATGCTGCGTAATTCCACCCGCTTCGCCTTCAACAACTTTCGTTTTACGAATGCTGTCAAGAAGCGTTGTTTTCCCGTGGTCAACGTGTCCCATGATCGTTACGACTGGAGGGCGTACTTGCATATCTTCTTCTTTATCTTCAACTTCATACTTTTCAAGTTCAGTTTCTTCTAAAATGATGACTTCTTCTACTGGAACACCATATTCAGAAGCAATTAATTCGACTGTATCTTTGTCGAGCTCTTGGTTGATCGTAGCCATGACACCAAGCATCATCAGTTTTTTGATGATTTCAGCAGTTTCTTTGCCAAGCTCGTCAGCAAGCTGGCCGACTGTCATTGAATTTGTAAATTCAATTTTTTCAGGAAGCTCTTTTTTCGGCTTCACAGGTCTTGCTTGCTGATGCTGCGCCTTGTTGTTGCCGCCGCGTTTATTTTTGTTTTTGTTTTGGTTGTTGTTTTTTTTGTTTTTATTAAATTGATTATTCTGCACGTCATTCTTCTTTCTATCATTGTTTTTGTTAGATGATTGTTTTTTTTGTTCTGCGGGTTTCTCGTTAGCTGTCTCTTTTGCTTTGGCTTTTTTATAGATAGCGTCTAGCTTTTTCACAGTGTCGTCTTCAAGCGTCGCCATGTGGTTGTTCACTTCCACGTTCATATCCTTAAGCGCTGCTATAATATCTTTACTTGAAACATCTATGGCTTTTGCGTATTCATATACTCTCACTTTAGCCATTCGTTCACCCCCAAATAAATTAATCGAGCAAGCTTATGAGCTTCTTAGCGAAGCCTTGGTCAGTGACAGCGACAACTACGCGAGCTTCCTTCCCTATAGAACGTCCGAGAACGGAACGGTCTTCAACTTTTCTAACCGGAACATTGTAAAATTTGCATTTGTCAGATACCTTTTTCTCTGTGTTGGATGAGGCATCTGCTGCAAGAAGAACCAGCTTAGCACGCGCATGTCTAATTTCTTTGATCACCAGATCTTCTCCTGACACGACTTTACGAGCTCGATTTGCTAGACCAAGCAAAGGATACCATTCAGATTCAGTCATTAGGTTTTTTCACCTTTTCAGCTAGTTCTAGTAATTCTTCAAAAATGTGTTCGTCAATCTGTGTCTGAAATTGCTGCTGTAAACTACGTTTGTTCTTCGCCGCAAGAATGGTTTCTTTATCGAGAGAAAGGTAAGCGCCGCGCCCGTTCATTTTTCCGGTTGCGTCAACAGACACTTCACCTTCTTTTGAACGAACAACGCGAATCAGTTCTTTCTTTGGTTTCATTTCTCCCGTCACGACGCATTTTCTAAGCGGGATTTTTTTTCGGCTTTTCACCTTTTATATCACCTCTTATTCGTCAGATTCCTCAGCTACTGGTTCAGCCTCTAAGAAAAGAGATTCAGAGTCTTCAGTTCTTGGGAAAATACCGAGTTCTCTTGCATCTGTTTCGCTTTTAATGTCAATCTTCCAGCTCGTTAATTTCGCTGCAAGACGCGCATTTTGACCTCTTTTGCCAATGGCTAATGACAGCTGATAATCAGGGACAATGACAGTTGTCGCCTTATCTTCTTCATTTACAATGACATCAAGAACTTTTGATGGACTTAACGCATTGGCAACAAATTCAACAGGGTCATTAGACCAATGAACAATGTCAATTTTTTCGCCTTTCAGCTCATTGACAATTGCTTGTACACGCTGACCTTTAGGTCCTACACAAGAACCAACTGGATCAACATCAGGATCATCTGTACGAACAGATATTTTAGAACGGTCCCCAGCTTCTCTAGCGACAGATTTAAGCTCTACAGTACCATCATAAATTTCTGGCACTTCGATTTCAAATAAACGCTTTAAAAGACCTGGGTGTGTTCTTGATACATAAATTTGTGGTCCTTTTGTTGTTTTTTCTACTTTCGTAATGAACACTTTAATGCGGTCATGTGGTTTGTAGTCCTCATTTGGCATTTGTTCGTTTACCGGAAGAAGGGCTTCGATTTTGCCAAGTGACACGTAAATGAATTTACTGTCAATTCGCTGAACGATTCCCGTCATGATGTCTTCCTCACGATCGATAAACTCAGTGTAAATCACACCTCGCTCTGCTTCTCTCACTCGCTGCGTCACGACTTGTTTCGCTGTCTGAGCTGCAATGCGTCCGAAATCTTTTGGTGTGACTTCAATTTCAACCACGTCACCAACCATGTAATTCGGGTTCATATTTGCTGCATCATCTACAGAGATTTCAAGGCGAGAATCATACACTTCATCTACAACATCTTTTCTTGCGAATACGCGAATCGTTCCCGTTTCACGGTTTAAATCAACACGCACATTTTGTGCTTGGTTAAAATTACGCTTGTATGCAGAAATGAGTGCAGCTTCTATCGCTTCAATAATAATTTCTTTACTAATGCCCTTCTCTTTCTCAAGAACAGTCAGGGCATCTAACAACTCACTACTCATTTTTATGGTTCCCCCTTATATCAATGAAAAGGTTAATTGAACGAAACTGCTAATCTTGCGTTAGCAATTTTTTCGTATGGAATATTGATCTCTTTCTTTCTTGTCTTGATCTTCACTGTCACTGTTGCAATCTCACCATCAAAGCTTGTAAGCTCACCTTCAAATGCCTTTTCACCATCAATTGGTTCGTATGTTTTCATGAAAACATTTTTTCCAAGTGCTTTTTCAAAATCAGCTTTTTTCTTTAATGGGCGCTCCGCTCCAGGAGAGGACACTTCAAGAAAGTAGTTTTGGCTAATTGGATCTGCCTCATCAAGCTTTTCGCTCAAGGCTTCGCTCACTTTGGCACACTCCTCGATATCGACGCCTTTGTCAGAGTCAATAAATACGCGAAGGAACCAGTTTTGACCCTCTTTGACAAATTCAACATCAACGAGTTCAAGCTGTAAGCCATCTAAAATTGGCTGCACCATGTCGCTTACGATATCCACTACTTTTTTGCTCATTCTCTTCCTCCTTGTGCTTTCGATAAACGCTCTTATCAATCATTCTGCATAAAAACCCTGCTTTATTGTGAGCAGGGGGAGCAGAAAACGGATGAATAATGTCGAGACAAAAATTGCCTGTTCAATACAAAAGAGCGGGTTTCCCCACTCTTGTCTCGGTAATCGTTAGCATTTCCATAAAAACTATACCATATCCAATTTTTTTATGCAAATGAAGTTCCTTATAAACAGGCATTCTTCATCAGTTCTTTTCATTCATTCTTTTGGCGTGTTCACGAATGATTTCTGCCTCCCGGCTCTCCTTTAAAACTCGAAAACCGTCATAATCCGGGTAGAGGGAATCATCGTCTTGAATGCTTGTTAAAATCCAAAATTGGCTACCTGCGCCTCCGAGCTGTTCAATTGTCTTCAGCCAGCTATCATATACATCAGGACGGGCTGCTTGATTTTGATAGCCAAACTCTTCTAATACAACAGGTTTGCCAATTGCGTTTCCTCGGGTGATATGATCTTTAATCCATTTCACTCCCCATGCAGCAGACTGATTCCAGTGATCCGGGTATAAATGATAGGTTCCATAATCAATATGAGGGAGAGCAGTCAAACGATCCCAATCAACACCTTCTCCCCCATTGTAAAACCAATCGTCATGACCTGTCATGCGAAAGAACCCTTCGTCTCCTACTGCAACAAGGTGATTCGAGTCAATTGATTTGATCCATGCACTCATTTCATCTGCCCAGTTTACTAGTATATCTCCCGAAGGGTCTGACTGAGCGCGCGGCTCATTGGCGAGCTCCCATGTCATGATAGCAGGATCATCTTTATATTGAACACCTGAGTACGTATTGGTTCTCTCTAATACATAGCGCACATAGTTTTTGTAAGCTGTTTTAATCCGAGAATCTGTATAAAAGTGATCATGTGATCCTGCCTGAAACCACTTCACATATTGATTCATCCCGCCAAAGTCATCCCAATTGTTCACGAGTGGGATGACCAGCTTGATTCCTTCCTGCCCTGCTTTATAAATCGCATAGTCTAGTTTTTGAAAACCGGATTCTTCATAAACACCTGGACGAGATTGTAAGACTGAGTTTTCTTGAGGGGTACCATCGTGAAATCCCCAAATACGAATAACCTTTAAATCCATTGCCTTCATATCGTCAAAAACAGCATCTACCATCTTTTTTGATTTGTAATGGAAATAATAATTATTTGTGCCAGCAAAGTAAAATGGGTGGTTGTTCAATACAAAATGTGTACCAGATGTTTGCGCATAGGAGGAGGCCTTTACAGTCAGAGTGAACCAACCCGCCCATAAAGTGATCAGCAGCATAAAACAAGCCACTCGTTGAACCCATTTTTTCATTCCATTCTCCTCCTCACAATCTCTTATTCTACTGGTACGATGATATCTAGTTGAAGCGGTGTTTGTTTAGTTGAATCAAGTTCAATCGTCTGCTGCTGCAACATTTTACTTTCTTCACCAATTCGAACCTCATACGTCCCGTGAAACGCTGGACATGTCACTTGGCCATTCGCATCTGTTTTTTCCACTCTTTGTGTCGTCCACTCCTGTAGAAGCTTTTCATAACGCCTGCCCGCTTCATTTAACGACCAATCATGATTCACGATGGCTGCGTGCTCACCTCTCCAATGAGCACCCGCCCAAAATCCCCACATCAGCACACCTTTTACGGCTGGATGACTAAAGGCAACCCGATATAAAGCTTCTAAGTTATCCGCTCGTCTATTGGCATCCGGATGAACAGAGTCATACTCTGTCACCCATATCGGTAGACCAAGCTCAGCAAGCACATCTAGTCTTTGTTTTACAACAACTGGATCCACTCGATCTTCAAAGTGACCTTGAACTCCAATGGCCTCAACTGGTGCCCCCAACTGACGAAGTTCATTGATATGTGCTTTATATGCGTGATGTTCGCCGTATGAGATTACATTATAATCATTGACAAACAGCAAGGCTTGAGGATCAATTTTTTTCGTTTCTTCATACATCCATTTCCAAATCTGTTTCCCAAACCGGTCTTTAAAAAATGAACCATGCATCATTTCGTTGTTTACATCCCAATGACGGAATTTCCCTTTGAAATGATTGCCTGCATGCTCAAGCCGCCTTTTCATGGCTTCATATACTTCATGATTCGGTAATGATTTCAGCCAGTTTGGATTGGCATCCTCTACCTCCCAAAATAAGGCGTGCCCCCTCACTGGAATTTGGTGTCTATTGGCAAAATTCAGCATGGCATCTGCTTTTTCGTAGGTTATTTTCCCTCTTTCAGGCTCATTTGCATACCATTTTGCCTCATTTTCAAACACAGCCCAATTAAAATGTTGAACAAAAAAATCAGCATACGTTTGATTGAATAGTACTTGGTCATTCATTGCTGAACCAAATGCAAATTCATGTCTGATTTGTTTTATTTCAACCTCTATTCCGGCTAAGGGCTTTTTTTCTTTATCGATGACATTTATGACAAGCTCTCTTTGTCTATGTTGTAAGATTCGATCATTTGCTTCTTTTCTCCAGCTTTGATTTTCTTGTTCCTGTGATCCGCCATTCGATGAATGATTCATAAATTCTTTCTTTTTAACCATAATGACATCACCTTTGCTTTCACTTCATTTATCTTATGAGGAGACCGCCGACTAAAAAAGCCGGCAGCTGCACTACGTTCTATTCGTTTATGAGACGATGGTATTCTGCATAAGCCGTAGCCATATCAACTTGCGACCAGAAACGGTGATAGGTGAAACTTGGCGCTCCGTTTTCCCATTTGCCTGTTGCTTCATTAAAAGATGATTGATATTTACTCTCCAGGGCTGACCAAGCTGGGTCTTGCTTGATTTTCGGACGAAGATCTGCAAAGCTCGTATACACTCCGTTACCTCCTCGCTGCGGGTCAGAAGGAATGGTGCTGGAACCAGGGATCTGATTTCCTTGACCAAATGTTCCGTTCCAGCCATTTGGGAAGTACACTTCTTTTTTAAAGAAACGGTGGTAGTCTTCTCTGTCTTCCTCTGTCACAATCCCTACACCATCATTGTAATTCCAAGCAACCTCAAGGAGCTGTGCCGCTGTCTCTTTTGCTCTTATGCCAAGTGCTGTGTAGTTTCCTGTCTCTTTCTGTGTTGCAGCAGCAAAGAATGTGAGCGCTTTGATGAGACTGCCCAGTACACCAGTATCTTGAGTAGGATCTTTTGTAACTGCCGTTAAATTTGGATTACCTGTTGCAGATTGGAACCCGCTCCAAGTGTCAGGCTGACCGCTCCATTCTATATTCCCAGGAATCCAAAACTCTCCGGGTGCACTCGTCGTAGCAACAGCAACATTGGTCCCCCCTAGAATTCTTTGACCATGACCATCTAAAAAATATCCATCTTGATCCGACACAGGACGAGTGCCAATAAAAACGTAATCTAGTGAATAGTTGACCCATTTTGTGATGACAGATTTGGCCATTTGGAAATTTTCAGATGTTTTGTCTCCATCTTTTGCAAAGATATAATAAAGCTCTGCTACACGCTCAATCGGCCATGCTTGCATTCCAAACCAGTTATTGGACGGAGGATCATGGTAAACAGGCGCATCTTCATAAGCCATATCATAAAATGTGCTTCTTCCTGCTGGATAAGCGCTATAGTCTCCATTCCAACTGTTGGTAGCACCTCCTGCAATCGCTCCCTCTTTTGATTGAAGCCAGACGTAAAATTCAAGCTGTCTCTTTAACGTCTTTTCCCAATCACTTGCACCAGTCGGTGACGATGGCTTTAAGCCTCCCTTATCTGAGGATAAAGCGTAGGCAGCGACTGGGTTTTGATACCCTTGATGACAATGGCTCGCTCCGATACGCCATGACCAATTTGCATATTCTCCAAGTCCCCCGCCCCAAGAGGTGTACCATGCCATTAAGTGATGACATGCACTTTTTCCATTTCCAGGATACGGATTACCTTGCTTGCCGCTTCCAATTGTTTGAAAATATTTATCGTACATTCCGTAACGAAGGAAATCCCCCATCTTTTTCGCTTTATCAAGATAGGCTGACCCATTATAGCCAAGTTCCTTTGCCCAATACATTGCCTGTATCGCACGTGCATCAGCGTCCGTCGCATTTGTGTAACGCCACTGGGCGGCTGGCGCTTGATTTTCTTTTGTAAACAAGCTCATGAAACCTTCATTGGGCTTTCCGGCAGTTTTATCATCTTGTGATGGATGAGGGATGGCCTCCCATACGGATTCTTGCGGACCCCGCTGAAATGTGTTTACATATGCGGCTGTATGTGATGGGTTGAGCAAATTCCCATATTCATACCAGTTGTCTACATCAAGAAGCCAGTGCATTAAATACGTTTCATTCGTTCCGTAAGTTGACCTCAGTTCATGATCAATTGGATCTTGACCAGCAGGACGAGCACCCGTCAACTGACTCGGATATTGATCTGGATATGGTTTTTCTGAAGCGTATGTGGCTGGGCTAGATGGATTGTAAGAGCTCATATGCGGCTGTTCGTCATGTCCATCTTCGTTTACTGGAATGATAAACTTCTCCATATTATCCCAAGCAGCTTCTAGTTTGCTCCAATCGCCTGTGTAATGCCCATACAATACTTCAAGCCATAACCAGTAGCTGTAAGCTTCTGAAGTGGTCATATGCCCGTAATCAGGCGCCTCGCAAATGAGTGTCTCAACGGAATGATACGGAATGCCTTCTTTTGAAAAATATCCATTCGCATCGTTTTTCATTTGATGATAAAGCGCTAAAAACCGTTCTTTATTTGTCATGTCCTCACCCTTTATATTTATTTATTCGGAAGCGTACCAAATGCTAAAATACCTTGATCAAAAACAGGAATTCTCGCTGTTTTCTGCATATTGGATGTTAATCCTTGAAAGGAATAATCATTTGAGGCATCCCATATATTCGCACCATTTGGCGCAGATAACCGGAACTGTATTTCCTTCTTATGAAGCGATTCGCCTCCTGGAAAAATAGCTACGCCAGTAAAATCGATTTCTGTAAAATAGATATGGGATGATGCGTCATACACCGTTAACGGAGTTAAGGAAGCGCCTTCATTGTAAACAGCTGTCACTTGAATATCTTTATCAGTGAATCCCTTCGCAAATATCTCACTTAGATTGACATAATATCTAAAAGAAAGTGATTGACTACTTCTTGCCGGCCAGCCTGATCGATTGTATAGAATGGCTTTGATCTGAGTAGATGTTGTATCGTTACTCATGACAGCTGCCTCTACAAAAAACTCATCTTCCACTTTTTCTTTAGGCGGAAAATTCGGCAGCTTTGACTGCCCCTGACCAAACAACTGCACCATTTTGGCTACATTTCCAGTAAAGGCGGCATTATAGTCTGTTGCTACCTCGTTTGATACATAGTCAGAGATGTCATCGGTATACTGATCCTGTGCATTAGGCCCCCCAACAAGCGCTCCATAAAGCGTGTGCCGATGAGAAGAAGGAGTTGTCAGCTGATTAGACCATGAGCCATGTGCAGTTCGATGGTGTGGATGCATCGGCGGATTTTTGCCAAACCCAACGACATAGCTTCTATTTTGCGGATTATCCCCTAACATATAGTGTGTTTGCCTGATCGCAAACGTTTGGTATCGATTCTTTTTTTCTTGATCAGAGACCCAATCTGCGTACACAAACGCTAAAAATGCAGCATTTGCTGTATAACGAAGTGAACCCCATTGATCTAACCACGCTAGTCCGCCAGGCGTATAAGTGATTCTTTCTACTTTTCCATTTTGAACAAAACCCGTCGACCAGTAATCGAGATTACGCTCTGTCGATTCGATAAACCTTTTCTCCTTTGTGATTCTCGCAAGTAAAATTTGCGAAGCAAAAAAGGTATTGTCCCACGACATCGTAAACGTATAGTCCCAATCCTTCGGCCATTCTTCTACTGCTTTTAGTGCTTTGTTTAAATAGGTCTGGTCATTTGTCGCCAAGTACAGCCATATTCCACCCCAAATGAGCTCATCAATATAGCCGCTCCAGGAATTATAAAATGGCTGAGCATTGGTGACACAATCTGTATACTCACCGCGATATTGGTCAGCAAATGCATAAAGCTGTTTTGCATGGGTGAGAAGCTTTGCTGCATATGGCGCGTCTGTTTCTTTAAAAATAATTGAACCTGCTGCTAAAGCGGCTGCCGTTTGGGCGGCTACTTCTGTTCCTGGACAATGTTCATCAATTTTAAATGCTGGCCGGTTCATCGGCATCACTTCTGCTGGACCCCACCAGCCATGATCCGCGTTCCCATCGCCTACTTGTGCCCAAAATTCATTTGGACCTGTATGGGCTTTCAAAAAATAATCGGTTGCCCACTTGATTTGATCTAACATATCATCAAGCAGCTCTGCCTCTTCGTAAGCTTCTCGGTACTCATAGACTGTCCATGCAAGCACGGCTGCCGAGTAAGCCATCGGAAGCCCGAACTTCACATGATCACCAGCATCGTACCAGCCGCCTGTTAAATCATGACCAACATCTTTCCCATCCTCTAGTCCAGAATCCCCTCGCCAGTTAAGACGATTGCTTTCAGGAAGCTTTCCGGAACGCTGGGCTTCGTAAAACAAAATAGATTTTTGAAGCACCTCTACATAGTTGTAATCTGACATGTACCTACTTCTCACCCCTTCTTTTTTCTTAAACGTGAAACATTGAACAAGAAATGACCACCTCCTTGTCATTCCGTACGTGTTTTGTACAGTGTTGAAAAGAATCAAGCGTGTTTCAAAAATGTGCATAGTAAACAGCCATCAGCTTGACGCTCACCGAGGGTTTTCTCCTGATTCTTCATGTGACTGTACCCAAAATGATCATATGTCGTATGAGAACATTTCAGACGGCTAAATTCTCTTTTTTGCTCTATTTGGGTAGAAAGAATGACATACAATCTCTTCTCTCAAAACACGACGTTAAATCAAGATATATGAACCAACAAGAAAATAATTCCAGTTAAAATATTTTAGTTTACATAATAATTTTATTGTATATATAAAAAGAACGCCCTTTAAGGGCGCTCAGCTTGTAGAGAAACTCATGTTTTTCTACAAGCTTTTTTATTTTCACCATCATTATGATAGGTGAGATTAAATGAAAAATATGAAAAAGGTCTCCCACACACCTAGCCTAGCTTTGCTAGGTGTGTGGCAATCTTCTTCATGTTCTGGCAGGCAGCTGTGAGAAGCAC